>NZ_VTVA01000014.1 GCF_008638345.1 Pseudomonas saliphila | reverse complement strand
TGAACCATAGAATCTCCCACGGGTTTGTGCAGGTCGTGACTCTCCCGGCAAGGCTCACATTGGTGATGCCGGTGGGTGCCGTGCTTTTTAGCTCTTCTTGACGAATTCCGACTTCAGCTTCATGGCGCCGATACCGTCGATCTTGCAATCGATGTCGTGATCGCCATCTACCAGGCGAATGTTCTTCACCTTGGTACCGACCTTCACCACTGAAGACGATCCCTTGACCTTCAGGTCCTTGATTACCGTCACACTGTCGCCATCCTGCAGCAGGTTGCCATTGGCATCCTTGATGACGCGTGCGTCGGTGTCGGCGTCGCTCCCGGCGTCCTTGGCCCACTCGTGTGCGCATTCCGGGCACAGGTACATGGCGCCGTCTTCGTAGGTGTATTCGGAGCCGCAGGAGGGGCAGGGTGGGAATGTACTCATGACCAGAACCTTGTCGTAGATGAACCAGCCTCGCCTGAAGCGAGAATCAGGGGGCAGATGATGCCAGCCGTACCCGAAGCTGTCCATGCGACACAGTGCCAGTGCGACATTGCAGGCCTAGCGGCAATACCCAAACCCGCTGCCGTCGAGGTGGAAGTGGTTTTCGTGGGGTTGGTTGTAATCCGGGCCCAGGACCGTTCCGAAGTAGCCACAGGCGGCATCGTGCACTGCCCGCAGAAAGTCAGCCTTGTTCGGGGCGGCACTGCTGTCCCAATCCCGAAGCACCGAAATCTGTTCGCCGTTTTCCAGTCGGAAGGTGGCGATATCCAGTGCATTGGCGGTGGCATGTTGGCTCCGCCGTCCGCTGTCCCGATTATAGATGTTGCGGCAGGCGAAGCTGCCGAAATGATCTATGCGCGAAATGGAGCTGCCCATGTGCTCCTGCGCCAGCGGCTGGAGTTGATGACGCTCGAACATTACCCAGGCCACGGCAAGCGGACAGGTGACAGTAAAGGGTGAGTTGTAGGTGCTTTGAGAGCGGGTGATGCGTACCACGTTGGTCAGCGGGCAACCTTCTACGGGGGTGTAATCTTCCAGAGGCAGATAGTCCAGAGACCCTTCAGGCGCGGTTTCCAATACGGCTTGGCAGAGCTCCGCATCATCCTTGATTTGCGACAGCTTCCATTTGCCGACCGGCGTCATAGGATGGCTGATATCCAGCGGTTGCCATGGATTCCACTCTGGCGGCAGGTGCTGCCAGGGTTTGCTGGCCAGCACCCCGGCCAGGATGGCGAGCACTATCGCCCATTTGATCATGCGCGTAGCGACTGGCTTCAATCGTCCTCCGCTCTGGTTACCCGCTACCCATTACACGGCTCTAACTGCGCCGATGCCAGCTCACTGAGTGGACTGAATCCAATCCGTTGCGCCTCGGCAAGGTCTCGTTGGGCGATGGAAAATACGGCAATGGCACCGTCCGGCGCGCCGCACTGGGCTATGCGCATCATGCCGTCATGGCCACAGAATGCATCGGATACGCTGACGCCTGATTCCACCAACTGCAAGGCCAGTTCCGGAGCGGGGCTGCCAGGGTCGCCGCACTGGACCGATCCGACGGATTTATACACCTGAACAGTCTGGGGTATGGGAGGTTGCTTTGCGGGAGCGTCAGGAAAGGTTGGATAGGATGTGCTGCAGCCCGCCAACAGGATGGCGACAGGCATGGAAAGCCAGGCGATGGTGCTCTTCATCAGCAATACCGGTAATAAAGTGGGTGGTCGGTGTTTGCCGCCCGCGCCGCCTTGCGGCCCGCTTTGGCGGAGAATGAGTCCTTTAATTTCTGCGCAGGAGCGTCAGGACGACACCGGCAATGAGGGCCGCACTGCCAGCAATCAGATACCACATGGTTCCTTCGGTGAAACGCCCGGTAACGGATTCAACCACCTGCTCACCCAGAGACTGGGTTGACTGCCAACCGAAATACAGCAGGACCAAACCCAGAACCAACAGAACCATACCTATTATTTTTTGCGCCGCCATTTTCTACTCTCAACCAAAGATCCGTCATTGGATGACCTAGCTTATAGCCTGTTCCGCTCAGCGATACCACTGCGCTGCACGGAAAAGATCCGCTGAGTCCCCCCGCTTGAACTCATGGTGAAGGCCCTCGTCATAAGTTTATGAACAACAACGGAAACCCGCTCGTTGGTCGTCAGGCCAGGTTCGGCGGGCTTCGGCAGGACGTCGTCCTGTATTCCACCCGACCCATCGAGGAATCAGCCATGTCTGAACGAATCTCCCGCAATACACTGAATGAGCTGATAAAGATGGAGAAGCAGACATGCCTTTCCCTCTATATGCCCAGCCATCGCAGCTTTCCGGAGCGTGAGCAGAATCCCATACGCTACAAGAACATGCTGAGAGGGCTGCGAGAGCGGTTGCAGGCGCAGCTGCCAGACGTTGATGCGGCAGGATTGATGCGTCCATTCGATGCCCTGCTCGACGATCATGATTTCTGGATCCACCAGCGTGACGGTATTGCCGTGCTGGGGGGTGAACATTTCTTCAAGGTGTACTCGCTACAACACGCCGTCCCTGAATATGTCATCGTCAATTGCCACCCCTATCTAAAACCTTTGCTGCGGATCGTACAGTCCACCGATCGTTATCAGGTGCTGTGCCTGGCGCGGGACAAGGTACGCCTGTTTGAAGGCAACAGTGACGTTCTTGATGAGGTCGAGCTGGTGCCCGAGGTGCCTCGAAATCAGAATCAGGCGCTGGGTACTGAACTGACCGAGAAAGGCCAGTCCGGTCATCCCGGCGGCTATAGCGCAGCGAGCGAACGAGGGGATGCACAAACGCATGAGGCCGGCGGCCCGGGCAAACAAGCCGAAATAGACCTCGATCGCGACCGGTTCTTCCGGGTGGTTGACCGTGCCATTCTTGAGCACTATTCACGGCCCTCCGGATTACCGCTGATTCTGGCGGGTCTAGCGGAAAATCAGTCCTTTTTCCGCGCTCAAAGCCACAATCCGCAGTTGCTCAAGGAGGGCATCCAGCTCGGACAGGGCTCGTTGGACGTTCAGGCTCTGCAACAGCGCAGCAGCGAATTGATGGAGCGTCGCAGCAGCGAACGCGTGGAGGGGCTTCTTGATCAGTACGCCACCGCGAAACCGCAGAAGCAGGCAGGGGACGATCTCCGCGAAATCGGCAGCGCTGCTGCGCAGGGCAAGGTGGGCACGCTGCTGGTACAGGCCGACCGGGAAGTGCCGGGGCAGGTCGATAGGGATACAGGGGCAGTATTGCTCGATGAGACAGGGGATCAGACCGCAGCCGACGTGCTGGATGAGCTTATCCTGCTGGTGCTCGAGCGTGGAGGGGAGGTGCATATGGTTCCGGCCGAGCGTATGCCTGGCAGCAGCGGTGCAGCCGCGATTTATCGGTTCTGATTTTTGGAAACAGTTAGCGAGGCGAAGCGTGCAATCACGCATCGCCTCGCCTTGGCGTCACTCCGGCATTCTGGAAGAGTGGTGGCTGGTAATCTGCCATTTCGTTCCGTCCCAGCGGTAACTGAAACTGTACCGGCCCCTCACCACTGCATCCGTCCTGGCGAAGGCAAAGCTATACAGGCCAGCGTCCACTGCCATGTTGCAGCCGAGTTCGATGCTGCTCAAATCGATTGATCCGCTTGGCCCGTTCTGCATGAAATGTTCGAAGTAGTCCGCCTTTTCCACCGCTGAGAGGCGTGGCTGGTTGGAAACCGTCGGCAACAGAATCGAACCATCGGCATACAGGTTGACGACCTGTTGCGGATCGCCGCTCTGCAGGGCGTTATTCCAATCCTGGAACAGCGCTGCGATTTCGGCCTTGGTGGTGGCTTTGCAGGTTTCAGTATGTTCTTTCGAGACAGGGCTGGAAGACCGAGGCATGTCCTGGCTTGCGCAACCGGCGAGGAAGGCAAGAGCTACGGCGGACATCAGGGCTGGCTTCATTCGAAACTCCATTGGCAAGCATGAATACGACGTATGGGATGAAGTGCGGAGTCCGGTTCCGGGTATTTTTCCTGCGCGGATCTTATCAGAGCTTGTGATGAGAAGCCTCTGTATCGGGCCTTTCACGGGCAACATCAAACTACGCGGAGGTTTCAGCCGGTGCGAGCGCACCGGCCTGATGAGAACGTCGGGGTCGTATCAGACAAACCTAAAGTACTTCGACCTTGATCGCGCCGGCGCCCATGCCAAGCTCGGTGAGGCAGCGTTGCTCTACTTCAGACATGCCACCATCGTTGAGTTCGCGGGGAATCAGGATCAGCATCGGTTTACGCTTGAGAAAGCCAAAAGCGCCGATCTTGTGCAAACCATCCTTCAGGCAGTCTTCGGCTGGCTTGAAGGTGCCGACCAGTAACCGCTTGGTTGAATAGGGCGCGGCGGGGCGAACTGTCATCTGCTGCCCATCGGCAGCCAGTTCCATCCTGTCGCGAAAAATGTTCACTTCAATTTGCATGGGGTTACCTCCCTGTCATCTGGATTGGTGAGGATGCGTGCGGTGTCCGGAGGAATGCTCTGGCTCATCCGCCTATGCGTTCGCCGCGTTCAATGCTCACTACTTCACCCTGCTCGAATTGCATGCGAATCATGAACCTGCCGGGGCCTGGATTGTAAGTCCACTCCTCCACAGTGACGCAAGCCTGCTTCTTTCGTTTGAGGATGACGGGCTCGCGACAATAGGAATCGCGCATCGCCGGCTCGCCGCATTTGTGCAGTATTGCTGCTCTGGAATCCTGAGTGCTGGCAATTCCCTTGTCGCATCTGAACGACTGGGCCTGCGCGTTGCCGGTAGCCAGGAGGAGTGGACTGAGCAGTGAGAAAAGTGCGAGATGTTTAATGTTCATGGATAAGTCCGTTTATGCGCCATGGGCGTTGATGCATTCCCTGTCGATGCAGTTTCGTCAGCGGTCAGATCGGATGTGTGGGCTGAGCCCGGACATAGTGCCAGCCTCGTTGGCGAAACTGAATCCGGCATGTCTCATTTTGTGGCGGAGTTCCGTGGACTCAGTACTGGCGGATATGGAGCAAAACAGGATAGTCAGGGAGGGGGTGTTGCGGGGACGGAGGGTCAAAGGAAAAGCCGGGCGCATGGCCCGGCTGGCGTTTCAGCGTTCCTTGATTTCGCTCACTTCAGACTGGGGGATCTGGTTATAGCGTCCGTCCCTGTCCTGATACTCGATGAGCCCGGTATCCTCATCGATCTCTGGCTTGTTGTCGGCCTCGATCAGCCGCCCGTCATGGGTGCTGATGATGTATTCGTTGGCACAGCCGGCCAAAGTCAGAAAGCCCAGCGTGAAAAGGATAGCGACAATCCCCTTTTTCATATGTATCTCCTAGTGTTGAACGGTTTGCACACATCAGACTCATGGGTGTTTGCAATGTTCCGTCTGGCACTCAGCGGCTGGCGGCAACCTGACATGGTTATCAATCAGTGCCCTTGAGCGCACATCAGGTATAAAAAAACCTCGCCGAAGCGAGGTTTTTGTCGTGCCTGGTGCTTAGAGCTGAGCGACCGGAATGGACGCTGCAGCCTTCTGGTACGAGGCGATTTCGTTGAAGTTCATGTAGCGATAGATATCGCTGGCCATGCTGTTGATTTCAGCAGCATAACCCATGTATTCCTCAACGCTCGGTAGACGGCCCAGGATGGCTGCGACCGAAGCCAGCTCGGCAGAGGCCAGGTAGACGTCAGCGCCATCACCCAGACGGTTCGGGAAGTTCCGTGTGGAAGTGGAGACCGCAGTAGACTTGGCCGCGATGCGTGCCTGGTTACCCATGCACAGCGAACAACCAGGCATTTCCATGCGCGCGCCAGCCTTGCCGTAGATGCCGTAATAGCCTTCTTCGGTCAACTGGAACTGGTCCATCTTGGTTGGCGGAGCCAGCCACAGACGGGTCGGCAGGACGCCCTTGTTTTTCTCCAGTAGCTTACCAGCGGCGCGGAAGTGTCCGATGTTAGTCATGCAAGAACCGATGAAGACTTCATCGATCTTCTGACCGGCCACTTCAGACAGCAGACGGGCATCATCCGGATCGTTAGGCGCACACAGCACTGGCTCTTTTACATCGGCGAGATCGATTTCGATCACGGCGGCGTATTCGGCGTCGGCGTCAGCCTGCATCAGCTGCGGATCAGCCAGCCATGCTTCCATGGCCTGAGCACGACGTTCCAGTGTGCGGGCATCTTCGTAGCCCTCTGCAATCATCCAGCGCAGCAGCACGATGTTGGACTTCAGATACTCGGCAATCGACTCTTCGCTCAGCTTGATGGTACAGCCCGCAGCGGAACGCTCGGCCGATGCATCAGACAGCTCGAACGCCTGCTCGGTGGTCAGGTTGTTCAGGCCTTCGATTTCCAGAATGCGGCCAGAGAAGACGTTCTTCTTGCCTTTCTTCTCAACGGTCAGGTGACCTTCCTGAATCGCGAAGTAAGGGATCGCATGCACCAGATCACGCAGGGTGATGCCGGGCTGCATTTCGCCCTTGAAACGGACCAGTACGGATTCAGGCATGTCCAGCGGCATGACGCCGGTGGCCGCGGCGAAGGCAACCAGGCCAGATCCGGCCGGGAACGAAATGCCCATCGGGAAGCGGGTGTGCGAGTCGCCACCGGTGCCGACAGTGTCAGGCAGCAGCATGCGGTTCAGCCAGCTGTGGATGATGCCGTCACCGGGACGCAGTGCAACACCACCACGGTTGTGGATGAAGTCAGGCAGTGTGTGGTGAGTCGTGACGTCGATCGGCTTTGGATAGGCCGCGGTGTGACAGAACGACTGCATGACCAGGTCAGCAGAGAAGCCCAGGCATGCCAGGTCTTTCAGTTCGTCACGGGTCATCGGGCCAGTGGTGTCCTGGGAGCCAACGGTAGTCATTTTCGGTTCGCAGTACGTGCCCGGGCGAACGCCTTCAACACCACAGGCTTTACCGACCATCTTCTGCGCCAGGGTGAAGCCCTTGGTGCTGGAAGCCGGAACATCAGGCTTGCGGAACAGTTCTGTGCCCGGCAGGCCCAGCTCGGTACGCGCCTTGTCGGTCAGGCCACGGCCAATGATCAGCGGGATACGGCCACCGGCGCGGACTTCATCGAGCAGCACCTGAGTCTTCAGTTCGAAGGTGGTGATGACTTCGTCAGTACCGTGCTTGCAGACCTTGCCTTCGTAGACGTAGACGTCAATCACGTCGCCGGTGTTGATGTCGTTGACATCGAACTCGATAGGCAGGGCGCCTGCATCTTCCATGGTGTTATAGAAGATAGGAGCGATCTTGGTACCGAAGCAGAAACCGCCGGCACGCTTGTTGGGGACGTAAGGTACGTCATCACCGAAGAACCACAGTACCGAGTTGGTGGCAGATTTGCGCGATGAACCAGTACCGACGACATCACCGACATAGGCGACGGGGAAGCCCTTGGACTTCACCTCTTCGATCATTTTCAGCGGACCAGTGACGCCTTGCTCGTCTGGCACGATACCGTCGCGTGCCATTTTCAGCATGGCCAGCGCGTGCAGCGGGATATCTGGGCGTGACCAGGCATCAGGTGCAGGTGACAGGTCATCAGTGTTGGTTTCGCCAGGCACCTTGAAGACGCTCAGGCTGACCTTGTCGGCCACTGCAGGACGGTTAGTGAACCACTCGGCATCGGCCCAGGATTGCAGTACGGCCTTGGCGTGTTCATTGCCCTGTTTGGCGCGGTCGGCAACATCGTGGAAGGCGTCGAACATCAGCAGGGTGTGCTTGAGTTCCTTCGCAGCAGCGGCTGCCAGCTCTGGGTTATCGAGCAGTTCAACCAGCGTCGCGATGTTGTAACCGCCCTGCATGGTACCAAGCAATTCAACGGCGCGAAGCTTGGTCAGCAGGGGGGAGGTCGCTTCGCCCTTGGCTACGGCGGACAGGAAGCCAGCCTTGACGTAGGCAGCTTCGTCGACCCCTGGAGGTACGCGGTTGGTCAGCAGGTCGAGCAGAAATTCTTCTTCGCCGGCGGGTGGGTTGCGCAGCAGTTCAATCAGGCCAGCGGTTTGTTCGGCGTTTAGCGGCTGAGGCACGATGCCCTGGGCGGCGCGCTCTTCAACATGTTTGCGATAGGCTTCAAGCACAATTATTACCCTCATCAGTCTGTTCCGTTTGTAACGGAACGGTCATCCTCACGGACCATGACGCCGGATCTGAGGTTGGGTGCAAGCGCAGGCCCGATCTGGTGGGGGCAACCTGGGTAACTGGGTTGGCAGCTACAATATGGTCGCGGGCGAACGCCTGTCACACTCCCTAACGGCGCGCCGATTCTACAGTAAGCCTCGTCTAAAGTTAAGCTGCGGTGCGGGTAGACCTTGGGATGAGAAATGCGTGGCTCAACGGGCGGGGTTCTGGCGCGTTACCGCAATTCTTGGTCTGGGGAAGGCAGAGGTGGGGAAGCGTGGCAGGGTCTGTCGACCCTGCCGATGAGCTCACTTTTCCAGCAGATTCTCGAGATGGGCGAGCATGTCTTCAGGCTTGAGGACCAAGACGTCGCTGTGCAGTTGATCAAGCACGACTTCGGCCGTGTTACCGATAAGTGCTCCGGAGATGCCTGTGCGGGCGACGGTGCCAATGACGGTCACGCTGGCGCCGAGCTGTTTGGCCATTTTCGGAATCAAGGTGTCGGCCGGCCCTTCTTCGACGTGTAGCTGGGTCGGCGAAAGGCCGTACTGGTTAATATATTTGGAGGCTTCCTCGGTGTACTGCCGGGCGATGTTTTCGCGCAGCTGGTACACCGGATTGGCGGCGGACAGCATGGGAGCCGGGTGCGCACTGGCCAGATGAATCTCGCCATTAATCATTTCGGCGATATCAGCAGCGTGGCTGACGATGGTGTCATGCAGCACGTGGTGCTGATCATCATGATTACCCAGATCAACCGCAGCAAGCACCTTGCCGCCCATCCAGGAGTCTCCGCTCTTGACCATCAGTACTGGAGCCGGACAGTAGCGCAGGAGTTTCCAGTCATCAGGCGTTAGTAGCGCTTTTTTAAATGCGCTATCTGGCAGATGCTGCTTGATCAGCAGGCCACAACCCTCCCGGCGCAGCTCCTGAACGACAGTGTCGGTCATGCTGTTGTGCCAGGCCTGTGCATGGGAGACCGTCAAGCCCTCACTGCGAAGTCCGGTGCTGAGCTCCTCCAACAGAGGTGTATAGTCCTGCCGGTTTTCGCATACCAGCAAATGCAGCTCGGCTTCTATGACGCCGGCAATCAACTTGCCGCGGGTCAGTGCGAGATGTTCTGTCTGGCTAGGATCAATGACGACCAGAATACGTTTAATGGCTTGCATGGCGCTCCCTTTTTCAAGCTATCGCTAATCAGAAACATGCCGAACACGGTAGTGCTCAGCCTTTCAGGGTCGAAGTCTCGCTAAGAATGCCTGTTTAGAGCATCCGATGCGGGCGTGAACCCGAACCGATTTTCTGTTCCACTTCGTCTGTCAGACCTGGGCATGCTACGTTTGTCAGCGGTTCCCTGTGTTTACTCGTTCCTACTCATTCCAATGTAGCCTGTTTTAAACTATATGCCGTTGATTTGCATCAACGTAGTTGGTGCCGCTGGCGAGGCTGCCCGTATAATTCGTCAAATCAGTATCTGATCACATACAAGAGCTTTCATGACCCTTCCGGAAGAATTAGTGGCGTTCCTGCCATGTGCTACACCCACTGCATGGATCAGTCAGGCGCTGGAGCATCCAGACGAGCTATTGATTGATCACGCCAACTGCGAAAAAAAAGCTGCGTCCACTGCATTGAATCTGATGTTCCGCTATATCGACAAACCGGAGCTGTTGCAGAAGATGTCGCGCCTGGCACGCGAAGAGTTGAAGCATTTCGAACAGGTGACGGCATTGATGACCAAGCGCGGTATCACCTACCGCGGCCTGTCAGCCAGCCAGTATGCCCAGCGCTTGCGCGGACATGTGCGCACGACCGAGCCGGGTCGGCTTATCGATACCCTGATCATCGGTGCTTTTATAGAGGCACGCTCCTGCGAGCGCTTTGCCTGTCTTGCGCCTTATCTGGATAGTGAACTGGCTTATTTCTACCGGTCGCTGCTGAAATCCGAAGCGCGGCATTATCAGGACTATCTGAACCTGGCACGCCAGTACGCGGATGGTCCTATTGATGAACGTATTGCGTTCTTCGCCGGGATCGAAGCCGAGGCGATAGCGCAACCCGACACCGAATTTCGTTTTCATAGCGGAGCGGTCTAGGAAGCAACCACAGGATTCACAGGAGACAATATGAAGCGATTGGCGAGATCTTCCCTGGCGGCGCTGGTGCTGCTTGGTACGGCGCAGGCGCATGCCGCAGAGGGTGCCTGTGAGCGCATCGTGGTGACGGGTAATCCGCAATATCCTCCTGTGCTGTGGGTCGATCCGGAGAATGAAGACAAGCTGATTGGCGCAGGCGTCGAGCTTCTGGAACTGGCGCTGGAAGGGACGGGAATAACAGTTGAGGTGATGAATACCGGGCCCTGGTCACGGGCGCAGGAAGAAGTTCGCAGTGGTCGGGCGGATATGCTGGCCGGGGCGTTTCTCACCCCGGAGCGTTTGACCTACATGGACTACATTCACCCGTCTTACGTCGAAATCCCGAGCGTGCTGTTCGTCCGTAAGGGGCAGGCATTTCCCTATGGTGGCTGGGATGATCTGCAGAGCAAGCGTGGCAGTACGCTGGTGAACAACAGTTTCGGTTCGGCTTTCGACACCTATGCCAAGGATCACCTGGATATCGAACAGGTTCCCTCGGTCGAGCAGTCCTTTCGGCTGCTGCTGAGTGATCGTGTCGACTATGTTGTTTACGAGCGCTACCAGGGTCTGGCGATCGCGGAGGGGCTGGGTATCACCGATGAGCTGGATGTGCTGGAGGGGTCGTTGATCAATGAAGATCTGTACTACACCGTCTCGCACAATTCGGCCTGCAACTCCCCGGCGCTTCGCTCGGCGCTGGCGCTGGGAATGCACAAAGTAGTCAGTCAGGGTGAGCCGCGGCGTCTATTGGAGAAGTATCGGGAGCAGTGGGCGAGTCAGTTCATGCCTGAAGCGAGAAAGGGCGCGCCTGAGGTCAGTGAGTAAAGGGCGCAACCGGGAAGGCGCCTGGACAAGCGCGTTCCCCGGTTTTGCGGGCTGATGCAGCTGGATTCAGGAGGTCGCCAGTTCTTCGCGTTCTTTCGAGTCCCTGCGCTCAAGCTGTTGACTTAATTCAATTATTTGCTCGCGCATCCAGCGGTTGGCCGGGTCCTGGTCGGTGCTTTCGTGCCAGAACAGGTGACTCTCGATGGCTGGCACATCGTTGATCGGCAGGGCCGTCCAGTGCAGGTTATGGCGGCGTGCGAAGCGCTCGGACACCGTCATCACCAAGTCGGTGGATTCCAATACCAGGGGCGCCATCTGATAGTGCTGCGAGCGCATGACCACGCGCCGTTGCAGCCCCACTTTTCCCAGCGCAAGATCAACATGACCCAGGCCATTGCGACGGCTTGAGATGTGGATGTGCGACTGGGCCAGGTAATCATCGAGGGTTATCTTCGCCTTGCTGGCCAGCGCATGGCCTTTGCGCATGACGCACACATAGCGGTCTTCAAACAGCTTGACGTGGCGTACCTGAGTATCGGTATTCAACGGCGCATCAATGGCGAAGTCCAGTCGCCCGGCAGCCAGTTCCTTGGTGGTTTCACGACGCTTGGTCAGAAAGCTGTCGATATTCACGTTAGGCGCAAGCCGGCAGATACGTGCAGCAAGGTGCGGCAGGATAACCGCCTCTGACAGGTCGGTCATGCTGATGCGGAACGTCTTGGTGGCCTGGTCGGGATTGAAACTCCGGCTCTCTTGCACCGACACCCGCAATAGCTGCAGAGCGTGGCGGACCGGTGTGATGATGTTCTGCGCCATTGGGGTGGGCACCATGCCCTGGGCGGTCCGCACGAACAGCGGGTCGTTGAAGGTTTCACGCAGTCTGGCCAGCGCGTTGCTCACAGCAGGCTGGGTGATACCGACGATCTGGCCGGCGCGGGTCAGGTTGGCTTCAGTGTAGATGGCGTCAAATACAATGAACAGATTCAGGTCGACTTTACCGAGGTTCATCGCAAAAAATCCTTCCGTCGTTATGCCTCAAATCGAGACAGGTATGCTTAAGTTCTTGGCGAGAGTATATATTGATTGTATGAATGTTAATACACGCCGGAAATGCCTTCGATATATTCCGCTTTCTCATCTAGCATCGGGCTTGTCATGAACAACACACAGGCGCACAGCTATGGATTTCGGATATTCTCCCAAGGTCAAGGAACTGCGTGAACGCGTAGACACCTTTATGCAGGAATTTGTTTTTCCGGCCGAGTCGATTTTTCACCAGCAGGTCAATGAAGGCGATCGCTGGCAGCCAACTGCTATTGTCGAAGAGCTCAAGCAGAAAGCGCGCGCAGAAGGGTTATGGAACCTGTTTCTGCCTGAGTCGGAGCTGGGTGCCGGTCTGACCAATCTCGAATACGCTCCGCTGGCTGAGCTGATGGGCCGTTCAGGGCTGGCTTCCGAGGCGTTCAACTGCAGCGCACCGGACACCGGTAACATGGAAACCATCGTCCGTTATGGCAATGATGAGCACAAGGAACAGTGGCTCAAGCCGTTGCTCGCAGGCGAGATCCGCTCCTGCTTCGGTATGACGGAGCCAGGCGTAGCGTCATCCGATGCAACCAATATGCAAGCCAATGCGCGCCGCGAAGGCGATGAGTGGGTGATCAACGGCCGCAAGTGGTGGACGTCGGGCGCGTGCGATCCGCGTTGCAAGATCATGATCTTCATGGGGCTGACCAATCCCGAGGCGCCGCGCCACCAGCAGCATTCGATGATCCTGGTGCCGATGGATGCGCCCGGCTTGAAAGTGATTCGTCCGTTGCCAGTGTTCGGCTATGACGATGCGCCACACGGCCATGCGGAAGTCATTTTGGAGAACGTGCGCGTTCCCTATACCAACGTGCTGTTGGGTGAAGGTCGGGGCTTTGAGATCGCTCAGGGTCGGCTTGGGCCTGGACGTATTCACCACTGCATGCGCTCCATTGGTGCGGCTGAACGTGCGCTGGAACTCATGTGTCGCCGCTCCGTCGAGCGCGAAGCTTTTGGCAAGCGTCTGGCGCAACTGGGCGGCAACATCGATCTGATCGCCGAATCACGCATCGAAATCAATCAGGCGCGGCTGCTTACGCTGAATGCGGCGTACATGATGGACACCGTGGGTAACAAGGTAGCCAAGAGCGAAATCGCTCAGATCAAGGTCGTCGCGCCGAACGTGGCGCTGAAGGTGATTGATCGCGCGATTCAGATGCATGGTGGCGCGGGCGTGTCCGAAGATACGCCGCTGGCGCATATGTACGCCATGCAGCGGACATTGCGTCTGGCTGATGGCCCGGACGAAGTGCACCGGGCCTCCATTGGCAAGATTGAGCTGGGTAAGTACATGGCGCGGTAAGCCTGACTTGCAGTAAAAGAGCAGCCCGCGGATTTCGCGGGCTGCTTCGTTCTGGACGGATCAATCTCAATCCGTTGCCTAGCCCTCGTCCTCGGCGCGGTCACCCAGAATATCCTGCACATACAACATGTTGACTAAAACCATGCCTGCAGCAGCGAGCGGCGTGGCCAGAATCAGACCGAGCGTTCCAGCAAGCAATCCGAACAGTATCTGGATACTGATGGTCAGCGCTGGCGGCATTTCCACGATGCGGTGTTGTAACCAGGGCGTGAGTCCCCAGCTTTCAATGGCCTGTACGCCCATATACAGCGCAACCACCCAGAGGACGGTGTCAGTGCCCTCGAGGGAGGCCAGTAGAATCGCCGGAATGATTGCCAGGATCGGGCCGATGTTGGGGATGAACGAGAGCAGGCCTGCGATCACGCCAAGGACCAGCGCCAACTCGATACCGATGAACCACAGGCCGACGGTGGTGAGCACGCCGATCAGCAGCATTTCCAGTAGCTTGGCGATCAGCCAGGATTGTAATGTCGAACCTGTTTCGTGCAACACCTGTTTGGCCCGAGGACGGTAGCCCAGCGGGATCAACTTCAGAAAGCCGCCGACGTATGTCTTGGGCCCAATGCTCAGGCAGATCCCCAGCACAAAAGCGATCGCGAAACTGCTGAACGCGCCAGTGATGGAGGACAGTACGCCCGTCACAACGCTGAATACGCCGGTGCTTTGCTCTACCGCCTGCTCCAGACGGTCTCGCTGCTCCAGAACGAAACTCATCCAGGTCGAGTCTTCAGCGCGTGCGCGCCACTGTTCGAGTGCGCGGGGAAGGTTATCCGCCAGGGATTCGAACTGTGCGCTGATGCTTGGCGCAAGGAGAAACCCGGCTGCGCCCAGCGCGATGATGAGGAGGACGAAGAAAAGCAACAACGAGACGCCGTAAGGCATGTGAGTCTTGTCGGCCATCCATTGGGCTATGCCATTGAACAGCACGCCGAACAGAATCGCCGCAAAGATAAGCAGCAGGAACTCGAAGGCGAGCCATGAAATGATGCAGAACAGCACTACTAGCGCCAGAACGCTGGCCTGCACCAGGGTTCTAGTCCCGACGGCGCGGGGGGAGTAGGGATCACCTTGGTCTGTCATTGAGAAACTCCATGCTGGCGGCCTACAAAGGCGCGCATTTTCACGTGATAACTGCCGCGAAGTGATTGGTGAGCGGATTTGATTCCGCTCATCGTAAAGCTTGCGATAATCAGCAGTTAGGACTGTGTGCAAGGAGCATCGTTCAGCCACGCAACATGGTTCAGCCACGCAACAACGCCATCCGAAGTACCACCGGATGGAGCGATCGAAGGAGCTGGCGTTGTCGTGTAGGTGCTAGCGGGTCGGCTCGGTATTAACGAGCGCGGTAGGTGATGCGGCCCTTGGTCAGGTCGTACGGAGTCAATTCGACACGGACCTTGTCGCCGGTCAGGATGCGGATGTAATTTTTGCGCATCTTGCCTGAAATGTGGGCAGTCACGACATGGCCGTTTTCCAGTTCTACGCGGAACATGGTGTTAGGCAGGGTGTCGATGATGGTGCCTTCCATTTCAATACTGTCTTCTTTCGCCATTAAGCAAAGGCCTCTCAATTTCGGTTCATTAAGCAGGCTATTAAAATGATGCCCGCAAAAAAGGTGAGCAATTGTGCCCTAAAACGGCCGGGCAGCCAAGGTCGGCACCCAATTATATGACGAAGACTCGCAGCGTCGGTTCGCCAGTGCCCGGGAAAATACCTGAATGCGTGTTCGAAGGCTTCTGTCAGAGCGATGTTGCAGGTGTCAGGTGGGCGTCAGTTGACGACAATCCAGCGCTGATTGACCAGCATTTCGATGGGACGGTATTCGGTCTTGTAGTTCATTTTCTTGCAGTTCTTGATCCAGTAGCCCAGATATACAGCCTGCAGATTGCACCGGCGTGCTTCCTCGATCTGCCAGAGGATTGCGTAGCGGCCAAGGCTGCGGCGCTGCTCGTCCGGGTCATAGAAGGTGTATACAGCAGACAGGCCATTGATCATCTGATCGGTAACGGCGACGGCCAGCAGTTTTCCGTCCAGACGGAACTCATAGAAGATGCTGAACGGCCACTTGCGCACCAGAAACGAAGTGAATTGCTCCCGGCTCGGCGGGTACATGTCGCCGTCGGCGTGGCGAGCCTCAATATAACGCGCATACAGCGAATAAATTTCTTCAGTGGTCTCGGGAATGGTCCCTGCCACCACCAGATCGCGGTTGCGCTTGAGGATGCGCTTTTGCGCCGAACTCGGAAGAAAACTGTCGACCGGCAGACGCGCCGCGATGCAGGCCGTGCAGGTGCGGCAATGAGGGCGATACAGATGGTCTCCGCTGCGTCTGAATCCCAGCTCGGACAAGCGGCTGTAGGTCACCGTATCGATTGGCTTCTGGGGATCCAGAAACAAGGTCGTAGCCTGCTCATCCGGCAGGTAGCTGCAGGCATGGGGCTGTGTTGCGTAGAATTTCAGATGTGACAGATCGGTCATGGTCGTAGCTTCAATACGCTTTTCCAAGGAGTATAGGCCGCGCCACCAGGCGCATCAAAGAAACCGCGCCAGCCAGGAGTCAATCGGCTCGTGGCCAGCAGTCAGGCGTTCCCTCGGTGCACAGGCGCGCAAGGAGTAATCTGAACTCACGCCGCGGAATGCTCTCGGCGCCCAGGCTGAACAGGTGCTCGGTTGGCATCTGACAATCAATCAGCTCAAAGCCCCATTCGCCAAGCTGCTCCACCAAGCGGATGAACCCAGTCTTGGAGGCGTTGGTTTGCCGGCTGAACATGGACTCGCCGAAGAACACCTTGCCTAATGCGACGCCATAGAGCCCACCAATCAGCTGATTACCATCCCATACTTCCACGGAATGGGCGATGCCGCGCGCATGCAGTTCACAATACGCTGCTTGCATCTCCGGCGTAATCCATGTGGAGTCGGTGTAATCCCTTGGCTCCGAGCAGGCGGCCATGACGCCCGCGAAGTCCTGATCCATAGTGCTAGTGAAATGCGTCTGACGGAGAAACTTGCGCATGCTGCGTGAGATATGCAGCTTCTCCGGGCGCAGTATGGTTCTGGGATCGGGGCTCCACCACAACAGTGGTTGACCCTGTTGATACCATGGAAAAATTCCGAGCCGGTAGGCGCGTTCCAGGCGGGCAGGGGAGAGGTCACCTCCTACAGCCAGTAGGCCATTGGGATCTGCCAGTGCGTGTTCCGCTGCAGGAAAATCCAGGTTGTGCGGGCTTAGCCAGCTTATTTGGCTCATGGCGTCTCACCGAGTCGTTTATACATAAGACCTTTCATCAGCAAGATGATATAAGTTATTGTCTCGATTAAAGATAGTGCTTACTTGGTACTGAACGCAAATGCGTAAACGAGGTCTGCTCGAATACGCGAAACCCAGGCAAGTCTGCCTCCGACCACCGGCGGTTGTGAAATCAGCCGCGGTAGGCCGTACAATAGCGCCCTGAACAATGACGGAAGCCAGAACGTTGAAGGATACCCGATCCCAGAAAGCAGCCCATCTAGCGGTGCGCGAACAGCTGAGTCTGCGACTGCGCGAAGGCGCATTGCTGGCGATGATCGCCTTGTGCCTGTACCTGTGCATGGCTCTATTCACCTACGATCTCAGCGATCCAGGCTGGACGCGCAGCGGTAGCGTATCGCAAGTGCAGAACGCTGGGGGACAGATGGGCGCCTGGATCGCCGATGTATTGCTGCTGGCGCTAGGTTATCTGGCGTTTCTGTTCCCGGTGATCGTCGCAGTGAAAGTCTGGCAGATGTTTCGCCGCCGGCATCAGCCATTCATCTGGAACGGCTGGTTATTTTCCTGGCGTCTGATCGGTTTCTTCCTGACCTTGTTTGCCGGCACCGCACTGGCAGCCTTGCATGGCACGGCCCCGGAAAGCTTTCCAGATGGTGCGGGTGCCGGCGGGATACTGGGTCAGCTCCTGCGCAATCTGGCCTATCCGGCCCTGAACCTACATGGCAGCACGCTGGCGTTTCTGACGCTGTTCCTGTTCGGTATCACCGTATTCACCAATCTGTCCTGGTTCAAGGTCATGGACCTAACCGGACGTATCACCCTGGATCTGCTGGATCTGCTCAAGCGGGCATGGAGCGGCTGGACTTCGCGTCGGGCCGCCGATCGATCGGAACGCGAGGAGACCGTGCGTCCATCACGCAGCCCGGCACCGCGCAAAGAACCGTCTATTTCCAGCGAGGATCGGCAGCGTGCCGACGATCTGCGCGCCCAGCGTCAGCAGTCGCTCGAGCGGCATGTTGCATCCCAGCAGACCCGTCAGCCGCCGGAAATCGTGCCCCCCGAGAAGAAGCCGATCGAGCCGAGCAGCCGCCTGCAGAAAGAAAAACAGTCAAGGCTCACCTTCGACAGCGTTGAGCCGGGTTCGCTGCCACCGATATCGCTGCTCGATGCGCCCAGCAAGAAAACCAAAGGGTTCTCAGCTGAATCACTTGAGGGTATGTCGCGCCTCCTCGAGTTGAAACTCAAGGATTTTGGCGTCGATGCCGAAGTCGAGAAGGTCCAGCCGGGTCCGGTTATTACCCGCTTTGAAATTCAGCCTGCTGCCGGGGTCAAGGTCAGCAAGATATCCAACCTGGCCAAGGATCTGGCGCGTTCGCTGGCAGTTATCAGTGTGCGGGTGGTGGAAGTGATCCCCGGCAAGACGACTGTCGGCATCGAGATACCCAACGAAGACCGGGAAATCGTGCGCCTGTCCGAAGTGCTGCAAACGCGGGAATTCGATGAAGCACATTCGCCGGTGACCCTGGCGCTGGGGCATGACATCGGCGGCAACCCGGTGATGGCCGATCTGGCGAAGATGCCGCACTTGCTGGTGGCCGGTACCACCGGCTCGGGTAAGTCTGTCGGCGTGAACGCCATGTTGCTGAGCATCCTGTTCAAATCTCACCCGGAAGAGGTGAGGCTGATCATGATCGACCCGAAAATGCTCGAGCTGTCCATTTATGAAGGCATCCCTCATCTGTTGGCCCCTGTAGTGACCGACATGAAGGAAGCGGCCAATGCGCTGCGCTGGTGCGTGGCGGAAATGGAGCGGCGTTACAAGCTGATGGCGGCGATGGGTGTGCGTAACCTGGCCGGCTTCAACCGCAAGGTCAAGGACGCGGAGAAGGCCGGCACGCCGTTGACCGATCCGCTATATCGCCGTGAATCCATGGATGATGAGGCGCCGGAGCTTGAGTCACTGCCGACCATCGTCGTGGTGATCGACGAATTCGCCGACATGATGATGATTGTTGGCAAGAAGGTGGAAGAGCTGATAGCGCGGATCGCCCAGAAAGCGCGTGCGGCGGGTATCCACCTGATTCTCGCTACCCAGCGGCCCTCGGTGGATGTGATAACCGGTCTGATCAAGGCTAACATCCCCACCCGTATGGCGTTCCAGGTCTCCAGCAAGATCGACTCGCGCACCATTCTTGATCAGGGCGGCGCGGAGCAGCTGCTCGGTCACGGTGACATGCTGTACATGCCGCCAGGTACCAGCCTGCCGGTGCGGGTGCATGGCGCCTTCGTATCCGACGAGGAAGTCCACCGGCTGGTCGATGAGTGGAAGCTGCGCGGCGAGCCGAACTACATACAGGACATCCTGGATGGTGTTGACGACGGCGGTGCTGGCGCCTTCGACAGTGCCGGGGGCGGCAGTGGCGACGACAGCGAATCAGATGCGCTGTATGACGAAGCGCTGCGCTTTGTCACCGAAAGCCGTCGCGCCTCGATTTCAGCAGTACAACGCAAACTCAAGATAGGCTATAACCGCGCTGCAAGAATGATTGAAACCATGGAAATGGCCGGCGTAGTAACACCCATGAATACCAACGGCTCGCGCGAAGTGATCGCGCCGCCGCCCGTGCGCGATTAAGCGGAGATACCCCTTATCATGATGAAAACCCTGTTGCGCTCGACACTGTCTGCGCTTTGCCTCGTCAGCCTGCCGTTCACGGCCATGGCCCAGGGGCAGGGCGAGGCGGCCGAACGCCTGAATGAACTGCTGTCGTCGGCCAGGACCATCACGGCCGACTTCTCGCAGATGACGCTCAGCTCCAATGGCGCCAGCATGCAGGAAACCGAGGGCACGCTGGAGGTCAAGCGCCCCGGCATGTTCCGCTGGCATACCGACCCACCGCTGGAGCAGGAGCTGGTGTCTGACGGGCAGAAGATCTGGTTGTATGATCCGGATCTTGAGCAGGTCACCATCCAGAGCCTGGATCAGCGCATGTCACATACGCCGGCGTTATTGCTGTCCGGCGATGTCAGCACCATAGAAGAAAGCTTCACCATCAGCTGGAACCAGGGCGGCACTGTCGAAGACTTCGTGCTTGAACCCAAGGACAACGAGTCAATGTTCGACAATCTGCGGCTGTCCTTCCGCGATGGCGTGCTCAACGATATGCAGATGAGTGACCCTATTGGTCAGCGCACCAACATCCTGTTCCAGAACGTGGAAATGAACCCTCAGCTTCCCGACAGCCGGTTCACCTTCGAGATTCCTCAGGGAGTCGATGTCATCAGTGAATAGCACGGGGCTGTTTGACGACCGGGCACCTCACCAGCCACTGGCTGCGCGCATGCGCCCGGCCAGCCTGGATGAGTACGCCGGTCAGTCCCATCTGCTTGGGCCGGGGCGCCCGCTGCGGGTCGCGCTGGAGCAGGGCGCGCTGCACTCGATGATCTTCTGGGGCCCGCCGGGGGTGGGCAAGACCACCCTGGCCAAACTGCTGGCCACCCTGACCGATGCCCATTTCGTGACGATTTCGGCGGTACTCGCCGGGGTAAAGGATATCCGTCAGGCGGTCGAGACCGCCAGGCAGCAGGCCGCGCAGAACGGCCGGCGGACTATCCTATTTGTTGACGAAGTGCACCGTTTCAACAAGTCACAGCAGGACGCCTTTCTGCCCTATGTGGAAGACGGCACCTTGCTGTTTATTGGCGCGACCACGGAAAATCCGTCCTTCGAGCTGAACAATGCCTTGCTCTCGCGCGCCAGGGTCTATGTACTCAAGTCGCTGGATGACGAAGCGCTGAATGATCTGCTGGACCGCGCACTGAATGATGCGCGCGGGCTCGGCGAGCACAAGCTGTCGATCGACGACGAAGCGCGCAGCATATTGCTCAGCGCCGCCGACGGTGACGCCCGCCGGGTGTTGAATCTGCTGGAAATTGCGGCTGATCTGGTCCCGGATAACGGCACCATCGCAGCCAGCCTGGTCAGTGATTTGCTGAATGACACCCGGCGTCGATTCGACAAGGGTGGCGAAGCCTTCTATGACCAGATCTCGGCGCTGCACAAGTCGGTGCGCGGCTCCAATCCGGACGCCTCACTGTACTGGTTTGCGCGAATGATCGATGGCGGCTGCGATCCACTGTATGTTGCCCGGCGCGTGGTCCGTATGGCCAGCGAAGAGGTCGGCAATGCCGACCCGCGTGCTCTGGAGCTGTGTCTGAATGCCTGGAACGTGCAGGAACGCCTGGGTAGTCCGGAGGGCGAGCTGGCGGTGGCACAGGCGATTGTCTATCTCGCCTGTGCGCCCAAGAGCAATGCGGTGTACAAGGCCTACAACGCGGCGATGAAGGATGTCGCCAGCCAGGGGTCACTCGAACCGCCATTGCATCTGCGCAATGCGCCGACCAAGATGATGAAGGAGCTGGGTTACAGTCAGGGCTATCGCTACGCCCATGACGAACCGGGCGCCTACGCCGCCGGCGAGGATTACTTCCCGGAAGAGTTGGAGCCGCGCCAGTATTACCACCCGGTCAATCGCGGACTCGAATCCAAGATATCCCAGAAGCTGGAACACCTGCGTCAGCTGGATGAGCAGAGCACGGTCAAAAGGAGAACTGATCGGTGATAAGGACTATCGCAGTAATCGCCCTGGGTGGATCCCTTGGAGCCCTCGCGCGGTTCGGTCTGGCACAGTGGATCACTGCACACTGGCCGAAATCCTTTCCCCTGGCGACCTTTGCGGTCAATCTGATTGGCTGCCTGCTCATCGGTATACTCTATGGCCTGTGGTTGCATCGGCCGGAGCTCTCGCCCTTGTTACGCCAGGGCGTGTTCATTGGCTTCCTGGGAGCCTTCACCACCTTTTCCACGTTCTCGCTGGATACCCTGCGGTTGCTCGAGAACGGCGAGAGCCTGATGGCTCTTGGATATATCCTGCTCAGTGTGTGCATCTGTCTGATTGCCACCTGGGCCGGCCTGTCGCTGACCCGTTGAGTCGTCAGGCTGCCACCAATAAACCATAAGTGATGACCCATGCTTGATCCGAAACTGGTCCGTAATCAAACCCAGCAGATCGCTGAACGCCTTGCCACCCGCGGTTTCGAACTTGATATCGTTGCGCTGGAGTCTCTGGAATCACGCCGCAAATCAGTGCAGACCCGCACCGAAACATTGCAGGCCGAGCGCAACAGCCGCTCAAAATCCATCGGCCAGGCCAAGGCGCGTGGCGAAGATATTCAGCCGCTGCTGGCCGACGTTGACCGTATGGGCGAAGAGCTTGCTGCCGCAAAGCAGGAGCTGGATGCGGTTCAGACGGAAATGGACGCTTTATTCCTGACCATGCCCAACCTGCCTGATGAAAGCGTACCGGTCGGCAAGGACGAAGACGACAACGTCGAAGTGCGCCGCTGGGGTACGCCGCGTGAGTTTGATTTTGAAGTAAAAGACCACGTCGCGCTGGGCGAGCGCTATGGCTATCTGGATTTCGAAACGGCGGCCAAGCTGTCTGGCGCGCGGTTTGCAATCATGCGCGGGCCCATCGCGCGGCTGCACCGTGCACTGGCCCAGTTCATGCTGGACGTCCATATCAACGATCACGGTTACGAAGAAGTCTACACGCCGTATCTGGTGCAGGCCGAGGCGTTGCTGGGGACCGGTCAGCTGCCCAAGTTCGAGGAAGATCTGTTCAAGGTCCCGCGTGGCGATGACCAGCGTGATCTGTACCTGATACCGACGGCTGAAGTCTCACTGACCAACATGGTCAGTGGGGAGATTCTCAGCGCAGACCAGTTGCCGATGAAAATGACTGCGCATACGCCGTGTTTCCGTAGTGAAGCCGGTTCCGCCGGGCGCGACACCCGCGGCATGATCCGCCAGCATCAGTTCGACAAAGTCGAGATGGTGCAGATCGTGCGCCCGGATGCGTCGATGCAGGCGCTCGAAGAGCTGACCGGTCACGCCGAGGATATTCTCCAGCGTCTTGAGCTGCCGTACCGGGCCCTGGCGCTCTGTACCGGCGATATGGGCTTCGGTGCGGTCAAGACCTATGACCTGGAAGTATGGATACCCAGTCAGGGCAAATACCGCGAGATTTCATCCTGTTCCAGCTGTTCGGACTTTCAGGCACGCCGCATGCAAGCAAGGTGGCGCAACCCGGAAACCGGCAAGCCGGAACTGGTGCATACCTTGAACGGTTCCGGTCTGGCCGTGGGGCGTACACTCGTGGCCTTGCTGGAGAATTATCAGCAAGCTGACGGCAGCATTCAGGTTCCGGCGGCGTTGCAGCCGTACATGGGTGGTATCGAGCAAATAGGCTAACCGGAGATGGACCCTCGCAGCCCTGTTCCCGCTGCGAGGCTGGCGCGCCTATGCGACGCCAGCGAACCCAAGTGTCGTCCTACTTAACCCTGAGGTAGCCATGGATTATCTTCCCCTGTTTCATAACCTGCATGGTCGGTTGGTGCTTGTGGTTGGCGGCGGCGAGATCGCGCTGCGCAAGTCGCGATTGCTGTCCGAGGCCGGTGCGGTATTGCGCGTGGTGGCTGCACATATCGAGCCCCAGCTCCGCGAGCTGGTCGAGCAGGGTGGCGGTGAATGCCATGAGCGCTTCTATCAGCAAACCGACCTCGACGCTGCGCAGCTGGTTATCGCCGCGACCGATGATGCGCCGCTTAACGCCCAGGTATCAGCCGAGGCGCAGGCACTCAATCTGCCGGTGAATGTAGTGGATGCACCGGAGCTTTGTTCGGTCATCTTTCCCGCCATTGTCGACCGTTCGCCGCTGATCATTGCTATTTCCAGCGGCAGCCATGCGCCGGTACTGGCGCGGCTTACCCGGGCGCGTATCGAAACCCTGTTTCCCCATAGCTACGGAAAGCTGGCGCAATTGGCCAAACGTTTCCGTGGACGGGTGAAGGCGGCCTTTCCGCAAATCAATCAACGGCGGGCGTTCTGGGAAAATGTCTTTCAGGGCGATATCGCCGAGCGGGTATTCGCCGGTCAGGAGCAAGCCGCCGAAGCGCTGCTTGAACGCCAGCTTGGTGCTCAGGCCGGCAAAAGCTACACCGGTGAGGTGTATCTGGTGGGGGCCGGTCCGGGTGATCCGGACCTGCTGACGTTTCGGGCGCTGCGGCTGATGCAGCAGGCTGATGTGGTGCTGCATGATCGTCTGGTGCCGGACGCGATTATCGATCTGTGTCGCCGCGATGCGGATCGCATCTATGTGGGCAAGACCCGCGCCAATCATGCGGTGCCGCAGGAACAGATCAACCAGATGCTGGTACGCCTGGCGAAGGAGGGCAAACGCGTCCTGCGCCTCAAGGGTGGCGATCCCTTCATCTTCGGGCGCGGCGGCGAGGAAATTCAGGAATTGACGGCCAACGGTGTTCCTTTTCAGGTCGTGCCCGGTATTACCGCAGCCAGCGGCTGCTCGACCTACGCCGGCATACCTCTGACACATCGCGATTTTGCGCAGTCGGTACGCTTCATTACCGGACACCTCAAGGATGGGTCGACCAATCTGCCGTGGGCCGATCTGGTGGCACCGGGTCAGACGCTGGTTTTCTATATGGGCCTGGTCGGCCTGCCGGAAATCTGCGCGCGCCTGATCGAGCACGGGCGTGGTGCGGATACGCCCATCGCGTTGATTCAGCAGGGCACCACGGTCAACCAGAAGGTACTGATCGGGACACTGGCGAGCATGCCGGAAATAGTACGAAATACCGAAATTCGTCCACCCACGCTGCTGATTGTCGGCGAAGTGGTCAGCCTGCATGAACAGCTCAAATGGTTCGAGCCGGGTGCCCAGGAAAATCCCCAGGGCGTGCTTTAAGAGCCTGATGCGGTTGCGAATTCCAAAGGAGAGGACATGGCTCGGAAGATAGTCGTCAAGCGCGGTCGCAAGGTAGGCGCGCCGCCCGGCACCCTGGTGCACATTGGCAAGGCCTACGACGGTGCGACGCCGATTCAGGTGATTGACTATGATCAGGATCACCTGACCGACAACGCCATCACCAACCTGGACGAACTGGGCCAATACCGCGATGGCGACCGCGTGTCCTGGCTGAACATCGACGGAGTGAATCAGCCAGAGCTGATCAATGCCATCGGCCAAGCCTTCGAGTTGCATCCTCTGGTGCTCGAAGATGTGCTCAACACCGACCAGCGGCCCAAGGTCGAGGATTACGACGGGTATCTCTATATCGTGCTGCGCATGCTGCGGTTCGATGCCGAGCGTCAACAGATTCACTCTGAGCAGCTCAGCCTGGTGCTTGGCGATGGCTACGTGATTTCGCTGCAGGAACGTCCGGGCGATGTGTTCGATTCGGTACGCGAGCGGCTCCGCACGGGCCGGCGCATCCGCTTCATGCGTTCTGATTATCTCGCCTATGCGCTGCTCGATGCCGTGGTGGACCACTATTTCGTGCTGCTGGAGCATCTTGGTGACCAGATCGAGGCGCTGGAAGACGAGCTGATAGAGAACTCGACGCCAGCGACCCTCAGCAAGATTCACCATTTCAAACGTGAGATGTTGCTGTTACGCAAATCCATCTGGCCACTGCGCGAGCTGCTCGCGCGCCTGTCGCGGGATGAAAATCCACTGATTGGCGCCGAAACCAGACTGTTCCTGCGCGACGTATACGACCACGCAGTACACGTCATCGATACGGTCGATACCCTTCGCGAGTTGCTGATCGGCATGCTCGACCTGTATCTATCCAGCGTCAGCAACCGCATGAACGAAGTGATGAAGGTATTGACCATCTTTGCCACGCTGTTCATGCCGTTGACCTTCATTGCCGGCGTCTATGGGATGAATTTCAAGGTTATGCCCGAGCTCGAATGGGCCTACGGGTACCCAGCAGTGCTGGGGCTGATGCTGGTCATGGTCATCACACTGGTGATTTTCTTTCGAAAGCGGCATTGGCTCTAAAATCCCTCGCGATCCGGCTTAAGCAACTATGCTGGATCAAGCGTCACGGGGGCGGTGCTTCGGGGAGTGCATATGCGCGCACATTATCTGCAACACGCTGACTTCGAGGGGCCAGGTTCCATCGAGACCTGGCTCCAGCGTATGGGCTATGGCATTACCTCGACCCATCTGTACTCCCGGGACCTGTTGCCCAAACTCGGTGAGCTGGATCTGCTGATCATCATGGGTGGCCCCATGAGTGTGCATGACGAAGCAGCTTATCCCTGGCTGATTACTGAAAAGCAGTTCATTCGTGACGCTATTGCTGCGGGCATCCCGGTATTGGGTGTCTGCCTGGGCGCGCAATTGATTGCCGACGTCATGGGCGCACGAGTATTCCCGGGTGCCGAGCGCGAGATTGGCTGGTATCCGGTACAAGGGCTGCAACATGGCAAGCCTGAATGCTTTCAGTTGCCTGATGAGCTCAATGTCCTGCACTGGCACGGTGAAACCTTCGATCTGCCGGCCGGTGCAACACGCCTGGCAAGTAACGCAGTCTTTGAGAATCAGGCCTTTCAGCTCGGTGATCGGGTGATAGGCCTCCAATTTCACCTTGAAGCCACTGCTGCGCTGGTCGACGCCTTTGTCCAGGCAGATACGGCGACGCTGGAGCAGGGCGGCACCTACGTACAAACCGCAGCAGACATATGTGCGGTAACACCCGAACAACTGCAAGCGACGCAGTCAGTGATGACTTGCATACTGGATTTCCTGCATAGAAAGGAGCATGACAATGATGTGTCGTAACGCATTGGTCGCACTGGGTGTTGCTTTGCTGGTTGGCTGCGTCAGTCTGCCGGACAAGGTCGTGCCGGTGGATAACTTCGACAAAGACCGCTACCTCGGTACCTGGTACGAAATCGCTCGACTGGACCATTCATTCGAGCGGGGACTGAGCAACGTCTCGGCCGAATACAGCCTGAGAGAAGACGGCGGCATCCGGGTGCTCAATCGCGGTTACTCCAAAGAGAAAGGCGAGTGGAGCGAGGCAGAAGGCAAGGGCTACTTCGTTTATTCGGAAGACATCGGTCACCTGAAGGTCTCATTCTTCGGCCCATTCTATGGCTCCTACGCCATCTTCGGCCTCGACAAGGAGGACTATCAATACGCCTGGGTGGCCGGCAACAACACCAACTATCTCTGGTTGTTGGCGCGTGAGCCTGAAGTCAGTGATGAGCTGATCGAAGCGTTCGAAACCCGGGCTGAAGAGCTCGGCTTCGCGACCGATGAGCTGATTTATGTCGAGCATGACTAGCCTGTCCGGCTGGTGAGACGTTCGCGCGCTGGGCTGATTGCTGAATAATGACTATATTAAGGGGGTTCCGGACAATGCCGGAACCTGTTTGATGCTAAGGAAGCGCCTGAAAATGCCATGCCAGACCCTCGCAGGTCGGTAGGAGCGTTTTCAGAGGTCCTCTAACAATAACCAAGGAGCACTACATGAGTGCCGCGATTCTGTTGGTAATCGGCCTGGTTCTTATGGCCCTGGGGTATTTTATTTACTCCAAGTTCATCGCTGAAAAAATCTACCGTCTGGATCCGGATTACCGAACCCCAGCCCATGAGTTCGAAGACGGTATCGATTTTGTTCCAACCAATAAATTCGTCCTGTGGGGCCACCACTTCACCTCAGTGGCGGGCGCCGCGCCAATTGTCGGGCCGGCGATTGCGGTGATCTGGGGTTGGGCGCCGGCGTTTCTCTGGGTGGTGTTCGGCACTATCTTTTTCGCCGGGGTGCATGATACCGGCGCCATCTGGGCCAGTGTACGCAACCGGGCTCGTTCAGTCGGCTCGCTGACCGGTGATGTGGTCGGCAAGCGCGCACGCAGCATTTTCATGATCGTTATCTTCCTTGTGCTGCTTATGGTGAATGCGGTGTTCGCGGTGGTAATTGCCAATCTGATGATGAGTTTCCCGACGGCGGTGGTGCCTGTCTGGGGTGCAATCATCGTGGCGCTGATTATCGGGCAGCTGATCTACCGTCGTGTCCTCTCGCTGGCCGTCGTCTCTGTGCTCGGGGTTGTGGCGCTCTACGCGATGATCTGGATTGGGCCGTCGGTGCCGTTGCAGATGCCTGCTGAAGTCGCAGGGATCTCGGGCAATGCCATGTGGATCCTGCTGCTGTTCGCGTATGCCGCCATTGCCTCGGTACTACCGGTCTGGGTGCTGCTGCAGCCGCGGGACTACATCAACGGCCTGCAGCTGTTCGTTGGCCTGATCGTTCTGTATGGCGCGATCGTGCTGCTCAATCCCACCATGATTGCTCCAATGCTGAACATTGACGTGCCGGTTGGTACGCCGTCCATGGTGCCGCTGTTGTTTGTCACCATCGCCTGTGGCGCGATCTCAGGCTTCCATGGTCTGGTGTCTTCGGGTACTACCTCCAAGCAGCTGAACCGTGAAACTGACGCGCGCTTTGTTGGTTATTTCGGCGCCATCGGTGAAGGTGGACTGGCATTGGCCGCGATCCTTGTGGCTTCAGCCGGTTTTGCCAGCTTTGCTGACTGGCAGGCCATGTACAGCGCCTTTGGTCAGGGCGGCGTCAAGGCCTTCGTCGAAGGTGGCGCGTTCATCATCCATAACGGTCTGGGTGTACCAGAAGTCACCGCCGCTACGTTGCTCACGGTGATGGCAGCACTGTTCGCCGGCACCACCATGGACACCGGCTTGCGTCTGCAGCGCTATATCTTCCAGGAGTGGGGCGAGATCTATCAACAGAAGTGGATGACCCAACCGCTGCCCGCTACGCTGCTGGCCGTAGGCAGCTGCCTGCTTCTGGCATTCGGCGCTGGTGGCGCGGATGGCTCCGGCGGCATGATCATCTGGCCGCTGTTTGGCACCACCAACCAGTTGCTGGCCGGTCTGACCCTGCTGGTGATCACCGTCATGCTGGTGCATCTGCGTCGGCCTATGTGGTTCACGCTCGCACCGCTGTGCTTCCTGCTGGTGATGACCGTGGTCGCGCTGCTGTTCCAGCTGCGCACCTTCTACGAAGCGGGCAACTGGTTCCTGCTCGGGTTGGATATCGTGGTGCTGGTCGCAGCCGTGCTGGTCGCGCTGGAATGCGCCGCCGCGCTGAAACGTCACCGCGCGCTGGTCGCCTCGGAAAGCTGATGGCCAGAAAGACACCGTCCGAGTGGCGCGCCTGGTTAGGCCAGGCGCGCTTCTTTCTGGAAGAGGTCTACAGCACCCGTTATCGCGGCGCGATTGCCCGCGCCCGGCGGGACGAAGATGATCTGTTCATGCTTCTGGTGTTCGCCGAGATGATGGGCGTGCCTAACCCTGCGGCGTATTACACCCTCGAATTGCAACCGCTGTTGCTCGAGCGTTTCCATGACTGGCACAAGCGCCAGGGTATGGAGCATTCCCCGCTGGATCATTTCCGCTGTTGCTGATCACAGTCTGTTGCCACAAGGAATGCATATGTTTGATTTGTTGAGTCGTCGCCTGGTCTGGGTGGGCGGCAAGGGCGGCGTGGGCAAAACCACTGTCTCAGCTGCGCTGGCAGTACTGGCAGCGCGCAGGGGCAAGCGCTGTCTGGTGGTGTCTACTGACCCGGCACACAGTCTAGGTGACGTATTCGCCAAACAGCTGGATGATACGCCGCGTCGCCTGCTGCCCAATCTGGATGCCATGGAGATCGATCCGGATATCGAGGTGGAGGCACACCTGGCGCGCGTCACCGCGCAAATGCGCGGCTTTGCTGCCCCCGAAATGATGGAGGAGCTCAAGCGTCAGATGCAACTGACCCGGCAATCGCCAGGCGCGCAGGAAGCGGCTCTGCTTGAGCGCATTGCCCGGCTGATCACCGATCCTGAACTGCCCTACGATCTGATCATCTTCGATACAGCGCCGACGGGTCATACCCTGCGGTTACTGACCCTGCCTGAGGCCATGGCCGCCTGGACGGATGGTCTGCTCACGCATAATCGCAAGTCCGAACAGCTGGGCAAGGTACTCAAGCATCTGACACCCAAGAGCGGCCGCGACCTGAATACCCCCTTCGATGATCCGAAGGAGGACGCATTAAGTGCCCTGGACCAGCGCACCCGGGACATAGCCGAAACGCTGCTCAACCGGCGCCGGCTGTTTCACCAGGCGCGTCGGCGGCTGGAGGACGCAACGCTGAGTGGTTTTCTGTTCGTTCTGACACCCGAACGCTTGCCCATCCTGGAAACCGCCAGGGCAGTGAACACGCTGCAGGAGGCAGGTATTCCTGTGGTGGCCGCTTTGGTGAATCGAGTCATTCCCGCCGAAGCGGACGGTGAGTTTCTTAATCGCCGGCGCCAGCAGGAGGCGACCTATCTGCAGCGCATAGACGAGGAATTCGCCAGTCTGCCGCGCCCGCGTTTGCCTTGGCTGGATACGGACGTGCAAGGCCTCGATATCCTCGAGGACCTGGCCGATCGGCTGGCTGGCGAAGGCTTCTGATCAGCACGCTCTGATACACAGGCACGCTTGTAGCGCGACGCTAAAATTGCTATGGTGACCGACAGTAATCAGTGATCAGGAGAATGGTTATGGCTACGTCTTCACCGCTTCGACTTGATGAAAAACTGGTAGTGGCCGCGGCAACCCAGGGCAGCCTGGAAAAGCGCACCACGCCGCGCCAGATTGAGTACTGGGCCGAAATCGGCCGCGCCGTGGAACGCGATCTGGATGCCCGCGCATTGCTCGCGGTCAGGGAAGGGCTGGCACGGATCTGCATTGAGCCGGTGCGCGTCGAGCCGGTCGCCTCCGATGATGTATTCGCCGATATCGACCTGGCCCGGGCCGCCGGCACCCTGAGTGACCGGGTCAGCGCCTCGACGATCCGTTATCAGGCCAGCCGCTCGATGCCGGGCCTGCTGGAAGAGCACCACCCGGACGGGCGCATCGAGACCGGGCGTTTCCGCGATGGCCAGTTTGTGCCCCTGCAGGGATGATCAACTGACCCATGCCACCGGAGAAACAACTCTGGATCCTTACCGGCGGCAATGGCGCGGGCAAGAGCACCTTCTACCGGCTGTTCCTTGAGCCACGGGGCATGGTCTTCATCAATGCCGATAATATCGCCCGGGATCTATCCCCTGACAGCCCGGAAGAGAGCAGCTACCGCGCCGCGCGGTTAGCGGAGATCATCCGTTATGAGCTGCTGCAGGAGGGCGCCACCTTCTGCTACGAGACCGTCTTCTCGCATCCCTCCAAAATCGATTTCATCGCCGACGCCAGAGCGCTTGGCTATCAGGTGATTCTGGTGCTCATTCATCTCGACTGCTCGGATCTGAACAAGGCGCGGGTCGCGCAGAGGGTGGGTGAGGGTGGTCATGCCGTGCCTGAAATCAAAATTGAATCCCGTATCCCCCGCACCCTCGACAATGTCCGCCGGGCGCTGGCGCTCGCCAATGAAGTACATGTGATCGACAACAGCAGTCTCGAGCAACCGTTCATTCGCATCGCAAGATTGAGCGAAGGCCACCTACAGGCGTACCAGCCGCTTGAATCCTGGGCCAGAGAGCTGTTGATCGATTATCTGTGGAAGGCCAGAAAGGAAAACACCGAGTTGCCAGGATAGCCGCTGGCGAATAGCGGCGGGGTGAATCCAGGCATTTGATCAGATAGGTTGTGATCAGGCTGCGGTGTCAGCCCAGACGACTTGCCAGTAGCCCGGCTAGACTGGAGGTAGGTGCCGAGGGGGAATATATTCAGCAAGGTATGAATGCATTGGTGGTCATGGGAGTGACAGCCTGTGGCAAAAGCACTATCGCCGAGGCCATCGCCGAGCGCGCAGGTGGTGTACACATTGAAGGTGACCAGTTCCACAGCGCAGCCAGCATCGAGAAGATGCGCAGTGGTATCGCACTGGATGATGAGGATCGTGTGGAGTGGCTCCGTCAACTCGGTGAGTTGCTGGTCAGCGCGGTAGCGGCGGGGCAGAAGCCCGTGTTGAGTTGCTCGGCGTTGAGCCGTCGCTATCGGGAGCAGCTGCGGCGGGCCATTCCAGAACTGGGATTCGTATTTCTGGATCTTGATCAGGCAGAAGTACAACGGCGTTCTGCTTTGCGCAAGGGGCATTTCATGTCCCTGAAGCTGATCAGCAGCCAGTTCGCCACCTTGCAGAGACCCGTTGACGAACCACGCGTATTGACCGTGGATGCGACCCTGCCAGTAGCGGAGATCAGTCGCCGAGCGGTTGATTGGTGGAATGCCCAGCGCTGACTCTATACTCACTGGTTTTAGCCGATCTTGCAGAAAACCCCAAAGCGCGCTGCGATCGCCTCCCGCACTCACTTGTTTATCTTGGGGTGACCTAGTATTGATTTCATGTCTCGCTACTGGATCACAAAACCTTAAATTAAAAATCTGAGACGATACTTGTTTTCGTTCGCTCTATTACCTAGAGTACTTTGCATAACGAATAACAAAGAGTTTTTAGCTTATGGCGTCATCTGCCGAAGAAGCCGCCCGCGCCCTGCGGGACATTGCCGAAATCAATGCCCGTGCCGCCGGGTTTCAGGACTATCAGGCCGAATCAGGTCAAATGGTTTTATGGGGCATTGCGTACCTCATCGGTTTCGCGCTGACCGGGCTGTTCCTTGATTACATCCTGCTCATCTGGACGCTGGTGGTCGTAGTCACGCTGATAATCGGCAGTTCCCTTGCCCGTCGCACCAATCCCGACATCCCCGGTATCGCCTGGCGCTATCTCGCGCTGATCGGCAGCATTCTGCTGCTCTGCGTGCTGATCAACATCGTCATGTGGCCGCTGACGCCCAAGCAGGGCTCCATGCTCGCACCCCTGTTCGTAGCCACGTTGTACATCCTGCGTGGGGTGCAGCTCAGGCCGCGTTATCTGGCCATCGGCATAGTACTGGCGGTGCTGAGCATGGCTGGGTTTGTGGGGCTGGACGTCTGGTTCTGGTGGTGGATGGCGTTCGCCTTCGGCGGCACGCTGGCTATCTCTGGCGTCTGGCTACGGAATTTCTGACATGCACAGTCCGGACGAAATCATCCATCAGCCGGTTCGCCTGAAGATCATGGCTGCGCTGAACACGCTCGAAGCCAGTCAGTGGCTGGAGTTCGTGGCGCTCAAATCCATCGTCAAGGCAACTGACGGCAATCTGGGCGCACACCTTGGCACCCTGGAAAACGCAGAGTACGTACAGATCACCAAGGATTTCGCCGGCAAGAAGCCACGCACGCGGGTGCGCCTCAGCCCCTTCGGACGCCAGGCCTTCGCCCGCTATGTCGCCGACTTGCACGTCTTACTCAATCTTTAGTTTCAGCTCTATCAGCAGCATGCCTAACAACAATTGATAACAAGAGGTTCTTTATGCAAACCAGCACCCTTCTTACCCGTGCGGCTCGTTGGCAGGCGCGTATGCGGTTGGCGGCGTTATCGGTACTCATCGTCCTCAGCGGAATGACCGGCAGCCTGGTGCTGGCGCAGCAACTCGATACGCCGCCCGCTCAAGTTCAGTCCGTGGAAAGCAGTCCGGTGGCGAGTGAGGCGGGGCGAGTCGCGCCAACCGAGCGATTCGGCGCACGGGAAATGTTTCTGCAGGCGGATATGGTGGTCAAGGCAGTAATGATACTGCTGGTGTGCTGCTCGCTACTGACCTGGGCGGTGTTGATGGAAAAGTTGATTGTGTTCAGCCGCACGCGCCGTAGCAATCAGCAGTTTCTCGCGGCGTTTCGCCAGGGTGAGACCGCTGCGCTGGCAGAGCAGGCCGACAAAAGCCCCATGGGGCGGATGTGGCAGGTTGCCCAGGCCGAGTTGAAACACTTCGGCCGGCACCGCGCAGGCGATGCCAATGCCGATCAGATCAATCGCTTGCTGCAGCGCATGTCGCTAACGTCCAGCATTGTGCAGGAGCGTGATCTCGCGCGGCTCGGCACCATGATGGGTGTGCTGGCTACCATCGGCGCAACCGCGCCCTTTATCGGTCTGTTCGGCACCGTGTGGGGCATCCTCAACAGTTTCGCCAATATCGCCACGATGAAGACTGCCAGTCTGGCGGTGGTGGCTCCAGGGATCGCCGAAGCACTGTTGGCTACTGCTCTGGGCCTGTTCGCCGCCATCCCGGCAGTGATGATCTTCAACAAGTTTGCCCGGGACATTAATGGCTTCGTCGGATCGCTGGATAACTTCTCGGCCGAAATGATCGCCTCCGTGTCGAGGCAGATGGACGAGGAGCGTTGAGATGAGTATCCAATTCAACTCTGGCCCGATGGTCAAGCGGCACAACTATCAGCAGAACGCCGAAATGAACATCACCCCCTTTGTCGATGTGATGCTGGTATTGCTGATCATCTTCATGGTGGCTGCACCACTCGCCACCGTGGACATCCCGGTGGACTTGCCGAGCAACGCGTCAACTGCCAACCCGGCCCCGGCCGATCCGGTATATGTCAGTGTGCAGCCCGGCGGCAATCTGTTTGTCCAGGAGGAGGCGGTCAGGCTGGCTGATCTGACCGCGCTGATAGGCACGCTGACGGGTGGCCAGACCGACACCCGCATGTTTCTGCGGGGCGATCAGGCCGTTGATTACGGCACCCTGATGCGCGTGATGAATACTCTGCAAAAGGGCGGTTATACCCGCATCAGCCTGGTCGCGACCGAAGAGCTGGAGCCCTGATGAACATGACCAGCGCACATGCCGGCTGGTTGGTTCGCGTAGGGGTGATAGTGGTCTCGGTGATATTGCACGCGGCCTTGATCGCATGGCTCAGCAGCGGTCGCTTCACCCACAAGGCCGCTCCGGAACCGAATGTGGTGGCTGTGGAGTTGGTTGAGCTGCCCAAAGAACCCGAACCAGAACCAGAACCAGAACCGGAACCAGAGCCCGAGCCCGAGCCCGAACCAGAACCAGAGCTAGAGCCAGAGCCGGAACCAGTCAAGCCGACACCGCCTCCGCCGCGCCAGCAGGCTGCTGCAGCGCCGAAACCAAAGGGCCCGCCGGTGCATGCCTTCGGCGCCAATGATGAATGGGCTGCGCCCCCAGCTCCCGCGCCAAGTGCCTCGCCAGGACGCGGCAGAGCAGTGCCGTCAGGTTATGCGGACACAGTGAAGAACAAGGTGATAGCCAACCTCAAGCGGCCGGCTGGCTCCTCGTACAAACCGCCGCCGGGTTACAAGGGTGATCCAGAGGACTTCAAACGCCGTTGTTATATCCCCTATGAAATCCTGGTGGATGCGCAGGGCAAGATGATCTCCTTTGAAATTGACCGCTGCGGCGACTCGGTATTGGACGACGCTGCCGAGCGCGCCATACGTCTGGCTGGCCCCTTTCCGCCACCGCCGAATCAGGGCGCTTCGCGCTACACGATTTACGGCACAGCTATCTTTATTGATTAGGAGTTTCACCATGGCTGTACTGATTGTTTCCAGGAGCACTGTGTTGGCCGGGGCGCTCGCATTGCTGAGCGGCTGCGTGACCGAGCCGGTGTCTGGTCCGGTCCCGTTTCATGACACCACGCCGCGCAGCTACGCCGATAAACCGCAAACGCTGGCGAGCTTTGCCTGCAGCGGTGCATTGCCGGCGGTGCATCAGCAGGTCTGCGCCAGTGAATCGCTGTCACGGCTGGATCGGCAGGTCGTCGATCACTTTCGACAAAAGCTGCGCAAACTGGATGTGCCCGGCGGGGTGCTGCTGGAAGCCAATCAGCGTCGCTGGATGCTGTCCCGGGCCGGGCACTGCGGCCTGGTTGATAGGGCAGGCACTGGCGCGGCAGATCCGCAGGCCATCGCCTGCCTGGAATCCATGTATCGCAAGCGTGCTCAGCAACTGGCCAGTTGGAGCGTGCCGGAGCCTCAGGCGCAAAAGGACGCGCATGCCTGGTCGTCCTATGCCGAGTATCGGCTGGTGGATAATCGCGGGCAGGGCGTGTGTGAAGCGGCCGGCGCAGCCTTGAACCTCGAGCTGAAGCAAGACGGAGTGCCTCATCCGGGTGCTTTGCCGGACGTTAAGGTACTCGCAGGCAGCCATGCAGATAGCGCTCGCACGACCATCGGTGCAGCCACTATCGCGGTCGACCTGTATGACGCCGGGCTCTATGCCGGTTATGAGCGCAGAGCCCGTGGCGTCAGCGTCGACGGTGTACCGATTCTGGATGATCGTACATTGCCGCGCTGGGTTGCCGAACAGCCCAATTACGGCGGTCGCGCGCACGCGTCATCGTCGCAAACGGGCGACTACGCTTCCATCGATGTGCTCGAGCGCAACGGCGAAAGCCTGGTGCTGGTCAACGAGACCTGGGGCTTCTATTCGCCCGCCGCGCGGGGCGAGTCCGCCTACGCCGGGTTGTACCGGCTCCAGGGTCAGCAGCTCGAGCCCTTGTGTCTATACCAGACGTATCTGACCCCGCCGCGTACCAATACCTTGGCCGGATTGCCCGCCTATCAAGCCCTGCAAACCGAGCTGGATATACTGGCTGGCGAGCCGCTGGCCGAATATGCGCAACATGAGCGCCGGGACAACTTCCAGACATGGAAGGAGCAACAGTGGACCTTGATCAATTTGCCGCTGATTGGCGCAGATGCGCTGTCGCGCTATGGCCGCAGTGCGGCGCTGCAGCAGCGGAACGACCAGCTTATGAATGCTTTTTTCGACTGGTCGGAACGCAATCTGCGTAACAAACAGGTTTATCGCCGCGTGTTGCCGATGATGCAGCCGGCGTATCAGGAACTGCAGAAAATGTTCCGCGACCAGGGCCTGGAAAACGCGCAGGCCACGGCTGCTGCTGATCTACTCTTCCATGCCAGTGTTGCGCGCAGCATGGATAACCTTGCTGCGCCGCAAGCGGTCCCTGATATGCCGCTGGCCGCGTTCGCCAGTTATCAGGCACGTTACGCCATCGCACCACAGCCCGGTGAGCTGGAAAAGGGCCGCAATTTCGCCACCTTGCACAGCGTGCTGCTGAACAACGCGCCGTTGCGGGTAATCAGCGATTTTATCGATTATGAAACCGCCGAGCTCGGTATGCAGCGGGGCAGGGGGCCAGACGGTGATTCCGCAACTATGGCAGCGGTGGCCAATCCCGAGGGGCTGCGGCTGTTGTTAGATCAGGGCTTCGATCCGAACCAGGCCAACGACTGGGGCAAGACGGCGCTGATGACGGCCGTGCAGCTGAATCAGCCTGCAAGCGTACAACTGTTGCTTGAGCATGGCGCGAACGTGCACCGGCAAACGCATGCGCAACCGCAAGCCGGCGCTGGTGGGCCGGATCGAGCGGAAGCGGCGAGCGGCCAGCAGACCGCGCTGACCTTGGCGGCGCAAAGCGCGGATGCACGTATCATCGAACGACTGGTCGCCGCGGGCGCGACCCGCATGGAGTGGGTTGGCTACAAGGATCAGGTATGTGGCCTGCTTGAGCAGAACCGCCAGCTGGATGATACGCAGCGCACCCGTATGCGCGGCCCGCTGTGTATGGCGGACTATGCCCCTGCGCCGGCCACCCTGCAGGCACGAGCAGAATTGCGCCGGGGCGAGGAGATTAGCATCAGCGAAGCCGGTCAGGATTACCAGGTGAGACTGGTGGAGCGCCCCGCCATGACACTGTTTGGCCAGGCGGTGGAGATGCACCCGCAGCGCCTGCGCACTGACCTTGGAAAAATGGCCCGGGCGATCGGCACCGCTGCAGTGCGACGCGGCAAGGGCGAAATCAAAGGCCCGCTGACACTGGTGTTCAATGATCTGCGCGAAAGCAACGGCGAGAAGCTGAAAGCGGGCGTGGCCTTTCCGGTCTCGGCGGGCACCACGGCGGTGTGGCGCTATCAGGTCGAGCAAAAGGCGCCGAGCAAGGCGCTACGTATTATCGCGCACGATCCGGACGCCGACTCCAGCGCGCTATGGCGTGCACTGTTTTCCGCCGCAGAACGCAACGAGCTGACGCCCACCATGGAAGGCTACATGCTGATCCATACACGGGGTGTGCGCAGCACGGAATACCAGCTGGGCGTGGTCGACAACACGCACAACTGATCGCTATTTCACGTCCGCTTTGCCTTGGCCGCATCGCGGACGTTGTCCCGCCCAAAGCGCGTGAGCGCGTGTGGTTCGCGCTCCGGGTGTCGCAAAACTTGCAGCGCCGGCCACTTCCTTGCATGCTTCGTATCCTCATCGATGAAAGGCATTGTCGCCGCTTTGCGGCGCGCCCTGAAACCTTACGGATCCTAAGCGAGACCATGTGAATAGACTGGTAGCTGCAGTTCTCATGTTCTGTACGGCAGCCCTGACCGGGTGCGCCACGACTTTGCCCCAACACGAATCGCCGCCGAGCTACGTGCTACCGGTCGACGTGGATTCGCAGGTAAGCCGCTATGTGCGAGACCGGCAACCGGATGACGCCCAGTTATCCGGGTTCCGGTTACTGGCGAGCGGCTCCGACGCGCTGGCCAGCCGACTGCAGATGATAGACATGGCCGAGCACAGCATTGATCTGCAGTACTACATTTACAGCTCAGATCTTACCGGTGCCTTGCTGGCGGATCGACTGCTCGCTGCGGCGGATCGCGGCGTCCGGGTACGCATTCTGCTGGATGACATCGGCAACGGCCTGGCCGATTTCAGCGTCTCCGCGCTCGACCATCACCCCAATATTCAGATCCGGCTGTTTAACCCGCTGACCTTTCGGCACAAATGGCTCCGGAACCTGAGTAAAGTCGCCGAGTTTGCGCGTATCAATTACCGCATGCACAACAAGCTGATGGTGGTAGATGGCAGCGTATTCGTTACCGGTGGCCGCAACATTGGGGATGAGTACTACTCTCTGAGTGAGTTTGACTTTCATGATGTGGACATACTGGGCATAGGCCCCATCACTCACGCCGTCGAGCGTAGCTTTGATGAGTTCTGGAACAGCCGCAGCGCCATTCCAATGAAAGTAGTAGCCGGCAAGTCCTTCAACAGCTCGCTGGTGCAGCTACGCAAAAGCATCCGCTCGGTAACCAGCCTGAAGGCCAGCCAGCGCTACTTGGCCGGTGTGAACGAATCCCCCTATCGCCAGGTTCTCAAGAATGACCAACTGACGTGGTATTGGGGCGTAGCCGAGTGGGTATACGATCCACCGGAAAAGGCCGATCCGACGGAGCCGCGCAAGGATGTTTCGCATGTGGCCTACGAACTGGCAAAGCGCTCCGAGCAGGCCGAGGATGAGCTGCTATTGATGACGGCCTACCTGATCCCCGGTGCGCAGGGTCAGGATTTTCTGGTGGAAAGGGTATTGCCCGGTACAGAGCTGAAGATTCTGACCAACTCGCTCTCAAGCACTGACCTCCTGGCTGTGCATGCCAACTACGCGCCGTATCGAAAGCCGTTGCTCGAAGCTGGAGCGGAGCTCTGGGAGCTGCGGCCCATTGCCGGGCAACAGGGCCGCGCCAGTCCGTTTCTGAGTGAATCGCTGGCCAGTTTGCATGCCAAGACATTCGTCTTTGATCGCAATGAATTGTTCGTCGGTTCGATCAACCTGGATCCCCGTTCGATCTGGCTGAACACCGAGTCGGGTGTGTTCGTCGAGCAGCCCGAACTCGCAGCGCAAGCCGCCGCACTCTTCGAACGCTGGACCTCGGAAAGCTACGCCTTTCGTTTGCAGTTGAATGAGGCCGGCGCTCTCAACTGGCATGCGGAGGGGCGTGTCTGGACCCGCGAGCCGGGGGCCTCGGCGCTAAGACGCGTCAGCGCCTGGTTGTTGGGCTGGTTGCCAATCGAGAGTCAGCTCTGACGCCTGGGCTTACAACAAGGGGCTCATGAAATACATCAACCGCTCCAGCCCGCGGGCTGGCCTGCTGCGCTGCTGCCAACGGCTAAGCAGCAGTTGCTCGCTTTGCGCCTGGTAGGAGTCGAGCACAGCCCGGATACGCGCGCAGCTATCGGGGGTGGTCAGGGCGACGGTCAGCTCGAAATTCAATTGAAGACTGCGGATGTCCAGGTTAACGCTCCCTACCAGGGCGAGTTGCTCATCCATCAGCATCGCCTTGGTATGCAGCAACCCGCCATCAAACAGGAATATCTCCACGCCGGCCTGCAGCAGAATCTCGAAGTAGGAGCGGCTGGCCCAACCCACCATCAGCGAGTCGTTCTGCCGCGGCAGCAATAGTTGCACTTTAACGCCGCGATGGGCTGCTTGGCACAAGGCTTCAAGAATCGCTTCGGAGGGCACGAAATACGGCGTGCTGATGACGATGCTGTGGTTGGCGCGGTAGATACTGGTCAGCGTCGCATGCCCGATCAGATCTTCGCCGACGCCCGGGCCGGACGGTAACACCATCAGCCACTGACTGGGGTTATCCGCAATGGCGCCCATTTCTGGCAGGCGCCGCTGACCGGTCTCGACCTCCCAGTCCCAGGCGAACACCTTGGCCAGGCCCGCAGCCGCCTGACCGTCGATGCGCAGCATGATATCGATCCATGGCCCCACCTTGGCGTGGCGCTTGAAGTACGCCGGGTCGGCAATATTCATCGAGCCGGTATAGGCAATCGCATCGTCGATGACGATCAGCTTGCGGTGCATGCGCAGGTCAATCCGGTGCACCAGCGCCCGCAGCAGCCGCACCGGCAATGCGGCGACGACTTCAATGCCGGCTGCCTTCATCTGCTTGTGCCAGCGCGAACGGAAGAAAGGGCGGCTGCCGGCATGGTCGATCAGCAAGTAAACTTCGACGCCGCGGCCAGCCGCTTCGATCAGCGCCTGGGCAAACTCATCGACCCGTCCGCCGGCAAACCAGATATAGGTCTCAATGCGAATGCAGTGGCGGGCGCGGCGCACGTCGGCACATAGCCGGTCAAAGATGTCCTCGGGCGAGTCCAGCACTTCAAGGGACTGGTAGCTCTGCGCGCTGATATGAACCTGAGTGGACAGGAGCTGGTCGATTGCGAGGCTCAGTTGCCCGCCGGGCAGCGATACATCGACAGGGAAAGACGTATGCAGGCTGCGAAGATACGGCTCAACCATGGCTTCGGCCCGGCCGGCGCGCTTGCGGCCAAGGTTCAGGTCACCCACCAGCAGATAGAGGACTGCGCCCAGAATCGGGAGGATGAATATAACCAGCAGCCAGGCGAGGGTAACGCTGACGGGCTTGCGCAAGGCAATGACGCGTGCGGTCACCAGTGCGATTACCAGCCAATACAGGACGGCCATCGCGATGCCGAGCACGGTCTGAAGATTATCCATTCAGGCGGCTCCGCATCAGAGGCAATTATCCGGTTTGGGCAAACCGGCAATCTTGCTGGCGATCTTCGCCGGGCTGCCCGGGAACAGCTTCAGCAAATACAGGCTGCTGCCTTTGTCCGGGCCAAGTTGCTGACCGATGTATTTGACCAGCGGGCGCATGGCCGGCGAGAGCTGATATTGCGCATAGAAGCGGCGCAACGCGTGGATTACATCAAGATGCTCTGCGCTCAGCGCAATGCCTTCGGCCTGCGCCAACTCGAACGCGACGGGCTCTGACCAATCATCGAGATTGACCAGAAAGCCTTCCTTGTCGAGTTCAATGGCACGCCCGTCCACCGCTATGGCTGTCACCAGCTCACCACTTTTTTATGCTCGAGGCTGAGCCGCACCATGGCCGAATAGTCGATGATCTTTACCCGCTCCGGTAGGTCGTCCAATGCCAGGCCGCGTGCGAGCACATCGGCCTCTATTGCATACAAGCGCACGCTGCCGGGCAATATCTGCAGTGAGGCCAGGGTTCTGGAGTGCGGTAACAAAGCGTACACCGCATCTTCCAGCAGCAGCAGGCTCTGCTGGGCGCCAAGTGCGCGCAGACAACTGGCGAAGCGGGTTTCACTTCCGGGCGAGTGACGAAGGATATGCAGCATCAGAGCGTAACCACCTGATCGTAATGGTCGAGGAGGGCAGCGATCTCGGCGCTTTGAACCGGGCGGGCGTCGAGCAGACATTGGGCTGCGCCGAGGCCGCGCTCACTCATGGAATGCTGGCACACCATGATGTCCTCCACGCCGAACATGGGTAAGGCCTGCAGATTAGCGGCAAGCGATTTGCGGCCGATCTGCGCGGCGTCCTGGCCCTTCAATAACTGGAGCACGCCGTCATCCATGAACAACAGCCCGGTAGGGACACCGAAGGCCGCCGCAGCCAGCGCCAGATCGAGCGCCTCACGGGCAGCCTGGCGGGCAGGCGGGTGACGGCTGATAATCAACAGGCTCTTCATAGTCATGTACCGAAGGTGACGGCGCGATCGGCGGATTGCAAGGCATCGACCCATTGCCCGAGCCCCGACAGCTCCCAGGGAGCGCCGGTATTGGCGGTGGGGCGATCCCAGCGCTTGGCCTCGTCTTCATCAAGCACACCGCGGCGCAGGGCGGCGGCAATGCATACCACCCCATCGAGCTCATGCTTTTCTATGAACTGGCGCCATTCCGCGGCTATGTCGGATTCGTCCTGCGGCTGAACGCCCAGTGTGGAAGCAAGATGCACCGCGTCCCGATAGAGGAACAGGCGGCTGATCTGATGACCCTCGGCAATGACAGCCTGTGCGAAGCACAATGCGCTTCGGGCGGCCGGATCCTGCGGGCCGGCGAGCAGAGCAATAGCGAATTTCATGGACTCTCAACCGGTGAATACAAGAAGGCCCGCATTAAGCGGGCCCCGGTAGTATACCTGCAACGATCAGATCAGTCGTCGCCACCAAAGATACCGAGCAGGTGCAGCAGGCTCAGGAACAGGTTGTAGATGGATACGAACAGCGTGATCGTAGCCATGATGTAGTTGTCCTCACCACCATGGATGATCGAGCTGGTCTGATACAGGATCACGGCAGAGGAGAACAGCACGAAGCCGGCCGAAATGGCCATCTGCAGACCGCTGATCTCGATGAAGAAGCTCGCCACGACCGCACACAGCAGCACCACAAAGCCAGCCATGATGAAGCCGGACAGGAAGCTGAAATCCTTGCGGGTCAGAATCGCGTAGGCTGACAGACTGAAGAACACCAGCGCCGTCATGCCCAGCGCCATGGTCACCAGCGAGCCACCGTTAGGCAGCGACAGGTACATGTTCAGGATCGGGCCAAGCGTATAACCCAGAAAGCCGGTGAAAGCGAAGGTGCTGACCAGACCCCAGGGCGAATTGCGCAACTTGGTGGTCAGGAACAACAAGCCGTAGAAGCCGACCAGCATGATGATGATGCCAGGGTGCGGCAGGTTGAAAGTCATCGAGCCAAAGGCAACCAGGGCACTGAATGTCAGTGTCATGGCCAGCAGACTGTAGGTGTTACGGAACAGCTTGCTGACTTCCGCCTCGTTCACTCCCGAATGCTGCAGAGTACTAGTTCGTTGCTGGGTGTTCATGTTCAAGCTCCAAGGTTGCAAACAAGAGGTCCTTTAATCGGTTCGATCATACCGGTTAGTGACCTCAAATCAAGAATTCCCGCCCCTTGCTGGCATATTGCACGCCTCGCTTTTGTCACAGAGTGCGACAAGGCGACTGCACAGAGCTGTGACAACAGTTTGCGAGGAATTTGCCATAACCAGCGCTTAGACCATTGACTGAAATGAAGTTTCCGGTAGTATTGCCGGCCGTGGAGGGATGGCAGAGCGGTTGAATGCACCGGTCTTGAAAACCGGCGTAGGTTAATAGCCTACCCAGGGTTCGAATCCCTGTCCCTCCGCCACTATTTCCTTGTAAATCAATAGCTTATAGCGCTATTCGGTTTAGAGTCAACAAAATGCCCCGCAACCTGAGAAGGGTTGATTCGGGGCATTTTTGTGAGCGGGGTGTAATGCCCAGACGCTCAAACTCGCCCTCACGTGCCGCCCTACGGAAACACCACCATTTCATCGCCTTCCTGCCAGGGCTGGAACTTGATCATCACTTGCTGAAAAACCGGGTTCGCCAGCCAATCCCTCAGCCATTGCTGTAGATGTGGATAGGGCAGGTTGTAAAACACCTCCTGATCGACATGGGCGAACTGGCGAACAAACGGCATGATACCGATATCCGCGATGCTGATATTACTTCCCAGCAGATACCTGTTCTTTGCGAGTAACTGCTCCAACGCCTGCAAAAATACTTCTCCCTTTTGCCGATACTCTGACTGGGTCAACTCCGGATGGCGATCGGCGTATTTGTAGCGATCCAGCCAATGTTTGAATTCGTTATCGTTCTGGTCGATCAGGCTATTAGCGCTTACTAAGTCGACGTTCAACAGACCTTGCGGATCATTCTGTCGCAGCGCCCATTCCAGTATTTCCCTGCTTTCCTCGATTATGCGTCGCTCAGCGCTGTCGTCCTCAGCCAGTTCCAGGACAGGAACCGTGCCTTTGGGACTGATAGCCAACATCTGCGCTGGCTTGTTTTTCAGCACGATCTCCCGCAGCTCCACCTGCAGCTCTGCAAACAACAGGCCTAATCGAGCGCGCATCGCGTAAGGACAACGGCGGAAGGAGTACAAACGGGGTAGTGAACCGGACATATTTGCTTCCTGACTGAGTAGATCGCCACCGGGCATACTAGCGCCCGATTGCCTAACAGGCGATTAATTGTGGATCGCTGCTGGTTTCGCAGGCACCATGGAATGTCCGCTTCTGGGGCGAAAGTCGCCAGCAGCGGCAGGCAGCTATCGGTCGCTTGAGTTCAGTTCACGGCCAACTCCGATCAGTCCTCAAACATCAAGGCGCCGGTGCTACTGGGAGGATCGAGCTTGGAGTATCGAGCATTTCGATTAAAGTCGGCTCCCCCGTCGCCGATAAATCCTCCTAGTGCCGCGTGCTGCCGTACCAGAGATCTAAGCCGCAGATTCGTGAGCGTAATTCCCCGGCAGATGTCCGGATTTGTGTGCAATCCTGTTTCAGGTACCTAAGCATGAAATTGAATCAAATCAAACTGAGCACCAAATTGGCGCTTGGGTTTGCGATCCCGGTCGTGGCTATGGTTTTCATTGCGGTAACCATATTCACCAGCATGGTCTCGCTGTTGGAAGCCAACCGTTGGGTTGACCACACCCATAAGGTCATTGCGGAAGGCAAGTCCATACTCAGCAGCATGGTCGACATGGAAACCGGTATGCGGGGCTTCCTCATCGCCGGAGACGATGGTTTTCTGGAGCCCTACATCCAGGGGCAGACTACATACGAGAAGACGATCAATGGTCTGAAGCAAACCGTTAGCGATAACCCCATACAAGTCAAACGACTTGAGGATATCGATCTGCTGCAGAAAACCTGGCAAGTTGAAGAGGCAAAACCGCAAATTGATATGCGCAGGGAAGTCGCAAAAAATGAAGCAGCTACTAAAAGGTTCAGGGAGCTTTCATCCCGAACGGTTGGCAAGGAGATGTTTGATGGCTTTCGTGCAGACCTCTCAGAGGTCAAAGCCAGGCTGAACGCGGTAAATGACCAGGCTGCCCTTACGATTGTTCAGAATATACTTTTGGCCATGGTTAATCAGGAGACGGGCCAAAGAGGCTTTCTCCTCTCAGGGCAAGAGGCATCTCTGCAGCCTTTCAAGCTGGGTGCGGAAGCGCTTGAACGCGAAGTGGAAGGGCTTCGCGCTCATTTGGATCGAGCGCCGTACAGCACCTCATCAATCACCGAAGCACTCACAGGTGCCGTGAACAAAGCGAGAGGCTGGGCGTCCGAAGCCGCTATTCCAGAGATCGAAGCTCGCCGTGAGATGAATCAGGCCACCGCTACCATGGACGATGTCACGGCATTGATTGAAAAGGGCACGGGCAAACGCCACATGGATGCCATTCGCGCGGCAGTCGATGAGTTCATCGACGAAGAAGCCAGACTGATTGATGCTCGCCAGAAAGAAGCGTCAGACATTGCATCACGAACCATAACGATCTCCATCGGCGGTACGGTTATCGCTGCCCTTATTGTGGCAATAATCGGCTTTCTCATTACCCGGAACATCCGTCGTCAGGTGGGCGGGGAACCCTCAGATCTTGAGCGGATATCTCGGCAGATTGCCGATGGCGACTTGACGGTGGAACTCGCTGACACAGGCAGTGAAACCGGCATCTACGCCGCCATGCGAGACATGTCGGAACGTTTAAAGGCGATGCTGATGAAAATTGGTGACTCGGCCAAGTCTCAGTCTGCAGCTGCAGCAGAATTGGCAGCCATTGCTGAACAGACAAGTCAGAGCGTGCACGAGCAGCAGCAATCCACTGATCAGGTCGCCGTTGCGATCGATGAGATGCAGGCAACCGCCGCCGAAGTGGCCCAGAATACTGTGGGTGCCGCAGAATCTGCGACGCTAGCTAGTTCAATTGTGGAGTCTGCCAATAAACGAACACAGTTCGTGGCCACAGAGATGCAAATCCTGGCGAGGACCTTGGACGAAACCTCCACGGAAATTCAGGGGCTCGCATCAAGTGCAGACAGCATTTCTCAGATCCTGGACGTTATAAAAGGCATCGCTGACCAGACAAATCTGCTTGCTCTGAACGCAGCGATTGAGGCCGCTCGCGCTGGAGAACACGGTAGGGGCTTCGCTGTGGTTGCAGATGAGGTACGTTCTCTTGCACAAAATACCCAGAGTTCGACCTCCGATATAGCCGACATGATCGTGACAGTACAGGAAAAGGCTAGAGCATCCGTACAGAGCATGGCTTCGGGTCAAAAGCAGTCAGAAAAAGTTGCTGAACAGACAAAGGAAGTTGCACAGGCGTTAATTGATGTTCAGACCGCAGTCCAGAACATCACGGACATGACCACCCAGATTGCTAGCGCAGCCGAGCAACAAAGTGCCACGTCCACGGAGGTCAGCGAAAGAGCCAACGAAATTCGGAATCAATCCGAGCAGACTGGTATGGCGGCAAAACAGATTGCTCAAGCGACAGAAGAGCTTTCCGAGCTAGCCGTCAGGCTCAATGACGAAGTTTCACAGTTCAGGTTGTAACGCAATGCGAACTGGCGTCAGCCGCTGGATAGCTACCGTCTTGCCTGGTGTGACAGTCTAACTTTCAGGCGATCTGATGTTAGGAAAAAGGGGACAGATTGATCTGTCCCCTTTTCGTGAGGAAGCTATGTGACGTGCTGCGGATTTCTTGTTGAGCGAATTGCTCTATCGCCGCGATAAGAAAATTCCATATCCGAGCTGGCAACGATGTTGTCCGTGTATTGAACGCCTCTAAATCGGGGCATGGCGCCGGTGCCGCGTCGTCTTTCAGTGACGTCCCTGATGTGAACCGATATTCCTGCGACATATTCCCCCTCGGTCCCGGTGCTACGCTTATCTGAGCCGTGCCGCAGAGCACCGATTCGCATCAGCCGTGAGGACAGAACATGAGCAACGAGTCTCAAGACAACAAGGCGACGGGCGTATGCCCTTTTGGACATGGCGCGGGACAACCCCGCAAGCGCCAAACCAGCCGGGAATGGTGGCCTGAGGCGCTGAGCCTGACATCGCTCAACCAGCATTCCCCGCGCTCCAATCCCTATGGTGGTGATTTCAACTACGCCGCTGCGTTTGAATCGCTTGATCTTGATGCCGTGATTGCGGACCTGCATCAGGTGATGACCGATTCGCAGGACTGGTGGCCGGCGGACTTTGACCACTACGGTGGCCTCATGATTCGCCTGGCCTGGCACAGCGCCGGGACCTACCGCATCACCGATGGTAGGGGCGGTGCCGGTGGTGGGCAGCAACGTTTTGCGCCGCTCAACAGCTGGCCCGACAACGCCGCACTGGACAAGGCCCGCCGCCTGCTGTGGCCGGTCAAGCAGAAGTACGGTCGCAACCTGTCCTGGGCCGATCTTTACGTGCTGGCCGGCAATGTCGCCCTGGAATCCATGGGCTTCAAGACCTTCGGCTTCGCGGGTGGACGCGCTGATACCTGGGAGCCAGAGGAGCTGTATTGGGGGCCGGAAGGCACCTGGCTGGGCGACGAGCGCTACAGCGGTGAACGCCAGCTGCACCCGGGCCTGGGCGCCGTTCAGATGGGCCTGATCTATGTGAACCCTGAGGGCCCGAACGGTAAGCCGGACCCGAAGGCAGCGGCCACAGACATTCGTGAAACTTTCGCCCGCATGGCGATGAACGATTACGAAACCGTCGCGCTGATCGCTGGCGGTCATACCTTCGGCAAGACCCACGGCGCGGGCGATCCGTCCCTCATGGGCCCGGAACCCGAAGGCGCGGTCATCGAAGATCAGGGCCTGGGCTGGCGCAGCCGCTTCAAGACAGGGGTAGGCGCCGACGCCATCACCTCGGGGCTGGAAGTCATCTGGAGCCAGACGCCGACGCGCTGGTCTAACCACTTCTTCGAAAACCTGTTCAACTTCGAGTGGGAGCTGACCAAAAGCCCGGCTGGGGCCTTCCAGTGGGAAGCCAAGGATGCCGCGGAGGTCATCCCTGACCCATTCGACCCGAGCAAGAAACGCAAGCCGACCATGCTCACGACCGACCTGTCGCTGCGCTTCGATCCGGAGTACGAGAAGATCTCGCGGCGCTTCCTGGAAAACCCGGACGAGTTCGCCGATGCGTTCGCCCGTGCCTGGTACAAGCTTACCCACCGGGACATGGGCCCCTCCGGCCGTTACCTCGGCCCGTTGGTGCCAAAGGAGCAACTGATCTGGCAGGACCCGATACCCGAGCTCGACCATCCTGTAATTGACGACGCAGACATCGCCTCGCTCAAGCAGAAGCTGCTGGGCATGGGCTTCTCCGTCTCCGATCTGGTATCGGTGGCCTGGGCCTCCGCCGCGACCTACCGCGGATCAGACAAGCGCGGCGGCGCCAATGGTGCTCGTATCCGCTTCGCTCCGCAGAAGGACTGGGAGATCAACAACCCGCCCCTGCTGGCCAGGGTGCTGGACAAGCTCAGCGAGATTCAGAACGACTTCAATGGCTCGGCCACTGGCGGCAAGAAGGTGTCCATGGCTGACCTGATTGTGCTCGCCGGCTGCGCGGGGATCGAGCAGGCGGCAAAGAATGGCGGGGCAGAGGTGACCGTGCCCTTTACACCGGGGCGGATGGACGCGCTGGAAGAGTGGACCGATGTGCAGTCCTTCGAAGCGCTCCGCCCAGCGGCGGATGGCTTTCGCAACTACTACCACAACTCCAACTTCATGGCGCCCGAGGAAGCGCTGGTCGACAAGGCCCACCTGCTGCGCTTGAGCGCGCCGGAAATGACCGTGCTGGTCGGCGGCATGCGGGTGCTCGGCACCAATGCAAACGGTGGCAAGGAAGGCGTGTTCACCGACCGCGTCGGCACCCTGTCCAATGACTTCTTCGTCAACCTGCTGGACATGAAGAACGAGTGGGTCGCCACCGAGGATAAAAATCGCTTCCAGGGCCAGGACCGCAAGACCCACCAGCCCACCTGGCAGGCGACACGCGTTGACCTGATCTTCGGCTCGCAGTCGGAGCTGCGCGCACAGGCCGAGGTGTACGGCATGTCCGATGGCAATGAAAAGTTCGTGCACGACTTCGTCAAGGCCTGGGACAAGGTGATGAACGCGGACCGGCTGGACATCGGTAACCCGGCTGATAACTTCAGCCAGAAGCTGTCAGCCTGATGTAAGGAGCGCGGCGGTCCTGACGGGCCGCCGCGCAACCCTAAAAACGCTGGGTGTCGAGAAAATGAAATCAGATTTTCCGCTCGGTTCTGTTCTCAGGACAAAAGGGAACAGATTTATTTATCTCGTAGCGACTGTGCGCTTCTGGCCGAACGCGGACTTACGTCTGCGTCTACTATCGGCCGAAGCGGTCGTTCGATCCGGAAAATAAGCCTGACCGTTTTTTCCTGCGCACCGGTTTGTAATCGGTGGCATGGTTCCGTATGCAAGCTGTGGGCTCTGTGAGAGCTTCGCGCCACATACTGTATGCACAGCTGACGCCGGGTTATGCTGGCGCCATGTACAGTCTTGCTTACCCCGTTACCAGTATTCTGGAAATCCGGAAAAGTCGCTTTCTCGCCTTCGTCGAACCCGTCGCCGATCGCGCCGCGGCGCAGGCTCGGGTGAACGAGCTGCGCATGCTGCATCCCGGCTGCGCTCATGTGTGCTGGGCACTGTTGGCTGGCGGGCATAGCGCGGCAGTGGACGATGGTGAGCCCTCGGGGACAGCGGGCCGCCCGATGCTCGAAGTATTGCGTCACCAGGAGCTAGACGGCGTGCTGGCCGCAGTGGTGCGCTATTTCGGTGGGATCAAGCTGGGCGCCGGAGGACTGGTGCGTGCCTACACCGATGCCGTCGCCCAAGCGCTGTTGCAGGCTGAAAAAGTCGAGCACATCCCCAGCCAGACGCTGTACTGCGAGCTGGCCTATGCCCACGAAGGAATGGCGCGCAACCTCATTACGGAGCTCGGCGGCGAGCTGCTTGCAGTCAGCCATGGACAAGCAGTGCGGTTGCAAGTGCGCCTGCCCACCACCGCAGCCGGGGCGCTGCGGGAGCAGCTCTTGTCGATCACCCGGGGCGAGCTCAAGTGGGAGACTGGCGTTCCCCCAACCTGCTGATCCACAGGGCAACAACGATCAGGCTGTCGCCTAGCGTGTGAGCAAAACCGGGCCCACCCTTGCAGCACTGATACCTGCCCAATCACCCAACGCATGATCACGCTCGCTCGCTTGGCAGCACATGCCTGGCTGCCTATGCTGTCTTTCTACCGAGACACGTACGAGCAGCCAATAGGCCTGACATGACTTTATCTCTACCCGATGGGCTGATCGTAGTTGCCAAAGCCGATTGCCCGACCTGCCGCCTGATTGAGCCTTTGCTGGCAGAGCTGGACCAGGCCGGGCCGCTGACGGTGCTGGTGCAGGATTCCGAAGACTACGCCGCTGCCTTGCCTGGCACCCGGTATGACCGGACGCTGGAGCAATCCTTTCGGTTGGGCATCGAGTTTGTGCCGACGCTGATTCGGGTGGAGCGGGGCGTGGAGGTCGAGCGTACCTACGGCTGGCATAAAGAGGATTGGCGCGCGCTGTCCGGCCTTGGCGCTCTGGGCGAAGACTTACCCGTCATGCGACCCGGTTGCGGTTCCAAAACCCTGGATCCGGGCATTGCCGAGGAGCTGGAACTGGCCTTTGGTAATGTGCAGCTGCAGTCGCGGGAAATTGATATAAGCAGTGCGGATGATGCCATCGAGGCCTGCTATGAGCGTGGCTGGAGTGATGGTCTGCCGGTCGTACCGCCAACCCCGGTGCGCGTGCTGCGCATGCTCAAGGGCACCGAGCGCGCCGGGGATGAAGTGCTGGGCTTGATGCCGCCTGATCTGGTGCCCTGCACCGTGGAAAAAGTAGCGATCAATGCCGTGATGGCGGGCTGCAAGCCGGAATATATGCCGGTGCTTCTCGCCGCCGTCGAGGCAGCCTTGACCGATGAGTTCGGTTTGCACGGGCTGACCTGTACCACCATGTTTGGCAGCCCGATGATTGTGGTCAACGGCCCCATTGCCAAGGCTATCGGCATGAACTCCGGCGTCAATGCGTTAGGGCAGGGCAACCGCGCCAATGCCACCATTGGCCGCGCGCTGCAATTGATCGTGCGCAATGTGGGTGGCGGCCGGCCGGGTGAGATTGATCGCTCGACCATGGGCAATCCTGGCAAATACAGCTTCTGTTTTGCCGAAGCCGAAGACAGCGACTGGTTGTCTCTGGCACAGGAGCGCGGCGTTCCGGCTGGCCGCTCTGCTGTCACGCTGTTTCCAGGGGAGGGCGTGCAGGGCATTGTCGATCAGAAGTCCCGCGATCCCGAATCGCTGGCGCGCTCTTTCGCGCTGTCGCTGCGCACGGTCGATCACGCCAAGTTGGCCATGGCCGGCGATGCGGTGCTGGCGGTATCACCCGAGCATGCGCGCGTGTTCATCGAGGCTGGCTGGTCCAAGCAGCGTCTGCGTGAAGAACTGGAACAACTGCTGCTGGCGCCGGGCGCCGATCTGGTGGCCGGCGCCGGCGGGATTGCCGAAGGCATTCCAGATCGTTTTAAAGATAAACAGGTACCCAAGTTCCGCCCTGGCGGCCTGTTGATTGTGCGGGTTGGCGGCACCGCCGGCCTGTTTTCTGCCATTATCGCCGGCTGGGCCGCATCCGGCCCGGTGGGCTCATCACCGGTAACCTGCGAGGTGACATCATGAACGAAAGCATATTGCTCGACCCCACGGCCGAGCGCGCGCCAGCCGAGCGAGCGCGTCTGGCGCGGCCAGACAGCCTGAACGGCAAGGTCGTTGGCCTGCTGGATATCTCCAAGCCGCGTGGCAACGTGTTCCTCGATCGGATTGAGGAGCAACTGAGTGGAATGGGCATCGAGGTCAAGCGTTACGCCAAGCCGACCTTTACCCGTGTTGCGCCGACCGAACTCAAACAACAGATTGCCGCTGAAGTGGATCTGCTGGTGGAAGGTCTGGCCGACTGAGGATCGTGCACGTCGTGCTGTATGCATGACATCGCCGATCTGGAGTCACGTCAGATCCCAGGAGTAGGGGTCGCCTCCAGTGAATTTGTTGAAGCAGCGGCAATGCAGTCCAGAGCGCTGGGGTTCGATCCGGCCATGGTCTTTGTGCCGCATCCGATTCAGGACCGCACCGACGCCGAAATGCGCACATTGGCCGATGACGCGTTGGGCGACATCCTGCGGCTATTGCGTGCCGAAGGAGCGGCTGGCGAACCTTGAAGGTTCAGCGCGCTATGTACTGATTGGAGCACTGAACGGTTCCTTCCCGGCCCAGCGGCAGGCGCGCCAGTGATTATTGCCACAGCCGGGCACGTGGACCACGGCAAGACCGCCTTGATCAAGGCACTGACCGGCAAGGACACCGACCAGCTGCCCGATGAGCAGCGCCGTGGCCTGACCATCGATCTCGGCTTTGCCTGGCTGGATGACCCGCAACTGGGGCCGCTTGCCTTTGTCGATGTGCCCGGGCATGCACGCTTTATTCGCACCATGCTGGCTGGCTTGGCCGGGGCTGACGCGGCCCTGCTGGTGGTGGCGGCTGACGATGGGCCGATGCCGCAAACCCGTGAACATCTGGCACTGCTGAACCTGCTGGGCATTGCCCATGGGCGAGTGGTGATAAGCAAAATCGACCGCGCCAGTACTGACCAGCTGGAAGCCACGCGGCAGGCCGTCGCCGAACTGGTTCAGGGCACTGCATTCGCCGGGCACCCGACGCTAGAGGTTTCCACTCTGACCGGAGAGGGCATGGACGCCCTCCGTCAGGCCATTCAGCAATTCGCACATAACGCTGATCCAAACGATGCTTCAGGGCCACCGCGCTTTCTGGTCGACCGCCGTTTCAGCGTTACTGGCAGTGGCTGCGTGGTCACCGGGACCTTGCTTAAGGGCGGGATGCGTACGGGAGATCAGCTGTGTCTGACGCCGGACGCGCGCAAGGTGCGGATTCGCGGCATGCAGCAGGCTGGCCAGCCAGTAAACCGCCTGCAGGCAGGTCAAAGAGCCGCACTGAACCTTGCGGGTGAGCTGGACGCCGAGCACCCCCAGCGCGGTGACTGGCTACTCGATCCCGCCATGCACCAACTGACCGATCGACTGGATATCTCCCTAGGCCTTTTAGGCGGTATGCGCCTGCACCGCGGCACCTTGCAGATTCTGACCGGCGCCACGGCCACCAGCGGGCGCGTGGTCTGGCTGGATGAAACGGCAGAGCTCGCCCAGGTATTGCTCGACCAACCCGTACATGTCGTGGTGGGAGATTGTGTGATCGTACGCGAGCCGGCTGCGAACCAGACGCTCGGCGGCGGCATAGTGATTGACCCGCTGGGCCGCCAACGCGGGCGCAGTAAGCCGGACAATCTTGCCCGCTTAGCCGCCCTGCATGGTGTCACGTCGCCGATAGAGGCGCTGGCAATAGAACTTGAACATCAGAGCGAAGTGGCGATATCCGCCTTTGCTCTGCGCTGGCAATTGACCGACACAGCGCTGGCGACCGTCCTGAACCCTTCTCCGGTGGTGCGTCTCGGGGATCAGGCACTGCATCCGCAGCGGGTTGCGCAGGCCGAACGGGCGATAGTCACTGCGTTGCAGCAATGCCATGCCGAACAGCCGGAGCAACGCGGGCTGACGCAGCAAGTACTCCTGAATCGCGCTGCACTGGGGCTGTCGCCACCCACTAGCGGCTTGCTACTCAAGCGTCTGGTGGATACACAGCAGTTGCGCCAGGACGGCGGCATCTTCGCCTTGCCGGATCACCAGCCGCAGCTTGCCGACGCCGATGTGGCTCTCTGGGAACAGGTCGCCGCTGTACTGAGCCAGGCAGATTTACGGCCACCTATCGTTGGTGAATTGGCAGAGCGGCTCGGTACCAGCCGCGACGACATGCTCATGTTCATGCGCCGCATGCAAGCCTGGGGATATCTGCTGGGCGTGGCGCCCAACCGCTTTTATCTGCCACAGCAACTGGATCAGCTGGCCGCTGTGGCCGTTGCACTCTGTAGCGAATCCGAGGATGGCGGCTTTATTGCGGCCGAGTACCGCAACAGGTCAGGCATCGGCCGCAACCTGACCATACAGGTACTGGAGTACCTCGACCGTGCCGGCGTCACCTGGTATCGCCGGCAACGACGCTACCTGCAATCGGCCTGGCAACGTCAGCACGCAGAGGAAGCACCGAAGACCAGCGCCTGAAAGCAACAACCCGTTAGGGAAGAACATCGGCCCCGGGTGGGGCGTCCGGACTTCAACTCCGGTGAACATGCGCAACGTCTCAACCATGCACAGCGCCGGGCTTGATAGGCGCGGCGCTTCGAGTGACGACCTTGGGCAGTTCAAGCGTGAAGGCACTGCCTTGGTTCGGTCCTTCACTCGTAACGCTTATGGTCCCGCCGTGCAGTTCAACCAGCTGCTTGACCAGGGCCAGGCCAATCCCGAGTCCGCCATGCGCATGCCGCAGATGGTCTTCGACCTGCTCGAACATGCGGAAGATCGCCGCTGACGCATCCAGCGTCAGGCCCAATCCATTATCAGTAACAGTAATGCGAGATGTGGTCGGCGTACTGTCGAGCGTGACGTCGATCCGTCCGGCCCGGGGAGTGTATTTCGCCGCATTATTGAGCAGGTTGGCGATGCATTGGGTAATGCGAACCTGATCGGCCAGCAGCTCGACCGGGTGGTCGGGCACATTCACGCTAAGAGTATGGTCCTGCGCCTCGATCCCCGGCTTAGCCATATCGACGGCCGCCCACACGGCCTCTCTCAAGTCACACACGGCTGCGCGAAGTTCGATTTTGCCCTGCGTCACGCGCGACGCGTCCAGAAGATCGTCGACCAGGCGAACCAGATGCGACATCTGCGCTTTCATCAGAGCCCTTACTCTTCCAGCCTGCGGCTCATCCGGTTTGCGCACGAGCAGTTCAAGCCCGCTGTTAAGTGCAGCCAGAGGATTGCGTAGTTCGTGCGCCAGCACCGCAAGAAACTCATCCTTACGTTTGTCCGAACGTAGCAGAGCCTCAGCCTGTGTCTGCACCAGATCGCGTTGCTCGGCAATCAACTGCCGCTGGAGGAACAGCTCGAAAAAGACATCGGTCTTGCTGCGCAGAATGTCGGGCTCGATCGGTTTCTGAATGAAGTCGACTGCGCCGGCTTCGTAACCCTGAAAGCGGCGTTCGGCGCTATGCGTGCCTGCCGTGACGAAGATGATCGGGATCCGCCGTGTGCGCTCATTGCCACGCATCAGCTCGGCCAGCTCGAAACCGTTGAGCCCCGGCATTTGCACATCGATCAGTGCCAGTGCCACGTCATGGTCCAACAGCAACTCCAGCGCCTCGTCACCGGACGTTGCCATGAGCAGCATCAGCCCATCACGACGAAGAAGCGCCTCCAGAGAAAGCAGGTTCTCTGGCAGATCATCGACCAGGAGAAATTTGACGGGTGTCTTCATCCGGAGATACTCGACAAGTAAGTGGAAATATCATTGAGCGACATGACCTGCGCCTGTGGGCAGGCGGCGATGGCAGCTTCGGGCATGGCGCTGGCATAGGCGCCCACGGGGCTCTGCACGATCGCCATGCCGCCCGCTGCGGAAATAGCCTGCAGCCCCCGGGCGCCATCCTGATTGGCGCCTGTCAGAATGATGCCGATCAACTGCTCCCCCCACACATCGGCCGCGCTTTCCAGCGTTACATCAATTGATGGGCGCGAGAACAGCACCGCTTCCTCATTCGAGAGCGCTATGGTCTGTTTGTCTTCGAGCAGCATGTGGTAGTCCGGCGGGGCGAAGTATATGACGCCAGGAACGATGGGTTCCTTGTCTTCCGCCTCGATCGCGTGCAGCTTGCATTTGGGGTCAAAGATATCAGCGAGCACGCTGGGCTGGTCCGAAGGGACGTGCACGACCACAAAGATCGGCAGGGGGAATGTGGCAGGGAGCGGAGGCAGGAGGACGGACAGCGCTTCGAGTGCGCCTGCTGATGCACCAATGATTACCGCTCCCCTCGACACTCCGGTCATGAATCATTCCTCTGATAAATTTTCTCGGTACGCACGAAGTCGCGGAAGGCATGGGCGTGCGTCGAAAACCTGAGATTTTCCTTGGAACCGAGGCCGAGAAACCCCTGTCGCGACAACGATTCCTTGAACAGGCCCACTGCGCGATCCTGCAGATTGCGGTCGAAATAGATCATCACATTGCGGCACGATATCAGATGCATCTCACCGAAGACCTGATCGGTCACCAGGCTGTGATCGGAAAAAACCACGTTCCGACGCAGGCTCTTATCCAGAATGCAGCGGTTGTATTGGCTGTGATAATAATCGGATAGCGACGTCTTACCGCCGGCCTGGCGATAGTTTTCCGAAAACTGCCGCACGCGTTCTGCATCGTAGATACCGGTTTCGGCCTGATGCAATGCCTCCGGGTTGATATCAGTGGCGTAGAACAGCGTACGCTCTTCGAGACCTTCTTCGCGGAAGAGGATAACCAGCGAATACAGCTCCTCGCCGGTACTGCAGCCTGCAACCCAGACCTTAAGGGAAGGGTAGGTGCGCAGGTGCGGAATCACCGCCTGCCGAATCGCCTGAAAGTAGCTCGGATCCCGGAACATTTCACTGACCTGGACCGTCAGGTAGCGAAGCATTTGCGGCAACATGTCCGGATCATGCAGCACCCGCTCCTGCATGGCTGAAATGGTGGCAAAACCCAGATTGTCTTTCGCTTGCCGTAAGCGTCGTCTGATCGACGCCATCGCGTAATGGCGAAAATCGTAGTGGTACCGGTGGTACAGCGCTTCGAGCAGCAGGCGGATCTCGATGTCTTCGATCTTTTCGAACGTTTCCATTATTGCGGCATCCACACCCGGACCAGCGACAGCAACTTCTCTACGTCCAGCGGTTTGGCCATGTAATCGTTGGCTCCCGCTTCGATGCAGCGCTGTTGATCGTCCGGCATGGCCTTCGCGGTCAGCGCGATGACAGGCAGTTTCTTCCAGTTCGGATTCTTGCGGATATGGCGAGTCGCGGTCAGGCCGTCCATGACTGGCATCATGATGTCCATCAGCACCAGATCGATGTGACGCTCCGGCTGGCTGAGTGACTGATCCAGTTTCTGCAGCGCCTCTTCGCCATTACGCGCGATCTCGATCAATGCCCCGCGGGGTTCGAGGATGTTGGTCAGCGCGTAGACGTTGCGCACATCGTCTTCCACGATCAGGATGCGCTTGCCTTCCAGCAGCGCATCACGGTTGCGAGCCTTGCGAATCATTCTCTGTTGTTCGTCCGGCAGTTCCGAGACCACCTGATGCAGGAATAGCGATACCTCGTCCAAAAGCCGCTCTGGCGATTTCGCACCCTTGATGATGATCGACTTGGAATAGCTGCGCAGCGTCTGTTCTTCCTCGCGAGTGAGTACGCGCCCGGTGTAAACGATGACCGGCGGGAAGGAGTGTGCGGCGTCCTGGCTTATGGTCTCCAGCAGGTCGAACCCGGAGGCGTCCGGTAGCGACAGGTCGAGCACCATGCAGTCGAACGTCTGCTCTTTGAGCAGCGCCAGGCACTCGGCAGCGGTGCCAGCGCCGACCGTTTCGACGTCGTGCGAGCTGATCAGCTCGCTTACTGCTTCACGCTGCACCTGATTATCCTCGACGATCAGCACGCGCCGCAGGTTCTGCGAAATCTTCGCTTCGAGCGCTTGCAGCATTCCAACCAGTTGCTCGCGTTGTACCGGCTTGAGCGCATAGCCGATAGCGCCCAGGGACAGAGCGCGTTCCGAATAGTCGTCGGCCGAGATGATATGCACCGGAATGTGGCGGGTACGTACGTCGCGCTTGAGCCGATCGAGGACGGACAGACCAGACTGATCGGGCAATCCCACGTCCAGTACGATAGCGCTTGGCAGAAACTGGCGCGCAAGCTCCAGCGCTTCGTGCGCCGTTTCGGCAACCAGTGCCAGGAAGTTCGACTCGCGCGCCAGGTCGCGCAGGATCAGTGCGAAGGTTCGGTCATCCTCGATGATCAAAAGCCTGCGGGCTGCTTCATCACCCTTCATGCGATCATCTTCGACCACACCTGTGCTCTGCAGCTGCGGCCGCGACGGCAGTGTGGCAGGCCGCATCGCAAAGCCGGGTTCAACCTGCGAGGTCTGAGCTTCTGGCGCCCGCATGCTGACGGCAGCGCCGTGGTACCGCTGCGGTATGACCACGGTGAAGGTGCTGCCCGATCCTGGGCGACTTTTCAGTTGAAGGGTGCCGCCCAGCAGCCTGACGACTTCGCGGGAAATTGACAGACCCAGGCCGGTGCCACCAAACCTGCGACTGATGGTGCTGTCAGCCTGATGAAAGGCCTCGAAGATACGCGCCTGCTGATCGGGTGCAATGCCGATGCCGGTGTCGGTTACCGAAATGGCGATCTGATCGTCGCTCAGCGCGCGCAGGGTCAAGGTTACGCTGCCTTTGTTGGTGAACTTGATCGCATTGGCGATCAGATTCTTGAGCACCTGTTCCAGTCGCTGCGGGTCGGTTTCGATGGCGGGCGGGGCATCGGGTGAGAGCTCCACTGAAAATGCGAGCCCCTTGTCGTTGGCTAGCGGATCGAAAAGATGGTGAAGGGAATTGAGCATGCGCTCGATCGATACCGGCTCGGGCCGAACATCCACATGGCCTGCCTCGATTTTCGACAGATCCAGAATGTCGTTGATGATGTTTAGCAGGTCGTTGCCCGAGGATTGAATGGTCTGGGCGTATTTCACCTGATCGGGCGTGAGGTTTTCTTCTGCATTGTCGGCAAGCAACTTGGCAAGAATCAGCGAAGAGTTGAGCGGCGTGCGCAGTTCATGGGACATATTGGCCAGAAAATCGGACTTGTAGCGGCTTGCCTGTTCGACCTCCTGCGCCTTCAGCTGAATCGCCACGTTGGCTTTTTCCAGCTCATCGCGCTGGCCTTCCAGCTCCTGCGTCTGTTCTTCCAGCTGCGCGTTGGTCTGTTCCAGCTCGACCTGCTGTTGCTCCAGCCGCGCCTGGGACTCCTTCAAAGCCCGGCCTTGCTCTTCCATCTCCTCGTTGGACACCCGCAGTTCTTCGCTTTGAACCTGCATCTCTTCAGCCTGGCGCTGCGTTTCGGCAAGCAGTGACTGGAGTCGGGCGCGGAATTCGGCTGATCTGATCGCCGCGGCGATGGTCCCGGATGATTCCTCCAGCAGAGAGAGCACATTATCGCCTACCGGATTAAGGAACCCGAGCTCGAACAGCGCTTTGATTTCGCCATCCACCGTCGCGGGACCCAACGCGAGGAAGCGCGGGGTCTGCTGGCCCAGACTGGAACCGAAACTGATGTAACCTTCAGGGAGTTCGCCGACGGTAATGGGTCGCTGGTCTTCCAGTACATGGGCAAACAGACTGTCATTGCCCTCGAAATGCGCTGGAAGAGTGCCGTTTTCGGGCACGCCGTAACGGGCCAGCAGCGAGTACCGGCCGTTGTCCAGTGAATAAATGGCACCCGCCACGGCACCGAGATGATTGGTAAGAAAACGAAGGATGTTCTGGCCCAACTCCTTTGTTGACTGCTCGCCCATCACCACCGACGCAAGACCCACCTGGGCGTTCTGCAGCCACTGCTCCCGACGACGCGCCAAAGTGGCTCTGCGTATCAGGACAGCGAGGACGAGCGTCAGGATTATGCCGAGCGAGCCGGACAGCGCGCTGGTAATGAACGTGACCGTATAGGCCTTGTTCATCGCGTCCACCCGCTGTGCTCGCAATGCGCGTTCCTCTTCGCCCAGCTCGGAAATTGCCTGGCGGATCGCCTCCATTTCTGCCTTGCCGCGCTCCAGATTCGCGCCGGCAATCGCTGCCTCCTGGCCTTCGCGCCGATAGATGCCCAATATGAGTTCCAGCTCCTGGAACCGGGTGGTGATGTACCCCTGCAGTTCGTCAAAACGCCAGCGCTGCGCGTCGTTCTGCGCGATCAGGTCCTCGACCGCCTGCATCCGGGCTTTTAGCTGAGAAACGGATCGGTTATAGGGCTCGAGGTAACGCGCATCACCGGTGAGCAGGAATCCCCGCTGGCCCGTTTCGGCATCTTGGACATCCGCCAATAAACGATCAATGGCGACAATGACCTTATGTGTCTGCAACACCTTCTCGTTGCTCGATTCGAGAAGGTGCGTGGTGTAGATCGCAACTGCTGTGCTCAAAACGAAGAATACAAAGGCGGCCGCCAGACTGGCAGCAACTTTCGGGTCGAGGCCAAGTGTGCCCTTGGTACTCGCACCCGCGTTTTTTCTATGCATTTGATGTACGCAAACTCAAGGCAACGCAATGTTCCGGACAAGCCCGGGCAGAGGAAAAATGATTGCCCGGACGGCGCCGCATAATGCGCTGTCGATTAAAGTTGGCTGGAACCCCCTAACTGAACGACCCAGCATGGGTTGGCGCGGTCACCTGCGACCGGTCAACCGGCGCAGTTTAACATTGAAGCGCCCTAGCCGGGAAAGCGGGGCAGGCGGTGATCCAGAGCCTTACGCCCGTCATCACTACACCCGTTGCCCCCCAGCGCTTGCAGACAAGGTCTTGAGCATCTTCAACACCAGCAACGCAAACTTGCGGCCGCTGATCTCGTTGTCCAGCACGTCCAGTGACAGCTTTTCATGGTCGGTCATGGCGTCCAGCACGGTGTCCACGACGCGCTTGGGAAAGAGCCCGTGCATGACTTGCTCATTGCTGTGGTTGTCCAGCTGAGCCATGACGTCGTCCTGCCGACTTATGCGCTGGGCGATGCCGGTGAGGAACTGCAGCTGATCGTCATCGCTGACTTCGGCGCCGAACAGGTCGTTCAAGGCATCGATAATTTCTGACAGGCGCTTTTTCTCCGGGTCATGTGGCTTGCCCGAGCCTATCGCGGTGGCCGGGTCCAGGCCCCATTCGCCGTGTTCTTCATCCAGTCGCAGTTGATGCTCTGCCTGCTTTGCCAGGCGGTAATGCGTTAACTGGAGTTCACCTACGTCCACATCTTCACGCTCAAGCTGATCGACGCTCAGCAGCGGATACAGGCCGCGCGCGAATACGCATAGCGCTTCCAGATCACGGTCTTCGTAGGGGACGATTTGCGACAGGAATTCATACAGCCGCACGAAGCTCTGCAGGTTCTTGCGAAACAGCGTCAACTGGTCGAGCTGTTCACCCGCTGCCTTCAGGTCGTGCTCGGCTTTCTTCAGGCCATCACTGTCGCCGTTTGCCTCTGCGTTGCGCTTGTACGCCAGCGCGTCCTGACGCGCCTCCTGATTGAACTTGTAGCGCTTGGCGAAGCGGTCCTTGGCTAAGTAGCAGTGAAAAATCAACTTGGACGCGGCCGCCTTGGGGTTGAAGAAGGCCAGCGCGAAGGCTTCGACCTCGGCGCGGTAATAGATGCACTCGTCATCCAGTTTTTTCTGCAGATCGTAGAGAATCTGCGGATCGGTCACGTCGTTGAGTTCGGCCTTGGCGTAGTAGGGCAGAAAGGCTTCGAGGATGTCCTTCGCGTCGTTGAAGAAGTCCAGGATGAACGTCTGCTTGCTGTCGCCGAAGGTCCGGTTCAGGCGAGACAGGGTCTGCACGCAATCCACGCCCTGCAGTTTCTTGTCCACGTACATGGCGCAGAGCTTGGGTTGATCAAAGCCGGTCTGATACTTGTTGGCGGCGATCATTACGTTGAAGTCCTGGGTATCGAAGGCTTCAGCCAGGTCGCGGTTGTTCAGACCAGTGTTGAGCAGGCTACTGTTCTCCGTCACTTCCGTCGGGATCACCTCGTCGGGGAGCACGCTGCCGGAGAATGCCACCAAGGGGTGCACGTCCTTATAACCCTGCTGCGTGACGTAGGCCTTCATTGCCATTTGATACCGCACGGCTTCCTGGCGACTGCTGGTTACAACCATGGCCTTCGCCTGACCGCCAAGCAGGTGCGCAATGTTGGCGCGGAAATGCTCGACGATGACCTCGACCTTCTGGCTGATGTTGTAAGGATGCAGGCGCACCCAGCGCGCCAGTTTCATGCGGGCCTTCTTGCTGTCGACCTCTTCGTCATCGGCGTCGGGGTGGGCGATCTTCCAGGCGGTGCTGTAGGTGGTGTAGTTGCGCAGCACATCGAGAATGAATTTCTCCTCGATGGCCTGGCGCATGGAGTACAGGTGAAAGGGTTCTGGCTTGTTGTCCGCGCTGGGCGGCGATGTCGGATCGGGTGGCCGGCCGAACAGCTCCAGCGTCTTGGCCTTGGGCGTGGCGGTAAAAGCGTAGTAGCTGATGCGCTCATTCGGGCCGCGTGCCGCAACGGCCGCATCGAGCAGCTCCTCGGCGCTGAGCGATACCTCCTCGTCGTCAGTTTCCGGCGTATCGCTGCCGAGTATCTGCTTGAGCTTGCTGGCGGAGGAACCGGTCTGGGAGGAGTGCGCCTCGTCGGCGATCACCGCGTAACGCCCGGCGGCGAGCTTGGGGTGTTTGTCCAACGCAGCGAATAGTGCCGGAAAGGTTTGGATGGTGACAATGATGATGCGGGTTTGCTCTAGCAGTGCCTCGGCCAGTTGCTCGGATTTGCTCTTGTTGCCCGCATCGCGGGTAATTGGCTGCACCACGCCCTGGGCATGCTCGAACTGGTAGATAGTGTCCTGCAGCTGCTTATCGAGAACCGTGCGGTCGGTAATTACAATGACCGAATTGAACAGTTTGTTGCCCTGCGCATCATACATGGCGGCCAGTTGATGGGCCGTCCAGGCGATGGAATTCGACTTGCCCGAGCCGGCGCTGTGCTGGATCAGGTAACGCTGCCCCGGCCCTTCGATGTGGGTCGTCTCGATCAGTTTATTGACCACGTCCCACTGCTGAAAACGCGGGAAGATCAACGTTTCCTTGGTGACCGGCTTGCCATCGAAGCCCTCGCTGGTCTGCTTTTCCAGATGCAGAAAGCGGCCCAGCACCTTGAGCCAGGCGTCTGGCTGAAAGAGCCTGTTCCACAGATACCCCGTCGCGTACTGGCTCTCGTCCACCGGCATCGGATTGCCGGCGCCGCCTTCCTCGGTGCCCTGGTTGAAGGGCAGGAAGAAGGTGTCCTTGCCGACCAGCCTGGTGGTCATGGCCACCTCGCTCTGGCCCACGGCAAAGTGCACCAGCGCGCCGCGCTTGAAGGTCAGCAGCGGCTCAGGTTTGCGTGTTACCGGGTCCATCGGTGGGCGATCGTAGCGGTACTGGCGTTTGGCGTTTTCCACCGATTGCTTGAATTCGCTTTTCAGCTCCAGCGTTGCGACCGGGATGCCGTTGACGAACAGCACCAGATCCAGCCTGGGGTTGTAGCCTGTGGCCGAGCCTTTTTCGCTGGCGTGGGGCGAGTAGGACACTTCCGGCACAACCCGCAGGCGGTTGGCCTGATAGCGGGCGAGGGTATCGGGGTTCATGCCGTGATCCGGCTTGAAACTGCACAGGTCGATCTTGACCCCCGGCACCTTGAAGCCATGGCGCAGTACATCCAGCGTGCCGCTTTGCTCCAGCTCGCGTACCACCTTCTTGATCAGAACCGTCTCTGGGTCTTTGGGGTTGGACTTGCGGAACTTGTCCCAACGCTCCGGCCAGGCTTGTTTGAAGTAGCCAAGCAGATCCTCGGTGTAGAGTGCCGTGCGCCGGTCGTAGCCGTTGGCCGGGCCGGTAAGCCAGCCCTGGGCGGTCATTGCAGTGATGATGTCCTGCTGAAACTGAGCTTCCTTGCTGTCCGCCATTTATACGGCCTCTTCCAATTCTTGTACGGGGGCTTGCGAGCCGGCGGGTGGATGCCAGTCGCGTACGTCGATTTTGCCGGTGACGGCGGCGGAGATCAGGGCGGAGCGTCGTTCTCGAAGTAGTCCAACCGCAAACTCGCAATCGGATATTCCTTGATTGAATTTCGATGAATCTGCTTTGATTTCTAGCACTAACTCTTCCTGCGCATCGCGGGGAGGGACAATAATCACCAAATTCGCAATTATCTCGGAGTTTAGCCCTGACAGGATCGCCCCTCGCTTCACAAGGTTCAGCTGAGTAGAGATATAGTCTGACTCATGCAGAAGAAGTTCGAGATAGTCCGGATCCATCGTTTGATCCTGAACTCTGACGCGGATTGTGTCCGAATCAATAATTCCCGCTTGTGGTAGCAGCGAAACCCTTCGACAGTTGCCTAAGCTTCCTTTCCTCGTCAGGACGATATCCCCAACTTCAAGATGGTAATTTGAGAGCGAGATATACCGATGCTCTGGAATCCACCTATTTCCAGAAGAGAAATCACCTGAAATAGTGTTTTCCTGGCCGTAAACCTTGTACCCCGTATCAGAATCATCAAGTTCAACCAACATTCCGCCAAACGGCCCCATCTGGATACCTCCTGCATCCAATACAAGCTGTTTGAGTCGCTTGACTGCCCAATGCACCGGCACCTCACCCACCCACTCCATCCCTGAGTCTTTCATCGGTACGGTCGGGTCGAGGCCTTTGGTGACGACGTGGGAGATTATGGCCTGGCGCTTTTCCTTGAGCAGTTCGATCAGGCGCTGCTGCTCTGCGATCAGCGCGTCGATGCGGGCGGTTTCGTGGTTGAGAAAAGTAACAATCATTCTCTGTTCATCAATGCCTGGCATGGGGACGGTAGTGTCTGCAAGATATTCTTGCTCGATACTTTCGACCGTAGCACCTTGCTTTAACCAAACATGCAGAAGCTGTTTGTTAAACCCTTGAACCCAGCGCAGAAAGAAACTGTAAAGTGCCAGCTTAGGATTGAACCTCAGTGCTTTCATGTCTTGATTCAATGCTACTTCGATATTGTTCACTGCGACAGGAATCGTGTGTTTTAAGATGCCAGACCGCACAACAATAAGGATTCCGCCAGATGGTACGAGAGAGGTGGTGCTGTTTTGCAAACCCTCTGCAGTGATATTTTCTTCGGCGCCGACGATTACTTCGACCTTCATGTCTTTTGGGGATACCCATGGAATATCGCCGTTCCAATAGGCCAGGCTTTCTCTGCTTGGTGTGCCGCCTCCCGAAAATCGAGCGATATATTTAAGCTTATGCAACGACCAATGCTCCGGCACTGCTCCCAACCACTCCACCCTCGAATCCTTATACGCCGGGTACGGCTTGAACCCGCTCATTGCTCATCTCCCCCTGCAGTATTCAACGCATAAAATTCATGCAATTTGGCCTGCAGCAGTGCCTTGTCTGGCAGCTGGGTCTGGTATTCGGCAATCAATGCGGGTGACAGGCTGCGGTTGAGGGCGTACTCGACCACTTCATCGTCCTTGCTGGCGCAGAGCAGCACGCCGATGGCGGGGTTTTCGTGGGGTTTACGGCTATCGCGATCCAACGCTTCCAGGTAGAAGTCGAGCTTGCCCAGATATTCCGGCTCGAAGCGGCCGACCTTGAGCTCGATGGCCACCAGACAATTGAGGCCGCGGTGGAAGAACAGCAGGTCCAAGGCAAAATCGCGCCCGCCCACTTGCAGCGGATATTCAGAGCCAACAAAACAAAAATCGCGGCCCAGCTCGATCAGGAAATCCCTGAGGCGTGTCAGCAGGCCCAGGTGGAGATCGGCCTCGGCATGGCTGTCCGGCAGGTGAAGAAATTCCACCATATAGGCGTCGCGGAATACCTCCAGCGCGGCAGGGTGAGTTTGTCTCAGCGCTGCTGAGACTTTGGTCGGCCGGGTAACGCTGCGTTCGAACAGAGCGGCCTTGAACTGGCGTTCCAGCTCGCGGCTTGACCACTTTTCCTGAATTGCCATGCGCAGATAGAACTCGCGCTCTTCCGGGCGTTTGCTCTGACTGAGAATGGCTAGATTGTGGGTCCAGGGTAATTGTGTCAGCAGTGCTGACACTTTCTCTTCACTTCGATAGGTTTCGTAAAACTGGCGCATGCGGAACAGATTACGTCGGGTAAAGCCTTTCAACCCTGGCTGGGTGCGGGCCAGGTACCCCGCCAGTTCGCTGACCACTGCATCACCCCATTCAGCCTGTTCCAGTTTGCGGCTGATATAGGCACCGACCTGCCAATAAAGCTCGATCAGCTGTGTATTTACTGCCTGCACAGCACACTGACGGGCACCCTGGATCAGAGCCAATACCTCCCCGAATTGCTCCTCGGTCGACTTGCCTGTTGGGGTTGGCGCGCTCATGCCGACAACCCCTCGATCATCTGCTTGATGCGGTCGGTGCAGGCTTTCAGGTCGCGGTCAATTTCGTCCAGCGGGCGCGGTGGCTTGAAGACATAGAAGTGCCGGTTGAAGGGAATCTCGAAGCCGACAATGCCGACCTCACCATCCTGTGCATCGGTCTTGCTCTCGTCGATCCAGGCATCCGGGACGTGGGGTTTTACTTCACGCTCGAAGTAGTCATATATCGATTCGCCCAGCGGCACGTTCTCATTGTCGCGCAGGCCGGTGTCGGCCTCGGGCTTGCCCTTGGCCATGCAGATGTCGGCCTCGGGATCGCGCTCACTCAAGGCATTGAGCAGCGCCTTGAGCTCGGCTGCGGAGGAGAATACGTCGTGATTGTTCAGGGTCTTCTTCAGAAGCTTGCTGAACTGCTCCCGGTTGCGGTGCAGTACGCTGGCATCCATGGCCTGTAAGGCGCCGACCAGACGTTCCTGGGCGGCGGGTTCGAGCTTCTGAATGGGCTTTTCCTGCAGTACCTTTTCGATGCGCTCGGCACTGGTCTGGAAGTTCAGGCGCAACGGGCGCTCGACGGTGATACGGCGGTAGCCGAAGGTGTCGATGGGGAAGATCTTGCTCTGCGGCGTTTGCTCGAAGCGGCCATATAGGCGCACCAGCTCGTCGATCTGCTCTTCCGTGATGTACTGGCGCTTGCTGCCAAGGGATTTGCGCATCTTGGCAGAATGTTGGCTGCCGTCGATCAACTGCACCTTGCCCTTGCGCGCGTCGACCTTGTGGTTGGAAAGAATCCACACATAGGTGGCGATGCCGGTGTTGTAGAACATGTCCGTCGGCAGGGCGATGATGGCTTCAACCAGATCATTCTGCAGCAGGTAGCGACGAATCTCCGACTCGCCAGATCCGGCACCGCCAGTGAACAGCGGCGATCCGTTGAGAATGATGCCAATGCGTGAGCCTCCGTCGCGTGGCTCGCGCATCTTGCTAACCAGGTGCAGCAGAAACAGCAGCGAGCCATCGGACACTCTCGGCAGGCCCGGGCCGAAGCGGCCGTTAAAGCCTTTCTGGCTGTATTCGTCGGTGATCTGCTTCTGCACCTTCTTCCACTCGACGCCAAAGGGCGGATTGCTGAGCATGAAGTCGAAGTGGTTTTCCCGGCCAGTCAGTTGATCATCCGACAGGGTGTTGCCGAGCTTGATGTTGCCGACCGTCTGGCCCTTGATCAGCATGTCTGCCTTGCAGATGGCGTAGGACTCGGGGTTCAGCTCCTGGCCGAAGACCGAGACCGTTACCTTGTCGCTGATGGACTGAATGTATTCGTCGCCCTCGGACAGGAAACCGCCCGTGCCAGCAGTCGGGTCATAGATGGTCAAGATGCTGTTGGGTTTGAGCTTGTCGTCCTGCCCGGTAATCACCAGCGAGGTGGTGAGGTGGACGATGTCGCGGGGGGTGAAGTGTTCTCCGGCGGTTTCATTCGAGCTTTCGGCGAACTTGCGGATCAGTTCTTCGAAGATGATCCCCATGCCGAAGTTGCTGATGCGCGAAGGGCTCAGATCAGTGGCCGCAAAGCGCTGCACGACCTGATACAGCAGGTCAGCCGAAGCCAGCTGCTGAACGTAGTCCTCAAAGTGAAAGTGCTCGAAGATTTCCCGCGCATCCTTGCTGAAAGATTGCACATAGCTCATCAGGTCATCGGCCGTCTGAGTGTCAGACAGGGTGCCAAGGGACAGGGGAGAGGCATTGAAGAACTGCAACCCACCGGCGGCGCGCAGCAGCATCTGTTCGCGCACCAGATCAGGGCGCCCAACCTGAGCCTTGGCTTCCGCCAGAACTGCTTGTTTGGTTGGCTCCAATACACATTCCATGCGCCGCAACAGGGTAAAGGGCAGGATGATTCTGCCGTACTGTGACTGCTTGAAGTCGCCCCGCAGCAGGTCCGCAACGGACCAGAGGAAGGCGGCGGTTTGCGAATGATTTTCCGTATTCAAGCGACTGCTCCTGATGTTTGCAGCAAAAGCCAGAGTCTACCCCAGCTTGCGAAGAGGGTCAGTCCGATCTGGGTGTTAACTGGGTTTATCGGGTGGTCTAACGAACGCTGAGTTAAGACATTCCGCTGCGTCAGACCTAAGTTGCGGTAATCTTCTCGTTACTCAAGGACTGACGTACGCCGTTCGGTTCGGGCAATTCGGCACGGCGGTACCTAGGTCGGAACAAAAGATCATCTATTTGGAGGCGACCATTCGACTGGTCAGCCGGGGGCTGTTCCTGCTGCTTCTGATGTGGCGTTGCGATAACGTTCATGCCCCCCAGATTGAGGCCTGGTCGGGCGCGCTGAGGAATCAGGTCGCGTTGGGTCCTGGCCAGATGAGTGCGGTTTTAGCGTGCTCGCTATTCTCCGAGGTATCGAAGCATCATGAAAATTATCATCGCCCCTGATTCATTCAAGGACAGCCTGAGCGCGCCCGACGTCGCCAAAGCTATTGAGCTAGGTTTTAGAGACGTTTTCCCTGATGCAGAGTTAATCAAATGCCCGATGGCTGACGGCGGTGAAGGGACTATCGAGGCCATTCTGTCTGCCGTGTCCGGGGAGCTGCGTACTGCGCAGGTAACCGGCCCGCTGGGCGGCAAGGTCGAGGCCCGCTGGGCCTGGTTGCCGGCGTCCCGTACGGCCGTCATTGAAATGGCCGAGGCGAGTGGGCTGCAGCTGGTACCTGTCGATCTGCGCGATGCGCGCATCAGCACGTCGAGAGGTACAGGTGAGCTGATCCTCGCGGCGCTGGATGCCGGTGCGCGCTCAATCATGCTGGCTGTGGGCGGCAGTGCGACCAACGATGCGGGCGCTGGCATGCTGGAAGCGCTCGGCGTGCGGTTTCTTGACTCGCAGCAGCGCCCGTTGCCGCCCGGGGGGCTTGCGTTAGCGGCGCTGGCATCGATCAATCTCGATGGCATGGACCCGCGTTTAAGTACAGTGCATTTCGAGCTGGCGGCTGATGTCGACAACCCTTTATGTGGCCCCCACGGCGCATCCTTTACCTTTGGCCGGCAGAAGGGCGCCACGGCGCAGCAGACGGTAGCGCTGGACGAGGCGTTAAGTCGGTTTGCCGATTGTTGCAACGCAACGCTTGGTGAATGTCATCGTGGCCTGGCAGGCAGTGGCGCTGCCGGCGGCCTCGGATTCGCGGCTCGCGCATTCCTGCATGCCACATTTCGTCCCGGGGTCGAGATGGTGGCAGAAGTAACCCAGTTAGCGTCCCATATGAAAAGTGCGGATCTGGTGATCACAGGGGAGGGCCGTTTCGACGCGCAAACCCTGCGAGGCAAGACGCCACTTGGCGTAGCGCGCTTGGCCCGTCAGGCAAATGTGCCGGTGATAGTGCTGGCCGGAACACTAGGAAACGACTATGCGGAGCTGTACGCACAGGGTATTGATGCGGCCTTTGCGATCACGCCAGGCCCCATGACGCTGGCGGAGGCGTGCAGTCAGGCGCCGGAGTTGTTGCGCGAGCGGGCGCGGGATGTGGCGCGGCTGTTGAGGCTGGCCGGCCGGCTCAAGGCGGAGTAGGGCGTCCTCAACGCTGAGCACCTGATGCTTGCGACGCTCAGTTAAATATCAGTTCTCTCGCTATCCGGCAAACCTTAGACTCTTTGCAGGTTTTACGAGGTTCCCAGAGGGCGATATGGCAGGAAAAACAGTTAACAGCGCTATTGCGTTGTTGGTCATCGGCAATGCCCTGGCACTGATCTCCGATGTGTTCATCAAGTTTCTCGAGGCGGGCGCACCCGTATTTCAATATGCGTTCTTGCGCTGCGTGATTACGCTATTGGTGCTGTTGCCATTCTGGCGCCACATCGATACCAGCAAAGCGTTTGAAGGAGCGCGGCTGCATTTCATCCGAGCGCATGTGCACCTGGTCGGTATCATTTGCATGGTGTATGCGCTCATCGCTTTGCCACTGGCTACTGCTAATGCGGTGTTTTATGTCGCGCCGATCCTGGTGATGGTTTTGTCGGTGCTCTTCTTTGGCGAGCGTTTGACCAAGCTCAGCCTTGCTGCCGTTATCTTTGGGTTCGCCGGCATCCTGGTGATATTGCGCCCTGTCGACTTCAGTTGGGCGGCATTAGGCGCTCTGGGATCGGCTGCTGCGCTGGCGATTAACGCAGTGCTGGTTCGCAAGTTGCCCCGCGAGCAGTCCACGGCGCACAAGCTCTTTCTCAACTACTTGATGATCATTCCGCTATGCCTGGCCCTGGCGCTGTGGGAAGGCGCTGCATGGAGCAATGCGGTATTCGTCAGCGCGGTGGGATCTTCAATATTCATCCTTGCCTATAACGTGTGCGTCCTGATGGCTTACAAACATGTGGATGCCAATCAGGTCACCAGCGCGGAGTACACCGGGCTGATCTGGGCGGTGATCATTGGCTGGGTATTCTTCGCTGAAGTACCAGATATGTGGTTCCTGGCCGGCAGCGCGATGATCGTGGTGCCGCTTTTGATGATCGGTTTGCAACAGCGGCGTATTCATCTTCGCGCTACCAATCACGAGCTGGCTGATACGCGCTATCACGCAGGGTCTGCCGAAGGGGGAGCGAGCGAAAGGTGTAACTCGAGCGATCGTGTGTGAAGTGATGCGCGTCCGCACATCCCGGTCCCACTGGCCGAGGCGTGCATTCAGGCGCCACAGCTATTGCCAAGCAGAAACGACGAGCTCCGCGCACAGATGATTTCCGAACTGCGTGCGCTGTCCGTCAGCAAAGCACTGCGCGAACGGGGCACTGTAGTGCTGGGGCATACCGGATATGGGCATTACATGCCTGTCGGCTCAACGGGCGGGGCAACCGGAGCGCAGCGCAATGGGCGGGTCGAGGTATGGGTTCGGCGGTGAGCGGGATGAATGCTTGGAGACGTACGCGAGCGTTGCGGTATGCCTCTCTTTGCTCGAAGATTGATGGCAATTCGGCACGCTAGTGCATAGGCCGATTTCTATCTGGAGCACTACATCGCAATGAGAAATGGAACCAGCCTGTTGGCTCGATGTAATAGGAAGCACTGGGTCTGGCCTGCGATGTTCAGTGTTGTGGCGTTCGCCGCGAACTCGATTTTTTGCCGATTGGCGCTGATGAACGGGGACGTTGACCCCGGTACCTTTACGACTATCCGACTGGTCAGCGGGGGACTGTTCCTGCTGCTGTTGATCAAGCTGCGCAGGCCTGCGCGACCGCTCGGGGGGAGCTGGAAAGGCGGCATATCGCTGTTCGTATACGCCTACCTGTTTTCCATTGCCTACATTCAGCTGGGAGCAGGTGTCGGCGCGCTGATTCTGTTCGGGTCTGTGCAGATCGCGATGTTTGCATTTGCCTGGGTACAGGGTGAGCGCTTTCAGGCCCAGGTGCTGCTGGGCATGCTGATGGCTTTCGCCGGCCTGGTCGCTTTATTGCTGCCCGGTGCGCAAGCCCCGCCATTGGTCAGTGCCCTGGTGATGATTGTTTCTGGCGTCGCGTGGGGTGCCTACTCACTGATTGGCAGAGGTTCTGTCAATCCGCTGGCAGATACCGCCGGTAATTTCATCCGCAGCTGGCCGCTGGTACTTTTCATGGGCCTGATTCTAAGTGTCGTTGGGCAGCTATATACTAGCTTGGAGGGTTCGTTATACGCCCTGGGGTCGGGCGTGCTGGCCTCGGGCGCAGGCTATGCCGTCTGGTATGGCGTAGTGAAGCAGATCAGCGCTCAGCAGGCGGCAACGCTCCAGCTCAGCGTGCCCATTCTTGCCGCGCTCGGCGGCGTTTTGCTGCTGAGCGAGCCCATGTCCATGCGGCTCATCATCACATCCGGGGTGGTGCTGAGTGGCGTTGCGATAGCGCTCATGGCCCCCCGATTGAGGCCTGATCGGGCGCGCTGATAAGCGTGTAGGTTATCGTTCCCTGACCTGGGCATGTTCGCCGCGAGGGAGCGGCGTTTTCCTGGGTGCCGGTAGAGTCAGGGGCGCCGGGCACCAATCATTCAGCGATAGGAGGCTCCAGGGGGCCATCTGGCATGCGTCCGGCGCCCCAGCTGCGCTGGATATAGCCGATGACTTCATCCAGCTCCTTGCGGGTGACCGATGCGGGTTCGCCGTGCTCGAGCGGGTCGTAGTGAAAAATGTACAGCCTGGACAGAAACTGTGCGAAGGGCAGTGACGCTTCTCCGAAACGTTCACCCTGGCCTGCAGTACTGACTTCCACACCGTCGCCCCAGTTCTGCCCACTGTCATTGTTCGGGTTGTAGAAATACAGACGCATCTCGTCGGTCTGATCCAGACTGACCCGCAAGATAGTGATTGCGTGCCAGCCGATGAAGCGCGCAGCGCTGTCGGTAACAGCGATGCCCGCCGGTTGAGGATGGATCAGCGGCTGATTGCCATTGTGATAAGGGTGATAAGCCGCATAGAAATGCCGGATAAAGTCATCCAGATCAACGAGATTGCCCGTCGGGACATCAACATTCAAGCGGAAGCCGCGACCCGCCCACCAGCCATGGAACTCGGGATTGACCCAGCGATGGGGGTCGCCCTCCCGGCCAATACAGCGCCGGCCCATTTCGGCGTAAATACGGTCCAGATGCGGCACTACCAGCAGTGAAACCGCATCCAGGTCGATTGGCAACGTGGTCGCCACGCCGCTCAGGCTCTCCTGTGACGAAATTGGCTGGCCTTCGAAGTGCATGATGATCTCGTCATCGCGTGCCGCCCAGGTCACCATTTGCAGGAGGTAATCGGGGTCGTTGTAGGCCCACATCGACAGTGCCCGTGCAGACTGGCAGGTGGGGTTGTTGCCCTGACCTACGCCGAGTGGCTGGCCCAGCATGCACAGGACGCCCTCCAGCAAAAGTGCCTCAGCAGGTACGGCGGTGCCGAACGCCATGGCCAGCCGCTCCCGCGACCAGTCCGATAGCGGTAAACCCAGTTGCCGCCACATGGCGGGGGCCACCGGCAATTGAAACAGAATGCCGCGCTCGAGCATCAAGGCCAGGCCGTAGATCGCCTGCGGGGTGCCTGGATGTACACCCTTGTCGATCAGTGCCAGGACCAGCTCGCGATAACACAGCAAACAGTCTCTACCGGTTGCCGATAACCCCATGGCTTCGGCCAGCAGGTGCTCCGCCTGGTTGTACAGATGGCGCATCAAAACGGCGTGATAAGCCGAGGCCAGGCCGGTGTCGTGCATGGCCCGGGCAAAACCGGTCGCTTCGCTTTGCAGTGCGGCGTGATCCATGTAATCGAGACGCTCCTGGTATATTTCAATACCCGGGTCTTCTCGACATGCATGCGTAGGACCGAACAGACTGCTGACCAGACGGTCGGCGCCTTGGCCGCTGTTCCCCAGATCAATGTCGGGATTGGCCTGGCACAGTGCAATCTGGGTAATCATCCGTTTGACCGGATCAACCTGGATGGGCCGTTGTTGCAGGATGCGCCAGATCTCACCAATCAACTGGTCGATAACGTGCTGGTAGCCAATAGATTCGGCCAGGTGCTGCAGCAGGTTACGTGGCAACTCGGCGAGACTACCCTGGGTTTCACGCTCGGCTTCACTCAAGGGAGAGAACAGCAGGGCAAGGTTGCTTGCCAGTACCTGCGTCAGGAAGTGGTGTGCATGTTCGGCAGACACGACCGGATGAACGAAGTCACCGCGCGCCACCGCCAGCAGCCTGAGCTCGCTGAGCGCTTCAATCACCAGGGTATGGGGGTCGGCGCTCGAGAGCGTCAGGGGGGTGAGGGCCGGCACCAGTGTCTCCGGGCTGGCCCAGTCAGACCCGGCAAAAATCCCTGCGGACTCCAGCATGGCCGCGCGCGATTCAAGCTGCGCACAGCCACCCGGCACCATCATTACCCGCCGCGCGGTATCGAACACCCGGCCCAGTTTGCCTGGTTTGGCAAATTCCGGGGCGCGGTCCAGCAGCTCAATGGCTTCGTCAAACCGGGACAACAACAACGTAAGCTTGCCGTCATCTGGCGGATTTTGCGTATTCTGCTCAACCACGCACACACTCCCTACTCATTCTCATTGCCGCCCATGATAGGGACCGGATGCGCTGAGCGCTATACGTAGAAGTCCAGCTCTTCCTGACGCGCGAGCAACTTGTGCATCTCTTCGGCGTTGTCACCCTTGAAATAAATCAGGCCCCAATGCGTCCCAAATGCGGTGCGCTTGGTTACCATCTCCTCAAGCGGTGTGGTTAGCTCGTGGGACTCGAAATAGGGGTGGTCCTCGGTTTCAGCCGGAATCTCGAGCTTGCTGACCACGCGACGGCGCGGATACACACCGAAGCAACCCGCGTAACCATCAGCATCTTCGATTTCCTTGGGAAAGTAGGCTTCAACTTCCTCTTCGGTGGATTTCGGATCGAATACCAGCATGCTGGCGTGGTAGGCATTGAAACCCTTATAAACGCGCTCAAGGAGCTCGAATACCTTGAAGCCTGGTGGACGGTAGGCCACTTCACCAAAATACATCTCGCCATCGCTGGTCACGAAATACTCGGGGTGAATCATCCCGAACTCGATGTCGAAGGTCTTGATCAACTTCTCGATCTGCTTGACGATCTGCGGACGATATTCCTCAAGCTTGGGTGACGCAGGAACGTGTACCGAATAGCCCAGACGTACATACTCGGAAATATTCAGGAAGCGTATCTTGCCATTGTGAACCCAGGCCTCGACCGCGAATTCCCAGCCATCCAGGTGAGACTCCATCAAGGATGGAAACTCCTCGTCGGGGATTGCATCCACGTCATCCGGTGTGCGGATGACCCGGTGACCGAGGCAACCTGCCTTGTCGAAAGCCTTGACGTGAATCGGGTCGTTCGGATCACCATCGAGCTTGAGCAGTGTCTGGTTGACGCGCTTGAGAAAGCGGATCACATCGCTGCGATCGTGGGCTTCCTCGAAAATGCCAACGCGAATGCCACCGAGCTGCGCACGGCGCTTCATCAGGGACTTGTCACGCATCAGCATCGACTGGCCGAACAGGCGGGGGTTGTCCAACAGAACAGAGTTGATAGCTCCGGCCCATTCCACGGTTTCTTCGAACAATGGGATGGATACGTCAACGCCCATATCTTTAAGTGTCTCAGCTATCTCCATTGAACGGTCATTGAGCCGCTCGAAGTTCCAGGCCACATAGGGGATGTCGTGTTCCTTGCAGTAATCCTCAGCCCATTCGGGCGCGACCACTACATAGCGACGATCAAAGGTGGCTGCGGCTTCAACGGCGTTGGGTGCCCAGCCGAGCAGCGCAATAAAACCCTTGGTTGGATCCTTCTTCATATGCGGTCCCCTTTGCGAGCGGGAGCCTGTCCCGCTCAATATATAATTTAGATGTGTAATTACTATACAGATAGAAGAGGTCTCATATAACCCGTCGTATATATAATCCAAGACTGCGAATCCCGCAAATCGTTATAAAATGATTCGAGAGCGAAATATAATCGTCATGTCGGTGAGACCTTGTTGGTGGGCAGCCGGCAGGAGGCGCTGGCTGTTCGCGCTGTCCCTAAACCGGGACGGCCTGTTCCAGCGCGCGTGCGGTGAGGGCGTTTCATTCGCTGATGCCATGAAAATCGTAAAAAATTCTTCGAAACAGGTACCATCTGATGAACTTCTTCCCAGACGAGACCGGACGAATGTCACAATTTGACCAAAGCATCACCGACGCGCTTATTGAGCAACAATCCTCTATTCAAGCGGCATGGCTTGCGACCCTGGAAGAGAGCGGAGCTGTCAGGGGTGTACGAGCGGATGAGCTCAAGAAGCAAACCGCAGACTTCCTGAAGCTGTTCAGCGAAGGTGTTGTCGAGTCGGGCGGCGATTACTGGGGTGCGAATGGCTGGGCCGGGACGCGCGAGTTTCTGGAAGCCTTGTCCCATAGCCGGGCTTTACAGGGTCTTGATGCTCAGCAAACCGCCACGTTCGTATTTTCTCTGAAGCGTCCGCTGTTCGACCTGCTACAACGCGAAACATCTGTGCCACCTGCTAGTTTGGTTACCCAGATCACGCTGGTATCCGAGCTGCTGGATATGATGGGCCTGCACACCGTTCGTACCTTCCAGAAAGCCCGAGAGTCCGTTATCAAGCGCCAGCAGGAAGAGCTGCTGGAGCTGTCCACGCCGGTGGTGAAACTGTGGGATGGTGTGCTGGCGCTGCCGATGATCGGCACGCTGGATTCGCAGCGCACTCAGGTGGTGATGGAGTCGCTGTTGCAGCGCATCGTCGATACCGGTTCTGACATTGCCATTATCGATATCACTGGCGTGCCGACGGTCGATACGCTGGTTGCCCAGCACCTGCTGAAAACCGTGACGGCCATCCGCCTGATGGGCGCTGATTGCATCATCAGTGGCGTACGCCCGCAAATCGCTCAGACCATAGTACATCTTGGGCTCGATCTCGAAGGCATCGTCACCAAGGCCAACCTGGCCGATGCCTTTGCTCTTGCCCTGCGCCGTTCAGGCCTGACCGTTACCAAAGCGAGCTGATCATGGAACGCATTCCGATACTCCGGATGGGTGAGATTCTACTCGTCACGGTCCAGGTAGAAATGCATGACCAGTTGGCGTTGACCCTGCAGGAGGATCTGGCCGAACGCATTAGCGCGACGGCGGCGCGGGGCGTGTTGATCGACATTTCTGCCCTGGAAATTGTCGACTCCTTCATCGGGCGAATGATCGCCAATATCTCCAGCCTCTCCAGAATCATGGATGCTCAGACTGTTCTGGTCGGTATGCAGCCGGCCGTGGCTATCACGCTGGTCGAGCTGGGCTTGAACTTGCCTGGCGTGGCGACTGCACTGAACGTTGACCGCGGAATGAAGCTGCTACTTGATAGTGCGCAGCGTCAATGAACATCAAAGACCAGGGCACGCGGCCCATCGTCACCGAACAGGATATCGTTCTCGCCCGTCAGGCCTGCCGCAAGTTGGCGCAGGATTGCGGGTTGCGTCTTGTGGCGCAGACCAAGCTGGTCACGGCTGTTAGCGAGCTGGCGCGCAACATGCTGGTGTATGGCGGCGGTGGCGACTTGCATTGGGAAATTTTGGAAGACGGATTGCGAAAAGGGATCAGGATCATTTTCCATGATGAGGGCCCCGGTATTGCTGACTTGCAGTTGGCAATGACTGACGGCTGGACCTCCGGGAATGGGCTGGGTCTCGGTCTGACGGGCGCCAAGCGCCTGGTCAATGAGTTCGATATCGAGACCGCGCCAGGCCAGGGCACTCGTATTTCGATCACTCAATGGAGCTGAATCTCGCAGGCACGCTCACTGAGGTCATTCCGATCGATGACGAGAGTCGGATTGGCCAGGCTCGCCGCTGCGCCAAGCATCTGGCCGAAGACCTCGGTTTCGACGAGGCCGATGCGGGTCGGGCGGCGCTGGTGGCGACCGAACTGGCCAGTAATGTCCTCAAGCACGCGAAAAGTGGCGAGCTGCATTGCCGTGTGGTGCCTGGCCGCGGCGGGCAGGGCGTCGAGCTTATTGCTATCGATCGCGGCCCGGGCTTTGACGCCCATCGTTGTCTACGCGATGGGTTCTCCACGGGGGGCACGCCGGGGGAAGGGCTGGGGTCCATTTCGAGACAGTCGCAGGTGATGGATATCTTTGCCGATGAGCGCGGCGCAGTGGTCATGACGCGCGTGTTCCCGCGCGGCGTGGCCGATCTGCGGATCGGGATCAATCAACATCCGATAATCAATGAGACCGCCTGTGGCGATGTGTGGCATCTGGGTATCAATGCTCACAACATCAGTGCCTTGCTTATTGATGGGCTGGGACATGGCGAAGCCGCAGAGGAGGCGGGTCGCTGCGGCAGTGCCGCCTTTGCGCTACGGCCGTTCGATCATCCGGACGCCCTGTTGGCTGATATGCACCGGGCCATGAACGGCACGCGGGGCGGGGCAGCGGCGATTGCGCAGTACGACAATGAGAGCGGGACGTTGCAGTTCGCCGGTATCGGCAACATAGGTGTGCGGTTGATTTCACCGCAGGGGTCGCGCGGTATGGCTTCGCATCCAGGCATCGTTGGCGTGCAGTATCGCAAGGCACATACTTTTACCTACGCTGAAGCCAATGCTCAGTTGCTGGTGATGTACAGCGATGGACTGCAGTCTCGTTGGGACCTGAACGATTATCCTGGGCTGCGTACACAGCACCCTGCCACCGTCGCGGCGGTGCTGTATCGGGATTTCTGCAGGGGGCGCGACGATGTCACCGTTATGGCTATAGATCTGGAGCTGCTCAATGCCTGAATCAAGTGAAACATCCCGCCTGCGCGCCGAGAACGAGGCTCTGCGGCTGGAGCTCGAGGAGACCAACCAGGGCGTTGTTGCGCTGTATTCCGAGCTGGATGCCCAGGCGGATGCGCTGAAGCAGGCGTCCGAGCTCAAAAGCCGCTTTCTGTCCTACATGAGCCATGAGTTTCGCACCCCGGTGGGGTCGATACTGAGCATCACCGGCTTGCTCAGGGATGAACTGGATGGGCCGCTGAACGATGAGCAGCAGAAGCAGGTCAAGTTTGTCAGTACCGCTGCGCAGGAATTGGCAGAGATGGTGAACGACCTGCTCGACCTGGCAAAGATTGAGGCGGGTCGCATCACCATCTCCCCGGCCTGGTTCGATATGTTCGACTTCTTCGCAGCCCTGCGCGGGATGTTTCGGCCAATCGTGGATACTGACGCGGTCGACCTGGTGTTCGAGGAGCCGGTCGGCGTGGACCGGTTGTATACCGACGACAAGAAGCTTGCTCAGATACTCAGGAACTTCATTTCCAATGCGTTGAAATTCACCCTGCGCGGGGAGGTTCGCGTGTCGGCGCAGATGGTTGACGAAGACAGGGTGCGGTTTTCGGTGAGCGATACCGGGATCGGTATTCCCGCTGAATTGCATGATCAGCTGTTCGAAGATTTCGTACAGATCGATTCGCCCTTGCAGAAACGACTGCACGGAACCGGGTTAGGGTTATCCCTTTGCAAGCGTTACGCCGCATTGCTGGGCGGACGCGTGGGCATTGAGAGCCAGCCAGGCGTGGGGTCAACCTTTTATGTGGTAATCCCAGTGTCACTGACTATGGAGACCCCCGATGAGTGAACGGCAGCTACTCGTCGTCGATGACAACGCCGCTACGCGCTATGCCATCCGCAGGCGGCTGGAGGCTCACGGTTACCGCGTGATCGAGGCGGGCAATGGTACTGACGGCCTGGCGGTGATTGATTCACAGCCAATCGATGCGCTGATCCTGGATATCAATCTGCCCGATATGAGCGGTTTCGATATTGCCCGCCGGCTGCGGGCTGATCCCCGCACGGCGGTGTTGCCGGTTATTCATGTGTCGGCGGCTTCCATCGAAACCGGGGATATCATCAATGGGCTGGAGTCCGGTGCAGATGCCTATCTGGTGCATCCGATCGACCCCGATGTGCTGATCGCGACGCTGGGCACGCTTTTGCGTGTGCGGGACACCGAGCGGGCGTTGAAGGAGCGGGAGGAACACTTCCGCGAGATCTTCGAGAACATCTCTGCGCCCATTGCTGTGGTCGATTCGTCCTTGAAGGTGCATAACAAGAACCAGGCGTTTTCCCGGCTCATAACCAAATGTCCTGGCGAGGACATGAGCAAGTGTATGGGCGATTCCCAGGATGAGCTGCTGGAGGTCATCCGGGCGCGGATCAAGGCGGGCGAGCGCTGGACCGGCACTGCAACCATGCGCGGGGCGTTCTCCGAGCGCATTACGCAGTGGCAGATAGCGCCGTACCGCGCGCCTGATCTGGCACTGGTTTTTATCGAGGATGTAACCGAGCGGCTGCAAAAGGAACGTAGCCAGGAGCAGCAGTTGGCCACGGTCAGCCACCAGCTCCAACACGAAGTCAAAGAGCGCGAGCGAACCGAGGCGCAGCTGCTGCAAGCTGGCAAGATGGATTCGCTGGGCAAGCTCACCGGCGGCATTGCGCACGATTTCAACAATCTGCTGACCAGTGTGATCATGAGCCTGGAGCTCATCAACGAGCGGGTGGCTGCTGGGCGCTATAACGAGATTAAGCGCTTCGCAGACACCGCACTGCAATCGGCCAAAAGTGGTGCGGGCCTGACCCACCGTTTGCTCGCCTTCGCCAGGCAGCAGCCGCTGGAGGCCAGGTCTGTCGACCTGAATGCGTTGATTCGCTCGCTCGACGACTTCATCCGCCGTTCGATTGGCGAGAGCATCACCCTGACCCTGCAATTGTCTCCGGACGCGGTGATCGCCTACGCCGACAGCAGTCAGCTTGAGAGCGCACTGATCAATCTGGTGGTCAACGCTCGGGATGCGATGCCCGAGGGTGGCCAGATATGGATAGGCACTGAGCTTGTCACCATCGAGCGCGATCCTGAGCTGGCGGATGGCCAATATGTTGCTCTCAGTGTCCGGGACAACGGCACCGGCATCGAGCCTGAGCTGCTGGAAAAGGTGTTCGACCCGTTCTTTACCACCAAGTCGATCGGCAAGGGCACCGGGTTGGGCTTGTCCATGTTGTATGGCTTTTCCCGTCAGTCCGGCGGTGTGACACGCGTATGCAGTGCGGTTGGCGAATTTACCGAGGTAATGCTGCTATTGCCGGTCGGTGAAAAAATGGATGAGGCGCCGACCGCTGACGAGGCGACCGCTCACGCCGCCGCAAGCGGGCATATCCTTGTGGTCGAAGATATCGTCGCCGTCAGTGCTGCCATCACTGAACGGCTGGCCGATGCCGGTTATCAGTGCACCCAGACAGACAATGTGGAATCCGCGCTGGCGCTGCTTCAGGGCGACGGGCCCATTGACCTGTTGTTGACTGATATTGGTCTGCCGCGGATGAATGGGCGCGAACTGGCGGCAGAGGCGCGGCGTCTGAGACCAACCCTGCCTGTGCTGTTCATGACCGGTTATGCGGAAAGTGCCAAGGACCGGAAAAACTTCAACGAACCCGGTTTCGATATTCTGCTGAAGCCATTCAACATTGATGAACTGCTCGGCAAGTTGTTGCGCCTGATGGCCAATCCTGGATGATCTGAAGAGCTGAGCGAAGCTGACACAAATGTAATGTCCGGCTCAGCGTACTGTCAGCCGAGCCTGATAGCCTTGGGTGTACCGGAACGTATTCAGAAAAGGATTTGTGGCGATTGCCTCGCATCTGCCACCCAAGACCATGATCAACTGTCGAAACCTGTTTCTTATTATTCTGATGCTGTTCGCGCTGCCCCTAACCGGGACGGCGGACGTCCAGCGTGCAGACACACGGCACGCGACCCATCAGTCGGGTTCTACCTTCGACAGCGCCATACTCAAGCTGGAAAATCGTACCCAGGAATGCCTCACTCAGGGTGACGGCAGCGTTGTGTGTGACACGGGCCTGGAGTGTCAGACCAGTAGCCTGTTCCAGCTCGCGCGCGGCAAGCTCGCCTTGCCCATGCTAAGCCCCCTCCCTTTGGTTTCCCTCCAGAGCCAGGCTCCGACCCGCGCGCCTGACAGCGTCTGGCATCCCCCTCGTAGCTGATTTCGCTCATGTTTGCAGGTTCATCTGACCCAGTCGGTCAGGTGGTTGAAGCGTGCCGCTGGCATGCGTCAGAACATTATCGGAATCAAACATATGAACCACCGAATCCTCGGGATGCATTCGTCCGCCGCTGTCCTGTTGGTTGGCCTGCTGATGGCGCCCGCTCTCTCGGCCGCGCTGACGCTTGAAGAAGCCCTCAGACTGGCCGAGCGCGAAGCACCTTCATTGGCTGCGCGCAATGCAGACCTGCTGGCTGCGCAAAGCTCGATTGGTCCGGCAGGCGAGCTGCCTGATCCGAAAGTGACGCTTGGCCTTCAGAGCGTGCCTATCGAAGGCGAAGCCAGCCTGCGACTGGACGCTGAACCAATGACCATGCAGATGGTTGGGCTGATGCAGGAAGTGCCCAATCGGGCCAAGCGGCGTGCACGCGTGCAAACCGCCGAAGCGACCGCAGCGCTGGCGCACGCTCAGCAGACAGTTGAACGCGTCAATATTCGTCAGCTGACGGCGCAGGCCTGGATCACCGCCATGGCCGCGGAACAGAAGCTGAAGATTTTCCAGCAGCTGTATGCCGAAAATCACCTGTTGTCCCGCGCCGTCCAGGCCAGGATCGCAGGGGGACGTGGCCTGACCACCGACAGTCTGTTACCCAAACAGGAAGCTGCCCAGTTGGCTGAGCAGGAAGATCTGTTAACGCGGGATCATGCCATAGCGCGTGCCGGGCTGCGGCGCTGGATCGGCGAAGTCGCGGGCATGCCGCTGGAAGGCAATTGGCCAACCTGGGGGGACGATATAGACCTCTATCGACACAACCTCAATCGCCATCCGGCGCTGATGGCGTTTGGTCCTATGGGCGAACGCGCAGAGGCGAGGATTGCGGAAGCCGTCTCGGATAAAAGACCTGACTGGGGATGGGGCGCGGAATATCAGCGCAGGGGCGGTGGTTTCGGCGACATGGTCAGCGTCAGTTTCAGTTTCGATCTGCCGGTCTTCCCTGGGGCCAGACAGGAGCCGAGAATCGCCGCCGAGCGCGCCCGTCTAGCCGGGCTGCAGGCGGAGCAGCAGGCCATGCTGCGTCAGTATGACCAACAGCTGGCAGAGGATGCCGCTGACCTGCAGCGGCTTAAGCAGGCCGTGGCCCGACTCGACGAGACCCTGCTCCCGCTCGCTGAGGAAAAGATCCGCCTGGCGATGGCCGATTACCGGTCCGGCAAGGGTGAACTCACCTCGGTAATCGACGCACGCGAGGAGCTTGTGACGTTGCGTATGCGGCGTGTCGACCTTTCTAGCGATCACTCACTCGTCAGTGCCCGTCTGTATTTTGCCTTTGGAGATGTCCAGCCATGACCTTTTCTATCAAGCGACTGGCTCTGCTGATGAGCCTGCCGATGCTACTTAATGTTGGCGTTGCCGGACTCATATTGGCCGCAGGTAACGTCCAGGCTCAAGCGGCTGAGCAGGAGGAACGAGAAGTCCTCTATTGGTACGACCCCATGTATCCGCAGGAGCGCTTTGACGCGCCGGGTCCATCGCCGTTCATGGATATGGAGCTGTTACCGCGTTATGCCGATGAAGGAGACGATGGCGCATCAGTAACCATCAACCCGAGAGTGATGCAAAACCTTGGCATGCGCACAGCGCCGGCCACACGGGAAACCATCAATCAGACCGTCGAAGCGGTCGGCAGCCTGATGTTTGATGAGCGTGATGTGGCGATTGTGCAGGCACGTAGCGGTGGCTTCGTCGAAAAGGTCTACGACCGGGCGCCGGACGATGTGATAGCGAAAGATGCGCCATTGGCAGATCTATTTGTGCCGGGTTGGGCCGCGGCGCAGGAGGAGTACCTGGCTTTACGCGGCATGAACGAGCCGCAGCTGGTTGCTGCGGCACGTCATCGTCTGCGTCTGGCTGGTGTGCCGGCTGAGGCGGTCGCGGAACTTGAGCGCACCGGCAAAGCGCGGTCGACCTGGACGGTCACCAGCCCCATCGCAGGTGTGCTTCGCTCGCTGGACGTCCGGGAAGGGATGACCCTGTCTGCCGGTGCGTTACTCGCACGCATTAACGGGTTGGAAAACGTCTGGCTGGAAGTGGCTGTTCCTGAGGCTCAAGTGGCCCAGCTAGCGGTTGGGCAGAGAGTCGAAGCCAGATTGCCTGCGTTTGAGGGCAAAAGCCTGGAGGGATCTATTGAGGCGGTATTAACCCAGGCGAACCTGGATAGCCGCACGGTAAGAGTCCGGATCGAGTTACCCAACCCAGACCTTCGCCTGCATCCCGGCATGACGGCGCACGTGACCCTGAGCAGGGATCAGGATTCTGCGTTGATGGTACCCGCTGAGGCATTGATCCGTACCGGTAGGCGCACGCTCATAATGCTTGCCGAAGGTGAGGGGCAATTCCGTCCAGTGGAGGTCCAACCCGGCCGGGAGTCAGGCAACAAGACTGAAGTCTTGAGTGGGTTGCAGGAAGGCCAGCAAGTGGTTGTCTCGGGGCAGTTTTTGCTGGATTCCGAAGCCAGCCTGCGTGGGTTGGTTGTTGAGCAGCTCGGGGGCGGCCATGATCACTAACATCATTCGCTGGTCGGTAACCAACCGTTTTCTGGTGCTGCTCGCCACCCTGTTTTCAGTTGTGTGGGGCGTGTGGGCGGTACAAAACACAGCCGTCGATGCACTGCCGGATCTGTCCGACGTGCAGGTCATTATCCGCACACCCTATGCCGGTCAGGCACCGCAAATTGTTGAGAGCCAGGTGACCTATCCGCTGACCACTACAATGTTGTCGGTACCGGGGGCGAAGACCGTACGCGGCTATTCGTTCTTTGGCGACAGCTACGTGTATGTCCTGTTCGAGGATGGCACGGACCTCTACTGGGCGCGCTCGCGCGTGCTGGAATATCTCAGCCAGGTGCAAAGTCGGCTGCCGGACGGTGTTGCGCCTACCCTGGGGCCGGATGCCACAGGGGTCGGCTGGATTTACCAGTACGCACTGGTGGACCGCACGGGCCAGCACGACCTTGCCCAGCTGCGGTCGTTGCAGGACTGGTTTCTGCGCTACGAGCTCAAGACCCTGCCGAATGTGGCGGAGGTGGCGACGATCGGCGGAATGGTCAAGCAGTATCAGGTGGTGCTCGATCCGGTGCGCATGGCTAGCCGCGAGGTGACACAACAGCAAATCATGCAGGCGATCAAGGCGAGCAATCAGGAAACCGGCGGCAGCGTTCTGGAGCTTGGTGAGAGCGAGTTCATGGTGCGGGCCTCGGGTTATCTTGAGTCTTTGCAAGACTTTCGCGATATTCCGCTGCGCCTGGATAGCGGCGGCGTGCCGGTAACGCTGGGTGATGTTGCGAACATTCAGCTGGGCCCGGAAATGCGCCGTGGGATTGGCGAGCTGGATGGGGAGGGTGAAGTGGTCGGCGGTGTGGTCATTCTGCGTAGCGGCAAGAACGCCCGCGAAACCATTACTGCTGTTGATGCCAAGCTGGGGGAGCTGAAAAAAAGCCTGCCCGAGGGCGTCGAGGTGGTCACCACCTATGATCGCAGCACACTGATAGACAACGCCGTAGAAAACCTCAGCCATAAGCTGCTGGAAGAGTTCATCATCGTGGCGCTGGTGTGCGTTCTATTTCTCTGGCATGTGCGCTCATCGCTGGTGGCCATTGTCTCGCTGCCGGTCGGCATTCTGATTGCTTTCATCATCATGCAGCGCCAGGGTATCAACGCGAACATCATGTCTTTGGGGGGTATTGCGATCGCAGTCGGTGCGATGGTCGATGCGGCGATCGTGATGATTGAAAACGCCCACAAACATATCGAGGCCTGGCACAAGAACAACGCCGACAGGAAGCTGGAAGGTGCCGAGCACTGGAAGGTCATCACCGATGCGGCGATCGAAGTCGGGCCGGCGCTGTTCTTCAGCCTGCTGATCATTACCCTGTCATTCATTCCAGTATTCACGCTCGAGGCGCAGGAAGGGCGCATGTTCGGCCCGCTGGCCTTCACCAAGACCTATGCCATGGCAGCGGCCGCAGGGCTGTCGGTCACCCTGGTTCCGGTGCTGATGGGCTACTGGATTCGCGGCAAGATCCCTGAGGAAGACCGCAACCCCATCAACCGTGGACTCATCCGGGTGTACCAGCCAGCGCTCGAAGCGGTGCTCCGTTGGCCCAAGGTCACCATAGCGGTCGCAGGACTCGTCTTTCTGACGGCCCTCTGGCCGATAACGCATTTGGGTGGAGAATTTCTGCCGCCGCTGGACGAAGGCGATCTGCTGTATATGCCGACGGCGCTGCCGGGGCTATCGGCGCGCAAGGCTTCAGAGCTTCTGCAGCAGACTGATCGTCTGATCAAAACCGTCCCCGAGGTGGCGCGGGTATTCGGCAAGGCAGGCCGTGCTGATACCGCGACCGATCCCGCACCCCTGACCATGTTCGAGACGACCATCCAGTTCAAGCCTAAAGACCAGTGGCGTCCAGGCATGACGCCCGAAAAACTGGTCAAGGAACTGGATCAGGCCGTTCAGGTGCCAGGCTTGGCCAATCTCTGGGTGCCACCCATTCGCAACCGCATTGATATGCTGGCCACCGGCATCAAGAGCCCGATAGGGGTCAAGGTGTACGGCGCTGATCTGGCGCAAATTGACAAGGTCGCTCAGTCCGTTGAGCGCATTGCCAGGACAGTGCCAGGTGTCAGTTCGGCGGTGGCCGACCGCATCACGGGCGGACGTTACATTGATGTCGACATCAATCGAGGGGCGGCGGCACGGTACGGGCTGAACATTGCTGACGTGCAAGCCATTGTCGCTGGCGCTGTCGGTGGCGCGAACATCGGTGAGACGGTAGAGGGCTTGGCGCGTTACCCGATCAGCTTGCGCTATCCGCGCGAGTGGCGTGACTCGCTCAGCGAGCTTCGTAACCTGCCGATCTATACGCCGCAGGGTAGCCAGATCACGCTGGGCAGCGTTGCGCAGATCAAGGTGACCGAGGGGCCGCCGATGCTGAAAAGCGAAAACGCCCGGTTAACGGGCTGGGTTTACGTTGACGTGCGTGACCGGGACATGGCCTCGGTGGTGGGCGATTTGCGTGCGAAAATCGAGGAAGAGGTGACGCTCGAGTCGGGTATGAGCATCAGCTATTCCGGACAGTTCGAGTTCATGGAACGTGCCAATGCAAAGCTTAAACTGGTCGTGCCGGCCACGCTGCTGATCATCTTCGTGCTGCTTTACCTTATTTTCAATCGCTTCAGTGAAGCCCTGTTGATCATGGCGACACTCCCGTTCGCGTTGACGGGCGGTGTGTGGTTCTTGTATCTGCTCGACTACAACCTGTCGATAGCGACGGGCGTTGGCTTCATTGCGCTGGCAGGTGTATCCGCTGAGTTTGGCGTCATCATGCTGCTGTATTTGACCAATGCCTGGGCGGATCACCGGCGCGCGGGACGCTCCGATACCCTGGCACTGGTGGACGCCATTCGAGAAGGCGCGGTGCAGCGCGTTCGGCCCAAAGCAATGACGGTAGCGGTTATCATCGCCGGGTTGCTGCCGATCCTGTTGGGCAGCGGTACCGGTAGCGAGATCATGAGCCGGATTGCCGCGCCGATGGTCGGCGGCATGATCACCGCGCCGCTACTCTCGCTCTTTGTGCTTCCGGCCGCGTATCTGTTGCTGAGACGCCGGGAGACTGCGTAGAACCCGCCGAACTGACGCCAGGCAGCGTTGGCGGCTTGCCGGATTCCGTCAACGCGGCCTATGGTGGCGGCGTGGCAACGATACGATGCTGTCCACGCACGGGCCATCTGCTGTGGGCTCATCATTGAACGAGAGGCAGAAATGGGTAGGTTGTCGCTACGCGGAAGGATGGCGTTTCTTTTCATCATGGTGGTGACCGCCGTGCTGACACTCGCAGCCATCAGCTTTGATTATTTTTGTCGTCTGCATTTCGAGCGGCAGGATGCCCAGCTGCTTGATCAGAGAGTCGCGCAGGTAAAAGCTATTCTCACGCGCGGAAGCGGGCTGGACGCGGCAATGGTGGCGGATATTGATCGCTTGATCGACACCTCGTTCGGTTTGGCTGCGGTGATCAAGCAGGGTGATCGGGTGGTGTATTCCCATCACAAATTGTCCGAGACGCTGGGGGCGCTGCTTAACCCAGGCCAAGATGATCGGTGGTTCATCGATCTGGAGGACAACCGTTACAGTGGTATCACCGAGCGCATCCAGGCGTGGTCTGGCGGGGAGGGGGGCACAATCCATCTGGCGCTGGATGTTACCCACCGCACGCACTTCTACGAAATGATTCGCCAGTGGTTTATCTACACGTTGGTGGTCAGCGCGATCCTCAGTGGCTTACTTGGTTTTGTCTTTATCCGCAGAGGGTTGGAGCCGATATCCAAACTGTCCCGAACCTCTTCCGTGATCACTGCGAACTGCCTGGATACCCGTATTTCAACCGAGTCAGTGCCAACTGAATTGCACGAACTTGTTGATAATTTCAACGCCATGCTTGAGCGACTCGATCAGTCCTTTTTACGGTTATCGAACTTCTCTGCCGATATAGCGCATGAGCTTCGCAGCCCGTTGAACAGCATGCTGACGCAGACTGAAGTCGCGCTGATGAAGGATCGCGACGCAGCGGACTACAAAGACACGCTGTTTTCGACGCTTGAAGAGCTCCGCCGAATGGCGCGCATGGTTGATGACATGCTGTTTCTCGCCAAGGCGGATAACGGCATGATTACACCCGATTTCGAGGATCACGATCTGGCGGAGGTCGCCGCGAGCGTATTGGAATACTACGAATACGCTGCCGACGAAAAAGGCATCAAACTCGTTGTGCACAGCGATGGTTCGGCGCATGTACGGGGAGATAACCTCATGCTGCGTCGGGCGATTTCCAACGTGATGTCGAACGCGGTGCGCTACGGGGAAGCGGGCACCGTCATTGATATCAATATCTCGAAGGCCGGTCCGTGGGTAGAACTCAAGGTAAGCAATCAAGGCCCAACCATCCCGTCTGAGCACATCGACAAGCTGTTCGATCGATTCTACCGGGTCGACAGCGCTCGGCGGGAGGGCAGTACGCTGAACGCCGGCCTGGGCATGGCGATCACCCAATCTATCGTGGAGGCGCATAAAGGGACCATCGTTTGTACCTCGACTGAAGGAATCACCAGCTTCGGGATGAAGCTGCCAGCAGAAGCAGTTTGAAGCCAGCACGTAACGCTATGCGAAATCTGTAACCTCGATGAAATTGCCACTGGGTCCAGTTCTTTTTCCCCGGAATTTGGACTTTGCTGATGACGCTGTCACACCTGACAAAGGACATTCTTTTGCACCCCACCCATGACTCGCCGGCACAGACAATAGCGAAAAGCCTCAATCAGCATTGCGCCTGTGCGACCCTAGATCGGCCCGCAGTGCTTCGCAATGTCGCCAACCAGCTGGGCGATAGTGCCGAAGACGTGCTGTCGAGTCCGGCCTGGAATCAATTCTTTTCAAATACTGCCGTCTTTGTTCCCAGCGAGGATCTGGACCGCATGATGGCCACTGTCCGAGCACTGGAAGCCGCTGCCGCGCTCCCTGATTATCAGCGTCGAGTCCTGTCGAGGGCTTCGCAAAGCGCTCAGGTCAACCCCGGGCCCGTGGGCGCCTTCATGGGCTATGATTTTCATCTCGGCGAGCAGAGCCCAAGCCTGATCGAGGTCAACACCAATGCGGGTGGCGCGTTTCTCAATGCCGAGCTGGCGCGGGCTCAGCTGCAATGTTGCGGTGGCAGGACGCGGATGGCTTGGGCTGAAGACTTTGATGCGGCGGTCATCGCCCAATTCGAAAGTGAATGGCGCTCCCAGCGGGGCAGCGGGCAACCGGAAAGTATTGCGATTATTGATGACCAACCTACCGAGCAATACCTTTACCCTGAATTCCGCCTGGCGCAGAAGCTGTTCCGGGATAATGGAATCGACGCTCGCATAGTGTCCCCCTCTGACCTCAGATATGAGTCGGGCGCCCTGTACAGCCACGACAAGCGAATAGACATGGTGTACAACCGGCTGGTCGACTTTGCCCTGGAGGCACCCGAACACGCTGCCCTGCGCTCGGCCTGGCTGGACGGAGGCGCTGTCATTACACCGAATCCATTTTCACATGCGCTGTTCGCAGACAAGCGTAATCTCGCCGAATGGTCCGCTCCGTCGACGCTTCAGGACTGGGGCTTGAACGCTGAAAGCATCGAGTTGCTTCGCGGCAGTGTGCCGCGCACCGTACTGGTTACCGCCAGTAACGCGGCTGAACTATGGCAACAGCGACGGGAATGGTTTTTCAAACCTGTGGCGGGTTATGGCAGCAAGGGCGCCTACCGGGGCAGCAAGCTCACCAAGGGCACGTTCGCCCAGATTGTGCAGAGTGAATATATTGCTCAGGCCTACGTGCCGCCCTCGGAGCGGCTGGTGCTGGTTGATGGCGAGCGCAAAATGCTGAAGGTCGACGTACGTCTGTACACCTATCGCGGCAACCTGATTCTGGCTGCGGCAAGGCTATATCAGGGGCAAACTACCAACTTTCGTACGCCCGGCGGCGGGTTTGCACCGGTATTTATTGAGTAGGACTTGAGCCCTTCAGTGTCTGCTGTTCCCTTAGCGTGCTAGCCACCTGACAGGCTTGCAAAACTCGCTTCAGGGTTAATCAGGTTCCTCGCCGTCGATAAAGTAGCCCATACCCCGCACCGTATGGATCAGCTTGACCGGGTAATCGTCGTCGATTTTTACCCGCAGCCTTCGAATGGCGACTTCGATAATGTTCGTGTCGCTGTCGAAATTGATATCCCAGACCTGCGAGGCAATGAGCGATTTGGATAACACTTCGCCACGCCGGCGTAGCAGCAGTTCCAGTAACTTGAATTCCTTGGCGGTCAGATCGATTCGCTTGCCGCCGCGCTCTGCTCTGCGCTTGAGCAGGTCTATCTGTAGGTCTTCTACGGTCAGTGTGGTCTGGACGGTGGTGCCGTTGCCGCGACGTAAAAGTGATCTGACCCGAGCGAGCAGCTCCGAGAACGCGAAGGGTTTGATCAGATAGTCATCGGCGCCCAGCTCCAGCCCTTTGACGCGATCTTCCACACGGTCTCTGGCTGTGAGAAACAGGGTAGGGGTAGCATCCCCACCGGCACGAACATGCTCCAGCACCTGCCAGCCATCCAGCCCCGGCATCATCACATCCAGAATCAGAAGGTCATATTGCTCGTTAAGAGCTTGCTGGGCCGCATCAATGCCGTTGGTAACCAGGTCGACCACAAACCCGGCCTCACTCAGACCTTGCTTTAAGTAAATGCCGGTTTTCGGCTCATCTTCTGCAACCAGGATTTTCACAATCAGGTTCCTTGGCGATAGCGCATCGTTCAGCTCTCATCGCAGCTGTCATTGCCCTGCCTACCGCACAGGAATGTCATCCACGGAGATTGAATGTGCAGCCTCGAGTGTACAGCCATACTAGCGGTCCACGGCTCGCCATAGCCCTAGCTGACACAAATGTAATCATGCGGTGCCTGGGGATGTGGCAGATTCGGACACACGCTGCCGCGCTGCAGCGGATCAATCAGATTTCAACAGGCTCACGGAGCATACGGTTAATGCAATACAAGACTTCGAGACGGACCTTCGTCAAGGGTATGGTCGCGACCGGACTGTTTGGAGGATTGGGGTTGTGGCGCTCCCCCGTGTGGGCTCTGACCAGTCCTGGACAACCCACGGTATTGGCCGGGACCGACTTTGACCTGGTCATAGGTGAAACGCCGGTAAACATCACCGGTCGTCCTCGAACGGCACTGACCATTAACGGCACTGTGCCTGGCCCGTTGCTGCGGTGGCGCGAAGGCGACACCGTCACGCTCCGCGTTGCCAATCGGCTCAAGGAAGATACCTCTATCCATTGGCACGGCATCATTCTGCCGGCCAATATGGACGGTGTGCCGGGCCTGAGCTTTCATGGCATCGCCCCTGATGGCATGTATGAATACCGCTTCCAGGTCAATCAGAGCGGCACCTACTGGTATCACAGCCACTCCGGTTTCCAGGAACAGGCTGGTGTATACGGCCCCCTGGTTATCGACCCCAAGGACCCGGAGCCCTTCGATTACGACCGCGACTATGTCGTCATGCTGACTGACTGGACTGACGAAAGCTCTGAGGCCGTCATGGCCAAGCTGAAGAAGCAGTCCGATTATTACAACTTCAACCAGCGCACTGTGGGTGACTTCCTTGAAGATGTAAGGAGCGACGGGCTGGGCGCGACGCTTGCCGACAGAAAAATGTGGGCGCAGATGAAGATGAGCCCAACGGACCTGGCGGATATCAGTGGCTACACCTACACCTACCTGATGAACGGTCAAGCGCCCAACGGCAATTGGACCGGGGTGTTCAAACCCGGCGAAAAGCTTCGCCTGCGCTTTATCAACGGCTCAGCCATGAGCTACTTCGACGTACGCATTCCCGGACTGAAGATGACCGTGGTCGCGGCGGATGGCCTGCATGTTGATCCGGTCAGCGTCGACGAATTCCGCATAGCGGTAGCCGAAACCTACGATGTAATCGTCGAACCTGAAGATGAACAGGCGTACACCATTTTTGCCCAGTCGATGGACCGTACCGGCTTTGCGCGGGGCACGCTGGCGGTTCGCGAAGGATTGAGCGCACCGGTTCCCGAAACAGACCCGCGCCCCGAGCTCAGCATGCAGGACATGGGTATGGATCACGGGAGCATGGCCGGTATGGCCGACATGGATCACGGCGCCGACCAACCGGCGGCGGACATGGACCACAGTCAGATGGACCATGGCGCTATGACGGGTGACATGGACCATAGCCAGTCGAGCACCACGGATCATGCTGCCAATGAGGCGACAGGAGCGATGCAGCAGCATCCACCCAGCGAAGACGGCAATCCACTGGTCGATATGCAGACCATGATGCCGACCCACAAGCTGGACGATCCGGGGTTGGGCCTGCGCGACAATGGTCGGCGTACGCTGACCTACGCTGATCTTCGCAGTAGCTTCCCCGATCCGGATGGTCGCGAGCCGAGTCGAACCATCGAGCTGCATCTTACCGGTCACATGGAGAGATTCTCTTGGTCCTTTGATGGTGTGGAATTCTCAGATGCCGAGCCGCTGCTACTGACCTATGGCGAGCGCGTCCGCATCACGCTGGTTAACGACACGATGATGACGCACCCGATCCATCTGCATGGCATGTGGAGCGACCTGGAGGACGAGAACGGACAGTTCATGGTGCGCAAACACACCATTGATATGCCCCCAGGATCCAAGCGCAGCTATCGCGTGACAGCCGACGCCCTGGGGAGATGGGCCTATCACTGCCACCTGCTGTTTCACATGGAAATGGGGATGTTTCGTGAAGTCCGTGTCGATGAGCGAACCTGAAGGAGCCGCAACGATGAATCTTTGCACGCGCAAGCGTTTTACCCGCAGCGCCTTGAAGGCTGCGCTGCTGCTGAGCATTATTCCCGTCCAGACTGCTCTGGGAGCCGAGGAACACGCTGGACACCACAGTACCGAATCAGTTGAGCGTAACGTTCAGTCGTCGTCCGAAGGACACGGCGAGCACACGGAACATGGCTCCCCCAGCAATGAACATGGCGACATGCATGACGAGCCGATGGAACATGAACCGGTGCAACAGGAAATGGACCACAGCCAGATGGGACATGACTCGATGGATCACGGAGCGATGGACCACGGCCAGATGGAACAGGAGCCGGCCGAGCACGGCGAGATGGATCATAGTCAAATGGGGCACGGCTCTCCGGCCGCGACCCGCCCTGATGGTGCGTATCTGAACGGAAAGGCGCTGCCCGCGTTTATTCCGGCTCTGACGGATGCCGGTCGCGCCGCTGCGTTTCCGGCTATTCAGGGACACACCGTGCACGACAAAAAGCCTTTCGGTCTATTGTTGTTTGATCAGCTCGAATATCAGGATGCGGATGAAGGAAGCGCTCTGGCGTGGGAGGTTTCCGGGTGGTGGGGCGGGGACATCGACCGGCTCTGGGTGCGCTCCGAGGGTGAGCGGACCAACGGCGTGACTGAGGATGCGGAGCTGCAGCTGCTTTGGGGGCACGCTATCGGCCCTTGGTGGGAGGTGGTCGGCGGCGTGAGACAAGACTTCAAGCCGGGCTCACCTCAGACCTGGGCCGCTCTGGGCGTACAGGGCATGGCACTGTATGGGCTGGAAGTACAGGCGACCGGTTACCTGGGTGAAGGCGGACAGACCGCTGCCCGTCTGGAAGGTGAGTACGACATCCTGCTGACCAACCGTCTGGTGCTGCAGCCGGTGGCTGAGCTGAATTTCTATGGCAAGGATGATCCCGCGCGTGGGGTAGGCTCCGGCCTGAGTGAAGTGGAAGCCGGTTTGCGCCTTCGCTATGAAATAGTGCGCGAGTTCGCGCCCTATATCGGCGTGAGTTGGGGGCGGTCCTTTGGAGAAACGGCCGATATCGCCCGGCGGGAGGGAGAAAAAACAGAGGAAGCGCGCTTTGTAGCGGGGGTGCGGATGTGGTTCTGAACCCTAAAAAGGCAGTCATTGGCACCCTGGCGGTTACCTTCGTCATGGCGGCTGGCACGGTGGCTGGAGTGGTTTATTCTGGTTTGGTCAATGTGGCCGCCGATGCGCCGCATTCGGCGGTTGTTTACGCGTTGCTCGAAACGGCACGAAACCGGTCTATAGCGGTACGTTCGGCCAATATCGATGTGGTTGATCTCGATTCTGCCGCGATGCTGCAGGCTGGCGCGGGCAACTATGATGCAATGTGCGCCAGCTGCCACCTGGTCCCCGGGCAAACTTCCACCGAGCTGAGCCTGGGCCTGTACCCGACACCCTCTGATTTTACGCAAGCCAGCCCAAGCGAAGACCCCGCGCGCACATTCTGGATCATCAAACACGGTATCAAGTCCACGGCCATGCCCGCCTGGGGTACCAGCATGGATGACCAGTACATCTGGGAGCTGGTGGCATTTGTCCAGGAGCTTCCGTCCCTGAGCGCATCGCAATATCAATCACTGGTCGAATCGAGCGGCGGGCATCAGCATGGCGGCGGGGAAAGCCCCCAGCACGGGGGCCACCATGACGGCGGCGCAGCCGAGACGGAGCACCATAAGGAGCAACCGGGCGAGCCCGCGCCGGCCAAGGCAACCACTCATATTCATCCCGACGGCAAGAAACATCTGCATCAAAACTGAGTCAACAGAATAACTTACCAACAATTAAGGAACTCTTTATGAGCATGTCCTATTGGCGGTTTGGCGCGATGATTACCACATCAACGATCATCATGTATGGCGTGATGTATTTGAACACCTACGCGCTGGAGCACGTGACGTGGAGCCAGACCCGAGCCTGGATGGCGCTGGTGATGGGTGCAGTCATGGCGGTGGTGATGTTGAGCTTTATGCTCGGCATGTATAAGAACAAGGCGATAAACAGCGCTATTGTCGGTGCCAGTGTCGTGCTGTTTTCTGTCGCCTTATGGCTTGTGCGCAGCCAGGCTACCGTTGACGACGTGGATTACATGAAAGCAATGATCCCGCACCACTCGATTGCGATCCTGACCAGCGAGCGGGCGCAGATTGCTGATCCCCGGGTGCGTGAGCTGGCGGATGAGATCATCGAGGCGCAACGCCGCGAAATAGCCGAAATGGAAGATCTGATACGCGACCTGGAGGGCACTGACTGAGGCGCATTGTCTCGCAGGGGAGTACTGCGAAGACGCCCGTTGGTTGCTGACGCATTAGCAGGTGAGCACGTAACGCAACCGATCGACCTCTGCGATGTCTGAAGAATTATCTGGCAACCGGCAAACCGGTTGTTTCTTTGTTGCGCACAGCGTGTCTGGTTGTCCTTCGAAGCCCAATTACAGGTCGAGTTCTGGAGTGGCAACCAGCCAGATCGGGTCCCGACCCAGCTGGGAATCCAGTTGGCGAGTCGGAAGGTGCGTTGCATACTTGTACCAAGGCAAGGCATTCCTTGGTGGGGCTAGTCCCCTTGCAAGAGGTAAATAGATGGTAAACGCACGGCCAATCGTCTCCACTGGCAATACGGGATTTGATTCAATTCTCAAGGGCGGATTGCCCTGCAACAGGCTTTATCTACTCGAGGGCACGCCTGGCTCTGGCAAGACCACACTGGGCCTCCAATTCCTGCGTACTGGCGTTGCAGCAGGTGAACCGGTGCTCTATATCACGTTATCGGAAACGGCTGAGGAGCTGGAAAGCGTAGCGCATTCGCATGGATGGTCTCTGGAGGGGATCACCCTGTTCGAATTTGCTTCCACGGCAGAGGTGCTCGGCGAGGTCTATGAGCAATCCATCCTGCATCCATGGGAAGCTGAGCTGGGTAATACCATCAAGCTGATTCAGGAGCGGGTGGATGCGTTGCAACCCAAGCGACTGGTATTCGACAGCCTCTCTGAAATGCGGCTGCTGGCGCAGGATCCGCTGCGCTACCGTCGGCAAGTGCTTGCGCTCAAACAGTATTTCGCTGGCCGGGATATAACCGTGTTGCTGCTGGATGACATGACCGGCTCCGGCGGTGAATGTGACAATCATCTGCATAGCCTCTGTCATGGGGTGATCACCCTCGAAAGATTGACCCTGGATTTTGGCGCGGCGCGCCGGCGCCTGCAGGTTCAGAAACTGCGCGGCGTGGACTTTGTGGCTGGGTTTCACGATTTTGAAATTCGCAAGGGCGGCCTTGAGGTGTATCCCCGCCTGATTGCTTCCAATCACCAGGTTGTGTTTGCTGGCGATGCGGTGAAGAGTGGCATCCCGGGGCTGGATGAGTTGCTCGCCGGCGGGCCATTGAAGGGCACCAGTACCTTGATTACCGGTCCGGCGGGGGCAGGCAAAACCACGTTGGCGCTGGTCTATCTCGCCGAGGCCTGTCGGCGCGGTGAGAAATGCACGATCTACGAGTTTGATGAGCGCATCGCCACGCTGGTCGCTCGGGCAGATAGCATGGGCCTGGGTTTCAGTCAGCATATTGCGGATGGTTTGTTGGTCATCCAGCAAATCAATCCGGCGGCGATTTCTCCGGGCGAGTTCGCCTGGCGGGTCCGTTGTGAAGTGGAAGAGCGTGGCAGCACCATGATCGTGGTCGACAGCCTCAACGGATATATGGCGGCCATGCCTCAGGAACAACAACTCATCTTGCAGATGCACGAGTTGCTGTCCTATCTGAGTCAACTGGGCGTTGTGACCTTTCTGATCAATCCGCAGCATGGGCTGGTCGGTTCAATGTCGAGCAACCTGAATATCTCCTACGTGGCGGACTCGGTGGTGCTGATACGCTTCTTTGAAGCGCACGGGCGATTGCGTAAAGCCTTGTCGGTATTGAAGCATCGCGGCGGTGCCCATGGAGACGCCATTCGCGAACTGCGGATCGATTCCCACGGCGTGCGTGTGGGCGAAGCCTTGATCGATTTTCGCGGCGTCCTGTCGGGGACGCCTGAGTACCACGGGGCGGGTAGCCCTCTGATGGAAGAGCGACAGCGTGAGGACTGAGCAACAATCTGAAACCAGGACCTTGTCCATCGTCGCTCCCTTCAAGGGGGATGCGCTCAGTCTGAGCAGGCTATTCGACAAGAAGTATTCCATATCCGTACATCCGGACCTGGGCGCATTGTCGACGACATTGGGTGGCGACACGGGGCTGGTGATTCTTACTGAGGAAGCGCTGCTGGGAAATGTTGCCAGCCTTGGCGAGGCGTTGAGCAAGCAGGAAAGCTGGTCGGATATTCCGATCATTCTGCTTGCCTCGAACAATGGCCGTTCTGGTCGCGATACCGAGACAGCGAGACGTCGGCTGCCAGCCTCGGCGGGTTACGTTATTGTGCTTGAACGTCCTCTGAGTTCCGCATCGCTTCTGAGTGCCGTCGATGCGGCCTGGAGTTCGCGGGAAAGGCAGTTCGACATGCGTGATCGCCTTGCCGAACTGGCGGAAGAGCGGGGACGCCTTAATATCCTGTTGGAAAATGTGCCGGTGGGCATTTCTTTCATGGATTCGAACGGCCGCTCGGTCATCAGCAATCCGCTTTTTCGACAATACCTTCCGCAGGGGATCATTCCCTCCCGACGCCCCGAATTAGCCGCGCGCTGGGTCGCACTCGACGCTGACGGCAGAAAACTTGAACCGCAGATGTTCCCGGGCGCCAGGGCCTTGAGAGGCGAGCCTATCAAGGGAGTAGATTTCTGCCATAGCTCGGCCAATGGTGGTGAATCCTGGATGCGCGTCAGTGCCGTGCCATTGTTCGATGACAACCAGAAGATCATCGGGGCGGCTTCGGTGATTCTCGACATCAACGAAGAGAAACAGGCCGAGCTGGCGCTGAGGCGCTTCAATGAAGAACTCGAAATTCAGGTGCAGGCCCGGACTCACGAGCTCAACGCCGCGATCGAACGGTTGCGCACTGAAAGCGATGAAAGAGCGCGGGCTGAAGAGCAGCTCAGACACTCCATGAAAATGGAAGCAGTCGGCCAGTTGACCGGCGGGATCGCCCACGACTTCAACAATATGCTGACCGGCGTGATCAGTGCGCTGGAACTGATCAAGATGCGTATGGCGAAGGGCAAACTCGATGATGTGGCGCGGTTCATGGGTGCAGCAACCACCTCGGCCCAGCGGGCTGCAGCCCTGACTCAGCGGCTGCTGGCGTTTTCCAGACGCCAGCCGTTGGATGCCAAGCCGTTATCCATCAACCAACTCGTCGCTGCGCTCAAGGACCTGCTTCAGCGAACCGTCTCCGAGCAGATATGCTTAAACCTTGAGCTGTGCAGTGAGGACCCGTGGATCTGCGCCGATGCCAACCAGATTGAGAACGCCATTCTCAACCTTGTGATCAATGCCCGTGATGCAATGCCCGGCGGCGGGACCCTGTCGATCCGTACCCGGCTTGAAAAACACCTCGGGTTGAACAGCGCCGGGGCCAATGAAAGCGGCCAGGTATGCATCGAGGTTCAGGACACGGGATGTGGCATTCCTGAACACGTGCTTGGCAAGGTCACGGAGCCTTTCTTTACGACCAAACCCATAGGGCAGGGCACCGGACTCGGCTTATCGATGGTCTACGGCTTCGCCCAGCAAAGTAACGGTCGGCTGTCGATCAATAGCGTGCCGGATGCGGGTACGACTGTCTCGATATGGCTGCCCGAGCAGTCAAGAATCGATTCGGTTTCCTCACCCACCCCAGAGGTGGCTGCTGCCGGAAGTGGACAGTCCATCCTGCTGGTGGAGGATGATGATTCGGTACGCTTGATCAATCAGGAAGTGCTGGAGGAGCTCGGTTATCGAGTGTGCGTCGCCTGCGACGGCGATGAGGCGCTGGAACATTTCCATGCGCTGGAGCAGGTTGATCTGCTGGTGACAGACGTCGGCTTGCCGGGCATGAACGGACGTCAACTGGCCGAACTCCTGCAGCAGTTGCAGCCGCGGTTGCCGGTGTTGTTTTTGACGGGCTACGCTGAAAGTGCCATGGATCAGGGTAACTTCCTGGGGCCCTATATGCAGCTGCTGACCAAGCCATTGACGCTGGACGTATTGGCTGGCCGAGTGGCCAGTATGCTGGCAACCCAGCCGCTCACTACCGAGGTTGAGTCGTAGGCCCAAGCCTGTGCATGAATCAGCCTCGGTGCCTAGTTGCTCGCCGCCTCAACAAGCGAGCGCGTGGCTATCATGGTTATGTGAGCGCTGAAAGCGCCTGAAATAGATCCTCAAAATACACCGATTGGTTATATGGAGAAGAAGTATTTAGAAAATTGCTATTAGTTACAATATAACATTAGGTATAGTGCGCATCCTCACGGCGTTCTTTCGGAACGCGGTTAATTACAGGCAGCTGCAGGACAGGCAGCTGTCACGTTTGGAGATGTGCGAATGAACCGAAAGCTTCATCCCCTGGCCTGTGCGGTGTGGGTGGCTGTGACCGCACCTGCATTGGCGGCCGAGCCCGTTCAATTACCTGGAACAGTGGTCAGCGCCAGCGTGCTGAACCGGCAAAGCCATGAAATGACCACCCCGGTAGATGTATTGCAAGGTGACCGGTTGGTGCAAAGCCGCGAGGCCACACTCGGCGAAACCCTGGAGAGCGTGCCGGGAGTGCGTTCCAGTAATTTCGGCCCAGGGGTTGGTAGACCGGTGATTCGCGGACTGGATGGAGCACGGGTGAAGGTGCTGAGCGATGGGGTGGATGTGCTCGACGCCTCAACCGTCAGCCCGGATCATGCAGTGACCAGCGAGCCCTTGCTTGCCGAGCGGATAGAGGTGCTTAAGGGGCCGGCGACCTTGCTGTACGGCGGCGGTGCGATCGGTGGTGTGGTGAACGTGATCGACAGAAAGGTGCCTACCTACGTACCCGCTGAGGGCTATGAGGCCGACCTGGAACTGCGCGGTAACACCGTTGCTGACGAAACAATGGGTGCGCTAGGTGTGACGTTCGGCGCGGGGAATCTGGCGTTCCGTGTAGAAGGGATGAAGCGACAGGCGGATGAATACGAGATTCCAGGTTCCCCCGGCACGCAACACGGGTCCTACAACGACACCGACAGCTTTACCCTGGGAGGGAGCTTTATTGGTGAGCGCGGATATCTCGGCCTGGCCTACAGTGAGCAGCAACGTCGTTATGGGTTGTTAGCGCATGAACATGCTGACTGCCATACCCATGGCCTGCGGGACTGGCATTGCGCCGAGCACGACGAGGAGGAGGACCACGACGACCACGACCATGATGATCACGGTTCCGAGAGCGTCCCTTATGTTGATATGAAACAGAAACGTTGGGATGTGCGGGGGGAGGTGATGAATCCACTGCCTGGCTTTGAGCTGGCACGGCTGCGGCTCGGCCATAGTCAATATCGGCACGACGAGATAGAGGGAGGTGAGGTCGGTACGCATTTCAGCAGTGATGCCACCGATGCGCGGCTGGAACTGACGCATGCGCCTTTGTTGGGCTGGCGCGGCGTGGTGGGTGCGCAAACATTGCGCCGGGATTTCGAGACGCAGGGCGAGGAGATGTATGTTCCTCAGACATTGACCCGTAACCACGGCATCTTCCTGTTGGAGGCATTCGACGCGGGTGACTGGCGCTACGAACTGGCCCTGCGCCACGAATGGCAAAACATCGACGCTGCGGGCGCACCCGACACTCGCCATAGCGGAACCTCTGCATCAGCCGGAGCGGTATGGAACTTTGCTGACGATCACTCAGTGGGTTTATCTGTATCGCGTTCACAGCGGCTGCCCGCGGCCGAAGAGCTGTATGCAAATGGCCCGCACGCGGCGACTGGAACCGTCGAACTCGGCAACCCGGAGTTGCGCGAAGAGACGTCCCGTAACGCCGAACTGACTCTGCGGAAATTCGCTGGGCCAACAACCTACAGCCTGAGTGTTTTCCGCAACGAGGTGGACGACTTCATTCACGCCGCCGATACGGGGCGGGACATCGGCGGTGGGCAGCGTGAGATCGAGTATCGGCAGCGCGATGCTGTATTGGTTGGCGCGGAAGGTGAGGTGCGACATCAGTTCACCGGGGCTACAGCGCTGACAATCTTCGGCGATCACGTGCGCGGCGAGCTGAAGGGCGGCGACGACCTGCCGCGGATTCCGGCTGACCGTTTGGGCGCGCGCGTTGATCAGCGATTTACCTCTGCCGTTCAGGGGCAACTGGAGTTTTACCGCGTGCAGCAGCAGGATCATATTGCGCTATACGAAACCGAGACAGCCGGCTATAACATGCTCGGCGCCCGCTTGAGCTATAGCGGTGCGCTACAGAACGCTGAGTATCTGGTGTATGTGAAAGCCAACAATCTGCTGGATGAAAAGGCTCGACAGCACACCTCGTTCATCAAGGACGATGTACTGATGCCTGGCCGCAACTTCACATTAGGCGTGCGCTTCATGCTCTGACATCCGCGCAACCTGCACGCCGCCCACCGAGAGGGCGGCGTGCGCTTCGCGTTCTGCCATATAGGCGTTGGCGCGTTGCCACTTCTCGTTGCGCTTGCGGCCGCGCTCCGCGAATGCGGTGCCGCCCCCATCGCTGCAGGACGTCGCCTAAACTGGCGTTATGTGCTGATGCAGGTGCTGGTGTCCCACGCGCAGGAGCGTTTGCGCTCGCCGCGCATCAGCGTGCAACAAGTGGCAGACGAACAGGGTTACGCCGATCCCTCAAGCTTCTCTCACGCTTTCAAGCGCTGGACTGGGGTGTCGCCGGTGCAATTCAGGAGGGCAGCAAGGCCTCTCGGAACATGATGCGGGCCACGGGCGGCGGTGTTCCCTCTGAGCGGTGAATGCTCTCAAGCTGGGATTTCAAACGTCATGCGCTACAATGCCGGCCGAAATGGACGCTGCCGGGCGATGCGTGCAGCAACGCCCCTAGTGCTTCCTACTACATTTTGAAGCTGGCATATGACCAAACCACATTCAGATTTACTGTACCGGCCGGATATCGATGGCTTGCGGGCGGTCGCGGTACTGGCCGTTGTGATCTTTCATGCCTTTCCTGCAGCGCTTCCGGGCGGGTTTATCGGTGTCGATATTTTCTTCGTTATTTCGGGTTATCTGATCTCAACGATTATCTACAAATCACTGCAGGGTGAGCGTTTCAGCTACGCCGATTTTTACGCACGGCGGATACGCCGAATATTTCCACCGCTGATTCTGATGATCGCCACCACGCTTGCGCTGGGGTGGCACGTGCTGCTGCCTGTTGAGTATGCGCAGTTGGCCAAGCATTCGCTCGGCGGCTTTGGCTTTGTTGCGAACATAGTGCTGTGGCAAGAGACGGGCTATTTCGATACCGCGGCGGAGTTCAAGCCGCTGTTGCATCTGTGGTCACTTGGCGTCGAGGAACAGTTTTACCTGTTCTGGCCCGTGTTGGCGGTGGCTGCGTGGCGACTCAAGTGTCTGGGGTGGCTACTAATTGTGCTGCTCGCAGGCTCGTTTCTGGTCAATATTCTTAGCGTGGGGCCTAGCCCCGCAGCCGCGTATTTCCTGCTGCCTGCTCGGGCGTGGGAAATGCTTGCTGGCGCAGCGCTAGCCTGGGTTCAATTCCGGCATCCGGCGCGCTTGCTATTTTCATCCCGGGTCGCCACCGTACTGGCGGCACTGGGTATCACGCTCATTGGCGCAGGCCTGGTACTGATCGACAAGCACAACGCGTTCCCGGGCTGGTGGGCACTGTTACCGGTCGGCGGGGCTGTATGTTCGATCGCGTCGGGTGCCAGCAATCCGATCAACCGTTACCTGCTATCCAACCGCTTTATGGTCGGCATCGGTCTGATCAGTTTCGCCTTGTATCTATGGCACTGGCCTCTGCTGTCGTTGCTTCGTATCGTCAAGGGCGATGATGCGTCTACCTGGATGTTGCTGAGTGCTGTCGCTGTCGCATTCTGTCTGTCCTGGCTCAGCTATAAGCTTATCGAAACACCCATCAGGTCGAAAAAAGGATGGGTTCCGGTCACCGCATTGGTCTCGTTGTGCATTGTGCTAATGGGCGCATCGTCGAACATCTTCGTGCGTGACGGCTTGAATTTCCGGCTTAAGGACGCGCAGACGAAACTGGAAGCGCGTGCACTGGAGTGGCCAGACAGGCTGAAAGGCGATGAGGCGTGTGAAGGACTGTTGCCCGCAGGCATGAACCTCGACTGTCTGATTGAAGATCCGGCGCAGCAGCCTTCTGCGATGATCATCGGCGATAGCCATGCCAATCACTACTACTGGGGATTGGCGGAACAGCTCAAGCCGTTCGGGCTGAATCTTATGCAATTGGCAGTGGGCGGCTGCATGCCTTTTTACGGCGTTGCCGTTCGTGATGACGGGGAGCTTGATGAGTGTCGGGAACCCATGGGGCAAGCGCTGGATTACGCACTCTCTGCTAGTTCCGTAGAGACTATCTTTCTTGGTGGGCGATGGATGAGCTATGTGTCCGGCAGGGAGCTGAAGGATGGAGTGGATCACGTGTCGGATGCGCTGCAACTGCCCGACGACCCTGAATCCGGCGCGCTTGATCGCCAGGCGGTGTTCAGCAAAGCCATGAGGTCAACGCTGGACCGACTCGTTCAGTCCGGTAAACAGATCGTCTTCATGCATGCCGTTCCGGAAATGCCATTCCATACGCGGGAATGTATCAGCTGGAGCCCCAACCGCTTCGTCAGCCGTGTACCCAGGGAATCCTGTGCAGTGGATTACGCGGTGACGCGTGAGAGGGCCGGGGAATACCGACCCCTGCTCGATGAACTGCTCGCTGAGTACCCGACTGTTAACGTCTTTGATCCGACGCCGATGCTCTGTGACAGCGAACGATGTGATGCACGAGTTGATGGCGTACTGCTGTACCGCGATGATGATCACCTGTCACTGGAGGGCGCGCGCTGGGTTGGCCGGCAGACCGCCCAACAGCTGAAGTCCATCCTCGGCAGACCCGAGGTTGATAGCCTTTCTGTCGTGCGCTGAGTGGGGTGTGCTCCGGCCGGGCGAGCTTCTGTGGTGGCAATCCTGGCCGCGTCGGAGCACAATTCGCCGCAACAGAATCGGAGCCGGAGTCGTAATTATGCAGGGCAACCAGGATGTCATCAGCTGTCTCGTCGAGCTACTGCGCGGGGAGCTCGGTGCGCGGGATCAATATTTCCTGCATTCGCGTCTCTATGAGGATATGGGCTACCCAAAGCTCTATGAGCGCATCAACCATGAGATGGAAGAGGAAACCCAGCACGCCGACGCCATCCTGAAGCGTATTCTGTTCTTGGAAGGCAAGCCGGAGATGACTCCTGCAGCCATCCATCCGGGCTTTACCGTTCCCGATATGCTTGCGGCTGATCTACGGCTGGAATACGAGGTGCGCACCAATCTGGTCAGTGCCATCGCTCTGTGCGAAAAGCATAGCGACTACATCACCCGCGAAATCCTTGAGGTACAACTCAAGGACACCGAAGAAGACCACGCCTATTGGTTGGAGCAGCAACTGCGCCTGATCAAGCTGGTCGGCCTGGAGAATTATCTGCAGTCGCAGATGTAGGGATTAGTGCCACTCGCGACAGGTGATGGCTGGCTAGCAGAGCGGCGTGACGCCGCTCTGTTCCAGCTATCGTCAGTCGGTGGCCGCGGTCCGATCCAGCGCTGCGATCCGCCGCATTTCACGTTCGGTAAAGAATTGCTCACGTAGCTCGCGGAGTACGGCTTCATGCTCCTCAAGGGGCAGCGTGCCGGCGGCGAGCACGGCGTCTCGCTCGCGCTGGTAGGCTTCGACGCGACTTGCCCATTCGGCTCTTGCCTTATCAAGCTCACTCAACCTTTGCGCCGCTTCGTACCCAACCTGTTGTTCGCGCATTTGCTGGATGGCAGCCTCGGTTGCGCCTGCTGATCGCAGCGCTGCCGTGTCCTGACTCAGGCGCGTCATTGCCGTTGCCTGACGGCGTATTTCCTGCAAATGCGGCGGCAGCCTGTCTTCAAGTTCGCCATAGAGCCGCTCGCGTTCCGCTTCGCTGAGATGTTGATCAGCGGCAATACGCTGCTGCTCTACGATGATCTGTTCACGCGCTTCCTTGTCGCTAAAGAAAGCCTCGGCGAGCGGCGTTCCCAGCACGCTGCGGCGCAGACTGAAGAGCACGTCAAAAGTGCGCTGCAGATCACCTGCTTCATAACTATTCAGTTCGACCTGTTCCGCTTCCCGCAGATATTCCACGTACAGATCAAATGCATGCAGCGCTTCTTCTTGGGAGCCTGGGTTGATAGCTGCTGAGCGCAGGTGCTGATTCAGCGCTTCACGCGCAGCGGCTATGCGTTCCGGGGCACCCGCCATGCCGAGGAAGTGGTCGAACAGATGGCGCAGTTGCAGGCTGTACTGCAGCTCGCCGTCCGGGTGCAAGGTAATCCCGTCGATAACGTCGACGCCCTTGAGCAAAGCTGCGCCCGGGAGCGCATCAGAGGCGCGTGTTGCCGGTTTGTCAGCCGAAGGAGGATCATCAGTCGAGGGAGCGCCAATCGGTGCAAACGTCCTCTCAGTCTCCGTTTCAGCCTGGTTCCAGCTTCCAACCGCCACAACCAAAGCGACAGCGCTCGCCGCAGTCAGCGTCAGAATGATTCTATTGCTCATGGATAAATCTCCGGAGAGGGCACCGTTGCCGGTGCCCTGTGCGTTACATGCCTGCGTTACGCAGACGATTCGCATGCTGTCGCCAGACGGTGAGAGGGTGGGGCAAACCGAGCCCGACCAGTCCCGCGACCTGATTGTTTACATCCAGGTGATTCATCGGGTAATTGACGCTGATGATGTTGCCCAGCTTCTGACTACATACCGAGACCACGCCATCGTTGGGCTCCCCGAACCACTGCCCGGTAATCAGTAGCATGCTGTCCGTGAGATCCAGCACGTTGGTCAGCTGCCGGTCTCCACCCCAGGAGTAATAGCGCACGCCATTCACCTCGTGCGCGCCGTCATTCGCGCAGTAGCGGGAGGGTATACCAGCAGGGAAATCACGGTTGAAGGCCAATGCGCCTGCGGTCGACATTTGACTCGCCGCCGCCTGCGCGTCCTGCTCGTATCCACCGCCGGATAACGCATCAATGATCGATGAGAACGCATTGACCAAACCCATGGTGGCGCGGCTGGAGCCCAGCACATCGGCCATCGCGCTGCCCCAATTGACGCCGCCAGCGGAAGTGACCGAGGCGACGAGTTCCGGCCGCACGCCAGCTACATAACGAGCAGTCATTGAACCGTGGCTATGACCGATCAGGTGGACCTTTTCTGCGCCAGTTATGGCGAGAATGTCTTCCACCTGTGCGAGCAATTGTTCTCCACGGATCTCTGTGGCGTTGGAGGCGGCGACCTGGACAACATGCACCGACGCGCCATAACGCTCCAATGTTTCGGGTACGCCGTTGAAGTAATGGATCAAGGGACCGATGTTGTCGTAGCCAGCGAGCCCGTGAACAAGTACCAGGGGATAGCGGGTCTCGGTGTAGCCCTGAGCTTGCGCCTGCGCCGCTGCTGAAAGGGAGGTGATAGCGGTGAGGGCAAGCGCGCATAGGCCAAGCGCTTTTCCGGCTTTGTTTTTTACATGCATGGGATGTCTCCTGCTGATGCTCTCTCCCGGCCAGGTCTGGATTGGAGGCCGGGTCGCCCCGACTTGCATCCACTTATATCCACAAGGCATCTCAGAGTCCGGGCGAAGCATTATTGTTGTGATGGACAGCCGGGATTGCGGACTCTGGCCGAGCGCATAGTGCTGACGGGTTGTAATCTTCCTGGCAGAACAGGCGCCGGAGTCGATAGTTGACCCAATGCATTTGCAGGGATTGTATGCACTTGCGCTGAACCGTGGATTCGTACATGGCAAGGCGAGGAATGAGACATGCATCACGAAATGACCGGGTTGGACGACCAAGACATTCGGCCTTTTGGGCACCTTGCCCACATCCTCAAGGATCAGTTGTACTGGCTGGAACGCGGCCACCTGTTTACCAGTCCTTGCGTATCGGTGGGAATCAGTCAGCGCTTCTACGTGATGATTCTGATGAGTGCCTGTGCGACGCCGTTTCGGCTGCAATGTGGAGATTTTGACGAGCTGGTACAGGCGGTGGCGATCGCGCCAGGCGAGCTGCGCAAAGTCCATGCGCCGGGCATCAAATTGGTGAGCGTGCACCTGAACCCGCTGCATGAAGCCTTTCCTGCATTCGCGCGACTGCACGCGAGTGGGCCGCTGCAGCTAGAGCGCAACGCGTTCGCGCATCTGGATGAGGCGATGGATACAGCCTACCGGGGCGCACTCTCTGCCGAGGCGGCAACCAGATTGCATGACAAAATGGCTTCGATTGCCGCGCAATTGATGCCCGCCGCCAGGCATCTGGATCCGCGTATCGGCATCGTGATGACGATGCTCGAAGAGGAGGGGGATATTTCCCTGGAGGATCTGAGCAGCCGCCTCGGTCTGTCCTACCACTGGATGTCACGCCTGTTCTCCGACACGGTGGGCTTGCCGCTGCGTACCTATTGTCATTGGCTCAAGCTGCAGCGCGCGACGCGACTTTTACTCGAGTCCCCCGCGTTGGTAGAGCAGGTTCACCAACACGGTTACCTGGGAGCAGGTGGGGCACCGACAGTCTCTCTGACCGCGCTCGCCCACGACGCGGGCTTTACCGATTCGGCGCATATGGCACATACCATCAGCGAGCTGTGTGGCGGGCCCTTGTCACACTTCCTCTTTAGCGGAGATGTCCGTTTGCATCTGCCGGGCAAGCAGCGTACCTCCGATTACTTATGTGAATGATCGTTCACAAGAACGGGGCTGTGATATCGCCAGCGGTGTCTTTTGTCTCGAATCGTATTCGCACCATAGCTATGGATCGCAGCTTTTTTATGCTGTCGAGGCAGTACCTACGGGGATAATGGGTCCGCCCACGCCACGCTGAGCCGCCAATCCTCCGAGTCATAAATACAATCCGTCTCCGTGCAGTGTTTGCCTCATCCTCAAGGCACCAAGCGCCTGAACGGGCGACCGATGTTGCACGGGCAGAGCAGGGCACCTATCTTCGTCATCGAGTTGACGACGGTGCTTCGTAGGCGGCGGTCAGTTGCACCCCGGTGTGCAGTGCACCGAAGCTCGCATCAACTCCACAAAAACAATAAACCGGAGGTAGGTATGCACCAGTTGAGAATACCCAGAGCTGCTCGATCAGCACTGCTTGCTGTTTCTTTGTCGCCATTCCTGTTGCCTTTGGCAGGCTGTCTGGATGGTTCTTCAGGCTCTGATGATGACGAAGAGGTAACCAGCCGTACCGGCGTCTTTGTTGACAGTGCCGTAGCCGGGCTGGATTACAGCGGCGAAACGACAGGCGAAGGCATGACCAACCAGCACGGGGAGTTCTCCTATGTGGACGGTGAGAGGCTGACGTTTTCAATCGGTGAGCTTGAGCTGGGCTCGGCGCCAGGCAGCGATATTTTGACACCACTGAGTATTGTCGAGGGGGCAACGGCTGTCGAAGATCAGCGTGTGACCAATATGCTGGTCCTGCTGCAATCGCTGGATGCTGACGGCAACCTCAACAATGGCATTCAGCTGAGCGAGCCGATCAGAGAAGAGATTTCATTGAACGCAGGCAGCATTTTACTGGATCAGTCTCCTGAGGATTTCAGTGCTGCGCTGACTCCGCTGCTTGCGCGACTCGAAGCAGCTAATGCGTTTTCCGATACTGACCCGCGGGCACGCAAAGCGGCGTCCGCGGCCGACGCGCGCGAGCATTTTGCTCGCTCAACCAGCCCGCGACAGGTAGTCGAAACAACCGGCGGGCAATTGCGGGGTTTTGAGGCAGATGAATCATCCTGGCAATTTCTCGGCGTTCCCTATGCGCAGCCACCGCTGGGCGATTTGCGCTGGAAGGCCCCGCAACCAGTGAGTCCCTGGGAAGGCATACGCGAGGCAGTAAGCTGGAGCGATCAGGCTGCACAAAATCCCGCGCTGGAGCGTTTCGGGGAAGGCGGTATGAGTGAAGACTCGCTCTATCTGAACATTACCGCTCCGAAGGATGCCAGCGATCTGCCGGTCATGGTCTGGTTCCACGGCGGCGGATTCACCTCATTAACCAGTAACACCAAACCCTTCAATAATCCTCTCGCAGTCGCCAGTAAGGGTGTGGTCCAGGTATCGGTCAATCATCGACTCGGGCCGTTCGGATACATCGCGCATCCTGAACTCAGCGCGGAGAGTGGTTACGGCGGCTCGGGCAACTATGGGCAGATGGACCTGATCATGGCGCTGGAGTGGGTGCAGGACAACATCTCTGCTTTTGGCGGCAATCCCGACAACGTGACGATCTTTGGAGAGTCGGGGGGAGGCCGCAAGGTGTTGTCACTGATGGCGTCGCCCAAGGCTGCCGGGTTGTTCCATCGGGCGATCAGCCAGAGCGGCACGCTGTATCCGGATACCCGCGGTCTGGAGGCGGCAGAAGCGATCGGCAGCGAGCTGCAAGCACAATTGGAAGCGACCTCTATTGATGAGATGCGCACGCGCACCTGGTTGGAGGTGGTTTCCGCGGCGGCGACAGTGGTGCCGTACACCAACGTAGACAACCACTACCTGCCGGCGACCGAGCGCGTCAGTTTCGAGACGGACGCCGATAATGATGTGCCATTCATGTTCACCGTGAACACCAATGACACTATCGACCCCATCAATACGGTCAAGAACGTATTCCCATGGTTGGCGCCGCTTAACAGCGAACCCACCTATGCGACGCTGTTCAGCCACCAGCCGGCTGGCTGGAAGGCCCGGGGCGTGGAGGCGTATCACGGCGCTGAACTGGCTTACATGTTCAATATGCCGCAAAGCGTGATCACGCACTATCTGCTTGGCTTGGTGATTGATCCGGCGACAGGTGAGTCGTTGGTCATCGGTGACCTTAACGGGAATGGCGTATCGGGATCGGCAGGAGACCCTGCTGACATCTTCGCATCAGCCGGTTTTGACGCGACCGATTCGCAGGTGATCGATCGAATGCTGACGATCTGGACCAATTTCGCCAAGACAGGTGATCCCAGCGTTGCGGGGGAAATCGAGTATCCGCAGTACGACGCTGAAACCCAGCAATACGTGGAGCTTAGCGACATAGCTGAGGCAAAGTCCGGGATTGCCGACGTGTTTGTCGAGTGAGCCTTACTCGATACTCTCGATAACTACAGGCGCTGGGCACTGTTTTAGCGTGAGCTATTTCACTGCCCAGCCGTCCTCGTCACAGAGCGCGAGCAGCCGACGACGCAGTGGAAGATACTCCTCGAACGCTGCCGCGAATTGGCTTTCATTCATCTCGAAGTCAAGTCTGGCTGCGACGTTCGAGAGCCTGCGTCGCTCAGACTCGGAAGAACTCTCATAGGTGTTACCGGCACGGCTGAACTGGAGAAAGTTGTCGATGCTGCTGCGCAGCACTGCAGTGATCCCTTTGAACGAGCCGGAGCGGTCAAGACCAAGCAGGAACACCGTGTCACCCAGCAGTAGTAGCCCTCGGGCGGGTGAGAGTTCGGGCTGGGTGGCGTGGAAGTATTTCAGGACGGGGAAGGCTAGATGACGCAGCCCTTGAAGGTCGATGGTTGAGGAAAGATCCAGAAGATAATTTTTCAAGGAGCCCTGCGAATCGGTGAGGTTTGCGTTCTGGATGATCTCCTCTTCGCTGCTTCCCATCGCGAAGATTGATGTCGCCAGACTGCGCCGCTGAATCGCCGCAGAGACGACGGACAGTACGTAGGACAGTGAAACGGTCAGCACGATAGTGGCAGCCAGGGTTGCCAGGGTGCTGATGAATGTCCAGGGTGGTCCAGACGGCACCCAGTCGCCATAGCCAAGGCTGGAAATGGTCGTGCTGGTGAAATACAGCGTTTGGATGAGATTCGCTGGTGCGGACGTCGTACCGTCGATCACAGAACCAGGATAGGCAATAAACAACAGAAAGGCGGCCAGCCCCAGCAGCAGATACCAGGATACGATGCTCAGCAGAATCATCGCCGGGCCAGCAAATTTCAACGCCGCGTGAATCGGCCAATGTTGGTGCACGCTCAGCAGCAGTTTCCAGATGCCGCGAAAAGCCAGACGGCTCAATGGTCCAGCCCCGCCGGTACTGAACACGGTAACGAATTGATCCCACAGCGTTAAGCCGGCGATGAGTGCGGCGATCAAGACCAATACTATTTCCACAGTGCACCTCTGACAGTCATTCCTGCTTGTGACTGCTCAGGCCTGTGCGCGTTCGATGTTTAATTAAGGGACCTCTCCCTGCCCATGATTGAGCTTTCCATCCCAGCGACGAACGATGAAACCTGTTCGCGGATGCCCTGTCCCACGCTATGAGTCATTTACTGGCCCATTCCGAGAGAGGAGTTGATCAATGACCAATAGCATGTACGAAGCCTGTATTCAGGCCTGTCTGAAGTGTGCAGTAGCGTGCGACACCTGCGCCGCGTCCTGCCTGCGCGAAGACGACGTGAAGATGATGGCACGCTGCATCCAGACGGATATGGATTGCGCGGACGTTTGCCGGACAGCGGCTGCGCTAATGGCCCGCGATAGCGATTTCGCCAAAGCGTTCTGCAAGGTATGCGCGCAGGTATGTCGCGCCTGTGGCGAGGAGTGCAAGCAGCACAAGGCCGAGCACTGTCAGCGCTGCGCTGAAGCCTGCATGGCGTGTGCTGACGAGTGTGAACGTATGGCTGCGTAAAATTTACCGGCACGGGCAATGCAGCCAGCGCAGGCTGCATTGTCACTTCTCCTTCTACTCCCTATTCGTCCCCGCCAACTTCGATTCGTATGAAACGGTTCACAGATGAGTCACGAGGTTCGATGCGTTGGTCGGGTTTATGGAACGGATTTAGCTGACCCGGCGTCCGAAGTGCATCGTTTGACCATTCACGACCTGCCCTGACAGCCTGAGACCGCCACCCTGATGACTTTCCATATTGCTTTTCCCGTAGCTGTTCTTCAAAAACAACCGGTTGGATGATGCGCACGCGTTCCGAACATTTTATCGGCTTGGAGTGGTTACGGTTTCTGTTGGGCCTATACATCGTCATCTTTCACACGCTGCACAATTACCCGGAGCACAAGCTCCCCTTGATCGAGCAACTGAGCGGGGTCGGATTCTTTGCCACCAGCGCATTCTTCGTCCTGTCAGGTTTTCTGCTGACACATGTGTATTGTCGTAACGGTCAATTACGGGAGCCTGCGGGAAGCTTTCTGTTCAAGCGTTTCGCCAATCTCTATCCGTTGCATCTGTTTTCATTGGCACTGACCGTTGCAGTGATCTTCATCATCAGCCAGCTGGCGATACCGCCAGACGATCTGAAAGCCAGTGTGCGTTTCGTGGTGTACGACACCAATGAGGATCTGGCGGGCGCGTCACGCAGCGGGCTCGAACACTGGATGGGCGATGCTGAGCTACTACTGAATTCAACGCTGCAGTTGCTTATGCTGCAGGCCTGGAATCCCTATTACCTCACCTTCAATCCGCCGCTTTGGTCCATTTCCGCGCTGTTTTTCTTCTATATGACATTCCCGTTCCTCGCGCCGCGATTAATGGCGCTGAACAACAAGCATCGATGGCTCGCAGCGCTGACTCTGGTATATCTCCTGCCGCCGGCCTGGGTGATATACCACCAGGAACTGGGCATGCCGTTCACCGGGATACTGCACAGAATGCCGTTGGTGCGCCTGCCAGAGTTTCTGGCTGGCATTTTGCTCTATGGTTTGTTCCGCCAGATGCAGGATGCCGGTCGCGCGCCACGGTTGGCGGGCAGGGTGGTGATGGGCGTTTTTGTGCTGGCCTGTTTTCTCGGAGCTGCCTGGTTGGTTCAGGGTGCGCAATTCTGGTACTTCCTGCTGCATAACGGCCTTCTGCTGCCGGCGCAGCTGGTATTGATCTACCTCTGCGCACTGATCAGGCCCGTGAACAGCGAATGGTTGCGAACCTGGTCGCAGCGTCTGGGCACCGCTTCCTTGCCGATGTTTGTACTGCATGTGCCAGCGTTCACGCTGTTTTCTCGGTCGGAGAAGGTGCTTGGCGTGGTGTCTCAGGAGTGCTTTGTTGATTGGTCGGCGTGCGCGGTGGCGGCGGGGGATCAGGCGCTTTCCATCGCCTATTACCCACTGTATCTATTACTGACCGTGGTGCTGTGTTTGCGCGTGCAGGAAAGGGCCGTCGTGCCGGTGCGGCAATATCTGGTTGCGAAATACCGCACACCTGGCGCAGCTGTTGCGGTGAACGAAACCAGGTCGTCTGCATCCTAGTCAGCGTATGCAAGGCCCGTTGGCGGGTACGCTTTATTATTTTTCCAGTTAGGGGACTACCGTAATGCTCTCGCGCACCAGGGTTGCTGTGCGCAGCAAACCTATTTTCTGTTTGATCTCGTTGGCTTCGGCTTCACTTTTCAGTACTTTCCAGGCCCACGCCTTTTCGCTGGATGAGGTGGCCGCCGAAGCGCGGGCACTGGTGGACAAGCCCTATGTTGAGCCAGCCAGTAACCTGCCGCCTGAGTTCAGCGAGATGAAGTTTGCTGACTACCAGAAAATGCAGCCCAAGCCTGAAAAATTTGAATGGCGAGAGCAGGACACGCCGTTCAAGCTGGCTTTCTACCATCAGGGCATGCATTTCAACACGCCGGTAAAGATCAACGAGATCGTCGACTCCAAGGTGGAGGAGATCAACTACGATCCCGAGAGCTTCGATTTCGGCGACATGAGCTTTAACCAGCAGAGCACCAGTCAACTGGGCTATGCCGGGGTGCGGGTGCTCTATCCGATCAACCAGCCGGGGAAGGAAGACGAGGTGATGAGCATCCTTGGCGCCAGTTACTTCCGGGTCATCGGCAAGGGCCATATCTACGGACTGTCCGGACGTGGTCTGGCCGTCGATACCGCACTGCCCGAGGGTGAGGAATTTCCGGCGTTCCGCGAATTATGGATCGAGCGGCCTGAGCCTGACGACACTCATATGGTGTTCTACGCGCTGATGGATTCGCCTAGCGTGACGGGTGCGTACAAATTCACGCTGGGGATCGGTGACGATGCGGTGCTTGACGTGGAATCGAAGGTATTCATGCGTGAGGACGTCAATAAGGTTGGCATCGCGCCGCTGACCAGCATGTTCCTGTTCGGCCCCAATCAGCCTTCACCCACCGCAAATTTCCGCCCTGCGATTCATGATTCAAACGGCCTGGCCATTCATACCGGCAAGGACGAATGGTTATGGCGGCCGCTGAACAACCCTGAGCAGGTATCAGTGAGCACCTTTGAAGTCGAAAATCCGCGCGGCTTCGGCCTGTTGCAGCGTGGCCGGGATTTCTCTGATTTTGAGGATCTGGAAGACCGCTACGATCTGCGGCCCAGTACCTGGATAGAGCCGGTCGGCGATTGGGGCAAGGGCAAGGTCGAGCTGGTGGAAATCCCGACCGCGGATGAAACCAACGACAATATCGTGGCTTTCTGGACGCCTGACGAGCTTCCGGCAAAAGGTGAATCGCTGGATTTTGCGTACAGCATGCGCTGGACGACCAACGAGCCAGCATTGCTTGATGATGACATTGCCTGGGTTAAGCAGACGCTGCGCACGCCCGGTGAAATCAAGCAGAGCAACCTGATCCGTCACCTGGACGGCAGCACCGGTATGCTGATTGATTTCGAGGGTCCAGTGCTTGCTCAATTGCCAGGTGATGCGAATGTCACGCCCGAGGTGAGTGTCGGCGAGAACGCCGAGGTGCTCGAGACGCTACTGCAGCGCAACCCCGTTACTGAAGGCTGGCGTATGACGCTGCGGCTGCGGGTCAAAGATACGCAGCAGCCCGTCGAGATGCGTGCGGCGCTGGTGAGCGGCAGCAAGAGTCTGACCGAGACCTGGAGCTACCAGATTCCGCCGAGTACCTGACCTTTCTGGCAGGTTCAACCGCTGAAATTGGCACTTAGACCATATCTAGTGGCTGCTTGCGGCGCGGCGGCGGGAACGCCTTATCAATGAGTGCGAAATCCTTGTCGCTGAGTTGCAAGTCGGCGACGGCCGCATTGAGTTTCAGGTGATCCGGGTTGCTTGCCTTGGGAATGGCGATCACGCCGTCCTGGCGTAACGCCCACGCCAGTGCAACCTGAGCCGTCGTCACGGCATGCCGTTTGGCGACATCGCGCAGCGCTGGATGCTGCAACAGGCTCCCGCCCTGACTCAATGGACAGTAGGCCATAACCGGCATGCCCTGTTCCTGCTGCCAAGGGAGCAGATCGTATTCGATGCCGCGGGACTCGGGGTTGTAGAGCACTTGATTGGTCGCGCAGCCTGGGGGCAGTTGCTGCATGTCATCCAGATCGAAGTTCGACACGCCCCACGCCTTGATCTTGCCCTGCTCACGCAGTGTTTCGAACCCCGCTATGGTTTCGCTCAAGGGATGTTGGCCAGGCCAATGCAGCAGATAGAGATCGATCATATCCGTTCTCAAACGCTGCAAGCTGCGCTCGCAGGCCTGAATAACGCCGCTCCGGCTGGCATTGCTCGGCAAGACCTTGCTGGTCAGAAATACCTGCTCGCGCTGCCCAGCGATGGCCTCACCGACCACGTCCTCCGCGCCACCATCGGCGTACATTTCAGCGGTATCGATCAGCGTCATGCCGAGTTCCAGGCCTTGCCGCAATGCGGCTATTTCGGCGCCGCGTTGCCCCGCGCGCTCACCCATATGCCAGGTTCCCTGACCGATTGCGGGCAGGTTGGTGTCGGCCAGTTTGATCATCTTCATATCGTGTTTCCCAGTGTCTACTACGCTCGAGGCAATGTGAGAGTGACTCAGGCCTGCCTGTAAGCGAAGCCCATCAGGCAGGCGTCGTCAACTTACGCAGCGTGATGGGCTTGGCTTGAGCGTTTGGTTCAGGACTGGGGATCGGGATTTTTGTCCGAGTTGGCGGCTAGCGCCTCGGCGTCGTCAGCAGATGTCGGCTGGGCGATGGCAGCCGCCTGCGTATGCGGCGTTGCCGCCGAACCAGCTTTGGGCATTTTCAACGGCAGCGGTGGGGTGGGGACTGCCTGTTTCGCCGTCTCCGCGGAGGCGTTTTTACCTGACGTGTTATTCGCCGGTTTGCGCGCCTTGGAGGTCGTCTTGGACGCACCTTTGGTTGACGGCGTCTTGGGTTTGGTCGCACGTCTGGACGCTGCAGCCTTAGGCGTAGGCACAGGTTGCGTAACCGTCTCCTCAGGATTGGATTCGGCTTCGATAGCGGGCTGAGGCTTGTCTGTATCCGGCTGCTTGGTATCGTCCAACGCTGGCTTTAGTGGTGACGGCACGGTCGGAGCGAAGAAGCTGTCCAGCCAATATTGGGTGGTGGCAGCCTGGATCTCGCAGCAGGCATTAATGAGACCGAGCGTTTGCTGGGCAACCACATCTTGCCAATCCTGCGGGGTAGGAGCCTGCAATCGGCTCCCGATTAACGTTTGAAACAAACCTTGCTGGCACCGATCCACTGCGGATAACAGGCTGTACTGCAACTGATCATGCAAGCGGGCCGATCGATCCCAATGGGCTCTGAGCAAGGAAAGGGGTTCTTGTTGCTCTGCAAAATATTCGTGGTGAATCACACTCGCTTCCTCTCTTGATTACCCTAGGCGGAGGCAGTTGACCCCCTATGGTTGTTAGTGCGTGGGGTGTCGATGCGCTTAAAGCTGAAGATTGTGCGCTGCACAAAAAAAGCTTGCAAGAGCTTTTGTGCAGCGCAACAATCGGTTCATGCAATGACTTATGTCGATTGCTTCGTCCAATCCCCTTGAGGAATGAACCCTATGTCATTTATCCAAAGCGAAAAATTGCAGCAAGCCCAGAAGGCGAATCTGGAGCTGCTCAAAGAGATCAGCAGTACGATGGTCAGCAGCGTAGAGCAGCTCAGTCATTTACAATCCAGAGCGCTGAATTCGGCCGCCGAGGAACAGTTCGAAACCTTGGGCAAACTGATGGCTGTTCGTGATCCGCAGTCATTTGTCGAGCTTCAGACGTCATTGTTAAACCCGACCGCCCAGGTCGAACGTTTGATGGAGTTTAATCGCCAGGTATATGAAGTGGTCTCGGGAACGCAATCGGAAATTGTTCGGTTGACGGAAAAGCAGATCGAAGCGGGCGCTCAGCACGTGCAGGAGATAGTTGAGGACATTGCGAAGAGTGCGCCCGCTGGCGCGGAGCCCGTCGTGACTACCCTGAAAGCCGCTGTGAAAAACGCTGAGGTGGTATACGAGAACGTGCAGAAGGCCGCCAAGCAAGCTGCCGAGTTTGCACAAAGCGGCGTGGCCGCGGCGGCTTCAGCTGCCGGGCAAGCCAACCGCAATGGCGCCCATGGAGCCGCCGGACCTGCTCAGTAACGCGCCGAGGTGATGCGAGTGGCGGTGGGGTTATTCCTCATCGCCTTTTTTTTTGTTTGGTTCGTCACGATTTGTTGGCTTGTCTACGCCGCCAAATACGTTAAAGAGGTCTTGTGGGCTGCGATGCATTTTTCCTGTTTGCTCTAGATATTGACGCATAAGATCCTGCATCACCGGGACCTGCTTCTGCATGAACTCGCTCCAGACTTGTGAGGTCTGAACCCCTGCTTGTGCCTGGGCCTCGAGAATGCCCTGAATGCTGCGATCCAGGTAATCGCCCAGCATGCCTTGATAAGGGCCATAGGAGCGAATGATGCTTTGCAGCATATCGCTCGAGAAGATCGGCTCGCCCTCGTTCTCGGCTTCCTGGATGATCTGCAATAAAATGGAGCGCGTAATATCCTCACCGCTCTTGGCATCGACCACCTGAAAGGGCACCTGCTCAACCACCAGACGACGGATATCGGCCAGCGTGAGATGGCGGCTGGTATGGGTGTCGTACAGGCGGCGATTGGGATACTTCTTGATCAGCCGGGTGGGGTTTTGAGTCTGGTCTGACATCTGCTGCTCATCGAATTCGGTTAGTGCCGTACTGTACCTTAACCGGCGTCGTGCATCACTGTGGTCAGAGTGCCATCAGTGCTTTGGTAGGCTTGTCCGACTAATCTTCTTGTATACATTCTCGTGGCATTGTCGAATAACTTGCAGACATCGTTTTGCAGCATGGGGCAGCGACAATCTGTCCGGGCGCAAAGTACCTGGAATCTGTCTGAGTGCAGCCGCATTGCATGGCTGCCTCGTGTCGATCGATGAGGTCAGATATGTACAGAGTCAGCTCAGGCTATGTAGGTCTCTTAATCAAAACACTGCGAGCCGAAGGGTTGGATGTCGACGGATTATCCGCAGGCGCCGGTCTGGATTTGCGCAATCTGAAAGACAGCAACGCGTTCTACCCGCGCAACAAGGTGTATCGGCTGGTTGAGCTGGCTTCGGAACAGGCGCCCTCAGATGTGGGATTAAGGGTGTATCCTAGCCTGGCTCCGGGACATATGCTGTTGGTTGGCTACGTGATGATGTCCAGTGCCACCCTGCAGGACGCCCTGAATAACCTGTGCCGTTACTGTGCGCTATTGAGCAACGGCGAGTCGATTACGCTCACCGATACCGTTGGCGGGATGCATCTGCAGATTCATGAGCTACCGGAAGCGGCGGCCCCAATGCCGAGAGCCTATGCGGATCTGAAAGTGGCCGCCGCGCTGGCTTTTTTGCGCTGGCTGGCAGGCGGCCAGACATTGCGTCCGCTGGAGGTTGATTTCACCTACCCGGCGCCCGCTGACCTGACGCCGCATCGTTCCTTTTTCGATTGTTCGCTGCGGTTCGGAATGCCGTCAATGGGGCTGCTGTTTGACCGCCGCGATTTGCAAATGCCGCTTAGTACCGCAGATGAAATGCTCGCCACGCTGCATAGTGAGATTGCCGAAGTCCGTCTGAGAGATATCAATCTGAGCCCTTTACGTAACCGCGTACGCGCGTTGATCATGGAGCATCTGAGCCGTGGTGATTGTGATATCCATACCATTGCGGCGGATCTGTGCGTCAGCAAGCGAACGCTGCAGCGGGGTCTGGAAAAAGAGGGGGTCCAGTTCAAGGAGGTGATCGATGAAGCGCGCCAACAGATGGCTGACTATTATCTCCGCCGGACTCGGTACAGTCTGGCGGAAATCGTCGATCGGCTAGGTTTTTACGATCAGAGCAGTTTTTATAAAGCCAGCACCCGCTGGTTTGGCATGCCCCCGGGTCGTTACCGAGAACATGCCGCAGCCGGCTAAAAGAGGGGCGATCACCTCACTCCTTGACGTAGCGGCCCGGCGCCGGCTCGATGGGAGGATAGTTTTCCGAACCTAGGGTCTTGCGTGCGGCAGAACGCGTGCCTCCATGTTCAGCCAGCCATTCGAACCAGTCGGTCCACCAGCTGCCAGGATGTGACTGCGCTGTATCAAGCCAGGCATGGTGGTCTTCCGGTAGCTCGGTATTGGTCCAGTACTCGCGTTTTTTGCGCGCAGGCGGATTGATGATCCCGGCAATGTGTCCAGAGGCGCCAAGGACGAAGCGTTTCTCGCCGGCGAGGAGTTTGGTACTCGCATAAGCGCTATCCCAGGGCACGATATGATCTTCCTTGGTCCCGACCAGATAGGCGGGCATGGTCAGAGCGCGTAGGTCGAGGCGCTCGCCACAGCACTCAAGATCGCCCGATTTGAGGTCATTCTGCAGATAGGTGTGGCGCAGGTACCAGCAATACATGGGGCCGGGGAGGTTGGTACTGTCGTTGTTCCAGAACAACAGGTCGAGCGGAGCGGGTTTCTCTCCTTTAAGGTACTTCTCTGACGTGTAGTTCCACCAGAGCTCATTGGGTCGCAGCATGGAAAAGGTATTACCCATATCTTCACCGCGAAACACACCGGTCGGGCCTCCTTGGCCGCCGATGGTGCGCTCGCGATAGGCGACGAGCTCTTCATCAACGAATACGTCTATCTGCCCGGTGTTCTTGAAGTCCAGGAACGTGGCCAGAAGCGTCAGACTGGATATATCGCGATCACCCCGAGCTGCCAGAACGGCAAGGGCTGTGCTGAGCAAGGTGCCACCGACACAATAACCGACGCAGTTAACGTGGCGCTCGCCGCTGATTTCCCGCGTGATCTCCAGCGCGTTTATTATTCCATCCTGAATCTGGTCGTCCCAGGTGATGTGGGACTGCTCCTGACTAAAGTTGCGCCAGGACATGATGAATACCGGATGTCCCTGTTCGAGCAGATGCCGCACCAGTGACGTCTCCGGACGCATATCAAGGATGTAGTACTTATTGATCGACGGCGGGACGATCAAAACCGGTCTCTGATACTGGGTATCGGCCATCGGATAGTACTGTAGAAGCTGGAATTGCTCGTTCTCGTATATGACTTCACCTGGAGTGGTCGCCAGATCCACGCCCACGGTGAAATCACCTTTATCGCATTGCCGCAATTTGCCTTCGCGCATGTCACTCGCCAGGTGCAACATCCCCGTATAGAGGCTGGCCCCCTGGGTCTCGAACATCTTGTGTAGTGCTTCGGGGTTGCTTGCCAGAAAATTGCTGGGTGCGCAGGCGGCAATGGTTTGCTCCATCAGATAGAGCAAGCGCCGACGTGGCTTGTCCGCGTCGATGGGCATAGCGTTCACCAGGCGGAGCAGAAAATCTGAATTCAGCAGATAGTAGGCGGCGATCGAGCCAAATAACGGCTCACTCCATTTGTCATTGGCGAAGCGCCGGTCACTGAAAGCGAAGGGTTGGCGGGTTATCAATTGCTGGCCCAGGCTGACCCACTGTTGATTGTATTCTGACTGAAGCTCCGACAAGGTTTCGCTTGGTACGTTGAACCACGCATCAACGTCATGCCCTTTGAACCAGGGGTGGGCACTGAGCCAAAGCCGGAGTTGTTGCAGGGTCGCGTTCGCGTTGAAAGGCGTATTGCTGGTCCAGTACTGGCTGAATGGTTGTTGAGGAATCATTTTTTAATCCAGTGATAGTCGATGCCCGAGACAGCGCTCAAGGCGTTCGAGGGTTATCTGCTCACTTGAAAGCGGATTTTCCTGTTCGCTCTACTGGTAAATCCAACGTAGGGGTGTAAGCAGTAGATAACCTTTCCGATGACCAGATCTCGCGCTTCCGCCTATATCTCTATATAGAAGGAGTCCGAATAAGACTTCTCATCCGCCGCGCATCGCCCATGGTGTCGTCGATGCTGCGGTCACTCACTGTATATTCATCGATGGACGTTACGGAGGTAGTGTCTGCAGGTGTCACAGAATTGCCCGGCAGCGCCAATATGCTGACCGGTGGAGCGGAGATCATCAATAAATTGGCATTTTTGATCTGTAATCTGGCGTTGACAAGGTGAGCATAAAGCGTAGAATGCGCGGCTCTGCGAAGGACTGGCTGGAT
>NZ_VTVA01000013.1 GCF_008638345.1 Pseudomonas saliphila | reverse complement strand
GCGCTTAAGTAAGTGCCATTCGGCTCTGGTCCGACTCTGCTTTCTCCCCGCAGCCGGTCAGTCCCAGCAAGGGCAGAAGAATCAATACGGGCAACCAACGACGGTAAGAAGAATCGACTTTAATCATGGGTTGCGGGTAGTCCTGGGAGTCATTCGGGAGTTAGCTGCATCATCTTCAGCTGGCTGTTCGGCGCGTTCAGTCTGGTTGTCGAAGCCGCCGCCCAGCGCGAGGTGCAGGGCAATGCGATTTTCGATGCGCGCCAGGCGTGCGGTGATATAGGCGCTGCGGCCATCCAGCGCGCGTTGCTGGCTTTCCAGTACATTCAAAAAGGGATCGATACCCTGCTGATAGCGGTTGTAGGACACGCGGACCGCCTCCTCCGCTGCGCTGGCGGAGGCATCCAGAGTCTGCTCGCGCCTTTGCAGGAGTGTCTCGACGGCCAGGAGACTTTCCACTTCGGACAATGCGTTCAGCGCGGTTTCAGCGTAGGCATGCAAGGCTTCACTCTGCTGACCTTCGGCAACATCCACCTGGGCCACCAGCCGCCCACCCTGGAATATCGGCTGCAGGATCTGCCCTGCGATCGACCACACCAGATTGCTGCTGCTGAACAATTCGGAAAACTGACTGCCGGCGTACCCGGCTGAGCCACTGAGTGACAGCGATGGCAGAAAGGAGCGCTGCGCTGCGCCGAGCTGGTAACCCGCGCCCAGCAGTGCCAGTTCTGCCGCCCGGACATCCGGGCGGCGCTCCAGCAGTTGCGCGGGAATTCCCGCTGTGGGCGAAGCCGGTACGCCAGGCAGAACATCGGCGGTTTGCAGGCGCCCGGCGGGATACCGTCCGAGCAATATCTCGAGTTGACGCAGATTGCGTTCCAGCGCCTCTCGGCGCTGCTCCAACCCAGCCTGCGCCGAACCCAGATTGGCTTCGGAGAGCATGGCGTCAGCCGGGGAGGCAATACCGACATCCACCCGATTGCCAATCTGCCGAGACATTTCTGTCAGGGTTTCAACGGTGCGCTCTGATAACTCGACCTGCGCCCGGGCATGGACGTTGTCGAAGTATAGCTGCACCACCTGCGCTGCAACCGACTGGCGCAGCCCGCGCAATTGTTCCGCGCTGGCCAGATAGTCGGCCCGTGCGGCAGCGGTCAGCGCAGACAAGCGGCCCCAGAGATCCAGCTCCCAGCTCACGTCCAGCGCCGCATTATGGTTGTTGCTAATGATGTACATGTCGCCGCCCGCCTGCGCCGACGGCGCGGCAATGGTGCCCAGATTCTGGCGTTGACGGGTACTGCCGAGACCGACGCCCACCATGGGCAGTTGATCGGCGCGGTTCAGCCGGACGCGCGCCTCGGCGATCCGTGCGCGGGCTAATGCCTGCGCCACACCGGGGTTGCTGACCAGCGCCGTGTCGACAAACCGGTTGAGTTCATCATCAGCGAAATCACCCCACCAGTGTTCTGCCGGTGCATATGCACTCGCGGGGGCTGCGTTGAAATGATCGGGCAGGCTGAAGGGCAGTTCCGGCTCCGCCGGGGGAGTGACGCTGCAGGCGCTCAGTAACAGCGCGAGCGCCGCAACAGACAACGTGCGGGCTTTGCAAAAGCTGGAATTCATTCACCGTCCTTTAGTGGCCGCATTGTCGGCATCCTGTTGCGTACCCCAACAATGGCACTGCTGCGTCCTGATTTCCGCCGAGCGCAGGAAAGCGCACATTCTAGCGCAGCCATAGCAAACGGCCATCGTTAAATGGCGCGCGCCGCGGATATGTCTTGCGCTGTCAGCGCGCGGTGCCGGGCGTTACTTTATTGTGTCTGACCCGTTGAAAAAACCAAGCAGACCCCGGTACCAGGGTGCGGCCTGTTGCTCCTCGGGAGTCGGCCAGTTGGTCTTTTTACTCGCGCAGTGCACGATCCCCTTCGCCCCCAGCCGTATACGCCAGCGCTGCGCACTGGAATAGGCTTGGCCGGCCTCGGTGTGCACCACCAGCAGATTGTAATCCTGCTGCTTTTCAATGGGATGCGCCTCAATGGCCGCAGAGGGATCAGTGTCGTCAGTGCAGACGAACAGACGGTGCTTGCTCGCCTGAATCATTTCGCAGAGCTGCTCACAGTCCAGGCTCAGACGCTCCTGGATTTCATCCTGCGTGAGGGCGTCCTTGTCCAGATTGAGCTGCGAGCGGTAACAGATGATCTGCCGTTCCTCGTTAGACGCCCAATTGCCGGAATGATCGAGTACCTGGCGTGGCAACTCCGGGAGCCGGCGATAGTCGAGCCAGACCTTCTGCTGAGCCAGCAATTTCCGGGTGTAGGGCATGAACAGACGCACCTTCCAGCGCGGCTTGCCCTTGCGCAGCCAGCGGGTAATGCCGGTGATCATATCTTCACGCAGCAGGTCACGGATGGCATAGACCAGCGCGATGCCCAGCAACAGCGCCAGAGAGAGTTTTTCGCTGGCGTCCCGCGCATTGAACAGGAAGTAGGTAAACAGCGACATGATCAACATGGTCGACGCCGCCTTGACCAGCTTGCGCGTACCCGCGCCCAGCTCGATGACCTTGGAGCGCAGCAGTACCGGATATTCCAGCAACCGGTGATAGAGACTCATGCGGTTCCAGACGCGGGTCGGCGAGCCGCGGAAGTCGCTCAGATACTCACGTTCCTTGCGGTACTTGTGTTCCTGGCGCAAAAACTCCGCGACTGCTCCTTTGAGCTCCTCGTCCAGTTCGGCGAAGCCTTCGAGGGTCATGCACTCCAGCAGAAACTGCTCGGCATACCAGGAAAAATAGATATCCATCTGCCGGAAATAGCGGCGCTGGTTGCTCTGCTCCGGGCTGGATTTGCGCAGTCGCAGGGCAAAGTGCTGACTCAACCTGAGCGCCCTTTTCAGCGGTTCATCAAGGGTCTCGGCGTTCTGGATTTGCTGGCGTAGGCGATCGATCGACGCACGGTACTGGAACAGCCAGGAGCCGTACATGATCTCGTAGTAGGGCGACAGCAGCACGAAGGAGCGGTCGGCCTTGCTCACCCGATCCTTATCCGGTAGGCCCAGTAGTCCGAAGCGATGCTCCAGGGAAGTGAAGAAAAACTGCTGCTCGCTCAGGGTCCAGGCTGACAGATTGCTATCGTGAGGCGTGAACAGGTACACCTCAACCTTGTGCCGCCCTGGCTTTTTCAGGGTTCGGGTCAACTGCAGACGAAAGTCGCCCTTGCGCTTGAGTGAGTACACGCCCCCTCCCCTGACATGATAAGCCGCGAAATCCGATAGTCCGGACCGGGTAGCTCTGCACGCAGTGCATTGCTGAATTGACCAAACAATTCAGGCCGGATCGCCATGATGTGACCCGCCGATTATTCGGTCGGCACGCACCGCAAGAATTGCCGCTATCCTAGCATAGAGCCGCCCCGCAGACGCGGCCGGCATGGGTCCGGAGCGTCTACCGCGCGATGGTCGATGCGTTCAAGCCAGTCGGGCGTCGAGACTGTTCTGCGCCAGCAGTCTGGCCTGGTCTTCAGTCATCCCGAGGCCTTCATGCAAGGCCATGAAATTCTCCAGCACATACCCACCGAAGTACGCCGGGTCGTCGGAATTCACCGTGACCTTCACGCCCTTGTCCAGCAGCTGCAGAATGTTGTGCTCGCGCATGGTGTCGAACACGCGAAGCTTGACGTTCGACAGCGGGCAGACGGTCAGGGGGATCTGCTCGTCCACCAGACGATCGATAAGCCTTGGATCCTCCGCGGCGCGCACGCCATGGTCAATGCGGCTGACTTTAAGCAGGTCCAGCGCTTGCCAGATGTATTCCGGCGGGCCTTCTTCACCGGCATGCGCCACGGCCAGCAAGCCTTCTGCGCGGGCCTTGGCGAAGACTCGCTTGAATTTACTCGGGGGATGGCCCATCTCGGAACTGTCGAGCCCGACAGCAAAAAAGGAGTCCCGGTACGGCATCGCCTGTTCAAGGGTTTTGAACGCCTCTTCTTCGGACAGATGCCGCAGGAAGCTGAGAATCAGTCCGCCACTGATGCCCAACTGCTCGCGGCCATCGCGCATGGCCGAACGGATGCCCTCAAGCGCAACCTCGAAGGGAATGCCGCGTTCGGTATGCGTTTGCGGGTCGTAGAATGGCTCGACATGCACCACACCCTGAGCCTTGCAGCGCTGCAGGTAGGCCCAGGTCAGGTCATGGAAATCCTGCTCGGTGCGCAGAACATCAGCGCCCTGGTAATACAGATCGAGAAACTCCTGAAGGTTGTTGAAGGCATAGGCCTGGCGCAACGCCTCGACATCCGCCCAGGGCAAGCTGACCGCATTGCGCTCGGCAAGACTGAACAGCAGCTCAGGTTCAAGTGATCCTTCAAGGTGCAAATGCAGCTCAGCTTTGGGTAGTTCTATCAACCATTGCTTGTCCATCTCTACCTCCGGGTCGGGTTGCACCAATCAGCGGCGCCGTTGCGCTGATTCAAGCATGGGCCATGCCATGCGCAATTGCGGCGCATGTTAACGGCTCCTGAGGTGTTGACCAGCTTTTTAGCAAAAGCCCCACACGCCTTACGATCAATTTTGGTGCAGGGATCCAGGCTTGGATCCATTTTGGTGCAACTGGCATTGGGATATCGACCAGCCTGCGTGTTCCAGCCTGTAGGCTTCCTGCGAAAGCCATGTTGGCCCGGATTGTGCGTAATGCTATCGAACCAATTGAACAAGCAGGAGCAACAGATCGCGCCTGCCCAGTGGATAAACGAGGATGGTGCATGACTGCAGCCTGGCATCTAGAGCACGTCGATAGCGCCATTAGCTGGCAGGCTGGCCTGGACGTTGGCGTCAGTCGCCGGGCGGGACGCACCGTTATCGATCGGCTGCACCATCGCGGCCCGCTGCGTATCCAGCGTCCACTGCATCCGGAAGGTCCGGACTGTCCGCATTTGTACATCCTGCATCCGCCGGGCGGCCTGGTCAGCGGCGACACCCTGCGCCTGAACACCGATATCGGCCCAGATGCTGCCGCGTTACTGACCACACCCTCCTCGGGTAAGTGCTACCGGGCGCGGGACAACGGCACCCTGCAGCAGCAGCTCACCCGCCTTTCCGTCGCCGCCGGCGGCTCACTGGAATACCTGCCCCAGGACACTATCGCCTTCGAAGGCTGCAACGCTCGCCTGTCTACGCGGGTTGATCTGCACGCCGATGCGCGCATGTGTCTGTGGGACTTGTTGTGCCTGGGCCGACCGGCCGCCGATGAAGGCTTCGCCAATGGCTGCGTCAGCCAACAGCTGGATATCTGGCGCGACGGCCGGCCGGTGTATATCGAGCGTAATCGTTTCATCGGCGGCGATCCTCTGCTGTCAGCCAGTTGGGGACTGGGCGGCTGCTTCGTCAGCGGCACCTGGCTGGCCACCTTGACATTGGCTCGCGACGAACTGGATGCGCTGCGTGAAGACTATGCCAACGTCCCGCAACTGGTTTTTACCCAGCGGCATGGTCTCTTTATCGGCCGCTATCTCGGCCATTGCGCCGAACATGCTCGGCTTACCTTCATGCGGCTGTGGCAGCAGCTACGGCCGCGCATCAATGGGCGGCGCAGCTGTGCGCCGCGGATATGGAATACCTGAACGGAGTGTGCCCATGGAGCTTTCGCCCCGTGAGAAAGACAAGCTTCTGCTGTTTACCGCCGCGCTGGTGGCCGAGCGCCGCCTGGCACGCGGCGTGACCTTGAACTACCCCGAAGCCATGGCCTACATCAGCGCCGCCATCATGGAAGGCGCGCGTGATGGCCGCAGTGTGGCGGACATGATGAGCTACGGCCGCACGCTGCTCAGCCGCGAACAGGTCATGCCCGGCGTGCCGGAATTGCTTGGTGAAGTGCAGGTTGAGGCCACCTTCCCCGACGGCACCAAGCTGGTGACCGTTCATGATCCGATCATATGAGGCGCACCGATGATACCCGGAGAAATCCAGACGCTTGAAGGCTCGCTGACCCTGAACGCCGGCCGCGAAACGCTGCGCCTGAGCGTGGCCAATACCGGCGACCGCCCGGTGCAGGTCGGCTCGCATTACCACTTCGCCGAAACCAATGCGGCGCTGCGCTTTGATCGCGACGCCACCCGGGGCTTTCGGCTGAACATAGCCGCGGGTACCGCCGTACGCTTCGAGCCCGGCCAGAACCGTGAGGTGGAGCTGGTAGCCCTGGCTGGCGACCGTCGGGTGTTCGGCTTTCGGGGCCAGGTCATGGGCAGTCTGTGATGCCGCCTGAGGATCAATTTTGCAGCGTTCCGCCGTCTGGTCGGACCGCAATGGAGGCAACATGGAAATAAGCAGGCAGGCCTACGCGGAGATGTACGGGCCTACAACCGGCGACCGGGTACGGCTCGGCGATACCGAGCTGTGGATCAGTGTGGAAAAGGACTACACCCACTACGGCGAGGAAGTGAAATTCGGCGGCGGCAAGGTCATTCGTGACGGCATGGGTCAGAGCCAGCGCGGCCGCGCGGATACGCCTGACACTGTCATCACCAATGCGCTGATTCTGGACTGGTCAGGCATCTTCAAGGCCGACGTGGCAATTAAGGACGGCCTTATCCAGCAGCTGGGCAAGGCCGGCAATCCGGACATCCAGCCCGGCGTGGACATCATCATCGGGCCGGGCACTGAAATTATCGCCGGCGAGGGCATGATCCTTACCGCCGGCGGCATCGATGCGCATATCCATTTCATCTGCCCGCAACAGATCGACGAGGCGCTGATGTCAGGCGTCACCACCATGCTCGGCGGCGGTACCGGCCCGGCTACCGGCACCAATGCCACCACCTGTACGCCGGGCGCCTGGCATATCGCGCGGATGCTCGAAGCCGCCGAGTCGCTGCCGATGAACCTGGGCTTTCTCGGCAAGGGCAACGCCAGCCTGCCCGATGCGCTGGAGGAACAGATCGAAGCCGGTGCCATGGGTCTGAAGCTGCACGAGGATTGGGGCACCACCCCGGCGGCGATTGATTGCTGCCTGAGTGTTGCCGATGCCTACGATGTGCAGGTGGCAATTCACACCGATACGCTGAATGAATCTGGCTTCGTCGAGGATACCCTGGCGGCGATCAAGGGCCGGGTGATCCATACCTATCACACCGAAGGCGCTGGCGGCGGTCATGCCCCGGACATCATCAAGGCCTGCGGCGAGCCAAACGTGCTGCCCTCTTCCACCAATCCGACGCGCCCCTACACCATCAATACCGTCGACGAGCATCTGGACATGCTCATGGTTTGTCATCACCTGGACCCGGCCATTGCCGAGGATGTCGCCTTCGCCGATTCGCGCATCCGCCGCGAGACCATTGCCGCCGAGGACATCCTGCATGACCTCGGCGCTTTCAGCATGATCTCGTCGGATTCCCAGGCGATGGGTCGGGTCGGCGAGGTAATCACCCGCACCTGGCAGACCGCGCACAAGATGAAGGTGCAGCGCGGCCCACTCCCCGAGGACGACGACTGGTCCGACAACTTCCGGGCGCGCCGCTACGTGGCCAAATACACCATCAACCCAGCGATCACCATGGGCATCGGGCATCTGGTCGGCTCGGTGGAGCCCGGCAAACTGGCGGATCTGGTCCTGTGGAAACCAGCCTTTTTCGGCGCCAAACCCAGCCTGATTCTCAAGGGAGGCGCCATCGCCGCCGCGCCCATGGGCGACCCGAATGCGTCGATTCCGACACCTCAGCCGGTGCATTACCGGCCCATGTTCGGCGCGCTGGGCAAGGCCATGAATCACACCTGCATCACCTTTGTATCGCAGGCGGCACTGGACACAGGCATCAAGGAACGGCTCGGCCTGTCCCGGCGCCTCGAAGCCGTTCGCAACACGCGCACCATCGGCAAGGCGGACATGAAACTCAACGACTACCAACCGACGATCACTGTGGATCCGCAGACCTACATCGTTGAGGCAGACGGGATCGCGCTGCTCTGCGATCCCGCCGAAGAACTGCCGCTGGCGCAACGCTATTTTCTTTTCTGAGGAGGCTTAGATGCTCGAATGTCACCAATGGCTGGAAGAGCCGGGGCCGGTTCATCACGAGCTGGAGCTGACGTATGAGATGCGTACCCGCAGCCGGCTGCGCACTCACACGCGGGCAGGTATTGAGGTGGGATTGTTTCTGCCGCGTGGCCGCGTGCTGCGCGAAGGTGATCGTTTACTCGCCAACGACAACACGGTGGTGGTGATTCACGCGGAGCCGGAGCCGCTCTCGCGCGTGCTCTGTGACGACGCGCTGCTGCTGGCCCGCGCCGCCTACCACCTGGGCAACCGGCATGTGGCGCTGGAAGTGCTGCCCGGCCAATTGCGCTATCTGCGCGATCATGTGCTGGAAGCCATGCTCATCGGGTTGCGGCTGGAAGTGGAAGACATCGTCGCGCCCTTCAATCCCGAGCCCGGCGCTTATCACGGTCACGCGCATAGCGTCGCCACGCCGCCTTCACCTTTCGTTCGGCTGAACGGCAAGCAGCATGTCGAGTACTGAGCAGGCCGATAGAGCCCTGTTGCGAGTCCTGCAGCTGGCCAGTCCGGCGCTGCCGATCGGCGGTTATGCCTATTCCCAGGGCATGGAATATGTCGTCGAACAAGGCTGGGTAATCGATCTCGATTCGGCCGCTGAGTGGCTCGATAGTCTGGCGACCCGATCGCTGGGTTATCTGGATATACCGGTGCTGATGCGCCAATACGTGGCCATGGACGACGGCGATCTGGACGCTGTCAGCGAGTGGAACGACTGGCTGCTGGCCAATCGCGAAACCGCCGAGCTCTATCTGGAGGACAGCCAACAGGGCGGCGCCCTGCTACGGCTGCTTGGCTCGCTGGAGATTCCGCCGGCACTGGACTGGCCCAAGGGCGAGCCCATCGCCCTGATGACCGCCTTCGCCATGGCCGGCTGGCACTGGCAGACCGGCGCGCGCCAGCTGGCACTCGGCGTGCTCTGGAGCTGGCTGGAAAACCAGACCGGCGCCGCGACCAAACTGATTCCGCTGGGGCAGACCGACGCCCAGCGGCTGCTCGACCGACTGTCGCCACGCTTGCCGGCGATAGTTGACGCCGCCACGGCGCTGCACGACGACGAACTGGGTGCCGGTTTGCCCGGCCTGGCCTTCGCCAGTGCCCGCCACGAACACCAATACATACGACTGTTTCGGTCATAAGGAGCATTACATGAATAGCAAACCCGCATTGCGCGTGGGGATTGGCGGCCCGGTCGGTTCGGGCAAGACCGCATTGGTCAGCACGCTGTGCGAGCACCTGTATCCCCACTACAACCTGGCAGTCATCACCAACGACATCTATACCCGTGAAGATGCCGATTTCCTGTTGCGCAATCACGCGCTGCCGGCTGATCGCATTCTTGGCGTAGAAACCGGCGGCTGCCCGCACACCGCCATCCGCGAGGATGCATCGATGAACCTCGCCGCGGTTGCCGAATTGCAGGATCGCTTTCCGGGGGTGGAACTGATTCTGGTCGAAAGCGGCGGCGACAACCTCGCCGCGACCTTCAGCCCGGAACTGTCAGACCTGACGCTCTACGTCATCGACGTCTCTGCCGGCGACAAGATCCCGCGCAAGGGCGGCCCCGGCATCACCCGTTCGGACCTGCTGATCATCAACAAGACCGACCTGGCGCCACTGGTTGGCGCTGACCTCGGCGTCATGGATCGCGATGCGAAGAAGATGCGCGGCGAGCGGCCCTTCGTGTTTTCCAATCTGAAAAGTGGCGCCGGTGTCGACGACATCATCGCCTTCATTGTTCGCGAGGGCATGCTGCGCCCCTTGCCCGTACCTGCCGCAGAAGGAGTCTGACCATGGGTCACCTGATAAGCCGTACCTTCACTCTGACCGCCCTGATTGCCCTGCCGACACTGGCCCAGGCTCACCCCGGGCACGCCGATCTCGGTGGACTGGCAGCAGGTCTTGGGCATCCCGTTGGTGGTCTTGACCATCTGCTCGCCATGGTCGCGGTCGGCCTCTGGGCGGCGCAGTTGGGCGGCCGGGCACGCTGGCTGCTGCCGGTGTTATTCCTGACCTTCATGCTTGCCGGCGCGGGCCTGGGCATGGTCGGGATCGCGGTCCCTGGCGTTGAGCAGGGCATTGTCGGCTCGGTACTGGCGCTCGGGCTTCTGCTGCTCTGGGCCAAGCGTGTGCCGCTGCTGCCCGGTGCGGTACTGGTATCAGGATTTGCGGTGATGCACGGCGTGGCGCATGGCGGGGAGATGCCGCCCGGCGCCGAAATGACGCTGTATATGCTCGGCTTTGCACTGAGCACTGCAGTCCTGCATCTCGTCGGTGCCGGACTGGGTAACTGGCGCTCCACGCTGCCGTCCCGGGTGATCGGCGCGGCCATCGCCCTGGCTGGTGTAGGTCTGGCGCTGAGCTGATAGGCGTCGTTACGGCTGGCGGCTGCTGAGGATATGCAGCAGACCGCCACACTCCACCATCGGATCCTCGCAATTGATGATGATATCCGAGCGGGCCAGAATGTAGCCCTTGCCGGTGATGGTGTTCTCCACCAGCTGATGCTCGCCGGCCCGATTCACGCCGGTAAATTCACCGATAAAGCCGGTATCGCGCAGTGAAACGGTTTCCAGCCGATCACCCGGTTTAATACTGCCTTCATAGTGCATCAGCGCCAGGCGCGCCGAGGTACCGGTGCCGGTAGGGCTGCGGCAAATCACTCCCGGGTGCACATAGGTGGCAGAGCGTGACCGGTAGAAAGTGTCGGACAGCTGCTCCACCGGTCCCATGTAATGCAGAAACGGCAGCGGCCCCACCTCGCCCAGGGTGTAATGCGAAAAGCCCCGTTCGGCTTGCAGGGCATCGACAATCGCATGGGCGCAGGCAGCCAGCTCCAGTTCCTCTTCGCGCACCAGGGAAAACCCCAGATCCGGGGCGTCGACCAGCGCATAGAAGCCGCCACTGTAGGCCACGCTGTAGGTCACATCGCCAATCGCCGGCACGTGAATAGTGTTCCGGTAGCTGTGAATATAGGTCGGCAGGCCTTCGCAGGTGATAGCTTCCACCACGCCGTCCTGCACCACCGCATCGATATGCACCTGACCCGCTGCCGACTCCATGATGAAGTGCTGCCGCCCTTCGCGCTTTTGCACCATGCCGCATTCCAGAGCGGCGGTGGCGGTGCAGATGGTGTTGGAGCCCGAGTAGATGGGATAGCCCATCACCTCCATGACGATATAACCGAGCGCGGCCGCCGGATCGTTGGTCGGCACGATGAGATCCACCGACATTTCGGGGATGCCGTAGGGCTCGGTCAGCAGCAAACGGCGTAGGCCGTCCGCCTCGCTGCTCAGATACTGCATCTGCTGCCGAACTGTGTCGCCAGGCAAAGGACCGATGCCGCCAATCACAATCCGGCTCACATCACCGCCGGCATGGGTATCGATCAGTTTCAGCGAAAGCTCCTCTTTCATCAGTCCGCCCTCAGCGCGAAGCGCGCGCCGTGCTGTGCCCATTCCGCGTCAGGGACGATGACGATCTTGCCGAGAAAATTGCTCGAGCGATTGACGAAGAACCGCTCCGCCGCATGCAGCTCGGACAGCTTGAAGGCGCCATAGAGTACCGGCCGCAACAGACCGGAGCGGATCCAGGCAATCAATTGCTCGGCCTCTTCCCGCGTACCGTGTGACACCCCGAATATCTGCACCTGATACAGATAGATGCGTGTCCACATGATCTCGCTGACATTGTCGCCACTGGCCCCGGCAATGCTCAGTCGCGGATAGGTCGTGCGGCGGGTCATATCAAAGATCATGGTGTCGATGAAGCGATTGGTCATCTCGCCGCCGACCAGATCCATCACCGCGTCGATCGGCTTGCCGCCCGTGGCCTCACGCACGGTGTCAGTGAAATGGCCCATATCGGAGCGATCGAACACCGCTTCGGCGCCAAGCGCACGCAGCGCTTCGGCCTTGTCCCGTTGACTCAGCGCATAGGGTATCGCACCCAGAATGCGGCAAAGTTGAATCAGCGCGGTGCCCACGCCCCCGCTGGCGCCGCTGACCAATACCCGCTCGCCGGCCTGCACCCTGGCCACGGTAAGCAAATGCAGTGCCGTCTGGTAGGAACACATGCCCATCGCCGCGAGCTCGGCGTCGGCGAGTTCAGGATTGGAAATGTGGTGAAATTGCGTCGAGGGTACGGCGATGTATTCGGCGAAGCCGCCGTTGGCGCCATGCCCGTAGTAGTCCGGCGTCAGGTTGATATCCCGCCGTTCATCGGCATACAGGTTGAAATCCAGCAGCCCCCGTTCACCGATCCGCTCCGGCTCCACGCCATCACCGACCGCCACCACAGTGCCCACCACGTCGGCGCCCTGAATGCGGGGGAAGGTCAAGGTGGGCGCTCCGGCGATCTGGAATGAGGTCATTTCAGCCTTGTCCCGCGTCGGATACAGCCCCTCGCGCGCCTTGCGATCGGTATTGTTCTTCGCCGTAGCCGTGACCTTGACCAGCACCTCGCCGGGTTTGGGCTGCGGGACCGGGATATCCTGGCGGTATTCCAGCTTGTCCAGGCCACCGTGCCCGGTGAGGATCATTGCCGACATGCTTTGTGGAAGGGGTATCGGAGCTATGGCTGACATGCGGGGCCCTCGCAGAAAAGAGTACCTCGAATCACCTTAGCAGAAGCTCGCCTGCCAGCTAGTAGCCGGTCATCTCAAGATAGCCCGCCCCCGCATGGCTCCCGCTGAAACGAATGGGGCCTTCCCAGTACGGGATCGTAGTGCCCATCCAGGCCTGATCGTTCAGCGGCTCAGTGGTCACGTCGAAATCCCTGCCAGGTACTTTGAGACGCCAACGGGTAGGCACGTCGCGCCCTGCGACCGCGGTCTCGCCGAGCGGCTCCAGCTCTATCGCGTCAGGAGCCAATGGCTGCGTTTCGCCATCTGGCTGAATCCAGGTGCCTGAGTAATAGTGACCGCCACCGGTGCTGCGCAGACGAAACAGCATCAGCTTCTCGCCACCCTCCAGATGCAGGGAAAACCAGTCCCAGCCCTGCTGGTTGGCAGCCAGCGGCTGGCTGCTCCATTCGCGGTCCAGCCAGGCTTGTCCGCTGACTGTATGCCGCTCGCCTTCCCATTCAATGGCGCCCTCGACGCTGAAAAATGGCTGGCTGTAGTAATAGGACGCCTGATCGCCCTCGGATTTGCGGCTATAGCCCTGTTCACCCTGGGGCACGACGGGTCGGTCCGCGGTCAGATTGAGTTGATACCGGTAATCCTCCCCGGCTGCCTTCACCGACAGCGCGCTGAAACTGTCTTGCCCTTGAGTGTCTCCGGCCTGCGCGAGGGACCAGTCATCTATCCAGGCTTCGAAGGGCTCTACCCGCACGCCCGCCTGCCCCACACCGCCCCGCGCCAGCCGATCAGCATATTTATGGCCATCAGCGTGGATAACCGCGGAATGCCCCAGCCAGACCTGCGCACTGTTCCAGCCGGCCTCGGCCCCCTGCGGCGTCTGCGGTTGCAGCGCCTGGCGGAACAAGGTCCATTGCGCGCCCCATTCCCGGCCGTCTTCATCGGTCAGATTGGCGGTGACGTACCACCATTCGATGCGAAAGTCCGGGTGGGCGCCATGATCCGCGGGAAATTCAAAACGACGATCCGGCGTAACCTGCGTGAAACCCTCCGCCTGCTCACCAAGCCCAGCAAATCCCGCATCCGCTGGTGGCTGCTCAGGGTCGCAACCGGCCAATCCCAGCATCGTCAGCAGCATGAACAGGCCAGAGAGTCTATGCATCATGGGCAAACTGCCTCAGCAACTGAGTGGGGCCGACTCGCACGATGCGCCACACCGGGCTGATGCTGGCCAGCAATACGGCCAGCAAGGCAAAGCCTGCCAGGGTCAACCATTGGTAGGGAAACCAGTGCCAGGGCAGCCGCCAGCCGAATGCCTGAACGTTGACCACCTCGACCAGACACCAGGCCAACGCCAGCCCGACCGGAATCGCCAGCGCGCAGGTCAGGGTGGCCAGCATGAGCATCTGCGCCAGACTCAGCCAGGCCAGGCGGGACGGCCGTAAGCCCATCGACCATAACGGCGCCAGCTGGCTGAGTCTGGCATCGGCAAGGCTGAGCAGACTGGTAAAGAGCGCCACCGCCGCCACCCCGAGCGTCAGGGTATTGAGCGCTGCGGTGGCGGCAAAGGTTTGCTCGAATACCTGCTGCGAATAGCGTTTCAGCGCCGCTTGATCGATCAGACTGAAACCGCCCAGCTCGAAGTTATCCTGCAGACCGGCGACCAGTTCACTGATCGCCTCATCATCAACAAGCAGGCCGATACTGCTCACCTCCAGACCGGGCCAGCGCTGGTTGAGCTGCTCGGCCGACACCAGCAACTGGCCCTTGGGATTCCCGTAATCGGCGTAGCGTCCCAGCACGGGTAGCGTCCAGATGCCGCTGGGCGTTTCCACCTCAATCGCATCGCCCAATTCAATCTCGAGCCGGTAGGCCAGCTGTTCGCTGACTACCGCGCCTCGCCCCTGGGCCAGCTGCTCCCAGGCCCCCGGGGCTGCCTCAAGCAACGGCCAGCGCTGCGCATAGAGCGGATGATCGATAACGCCGCTGACTTCTGTTGGCCAATCTCCGACCCGACTCTGTACCTGCCAACTGGGCAACTGGGCCTGCACGCTCGGTTGCCGGCTTAACCATTGCTCGATGCTGTCTGCCTGAGCCTGGGATTCGGGCCGCAGATAGAGATCGGCGGCCAGACGCTGATCCAGCCAGTCAGTGAAGGTCAGGCGAAAGCCTTCGGTCATGCTGCCTACGCCAATGTTCGCCGCCAGCGCCAGCAACAGGGCCATCAGCGCCAGACTCAGACCCGACAGCTGCTGCTGACTGTCGGCCCAGAACCAATGCCCGAGCGGGCTGCGCGCGAGCTTTCTACCGCTGCGCAACAGCAGGCTCAGCATCAGCGGCAACAGCCAGGCGGCACCGAGCAGCAAACAACCAAGCAGCATGAAACCCGCAACCAAGCCCTCACCGAGATAGATCAGGACGCCGGCGACCAACAATAACAGCACGCCCATGATCGCCAGCCGTTTGATGCTGCGCGCCTGGGCGTCGCGCCAAGCCTGCGGGCGCGCCCAGGCCAGGACTGGCAGGCGCATGGCTTTCAATACACTGCTGCCGCCAGCCAGCAAGGTGCCCGCGAGGCTCATTGCCAAGCCGGCCAGCCACCACTGCGAATCGAGCACCAGTTGGCCGGCCACCTGGGCGCCATATAAACCACGCAGACTGGCGGCCAGATCACCGACCAGCAAGGAGGCCAGCGCAAAACCGCTGAGCACGCCAAGGCTCCCGCCAACCAGGGCCAGCACCAGCAGCTCCAGCAACAGAGCGCACACCACCAGACGCAAGCTGGTGCCGCAGGCACGTAGCGTTTGCAGCAGACCGCGGCGTTGCTCCATAGCCAGCCCCGCCGCGGCATGCACGATGAACAGCCCGACGATAAAAGCCAGCAGACCCAACGCCGTCAGGTTCATATGGAAACTGTCGGTCAGGCGCTGCAGATCCCCTTCCCCACGTACATCCCAGCGCAACGCTACCTGCTCCGGCAAGGCCGGCTGATCCGCGGCGAACGCACTGTCCACCAGCAACTGACTGAGCCTGCCGGGTTCATCCAGTACCCGTTGCGCGACGCCGATATCGACCAGCAACATACCCGGCGGCACCGATTCGACAGTCTGCAGCGGGGGCAGCGCCTGCCCATTGGCCAACTCAGCGGTATCGCCGCTGGCCAGCCCCAGTTCAGCCAACGTGTCCGGGGCGATCCAGGTTCGCCCCGGCGGAACCAGAAAACCAGCGAGGTCTACCTGCTGCATCGCGCCTACCAGACTACCCTGCGTCGGCAGGCTCAGCGGTTCGATGCCCGTCAACTGCAGACGCCTGCCCGCCGGCCCATCGGGCAGGGCCAAGGTAACGCTGCCCTGCAGGATCGGCGACACCGGCCAGCCAGCGCGACGCAGGGTGATGAAGTATTGCTGATCAAACCCCTGATTGCCGGGACTGACCAGCACGCTCTGGTTGTCCTCCCCGAACAGGCTGGCCGCGCGATCATAGCTATCACCGGCCTGCTCGTTGAGCGCCTGAACGCCCGTCCACAACGCCGTCGCGAGCCACAAGCCCACCAGCAAACAGATGCCCTGCAGAGGATGGCGTCGCCAGTGACTCAGCAGGGTTCGCAGCACCCAGCCCAGGCGGTGAATCATGGGCGACTGTCGCCAATGATGTGGCCAGCCGACAGCGTGACCTGCCGATCCAGGCGCGCCGCCAGCCGGGCACTGTGCGTCACCATCAACAAACTGGACTGGGCTTCGCGCACCAGTTCCAGCAGCAGGGTCATCACCTCGTCAGCCGTGTGCTCATCCAGGTTACCGGTCGGCTCGTCCGCCAGAATCAGCGGCGGCCGTACTGCCAACGCGCGGCCGACGGCGACCCGCTGCTGCTGCCCGCCGGACAATTGCTCTGGATACCGGCCAAGCAGTAAAGACAACCCCAGGCGGTCAGCAAGAAAGGCCAGCCAGGCTGCATCTTCGCGCCCAGCCAGACGCGCCTGGAACGCCAGATTGTCAGCCACCCTTAACGAAGGGATGAGGTTGAACTGCTGGAAAATAACCGCGACCTGATCACGCCGATAGGCAGCGCGCGCCGCTTCGCCGAGCCCGGTCAGCGACGAGCCGGCAACCTTGATCTCGCCACTGTCCGCCTGATCCAACCCGGCCACCAGATGCAACAGGGTACTCTTGCCACTGCCCGATTCGCCCATCAGCGCCAGCGTATGGCCGGCCTCCAGGCGCAGATCAACCCCGTTAAGAACCTGCAGCCAGCCCTGCGGACTTGGATAGCGCTTGGTTAATGCCTTGACGTCAAGCATCCGCAGACATCCCGAATGGCATAGGCCAATGCACAGGTCGCACGTCGAGAAAAGGGTAAGAGAAAATGAGGTATGAATTCATGCGTGCAGTATAGGACTGCCAGACCGAGCGGTGCATTCAGAACGTCGAAACGGCCAGCACTCGAGCGTAGATTCAAAGCGGCATCGAAGGTTTCATGGGCCAGAAAAAGAAAAACCCCGCCGAAGCGAGGTTTTATAGAACTTGGTTGTGATCATTATCCTTAACGATCATGCCATCCGGGCGTTACCACTGGTCATCTTCCTGACGACACGCCATCCTGGCTCTATCCTTGACCATCGTCCTTAACAAAGCGTCATCTTGACACTGTCCTTGATCGCCATCCTGCGATCTTTGCCATCCTGGCTCTGTCCCTGTTCACCATCCCTGACGCAGTATCGTCCCGACACTGTCCCGGATCACTTCCTGCGATCCCGCCTTCCTGGCTATATCCCTGATCATCATCCTTAATCCAGCATCATCCTGACACTGTTCTTAACCGCTATCCTGCGATCTTGCCATCCTGGCACTATCCCTGATAAGTCTTCCCTGGTACCACTCCCTGATCCCTGTTGATCTCTTGCGCTTCCTTGCTTGCTCCTAGCGAGACCGATAGTACGCAGGGCCATGGTTGCCGCAAATAGTCCTTTACCACCACGCCGTGTAAGCAAACACTTACACGGCCGTGAACACCCGACCGTGCCTCAGAATTGGTCTGCATCCAGTTCGTACAAGGGCTCGCTGCCGGCGCGGACAGAGGCGCTCAACGACTGCACCCGTGGCAACAAGCGCTTGAAGAAGAACCGCGCGGTGCCGAGCTTGGCTTTATAAAACCCGTCGGCGTCCTGCTCCAGGCGTGCCTGGGCAACCCTGGCCATTTTTGCCCACATGTAGGCATAAGCGGTGTAGCCAAACACGTGCAGGTACTCAACCGATGCGGCGCCAACTTCATTCGGATTGATGCGGCTGCGCTCGATGACCTGTGCGGTCAGCTCTTCGAGGTTGGTCAAGGCGTCTGCCAAGGGCTGAATGAATTCAGCCAGCGCCTGATCCTGGTTTTCACCGATGAAAGTCTTCACCTCGTCTGCGAAGACCTTGAAGAACGCGCCGCCGTTAGCGACGGTCTTGCGACCCATCAGATCCAGCGCCTGGATGCCGTTGGTGCCTTCGTAAATCTGCGAGATGCGCACGTCACGCACCAGCTGCTCCTGGCCCCATTCGCGCACATAGCCATGTCCGCCGAAAACCTGCTGGCCATGGATGCAGTTCTCCAGACCGATATCCGTGAAGAACGCCTTGGCGATCGGCGTCAGCAACGCCACCAGATCCTCACCCTTCTTGCGGATGTCCGCATCGTCAGCAAACTTGCTGGTGTCCAGCTGGGAACCGACGTAGGTGGAGAAGGCGCGGCTGCCTTCGGTCATGGCTTTCATGGTCAGCAGCATGCGGCGTACATCCGGATGCACGATGATCGGATCAGCCGCCTTGTCAGGCTGGACGGCGCCGGTGGGCGCGCGGCTCTGAATGCGATCACGGGCGTAGGCAACAGCGCTCTGATAGGACGCTTCCGAGCAACCGATGCCCTGAATACCGATGGACAGGCGCTCATAGTTCATCATGGTGAACATCGCGTTGAGGCCCTTGTTGATTTCACCAACCAGATACCCTTCCGCGCCATCGAAATTCATCACACAGGTGGCCGAGGCCTTGATGCCCATCTTGTGTTCAATCGAACCACAGCTGACCGCATTGCGCTCGCCCAGACTGCCGTCTGCGTTGACCAGAAACTTCGGCACCACGAACAGGGAGATACCCTTGGGCCCCGCAGGTGCATCAGGTAGCTTGGCCAGCACCAGGTGAATGATGTTCTCGGTCAGATCGTGTTCACCGCCGGTGATGAAGATCTTGGTGCCGGTGATCGCGTAGCTGCCGTTCTCGTTCGGCACGGCGCGCGTGCGAATGATGCCCAGATCCGTGCCGCAGTGCGGCTCGGTCAGACACATGGTGCCGGACCAGGTGCCGGCATACATATTCGGCAGGTACGTTTGCTTGAGCTCCTCGCTGCCATGGGCATCCAATGCCAGGCAACTCCCAGCGGTCAGCGCCGGATACAGCGCGAAACTGTTGTTCGCGCCATAGACCATTTCCTCAACCTGCACGCCCAGCGTCTTCGGCATGCCCAGTCCACCGAACTCGGGATTACCCGCAAAGCCGACCCAGCCGCCTTCGGAATAGGTGCGATAGGCCTCTTTGAAACCAGTAGGCGTTGTCACCTCACCGTTATTCCACTGAGCACCCTCTTCGTCCCCGCTACGGTTCAGCGGCGCGATAGTCTGCGACGTGATCTTGCCAGCCTCTTCCAACATCGCATCGGCTGTCTCGGCATCAATGGTGTCCGCCAGTCCAGGCAGGCTCTGCCAGAGCTTGTCGGCCTCGAATACTTCATTGAGGACAAAACGGATATCGCGCAGGGGGGCTTTATAATCGGCCATGGAAACTCCTATAGCAGTCGGATCGCCCGGGCCATCCCGGAATATGCGGGGGATTGTAGCGCGACAACGAAAAGACCGATACCGTCTTTAAATGACTTCCGACCAAAGTCTGGTCACGAAATTAGCGCGCGGACTTGCTGATCGGCACAACGCTATAGTTCGTGCGGTCTAAGGATCGAGAGACTGAGCTGACTGCGATCTTTGAGGCGTCCTTTGGACGCCGTCGCGCCGAGGGCGACCCTCCTACGAAAAGCGATGAGCGGCGTATATTTGGGTGAGGCCGTAGCGAACCCTACGCAGCGCGGAAGTCCGTCTAGTCTGCGGGCCTGGCAGCTGACGCAAGTGTCGAAAACAGGGATGTTTTCGTCAAGCCCCCAGGGATGGGTTCACGGCGTCTTGCGGCAGTTGCCGGGCGCGCGGGCTTGGGCGCCCATCTACCACCGGACCTGTACAGCGTTTGGAGGCTGGCCGCCGGGCTAGCCTGTGCACATTCAATCTGGGGCGTCCTGTGGACGCCGTCGGGCCGAGGGCGACCGTCCCACGAAAAGCGGTCTGCGATCTGGCGGCGATCTGAAACAACAAAGCCCCGAACCAGTCGGGGCTTTGTGTTTCAGCTGCCTGGTTAGAACTGCTCGGCAGGCATCTTCATCAGCGTGTCTGCGCCAGCTTCAAGTGCCGCCAGGTGCGCCTGGGCACGTGGCAGCAAGCGCTTGAAGTAGAACTCCTGAGTGGCCAGTTTGGCCTGGTAGAAATCAGACTCATCGGTACCTGCCTCCAGTTTCGCCTGCGCCGCAACCGCCATCTTCAACCAGACAAAGGCCAGGGTGACGTACCCGGAGAACATCAGGAAATCCGTCGACGACGCACCCACCTCCTCGCGGTTCTGCATCGCGCGCATGGCAACCTGTTGAGTCAGCTCGCCCCACTGCTTGTTCAGCTCACTCAGCTTATTCACATACTCGCCGAGGGTCGCGTGGCCTTCCTGCTGCTGACACAACTGATGTACCTGTTTGGTAAATACCCGCAACAGCTTGCCCTGACTCATCAACACTTTGCGGCCCAACAGATCCAAAGCCTGGATACCGTTAGTACCTTCATAGATAGGGGCAATACGGCAGTCACGCATCTGCTGCTCCTGGCCCCATTCGCGGATGTAGCCATGACCACCAAACACCTGCATACCATGACTGGTCACTTCCAGACCGGTATCGGTCATGAATGCTTTGCAGATCGGCGTCAGGAAGGCCAACTGGTCTTCGGCATCGGTCTTCGCTGCTTCGTCCTTGGAGTAATGCGCCTGATCCAGCAGCTGCGCCGCGTAATAGGCCAGCGCCCGGTTGCCCTCGTTGAAGGCTTTCATGGTGAACAACATGCGGCGCACATCCGGATGCACAATGATCGGATCCGCCGGCTTGTCGGGTGCCGCTGCGCCGGACAACGAACGCATCTGCAGACGGTCCTTCGCATAGGCAACCGCGCTCTGGTAGGACGCCTCACCGTGGCAGAGTCCCTGCATGCCAGTGCCCAGACGCGCATGATTCATCATGGTGAACATGCAGTTGAGACCACGATTGGCCTCACCAATCAGGAAGCCGGTCGCACCATCGAAGTTCATCACGCAGGTAGCCGAGGCCTTGATGCCCATCTTGTGCTCGATCGAGCCGCACTTCAGCGCATTACGCTCGCCCTTCTCACCGCTGGCATCGGGCAGGAACTTGGGAACGATAAACAGCGAGATACCCTTGGTACCGGCTGGCGCGTCGGGCAGCTTGGCCAACACCAGATGGACGATATTCTCAGCCAGGTCATGCTCACCACAGGAAATGAAAATCTTGGTGCCGGTGATCTGATAGCTGCCATCAGCCTGCGGTACTGCGCGGGTCTTGGTCAGCCCCAGATCGGTACCGCAATGCGGCTCGGTCAGGCACATGGTGCCGGTCCAGTCACCGGGGGTCAGTTTGCTCAGATAGGTGTCCTTCTGCTCCTGACTACCGTGTGCGCGGATCGCCGCAGCGCAGCCGTGGCTCAGGCCGGGATACATGCTCCAGGCATAGTTGGCCGAAGCGACCATCTCGCTGATAACCAACCCCAGCGAGAATGGCAGACCCTGCCCGCCGTATTCTGTCGGCCCGGTCATCGAACCCCAGCCGTTATCGACGTACTGCCGATAGGCCTCTTTGAAGCCCTGCGGCGTGGTCACCACGCCGTCATCGTAGTGGCAGCCTTCCTCGTCCCCGGTGCGGTTGAGTGGTGCAAGCACCTCACCGGCAAAACGCGCGCCTTCTTCCATGATCGCGCTGACCAGATCCGGCGAGGCATCGGTCAGACCGTAGGCTTCGTAACTGGCGCCGAAATCGAACACCTCGTCAATCAGGAAGCGCATATCACGTAGGGGGGCTTTGTACTCTGGCATAGCATTGTCTCCACTAAATCAGCCGGGCCATCCTGACTGAACGATTATTCATACGAGCGTTTGAACAGTACGGACCGCCATCAGCCAGGTCAAGAAACCCGCCGGTCCATTAGCCAGCCTGATGCAGCCCCATAATTCCAAGCCGACGATTTATTCGATTATGGAATAACAAAATCCTTTTTCGGCCTTGGACAGCTTAAGCGAACCCTCTTACTGTGTCGGACCGGGTTTCATGGCGAAGCCCCGAACGGTGTTGAATGGGTAATTGATGAGCTGGGACTCCCTGCCGATGATTGGCGTCGCCGCCCTGCTGTGCTGGGTGTTCTACGCCTTCGCTCGCGAAAAATTCAGCCCTGACGTGGTGGCAGGTATCGCCGTTGGTGTGCTGCTGGTCAGCACCTTGCTGACCCCGGCTGAGGTACTCGGCGTGCTGTCGAACAGCGCCCCGATAACCATCGCCTGCATGTTCGTGTTGTCCGCCGCCCTTGAGCGTACCGGTTGCGTCGAGTCCCTCGGCCGCTGGCTGGCGCGTATGGGTGGCGGCAGCCCGCTGCGTACGCTGTTCAGCCTGATGTTGACCGGCATGGTGCTCTCGACTTTCATCAACAACACCCCTGTCGTAGCGATTCTGACCCCCGTAGCGGTCACGCTCGCCGCCCAGGTCGGCACCAAGGCCTCCAAGCTGCTGATTCCCTTGTCGTACGCCACTATTCTTGGCGGCACCATGACCATGATCGGCACCTCCACCAATATTCTGGTTGACGGCGTAGCGCGCCAGAACGGCCTTGAGCCCTTTGGTATGTTCGACATATTCCTGCCCGGGCTGATCATGGCGGTCATCGGCGTGACCTTCATCATGCTCATCGGCCACCGGCTGCTGCCTGACCGCGAGAGCCTGTCGAAACAACTGCGGCCCGATCAGAGCCGCCCATTCATGACCGAACTGCTGGTGCCCCACGATTCAGCCGTGATCAACCAGAGCATCGCCGAAGCCAATCTCAACGGTGAGAGCGGCATCCAGGTACTGAAGATCTTCCGCGGCGATGAGGAACTCTCCACACCGGTTAATACCACGGTGCTGGCGGCCGGTGACCGCCTGGTGCTGCACGCCAACATGCGCGATTTCATCGAGCTCCGGGAAAACGGCCTGCTGACCTTCAACCGCAACCAGGCGGCTAATTTCGAAACCATCTCGACCCGCGACGTGACCCTGGCCGAGGCCATTGTCGGCAGGAGCTCGCGCTACAGCCATCGGCCCATGCGCGATCTGAACCTGACCGCGCGCTATGGCATTCACGTACTGGCGGTGCACCGGCAGGCCGAGAATATCCAGGAAAACCTGGACGACTTTCAGCTGCAGTTCGGCGACGTCATGCTGGTGGAAGGCTCGCCCGCGCAGATCCGCAAGTTCGCCGACAACGGCGACCTGATCAGCCTGAATACCGTGCAGGAGCGCGCCTACCGCCGGAACAAGGCGCCCATCGCCATTGCCGCCGTTGTGGCGGTAATGCTGCTTGCGGCACTTAATGTGATGCCCATTGAAGGCCTGGCGATAATTGCTGCGGTCACGGTCGTCGCCACCGGCTGCCTGGATACCGAAGATGCCTACAAGGCGATCGACTGGCGCATTCTCGCGCTGATCTTCGGCATGCTCGCGATCAGTATCGCGATGAACAAGGTGGGATTGGTCGACAGCCTGGTCAGCCAGGTCATCACCCTGGCGCCGCTGCTCGGGCCACTGTTCATGCTCTCCTTCGTGTACCTGCTGACCTCGATACTCACCGAGCTGGTCAGTAACAATGCCGTTGCAGTGCTGCTGACGCCCATTGCCATCGGTGTTGCTCAGCAGCTGGGCGCAGATCCTCGCCCCTTTGTTGTCGCCGTTATGTTCGCGGCCAGCGCCAGCTTTGCCACCCCGATCGGCTACCAGACCAACACCTTCGTTTATAGCGCCGGCGGCTACCGGTTTACTGACTTCATGCGCATCGGCATACCGCTGAATCTGATCATGTGGATTACCGCTACGCTGGTCATACCCTGGGTATGGCCATTGTTTCCGGGGGAAGGCTGAAGCTGGAAGGTAGGGATTTGTGGTTTGGATTTGAGTTAGCCGGCGCGGGTTGGCCGCGCCGGCTCAGGGCTCAGGGCTCAGGGCTCAGGCTGCGGCGGCGAGGGCCTGCTCGAGATCGGCCAGGATGTCATCGATATGCTCGATACCGATCGATAGGCGCACCATGTCGCGCGGCACACCGGCCTTTTCCAGCTCTTCATCGTTCAGCTGGCGGTGAGTGGTAGAGGCCGGGTGACAGGCCAGCGACTTGGCATCACCGATGTTCACCAGACGCACGACCAGCTTCAGCGCATCGATAAAGCGTCCACCTGCTTCCTGGCCGCCCTTGATGCCAAAGGACAGGATACCGGCGGGAATGCCGCCCATGTAACGCTGGGCCAGTTCATGTTCAGGATGATCCGGCAGGCCCGCGAACTGCACCCATTCGACCTGCGGATGCTTCTTCAGATACTCGGCTACCCGTAGTGCATTCTCGCAATGGCGTTCCATACGCAGCGCCAGCGTTTCCAGACCCTGCAGAATCTGAAAGGCATTCATCGGCGACAGCGCCGCGCCCATATTGCGTAGCGGCACCACGCGGCAGCGGCCGATAAAGGCCGCGGGACCGAAGGCTTCGGTATACACCACGCCGTGATAGGACGGGTCCGGGGTATTGAGCATCGGGAAGCGCTCGGCATTCTCCGCCCAGGGGAAGCGACCGCCATCAACCACCATGCCGCCCACCGTGGTGCCGTGGCCGCCAATGTACTTGGTCAGCGAGTGCACGACGATATCCGCCCCGTGTTCAATCGGGCGACACAGCGCCGGGGTCGCCACGGTGTTGTCGACAATCAACGGTACGCCATGGCGGTGCGCGGCTTCGGCCAGGGCCGCGATATCAATGATGTTGCCCGCGGGGTTGCCGATGGATTCGCAAAAGACCGCCTTGGTGCGGTCGTCGATCAGCGCTTCCAGCGCAGCGATATCATTGTGCGCACCGAAACGCACTTCTATCCCCTGTCGCGGAAAGGTATGGGCAAACAGGTTATAGGTACCGCCGTAGAGCTTGGCGACCGAGACTATGTTGTCGCCGACTTCAGCAACCGTCTGAATTGCAGCGGTGATTGCCGCCATACCAGACGCCAGCGCTAGACCACCCACGCCGCCTTCCAATGCTGCAACGCGCTGCTCAAGCACGTCGTTGGTCGGGTTCATGATCCGCGTATAGATGTTGCCGGGCACCTTCAGGTCGAACAGATCAGCACCATGCTGAGTGCTATCGAAGGCGTACGATGTAGTTTGATAGATAGGCACAGCCACGGCCTTGGTCGTCGGGTCAGGGCTGTAGCCGGCGTGGATCGCCAGAGTCTCGAGCTTCATTATTGTGTCCTTCCGTTGAGAAATGGGGAGCTATGCAGCATGCGCAAACCACCGCATTCGATCAAGTATCGCTGCAGGAACCATAAACGGAAATACAACCAGGAAATTTGTGACCATCGAGAAAGGCCGATCAGCCAGCTAACGGGCTGAACGGTGAGGTGTGCACCGGTTAAGGTCTAGGCTTCGAGGTGCTCGTGCAAGGCGACGAATTGCTGGGTGAGCTTGTGTCGGCTGTCCAGGTAGATGAGCGGCATGCATTCCTCATGGGATTCGCGCATGCGCACCGAACTGGGCAGATACACCGGAATCATTGGCAATCCCTCGGCAACCAGTTCATCAATCATCTGTTGCGGCAAGGATGCCCGCGCCTGGAACTGGTTTACGACTACGCCCTCCACCTGGAGATCCTCGTTATGCTCCTCGCGAAAATCCTCCAGCTCCGCCAGCAGACCATACAACGCCTTGCGTGAAAAACTGTCGCAATCAAAGGGAATCAGGCAACGGTCAGCAGCAATCAGCGCCGAGACGGTGAAAAAATTGAAGCTCGGCGCCGTATCGATATAGATACGTTCGTAATTGTGCTTCAACTCGTTCAGCAGCTTGCGCAGCTTCTTGATCTTGTAGCGCGACTCAAGCTTGTGCTGCAGCTCGGACAGGTCCGCGTGGGCCGCCATCAACCACAGATTCTCGAACGGCGTTTCGCTCACATACTGCTCGGCTTTCTTGGTCGCGGCGCCGGACTCGAGTGTCTGAGCGAAAAAGTCCGCCAAGGTCACATCCAGCTGCCCCAGTCGATCACCAAGCAGATAATGGCTGGAGTTGGCCTGCGGATCGAGATCGACCACCAGCGTCTTGAATCCGGCAGCGGCACTGACCGCTGCCAGATTACAGGCGATACTCGACTTGCCTACCCCACCCTTCTGGTTGAATACCACGCGCCGCATATCGCCTCCTGAACGGAAATACTGTCAGGCTACGATAGCAGACGGGTCGTGGTAGGCGGCGGAGAGTTCGTGAACCGCTTCAATAAACGCGCCAGCGTGGGCCGGATCCACTTCAGGGGTAATGCCATGCCCAAGGTTGAAGACATGCCCTGAACCTTTACCATAACTGGCCAGAATCCGACCCACCTCGGCGCGGATGGCCTCGGGCTTGGCGTAGAGGACCGTCGGATCCATATTGCCCTGCAAGGCAACCCGGGACCCTACACGCGAACGTGCCACGCCCATATCAATGGTCCAGTCCAGACCCAGCGCGTCGGCACCGCTGTCAGCAATGCTTTCCAGCCACAGACCGCCATTCTTGGTGAACAGAATCACCGGCACCCTGCGTCCTTCGTGCTCACGAATAAGTCCGGCGACGATCTTGCGCATATAGGCCAGGGAAAACTTCTGGTAGGCATCGGCAGACAGGTTGCCGCCCCAGGTATCGAAAATCTGCACCGCCTGAGCACCCGCCAATATCTGACCGTTCAGATAGGAGATGACCGAGTCAGCCAGCTTGTCGAGCAACATGTGCATGGCTTCCGGCTGGTCATACAGCATCGCCTTGCTCTTGCGGAAATCCTTGGACGAGCCACCCTCGACCATATAAGTGGCCAGCGTCCAGGGGCTGCCGGAAAAACCGATCAGCGGCACGCGGCCGTTAAGCTCGCTACGAATGGTACGCACCGCGTTCATCACGTAACCAAGGTCCTGCTCCGGATCAGGCACTTTCAGCGCATCGATATCAGCGGGCGTATCGATCCGCTTACGGAATTTTGGACCTTCACCTGTCTCGAAATACAGACCAAGCCCCATGGCGTCAGGAATGGTCAGAATGTCGGAAAACAGGATAGCCGCGTCCAGAGGATAGCGTTCCAGCGGCTGCAGGGTGACTTCGCAGGCCATCTCCGGATTGGTGCAAAGCCCCATGAAGTCCCCAGCGCGGGTGCGTGATGCCCGATACTCGGGCAGGTAACGCCCAGCCTGGCGCATCATCCATACCGGGGTTACGTCGACAGGCTGGCGCATCAGGGCGCGCAGGAAACGATCATTCTTCAGTTCATACATGGGAAGGTCCAATAGCGGGATCAGCGGCCATTGTACCGATAAAACGGGAGGAAAATCAGAGCCTGGTCGACCCGGCGGGGAAAGCGCAGTGCTGGGAGCAGAAAGGCGCCCGCAGGCGCCCTCCTGTGTGCTTACAGTTCCAGGTACTCAAGGATGCCTTCAGCTGCCTGACGCCCTTCCCACACGGCGGTCACCACCAGATCCGAACCGCGCACCATGTCCCCGCCAGCGAACACCTTGGGGTTGCTGGTCTGGAACTTGTAACGCGCCATTTCCGGGGCCTGTACCCGGCCTTGGCCGTCGGTTTCGATCTGGAAATCGCTGAACCAGGCCGCCGGGCTTGGACGGAAGCCAAAGGCGATCACCACGGCATCGGCCGGCAGTACTTCTTCCGAGCCGGGGATCGGCTCCGGACTGCGGCGTCCACGGGCATCCGGCTCGCCGAGACGGGTTTCAACCACCTTGACGCCCTCGACCCGGTCTTCCCCGACGATGGCGATTGGCTGACGATTGAACAGGAATTTCACCCCCTCATCCTTGGCGTTCTTCACTTCCTTGCGCGAGCCGGGCATGTTCTCTTCGTCACGACGGTAGGCGCAATGCACCGACTTGGCGCCCTGGCGAATCGAGGTACGGTTACAGTCCATCGCGGTATCACCGCCGCCGAGCACGACCACCCTCTTGCGCTTCATGTCGATGAAGTCGTCTGCAGATTTTTCGAAACCCAGATTGCGGTTGACGTTCGCCACCAGAAAATCCAACGCGTCGTACACGCCGGGCAGGTCTTCACCCGGGAAACCACCCTTCATATAGGTGTAGGTACCCATGCCCATGAACACCGCATCGTATTCGGCGAGCAGGTCCTGCATGGCCACATCCTTGCCAACTTCAGTATTCAGCCGGAACTCGATGCCCATGCCGCCGAACACCTCACGGCGACGCGACAGGACGGTCTTCTCCAGCTTGAATTCCGGAATACCAAAGGTCAGCAAACCGCCGATTTCCGGGTTGCGATCGAATACCACCGCTGTGACACCCGCACGCGCCAGCACATCGGCACAGCCCAGCCCAGCCGGGCCCGCGCCGATGATGGCAACCCGCTTACCGGTGGGCACGACCTGCGACATATCCGGGCGCCAGCCCATGGCAAAGGCCGTATCGGCGATGTATTTTTCCACCGAACCAATGGTCACCGCGCCAAAGCCATCATTAAGCGTACAGGCGCCTTCACACAGACGATCCTGAGGGCAGACGCGACCGCAGACTTCCGGCAGGGTATTGGTCTTGTGGACCATTTCTGCGGCTTCCAAAATATTGCCTTCGGACACCAGCTTCAGCCAATTGGGGATGTAGTTGTGTACCGGGCACTTCCACTCGCAGTACGGATTGCCGCACTCAAGACAGCGGTGCGACTGGTCAGACGCCTCCTCCGGCTTGAACTGTTCGTTGATCTCCACGAACTGCGTCTTGCGCGCCCGCAGGGGCCGCTTCTTAGGGTCTGCGCGACCCACGTCTATGAACTGAAAATCGTTGTTCAAACGGTCAACCATATAAATCACCTCGCAGCCGCGCTGCTGAAATCTCTGTCGCCGATGCGCTCAAGCGAGCACATCGGCAGGGCAGTTGGGATTACTGAACGCTACTGAGGGTTAGCCACAGTGGTCGTCAGCAGGGCGCGCAAGTTCGCGGCCTTCGGTTTGACCAGCCAGAAGCGGCGGATGTAGTTATCCAGATCATCCAGAACCTCCGCCCCCCAGGCACTGTTGGTCTCGCTCACGTATTCGGTCAGCACCTGGGTCAGATGGCTGCGGTAGGCCTCCATCGACTCGTTGGTGATCCGCCGCAATTCAACCAGTTCGTGGTTCAGTTTGTCGAAGAAGCTGTTGTCCATATCCAGCACATAGGCCAGCCCCCCGGTCATGCCAGCTCCGAAGTTATACCCGGTCTGGCCGAGTACGCAGATCATGCCGCCGGTCATATATTCGCAGCAGTGATCGCCCGCGCCTTCGATGACCGCATGGCTACCCGAATTACGGACTGCGAAACGCTCGCCGGCCACGCCTGCGGCAAACAGCTTGCCGCCGGTTGCTCCGTACAAACAGGTATTGCCGATAATCGAGGTCTGCTCGGAGCGGAACGGACTGCCCGCTGGCGGCACTATGACCAGCTTGCCGCCGGTCATGCCCTTGCCGACGTAATCGTTTGCGTCGCCTTGCAGATACATTTGCAAACCGCCGGCATTCCACACGCCAAAGCTTTGTCCGGCGGTGCCCTTGAAACGGAACACCAATGGGTTACTGGCCATGCCCTGATTGCCATGCAGCTTGGCAATTTCGCCGGACACCCGGGCCCCGATCGAGCGATCGCAGTTGGTCAGCGTCATCTCGAACTCGCCACCAGTGGCGCCATCAATCGCGGCGCGAGCCAGCTCGACCATTTTTTCGGCGGTCAGGCCTTTGTCGAACGGCGGGTTACGCGGCACCTGGCAATATTGCGGCTTGTCTGCAGCGACGTGCTCGCTGAACAGCAAGGGTCTGAGATCCAGATTCTGCTGCTTACCGGTGGCACCCGGCAGAATTTCCAGCAGATCGGTGCGCCCGATCAGTTCCTGCAGGGTACTCACGCCCAGCTTGGCCAACCATTCACGGGTTTCGGTGGCAACGTAGGTGAAGTAGTTCATCACCATCTCCACGGTACCGATGTAATGATTGTCACGCAGATGGCGGTTCTGGGTAGCAATACCGGTCGCGCAGTTGTTCAGATGGCAGATCCGCAGGTATTTGCAGCCCAGGGCAATCATGGGGCCAGTGCCGAAGCCAAAGCTCTCCGCGCCGAGAATGGCTGCCTTGATCACATCCAGACCGGTCTTCAGACCGCCGTCGGTTTGCACGCGCACCTTGCCGCGCAGGTCATTGCCACGCAGGGTCTGGTGCGCCTCGGACAGGCCCAGCTCCCAGGGCGAACCGGCATAACGGATGGACGTCAATGGCGAGGCGCCCGTGCCGCCGTCGTAACCGGAAATGGTGATCAGGTCCGCGTAGGCCTTGGCCACACCCGCAGCGATGGTGCCAACGCCGGGCTCTGATACCAGCTTGACCGATACCAGCGCAGCCGGGTTGACCTGCTTGAGATCGAAAATCAGCTGTGCCAGATCCTCGATCGAGTAGATGTCATGGTGCGGCGGCGGTGAAATCAGCGTCACGCCCGGCACCGCATAGCGCAGACGCGCAATCAGTTCGTTGACCTTGCCGCCGGGCAGCTGACCGCCCTCACCGGGTTTTGCGCCCTGGGCAACCTTGATCTGCAGCACATCGGCATTGACCAGGTACTCGGCCGTGACGCCAAAGCGCCCCGATGCGATCTGCTTGATCTTGGAGCTGCGCTCGGTGCCATAGCGAGCCGGGTCTTCCCCGCCCTCACCGGAGTTGGAACGCGCGCCGAGCCGGTTCATCGCTTCGGCGATAGCTTCATGGGCTTCGGGCGATAGGGCTCCCAGGGAGATACCCGCTGAATCGAAGCGTTTGAAGATAGACTCCAGCGGCTCCACCTGATCCAGCGAAATCGGCGTCTGATCGTCACGCAACTTCAGTAGGTCCCGCAGAGCCGCCACCGGACGCTCGTTAACCAGCGCAGCGTATTCCAGATACTTGTCATAGCTATCGCCCTGCACCGCATCCTGCAATGCGCGGACGACGTCGGGATTGTAAGCGTGGTACTCGCCGCCAAAGACGAACTTCAGCAATCCGCCCTGCTGGATACCCTTGCGCGGATTCCAGGCTTCCTTGGCCAACAAGGCCTGTTCCAGCTGAATGTCTTCGAAACGGGCACCCTGAATACGGCTGACAACACCCCTGAAGCACAGGTCGACTACTTCATCGGCCAGACCCACTGCCTCAAATAACTGAGCGCCGCGATAGGAGGCCACGGTGGAGATACCCATCTTCGACAGGATCTTCATCAGGCCTTTTGCAATGCCCTTGCGGTAATTCTTGAACAGCTCGTAAAGATCGCCAATTACTTCGCCGGTGCGGATCAGGTCACCCAGCACTTCATAGGCCAGGTAGGGGTAGATCGCGCTCGCGCCGAAGCCAACCAGCACGGCGTAATGGTGCGGATCGCGGACGGTGGCGGTTTCCACCAGGATATTGCAATCGCAACGCAGCCCCTGGGCGATCAAGTGGTGGTGTACCGCGCCGACGGCCAACGCTGCATGGATCGGCAGCTTGCCCTGGCCTATGTCGCGGTCGCTCAGAATCAACAGCGTAATGCCTGCGCGTACCGCTGCTTCAGCCTCCAGCGCAATGCGTTTGACCGCTTCGCCCAGTGGCATCTCGGCGGGCACGTTGAGGTCGATGGTGATCCGGTCAAAGCCCGGACGATCCATGGTCATCAGGGTCCGCCACTTGGCAGGCGACATCACCGGGGTACTCAGGATTACCCGGTCGGCGTGGTCGGCGGTTTCTTCAAAAACGTTACGCTCGGCGCCGAGGCAGGTCTCCAGTGACATGACCACCGACTCGCGCAGCGGGTCGATTGGCGGGTTGGTCACCTGGGCGAACTGCTGGCGGAAGTAGTCATATACCGGGCGCACACGACTTGAGAGCACGGCCATAGGCGTGTCATCACCCATGGAGCCGACCGCCTCCTGACCATTCTCGGCCAGCGGCCGCAACACCTGGTCCCGCTCCTCGAAGGTCACCTGGAACATTTTCATGTACTGCTTGAGCGGCTCCGGCTCAAGAAATTCGGAACCATGGTCACGGTCATCCATGGTCGCCCGAACGCGCACGGCTTTCTCTTTGAGCCATTTACGGTAAGGGTGCCGCGACTTCAAGCGTCCTTCGATATCGTCGGTATGCAGCACCTCCCCAGTATGCGTATCCACGGCGAGGATCTGTCCCGGTCCGACCCGCCCCTTACTCACGACATCCTCAGGCTGGTAATTCCATACACCAATTTCCGAGGCGAGGGTGATGTAGCCGTTGCGGGTCACTACATAACGCGCTGGACGCAGACCATTACGGTCAAGCAGACACACGGCGTAACGCCCTTCGGTCAAGACGATACCTGCCGGTCCGTCCCAGGCTTCCATGTGCATGGAATTGAATTCGTAGAAGGCGCGCAGATCCGCGTCCATGGTTTCGATGTTCTGCCATGCAGGCGGAACCACCATGCGAATGGCACGAAACAGATCCATACCGCCGGTAACCAGCAGCTCCAGCATGTTATCCATGCTCGAAGAGTCCGAGCCTTGCACGTTCACCAGCGGCGCCAGGCTATCCAGATCCGGCAGCAGTTCGTTGACGAACTTGTTGCGTCGCGCGTGGGCCCAGTTGCGGTTGGCCGTGATGGTATTGATCTCGCCGTTGTGGGCGATGAGTCGGAACGGCTGGGCCAACGGCCATTTCGGTAACGTGTTGGTAGAGAAGCGCTGATGGAACACGCTGATCGCGGTCTCCATACGACTGTCCGCCAGCTCCGGATAGAACCGATCGAGATCGGCCGGCATCATCAGGCCTTTGTAGGAGATGACCTTGTGCGACAGGCTGCAGACGTAAAACTCGTCATCGGCCTGCATGGCGATCTCGGCCTTGCGCCGCGCATAGAACAGGCGGGTTCCGAATTGATGCTCGTCCAGCCCCTCGCCGGAAACGAAGACCTGCTCGATCCGCGGCATGCAGCTCAGCGCCAGCGGTCCGAGCACGTCTGGATCTACCGGCACTTCACGCCAACCCAGCGACTCCAGACCCTGATCATTGAACGCATCGGCGAAGGCCTGCTTGGCGGCTTCGGTCGCAGCGGGTGACGCGCCCATAAACACCATGCCCACGGCGTAGTGCTCAGGCAGCGTGACGCCAAGCGACTCCTGGGCGACAGCACGCAGAAAACCGTCTGGCTTCTGAATCAACAAGCCACAACCATCACCGGTCTTGCCGTCGGCATTGATACCGCCCCGGTGCGTCATGCAGGTAAGGGCCTCGATGGCCGTTTTCAGCAAGTGATGACTGGGCTGCCCTTCCATATGGGCAATCAAACCGAAACCACAGTTATCCTTGAACTGGTCTGGCTGATATAGACCGGCTTTCATAGGCACACTCTCAAAATGTAATGAATTCAGACGCTTACTGAAACCGGACAGACGCGGACCGGACTGCGCCACTCAAAATGGGAAGGTGATTGTACACAGCACCGTATATGGCGACAATAATTCAGTGCCGCAAAAGCGACTATAAATGTCGTAAAAAGAGAAGATTTTCAAAACGCGGGAGTTCGCGCTGACGTGTCAGGCGCTGATAGACGCGGAATGCCGGTTGGTTATCTTCTCCGCCCGCACGTTCGCAAGGCCAAAGCGCCCGGCCTTAGGCCGCGACAAATTCCCGATTCTCGCAATTCAGTATAGAGCGAATGGCAGGTGAGGCGGTGTGATTAAACTTGCGGGACAGGCAACCCCAGCAGGCCCGCTGAGGGCGGGCACTGTTGTGCGAATTTCCTCCCAAGCGGCATCATTCGCAAAGAATGATGCTCACCCCGGAACGAACCTCTGTGGCGGGCCGCAGGGCGATAATCTCATTGCGCGGCAACTGACTCAGCGCCGCGCTAAAGCGCCCTCACCCTTAGGGTAGAGACTGTTGAATGCCGGCCATGCTGCGCGGCCAGGGCTTCAGTTTGCGTACAGCGTCGGGCAGGCCAGCGATCGCTTTCTGGGCCTGCTGGCGTCCAGCGTATGTGCCTTGAGTGACGACAAACCACGGCTTGCCCTCATGCACTGTCTCGAAATAATGCAGCTCGGCTAACTGCGGCTGACCGGCGACAAAGTCCGCTGCCGCCTGCCTGGAACGGGTGCCCAATAACTGTAATGCGAAGTTGCCAGCCGTCTGCTGACGATACCAATCGGTATGCTCCGCCGATCCGGATCGCTCAGGCTGAACCGCCTCAGGCTGCTCGACTGCTGGCGGGATCGCGGCTGCAACAGGCTCCGCTGCCGGCTCGGGGGATGCAGGCTGTTCAGCCAAGAACGGCTCTACTTCGGCAATGGGTTGTTCGTCGGAAGGCACCATCTCCGGTATCGTTTGAGCCACTGGATCAACTGCCCGAGAGGGCGGCGGCGCAACATTCAGCGGCTGATTTTCGTCGCTTGCTGCGTTCTCGCCCAGCACATCAACTGTGGCGACCGGCTTGGGCAACTCGAGCACGGTGCGACTGGGTTCGGGCTCATCTTCGTCCCCCATGGTCCACACGACGGCTACGGCGATGGAAACCAGTATCAACGCAATCAATGAGCGAACCGGAAAGGCGGCTCTGCGCTGTGGCCGCAATGCTGGCGGCTCGATTGCCGCCAGCAGCGATTCCCTGGCGACCAGATTGATTCGGCCCGGCCAGCCTTCGCTCTGCTGATGAATCCAGTCGAGCTGCTCTTCGCTGAAGAGCTCCAGCCCCTGCCCTGCCGCCTCCAGTCGCTGTGCCAGATAGTCGCGTGTTTCTTCCGGTCGCAACGGCTGCAATTCGATCACGTGCAACCAGGCGCGTTCTTCGGGAATATCCACCGCCTGCAATGCCGTCTCTATGGAGGGCTCGGCAAACAGAAAAATCCGCGGGGCGCCACGCATCTCGATCTGACTGAGGGCAGCCAGACTCTGCAACGCCTGCGGGCTGAGAAGATGTGCATCGTCGATAACGATGTACAGCCGCACGCCCGCCTGGGATAGCTCGGCGGCCTTCTCAAGTACCCCGGTCTCCGTGCCGCCAGGGGCATTGATCGCCTGCGCCAGAAAACCGAGCAACGCATCCTGCGACGCGAGCTCCCGGGCAGAGGCCACCACGCACTGCACATTATCCTTATTGCTGCTGGCCACCAGCACTTGCCGGAGCAAGGTCTTGCCACTGCTTCGCGGCCCGGTCACAACCAGCAGTTGCTGAGCGAATCGCGCCAGATGATGCAACTCGGCAACCACGCTCTTGCGCCGCGCAGTGAAAAACCGAAACCCAGGCGTGCGCGGCAAAAACGGGTCGTGGCTCAGCTGGTAATGAGCGAGCAGGTCGGTCTCGACAGCAGCATAGTCGGGTTTATGTTCGGCGTTCATAAGTGCTCGGATAGATACGTTGTATGCAAGGTGGCTTCCAGCGCGGCCACATCAAAATCAGCCGTGACAACCGCTTCGCCCAGTTGCCGCAGCAGCACGAGCCGTAAACGGCCACCAATCACTTTCTTGTCCACTGCCATCAGGCGCATGAAATCATCTGCGGTCATGTCTTTGGGCGGCGCTGTCGGGAGCCCCGCCGCGCGAATGATTGCAACAGCCCGGTCATAATCGTTCTGACTCAACCATCCAGACCGCCTGGACAGCTCCAGCGCCATGACCATACCAGCGCCGACCGCCTCACCGTGCAACCAGCGGCCGTATCCCTGATGCGCTTCGATCGCATGGCCGAAGGTATGTCCCAGATTGAGGATGGCGCGCAGCCCCCCTTCGCGTTCGTCCACCGCCACAACCTCCGCCTTGATCGCACAGGAGCGGGCGATGGCTTCGGTAATCACGGCAGGTTCGAGCGCACGCAGCGCAGGCATATTGGCTTCGAGCCAGCCGAGGAAGACGAGGTCCCGGATCAAACCGTACTTGATGATTTCGGCCAATCCAGCACTGATTTCGCGCTCAGGCAGCGTATGCAGGCTGTCGGTATCGATGACTACCGCCTGTGGCTGGTAAAACGCCCCGATCATGTTCTTGCCGGCGGGATGATTGATGCCGGTCTTGCCACCCACGGACGAGTCGACCTGGGACAGCAAGGTGGTAGGAATCTGGATGAAGTTCACCCCGCGCTGATAACAGGCGGCGGCAAAACCGGTCATATCGCCGATCACCCCGCCCCCCAGCGCAATAAGTGTAGTACCCCGGTCATGTCGGGCGGCAAGCAGTCCGTCGAAAATCTGCTGCAGGGTGCTCCAGTTCTTGAAGGCTTCGCCGGTTGGCAGGATCACCTGCTCGACTTGATAGGCGGCAAGCGATGCCAGCAGCCTGACAAGATAAAGCGGCGCCACGGTATCATCAGTGACGACGCACACTTGCTTGCCGGGAAGATGGGACCTCAACAGATCGGGCTGATCCAGCAACCCGCTGCCGATGTAGATAGGATAGCTGCGGTCAGCCAGTTCAACGGTCAATTGCTGCATGAAACCTCTCCGTAATGTCCACGCAAGCATACCTCAGACGCACGGAGTGCGCAGGCCGGCGTTGCTGCTTTTTTGGTCTGAATCAGATAGTAATGAGCCCGGAATTCCGGGCTGCTCAGTGGTCTTGCTTAACCGTGATGCGGGTCAGGCCCGGAGTGCAGCCAGGATGGTATTGACTACAATCTTGGGTCCGCGCTGATCGGTTTCGATGGTCAGGTCGGCAATCTCACTGTAAAGCGGATCCCGTCTGGCCATCAGATCCCGCAGCACCTTCTCAGGATCTGGGGTCTGTAACAGCGGGCGCTGCCGATCCTTCGCCGTGCGTTGCAACTGCTGCTCGACGCTGGTCCGCAAATACACCACCAGGCCATTAGCCCCGAGCGCATTGCGGTTGGCTTCGCGCATGACCACACCACCGCCGGTGGCCAGCACGATCCCGTCCTCCTTGACCAACTCGGCAATCATTGCCTCCTCACGTTCGCGAAACCCTTCTTCCCCCTCAACATCAAAAATCCAGGGGATATCAGCACCTGTTCGCGCTTCTATCTCCCGGTCTGAATCCTTGAAGGGGTATCCGATTTCCTTGGCGAGAAGTCGCCCAATGGTGCTTTTACCTGCACCCATTGGGCCTATCAGAAAGACGTTACGCATTACTTGGCAAGTGAGATAGCTCCGCTATTGATGATGCGTGGCGTGAGGAATACCAGCAGCTCGGTTTTACTTTCCGACGTTATATCACGACGGAAGGCGCGACCCAAGATCGGCAGGTCGCCCAGGAAAGGAACCTTCTGCTGCCCTTTCGAGGTTTCACTGGAGAATACGCCACCGATAACAATGGTTTCACCGTCGGCCACCAGGATCTTAGCGTTGACTTCGTTCTTGCGAATTGTCGGAACGCCATTCACTTCACGGGTAAAGTCTGGCTCGTCCTTGGTGACGATGACCTCCATGATGACCTGGTTATCCGGCGTGATCTGCGGCGTCACTTCCAGCGACAGCACGGCCTCGGCAAAGGCAGTGGTGGTTGCACCGCTGGAGCTGGCTTCCTGGTAAGGAATCTCGGAACCCTTGAGGATCTTCGCTGTTTCCTTGTCGGAGGTAACGACCTTGGGCTGAGAAATAATCTCGCCATTACCGGTGCTTTCCATGGCCGACAGCTGAAGATCGAGCACAGCGTTGTTGGTAATGAACCCGATGCCGACGCCCGAAGTGGCACCCAGCACACCCATGTCTACAAAGGGGGTATTGAACGGACGCTCGGGAATACCGATGAATCCACCGGTATTACGCGACGGTATGTAGTCGTCATCACCAGGCAAGCCACGCGCGTTAGGATCTTCCACTACGCCAGTCTGGCCATCTTTGCCGAACAGATCGAACCTGTTGCCCATCCGCAGATTACCACCCCAGCGCACACCCAGTGCCTTGTCAAAACCGACGTTGGCTTCAACAATCCGTGCTTCGATCATGACCTGACGAACCGGAATGTCCAGCTGGGTAACGATGCGGCGCAGCTCATCAAGCTTGTCCTGAGTTTCCAGGGCAATGATGCTGTTGGTGCGGTCATCGACTGTTATGGAACCGCGTTGCTCGCCTTCTCCGGCGGTTACCGACGCGAACAGGCTGGCAATATCCGCTGCGTTGGCGTAGTTCACCTGGATCAGTTCACGGCGCAGGGGCGCCAATTCGGCGATCTGGCGCTGGGATTCCAACTCCTGACGTTCGCGCGCGGCGATCTCATCCGCCGGCGCCACCAGCAAGACGTTACCCACCTTGCGCTTATCCAGACCCTTGGTTTTCAACACCAGATCCAGCGCCTGATCCCAGGGCACGTTCTGCAGACGCAGCGTAATGCTGCCCGACACCGTGTCACTGGCAACCAGGTTCATATCGGTAAAGTCGGCAATCAACTGCAGCACCGAGCGCACTTCAATATTCTGGAAATTGAGCGACAGCTTCTCACCGGTATAGGCGAAATCGGCGGCACGACGCTGCTCGACTTCAGTCTTGCTCAGCGGCTTGAAGCTGACGATCAGTCGGTTGTCAGTTTGATACACCAGATGTTCATAGAAGCCAGCTGGCTGGATATTGATCGTTGTATCGTTGCCGCTGGTGCTGGCATTGACGAAGTTGACGGGCGTAGCGAAATCCTTGACGTCCAGCCGGACGCGCAACTCATCTGGCAGACGCGTACCCGGGAAGGTCAGCCGAACACGACCGCCTTGCTCCTGCACATCGACACGCACCGAAGGATCCGACAGATCAATGATTACGTTACCTTCCCCCTGCTCGCCACGCTGAAAGTCCAGACCTCGAATGGCCCGACCGGAGGCAGCTGAAGCACTCTTTGCGGCGACGGCAGGCTCACCGGCCGCGCGCCAGTTGCCGGCGGCGGGCGCGCTGGCCGATGCCGCTCGGGCGGGGGCGGTGTAACCGGGCGCCTTATCGGCACCCACCATGACGTACAGATTATTGCCTTCCACCCGTGTCGCGTAGGGAGCAAGTTCGGCTAGATTGATAATCAGACGGGTCCGATCACCCGCTTCGACCACGGTCACGCTACGCGCGTTACCCAGTCCAAGCTCACGGCTGCGCTCACCCAGCTTATTCTTCACTCCGGGTAGATCCAGAGCGATACGGGCAGGCTGCTCGATGGTGTAGCCCTTGGGCGCTGTCACGGGTTCATCGAAGCTAAGCTTGAGCTCGACCCGCTCACCCGGCAGCGAGGCCACGTCTAGTTTCTGAAGGTCGGCCGCGATGGCCAGAGGATTCAACAGCATCAGGGCTGCTGCAAGCGATAACTTCCTGGTTAGAGGCATTTGGTTGCGTTCCACGCGTGACTGTTTGCAGTTCATGATTATCTCTCCCTGGTTGTCCTAACCGCGCTCAGGCAAGCTGAGGGTACGCGGACGCTCCAACCATCCCCCTTCGCCGTCAGGCACTATCTCGACCACATCGAGACGACCTTCCTCGATGCTTACGATACGGCCATGGTTCCGGCCTAAGTAGTCGCCGATCCTGACCCGGTGCACGCTACCGGCGCCTTCTATGAGCGCCTGCATGCCTCCCTGGTTACTAAGTGTGCCGACCATTTCGAACCCTTCGATATTGAAGCCCTCGAGGAATTGCCGGGTTCGGTCTTCGTTCGGCTTGATGTCCTGAGAACCCCGTTGACGCTGGGTCAGGTCGATACGGATAGGCGGCTGAAATGGGCTGCGCAACGACGCTGCGCTATAGACGAACGCCTCATACGGGCTGAAACGCGGCAGCGGCTCGATGGTGCCAGCCGGGCGGGCTCTGGTTTCTTCCATGAAGACCTGCAAATCATTGAAGTCATCCCCGCCACATCCCGCCAATGCGACCGATGCCACGATGGCAAGACCGGTCAAACGCTTGTGCATGCTCATCATTGCGCTCCTGCTTCGTTGTAGCGATAGGTCTTGGCCAGGATGCTCATCTTGAGCAGATCCGGGTTACCCTCGCTGACGGGCGCAATGGTGAAATCGTGCAGCGTTACGATACGTGGCAGCCCCGCCACGCTACTGACGAAAGTGCCGATGTCATGGTAGTTGCCCTGGACCTGAATACTGATCGGCAACTCCGCATAGAACTGTTTGGCGGCTTCAGGCTGCAAGGTAATCGACTCGAACTCCAGCCCGCTGTTGAGGCCCATCTGAGTGATATCTTCAAGCAACCCGGGGACTTCAGTGTCACTTGGCAACTGCTTGAGCAGCGTACCGAAACGCTCCTCGATTTCTGCCAACTGTTCTTTGTACGCATCCAGGTTTGCCGCACGGAACGACTTGTCGGCAAAGTCCTTGCGCAGGGTAACTTCCTGCGCCTGGCTGCTCTGCAGGCTGGCCTGCAGATCCTTCAGGTGAAAGTGGTAGCCGAGGAACGCCAGTATCGCGAAGACCAGGACGCCTACAATCACCTTCAGTGCGCCCGGCCAGGCTCCTATATTGTTGAAATCGAGATCATTTACATCGATCTTTTTCAAACTTTCCATGGATTGAGCGAAAGTCATGGCTGCTGTTCTCCCTCAGCGGCACGCGCCTGCGGTTCCGTCTGACGCACTGACAGTTCAAAGACGTTGGCCTGATCCAGAGCATCCTGAGTCACCGCACGCACGGCGGTCAGGTTTGGCGAAGTCAGCCACTCGGACGCGTCCATCTGGCGCATCAGATTGGAGACCCGGCTATTGGATTCGGCGCCGCCCTTGATATTGATGGTCGACTCTTTCATATCGACCGATGTGAAGAACAAGCCTTCAGGCAGGGTCCGCGCCATCTCGTCGAACACGCGGACGATGATCGGGCGATTGCCTTGCAGGTCCTGGATGATCTTCATCCGATCCAGCAACTGCGTACGGCGTGCCTGCAGCTCCTCAATCTCCTTGATGCGGGTTTCAAGCACCCGGATTTCCTTGGAGATGAATTCGTTACGGGCATTCTGATGATCAATCTTGCCGTTCAGGTTGCGGTCGACAAGAAATACCAGCGCGCAGGTGAAGACCAGAATCAGCGCCAGAATGGTCAGAAATTCCTTCTTGCGCTCTTCCCTGAGCTGCTCGCGCCAGGGTAATAGGTTTATGCGAGCCATTAGTCGAAACTCCTCATTGCCAATCCACAAGCAATCATCAATGCCGGCGCGTCATTGCTGAGCGCCACCGCATTCACCTTGTTGGAAAGGGTCATGTTTGCAAAGGGGTTGGCCACCAACGTCGTGGTTCCGAGCTTTTGCTGGATCAGCTGATCCAGGCCCGGAATGGACGATGTGCCGCCCGCGAGGAGTATGTAGTCGACGTCGTTGTACTGATTGCCCGCAAAGAAGAACTGCAATGAGCGCGACACTTGCTGGACCACGGCATCCTTGAAAGGCCCCAGCACCTCGGTTTCGTAGTCGTCCGGCAGGCCGCCCTGTTTCTTGGCCAACCCCGCCTCTTCCTGCGAAAGCCCGTAACGACGCTGAATCTCTTCAGTTAACTGCTTGCCGCCGAATAGCTGCTCACGGGTGTAGATGGTGCGCCCCTGGCTGAGGACGCTGAGCGTCATCATCGTCGCACCGATATCCACGACGGCAATGGTCAGATCATGCTGACCACTATCGAGCTGCTCAGTGACCAGACTGCAGGCGCGCTCCATGGCGTAGGCTTCGACCTCGACCACCTTGACGTCGATACCAGCCAGTGCCAGCGCGGCCTCGCGGATGTCGACGTTTTCCCGGCGACAGGCCGCCAGCAATACCTCGACACGCTCGGGATTTCGGGGAGATATGCCCTGGACTTCAAAGTCGATCGCAACTTCATCAAGGGGATAGGGGATATATTGGTCAGCCTCGAGTTTGATCTGTTCTTCAAGCTCGTCGTCATCGAAGCCGGCATCCATCTCGATGATCTTGGTGATCACCGCCGAGCCGGCTACGGCAACTGCCGCCTGTTTTATCGAGGTACGGGATCGCGCCAGGACCTTTTCCAGGGCCTGCCCGACGCCTTCGAGCTCGACGATATTTTTCTCAACCACCGCACTGGGTGGGAGAGGTTCGACCGCGTAGGCCTCAACCTTATAGCGGTTCCCGGAGCGACTGAGTTCTAGCAGCTTCACGGTCGTGGAGCTGATATCGATACCCAGCAGCGTATTCGATTTCTTTTTTATGAGCCCTAGCACAGCCAATTCCCTATCAGCATCCGCCACTTACGGGCGGTTTATGTTTTCCTACATTAAATAGCAGAGAACGCACAAGCGCAAATGGCTAAATCCGAAACAAAACGCTTATAATGCTCGCTGCTAAACCGCATCTCACCAAGCTAACCGCTAACCTTTTCATAAACCCGGGAACACCTTCCTATCCCTATGCGCTTTATAAAAATAGTTTTCTGGTCGTTGCTTGCCTTGGTGAGCGCCCCCCTCCTGGGCGTGACCGGCATGGCACTTTATCTTAGCCCCGCTTTGCCGGATGTTGAAACACTTCGTGACGTACAATTGCAAACGCCGTTGCGGATATATAGCACAGATCACAAATTGATTGCTGAATTTGGCGAAATGCGTCGATTCCCTATCACTTTCGACCAGATCCCGAAGAACTTTATACTGGCCATGCTGGCCGCCGAGGACGATAACTTCCTCAATCATCACGGGGTCGATCCTGCTGGCTTGCTACGCGCTGCCGGAGAACTTGCCCGCACCGGAGAAATTCAGACCGGCGGCAGCACCATCACCATGCAGGTGGCCAAGAACTACTTCCTGTCCAGCGAGCGGGTTTTCTCCCGAAAACTCAATGAAATATTTCTGGCGCTGCAAATTGAACGCAGCCTGAGCAAGGAAGAAATCTTCGAGCTCTACGTCAACAAGATCTACCTTGGCAATCGCGCCTACGGCATCGAAGCGGCTGCGCATATCTATTACGGAAAACCCATCGCCGAGCTCCCGCTGGCGGACATGGCAATGATTGCCGGGCTACCCAAGGCACCCTCGCGTTATAACCCTGTCGCCGACCCGGAACGCGCTATCGGCCGGAGGGACTGGATCCTTCAGCGCATGCTGAGCCTTGGCTATATAGACCAGGCCGCCTACGACGAAGCCATCGCGACACCTAACAACGCGCGGAACCACGGCGCCAATCCTCAATTGGAAGCCCCCTACGTCGCCGAGATGGCCCGTCTTGAAATGATCCAGCGTTACGGCGATGAGGCGTACACCGACGGTTTTCATGTCATCACCACCATCGACAGCCAGCTCCAGGAGCTCGCCAACCAGTCGCTACGCGACGGCCTTGAGGAGTACGACAGACGCCACGGCTACCGGGGACCAGAGGCGCGCCATGCTGAAGTCGATTCGGCACAGTGGCCGTCTCTGCTGGCCGAACATGCGAGCATTGGCGGGCTGGAGCCGGCGCTCGTCACAGAGGTGACTGATGATCACGTCCAGATTCAGTTGCGCGATGGGACCAGCGGTCAGATCGCCTGGAAGCAGATGCGCTGGGCACGACCTTTCCTGAACACGAACAGCATGGGGCCTGTACCCAAGCAGCCCGCCGACGTGCTGATGCCTGGCGATATCGTCCGGGTCCGCGCGATAGAGACGGATGGTCAGTACCGCCTGGCTCAGATTCCCGTTGCGCAAAGTGCACTGGTCGCATTGGATCCACAGGACGGCAGCCTGAAGGCCGTCACCGGCGGGTTCTCCTTCACTCAGAGCAAATACAACCGTGCTACCCAGGCCCGTCGCCAACCCGGTTCCAGCTTCAAACCGTTTCTCTATAGCGCCGCGCTCGATCATGGCTACACCCCTGCCAGCATGGTCAACGACGCACCTATCGTGTTCGCAGATCAATACATGGATACCGATTGGCGGCCCCGCAACTCGGGCGGCGATTTTCTTGGCCCGATCCGCCTGAGAGAAGCGCTCTACCGCTCACGCAACCTGGTGTCTGTGAGGCTGATGCAGGATCTGGGCGTCGACAATGCCTTGAGTTACATCGAGCGCTTCGGCTTTGCCCGCGAGGAACTCCCGCGCAACCTGTCTGCCGCCCTCGGCACCCCGGAGCTGACGCCCATGCAGATTGCGCAGGGCTACACGGTCATCGCGAACGGTGGCTATGCCGTCAAGCCCTACCTGATCGAACATATTCAGGATCGTAACCAGGAAACCATTTACTTTGCTCAGCCTGCAATGACGCCTGAGCGCCTCGCACAGCGTCTGGAGGCGATAGATGATTTCCGCCGCGAGGCTATGCCGGAGGAAGGCAAACACGTGCTGTTGGCCGAACAGGTCGTTGATTCACGGACCACCTACCAGCTCACCAGTATGCTCGAGGATGTGATCAGCAGAGGGACTGCGGTCAGGGCCAAGGCACTGGGACGCAGCGACCTCGCGGGCAAGACAGGGACCACCAATGACCAGAAGGACGGCTGGTTTTCAGGATACAACGCCGAGCTGGTCACCACCGTGTGGGTTGGCTTCGACCAACCTGCCCCGCTTGGGCGGCATGAATATGGCGGCACCACTGCGTTGCCGATATGGATGAAGTTCATGGCCAGCGCCCTGGACGGTAAACCAGAAAACAGCCAACCCATGCCCGACGGCATGCTGACCATGCGCGTCGATCCGGCTACCGGCCGCAGCGCGCGGCCTGGGACCACCAGCGGCATTCTTGAGATTTTCAAGGAAGAGGACGCCCCGCCCTCCTACGACGAAATTGACGCCAATGGCTACCGCGACGATGGGGCTGTTACCCCCCTTGAGCTGTTCTAATTCGCTATAAGCTGGAGCACTGTCGGCATATTCGAGGCGCAAACGATCGCTGTTTTTTGCGGGTGTCTCACCCTAAGCTGCGATCTGCCTGACAATAACAAAGGGTCCGCGCCAAGCGTCACCACCTGAATCGCCTCGGGATCTCCTCGATCGGTTCATTGCCTGGCCGCCCGCCGAGGACGAATATGAAGCTGTTCAATAGCATGCTGATCGCCAATCGTGGTGAAATCGCTGTGCGTCTGGCCCGAGCCGCGGCCGAACTCGACATCACCAGCCTTGCGGTATTTTCAGAAGATGATTCCCGATCGCTCCACGTGCGCAAGGCCGATACGGCCGTCCCCCTGCGCGGGCGCGGCGTTTCTGCTTATCTGGACGGCGCGCAACTGATAGCCCTCGCGCTGGAACATGGCTGCGATGCCATTCATCCCGGTTATGGTTTCCTCAGCGAAAGCGCTGACTTTGCGCGGCTCTGCACAGCCGCCGGTTTGATGTTCATTGGCCCCGATGCCCGCGTACTGGATGTGTTTGGCGACAAGGCCAGCGCGCGGCGGCTGGCCGCTGAACTCGACATTCCTCTGGCCCGGGGCACCAACGAACCGACCAGCCTGGATCAAGCCCGCGCGTTTATGACGGCGCTCGGTACTGACACGCCGGTGATGCTCAAGGCCTTAGCTGGCGGGGGTGGCCGGGGCATGCGCGTCGTTATTAATCCCGCCGAGCTGGAATCAGCCTTTGCCCGTTGCAGCTCCGAAGCCAAGGCAGCCTTTGGTAATGCCGAGCTGTACATCGAGCAGCTCATCCCGCATGCCCGTCACATCGAAGTGCAGATCATTGGCGACGGCTCAACCGTGAGTCATCTATGGGAGCGCGACTGCACATTGCAGCGCCGTAACCAGAAATTGCTGGAAATCGCGCCGGCGCCGAATCTGGAACCTGCGCTGCGCCAGCGGCTGCTGGATGCTGCGCTGAAACTCACCGCAAGAGTCGGCTATCGCGGCCTGTGCACGGTGGAGTTTCTGCTCGACCAGGACACCGGCGAGTTCATTTTCATGGAGGCCAACCCGCGCATTCAGGTCGAGCACACCGTCACTGAAGCGGTGACAGGTCTTGATCTGGCCCAACTGCAGATTCAACTCGCTGCGGGCGCGAGTCTGTCAGAGCTGGGCGTTGAACAGGCACAGGTTCCTATACCACGCGGTTATGCCATACAGCTGCGCATCAATCTCGAGACCATGCAGAGCGATGGCAGCGCCAGGCCTGCAGGCGGCACGCTGACGGCTTACGACCCGCCTAGCGGGCCCGGTGTGCGGGTCGATGGGTGCGGTTACACTGGCTACACCAGCCACCCCGGATTTGATTCGCTGCTAGCCAAGCTGATTGTGCATGCCGATGCTAACTTCCCAGCCGTATTGCGCCGGGCCTATCGCGCGCTATGCGAGTTTCATCTGGAAGGCGCGCCGAGCAATCAACAGTTCCTGCAGACTCTGTTGCGTCATCCTGCGGTGGCTGACTATCGAGTGAGTACCGGTTTTATCGAAGCCCATGCCGCTGAGCTGCTCCAATCCTCTAGCGCAGCGCATCCCCATCTTTATTTTGAGCAACCCAGCCCCGACCAGGACGCTCTGGCCGGGCGTCCCGCCAATGTGCCGCACGGATGTCTTTCGCTAAATGCGCCGGTACAGGGCGTTCTCGTCAGTCTGGACGTTAAGGCCGGCGACGCTGTTGCTGCCGGACAGCAGGTGGCGATCATTGAAGCCATGAAGATGGAATTCGAGGTCAAGGCGACCCAGAGCGGCATCGTCCATGCGCTGGCGGCAGCGCCCGGCGACAACCTCTTTGAATCCAGTCCGCTGCTATTTATTGAGCCTGCCGAGATTCAATCCGATGCCCAGCAGACTGAAGAACAACTCGATCTGGCGTACATCCGCGCAGATCTTGATGAGGTGCTGCAACGCCGTGCGCAGCTCACCGATCAGCAGCGGCCCGACGCAGTAGCCAAGCGGCGCAAGACCGGCCAGCGCACCGCCCGCGAGAATCTGGCGGAGCTGCTGGATGAGGGCAGCTTCATGGAGTACGGCGGCTTTGCACTGGCGGCACAACGCACCCGTCGTAGCCATGATGAATTGCTGAAGATGAGCCCCGCCGACGGCCTGATTGCCGGTATCGGTACGGTCAACGCGGATCTCTTTGGTAACGAAACAGCGCGTTGCATGGCCCTGAGTTACGACTACACGGTGTTCGCCGGCACCCAGGGTGTGATGAATCACAAGAAGACCGACCGCATGCTCGAGCTGGCTGAGCGGTGGCGTCTGCCCCTGGTGTTTTTCACCGAGGGTGGTGGCGGACGGCCTGGCGATATCGACAAGGTAGGAGTGGCCGGTCTGGACTGCACGACCTTCATGCGCATGGCGCGGCTGAGTGGACAGGTTCCGCTGGTGGGCGTGGTGTCAGGGCGCTGCTTCGCTGGAAATGCGGCACTGCTGGGCTGTTGCGATGCGATCATTGCCGCTGAAAATGCCAGCATCGGGATGGCTGGCCCGGCGATGATCGAGGGCGGCGGGCTCGGGTGTTTTACTCCCGAGCAAGTCGGGCCAACCAGCGTGCAGGGGCCCAACGGGGTGATTGATGTGCTGGTGAAGGATGAGGCGCAAGCAACCCAGGTCGCCAAACAATATCTATCCTATTTCCAGGGCGATTTGCCGAGCGGCGAATGTGCCGACCAACGCCGGCTACGGCATCTGATTCCGGAAAACCGCCTGCGTGCCTACGATATCCGCGAGGTAATCGAGACATTAGCCGACAGCGGTTCTGTGCTGGAGCTGCGTCGTCAGTTTGCCCACGGGCTGATCACTGCGCTGATCCGTATAGACGGCAAGGCCTTTGGCTTGATGGCGAATAATCCGATGCATCTGGGCGGCGCCATCGATGCGATCGCGGGTGACAAGGCTGCGCGCTTCATGCAGCTGTGTCAGGCGCATGGCCTGCCGCTGGTGTCCTTGTGCGATACGCCCGGTTTCATGGTCGGGCCAGAGTCTGAGCAGCAGGCCACGGTGCGGCATGTGTCGCGCATGTTTGTGACGGCGGCCAGTCTCACGGTGCCCTTCTTTACCATCGTGCTGCGCAAGGGTTACGGGTTGGGTGCTCAGGCGATGGCCGCCGGCAGCTTTGATGCGCCGATGTTCACCATTGGCTGGCCGAGCAGCGAGTTCGGCGCGATGGGGTTGGAAGGGGCGGTGCGGCTGGGGTATGCCAAGGAGCTGGCGGCGGTGGAGGATGAAGGGGAGCGTCAGGCGTTGTTCGATAAGCTGGTTGGCGAGCTCTATACCCGCGGCAAGGGCATCAGTATGGCCAGCTATCTTGAGATCGATGCGGTGATTGATCCCCTGGAGACGCGCGATTGGTTGCTGCGCGGGCTGAGTTCGGCGCCGCCCGAGTCGCGGCAGCGTGGGACTCGGGCTTTTGTAGATACGTGGTAGGTGTTCGAGCTGCTGGATCATTCTGTGGATAGGCCTGCGAACTGAGTCACTGGCGCAAGACGCCGTGAATCCATCCTTGGAGGCTTGACGAAAACATCCCTGTTTTCGACACTTGCGCCAGCGGCTCAGTCCGCTGGCCAGTCGGGCTTTTGTGTTGTTTTGGATTTGCTGTCCCTTAACCCGGTCGGGGCATGGCTTAGTGTTCGGCATCTTCGAGTTTTGTGCGGGAGCCTGCGCGCTGAGCCGCCAGCGCAAGACGCCGTGAATCCATCCCTGGAGGCTTGACGAAAACGTCCCTGTTTTCGACACTTGCGCCAGCGGCTCAGTCCGCTGGCTAGCATGGCTCTTGTGTTGCTTTGGGCTTGCTGTCCAAAAGCTCTGACCAGGATAGCGTCCTGTCTGCTTTCGGTAATAATTCGCGTGCATGCCCTAGCAGCAATACGCTGCGACCGGTCAGCCATGGTTCGATATTCCTGCGAACGCGCTCTGCTGTTGCCTTATCCAGACCGTTGAATGGCTCGTCGAGTATCACGACCGGGCTATCTTTCAGCAGCACTCTTGCCAGTGCTAGCCGGCGGCCTTCCCCTCCTGAGAGTTGCTGACCGGATTCGCCGACCCAGGTATCCAGCCGAGCGGGTAACCGTTCGACCGTGTCGGCCAGCTCTACCATTTCCAGTACACGCCAGAGTTGGGCGTCGGTTGCATCTGGGGCGGCCAATAACAGGTTGGAAGCGATGCTGTCGTGCAGCAGTTCGGTCTGCTGGGTCAAGTAGCCAACCTGAGCGCGCCAATCCTGCAGGGTTATTTGATTCAGGGCGGTTTCGCCGATACGCACCTTGCCCGCTTCGGGATCGATTAGCCGGACGGCGAGTTGCGCAAGCGTGGATTTTCCGCATCCGGAGGGTCCGATGATGGCCAGTGAAGTCCCCGCCGGCACGGTCAGGTCAAGATTGGAAATCCCGGCGTGCGCTACCTCGACGGCATCCCAGTTCAGTGTGAGGTCGCTAGGTACTGGATGCGGCGCAGTCGGTTCAGGCAGTTGGCTGGTTAGCGCTACCTGATGATTCAGCCGTGCCGCCGCGGCGCGTGTGGCGCCGTACTGGGCGAAGGCGCCGGGCAGCGGTGCCAGGCCTTCGCCTAGGGCGAGCAACGCCAGGGTTATCAACACGGCGACGGGGCCGGCGAGTATTCCTTGCTCGGCGGCCCCGAGTGCGCCGAAAAAGCCGATGAGCATGCAGATCAGTACGCCTGCGTTGGCCAAGGCCTGCCCCAGGGCAACTCGCAGCTGAAGTGTTAGTTGATCGTCGAGCATGCTGCGGCTGGCTTGCAGCAGTTGCGCTTGATGGCGAGCAAGGGTGCCGGCGGCGGTGAGTTCGGCGAGGCCCTGCATTTGTTCGATGCTCAACGTGCGCAATTGGTCGAGCTGCTGGACGCGTGCCGCGCTCAGGTGTATCGCCCAGGCGGCCATGCCGAAAGTCAATGCAATGAGGAGTATTAGCAGTGCGATACCCAGCAGTACGCCTAGGGCGAGATGAAACAGTGCAATGACGCCGCAGACCAGTAGGACACCGAACAAGGCGACGGCGGGTGGTGCGAGCAGCCTGAGATAGAGCGTGTCCAGCGTATCGATATCCGCTGTCAGACGATTGAGCCACTGGGCGGCGCGCAGTCGGCTCAGGGTGGCGCCGTCGAGGCGCGCCAACGCGGAAAAATGCGTGCCGCGCAGGTCGGCGAGCAGACCGAGCACGGTGTTGTGGTTGTAGATACGTTCCAGATAGCGCGCAACGGTGCGCGTCAGGGCGAAAAAGCGAATGCCGCCACCCGGGATGTAGACGTCGAACGCCACACGCTGGCCTGCGGCCCAGAGCATGGCGGTGACGCCGGTTGCGGTAATGAACCAGCCCGACAGCGCCAGCAGCCCTATGGCGCTGAAGAAGGTTGCCGCGATCAGAAGTGCACCGATCATTAACCGGGCGCGCTTGGTCAGTATCAGCGCGAGCCACGGTCGCAACTCATTCATCGACCAGTCTCCCGGCGTGCAGTCTGAGCGTCCGGTTGGCGATAGCGACAATGGCCGGATGGTGGGTGGCGATCAGGATGGTCCTGCCGCTGCGGGCAAGCGCCAAAAGCGCTTCGATTACTTCGGCTTCGCTGTTCGGGTCCAGGCTTGCGGTCGGCTCATCCAGTAGCACCAGCTCAGCATCAATCAACCATACCCGCGCCAGGGCCAGGCGCTGGGCCTGCCCGCCGGACAAGCCGCGGCCGCCTTCGCCCAGCGGGGTGGCGAGGCCATGGGGTTGTGCTGCAACCACATCCTTCAATCCGACTGCTTCCACGGCTGTAAGCATGGCGGCTATGTCCGCATCCGGCGCGATCAGTCGCAGGTTGTCGGCCCAGCTTCCCTTGATCAGGAAGGGCCGCTGGCCGAGCCAGGCGACCGGTTCAGCGCCGGGAGCCTGACCGAAGAGCGTGATATGACCTGCCTGGGGCTGGATGAACCCGGCCAGACAACTGAGCAGCGTCGATTTGCCTGATCCGGATGGCCCGACAAGCGCGACCACATCGCCGCGGCTGATGCTGAAACTGACGTCTTCCAGCACGGCGCTCCGGCCTGAATAACCCACCTTCACCCGGTCAACAGTCACATGGTCTGTGCGTGGGCTCATACTGACGACACGTCTGTAGGTCTGCTCGCTGTCGACGGCTGGCGACAGTCCGACCAGCGCGTCGGCAGCGCCCAGTGCGGCGGCACGGTCGTGGTAGTGCTGGGCCAGATTGCGTAGCGGCTGGAAGAATTCAGGGGCCAGCAACAGGACGAACAGACCGCTGAACAGCGTCAGCTGCGGCGAAGGCCCGAAATCGATATAACCGAGCAAACCGAACCCGATATACATGGCGACCACTGCAATGGCCACCGAAGCGAAGAATTCCAGCACTGCAGAAGACAGAAAGGCCACGCGCAGGGTGCGCATGGTCACGGCGCGATACCGTTCGGCGGCATGGGTGACGCCGGCGCTCGCCTGCTCTACCTGACCGAACAGCTGCAGACTGGTGAGGCTGCGCACGCGATCGAGAAAATGTCCCGCCAGGCGGCCTGCTTCGTGTACATGTTGCTGGCTCAAGCGCTCGGCACTCATACCGATCAGCGCCATGAACAATGGAATCAAGGGCGCGGCTATCAGCAGAAACAGCGCGGCGAGCCAGTCCAGCCAGAACACCACTGCGAGAATGGTCAGGGGAACGAGCAGTGCCAGCCATTGCTGGGGCAGATACCGGGCGAAGTACCCGTCCAGCGCTTCGACCTGCTCGACCCAGTGATTGGCCAGGGTGGCACTGGCGCGACCGGCCAGTTGCACCGGCCCCTGCACTGCCCATTCGTCGAGCAGTTCGCTGCGCACCCGCTGACGCACCCTGGCACTGGCAAGCTGGCCAAACCGCTCCTGCGCCGCCTGGCTGATCGCGCGCACCGCTACCGCCACTATCAACCCGATTGCGGGCCCGCTCTGCGCGCTCAACGCCTGCCCATCAATCAGGGTGCGCTGTATGACCGTGGCAAGTAATCCGGCCAGGCAGATAAACGCCAGCGCATTAACCAGTCCGGCAATCACCACCCCGATGAGAAACGGTCTGACTGTCGATTGCTGACGGGCCAGCCAAAGTCGAGCCGAATTCGGGAGATCCCGGCTTACCGGTTCAGTGATAGCCTTCTCCAACTTTGACCTTGCCGCGGAACACCCAATAGGCCCAGGCGGTGTACACCAGAATGATCGGTATCACGAACAACACACCCAGCAGCAGAAAGAGTTGCGACTCCGGCGCCGAGGCCGCATCCCACAGCGTGAAGTTTGGCGGAATGACATAGGGCCAGCGGGTCCACAGCAGGCCAAAATAGGTGGCGGCGAACATGCCCATGGTGGCGACGAAGGGCAGCGCCTCCCGGCGTTGGCGCAAGCCGCGCCAGATTTGATAGGCGAAGAATGCCGCCAGTGCCGGGAAGATCCAGATCCAACGAATCACCGAGAACCAGCGCTCATAAGCAGAAGGATCAACCGAGGGCGTCCACAGGCTGACCGCCAGGAAAATCGCCAATACCGTTGCCAGCAGCCAGGGCGCCAGTTTGCGAGCCCATTCCTGAATATAGCCTTCGGTCTTGAGGATCATCCAGGTGGAGCCCAGCAATGCATAACCGGCGAGAATACCGAAACCGGTCAGCACGGTAAAAGGCGTCAGCCAGTCCAGCGGACCGCCCGCATAGACCAGCCCTTCGGTCTTGTAGCCTTCGATATAGGAGCCGACCACGGCGCCCTGGGCAAACGACGCAATGACCGAACCGCCGGCAAAGGCCCAGTTCCAGAGATAGCGCGACTTGTGCGCCTTGAAGCGAAATTCGAAGGCCACGCCCCGAAAGATCAGCCCAGCCAGCATCAGGAACACGCCGATATACAGGGCAGGGAGCAGGATCGAGTACACCAGAGGGAACGCGGCCAGCAGACCGACGCCCCCCAACACCAGCCAGGTTTCGTTGCCGTCCCAGATCGGCGCCACGGAATTCATCATCACGTCGCGGGCTTCTTCGTCTGGCGCGAACAGGAACAGGATCCCGACGCCAAGATCGAAGCCGTCCATCAGCACGTACATGATCACCGCAAAGGCCACAATCATCGCCCAGATCATCGACAGATCGATATTGCCCATATCAGTGCTCCTCGTGCTCAAAGCGAACATGGGTGGCTGAGAATGGACGCATAGGTCGCTCGGCCTGATCGGCCTGGTCCGACAGATCCTCCTCCTCCACCGTAATACCCGTCTGCAAGACGCCGAACAGGTAGTACAGCCCTGCCCCGAATATCGCCGCATACACCAGCACGTAACCGATCAAGGTGAATAGCGCCATGCCGCCGGTCAACGACGGCGTGATCCCCTGCTCATGGCTGAAGGTCTCATACACTATCCAGGGAGCCCGGCCGACCTCGGTGACAATCCAGCCAGCGGTGACCGCAATGAAAGGCGTGATGCTCATAAAGCGCAGCCCCTGCAGGAACCAGCGGGTCTGATAACACCGCTGGCCACGACGCAACCACAGCCCGGCGAGGCCGAACGCGATCATCAGCAGCCCCATGCCGACCATGATGCGGAAGGCAAAGAACACGATCCAAACCGGCGGCTGTTGCTCCACATCAATCTCGCGTAGCCCCGGCACTTCGCCGTCCCATGTATGCGTCAGCAACATGCTGCCGAGGCGCGGAATGCCTATCTCGAAGCGGTTGGCCTGGAGATCACGATCTGGCAAGGCAAACAACAGCAGCGGCACACCCACGTCGGTGTCCCAGTTGCCCTCCATTGCCGCCACTTTCATCGGCTGATGCTTGAAGGTGTTCAGACCGTGCAGATCACCCACTACCGCCTGGGCCGGTGCCAGAAACAGAATCATCCACAGGCACATGGATAAGGCTTTACGGTTGGCTTCGACCTCGCGTCCCAACAGCAGATACCAGGCGCTCACCCCGGCCACGACAAAGGAGCCAGTGAGGAAGGAGGCGATTGCCATATGGGTGAAGCGGTAGGGAAAGGACGGGCTGAATATCGACTCGGTCCAGGAGGTGACGTGGAACACGCCATCGCGCAGTTCGGTGCCCTGCGGGGTGTGCAACCAGCTGTTGGCTGACAGAATCCAGAACGCGGAAATGAAAGTACCCAACGCCACCATGCACGCGGCAAACAAATGCACACCCGGCGGCACGCGGTTGCGCCCGAACAACAACACGCCGAGAAAGCCAGCCTCCAGAAAGAACGCGGTGACCACTTCGTAACTGAGCAGCGGTCCTATGAAATTGGCCGAGGCATAGGAGAAGTTGCTCCAGTTGGTGCCGAACTGGAACGACATGACGATGCCAGACACAACGCCCATGCCGAACACCACGGCAAACACCTGAACCCAGAACTTGGAGAGCTGGGTCCACAGCGGATTGCCAGTGCGAAACGCCAGGGTTTCGAGGAATGCGATATATGAGGCCAGACCAATCGTGAAGACCGGAAAGATCGCATGGAACGACACAACGAAGGCAAACTGGAAGCGCGATAACAACAACGGATCCAATTCCATGGGCTGGACTCCTGACGGAAACGGGCGAAGCTGAGCGTCCGCCGATTAGCCGTAACGCATGAGCGCGACGCCAATCAGCTCGAAGCTGTGACCATCATCGCGCCGCAGGCGTTCCATTCTTTATGGATCAGGATCAGAACCACAGCGTCCATAGCGTTACGCCCAGCGGCAGCAGCACCGCCGAACCCAGTCCCATCATGCTCATGCCCAGCGCCGCAAAGGCACCGGCCTCTTCCCCTTCCTCCATCGCCCGCGAGGTGCCCACCGCATGGGCGACAATCCCCATGGCGATACCCCAGGCAGCCGGATGCGTGATGTGAAACAGGCGCAGCAGCCAGGGGCCGAGTAGCGCACCCAACACGGCAGTGATCATCACGAACACTGCTGCCAGTGCCACCACGCCGCCAATCTCTTCGGCGACCAACATGGCAATGGGTGTGGTCAGGGATTTCGGTGCCATGGTCATTAGAATCATCGGCTCTGCACCCATCAGCCAGCCGATAAGGAATGTACTCAGGGTGGCAAACAACCCGCCCAAAACCAGGGTGACAACCACCGGTTTCAGAAACTGACGAATTCGTCTGAGATTGAGATACAACGGCACGGCTAGCGCAACCGTGGTTGGCCCGAGCAGAATCGTCAGGGGCAACACTGCTTCGTAATAAGTCGGGTAGTCGAAGCCCAGTGCCCACAGCACCACGAGGATGATGGGCACTGAGACGATGATCGGGTGAAAAATTGCCAGACGGGAGCGCTCATACAACGCGAGACCGGTCTGATACGCCGCCAGGGTGACGCCTATGAGGAACAGCGGATGTTCGATCACAGCCTGCAACGCCGCCTGAGTCGAGCCGCTCATTGGTCGTCTCCCGCGCGCTGCTGACTGCGAATCAGCCGCTGCATCAACCAGCCACAGAATGGCAGCGTCAGCACAAACGACAGGAGCATGGTCACCAGAATCGCCGCCCAGCCTGCTGCGAGCTCCTCACCGTATAGCATCACGCCGGCTGCCGGAGGCACCAACAGCAGCGGGAGATACCTCAACAGGCCGCTAGCGGCCTTATCCAGAGAGTCGCTGACGCCTCCGCGGACAATCAGACACATCAGCAGCAGCAACATGCCAATGATAGGTCCCGGCACAAAGGGCAACACCAGAACATTGAGGCCGGTGCCCAGCAGTTGAAAGACGATTAACCAGGTCAGTCCGCGAAGCAGCATAAGGAGTTTCCACCGCAAATATACGAAGGGTAATCACTGTCGCAAGGAAAGCCCAGCTCCGCCTCGATTTAGCCGCAAAGATCGCCAACATTTTCACCCGGCGTGGCAGCCAATTACCCATTTGTGCAACGCCATAGATTTGGCCCTCGCGCCGGGGAAACGGCAGTCTTTTTTTGGGATAGCGAAACACACAAATGCCCGGTAGGCTGTGCGGATTATCGCTCGCTCGGGCGACTCCCAAGAGGCCGGGGATCAGGGATGTCGACGGCATCATTTACGGAAGAGCCATATGCGATGTCAGGGATATGCGTGTTCAAGCGATAAGAGTATCCCTGTGTTCAAGCGGGGGCCGCGCGCTACCCGCACAGTAAGGAATCTTGAACTACATGCTTAGTGACCTCACCGTCGATACGCTGATTCGGAGCCGTCATAGCAGCCATCACCCGACCCTGCGGGCGTCGGTCGGGCTTGGCATTACCATGGGCCTGCTGCTGTTACTGATTTCGCTGCTGCCCCTGCCGGGCATTGCGCCTGACGTCAATCTGTCTCTGCATTCGGTGCTGGAGGCATTTGCTATCATTGTCGCCAGCCTGGTCTTCACGGTCGGCTGGGCCACCCACCGTCGCCAGGCCTCTGGCAATCTTCTGGTGGTGGCCTGCCTGTTTCTAGGCGTGGCGATACTCGATCTTTCCCACAGCCTTACCTTGTCCGGCACGCCAAGCTTCTTTGTTCCAGCAACGATCGACAACAGTATCGATTTCTGGCTGAGCGCCCGGCTATTGGCGGCGCTGGCGATGTTGTGGGCAGCACTGATGCCCTGGGACCGGGGTGATGTGTCCGTACACCGGGGCAAGATCCTGTTTGGCGTACTGGGTTTCACTGCGGCGCTGCATGCCCTGCTTTACTATTTCCCGAACGCCATTCCCGCCACCTTCTTTCCGCATTCCGGGCTCACGCCTTTCAAGATCGGTTTCGAGTACTTATTGATCGGGCTGAACGTGATCGCTGCCCTGGCCCTCTGGCGTGCCATGCGCAACCCGCTGCCGTTCAATGCCGCGGCCCTGTTCGGTGCGGTATGCGCCATGGCCCTCAGCGAGCTATGTCTCACGCTGTATGATGCCACCAACGATGCAGTGGTATTGCTCGGTCATCTGTTCAAGGTAGCGTCGTATCTATTCCTGTTCCGCGCCGTATTCATCGAAACAATCGAACGCCCTTTTTCTGAGCTGCAGGCATCCCAGCAACGCCTTCAAGCCATCTTCGATGCCTTTCCGGATATCCTGATCGAAGTGAACACGGCTGGAACGGTCATGGAATTTCATGCGCCGCGCAGCACAGAACTTGATTTCAGCAACCGGAAGATGGTCGGACGCGAGATACTGCAATTGCTGCCCCCTGAGGCCATTCCGGTGTGTGAGCGTACGATTGTTGAGGCCCAACTGAACGGCCACGCCCAGAGCGAACCCTTCCGCTCATACATTGACGAAAAAATTGTCTGGTTTCAGATCTCAGCGGCGCCTAAACGAGGCAATGACGGCAACCATTATCTGGTGGTCGCCCGCGATGTGACCAAGACCAAGGAACAGGAGTCGGAAATCCTGCGGCTCTCACAGCTTGACGGTATTACCAATCTGCCCAACAGCAAGCTGTTTCTCCAACGAACAGAGATGACGCTCCGGCTGACCACGCGACACAGGGGCAATCTCGCGCTGATGCAGATCAACCTGGACGATTTCAAACAGATCAACCTGACCCTCGGTCACCAGGCTGGCGACCAATTGCTCAAGGCCATGGCGGACAGACTGCGTGGCATCCTTCGGGAGGAGGATGTGCTTTCCCGGCAGCACGGGGATCAGTTCATTCTCACCCTACCCGGTCTCGACAGCCTTGCCGCGACCCATGTTGCCGATCGTCTGCGCCGCGCCATCGCTCGCCCCGTCACCTTTGACGGGCATATCAGTTCTCTCACCGCTTCGATCGGCATTGCTGTCTATCCGGACGACGGCACCGGGCTGGACGAGCTGAAACGTCGGGCCGCAGCAGCCCTGCGCCTGGCGAAGCAGGGCGGAGGCAACACTTATCGCTTCCTCAGCGCGGATGTGCAGACCCGCATGGCGCGCATTCTTCAGCTGGAAAACCTGCTGCGTCAGGCAGAGGAACATCTTGAGTTATCACTGCGCTATCAGCCCCAGTGGGAGCTCAGCCCGCGGCGCCTGGTCGGGTTGCAGTCCAGCCTGCGCTGGCTCAATTCAGAACTGGGTGAGATCAGTGCTGCGGAATTTCTGCCTATCGCCGAAGCGAGTGGCCAGGCGCTTGCGCTGAACGACTGGGTCCTGCAACAGGCTCTAGCCCAGCTCAAACGATGGAAGGATGAAGGCCTCACGCCGGTTCCTGTAACCGTCAGCCTCTGCGCCGAGAAGTTCCGGCTCGACAATATGCCTGCCCGCATCTGCAGGAGCCTGGAGACGTGGAGTGTCGAGCCGCGACACCTTCAGTTGGAGATCTCCGAATCACTCGCGCTGGAGGACCTCAGCGCCACCGCGCTGAAGTTCGAGCAACTACGTAAACTCGGAGTACCGATCATTATCGAGGGTTTCGGCGATTGCTACGCGTCGCTGCAGCAGACTCAGAACCTGCAACCCGGCATGGTAAAAATCGCTGAATCCTTGACCAGCGGGGCGACAACGGGCCAGGGTCACGAAATCATTCTTGGCAGCCTGATAGACGTCGCCCACCGGCTCCAGCTTCAGACCCTGGCACAGGGTATTGATTCGCCAGAACAGCTGGCGCTAGTGGAACGCAACGGGTGCAGGTATGCACAGGGCGACCAACTGACCCCGTCACTGATGCCCGAGAATGTGTCCGAGCTGCTGATAGAGGCGCTTGCGCCACAGGCTTGACGAGACAAGGAGCCAGCTCGAGCCAGAAACGGCTCGAACAGGCTCCAGCAGTCAGAATCCGTGCAACCGCGCGAAGCGGTCAGCATGATAACGGTAATCGCCCAGAAGCTGCTGCACGACGCGGGCTCGCTTGATGAACAGCCCGGCGTCGAACTCGTCGGTCATGCCGATGCCGCCGTGCATCTGAATCATCTCGTTGGTCACCAGTTCGGCCACTTCACACGCCTTGGCCTTGGCCAGACTCACCAGAGCCGACGCATCAACGGCCTCCTCGTCCAGCGCGACAAGCGCTTTCAACACCACCGATTTGAGCAGTTCAAGCTCGCTGAACATATGCGCCGCACGGTGCTGCAAACCTTGAAACGAACCGATCACCACACCGAACTGCTTGCGCTCCTGCAGAAAACGAACCGTTCGCTCAAAGGCCTCCAGCGACAATCCCAGTAACTCCGCGGCAAGCTGCGCGTTGCCCATATCCAGCACAGACTCGAGAACCGCATGGGCTTCGTTCAGTTGGCCCAGCAATGCCTCTTCGCCCACCCGGACATGGTCCAGCCTGACCGTAGCCGCGTTACGGCTGTCAGCCATGATCGTCCGCTCTACCTTGACACCTTGGGTCGCGGGGTCGATCAGGAACAGGCTGATGCCGTCGCTATCCTGGCTGCCGATATTAGTTCGCGCCGCCACGATCAGTCGATCGGCGACATGACCGTCGACCACAAAGGATTTATGACCGTTGATAACGAATCCTGCATCCAGATTCTGCGCGGTGGTGTTGATTGACCAGGGGTGGTGGCGAGGTTTTTCATCGATCGCCAGTGCGACCACCAGCTTGCCGCTGGCAATCGCCGGAAGGGTTGCCTGTTTTTGCTCTCCCGAGCCAGCCAGCAACAGCGTGACTGCGCTCAAGATAGAGCTGGAGAACAGGGGTGAGGCACTCAGATTGCGTCCGGCCTCTTCGGACAGCTGCCCCATCCCGACATGCCCGAATCCGGAGCCGCCAAACGCTTCGGGAATCAGTGTCCCGGCGAAGCCCATCTCAGCCATGTTGCGCCAGAGCTCAGCCGAAAACCCCGTTTCGTCGCGGTTATCCCGTAACGCACGCAGCTGAGCAACCGGAGCGTTCTCCCGAAAAAAACGCTGGGCGGCATCCTTGAGCATCTGTTGTTCTTCATTCAATACCAATGCAGGCATGATCCATCCTCGAGTCGTTTACTGTAATGCCAGAATATTGCGGGCGATCACATTGAGCTGAATCTCGCTGGTGCCGCCTTCAATGGAGTTGGCCTTGGAACGCAACCACATTCGTGGCAAAGCCCCCTCATGGGAGGCTGCTCCCTCCCACACCAGTGCATCACTGCCGCGTAACGCGAGCATGAGCTCCTGCCGACGTTTGTTCAGCTCGGTGCCGTAGTACTTGACCATTGCCGAGGCGTGGCCAACACCTTGCCCGGTCTTGGCTTCATCGCGCACCCGCTCCGCAGTCAGCTCGAACGCTTTCGCGTCCAGCGCCCAGCGCGCGACTTCAGCGCGCAGCATGCCATCGGCGAGACGGCCGTTATCAAGCCCAATGGCCTCTACCGCGAACTCCGGCAATGTCCGCTGCCCTGCTCCGGTCCGCCCCATACCACCGATCATTTCCCGCTCATGGGTCAGCAGATACTTGGCAATGGTCCAACCCTGATTGATTTCACCTACCACCTGATCCTTCTCGACGCACACGTCGTCCAGGAAGGTTTCACAAAACGGCGAATTACCGGAAATCAGCTTGATGGGACGCGTGCTTACCCCTGGCGTCGTCATGTCGAACAGAACCAGGGAGATACCCAACTGTTTGCGCGCGTCGGGGTCGGTCCGCACCAGACAGAACATCCAGTCGGCTTGGTCTGCATAGGACGTCCAGACCTTCTGGCCATTAACGATGAAATGATCGCCACGATCTTCTGCCCGCGTCTGCAAGCCTGCCAGATCAGAGCCTGCGCCCGGCTCACTATAGCCCTGACACCAGCGAATCTCGCCGCGGACAATCGGCGGCAGATGCTGTCTTTTCAACGGCTCCGAGCCGAACTTGAGGATTGCTGGACCAATCATCCAGACTCCGAAACTGGATAATGGCGGCCGCGCCTGAATGCGTGACATCTCCTCGCGCAATACCTTGTGTTCGGCCTGACTCAGCCCGCCTCCACCGTATTCGCACGGCCAATCCGGTGCGGTCCAGCCGCGCGCCGCCATGCGTTCCAGCCAGATTCGCTGGTCATCGCTTGAAAACTGGAAATTGCGCCCGCCCCAGCACTGGTCCTGCTCACCCCTGACGGGCGCACGCATGCCAGGAGGGCAGTTTGCTTCCAGCCACGCGCGGGTTTCCAGCCGAAATGCGTCGAGATCTGTCACCGTTAACGCTCCTCAATGATGCTGCACATAGGATCAGACCAAGATACTCCGCCTGGAGTCCCGGCGGTGCGCTGTAAGCAAACGGAATGATGGTTCATTAGCAAGAGAAATCGAGAGTTGTGCCGGAGCGCAAACGGCTAGGAAAGGATGGTGCTGGAGAACCGAGAGGGGAAGGTCAGTGACGCAGCAAGAAAACCCGGGATCAACTTCGAGCCGATCCGAGGTAGATCAAGCCATTGGCTGAACCCCTGTGATACCGCTGAGCAGAATCACCTAAAAACGATGCTCTGCTCAGGAACTTTGCTCGTTCGATGAGACTCCGAACTACGCTGTGAGAATTTGATTCTTTGAGTCCGCAAAACGACTGGAACGATCAGAATTGAACCTGACCGCTTGGCTGAGACTCGGGTGGACACTCCACTTCAGACTCGCTATCCGATTCGCAGCGTTCCTCGCCGAGTGTAAACAGAGCGTCACGAACGATTGCCTCGTCGTCCGGGTTGACCGGCTCGGTGAGAATGTTCTGCTCGAGGTCGGTTGAACCGGGCTCAACCAATCGGGTCTCAACGGTAGTAATGGGTTCTGCAACGTTGGTCGGAGCTTGACTGACAGGTGCGCATGATGGGCCACCCAGTGCGGGGTTGGCGCATTCAATAGTAGAGGCAAAGTTGTCGTCGATATTTGCCGTCGCTGCAAGCGAGTGGAACTCAGGAGGGTTTACTGGCGCAAGCACGCTCAGCTCAGCTTGTTCTGTTTCATATTCAAGTGCGCTTTTATCGGCCTCGTTTCTACCGCAGCCAGAAATGGACAGGCCGAGTACGACGCCGTACGCCAACAGGCGATAACTAGTCATGAACGTGTTCAGCTCTCACTTTTCAGGTTGATTGGACGCTTCTGACGCGCTGAATATCATCTACCGCGCTCATCGAAGTGTCGGTGCGTTACACCTCATTCCCTGTAAGAAACGCTCGCTCACCGCCCTATACAGTGCGGATTGATCAGTGCGGAATGCGACAGTTTACCCTTGACAGCCGTCTGTGGTAATGCTGTCAAAAGGCTATACGGCAGCCTGTCAGGTGGACTGGTCCTGGTCGAGCTGCTAGGGTAGTCCTCCGCCGGACGTAGCAACCCCGGGCCAGCAACGCTTTTTTCTCGGCCATCTGCGCCGAAATCTATCGGGTTATACCCCTTCTGTTTGTGCCTGGGCGAGAGCTCTACCGCGCCGTGCTTGCTTGTTTTCGTTATTTAACCGCTGTTGGGTCCTCGTTTGATGTTCATGGATTTCCAGCCCCGCCAATCAACAAAGGGACGATGATTTGAACGATTCCAATCTATTTCAGTTTTCGACGCTAACTGTAATGCTACTGCTGATCGGGTTCTACGGCGGGACCTACCTGCTGACGCTCCTGATCAAGGACAAGAAGGAAAACACCGACGCTTTCATGGTTTCCAACCATCGCATCGGCTTCGGTCTCGGCGCTGCCAGCATGACCGCCACGTGGATCTGGGCTGCCTCGTTCTACGCAGCCGCCACCTCCGGTTATACCTACGGCGTGTCCGGGCCGCTGCACTATGGTTTGTGGGGCGCCCTGATGATCCTGTTCATCTACCCCTTCGGTCGCCGATTCCGCAAATTAGCCCCGAACGCGCACACCCTCGGTGAATTGATTCATGCCCGACATGGTGCTTCGAGCCAACTGATTCTCGCCTCCTCAAACGTGCTCGGTAGCATTATCAGTCTGATGGTCAATTTCACTGCATCCGGCGCGCTGGTATCAGTACTTTCGCCGCTATCCTTCCAGGCGGGCGTGATCATCGCTGGTGTCGGGGTGCTGTCATACACGATCTGGTCTGGCTTCCGCGCCTCGGTATTGACTGACTTCGCGCAGCTCATGGCAATGATGGCCATCGCTATCGTGATTATCCCCGCAGTATTGTTTGCGCTGGGTGGCCCAGGTGCCCTGATCGACAACATGGACGTGCTCACGGCTGAACAGGCGGACATCTTCTCCATGGATGCCATCCTGAATCAGGGCGCACCCTTCTTTGTCGCAGTACTGGCTTATGCAATCGGTAATCAGACCATTTCCCAACGTCTGTTTGCGGTAGACGTGGATCACATCAAGCCCACCTTTATCACGGCCACCATCGGCTACGGGGCGATTGTGATCGGCCTGGGCATGATCGGTCTGATGGCGTTGATCACGGGTGTCGAGCCCATCGATGGCAACATGAACAACCTGATTCCGCAGATGGTGTCGATGTATCTGCCGCCAATATTCATCGGCCTGTTCTTCATCCTGGTAATCGGCTCGTTGTCTTCGACTGCCGACTCCGACCTCTCTGCACTTTCTGCCATTGTGATGGCTGACGTGTATGGCAAAAACATCGCGAAGAATAATCCAGATCCGACCAAGATGCTGTTGATCGGCCGAGTGACCATGATCGTGGCGACGCTTCTGGGCGTGATTTTCGCCAGTTTCTCGCTGGATATCCTGATCATGCTGGTTTTCGTCGGAGCGCTCTGGGGGGCGATCGTATTCCCTGTTATCGCCAGCTGCTTCTGGGATCGGGTTACCAACGCAGCCTTCACCTGGGCGGTCGTGGCAGGGCTGGTAATGTTCTGCTTGGCCCGTTTCGAGCTGCTGCCAATGACCGGCGTGATTGGCATATTCTTCGAATTGCTCGGCTCCGCTGGTGGCGGCGTGGTCATCGGTTTGATGAGCTTCGGCTTCTTCGGCCGCCGCGCCGGCATCATTGTCGGCATTCTCGGCGCACTGGTTCTGGCGTACTTCACCCTGGGCTTCCTGCGCGACTACACCGTGCTACTGGCCTCGCTGACCGCCTATGGCGCCAGTACCGTCGTGTGCATTGCGATCAGCCTGCTGAGCTCGCACAAGTTCGACTTCGATAAAATTGGCCGCGATGTGGGTGATTACGATCGCCGCGTCGAAGCTGCCAGTTCATAACCATCTGAAAACGCCGCCCGCTGCGGGCGGCGATAGGGAGAAATGCTATGCAATCGCTACTTTTAGGTTCGTACATCCTGATCTGGCCACTGGTGTCGTTGGCCGTATTGGCAGTCATTCTGATTGCCACACTGAAGGATATCCGCAAGGCCAGGCAGGAGCATCGCGGCCTCGTCTGATCTACCGACTGCACGCGAGCCAGGCACTGGCTCGCATCGCTTCGTCGCAATTCCGTTCTCTCCCATCCCTTGACCTTCCGCCTCCTGCCTCCTTCCGCTGTGCATCAGCGGCCCCTTTTGCTCACAGATTTTCTCTGTGCGCAGGATGTGATACGCGTCTAGATAAAACTGCGGCATTTAGTTTAATTTTTCATATATTCCTCGACTGCCATTCAAAAGACGTATAAGCGAAGTTACGGCATTAAAATTCCCCAAATAAATCAATTACTTTTGAACGAGGCCCTGAATATCAGGTCTTGATGTAGGGCAGGTAGTTATATCAATTTTGTGAAATTTCGTGTGCGCACGCAGCTTGTCATCCATACTGCCGACAGCGCAGAAAGAACATCAAACATACTAGGAAGATGGTATGAAACAAATTTTTGCGGTGGTACTCACCTATAATCGAAAGGATTTGCTTAATAGGTGCCTACAGGCGGTATATAGCCAGACTCGGGCATGCGACGGCGTAATCGTGATTGATAACGCCAGCACCGACGGCACCGAACAGATGCTCAGAGAACTCGACTTTCCCGATCTCGAAGTACATGTTTTATCGAACAATATTGGCGCCTCAGGCGGCTTTAACGCCGGCTTCCGGCTCGCCTATCAGAAAGGCGCAGACTACGTCTGGATGATGGATGACGACGTAATCCCGAGCCCCGACGCCCTTGAACGCCTGCAGGAAGCCGACCAATTGCTGGAGGAAAACGCGCTGGAGCGCGCTTTTCTGCTCTCCACTGCATATACCGAAGGTGGGCTGATCACCAACGCACCCTCAATGGATCAGCGCCGCAACCGTATCGATTATGAAAATTGGCCGCTTACCCTTGAACACGGCATCGCGCCAGTGCGTCGAGCCACCTTTGTCTCTATTCTGGTGCCGCGGAGCACCTTGGCCGACTATGGATTGCCATTGGCACCGATGTTTATCTGGGGTGAAGATACCGAATACACTTTGCGCATTACCAAAAAAGCTCCCGGCTTTATTGTCGGCAACAGTAAAGTGCTTCACTTGAGGCAGGAAAACGGCGCAATCAGCATACTTGCCGAACAAAACCCAAACCGCCTTAAATATCATCGACATTACGTGCGTAACGAAGTGTATGTAGCGAGAAAGTATTATCGTCCGCGCCGCTTGATCATGACAGTCTTTCATCAGATCAAACTTATTGCGCAATTGCTCGGCATGAAAGAATTTATCAAGGCCAGGATCGTGTTCCAGGGGCTGCTCGAAAGCAGTCAGTTCTCTCCCACGATAGAGGGAGTAGACGAGCCCATCGCCAACCTTGGGATAACCGTACGCAGCTTCCTGGTTGATACTCCGCAACCTCTGCCTTCGGCTACCCCTGCTGTCAACGTTCCCCGAGCCGAGCCGGTCACTGAAGACAGAATCTCAGAACAGTTTCTCAGAGCGGCCTTCGATTAACGGCCAGGCTGCATCCTTGTCCGAGATGGTGGTTACCGTTTCGGGCCAGGTGATGCCGAGTCGTTCGTCGTTATAACGCAGTCCGCGCTCAGCCTGCGGCGTGTAAGGCGCTGAAACCAGATAGCTCACCTCGACATCATCCGCCAATGTCTGGAACGAATGGGCAAAGCCTGGCGGCACATATAACTGGTGGCGATTCTGATCGTTGAGTTCGAATATCTGATGCTTCAGATAACTTGGCGAGTCTTCCCGCAGGTCAACGATCACGTCAACAATGGCACCACGCAGGCAGCGCACCAATTTGGCTTCGGCGTAGGGCTCAATCTGATAGTGCATACCCCGCAACGTCCCGCGGTGGGCGGAAACTGAGGTGTTCTGCTGCACATACTCGGCGATCAGGCCATGCTTGGCGAACTCTTCACGGCACATCGTACGCGCAAAAAAACCGCGCTCGTCACCGCGCGGTTCCAGTTCGATCAGCCAGGCATCCTTTAACGTCGTTTCATGAAAGATCATTTGCTGCTCCTTGAGGGGAATTGTCGTCTGATCGCGAGACCATCCTGAGGGTCCAGCCGCAATGCGTCGGCGACGGTGCCTGAAGGCTGACCCTGCGCCGACGTCGCAATCAGGCGAACATCTGTTCCTGCTCTGCGTACAGGCGGTCCACGAGGCGCCCAGCAGGCACGTCGACGTCATCAAAGGTCAACGGCGTGTCCTTCTTCACCGCCCGCTTAAGCGTACAACCTAGTGCCAAGCCCACCGGCAGCAGACGATCGCTACGAATCGGTTCAATATTGTCGGCAACGCCATAGACTTCGTATCCGCCGAAATCACCGATGACTTCGCCCTCCTGCAGATCCTTCTTCGCCACGGCAATCACGCCGACCACTGGGCCCGCCTTTGGCGTCAGCACAGGATCATCGAACAACACCGCGCGGGCTACCGAGTTGGGAACCTCGAAATGGCAGAGATGATAAGGCGTATAAAAACAGTAGAAGGGACCCTTGCCCAGCTTGTACAGCTCCAGATAATGCCGCTGCCGAGGATTATCCAGCGTACCGAGGACAAACACCCCTGGACCAGGACGTGCCCCAACCACGTAATCGACCAGACCAGGGCCAGCTGCATCCAGATGCGGCTCGAAGGCAGACACTGTGTCCTCGATCGGAACCAGCGGGGCACCCGGGTCGCCGCCGGAAAAGTCCGGCCCAAGCATGCCGCGACGCGCGACACGCATGCCGGTGCCGTTGGCGACAATGGCCTGCTCGAAGGAGATCTTCGTGCCGTCAGCGAAGGAAGCAACCATTGCCGGCTTTTGTCCCCAGCGTTTGGCGAAACTTTCCTGGGTGGTGGGATTGCGGTAGGGGTCGTGCAGCCCTTTGATGTTGCCGCACAGAACCGGCTTTACGCCCAGACCCGCGACGAAGCGGTACAGGTTCATCTGCACCCCAGGCTGATCGCCATCGGAAAAGGTGTAGACCACCCCTGCCGCGTCAGCCTTGGCTTTCAAGATCGGACCGATAGTGCCGTCAAGCTCCGCATTCATCTGTATCACGTGCTTGCCGGCTTCCAGCGCAGCCAACACGGCCCGGGCGGCAAATTCAATCGAGCCCGTCACTTCAATGATTGCGTCCAGCCCTTCGGCACGGGCGAGTGCCTCGGCATCCTCGGTGACCGCAGGGCGACCTGCCTTGATCGCGTCCTCCAGTGCGGCCTGCGAGTCGCACCGGCTAGGCTGAACACCGACCTGATCGAATAGCGCCACTGCTGCGGCAATATTGCGGTTGGCTACCGCACATAAGGTCATGCCCTGGGTTGCAGTCATGATCTGCAGAGCGATGCCGCTCGCCTGAAATCCTGCGCCGATCATGCCCACGCGGATCGGCCGTCCCTCGGCCTGGCGCCGGGCCAGCGCCGTATCAACAATAATCATCACACATCTCCGACAGGCGTAAGTTGGACTTCGCGTTCAGTCTTTCCAGAGCTTCCATGGCGCACCACGCGCCCAGGCTTCTTCCAGCACGACCTTGTCGCGCAGCGAGTCCATGCTCTGCCAGTAGCCCTTGTGTGCAAAGCTACCCAGCATGCGGCGCTCGACCAGACGATCCATGGGCTCGTTTTCCCAGACAGTCTGATCATCATCGATCAGATCGAATACTTCTGGCTCGCAGACGAAGAATCCGCCGTTGATCAGGCCACCATCGGCGGCGCCTTTTTCACGGAAGGCGTCGACATGACTGAGATTGTCAGACAGACGCAGGGCACCATAACGCCCTGGCTGAGTGACCGCCGTCAGCGTGCACCAGCAACCCGAGGCCTTGTGCGACTCGACCAGCGCCGTGATATTCACGTCGCTGACGCCGTCGCCATACGTCAGACAGAAAGGGCCATCCATGAGGTACTTCTGCGCGCGCTTGAGACGGCCACCGGTCATGGTATCGCCGCCGGTATCGAGTACGGTGATCTTCCAGTTTTCGGGCGACTCGTCATGCCATTCGACAGCTCCGGTCGCCAGATCGATGGTGTAATCGGAACGCGTGCCACGGTAATTCAGAAAGTAATTACGGATGTAATCGACTTTGTAGCCACCCAACACGATGAATTCATTGAAGCCGTGGTGGGCGTACATTTTCATGATGTGCCAGATGATAGGCTTGCCGCCCACCTCAACCATTGGCTTCGGACGGACTGACGTCTCTTCACTAAGACGGGTACCAAAACCGCCGGCAAATATAACTACCTTCATTTTTCACCTCTCCATAGGCAGGTAACTAGCCCGCGCGACGGGCTCACGTTGAGTTTCACGCGGGTAACCATGTCAGATCCTCTGACAAACGACCCTGTGCGATGTGACCCTGAAGAACATGCAGCCGCATCAGCGGCGAAGCCCGAAAATCAGGGTCGTTGAATTTCATGCGCTGCAGCCCTTCAATCAGTTGGCCGATCGAATCGGAGAGCGTCATTAGTGGCTGATGGTTGGGGGCGAGCTTGGCGAACAGACTGAAGTCCACCTTGTAGGACCGGCTGTCTACCGGCGCGTCGGTGTTGATGCTTACCGAGGTGCCAGGGACTGCTTCAGCGACTGCCGCTGCCAGATCGCGGACCTGGTGGTTACGCTCATCAGACCCCGCGTTGACGCGCAGGAATCGCCCTCCGTTGCTTGCCGGGCGCTGAGTTGCCCAGTCAATCGCGCGGGCCATATCCGCCACATCGATCAGCGGACGCCATGGGGAACCGTCGCTCAGCACGGTGATACGGCCTTCACTGAGCGCGCAGGCAACAAAATCGTTCAGCACAAGATCCAGGCGAAGTCGATCGGACATACCGCACGCGGTGGCGAACCGCAGGCACGTGATGACCATGTCACCCTCAATGCCGGCCAGTTCTTCCTCAGCGCCGATTTTCGATTTGGCATAAGCGGTCATGGGTGCGACCGGGTCGGTCTCGCACCTTGGCGCACCGTGGGCGACGCCATACACACTGCAACTGGAAGCGAACACAAAGTTGCTAACACCGGCCTTGGCCGCCAGCTTTGCAATGGACACGGTGGCTTTCTGGTTGATCGCTTCTGTCACATCAGCGAAACGGTTGCCCATTGGGTCATTCGACACGGCGGCGAGCTCTACTACTGCGGTATAGCCTTCCAGCATGGACGCCGAGATCGTCCGCACATCGCCGTAAAACTGACGCTCAAGATAGCGTTCTGGTGCAGCTGTGGCGCCAGTCAGGCAATGACTGAAATAAGCGTTATCAAAGCCGTGGATTACAGCGTCAGGATGGCGCAGTGCCAGCTCTTTAACGACCAGAGGACCGACATATCCGAGGTTACCAAGTACGAGAATTTTCATAAGGGCCTTCCCTGCGCCAAGTGAGGCTGTTTGCGGGTTGTAGCGAGTAAACGATTGTTTTAACTGGTCCTATGATACGTAGGCCACCTGAAAGTTCATTTCTCCACGACAAGAAATGTGACATCAATCCGCTACCCCCTCACAAAACGCGCGGAAACATTTTGTAAATTAATAACTTACTCAACGCCGCTCGTCGCGCTTGGCGACGAGCGGCAGCTCGGGGCGGAAATCGTAGGAGAAGGGACCAGCGGTCAGAGATGATCGCGCCAGCCCAGCAGGGTCATTGTGACGTGGCGCGAACGGCGGGGAAGGTGGTCAGGCTTTTAGAAAATCAGCATGAAAAAGCCGATTACCACTGCGAGTCCAATCAAGAAAATGATACCGGCCGTGCTAGCAAGAAACTTGAGCATAGATACTCCTGATTTTAAGGCTGTCATTTTTCGACTGACAACCGGCTACGTAGTTCAGCCCGGTCTGTCTGCGACCTTGCCCTGGCTTGGGTTCGCCGCGAAGCGCTTCAATAGCTACCACCAGGTTTCCTTTTGCCGTAAAGGCTTTAATATGGCGCGGCTTTTCTACCCCATTTATCCGGAGTAATTTTGATGCGCAAAGGAATCAAGGCCGCTGTTGTAGGCAGTCTCGCTGTTGTCAGCGGCCTCGCTGCCGCTTCTCCCCTGCAATGGCAAGACAACAGCCTGACGTACCTCTACGGCAGCGACTTCGAAATCGATCCAAAAACCCAGCAGACCTTTACGCTTGAGCATGCCAGCGGCTGGAGCGCCGGCGATCTGTTCATGTTTATCGACAGCATCCATTACAACGGCCGCAAGGACGCTTTCGGGAACAACAGCACCTATTACGGCGAAATCGCCCCACGCCTGTCACTCGGAAAACTGAGTGGTCAGCCAATCAGCTTTGGGCCAATAAAGGACGTATTGCTGGCCGGCACCTATGAGTTTGGCCGCGGTGATATCAAGAACTACCTGCTCGGTCCAGCAGTGGATCTGGAGCTACCGGGCTTTGACTACTTTCAGCTCAACACCTACTACCGACACGCTGACACGCCTGACGGCAACCGCGGCAGCTGGCAGATCACGCCAGTCTGGGGCATAACCCTGCCTGCTGGCGGATCGGACATCCTGATTGATGGCTTTATTGACTGGATCGTGGATAACGATGGCGATGGCCATCACGCCAACTTCCATTTCAACCCCCAGATCAAATACGACCTGGGCAAGGCCCTGGGGTGGAGTGCCAAGCAGCTCTACACCGGTATCGAGTACAGCTACTGGAAAGATAAATACGGCCTGGAGAACAGCAGCAGCTTCGATACCAACCAGAATGTGACCAATCTGCTGGTGAAAGCGCACTTCTGATCGCCTGCGTTATCGGACCGGTGCCTGCCAGGGCATCGGTCGCTTGCATCCGTTGCGCTCGCTCCTATATCGCTGTCCTGCTCATCCCACCTCTGGTCGATACCCTAATCTGATCCCGCCCCAATGCCTCCCGCGAATACGGATGGGCACCGACAGGTCGTGCATTATCTCGCCGGTGTCGCGCTTATAGGTCTGAAGCAACAAGGCTTTCTCGTGGCTGCCACAACGTGATCCGGTGCGATCATTGAATAAGCGCTTGGTCCTGCAGTACTGGGTATCGTGCTGCAGATTGCCATTCGGGCGGGCGCTGAAAGCGCTATTGTGGGTCGGCACGTAGCCGGCGATGGTTGTCGCGATGGCATATACCAGTGCCGTATTTTCCCGCAGCAGCAACTCCTGAATGGTAGGCAGTACCTGATCGGTGTACGCATCGAACTCGCTGTTGTACTGCTGCGGCTGTGTACCTACGATCGGCTTGAGGGTGGCATTGAATAACCGATCCAGGGATATCGCGCCACTTTGGATATCCGCCTCAAAGCGCTCTTCTATCGCCTTGGCCGCTGTCTGTGCGGCGTCGAAGCAGCGCTGGTGGTAGGGGTCCAGCGCGACGTCGGCCAGTATTTCGCTGACCTGCTCGGCGATCTCCACCAGATGGTTGGCTTCACTGCCGAGCAGGCGCGTCTGCTCATCACTGTCGGCCAGATCAGATCTGACCTGCTCGACCGCAGTAGACAGGCTATCCAGCTGGTCTCGATTGGCGGCGCTGCTGTGTGCGATAAACGCCGTGGCCTGCTTGACCGCATCACCTTGCTGGTTAATTCCCGCCAACTGATCGTCGGCCCGCTCAATCAATTTCACACCCGCCTGAATCTGGCTCGCCAGGTCATTGATGCTGATGGTGACCCGTTCGGCCTGCTGGTGCATCTCGTCGATGATGGTAGACACTTCTGAGGTGGACTGGCTGGTTCGGCTAGCCAGCGCACGCACCTCGTCTGCGACCACCGCGAAACCCCGTCCCATCTCGCCTGCGCGGGCCGCTTCAATCGCGGCATTGAGCGCCAACAGGTTGGTCTGATTGGCAATGCCCTCAATCACCTGCGTGACTTGAACAATCTTGGCAGCGCGTTCGTTCAACTGCCCGAGCCTTTGCAGGCTGTCGTCTGCCTTGTTCGCCAGTTGCTGCATCAACGCGATAGTGTCGTCCAGCGCCTGCTTGCCCGAGGCACTGCTGGCCAGCGCAGCTTCAGCGGCATGATCAGCGTCACCAGCATGGCTTGCAGTTCGTTCAACCTGTTGTGCTATGGCTCCCGCGTTGCTGGCGGCCTGGGTAGTTGCAGCAAGTTGCGATGAAATGCGCTCAGCCAACTGCTCAACCGAGTAAGACACCTCAGCGGCGGCAATGGCGTTACGGCAGGTGGACTGAGACAGTTTTCTGGCCAGTTCTTCAAGGCTGCTGGCACTTTCCACAGTGATGCTGGCGCCAGCGCGCAGCTGTGTGAGCCACGGTAGCGCTGACAGTGGAACGGCGAACCAGAGTGTCGCGGGGCCCAGATAGAACGCGCCGGCAATGAGGATCGCCAACTGGGCGATCAAACAAAGCTTCTTATTATTAGAACCTTTCAGCATGGCGCTCTCCCTGGCCAACACATCATGGTGAGACTGTAACTTAGCGCCAATAGCACATCGCAATCAATCCCAGTTTAAAGGCTGAGTATGCTGGGTGCTCATCCGGCCGGACATGCGTCTTTGGTAGTACGTTTCATCAGGTGTGCAGGCAGAGGGAGAGCAGCGAGCGGCAAATGAGATGGGGCGGAAAAATGAAGCGGATATTCAAAAGCTAGATAGAGGTGGTTCTGTCCGTGCTTCCAACAGAACCGGGGGCCACCGCAAGCAAAGCCTTGGTGATCGCGGCGGCTAGCGCATTCTCGCCAAAGGGTTTGGCCAGACGCGGGATCGCTTTGGGGATCTTCCCGCGACGCGGCAATTCCGCGTAGCCCGTAGCTAACACTATCGGCAATTCCGGGCGCTCGGCCCGAACGATCTCGGCCAGCTGCAAACCGGTCATGACCGGCATTGCATGATCAGTAATAATCAGATCCACGCTGCGCTCGCGCAGGAGCTTCAGCGCCTGGGGACCGGAACTGGCCTCGAGCACGTTGTGGCCCAGCTCCCCGAGCATCGCTGTCGTATTGGTGAGGACCAGCGGATCATCATCCACCGCCAGGATATCCAGCGGCCCACTGAATTCTGCCACAGTCTCCGGATCCAGAGTCTGAGTCGGCTCGGGCTCGCCAATGGCAACTGGCAGCCACACCGCGACCGTGGTGCCCCTGCCCTTTTCGCTCTCGACCACCAGCCTGCCGCCCAGTTGGCCAGCCATGCCATGCACCATGGACAGCCCCAGACCGGTACCCTTGCCCACGCCCTTGGTGGTAAAAAACGGCTCGGTGACCCGCGCCAATGTTGTCTCATCCATGCCCTCGCCGGTGTCGGTCACTTCAAGTCGAACGTACTCCCCGGGCTCCAGCTCACCTGTCTCGCCACCGCGGTAGTACTCGACGTTGGCAGAAATGGCGATGGTCCCACCGTCCGGCATGGCGTCGCGCGCGTTAACCACGAGATTGAGCAGACTGGTTTCGAGATGATGGGCATCCGCTTTGACTGCGGGTAGCGCGGAGGCAAATCGCGTCTCTATGGAAAACGAAGGCCCGATCGAACTGGTCAGCAGACGAGACATACCGCCTACCAGCTCGGGTACCGAGACGGCCTCAATGTGCAGCTCCTGTTTGCGGGCGAAGGCGAGCATACGTTGCGTCAGGGTCGCGCCGCGTTTCGCGCCTTCTATTGCGTTATCAATGAAATGCATCACCCGCGTATCAGCTGGAATCCGCTTGCGCGCCATTTCGAGGCTCATCAGCACCACGGTCAGAAGGTTATTAAAATCGTGGGCGATACCCCCGGTTAACTGGCCTACCGCTTCCATCTTCTGCGCCTGGAACAGCGCTCCACGGGCTTGCTCGAGTTCCTTTTCCCGCTCAACGCGTTCAGTGATATCCCGGGTGACCTTGGCAAAGCCAGTCAGTGTGCCATCAGGATCATAGATCGCATCGATGATCACATGGGCCACGAACCGGCTGCCGTCCTTGCGCATTCGCCAGCCTTCACTCTCAAAGCGGCCAACACGCGCGGCAGTTTCCAGACTGGCTGCGGGCATACCAGCGGCGCGATCCTCGGGTGTGTAGAAACGAGAGAAATGCTCACCGACTATCTCCTCGCGCTTATAGCCCTTGATATGCTCGGCGCCAGCATTCCAGTTGCTGACCAGGCCATCCGCGCTGAGCAGGTAAATCGCGTAGTCGGTCACCCCTTCAATCAGCAGTCGGAACTGCTGCTCACTTTCGCGCAGCGCCTCTTCGGCCAGCTTTCGTTCGGTAAGATCACGCGTGACCTTGGCGTACCCTAATATCCCGCCTGCGGAATCTCTGATTGGATCAATGATGACGTGTGCCCAGAAACGCGTGCCGTCCTTACGGATGCGCCACCCTTCTGTTTCGAAGCGTCCTTCGCGAGCGGCCGTGTCGAGACCGAGTTGCGGTCGTCCAGCGCGCTGATCACTCTCGGAATAAAAACGTGAGAAATGACACCCCATGATTTCGTCAGCGGTGTAACCCTTGAAGCGCTCAGCTCCAGGGTTCCAGCTGGAAACGATGCCATCTGGGTCCAACATGTAAATGGCGTAATCCGTTACCGCATCGATAAGCAAACGGTATCGCTGTTCATCGCCCAGTGACGCTTCCAGCCGCTCAACCTTATCCATTGCGTTCCCTTTTACGAACTCTATCCGTTAGTCATTTTATGATACAGATTGAAAGATTGTATACCGAACCAAAGCCGCAAGAATGCCGACATGCCAGCTTCACTACAGCGGTTCAGAAAAATACGCAGGGCGCGTCATTACTGGGCGGGCGATCCTGGCGACACGGATCGGGAACTCAAGAACATCAACCAACAACGATTCCAGCGAGGTGCGATTGTAGCAACTAATATTGTCGCGCTGGTTCCGGAATACGGGACGCTAACACTGGGGTTCCGGTACGGAATACGCCGCGCGGGACGGCTTATCCACCTGTTCGCTTGTCAATCAGACTGACTGTGTGACGCCCAGTTCAACTCCCGATCTATTTGATCCCAAGTCGCTTGCGCATGTCAGCGGTAATCGTCTGTTTCGTCTTCGCATAGTCCGCCCAGGGGTCCGCATCCAGCTCGCCCAGCCGCTCGTGCAGGTTATGGATAGTCCATAGGTTGGCGCCCTTGAGCTCACTGAGTTCATCGCGGTAGATCGGTACAGATACTGGCATGCCTTCCCGCGTGCGAGCGGCATAGGCGCAGATGGTGGTCGCGCCCTGACTGTTACGCAGATAATCAATAAAGATTCGCCCGATGCGATTCTTCGGGCCGGATACCGCCGAGAACCGATCAGGCAGCAGCTTGGCCATATGTTTGACGATGGCATGGCTAAAGGCTTTGACCTGCGCCCAATCGTCCTTCGGCTTCAATGGCACTACCAGGTGAATACCCTTGCCACCGCTGGTTTTGAGGAAGGCCGTCAGCCCCAACTCATCGAGTACCGTTAACGTGAGTTGGGTCGCCTCGATCATGGCTTTCCAGGGCAGCGCTGGATCGGGATCAAGGTCGAGAATGAAGCGGTCTGGCCGTTCAAGATCGGCCGATGTCGCATTCCAGGTATGGAATTCGATGGTGCTCATCTGCACCGCCCCGACCAGCGCTTCCACGCTGTTGATCATCATCACCGGTTGCCCGGAATATTCCTTGTCCATGGTTTGCAGGTCAGGGATCGACAACCGGTCCGGATTTTTCTGGAAAAACAGCTCGCCGGACAAGCCGTCCGGCGCGCGCACCAGCGCCACAGGCCGATTGGCCAGCTGCGGCAGAATCCAGTCCGCCGTGCGGGCGTAGTACTCAGCCAGCTGTCCCTTGGTTGTGCCGCTCGACGCATCAATCACGCGCTTGGGATGGGTAATGCGGAATTTGCCGCTGGCCGAGGATTTGCCGCTTTTAGCCGGCGCCGGCTTTTCCCTGGTTCCGGCCTTTGCCTTGGGGCCGGGCTTGTCCGCCGCGCTCTTCTCCGCCTTAGCCGGCAGTTCGCGGGTGATGTCCTCGGCCGGCTTGTCGCTGCGCAGCCCGTGGAACACCGCATGCCGCACACTGCCGTCCTTGGTCATTTCAGCGTAGGCGACTTCGGCCAGCAGTTGTGGTTTCAGCCAATGCACACCGCGGGCATCGGCGCCGGTTGGCGGGTTCACCACTGCCGTTTTCTTCACTTCCAGCGGTTTGAGTGCTTCGTGCACCCGGCGCAGGGTTGCTTCATTGAAACCGGTACCCACCTTACCGGCGTAACGCAGCTCACCGCTGTCTTCGTCATGCAAGCCGAGGAGCAACGCACCAAAGGCACTGCGGCTGCCCTTGGGATCGGTGAAACCGACAATCACGAACTCCTGACGATGACTGCATTTGAGCTTGATCCAGTCGTTGCTGCGTCGCGACACATAATGGCTGCCGGTACGCTTACCGATCAGCCCCTCCATCTTCATCTGGCAGGCGCTATTGAGCATCGCCTCGGGCGATTCCTCGAAGTCTTCAGAAAATCGCAGCATGTCATCTTCACTGCGCTCCAGCACCTGAGCCAATGCCGCGCGGCGCTCTTCAAGCGGTACCTTGCGCAGATCCATACCGTTGAGATAGGGCATGTCGAACAGGTAATAGACGATGGCGCCGCTCTTGTTGGTCTCGAACGCATTCTGCAGGGCCTGGAAATCCGGCAGGCCCTCCTCATTGGCAACAATGACTTCGCCGTCCAGCCAGGCCGATTCCAGCCCGAGTGCAGCCAAAGCCTCGGCCTGACGCGGCATCTTGCGCGTCCAGTCGTGGCCATTGCGGGTGAACAGGCGCACGTCGCCGTCGGCGATACGCGCCATGATGCGGTAACCATCGAATTTGAGTTCATAGCGCCAGTCGCCCTCCGGCACGCTGTCAACCAGAGTAGCCAGCTCGGGCTTCAGCGTGTCGGGCAGTGCTGTCTTTTTCGCCCCGTCAAGCTGGGCCGACGACTGCGTGCGCGCTGTCCTGGCTGGCTGCTTTTCCACCGGCCGAGGCTCCGCAGCCTTGCCGCCGCGTTTTTTTGGCGCATTTTTCGGGACAGTTTTTGGGACAATGGTGCGGTCACTGAGCACGCTGTGAGGCTGATCTTCAGCAATGTCGTACTCGGCTGCTGGGCGCGCCGCCGCATCCCTGGATTTGATCAGGAACCACTGTTCCTTCTTGCCATCCATGTTGGTACGCACCAGATTCCAGCTGCCGGCAAGCTTCTCGCCCTGCAGCTCAAACTTGAGTTTGCCCTTCTCATAACCCTCGCGTGGATCGCCCTCGGGAATCCACACGCCGCGATCCCAGACAATCACATCACCGGCGCCGTAGTGTCCCTGGGGAATGCTGCCTTCGAAGGTGGCGTAGTCCAGCGGGTGATCCTCAACATGCACGGCCAGACGGCGCGATGTCGGGTCCAGGCTTGGCCCCTTAGGCACGGCCCAGCTTTTCAGCGTACCGTCCAGCTCCAGGCGGAAGTCGTAATGCAGGCGGGTCGCGTCGTGCTTCTGGATGCAGAACTGCAGCGCCTGTTTGGCCTTGCCACGCTTGCCCTGCCGCTTCGATTTACGCGCACCGGAGGGCTCGGGCGTTGCAGCAAAATCCCGTTTGCGGTTGTATTCCTCGAGTGCCTCGGTCATGAATACACCTTTGCTTCGCTCTTTCCAATAAAGAACAGCGCCGGTCTGGAAGGTTCAGTAGCGACCCCGGCTGCCCCAACCTGGAACCCTGAGAATGCCCGATCCGAACAGCTCCGATTTCCCCGTAAGCCGGTTTTATTCCTCACGCGGCTTGCGTCTGCATTATCTGGATTGGGGCAACTCCGATGCCCCGTTGCTGGTCCTTTTGCATGGTGGGCTGGAACATGCGCACGTCTGGGATCAGGTCGCGCAGCAGCTGCGCGAGCACTGGCACGTCGTGGCTCCGGATCTGCGCGGGCATGGCGACAGCGACTGGAGCAGCGGGTGCGCCTACTCCATCCCGGATTACCTGCCGGACATTGCTGCGCTCATGGAGGAACTGGGAAATCCGCCGACCACGCTGGTCGCACACTCCCTGGGTGGCAACATCGCCATTCATTACACCGCAGCCTTCCCGGAGCTGGTCGAGCGGCTCTGCGTGATTGAAGGGCTGGGATCATCGCCCAAGGTACGCGCCGAGCGGGATCTGACCCCGCGCCACGGCCAGCTGCGCGCCTGGGTAGAAAAGGTTCGGAAAATGGATACGCGAAAAACCAGCCGCTACGCCAGCATCGAGGCCGCAGCTGACCGGCTGATGAGCCACGATCCCCACGTCGAGCGCGCCACAGCGCTGCACATCTGTAGCCACGGGCTCACGCCAGCTGAAGACGGTCAACTGCGCTGGAAGTACGACGCCAGGATTCGCGGCGGAGGCGCAGCCGATGTCGCATCGCCTGAAGCCAATGATCTCTGGCAGGCCATCAACTGCCCGGTGCTATTGATATACGGCGAGGAAAGCTGGGCATCGAATCCAGAACAGGATGGACGCTTTCGGCACTTCCGTAATGCCAGCATCATCAGCATCAAGGGCGCCGGGCATAATGTGCACCATCATCGGCCTGCGGCATTTATGGAGTGTCTGAGGGAGTTCCTGGGGCAGCGGAATGTATGACTCCATGGGTGTGCGCTCTGTGGAGGGCCGGGTTCCATCCCGGCCATGGTCCTCGCCGGCTATACCGCTGGTCGAGATGGAACTCGACCCTCCATCGGACTGCACTCTCTGTTCAGAGCACACCGTGGTCGGTTTGAGACACCCCCTCTTTCCAGGCTACGCAGTTCAATGTGGGAGGCCCGACTCGGGGCGATCCCTCACCGCGTCTTGATAGCCCCCACCAACCGCTCACGCGGATCAGCCACATGAATGCCCAGCTCGCGGAAGCGCTCCAGAATGCGCCGGTTCATTTCGCGCTGTACGCCCCAACGGCCCTTGTCCACGCAGCGCATTTGTCCGGCCAGAGTCACCATCGCGCCGTCCACCGCATCGACACCCCAGACTTCCAGATCGGCAATGATCAGCTTCTCGAACGCCGGATCCTTCCTTAGCGCCGCACCAATCGCCTTGAGTTCGGCAAGCGCCTGATTGATGTCGGTGTCGTAGCGAACGCTGATGCGCATAGCGGCATTGCCCAGGCCACGGGTGGTGTTGTTCACCGTTGAGACTGAACTGAAGGGCACGATATGCAGCGAACCATCACCGGCACGCAGGCGCACCGTGCGGATCGAGAGGTTTTCCACCGTGCCCGACACGCCTGCGACCGTGACCCAGTCGCCGACCTGCATGGCGTTTTCCATCAGCAGGAAAATCCCGGTGATAAAGTCCTGGACCAGTTTCTGCGAGCCAAAGCCGACGGCCACGCCGATGATGCTCGCGCCTGCGAGCAGCGGCGTGGTGTTGATACCGATTTGACTAAGCGCTGTGAACCCGACCACCAGCACGATGAGGATCATCAGCCCAGAGCGCAGCATCGGCAATAAGGTGCGCAAGCGCGCGGCCCGCACCGTATCGCCCTGCTGCCGCCACAGGTGGATGCGCCTGTCGACGGCCGCATTAGTCGCCTGCCAGACAATAATGGCGAGCGTCACTGCCACCAGAATGGTCAGCGCGGCGGAGGCAAGGCTGCCGCCAATGGTGCCCGGTGCAAACCAGGCGATCGCGTTCAAACCCCAGGCTTGCAGCAGTGCCAGCAGTGTCCCGGCCACGATGACCATCACCAGCAACGAGCGCAGCAGCGGGTAGTAATCCTCGGCCAAACGGTGGCGCAGCCCGGAGGCCTGCTCCGCGTCGACCTCATCGCTGTCAACCAGTCGGCCCAGCCCGCCCAGAGCAAGAACTGCGATCAATCGCCCGAGCACGATGATCGCGCCTGATACGCCGACAAATTCGATCAATCGGGGAAAGCCGTCCTCGATATGCATCGTCCGGATCAGCCAGGAGCCCATGACCAACACACTCGCCAGATAGGGCCAGATCCGCGCCAGCCAGCGCCGCAGGATGGCCCAGGTACCAAGCCGGTCCGCAGGCCCGGCGACCAGCCCGCCAACAAGATGGCGAATCCGGAACACCAGAATCACCACCGCTATGTGCGCCAGCAGAGAAACACTTTTGATAATCAACAGCCGCGCAGACGGGCCGGTCCCGAGAATGTCCACGGCGTTGGCAATGGCGACGCCAAAGGTGGCCAGGATCACCAGTCCCCGCGCCCAGCGGTGCAAAAGCTGCGACGCGCCATCGCTGAGGCGGGCAATCCGCAGGCTGAAGCGTGTGGGCGAAGCCAGCAAACGCACTACTGCCATGGTGACGCGGGTGATGACGTAAGCCATGACGAATTCACTGGTCACTTCATGCGTGCGCGAGTCGAGCCCCGGCAAAAAATGCAGAGTCAAGGCAGCTATGCCGAAGAACAGGCCCAGAGGCAGGAGATCCAGCACGAAACTGGCGAGGGCAAACGGTAAATGGCGCAGCGCAGTGAGCTCCGGCTCGGCTTTACTGGTCTTGCCGGCGGCACCTGACCCGTCTGGCTGCAGTGACGGCTCAAGCGGTGGCGCCGGATCCGCACCGGAATTGACTACCCCAACGGAAACCGACTCGATCTGCTCCACGCCGTCGCGTTGTACCTGCACCAGCGCGGTGCCGTCCTGGATAGGTCGCAGCCCGGCGACCGCCTGGTCCACACGCTCTGAATCAGTGATCGGCGCGGCTGACCTGCGCGCCGCGGGCGGTCGTGCCTCTGCTTCATCGGCAGAATCGATGAGTCGTTGCGCGCCCCTGCGCAGCAGCCGGCGCAGCAACCATTCGAGGCATAGCCCAATGCCGAAGACGATGGCCAGATCGGTCAGCGCCTGTAACAACAGGGTCCGGCCGACCTCGCTGACGAAGGTCGCCTCGAACCAGGCAGGGAGTTCGGTAATGGCGTTGCCCAGGCGCGCTAGCTGCTCGGTCAGGCTATCGGCCCATTGCCCCACCTGCTCGAGCGTCCGGGCGATCAGGCCACCTTCTTCCAGCGGCACGATATTGGCGATCGGCGACTCTTCGTCCGCCGTCTCAGCCTCTGCATCGTCTTCACCGGTGGCCGCCTCAGCACCGGCGGCTATGCTCTCCAGCGTACGCACCACCTCCTCGCGCCGCGTTTCGTCCTGCAGCGTATCCAGTGCATGACGCGCCTCGGAGGCGGTTATCCCGCCGCCATCCTCCGACTGAGCCCAACCAGCGTTCGCCAGCAGCGCCAACATCAGCACACATAATCCGTTACGCATCGTTCTAACCATAAGCTCCTGCCGACTTTTCGCACATAGACAACCGCCGTCTGCGCCCTGAACCCTGATTGGTGGCATCGACAGACCAAACGGCATTGCTGTATTGGAGCCTTGCCGGGCCTTCGCGTTCATAACCTGATATACGGGCCGTCTATACGGGGCTGTGCTGCTTGCCCTGAATGGGTGATGACTTCATGCTTTCGCGCTGCACTCAAGGAATCACCTAGCCCATGACTACTGACAGCGTCTTCGAATGTTCACTTTCACCCCGTTTTACCGACCTGGACACCTGGCGTCACGTCAACAATTCCCGAGTCTACCAGCTGCATCAGGAGGCGCGGCTGCGCGCCCATCTTGCGCAGTTCGGCGCCGATGCCTGGTTTTCCGATGATGTGCGCCTGCGGCCGCTGCGCAGCATAACCAATTACCGCCTGGTCACCTGGTACGGCAGCGATGTGCAGGCCCGCGTGCAGGTATTGGCGTGCGATGCCGGCAGCTATCGGGTGCGCAGCGAGCTGTTTCAGAATGGCGATCATGTCGGCAGCCAGGATTGCCTGATTGGCGCTTTCAGCCAGCATGAACGGGTCGCGTTGCCGACGGCTGTACGCCAGGTGTTGCAGACCAGAGTTCTGGGTGAGCCCGAGCCCATGCCAGCCGCAAACCACCACGACTTTCTGCAGCACGCTGCGGCATTTCCGGTGACCTGCCAACTGACGCCCCGCTACGGCGATCTGGATGTCGATACCCAGCGCAGCGAAGCGGCCCTGGCCCAATATATGGAACAGGCCCGTTATAACGGCGTCAGGCAACTGGATTTCGGCGGCCTGGGGGTGCTGGTCGCGTCCGTGGATATCATCTTCGAGCACTACCGGCCCGACATCGCCACCATGAACCTTGCGGCTGCCATCAATCGCATCGGCAACAGCTCCTTCGTGTTCACCGGCTATGCGGCCAACCAGCTCGGTATTCAGGCAGCCGCCAACAGCGTGATGGTCGTCATCGATATCGCATCCAACCGCCCGGTGCCTATTACCCCGGCAATACGCCAGCAGCTGGAAAACATGATGCTCTGAGCTGTGACGTGGATCTCATTTCGATTAGTTGACAGTTGAACGGAACCAAGTGCCCGCGCTGTCATCAGATTGCTGGCAATCGTTGTACAGGTCACTAAATCCCGACTATTTTCCTATTGTGGCAGCAAGCATGTTGCCACTGTATTCCTGAATGTCTGCCCATTGGACGGGCTTCCTGTGAGGGCAAGCTAACAATGAGACCGACGCTCGGCTGGATGCCGAATTGGCTATTATGTTGCGTGTTTTTTTTGTCGGTTCCGACTCATGCTCAACAATCACCAGAAAACCAGCCCGACGATTTGCCTGTCAGTGAGGCACCCGCTGCGCAATATATAACCCGCACGCTGGGGTCGCTGGGGCACTATCAGGGTCTGCAACAAATCACTGCCGAAGGCAGCGTTGCCTTCAAACTGCCCATGCCCCTTGACGCGCAGGTTAGCGAGCCCAGGCTCGAGCTCCACTACTCCCCCGCTGACTGGCTAGGTCCGGATGCTTCTTTGCAGGTGTTGCTGAACGGCACGCCGCGGGAAAATATCGGCGTGGCCGACATGGCCCTCAGGGAGGATGGCAATCTCTTGCCCGCCGACGAGGGGGAAGCCTCAGCCAGAACCCGAATACTGTCAGTCCCGCTCCAGGAAGAAGATCTGCGCCTGCCCTATCTGCAGGTTCGCGTACGCGCCAGATCCAGCGTTCCCATGGACCGTTGCACATCGCCACGCGCGCAGCAGACCTATCTGACCATCGAACCCGAAACCGCCGTGGCCTACCAGCTTGACCAGGGCCCGGCGCCGAGTGTGCGCGGCTACATAAGTACCCTGCCGCATCAGGTGCGCATTGCCATTTCCCAGCCTGCGCCCGATCCGGAAGCTCTGCGCGCCGCCTGGCTGTTGACCCACGAGTTGCAGGAACGCGGCCATGATGTCGAGCACACCGGACTGGATGATGGCGCCGACATTGTTATCGCCACGCGTAGAGAACTCGCACAAACCGGCGTGCGACTCTCCGCCGGTCACAACATCGACGTCGTAGCGCCCGACCCGCAGCAGCCCACTGCACGCGTGCTCGCGGTAACCGAACCTTTCTTCATTGATGCCCTTGCCGATCCCTGGGGCGCGCTGCTGACCAGCTCCGGCTATCCTGAAAGCATCAGCTCACCAGCACCGACCGCCAGCGGCAAATCGGTCCCGGTCTGGCAACTTGGCGTGGACAGTGATGCGCGCCCCTTTGCTGACCGCGCCGAATGGGCCATAGATACCAAAGCACTGCCGGCCGGTCGCCGGCCAACCGCGCTGGACCTTAATCTGATCGTGCCGCCCAGCTCCGCCGAGCAACCGCTGACGCTGTATGTGATGCAGGACAATATGTTGCGCGCCGTGCAGGCCCTGTCGACCGATGGTGGCCCGCAGACGGTGCGGGTCAGCTTGAACGAGGTCAATCCGGCCGCCTCCGAGCCAATTCGCGTCTTGCTGATCCGCCCAGGCGCCGAGTGCACCGCCGCACCGCCCTCGGGTTACGCACAGCTGCTTGATTCCTCTGCGGTGGAAACCAGACCCGCCGGCGGCCAGTCACAGAGTGTAGCGGCCTTCGGGTATGAGCTGGCCGACCGTTACTTCGTGCACTTGCCGCCCGATGCACTGGGCCGGCCTCACGAATGGGTCAGCGTGCTGGCGTCCCTGGGCCGCAGCCTGGAGCTGGACCCGCGCATGGCAGAGTTTGTCAGCACCTCGATGGCCCCCGGCGGCGATCGTCCGTTCATCTGGCTGGGCTCACAGCCGCCGGAGGGTTTCGATGCCTCCATTGCCGTCGATCAGGGCCGCGTGCGGGTACGCGACAATGAAGGCAAAATTCTGCTGGATTCCGGCGAGTTGCCGGGCACCAGTTTCGCCAGCCTGCTGCGCAGTGGCTCCCAACGGGGCATCTGGTTGCGCGCGCTGGACGACGGATTGCCAAGGGTGCCGCCAGGGCTGGAACAAAGTACCGGCGACCTGGTGTTTGGTGATGAACGGGGCGTGCTGGTATCGCTGGATACCAGAGACTATGCCCTGATGAAGGTGGAATATCCGGACTACTCGACCTGGTGGGAACGTGTCGCGCGCTATCGCGGTTGGCTGTTCGTCATTGGCTGGGTGGTATTGACTCTGGTGACCATTGTGGTCTCCCGAAGAATAAGGAAAAAATCATGAAGACCCTCCCCTTTCTCAGACCTGCCCTGTGCAGAGTTGTCGCCGCCTCGCTGTTGTCGCTGCCGGTTACCACGCCGGTGCTGGCAAACGCCTGGGTACAGGAAGAAGGCAAGACGCTAGCGATCCTCAAGCTTAGCCATACTGACGATACCGACGTGTTCGACAGCAGTGGCGACCACACGCATTTCGACTTCGATGGCCGCAGTCGCCAGGACCAGATCAACCTCTATATTGAGCATGGCCTGACGCCGGACCTGACGCTGGTCGGCAACTTCTACTTTAATGAAGTGCGCTTTCGCAGCAACAACCTGCCCGCCGACTTTGACGACACCACACGGGGCTTCGGCGACCAGGAATTCGGCGTCCGCTATCGCCTGAATCCGGGTTTCAGTGAGGACTGGGTCGGCTCCCTTCAGGCCCTCGTCAGCGTGCCTACCTACAGCGAAAATGCTGACGTAGCGCTGGGCGAAGGCGGCTATCACTTCGAGCTGCGCTACAGCGTTGGCCGAGGCTTCATGCTCGGTGAGCGTTCCGGCTATATCGACGCCGGCATCGCCGGGCGCAAGCGCACCGGTAATCCGGCAGATGAAATCCGCGCCGATGCGACCGTTGGTCTGGCACTGACACCGAAGCTCATGATCATCGGCGAGTTCAATCATATTGAAGGCCTGGGCAACGACAGTGGTAATAACGAACCGGAGCCGGGGGCCAATGAAGACCTCGTCTACATCAACAGCACCGACTACGACCTGACCAAGCTGTCGCTGTCTGGCCTCTACTCATTGTCCGATGGCATGCAGTTGCAGGCAGGGTATATGCAGCCGGTAGACGGCCGTAACACCGGCGCCGCAGGCGGGCCCTTTGTCGCTGCATGGTGGAGATTCTAAAGATGGTTTCTGGCAGTAACGCTTTTGCCGTCGGACGCGTGCCGGATTCCGGCGCGCTGCATACGCCGATCGGGCAAAGCATGCTGGACGCCGGCCTGCTGCAGCCCGAGCAGCTGGAGACAGCGCTGCGTCTTCAGAAACGCTGGAACTCGCGGCTGGGCGATATCGTGCTCGCGCACCGCTGGGTGAGCGCATTCTCGTTCTATCGTTTGCTGTCCGCGCAGTTTGGTCTGAGCTTTGTGAATCTGCTGGAAAAACCCGTGGAAGTAACCGTGGACCGCGCGTTATTCCCTGAATTTGCGCAGCGACTGGCCATGCCGTGGCGCCGCCAATATGGCCATCTTGTAATAGCGGTGGCCGATCCGACGCCTGAAGTATTTGAATGGGCACGCAAAACCTTTGGCGAGGATGTGCTGTTCGTCGGCACCTCGAAATTCGACATCCTCTGGAGCCTGCAACAGGGCGCCGAGCACCAGCTGACCAGTGATGCGCGGAACCTGCTGGCCGAGCGCACACCTGAGCATTCCGCGCGCCAGGTCATCACCCAGCCGCAACTGCTGGTGCTTTATCTGCTGCTGAGCGTGACCTTGCTGGGCCTGGCCTTCTTCCCGATCAACACCATCATCGCCCTCAATGCGCTGATCACCGTGGCCTTCCTGAGCACCTTTGGCTTGCGCTTCATGCTGGTATGGTTCGGTGCCAAGCGAAATATTGATATCAAGATCACCGACGAGGAGGTGGCGGAACTGCCCGAGGATGATCTGCCGGTTTATACAGTGCTGGTGCCGATGTACAAGGAACCGGAGGTGCTGCCGATCATCACCAGCGCGCTGCGCAACCTGGACTATCCCACCTCCAAACTGGACATCAAGCTGGTGCTGGAGGAAGACGACAACGACACCATCGATGCGGCCAAGGACCTGGGGCTGGAAGCGATTTTCGAGATCATCCGCGTACCGCCGTCACACCCCAAGACCAAGCCCAAGGCCTGCAATTACGCGCTGCAGTTTGCCCGCGGCGAGCTGATCACCATTTACGATGCCGAAGACAAGCCCGATCCCGACCAGTTGAAACGCGCCGTGCTGGCGTTCCGCAAGGCGGACCCGAACGTCGCCTGCATCCAGGCGCGACTGAATTATTACAATGCGCACGAGAACTGGCTGACCCGCATGTTCGCACTGGAGTACACGCTCTGGTTCGACTTCTATCTGCCGGCGCTGGAGCATCTGCGCATCCCTATTCCACTGGGCGGCACCTCCAACCACTTTCGCCTGGAAGTGTTGCGCGGCGTGAACGCCTGGGATCCCTACAACGTTACCGAGGATGCCGATCTCGGGGTGCGCATGACCCAGCGCGGGTATCGGGTCAGCGTGGTCAACTCGACCACCTATGAAGAGGCCAACGTCAGCGTACCCAACTGGATCCGCCAGCGCTCACGCTGGTTCAAGGGCTACATGCAGACCTGGCTGGTGCACATGCGTGATCCGGTACACCTCTACAAATCCACCGGGTTTCGCGGTTTCTGGGGCTTCCAGTTCTTCATCGGCGGTAACTTTCTCACCGCGCTGGCGGCGCCCTTGTTGTGGGCGATCTACTTTGTCTGGCTGTTCGCCGGGATTCGCCTGTTCGACGTCGCCTTTCCGCCGGTGCTGCTCTATCTCAGCGTATTGAACCTGCTGTTGGGCAACGGCTTTTTCATCTACATGACGCTGGTGGCGGGTTTCAAACATGACTATTTCCGGCTAACCCCCTATGCGCTGACCGTTCCGGCGTACTGGTTGCTGCAATCGATCGCCGCCTACAAGGGCCTCTGGCAGCTCATTCGCAAACCCTTCTACTGGGAAAAGACTACCCATGGCATCAGTAAGTACATGGCTGCCGAACGCAAGGCCGCACTGGAGAAGTAACGCGGCACTTCCGAGCGGCCTGCTGGTCTTTCTGCTCGCCTTGCTGGCGCTGGCGGCGCTCTGCGCGCACCTGCTGGATAATGGTTTCCAGGGCAGCGAGGCACTGGCCCGCTACGCCCGGGTGCTGATCATGCGTGACGCCTCGAAGCTGTATATCGAGGATGTCGGCTTTCTATCGCCGCAGGTATCGCCCTATCTGACCCTGCTGCTGAGCAGCATTCCCGGTATCACCCTGGCCCGCGTGCCCTATCTGATCGATATCGTGCTGGCGTCGTTGTTTGTCACCCTGGTCTGGCGCGATCTTCACAAAGCCCATGGTCTGTTGCTGGCGACGCTGTGGACAGTGCTGCTGGCGGCACACCCGTTCTTTCTCTGGACCGCGCTGTCCGGTCAGGATCTGGTCCTCGGGCTGTTGTGCTTTTACGGGCTCAGCCGTTCCCTGCGGCGCTTTCGCAATGATCCTGAAGTGTTCAGCTATCTGCGGTTTGCCGGCTGGCTGTGCCTGTTGTTCTTTGTCGATACCCGCGCCATGTTCATTGCGGTGGCCCTGGCCCCCTGGCTGGTGCTGATCGCCCCGCCTTCGTTGTTGAAGCGCGCACCCTTGGCTTTCTACCTGGTCTGCTATGTGCCCTTTGTATTCGCGGTGCTGGGCTGGGTGTATCTCAACTGGCTGTTTTTCAGCGACGCGCTGATCTTTCTCAAACAGACCGGCTCGGCATTCCGTGGCGGGTTCGAATCAACCCCTTATCTGCCGTGGCTGCTCGAATTTGGTGGCCAATGGTGGGTGCCGCTGATCTGGCTCACCGCAGCAGGGGCGATGGCCTTTCCTTCGCTGTTGCTGGCCCCCTGGAATGTGCGCGCGCGCGCCTGGATCGGCCCACTGGTCACCGCCGGTGTGGCCATCTGCGCTGGCGCCATGGCGACACTGGTATGGTACACCTCCGAGCCGGTGGAATTTCTCGCGCTGTTGCTCGCCGCCGCAGCGCTGGCCCTGCGCGAAATGCACCACCAGAGAATGGTCGTCACGGCTTTGCTGCTGGCAGGCCTGCCCCTTGGCTGGCTGGTCATGCAACAGATGCCATCACCAGAGATGCAGCCCTGGAGCCAGGCATTGCGTGAGCGGGTGCCCGCCCCTATCACTGACGAAGCGCTGGTCGGCGTATGGCTGGCGGACTCTTCTCTACCGACGCTCATCGACGATCAGACCGGTTACGCGGTGATCGCAGCGCGCGGCAATGGTCGCAATTTGATACTACCCTTCAGCGATCGCTACAAGATGGCGATGGCAACGCCGAGCCGTATGCCGCCGCAAATCGTCGTCGCCGAGCCGGGCAGTCAGCAGGCGATGGAAGATGCAACCAATTTACATTTCCCCGGGATATGGGCCAACGGCCGCCCGGGATATCAACTAGCGTATGAACGAGGGGCATGGCGGGTATGGCAAAAAGAAGATTTATCGCGCTTGCGTTGATGTTGCTCCCCGCATTGGGTTTCGCGCAGGAGACCGACATGTGGATGGGCGCCAACGTAAAATTATCCGATAATGCCCCGTGGGGCAGCGATGCAGCGCAGGAATCAATGGAACGCCTGGCCGCCAGCGGAGCAGAGAAGGCCCTGCTGGTCGCCTTCATGTGGCAAGCGAAGACCGATTCCAATGATCCAGTGATCGGCGGCGACAGCAGCCCGGAACTGGTTGCGGCAGGGTTGCAGCAAATGCGCGAAGCCGGGCTGGCTCCGATTCTCAAGGTCCACTTGTGGATTCCCGAGAGCTGGGCTGGCGAAGCTGACCCAACGGATCGCTTGGCCTGGTTCAACGCCTATCGGGACGGGTTGCTGAAGCTGGCCAAGGTCGCCGAGGATGAAGGCGCTGAAGCGCTGGTCGTCGGCAGCGAGCTGCGCCACCTGCAAAACTCCGGGTACTGGCAACCGGTAGTCACAGCGGTGCGCAAGGTGTATTCCGGCCCCATCGTCTACGTGACGCACAGCCTGGAAAGCGCCGAGGAGTTCCGTTACTGGACGCTGTTTGACGTGGTAGCAACCAGCCTTTACGCGGAGCTGCCGACCGATGAGGAAACCCGCGACGACGAAATGCGCGAAATCTCTGACCGTCTGCATTCGCTGGGCCAGCGCGCACAACGCCGGGTCTGGGTCGCCGAACTGGGTCTGCGATCTGCCACCGGCAGCCTGTCAGCGCCCTGGGAGAGTCCCGAAGAACGGGAGTTGCCGGTCAACCTCGGCCTGCAGAATGAGGTACTGACCAGCTGGCGCGACGCCCTGGACCAGACCGGCAAGATTGACGGCCTGGCCATCTGGGCCTGGTACACCGACCCGAACGCCGGTGGCGTCAACGACACCGACTTCACCATCCAGAACAAACCCGCGCAGGAGATATTCAAGCGGTGACCGGCTCAGAACACGCTGGCTTGTCAACCAGCTTCGCCACGGTGGCAGCCCAGCGCAGAAATGCGTCCTGCGGCACTGGCCGGCTGATCAGGAAACCTTGAATATGATCGCAACGTCGCTCCCGGAGAAAGTTCTCCTGGGAGGCTGTCTCCACTCCTTCGGCCGTAACGGTGATACCCAAGGTATGCGCAAGTCCGATCACCGCTGAAGCAATAGCGTCATCGTCCTCATCAAGGGTCAGATCGCTGACAAAGGTTCGATCCAGCTTCAGTATGTCGACGTCGAAACGCTTCAGGTAGGCCAGGGACGAGTAACCGGTGCCGAAGTCATCAATGGCCACCCGAACACCGAGGTCGTTCAGTTCAAGCAGCGCCTCGGCGCTGCCGCGATCATCGAGCAGCACGCTTTCAGTCACTTCTATTTCCAGTAGATCGGGTGCCAGCCCGGTCACCGACAAGGTTTCCTTCACCGTTGCCACGAAATCGGTCTGACGCAACTGGTGAACCGATAAATTCACAGCCACGCGCACCCCGGGCAAGCCATTGACTTGCCAGATAGCGGCCGCAGCACAAGCCTGCTCGAGCACCCAGCGGCCAACGGGGACGATCAGACGTAGATCTTCAAGCAGCGGAACGAACTCAACTGGACTGACCTCTTCACCCTGCGGAAACCAGCGCAGCAGTGCTTCGGCGCTACTCAGCGTTCCGGATTCGGTATGCAGCTGAGGCTGGAAATACAGCTCGAATTCGCCGAACTCCAGCGCCCTGCGCAGACCATGTTCCAGCTGGAAGCGTCGATCAGCCTGACGATTGAGCTCTTCCGTGTAAAAACAATAGCCATTGCGGCCATGTTCCTTGGCTCGATACATGGCGGCATCGGCACTCTTGAGCAGCGTATCAACATCCTGGGCGTCGCCTGGATACAAGGCGATACCAACGCTGGTCGAGACCGAAACATCCCGGACAGCGAGGCTGAACTTGTCATCAAAGACCTTGAGCAACTGTTCTACGACGTGAATTATCTGGTGAGTAGACTTGATGTCTTCAAGAATGATGGTGAATTCATCACCCCCCAGCCGCGCAACTGTATCCGAGGAGCGCAGCAGGCTGGTTAACCGTTGCGCTACCTGAACCAGCAGATCATCCCCGGCGGCATGGCCCAGGGCATCGTTGATCCACTTGAAGCGATCCAGATCCAGAAACAGCAGAGCCACCGAGTGCCCGCTACGATTGGCATGGCTGATCGCATGTTGCAGACGGTCCTGAAACAGATAGCGGTTCGGCAGTTTGGTCAGATAATCGTAGTTGGCCAGATAGGCCAGTCGCTCCTCAGTCAATCGCCGCTCGGTAATATCGCGAATGGTGCCGACTGCGCGATGATCTCGGGTCTCGGGGTCCTGGAAATGCTCGCCCTGAAATTCAATCAGTCGTTTCTCGCTCCCCACGCCGTTCGTTCGCAGCTCCAGGGTTTGCGGGACATCTGCATAATCCGCGCTGAAAAAGGTCCTCAACCGCGCCTGGGAATCTGGATCGAAGACTTTCACCAGGCTAGCCAGGGGCGCTTCGCTTAGCGCGTGCTTGACCTCCAGGATGCGGTTGAGCTGGTGTGACCATAGCAAGCTGTCGTCCTGCGCGTTCCATTCCCAACTGGCCAGCCCCGCGATCTGCTGGGCGCGAAGCAGGGCTCGGCGATTCCTGCTCAGATCCTTCGACATGGCGTCCAGCAGGTCCAGCACTATGCCCAGCCCCTGATACGCACCCTGTTCGTCGACAAAAATGAAATCTTCAGTAACGGGATATTGAACGTGGGTGGTCACGGAGCCTGCAGCCTCCTCGATGGTCATAGACAAGGGAATCAACAGCGGCGAGCTGTTCATGACATCAATCACTGGTCTGCGACCCCAGAGCTCCCTGCCGTAACGCTGCAAGAAAATATCCTGCAGCCGATAACGACTCACAGTACCGAGCGGGCGATTAGCACCGTCGACAACCGCAAGGGAGAGAAACCGCTGGTTACTCAGAACCAGTATGCGTTCTGCAACCTCGCTTATCTTCATCTCGGGATGAAGGGTGTCGGCTTGTTTGAGCAAGCGCGACAGATCTTTGATAGCCGACACGTATCGCCCCTAGTGATGACAAGTCGAGCATTAAAGCAGTGGCCAATTGCAATTACATGACACTCGGAGTTGCCATCTTAGAGGTGTAGTGCGCCTGCGCTACGTCAGGCCCGTGGAAAGCACCCTCTTGCGGGATGAACCCGGCGCAGTAGCGGTGTCTTTTCACCCCTACCCACTTCGCGCTGTGTGTGTTCATGGCGAATCTTTTCTACAATCGATCCCAACTCCACGCAGCCAATCGGTGACGCATGACTCAACGCACAAGCATCCTCAATCTGCTGAACATTCAGCACCCGATCATCCAGGCGCCGATGGTTGGCGTGTCGACGCCGAAACTGGCGGCTGAGGTGTCCAACGCCGGCGCGCTGGGCTCGATCGGTCTGGGGGGCAGTACGCCGGAACAGGCCCGGGAGCTGATACAGACAACCCGTGCGCTGACAACTGCGCCCTTTAACGTGAACCTGTTCTGCCACCAGCCGGCGCAAGCCAAACCGGGCGTCGAACAGGCCTGGCTGGGGCATATGGCGTCGCTGTTCCGAGCTTACAAAACCGAGCCGCCCGCCTCGCTCAGCCTGGGTTACGTCAGCTTTCTGGAATCTGAAGCCATGCTGCAGGTGTTGCTCGATGAGCGTCCGGCGGTGGTCAGCTTCCACTTCGGTCTGCCACCCAACGAATGGATCAAGCAACTACAAGCTGCCGGCATCACCATTCTGGCCTGCGTCACCACACCTGCTGAAGCCAGGCTGGCCCAGGCCGCACAGGTCAACGCACTGATTGCCCAGGGCATGGAAGCGGGCGGTCACCGCGGCGTGTTCGATCCTGCCGACGACCAGTTGATTGGCACCTTTGCGCTGGTGTCGGTGTTGGCCGAGATGACTGAGCTGCCGATCATCGCGGCTGGCGGCATCATGAACGGCAGCGGTATTGTCGCGTCGCAGAAGCTCGGCGCAGCGGCCGTTCAGATGGGTACCGCATTCGTCTGCTGCCCGGAATCCTCCGCCAACGAGCAGTACCGACAGGCCCTGCAAAGCGAACGTAGCGAGCGCACGGCAATCAGCGCTGACATCTCAGGGCGGCCCGCACGGGGCATGGTCAATCGTCTGTTCACCGATATCGGCGGAGCCCACGCTCCCACGCGCCCCGATTACCCGATTACCTACGACGCGACCAAGGCCTTGAGTGCAGCAGCCATCAGCCAGGGCGACTATGACTTTGCGGTGCAATGGGCCGGCCAGGGCGCGCCGCTATCGCGGGCCATGCCTGCGGCAGAGCTGATCGCGGTGCTGGTGCAGGAAATGCAGACGGCCTGAGGGGCCTTCAGAATCCGAAGGGACCGTTGCTCCACACCAGCGCCACCAGCGCCAGCGTCTCTCCCAGCTCCACCAGCGCACCGGCGGTATCGCCGGTGGTGCCACCCAGACGGTGCTTGAGCAAGGCGCGGTAGACCACCGCGCACAACAGCACTATCACCAGCCAGGCAAGGCCGCCAATAATCATCATGGCGAAGCCGTGTACGAAGAGCACTGCCGGCAACCAGCCGCGCGGCATATGCTCGTAGATGGCTTCGCCCAAACCGCCGGGCCGTACATAGGGCGTGGTCTGCAACAACGCCGGTAATAGCCAGCGGCCAGCCCATGGCGCGACCAGCAGTACCCACCAGAGATTGGATTCGATGATCGTGAGCAGCGCTGCGTACTTCACCAGCAGGGTGAGCAATAGCGCCAACACCCCCATCGGGCCGCAGTTCGGATCCTTCATGATTGCCAGAGTGCGCTCGCGATCGCCGCGCCCGCCGACCCAGGCGTCCACCGTGTCCGCCAGGCCGTCGAGATGCAGGCCGCCGGTAATCAAAACCCAGAAGCCCAGCACCAATGCCGCCTGCAGGGTAATCGGCAAGTCGGCGAGCAACCACTGCACCAGAATCAACAACAAGCCGATAACCAGACCCACCACCGGATACCAGAGCAGCGACGCCCCCGACTCTTCCCCGCGCGGCGGATGTCGCAACCTAATCGGCAGAATGGTCAGGAATTGCAGGGCTATCATCATTGGGGTCATGCAGAACTCTCCGTAAGGCCGCCGTTCTCCGACAGGTGCAACGAAATCAACTGGCCGTGACTGACCTCAACCTGCAACAGATCACGATCGGGCCAGCACCGCGCCCGGGCCAGCAACAAACGCATGACGCCGGCATGGCTGATGATCAGGATACGCCGACCGGCATGCCTACGTTGCAAATCCGCCATGACGGCCAGTACCCGCTGCCGAAATGCGGCAACCGGCTCAGCGCCTGGGGGTGTAAAGGCGTAGGGATCATCCCAGAAACGCGCCAGCAAAGCAGCCTGATCTTGCATCAGATCCCGCGGGTGCCACCCTTCCCACTCGCCGAAGTGCAACTCGCGCAAATCAGCTTGAATCTCCAGGGGAGCGCCGTGCAATTGCGCCAGCTCAGCGGCGAACGTGGCGCAACGCTGCAAGGGTGACGTGACGATCAGATCCCAGCCGGCATGCTGGTGCACCGCCTGGCGCATCTGCTGCCATCCGGTTTGGGTAAGGGCATCATCCAGACTGCCGCGGAAGCCGCCGCCGCGCTCGGTTTCACCGTGGCGCAGCAGTTCAGCGATCATGGTCCGGCTCCGGCGGAAACCGCTGCCTCGTCAAAGGTTGCCATCTCATTGTGAAGATTACAGGCCAACCGCAGCAACGGTAACGCAATTGCCGCGCCGCTGGCCTCCCCAAGACGCATACCGAGGTCAAGCAACGGCCGCGCAGCGAGCGCCGCCAGCACTGCGTCATGCCCTGGCTCAGCACTGCGATGGGCAAACAACAACCAGGGCCGGCAGGAGGGATTGAGTCGCACCGCGCAGAGCGCAGCAACCGAGCAGATGTAGCCGTCAACCAGCACCGGCACGCCGTACTGGGCCGCGGCGATATAGGCACCGATCAACGCGGCGACTTCCAGGCCACCGAGACAGGCCAGGGCATCGAACGGATCGGCCAGTCGCGGCGCATGCAGATTCAACCCCCGCTCAATAACCTTGAGCTTGTGTGCCACGCCCGCGGCATTCAAGCCGGTGCCGGGGCCAACCAGTTGTTGCGGATCCACGCCTAGCAGGGCGCTGGCCAGGGCGCTGGCACTGGTGGTGTTGCCGATGCCCATCTCCCCGGCGATATACAGATCACAACAGCCGTCAATCGCCGCTTCCACCAGCGCATCTCTGCCGGCGTTTAATGCCTGCTGACACTGCACAACCGTCATCGCCGGTCGTTGACTGAAGTTAGCCGTGCCGGGGGCGATATGACGTTGCGTTACCCCGGACGGAGGCGTAATCGGCTGAGCGAGGCCGAGATCGTATACCCGCAGCTGCGCATCCAGTGCACGCGCGAGTACGGCGATTGCTGCGCCACCTCCTGCGAAGTTGTGCAACATCTGGCCGGTAACGGCCTGTGGGAAAGCCGATACGCCCTCTTCTACCACGCCGTGGTCACCCGCAAAGATATCGATACACAGGTAATCAATCACCGGGCGCGAACGTCCCTGCAAGGCCGCCAAGGTAACGGCCAGGTCTTCGAGCATGCCCAGCGAACCGGGCGGCTTGGTCAACTGGCTCTGGCGCGCCAGGCTCTGTTGCTGAATCTGCATATTCGCGTCCTGGGCAATACGCTGCCACCACGCTTCGGTCATGACTTTTCTCCCTTTAATGTCATAGGCAACCCGGCCACACAGAAAGTTACCCGATCGCTGATTTGCGCCAGGCTCTGATGCAGCCAGCCGGCGGCATCGACGTATTGGCGAGTAAGTTCGCCCAGGGGCACCACGCCGAGCCCGGTCTCGTTACTCACCAGAATGATCTCGCCCTTAAGGTGTGGCAGCAGATCGAGCAACTGCTGTTGTTCTTTCTCCATGCGCTGCGGGGCTGGATCCAGCAACAGGTTGGTCAGCCACAGGGTCAGGCAGTCGACCAGCACGCACTGATCGACTTCACACACCCGCTGCAGCGCATCGGCCAATGCCAGTGGTTCCTCAATCAGAGACCATTGCGCAGGGCGCTGCTGCTGATGCATGGCGATGCGCTCGGCCATGGCGGCATCCAGCGCCTGGCTGGTGGCAATGTAGGTCACGGGCAGGTTGGACGCACGGGCGCGCTGCTCAGCCAGCCGGCTTTTGCCCGAACGGGCGCCGCCAAGTATCAGCTCGATCACGTTTTTATTCCTAACAAGGCATCAAGTTTCTGGGTGTCGAGATGGTTTTGCACCAGATCAGCGAGACGGTCGATGTCACGCCCGCGCAGGGCGGCGTAGTCCTGCGTGGCCGGCACAGCGAGGCCTGCCCAGCTCAAGAGTGTGCGGGTGGCCTCGGGCGATTCGAACAGGCCGTGCAGATAGGTGCCGGCAATCTGTCGATCAGCACTGAGCGCGCCGTCCAGTTTTCCACCCTCAAGCCTGACCATGGGCGAGGCCAGCGCCGGACCGCTGCTCACGCCGGCATGTATTTCGTATCCCTGCACCGGCGCTGCATCCATCTCCAGCCAACCCGACACCCGCGCCAGATGCTTGTGCTGGTTGAGGGTCGTGGTGAATCCAAGCAAGCCGAAGCCTTCGGCGCTGCCGGGCGGTCCTTCCAGACCCAGCGGGTCATCGATCTGCGTGCCGAGCATCTGAAATCCACCACAAATGCCCAACAGTCGCCCGCCATAACGCAGATGCCGATTGATCGCGCTGTCCCAGCCCTGTTCCCGGAGAAAGGCCAGGTCAGCCCTGACGCTTTTGGAGCCAGGCAGGATAATCAGATCCGCGGGCGGAATCGGCTCTCCGATACGCACCCACTGCAGATCGACCTGCGGATGCAGACGAAGCGGATCAAAATCGGTGTGATTGCTGATACGCGGCAGCACCGGCACCACCACCCTGAGCACATCGCCGCGCTTGGCAGGCTGCTTGGCATTGATCGCGTCTTCTGCTTCCAGATGCAGGTCATGCAGGTAGGGCAATACGCCCAGCACCGCAATGCCGGTGCGCTGCTCCAGCCAGTCGATGCCCGGCTGCAACAGGCTGATATCCCCCCGAAACCTGTTGATCACAAAACCTTTCACCCGCGCCCGCTCGCTCGACGACAACAGCTCGAGCGTGCCGACCAGATGGGCGAACACACCGCCCTTGTCGATATCGGCAATCAACAGCACCGGGCAGTCCACCGCTTCGGCAAAGCCCATATTGGCGATATCGCCCTCGCGCAGATTGATCTCCGCGGGTGAGCCTGCACCTTCGACCACCACCAGCTGATACTGGCTGGCGAGCCGGTCATGCGAGCCAAGCACCGCCTGCATGGCGATGGTTTTATAGGCGTGGTATTCAACTGCATCCATGCAGCCGACCGCCTGACCCTGAATAATCACCTGGGCGCCGACATCGGTGTTGGGCTTGAGCAGCACCGGGTTCATATCAGTGTGGGGCGCCAGCCCCGCGGCCTCCGCCTGCACCGCCTGGGCGCGGCCGATCTCGCCGCCATCCACCGTAACCGCTGAGTTGAGCGCCATATTCTGTGGTTTGAACGGCACCACACCCATGTCACGCCGCGCCAGCCAGCGGCACAACGCCGTTACCAGCGTGCTTTTGCCGGCATCCGAAGTCGTGCCCTGGACCATTAATGTGGGCATAACACCTCCGGAGAAAGTCCTGCGAGCGCTGATTCCAGGCGTGCCCAGCCGGTTTCACTACCCGGCAGGCCAATGCGCAGCGCTGACAGTTGATCGAACAGCCGCGTCAGTATTCCTTGCTCAGCGAGGGTTCGATGCAGTGCGGTCGCACTGGCATGAGGAATCCACTGAAACAGCGCGCAGCCGCTCTGCGGTGCCAATCCATACGCAGTGAGCAAACTCGCAAGGCGCTGGCTATCGGTATGCATACGCTTGCGCCAGATTTGCTGGGTGGGTTGGTCTGCCAGCGCATGGCGGCCCACATGCCGAGCCGGCCCGCTGATGGTCCAGGGTCCGAGTGTGTCGGCCAGCAGATCAAGCATCCGTTGTTCGGCAAGCACAAAGCCCAGCCGTGCGCCGCCCAGCCCGAAGAACTTGCCCAGCGAGCGCAGCACTATCAGGCCGGGCGTGCCGGTATAGGGCGCCAGACTGTGCGCGGGTGTGGGGTCAACAAAGGCTTCGTCGACAATCAGACAACCGCCACGGCTGGCCAGGCGTAGGTGCCAGTCCAACAACACGGCCGGTGGAAACACCCGGCCGGTCGGATTGTTCGGGTTGACCATCACCAGCACGTCGATAGCGTCGAGCATGTCTTCAATCTCGTCGCCGGACAGCGATACCGGGGCGCTCCCAGCACGCTCCCAGGCATGGCGATGTTCGGCATAACAGGGCTCGATCAGACCCACCCGTCGCCTGGGAAATAACGCCGGTAGCGCCTGGATAGCCGCCTGTGAACCGGCGACAGGCAGCACGTTCTCAGCTTGATAATACTCCCGGGCAGCCTGCTCCAGACCGTCATCGCTCTCCGGCAGACGCTGCCATGCCTGCGCTGGGATCGCAGGGAGTGGCCAGCTGTAAGGCGCAAGACCGGTGGACAGGTCGAGCCAGCCCGCGATTGGAATGTTGTAGGTGATAGCCGCCTGACGTAGACGCCCGCCGTGATCAAGCAAGGTTCAGCCCCCATAATGCCAGTGCAACCAGCAGCCATGAAACGACGCCGCAGCGCACCAGCCGCAGTGCCCGAAAGACATCCGCCGCGCCGGGTGCCGGCCCGGCACCAAGGATCTGGCGCTCATGCATGACGCCGTGGTACATCGCGGGGCCGCCCAGTTGTACGCCCAGTGCGCCGGCACCAGCCGCCATCACCGGGCCGGCGTTAGGACTGTCCCAGCCAGGTGCCTGCTCGCGCCAACAGCGCAGCGCCAGCCGCGACTTGCCACACAGTGCATAGGTCAGCGCGACCAGCCGCGCCGGCATGTAATTGAGCACATCATCGATACGCGCCGCCGCCCAGCCGAACTGCTGGAAGCGTGCAGTGCGATAGCCCCACATCGCATCGAGGGTATTGGCCAGCCGATACAGCACCACACCCGGCGCCCCCAGCAGCGCAAACCAGAACAGGGCGGCAAAGACGGCATCGCTGCCATTTTCCAGAACCGATTCGGTGGCGGCTGCGGCGATGGCAGTCTCATCGAGATCGGCGGTGTTGCGGCTAACGATGCGGCCAACGCTGTCACGCGCAGCAGGCAAATCGCCCGCCGCCAATGCGCGGGCGACGGGCATCGCATGCTCGGCGAGACTGCGATGCCCGATCGCCAGATACAACAGAATCAGTTCGACCAGCCAGCCGATACCCGGCAGCGCGCTGAGTAACCAAGCCAGGCATGTCAGCGGCAATACCGCCAACATCCATGCGTAAAGCCCGGCCCGGCGTTTTGCTGCGCCCCGGTTGAAGCGCGACTCCAGCCCGGAGGCGAGCGCGCCGAACCCCACCAGCGGGTGCCAGCGCCGTGGCTCGCCGAGTAATTGATCCAGCAACACTGCAAGGAGCATGATCAGTGCTGTCAAGGGTGATGCTCCACGCGCAACCCAGTCACGCGCCTTGCCCCCAGCTGTCGGTAAACACCATTTCTTCCAGCGGCCGAGCCTGCGTCCACCCCCGCTGCTCCAACATGGGACGCGCGTAGAACGCCTCGACCGGGCCCAGGCAAAGCACTGCCACGGGCCGCGCAACGCCAGGCATATTCAACAGTTTGGCCAGCGCCTGCGGATCGAACAATGACACCCAGCCCATGCCCAGCCCCTCGGCGCGGGCAGCCAGCCACATGTTCTGGATGGCGCAGGACAGCGAGGCCAGATCCATTTCCGGCAAGGTGCGGCGGCCAAACACATGGGCGTCACGGCCGTCCGGCAATGCCGCAACCAATAGCTCGGCGCACTCGAGAATGCCCTCCACCTTGAGCTGCATGAATTCATCGCTGCGTTCACCCAGGGCTTCCGCGGTGAGTCGGCGTTCGACCTCCACCAGTTGCTGGATACCGCGCCGCAGGGCCGGATTCAGGATACGGATGAACCGCCAGGGCTGCATCAGGCCCACGCTCGGTGCCTGATGCGCGGCCTGCAGCAGGCGCGTCAGCTGCGGCGGCGACACACTGCCACCGCAGAAATGCCGCATGTCCCGTCGCTCGGCAATCGCGCGATAAACCGCTGCCCGCTCCGCTTCTGAAAATGCCTGCGCGCTCATGGTCGCAACAGCGCAGCCGCAGCGTACGGATCGCCCGGCAGATACAGATGGATATAGGAGGCGGTGAGCCGATCAATGCGGTAAACCGCTTCGGCCGTGCGCCGGTAGTTCGGGCACTCGCCACGTACCGCCGGCTCCAGCGCGCAGTGCAGGGATGAATGATGGAAGGTATGCCCGCGCAAGGCCCCTTCGGCGAACACCACCTCCTGCAACGCCAGCGCGGTGAGTCGCTTTTGCATCACGGCCTGTGCCGGCAGTAATCCGACCAGCTCGGCTGACTGGCCTTCGGCATCCGTCAGCGTCTCGCAGAGATAGAGCATGCCGCCACACTCGGCCAGGATCGGCTTACCCGCGCGGTGGTGAGCGCGAATCGCCGCGGCCATATCGGTATTGGCCGACAGCTGCTGCAGGTGCAACTCTGGATAACCACCCGGCAGATACAGGCTGTCGACGTCGGGCAGCACGCTGTCGATCAGCGGCGAGAAGAACTTGAGCTCGGCGCCCATGCGCGTCAGCAATTCGAGGTTGGCCTGATACAAAAACGCAAAGGCCGCATCGCGCGCGACACCAATACGCACGCCCGCCAGCCACGGCTCCACATCCAGGCCCTGCTCGCCTTTGAAGCGAACCGCCTCGGGCAAACGGACGCCGGCGCTGGCTTCCAATGCATCCGCTGCTGCGTCGAGGCGAGCATCGATATCATCCACTTCATCTGCCTGCACCAGACCCAGATGCCGGCTGGGCAAGGCCAGCGCCGGATCACGCGGCAAGGCGCCGTACCAGTGCATGCCGTCAGGCAGACAATCGCGCAGGATTTCGCCGTGGCGAGTACTACCAAGCTTGTTGCCAAGCACCCCGGCAAACGGTAGATCCGGCTGGTAATGCGCCAGTCCATAGGCCATCGCGCCAAAGGTTTGCGCCATGCCGGAGCCGTCAATCACCCCGAGAATCGGCACGCCAAAATGCCGCGCCAGATCTGCCGCTGATGGCGTGCCGTCGAACAGGCCCATTACACCCTCAATCAGAATCAGGTCCGCATCGCCTGCGGCCTGCCACAACAGCTGTCGGCTCTGCGCCTCGCCTACCATCCACAAATCAAGCTGATACACCGGGCGGCCGCTGGCGCGCTGCAGGATCATTGGATCAAGGAAATCCGGCCCGCATTTGAACACCTGCACCTTTCGGCCCTGGCGCGCATGCAGCCGCGCCAGGGCCGCGGTAACGGTGGTCTTGCCCTGCCCGGAGGCCGGTGCGGCAATCAGCAGGGCGGGACAGGAGCGAGTACTCAAAATTCGACCCCCTGCTGCGCCTTGATGCCGGATTTGAACGCATGCTTGACCACGCCCATTTCGGTAACGGTGTCCGCTGCTTCGATCAACGCAGCGGGCGCGCCCCGACCGGTGACCACTACGTGCTGATGCATGGGCCGCGAGTCGATATCACGCAGCACCTGATCGAGATCCAGATACTGGTATTTCAGCGCAATATTCAGCTCGTCCAGCACCACCAGACCTATCGCCGGATCACTCATCAACTCGACGCTTACCTGCCAGGCGGCCTGCGCCTTGGCGATATCGTCCTGGCGGTCCTGGGTCTCCCAGGTAAAGCCGGAACCCATCACGTGGTAGCGCACCTCATCAGGAAAACGCCGGAAGAAGGTCTCCTCGCCGGTACTGCGCGCACCCTTGATGAACTGCACAATGCCGACCTGCATGCCATGGCCCAGCGCCCGCGCCGCCATGCCGAAGGCGGAGCTGCTCTTGCCCTTGCCGTTACCGGTCAGTACCAGCAGCAGGCCGTGTTCGTCCTGCGCCTGGGCGATTTTTTCGTCCATCAGCGCCTTCTTGCGCTGCATGCGCAGGCGATGGCGCTCGTCGCGGCCGGAAATGTCGTTCATATCCGACGATCGTCACTGGCAACTGGCTGACTCGACAGCAGGCGCAGCGCAACGTACACCAGCGCCGCCAGGCCGACGTAAAGCGCCAGGGTGCTCAGGTATTGGGGATAGTAAATGGCGATGCGTTCGAACATCCCGGTCACCGTCTGCGCGCTATGCCGACCCGACAGCCAATAGAAACCACCGCTGGAAAACAACTGACACACCAGCGCACTCACCGCCACCGTAGGCACCAGAATCAGCAGGCTGGAGACATGCTCGCGGTGCCAGCTGGCATACAGGCGGCCACCGAACCAGAGCGCGCCATAGGCCGGCACCAGCGTCCAGTACGCCACCGTCATGCAATGGCTATCGCTGGACCAGCCAGTGGCCTGAAGGTCCATGAACAGCGCCTGAAGAAACAGCAGGGGGAATGCCCAGCGCGGACGCAGCAGCGCCCCTGCCAGAAAAAACACCGCCCAGGACGCACTGGGCAGATTCACAACGCTGAAGTGACTACCACGCGTCATCGCCATCAACAGTACCAGTACAACACCAACAGCCAGCTGGCTGCGTTTGGATAGTGCCAACATACATTTTCCCCTTTTCGTTTCATGGTTAGGGGAGCCTCTGAAGTAGGTATTCAGAGCCTCCTTTAGAGTGGTTGGTAGCGCATGGTCAGATAACCCGCCCGCCCCGGTTGCTGATAGCTGGCGGCGGTTTCGTAGTCGGTATCGAACAGATTGCTGACTCGCGCCTGCAGCCGCCATGCATGGCTGAACCAGTAGGTGGCGCGCAGATCGACGGTGTTGTAGCCGGGCAGCTCAGTGGTGTTGGAGGCGTTATCCCAGCGGTGGCCTTCGGCATGCAGGCTGGCACCCACACCGATGCGTCCGAAGCGTCGATCGATATCCAGATTGAAAAGCTGCTCCGCGCGGCGCGCCAGCAGATCACCCTGCCCCGGACGCGACGAGCGGTTTGCAGGGTCCTGCAAGGTCAGGTTGGTGCGCCAGTCCCAACCCAGCCACCGGCTGTCCAGCTCGAACTCGATGCCCTTGATCACCGCCTTGTCGACGTTCTCCGCCAGGTAGATACCGCCACCCACATTCACGCTGGCGATCAGATCCTCGACCTCGTTGCGAAACAGATTGACCGCCCAGTTGCCCCAGTCATGGTCGCCGCGTAGCCCCGTCTCGAGATTGCGGGAGGTTTCTTCACTGATGTCGGGATTGCCAAAGCCGGGAAAGTACAGCTGGTTGAAGGTTGGCGCCTTGAACGCGGTGCCGTAGCTGGCCACCCATCGCAGGTTTTCGGACAGGGTCAGGCCATAGCCTAGATTGCCGGTGGTGTGCTCACCGTGCTGCTGATTGTCATCGTGGCGCAGGCTCACCTGCCATTCGTGCACACCGCGCTGACCGAGGTACTGGGCGTAGTAACCATCGTTGGTCCGGCGGGACTCGCGGTATTGCGTGGTGCTGCTTACCTCATCGGCCAGGTAGTCATAGCCCACTGTGAGCAGATGACCGGGCGCCAGATCAATATCGTTCTGCCAGCCGAGCGTGTCACGGCGGGTATCGAACCGACTGAAAAACTGATTACCGTTGAAATTGTCGCTCTTGTCTTCGCTGCGTGCGGCCTGCAGCGACACGCGCCATGGCTTGAGCGGCGCAAAGCGTGCATTGACCCCGTGGGTGGTGAGCACTGAATCGGAGTTGGCCTTGTAACCCGAGTCGAAGTCGTTGCTCGAATGGGATTCGAGCACATGCCCCTCCAGCTCCAGGCCGTTATCGAAACGGTAGCCGGCGCGAACATTGCCAGACAGCTCGCGATACCCATCATGATCCGGCTCGCCACGGCTCGGACGCGCATTAATCCCCCGGGTCGACAGGCTGGTTGCACTCAGACTGTACCAGCCATTCCCTACGCCACCGGATACCCCAGCGCTGCCCGCATGATGGCTACGACTGCCCGCAGTCAATGACATCCACGGCTTGACCTCTCCGCCCTTGCCCCGGCGGGTAAAGATCTGGATAACCCCACCGATGGCTTCGGAGCCATACAGACTGGAACGCGGCCCGCGGACAATCTCGATGCGCTCGATCTGTTCCACCGGCAGATTCTGCAAGGCTGCATCACCACTGGTAACCGAACCGATACGCACGCCATCGATCAGCACCAGCACATGCCCTGCGCCACTACCCCGGATGCCAATACCGCCGGCTTTGCCCGGACCGCCATTATTGACCATGCTTACCGATGGGGTACGGCGCAGCAGATCCGGCAGATCGGTGGGTTGAAGACGCTCGATGTCGGCGCGATCAATGCGAGTAACGGCACCCAGACTGGCACCAAGGGACTGGCCGGTCCGCGTTGCGGTAACGACCTGATGCTTCAGGGAAAGGGATTCGGCATGAGACAGGCAGGCAGCGGCCATGAGGGCCAGCGCCAGGGTTGTGTGTGCAAATTTCATCGGTGCTCCGTCACCGTACTCACCCGTACGGCATGGCTGGTAAAAAGCAGCCGCGACGGACAGGGGCAAACGGTTTCGACACAGATGAAATCGCTCCACCCGCAGTGCCCGCCGCACTACTGTGACATGCGACAGGCCGGTCTCCGGACTCATGAGTGGATAACTCCGATGATCCGACCTTCCCATGCGAAGCACAGTGGTCTTGCTGGATCATCCGCCTGGCACACCGAAGTGGCCGGCACTCATTTACCGTTGCGGGGGCAGCGCCGGAATTGTCTGAAGCAGACGCACCGGCTTCCCAGTTTCACCCACCTGTTATCGGCGGGAACCTGAAGCAGGCGGAAGATTAGGAGTTTTGCAACAGGATGTAAAGGGCGAGCTGGGTCGCTCGCCCTGAAGTCGTCACGCCAAGGTCACCCGTACCGCGAGCGGATGTTCGTCGCAGTTGTGCCCTGCGCCGCCGCGATCCACCACCAGGAATTCGCCCTCGGACTCGAGCACCGACTGAATCGCGTGCCAGGTGCCTGCGTGATAGTTCACGCCCTGTCGGCCATCGGTGACGAAGGCGCGCACCTGGGTTGGGTCTATCACATCGCCCGGCGGCGCCACCACAACCACAAAGCGTTCACCATGCAGCGGCACAAAGGCCTGACTGCCCAGCGGGTGGCATTCGAGGAACGTAAGTTCCAGCGGCATCTGCACCGGTTGGCTGACGAAGATGCTGATCAGCGTTCGGGCTTCCTCGCCGAGCGTCTCGACCTTGGCCAGATCATGATACCGGCGGGTACGCCCGCTGTTGATCATGAAAAACTCGGCGCGGCGATGATCGATCACATCGCCAAAAGCCGCGAAGGCCTCCGGCGTCAGCGGCTCGGCGGTCAGCTGTAACAGTTGTTCGTTCATCTGCATGCTCACTCAGGCGCCATAGGTCGGCAGCTTCATGTGGCGGTTAACGTCCTTGTACAGCAAATAGCGGAACGGACCTGGGCCACCGGCATAGCAAGCCTGTGGGCAGAAGGCGCGCAGCCACATGTAATCGCCGGCCTCGACTTCCACCCAGTCCTTGTTCAGCAGGTACACGGCCTTGCCTTCGAGTACATACAGGCCGTGCTCCATCACGTGGGTTTCGGCAAAGGGGATCACGCCGCCGGGCAGGAAGTTGACGATGTTCACATGCATATCGTGGCGCATATCCTGGGGATCGACGAAGCGCGTCGTGCTCCAGCAGCCGTTGGTGTCGGGCATGACCCGCGGCTCGACCAGATTATCATTGGTGACGAAAGCCTCCGGCACATCGACGCCCTCGACCTTCTCATAGGCCTTGCGAATCCAGTGAAAACGCACGGTCGCGTCGGCAGCGTTGCGTACGGTCCAGTCACTGCCCGGCGGAATGAACGCATAGCCACCCGGCTGCATAGTGTGCAGCTCGCCGTTCAGAGTCAGCGCCAATTCGCCTTCGACGATGAACAGCACAGCTTCAGCCTGCGGATCAGTTTCCGGTTTATCGCTGCCGCCGCCTGGCTGCACTTCCATGATGTACTGTGAAAAGGTTTCGGCAAAGCCGGTCAACGGCCGCGACAGCACCCACAAACGGGTACCGGTCCAGAACGGCAGATGGCTGGTGACGATGTCACGCATCACACCCTTGGGAATGACAGCATAGGCTTCGGTGAACACCGCGCGGTCAGTCAGTAACTGCGTCTGCGGCGGATGCCCGCCGGTAGGGGCGAAATAGGTTCTGGGTTCGTTCGGACGCTGGGCCATGATGGTTCCTTATGCGAAATGCTTGGCGGGATGAGTTTCGGCCCAGTGACGGGCAATATCGATACGACGAGTCACCCAGACCCGGTCATGGGCCTCGATGTAATCGAGAAAACGCTGCAACGCGCGAAAGCGTCCAGGCCGCCCGATCACGCGGCAATGCAGCCCGACCGAAAGCATCTTCGGCTGCTCGCTGCCTTCTTCATAGAGCACATCAAATGCATCCTTCAAATAGCTGAAGAAGTGATCCCCGGTGTTGAACCCCTGGGGCGAGGCGAAGCGCATGTCGTTGGTATCCAGAGTGTAGGGCACGACCAGATGGGTATGCGGTTCGCCCTGACTGTCGGCCGCGCGGGTCCAGAACGGCAGATCGTCGCCGTAATAATCGCTGTCATACAGAAAACTGCCCTCATCCAGCAACAGACGACGGGTGTTGGGACTGTCGCGCCCGGTATACCAGCCCTGCGGCTTTTCGCCGTACAGACGCTCGAATATCTCGATCGCGCGTTGCATATGCTCGCGCTCGACGGCTTCGGGAACATCCTGATAATGAATCCAGCGCCAGCCGTGGCAGGCAATCTCGTGCCCCAGCTCCTTGAACGCCATGGCCACCTCGGGGTGCCGTTCCAGCGCCATAGCCACGCCGAACACGGTCAACGGCAGGCCACGCTTCTCGAATTCCCTGAGAATCCGCCATACACCGGTGCGTGAGCCATATTCATAAATGGACTCCATGCTCAGGTGTCGCGCGGGGAAGGCTTCAGCGCCAACGATTTCCGACAGAAACCTCTCCGAATGGGTGTCGCCATGCAGGACGCAGTTCTCCCCACCCTCTTCGTAATTGAGCACGAACTGGACGGCAATTCGGGCCTGACCCGGCCATTTTGCATGCGGAGGATTTCTGCCGTAGCCGACCAGATCCCGAGGGTAATTGGCGCTTATGCTCATGACTGCATAACCTTTTCAGACGTGATGGAAAAAGAGGTCGTGGCGCCCGACATCCGCCACTTATTGATCGCGATAACCAGAGTGTATTTTAAGTTTTTGACCCGATCGATTGTATACAATTAAACTCCATCTTTGTGTACAAATCCAAATACAGGCCAAAGCCATGCATATCCGCGTCATCAACCCGAACACCACCCAAGCCATGACGGATACCATCGGAGAAGCGGCAAGGGCTGTCGCTTCACCCGGCACACGCATTACCGCCTCCCAACCCGACAGCGGTCCGGTATCGATTGAAAGCCATTTTGATGAAGCTGTCAGCGTCATGGGCGTGATCGAAGAAGTGCTGGCCGGCGAGCGCGAAGGCACCGATGCCTATGTCATCGCCTGTTTCGGCGACCCGGGCATCTACGCGGCCAGGGAACTGACGCGCGCGCCGGTTATCGGCATTGCCGAGGCCGCCTTTCACATGGCCAGCCTGATCAGCACGCGCTTTTCCATCGTCACTACCCTGCCCCGCACCATGATCATTGCTGAACACCTGCTGGAAAGTTATGGCTTCAGCCACAACTGCCGGCGTATTCGCGCGGCCGATATTCCGGTGCTGGATCTGGAAGAGAATCCCGACCGGGCGCTGGAGCTCATCATCGAGGAATGCCTGCGCGCCAAGCACGAGGACAACATCGGCGCCATCGTGCTCGGCTGTGGCGGCATGGCGGATCTGACGCCACAGATTACCGAGGCCGTCGGCCTGCCCGTGGTGGAGGGCGTGACCGCTGCCATCAAACTGGCCGAGGCGATAGTCGGGCTTGGGCTGCACACCAGCAAGTACGGCGATCTGGCGTTTCCCCGGCCAAAACCCTTTGTCGGTCGTTTCGAGCGGTATTCCAACCTGAAGCTGGAATAAACATTGCTATAAAAATCAAAACACAGCCATGGAGATAAAAATGAACAATAAAAACCTAAGCGAGACGACCTCATGAGCAACGTAACCAGCAGCACCCACGCCGCATCAGCCGATCAGCACGTAACCAAGGCCCCGGGCGAGGAATCACTGGCGCCCCAGCAAACCCGCATCATGGGGCGCGTCTCCTATCTGCTGGCCTGGTTCGGCGGCTGCGTTTCGATTGGTACCTTCACCATGGGCTCCAGCGTCGTTGGCAGCCTCAACCTGATTCAGGCGACCCTGGCCATCGCCATCGGCTGCTTCGTCATCGGCGTAGCCTTGGCTCTAAATGGTGCAGCGGGTTACAAATACGGCATTCCGTTCATGGTGCAGGCGCGCGGTGCATTCGGCTTTGCCGGTACCCGCCTACCTGGGCTGGTTCGTGCGGTACCTGCGATCGTCTGGTATGGCTTTCAGAGCTGGATCGGTGCCGGCGCGCTGAACATGGTTTCCACCACACTGTTCGGCTTCGACAACCTGGTGTTCTTCTTCATTGCCTTCCAGTTCCTGCAGATCGGCCTGTCAGTCATGGGCTTTCAGGGCATCAAATGGCTGGAGAACATCGGCAGCGCCTTCATCCTCGCGTCGCTGGTGTACATGTTCTACAGCACGGTGCAGCGCTACGGTGACGAACTCTCGACCAACCTGCTGTCCATGGAAGGCTCCTGGGGCCTGCCCTTCTGGAGTGCAACCATGTTGTTCCTGGGCATTTACAGCACCATGATCCTCAACGTCAGCGACTACTCGCGCGAGCACAAGCACGGCTCCAGCCCATCGCTGCTGACCACGCTTTATTCGATGTCGATCCTGCCCTGCACGCTGTTCATGGGTTTGATCGGTTACATGGTCTCGGAAGCAACCGGCGTTGCTGATCCGATTCAGGTGTTTGCCAACGCGGTGGACAACACGCCACTGCTGATGACCACACTGTTGTTCATCGCCTTTGCCCAGGTGACAACCAACGTGCTGAACAATGTCGTGCCACCGACCTATATCCTGATGGATGTATTCAAGCTGAAGTTTCGCCCGGCGACCATCATCGTCGGCCTGCTGGCCTTCGCCACCTTCCCGTGGAAACTGGTTACCGAAGAATCCGCCGCGGGCCTGCAGCTGTTCGTGCAGACCTACTCGGCGTTCCTCGGCCCGATCTTTGCCATTCTGGTGGTGGACTACTATGTCATCCGCAAACGTACGCTGAACCTGGAGTATCTGTACGACGCCCAGGGGCCTTATAGCGGTATGAATTACGCTGCGCTGATCGCGACGGCAGTGGGTGCGGTGGTGGCGCTGACGTTCTCGTCCGTTTCCTGGTATGCCAGTCTGATACCTGCGGGCGTGACCTACTATCTGCTGATGAAACACTGGGCACCTTGCCAGCGCTTCTCCCGGTAACAGGTTAATGAAGCCGGCTGGCCTCGTCTGATCCCGAGGTCAGCTCTGATAGACCGCAAACACATCATGCAGATCCGGCGTTTCGTCTTCAGCCTCATCGATCGATAGCGACGATTCGATCGCGTGCAGATGCGTCTGCATGAACGCCGCCGCACCGTCCTTATCCCCCGCGCCGAGCAGATCAACCAACCGGTTATGGTCATTGCAATCGCACCCCAGATCGCCTGATCGACCGTAAACCGCGAGAATCAATGAGGAGCGCGAACACAGCTGAGCGACGAACTGTGCCAGCGTCTGGTTGCCAGCCAACTCGGCCAGACGTCCATGAAAGGCCGCAGATGCCTTGATCGCTGCGCTCTGCTCCTGCCCCTGCAATGCCTGCTGCTCCTGCTGGGCCATGGCGCGCAACTCCTTCAGCTGGACCGCCGTAACGCGGGCCGCCAAGCGTGCCATGAGCGCACCCTCAATCATTCGCCTGGCCTCGAAAATCTCCCGCGCTTCTTCGGCCGACGGCCGGGCCACAGTCGCTCCCTTTCCCGGCGTCAGGGTGATCAACTGCTCCAGCGCCAACCGCTGCAACACTTTGCGAATGCCGGTCCGGCTGATGCCGAACACCTCAGCCAACGCGTCCTCACGCAAGCGCGCACCGGGTTTCAGGCGATGCTCAATCACCGCGTCGCTGATAGCCTCATAGATCGACTCATGGAGACTGGACGCTTTGCGATCAACCTTCTTTGGGGCCGTCGTGAGAGATTCGCGGTCGGGCTTTTCAACAGAGGTCAATGACCGGTATTCCTTCATGTTCGGGTGTCTCGATGTGCAGGGCAAGTACAAGTGATAGCAAGCCTTGCAGTGTGCATAGCAGAACCCTCTGTGATCAGAGGCATTGAATGCGCCCTCTGGCGAGCACCACGCGGCCCTGTCTTTCCAGCTCTTTCAGCAGACGGCTGACCACTTCTCTGGCTGTGCCCAGCTCATCCGCGAGTTCCTGATGGGTAATGGCTATCATCCCGGTACTCGCCCTTGCCGCAAGCCACTGCTCCAGACGCTCATCCATACGGCGAAAGGCGACCTCTTCGACCAGCAGCATGAGGTCGTCCAGCCGGCGACCGTAGGACGCCATGATCCCCGCCCGGAATTCAGCCGAATCGGCCATCATCTGATCAAACAGCCGGCGCGGCACCATGAGTGCCTCGGCTGACTCTTCAATCACCGCCTCGGCCCGGTAACCGTGTCCTGACATCAGGCAGCCAATCGACAGGGTACAAATATCGTCGGCCCCCATGCGATACAGAACGATGCGGTTACCGGATACGCCGGTCATCTGCACTTTTACTGAGCCGCTTACCACCAGGGGCAAGCCCTTGCAGGAATCGCCCGGGCTGAAAATGATCTTGCCCACGGGTAATGCCATGAGCGGTAGCGCGGTGTCTGCCTCGCGCTTCAAGCGCGGCGGCAGCACTTCAAGAATCGGGTGTTTCATCGCTGGAACACGTCCAAACATATTGATCTCCTCTGTGACTTAGTCACAGAGCTTTGTGCTTCACGGCCTTAGAGTGATAGTCACCCAACTCGCTTTCATACAAGAGGCAGGACCATGAACACTAATATGGGAAAAGCAGACAGAATCATCCGCGCTATCGTCGGGGTGGTACTTATCGCCCTTGTATTCGTCGGCCCGCAAACAGCCTGGGGCTGGGTCGGACTCGTCCCGCTCGCCACGGCCCTGATGGGCAACTGCGCGGTCTACTCATTGTTTGGCATCAAGACCTGCAAAACCTGCGATACCAAATCTGCCCGTCCCTGAGCGGGAACTCAGAGCATGTCTGTGTCAGCCGATTGTATACACGCAGCGGCATTACGACGAGACTGAATCCACTGGCCATTCGCCCGGGACGGCTCTGGCGTCCCGAGCAACCAGCGATAAACACTCAGCGGTGCCGGCCGTTCAGGCGTGAACCTGTTCCCGGTCGCGATCACCCCAGACCAGAGTAGCTTGGGGTGATCGTTCCCGCAGGCGCAATGAGCGCGGAGTTCCATCAGGACTCCGCATTGTGCTTGACCCAAGCGCCCTGAGACGGGAAGCTCACAGCCAGGCGCCAGCACAGCAATCACCTTCGCTCCCCCGCCATGCCATCCGCGCAAACATGCGCGAAGTCAATTTGGGCGGTGTGTCCAAGTGGCATCATTAAGCGTCGAAGCTGCCTGCAATCGGAGTTTCTTCGGTCGCATCCGTGGCGACTCATCCGCGGTAGCGGGCAAGGACTGCATCCACATCGCGCGACGGAGCGACACATGAAGATCAAGGCAGGATTACTGGCCTGTTCCACCCTACTGCTGGCGATGGTTCCCATGTGGCTCTTCGTGGTGGGCGAAATCAGACATGATCGAAGCACAGCTCACGCTGCGGCCCGCGCCGACTCGATGAATCTGGCCACCGCATTCGAGGCGCATGTTCGCAGCGTTATCCAGCTGATGGATGCGGTTCTGCTGAATACCCGCGAAGACGTGTTCGAGCAACCGGAGTACCTGAGCGAGCATGTTGCCGACGAGATCAAGGCTTACGGCAACTTCGTTTCCCAGCTGGCAATCATCGACAAGAATGGCCTGTTGACCTTTTCCAATCTGACGGCTCATGCCGAACCGGTTGATCTGAGTGACCGGGAACACTTCCGCGTGCACCGTGACAACCCGCTGCGAGACAGTCTTTATATCAGCAAGCCTGTGCTCGGCAGGATCTCCAAGCAATGGACTATTCAGTTCACCCGCCCGATTCACCACAACGGAGAATTCGCCGGAGTGATAGTGCTCTCGGTGCCTACCAGCTTTTTCTCTGATTATTATCAGCAGATTGATGTCGGCCCGAACGGCAGTATTGTCCTGCTCGGCGTCGACCGTACTGTGCGGGCTATCGCCTCGGGCGCCCCTGGGGCCTCAAATATAGAGTTATACGACCAGCCCGAACTCCTTGAAAACAACGTGTATTTTGATCCGGAAGGCCCCATGCATGGCTATTTCGAGGGCGTTACGTTTATCGATGGCCAGTACCGCCTGGCTGCTTACCGACGTCTTGAAGAAGAAGGTGCGGTGGTCGTGGTGCTGTTGTCACCTGAGGATTTCATGGCACCCTTCGAAGAGCGCCGGCAGCTGCTGATCGCATCGGCCGGGGTGATTTCCATGCTGCTATTGGCAGTAGCGCTCCTTGTGTTCGTATTGGCCGGCCGCCACCTGCGCGCCACTGCAGAGCTGCGGGTAGCGCATAAACAGATGAAAGAGCTGGTCAACACCGACACCCTGACGGGCGTGAGCAGCCGCCGTTACTTTCTCGACAGGGTGACCGCCGAACTCGACCGTGTGCGCCGCCACGGTGGCCGCGTGAGCCTGCTGATGCTCGACATCGATCACTTCAAGCAGGTGAACGATCAATACGGTCATCCGGGCGGCGATATCGTGCTCAAACACTTCGCCGCAGTCTGTAAGCGCACGCTACGCTCACATGATCTGATCGGTCGCCTGGGTGGGGAAGAATTCGTCGTCGCTCTGCCCGAGACCGAGCTGGAAGGTGCACATTGCGTCGCCGAAAAACTGCGCCTAGCTGTCGCCAGCACACCCATCGATCTAGAGAACGGCCCTGTAGCCATCACCGTCAGCATCGGTCTCACGACTTCCAGCTCCGATCCAGAAGAGTCATTGCAATCACTGATGAGCAGAGCCGACGCCGCGCTGTATGCAGCGAAACAGAGTGGGCGCAACAAGGTGTGCGTGGCTGGGGGTGGGCAGAGCGCTCTGAATGTTAGCCAGGATGTCGGCGTCGGGAACGAGCGTGTTCGGTAATCTTTTGTGTTCAGAATAGTTTTGGTGCGTTTAATCTGGTCACGTTGCATGCTGTAGGCTATCCCCTCCGAACACGGCGACATCTTAAGAACTATGACCTCATCCAGAAAGGCTCTGCTCACGATCGTCGCACTCGTCGTCATCGTTGTGACGGTGTTGTTAATACGTCATTTTCACTGGGACGACCGCGTCTATTACTTTTTCAGCACCCGCGACCATGCCGAGGCGTGGCAGGACAAGTCGGTCTGGCTCGACGATTATGAGGCTGTCATCCAGGCCCGGCCGGTTTCCGGCGTACCGGATAACCTCTCCGGCCTGACCTTCGATCCTGACCGGCGCCAACTCTGGGCGGTCATCAACAGGCCGAATGAACTGGTCGGCATGAGCCTGGAAGGAGAGGTGCTAAGCCGTCACCCACTGCATGGCTTTGACGATGTGGAAGGCGTGGTCCATCTGGGAAATGGGCAACTGGCCGTGGTGGAAGAAAGGCGGCAGACGGTGGTAGTGATGCCGGTTCCCGAGGATTCTGGTGTGCTGGAGCTCAAGGACTTCGTTCAACTGCAGGTTGAGCTGTACGCCGAGGATAACAAGGAATATGAGGGCCTCGCCTATGACCGCGCGAATGACCGACTGTACATTGCCAAAGAAAGCGACCCGATGCGGCTATACCAGATCAAGGATTTCGCCAAAGATCTGTCGCAGCGTCTCCCGCAGGACATGCAAAACATCACCCCCAGCCTTGGTCGGAATCTGTTTCTGAATGATTTCTCCGGCTTGGCTTTTGACGAAGCCTCGGGCCACCTGCTGGCCCTTAGCGACGAATCCAAGTTGCTGATCGAGCTCGGCACCACCGGGAAGGTCATCAGTTATATGTCCCTTTCCGGCGGCCTCTCGGGCCTGGAGTCGGGGATCCCACAAGCCGAAGGCGTAACATTGGATGATCAGGGAAGGCTATATATCGTCAGTGAACCGAATCTTTTTTATCGCTTCGAGAAACCCAGCGCAACGCCGCCGCAGCCTTGAGTGATGGCGGTTGACCGGGGCAGCATTCACCATGAAGACCGCGTCAGCCCTGCTCCGGGCTCTCGAATTCTTGCAGCACCTGCCGACAGCCGGGGCCGGCGTCCTCCCCCAACCCCAGCTCCACCCAGGGCAATATCGCCAGCGGCGGCGCGACAACGGCTCCCAAGACAGTCGCTACGCCACGCGCAAGCAACCCAGTGGATACGACGCTCACTTGCAGGTTGCTGAACGGACCCTGCACCTGAACAGGCGAGTCGAGCGACAGCAGGCTGAAGTCCTTTGCGTGCGCTTCCAATACAAGATCCAGCTGTTCGGCGCTCAGATTGATGGTCCCGGCACCTGTAAAGTTACTGTCGGCAGTACTCACAAAAAACTGCTCAATCTCGGCAACGCCCTCCTCAGCTCCAATCCTCACATACGCACAGCGCATGGGCACCTGATTCCTATCGGCTAGCGCCACCATCACGGATTCAGCGATATCCAGACCTAGTACCTCCACGGCCAAGCGGTCGAGCTCGCCTCCAGATATCGCCGCCTCGACGTTACCGTCCACGCTACCCATCAGCTCAGCCATGGAGCTGCCCCGGAATCTCAAGTCAGCTTGCCCACCGATTATTCCCGCGGAGTCTTCAGCCGCATCCTGCAAATCGGCACGACGCAGTAATGCTGAGAGCGTCACTCGCTTGATGCTCAGATCCAGCTCACCATCGAGCGGCGAATCGCCGGAGTCCAGTTTCAACCGTCCGCTTACTTCGCCACCGCCAACCCCTATTTGCAGAGGCTCCAACCTCATCACACCTCGATTCAACTCCAACTCCAACGACACGTCGTTCAGCGGCACACCGGGGCCGTTGAGCGCCTCGGCCTGATAGCGCAGCCGCGCGTCCATGCTTTGCAGCGGATCAAGGTTAAAAGGGTCGTCGGAAAAAATCTTCTCTGCCTCAGGCTCGTCTTGCTTAATCTCTGTTTTTACCCACAAGGGCTCCAGGTCTTCAATATCCAGGCGAGTCGAGTGCAAGGTCGCATAGAGCATCCGCCTATCGCCCAGCTGCAGCCGAACGTCGCCGTCAAAATCACTCTGCCCTAACTGGGCTTGCAGTCCATTAAATCTCAGCAACGAGTTATCCCAACGGAGCCGGCCCTCCAGTTCATAGGCAGGCAGGCCAGGCAGCTCAAACCCTGTAAGTCGATTGAGGCTGGCCGGGCCGGGGCCGTTCATCTGGATCTGAACATCAATGGCACCGGGTTCCATGGGCTGCACGACAGTGCCGTCTAACTCCAAACGGGTTTCCTCAGAAACGAACGTGCCTGAGACAGGATAGGGTTGCTCGGCTGCGGTGAGATCGAGCAGCGGCCCCACTGCAAAATCAAAACTGAACGGCTGGCCATTGCGCGAGCCAGTACCCTCAAGCTGCGCGCCCGGCTGTTCAGCATCCGCGATATCACGGGACTGGGCGTTAAGCTTCAGTTGCAGCTGCTGATCGGGCGCATCGTAGTTCAGATTCGAGTCGTTGATTGTCAGGGCGCCGTCCGCGTAACCGCCATCCAGCTCGCCCGTTACGACGCCCAGTTGAGGATAGCCCTGCGGCGTGAGCAACTCTCCCAGGTCAACGCGTTCCAGCTGCAGATCCATCTCGATACTTGGAAGGCCTGGATCGAAGCTGAGTGAACCGGCCAGGCGGCTCTCTCCCAGCCGGGCGTCCAGCTCGCTCAAGGACCAGGCTTGCTCGTCGTGGCTGACGTGCGCATCAAGGTTGAATGCGGGAATTGACAGGTCTGGCTGGCCCAGCATCGCGGTGACATCGGCACCTGCCGGGGCGGATGCCTGCAGCTGTCCTTGCAAAGCCTCAAACTGCAGCAAGTCCCTTGCAGTTCCGTCGAAGGATATTTCCAGTTCACCTAGCTGGCCTTGCAATGCAATCGAGTAGTCGACGTCCTCCTGCAACACCCGCGACGGAGCTCCACCTTCGGCATTCAGCTGAACGGGCCGGCCCTGGAACCGACCCTCGGCCGATATTTCAAGGCGGTGATCGCCTGGCGGTTCGCCGCGGGTCTGAAACTCCGCTCGCAAATCAGCGTCGAGCGTGGCATCCCGGTAGGTCAGCACACCATCACTCAGGTTGACCAGATCAGGCACAACAGGAGGCTCGTCCCTCTCCTCATCTGATTGCAAGGCTTCCCAGTTGCTGGTGCCGTCCTCACGCCGCGCGAGGTGTACAACAGGTTGCTCCAGATCAAGACGTCCCAGACCTATACGGCCCCGAAGAAGCTCGCCAGTCTTGATGGTCACCTCCATCGCGGCCAGCTCCAGCATGTGCTCGTGCTCGGCCCATTCGGGATTGGCAATGCTGACGTTTTTCATCTGGATACCGAGCGGGAAACCCCACTCTATATCCAGATCGCCAATTACGACCTCCCGATCATCCAGTCGCTGACTGACCTGATCTTCCAGCAAGCCCTTCGCCCACTCAGAGTCCAACAGCGCCAGCGCTACAACGAGGAGCAGGACACATGCTGAGACGCTGAATAGAGTCACTTTCGCCGGTTTTGTCACGAGGGTGCTCCCGTGCACGGAGTTTCGAAAGCTGCTTCTTAAACTGACAACCACATCGCGACAATGCTCACGGGATTATCAATGCCGGGGAATGCGACGGCGAGGTCGCGCCCCAGGCCGAACGTGTCGCCAGAAGCCCTGACGAAGCGAATGATGCAATACAAGAGGTATTGGATCAGGCGCGCCTGCGGTCTGGGCACGCCGTGTTCTGACTGAGGGTGGTAACAAACTCGATGAGGGATGATCAGGAAGCGCTTTATATCGTCAGTGAACCGAATCGTTTCTATTGCTTCGAAAACCCCAACGCCTTGTCGCCGCACCTTGAGAACTGCGGCTGACTATCGGACTCCGTCCGGCCACTATCTGTGGTCCGACATACCGGACCGCGACTTCCTATGCGTACGGAAACGCATAGAACCGTATAGAAAACTGCATAGCCCCGCTTTCCGCAGCTTGGCGCGGGGCCACCGTTGTTGACCCAACACCTTTAAGGTTAGCTATGTTTATCAGACTGAAACCTTACGGCCACGCTTACCCTTGGGCGCTGCCGCCCGCTCTGCCTTTATTCTCTCCAACAACGCTCCAGCGCTGTGCTCTCCGCTGATCAGCTCCGGGTTGTCCTTGCGCCATTGCTCGGTGAGCTCGCCTCGGAAGGCTTTGGCCAGGATGGACTGGGTGAGGTTGTTGACGCGGGCCAGGGCGTTGTTGGCCTGTTGTTCGATGCGGTCGGCGTGGGCGAAGAGTTGGTCTACTCGGCGGACGATTTCGGTCTGTTCTGGCAGAGACGGACAGGGGATCTTTGCTTCTCGGCATTGAGTCAGAGAAATATTCACTTGCCCAACGATACCTTTCAAATCATGGGTCACCTCGCGCACCATAGAGCCTTCACATAAGACGTAGTACAAAAATTTTGGCTGCAGTTCCTTCGGGTCAGGCCGGAATAAAGTTATTGCCTGATTAAGATTCCACTCTGGATAGCTGTCAGGAAGAATGGCAACTTTTCCGAGAGGTGGCCCCACGATATTCATCAGAACGTCCCCCGGATAGCCAATTGATCGTTTCAATTTCGTGCTATGAACTTCCTCGGTGATGAACTGCGGTCGGTATTCAAAGTCGATTTCTTGGTTAACGATGTTATAAACCTTCAGGAAAGGGATAGTGCCGTTTTGGTCGAACGGGTTGTTTTTAGGGGTTGAACCGCTTTGTACCTGTTTGCAGAGATCGAGTGCCGCCTGAACGGCCCAAGAGCCGTCCTCAATTCTGTGTTGTTTCCGCCACTCCTCTGTCAACCGCCCACTCACCGCCGCAGCCAGCACGGACTGGCGGAAGCGTTTGAGGGTTTGTGGGATGCGTTCGAGGCGGGCGTTGGTGTTTTCCACCTGGGCCAGCAGGGTGTCGAGTTTGTCGGCGATGATTTTTTGTTCGGCGAGGGGTGCCAGCATAAACGGCGCAGCAACCCCATCCTTGGTGCCCAGCCGAGGCATATTTACGCCATAACTGACTTCGTTGACGTAATTGAGGAAATCACGGGTTCTAAGCCAGTGGAACAGATACCGATTGAGAACGAATGGCTCAGCATCCAGAGGAATAATTTCAGTGGTGCAGACGCCGGAACTATCAGCTACGACGACTTTGTTGAGGTAGGGGCGCAGCTTGCCGTAGAGGACATTTCCCTTATCGAAGCGGTTTTTCGCGCTTTTGAATGGCCGGTCTTTGGCTGTTTTTCGGCTCAATATTCTGGAGCGTTTTTTCTCAACGTCTTCCAGTTCAAGCACCCAAGTATCATCGGTGACATCTGCGAGCACACATTTCCGGGTTTTGCCGTAGGGCACAATATCGCCAAGCTGGGTTTGAAGCCATTCCGGGGATAATTCACGTTGAGCCATTACTGAACCTCACCCAGCACTTCCCGCAAAAGCACCCGAGCCCCATCAGCCTCATCCTCTGCCCCCAGCTCCCGCATCAACCCATCCAGCTCGCCCAGCGCTTGCACCAGCTCAGCCATGGCCTCAGCAGCCAGCACACTCGGCTCCGGCAAATTGGCCGCATCCACACTGTCGCTGTCCTTCAGCCAGGATATATCCAGTGAGTCGCCCTTGTGCTCGGCAATCCACTGGCGGCTGAAGCTGCGCCAGCGGCTATGTGCCAGGCGGGGGTCAATGCCTTCGTTTTCCTCGCTGTGTTCGGGCAGTTCGATGGATTCGGCGTGGAAGCTGTATTCGCCTTCTTTACGTTCGCTGTCACCAATGGGGCTGTCGCCATACACGGCTTCAAACGGCTTCAGATGCTGGTTGCCAAACGGGGTGCGTTTGCCGAAGTTGGACATATTGGTGCGCAGGTCGTAGACCCAGACATTGTCGGTGCAGTTTTCTTCCTGGTATTTGTCCGAGGCGCTGCCCTTGGTAAAGAACAGCACGTTGGTCTTCACGCCCTGGGCGTAGAAGATACCAGTGGGCAGGCGCAGGATGGTGTGCAGGTTGCACTTGTTCATCAGGTCCCGACGCACATCGGTGCCAACGCCGGCTTCGAACAGAACGTTGTCCGGCAGCACCACGGCGGCGCGGCCACCCGGTTTGAGGTTGCGGTAGATGTGCTGCAGGAAGGCCAGCTGTTTGTTGCTGGTTTTATAAGTGAGGTCGTCACGGGTGATGCTGGCGTCGCCGCCCTTACTGGTGCCGAAGGGCGGATTGGCTAGAATCACATCGGCCTTCTCCAACCCCGCGCCGGTCTGGCCCAGAGCGTTGCCCAGTTGCACGACGCCTTCCTCTCCCCCTTCCATGCCGTGCAGCAGACAGTTCATCAGCGCCAGCCGGCGGGTGCCGGGCACCAGTTCGATGCCCACATAGGCCTCGGTGGTCTGGAAAGCTTTCTGTGCAGTGGCCAGGTCGTACAGGTCGTCGGTCTGACTTTTGATGAATTCGTGAGCGGCAATCAAAAAGCCCGCTGTACCCGCCGCCGGGTCCTGGATGCGCTCGCCCGGCTGGGGCTGCAGACAACGCACCATGGTGTTGATCAGGGCACGGGGGGTGAAGTACTGGCCGGCGCCGGATTTGGTTTCGTTGGCGTTCTTTTCCAACAGGCCTTCGTAAAGGTCCCCGAGGCCGTCTTTCTGGGCGCTGAACCAGTCGATCTGATCCAGGGTTTTGATCATCTGCTCCAGGTGGCGGGGCTCGCGCAGGCGGGTCTGAGCGTCGGCGTAGATGGCGCTGACCAGCGCGTCGTCGTGAACCCGCTCACCGTCGCCGTCCTTGCCGGTGGACAGGCTAAGCAGGATGCGTTTGTAATCGTTCAGCAGGTTGATGCCGGATTTGCCATTCAGGTCTGTCCAGCGACAGCCTTCGGGCAGCGGATGCTTTTTCAGGGTGCCGGCTTCAGTGTTCTCGTGAACCATCTTGATGAACAGCAGCAGCACCAGTTCGGTGACGTAGTCCGAGTAGTTGATGCCGTCGTCGCGCAGCACGTCGCAGAGATTCCAGAGCTTCTGGACGATGTCGTTATTGGTCATGGGTGGTCCTGTATAGAAAAAACGGGGAATATTTGTATGTTGCGGTGACGTATAGAAAAGTCGTTTTTCTTTATACGTCGTTTGGGCTATGTCGAAAAAACGCCGAAAAATCGACACAGCTTGCATCTATGTCGATGCCATAAACATGGCCGGATTCAGGCGGGCTCCTGTAAGAGGGCGTTCTTCACAGAAACAACGGACTCGTTCGTGGCTTGCTCGAGTACGACCTTAGGAAAAACATTTCGGTAGGCTGCGCTTTCTGTGTGCGTCCCGTCCAGAAGTGGATGGAGTCGTCTTTTCAACGATGCAGCTGCATCATCGTCGTCGACTTTTTCACCCAGCACGTCCAGTAACGCACCCTCCAGGCAAACCGGCGCCCATAGAATGATGCGATAGCCGTGCTTCCTGGCTTTATCGTAATCCTGCTGGGTGATCGGGATGTCGGAATCCAGCACCAACAATCTCTGGTCAAAGGGCAAGTGCCCATACTTTCTGGCGGCGTTGGTGATGATGTTGCCTGGCGAGCCACCCGACTGCTTTTCTATTGTTGGTTTAACGCTGGGATTTTCCACCCGGAACTGCTGATTCATGTGTTTGATAAACGCCTGATCGTCAGGCCCTTCACCCACGATCAGCAGCGTTGTTTTGCTGGCTTGTCGACCCGGAATCCGTTGTGTGTGTTTCCTTGCCATGGTGCTTACAACTCCGGGGTGGCGCCAAGGGCTCCGGCCATGTACTTGGCATAGAGGTTGTCGTCAGCTCGCAGGCCGGTCATGTCGTCCAAGCGCCATGTTTCACTGCTCTGGTTGCGCTTTTCGACCAGGTACACCTGATGCTTTTGCAGCAGGTTCAATACCTCCGGGGTATGACAGGTGAAGATGAGCTGTGCCTGATGCGGGTTGCTGTGGTCAAACTCAAACCATTCCAGCAGCTGCGGCACCAGGTGTGGATGCAGGTCATTATCCAGTTCATCGATTACGGCAATTCCGCCGTGTTGCAGGGTTTTCAATATGGGGTCGAGCAACACAAAGGCGGATTGAGTGCCGCTGGATTCTTCGAAGAAGGGCAGCTCGAAGGTTCGCCCATCGTCTGTGATATGCACTCCAAAGGGAATGTATACCTGTTCCTCTTTGCCGGTTTCATCACGGTGGGTTAGCTCGCGTATCTCCACGCCATTCAGACCGAGGTCAAACTCGCTCATGGCAACCGACATCTGCTTGAGCAAATCGGGCGCTTGATGGAATTGTTCCGCAGCCCCCATGACGGCGCCATGCTGAAAGTGCAGGCGCCCTGAACTGATGACATTCGATTCAATGCGGTTGAAAAACTCGATGAAAGGCCGCGCCTCGGCTACGTCATAGCTGTGCGCTGCCGCCAGCAGGGAGGCATTACCGCGCAGCTTTTCAGCCTGGGGTTTGGAAAAAGGAAAGCCCTTCTGCTTAAAACTGTAGCCATGTTCCGTTTTTTCCCGCTTGAACAGATAACTGAACTGGGAGCTGGTTTTTTCATAAAGCGCTTCAGAAATGATCGCTTGGGGGGTCAGTTCCAGTTGGTAACGGTAGTCGACACCCTTGAGCATGAATTCCAGCTCAAAATAACTGCTTTCCTCGCCGTGTAGCCGGTGCGGAACGATAGGAATAGTATGATCCGGGACAGCTCCCAGGAAGGATTCTGTAACGAACCAGCGCAGAAAGGCCAGCGGCTTCAGGAACTGGGTTTTGCCTGAGCCATTCGCTCCCACCACAGCAATCACCTTGTTATAGCGCTCGCCATCGACCTCTATGTCATAGCCAGAGGGCGTGGGCTTCTTGCCCAGCCCAAAGTCGATGACGGCTTCGCCAGCAAAGCTGTAGAAGTTTCTAAAGCTCAGATTATTTATCATATTCTCACTGATTCAACATGATTTTGTTGATTCTGCACCTTTAGTAGCATCTCATCAAGCGCGCGTCATCCAACAGCTGGCCACATCAGTTCATTCAGCTGATCCAGAACTGCAGTCAGCTGCGCTCCAAGTACCTTGTCCATCTGCTTCGCTCCGCCATCGTCCGCAAAGCGGTGGTTCACAAATTCTCGGTCGATGATGACTTCGTGCACCAGTTGTTTGGCCAGGCGCTCAAGCCAGCGGCGCTGGTTGGGGTTCCAACTGTGCTGGCTATAGATGCGGTCCATGGCTTCGGCTACGCGCTGCTCGAAGGAAATCAGCGACTCGCCCAGGGCGGCACGCCGGATGTGGCCAATGATGCTGGCGGCAATATCCTTGTTGGTCTGGTTACGCGTGGCGCTTTGCAGACGTGCTTCGGAGTAGCCGTGGTTGTCCAGCAACAGCTTCACCTCCCGCAGTTGTTCGCGCGTCAGATCGCGGGGCTTGTTGACCACGACGGCCAGCGCCGCCGACTGGTTGAGCTGTTGTTTGATGAAGTCGTTGAAGGCATCCAGATAGTCCTCGGGCCGCTTGTGCACGCCGTAACTCTGACTGCGCTCACGGATCTCGTCTTCGTGATTAGAGATCACCGGCATATGCTCACTGCCGACCAGCGCTTTCACTTCGGCCAGCTGGCTGAGTAGGCCGCTGTGCTGTTTGATGAATTCCGCGGCCTGCCGGGGGCCGAGCTGGTGAAGGTGCTGATGCAGAGATTTGGGTTCCACGCCCCAGCTTTCCTGCAGCTCATCCAGTTTCTGCTTCAGGGCTGGCCGGGTGTCGGCCTTGTTGTCGGCCTTGCGCAGCACACGCATGAGTTTCTGGCTTAATTGGCTGAGTACAACGTCGGCCTGGCTCTCACCAGGCAGTTCACCGGGGCTATTGAGAGCCTTTTCCAGCTGCTCGTCGTCGCTGAGTTCGTCTACCAGTTGCTCCAGGGTGATGTTCGGATCTTTCACCAGAGGCTTCATGGTATTCACATCCTGCAGCGCGGCGTAGATATCCACCGGGTCGTAGATGCGGAACACGGTCTTGCCGATCTCATCGCAGCGGCGGGTGGCGCGGCCAATCATCTGCTCATAAAGGATGCGTGAGCGTATCCGGCGCATGAACACCAGGTTGCAGATTGGCGGTACGTCGATACCCGTGGTGAGCAGATCCACGGTGATGGCGATGTTGGGGTAGCGCTCGTTCTTGTACCGGCGAATAAGCTGGTTCACCTTGTCGCTCTGACCGGTAATCTTGGCTACGGCGGCTTCGTTGTACTGACCGTTATAGAGGTCCTTGAAGGCATCGTCGAGCAGGCGCTTGACCATATCGGCGTGCAGGTCAGTGGCGCAGAAAATCAAGGTTTTCTCATCGCCGAACGGGTCCAGCTCATGGACCAATTGTTCACAGATCACCCGGTTGAAGTTCTCGTTTATCACCCGGCGGTTGAACGCATCCACCTCGAAGTTCAGCTCATCCTCCAGCTCGGTGGTGTCTATTACACCGGTGCGGGTATTGATCACTTCCACCGGCTTGCCCTTCTCGAAGGTGATGCCGTTCTGGGTGAGCAGAGTCTCGTAGCGAATAGGTGGTTCGTGGTCGATCAGCCAGTCGTCCGCCACGGCTTCCCGGTAGGAATAGATGTAAACGGGTTTGCCGAAAATCTCACTGGTGTGTTTGGCCGGGGTGGCGGTGAGGCCAATTTTCACCGCATCGAAGTAATCCAGTACCCGGCGGTAGCTGGACAGGTACTGGCTGGCGTCTCGCAGGGCGAGTTCGCCGTCGGTCATTTCCTGATCCAACGTGTAACCCCGGTGAGCTTCGTCCACGATAATGCAGTCGAAACGGTCAATGGGCGGCGCGTCGTCGCTCATGAAGATGCGTTTGACCATGGCCTGAACGGTGGCGACCTGAATGCGGGTTTCGGCCTCGGCAGCCATGTCGCCCAGCTCTGCCACGTTATAGATGGTGCTGAGCGTGTGGTTCTGCTCCAGCGGCGCTTCATTGAAGGCATCGATGGCCTGCTGGCCCAGCGCGGTACGGTCCACCAGAAACAGAATGCGACGGAAGCGTTCGGCTTTCAGAAATCGGTACATCAAGCCGATGATGGTGCGGGTTTTACCCGTGCCGGTGGCCATCGCGAGCAGCGCGGTGCGCACGCCGCGGGCCAGAGCATGTTCGGTGGCGATAATGGCTTGCTGTTGATAATCGCGAAGTTTGAGGTAGCCAAAGGGCTCCTGCGTTAACAACTTCTCGGCGCTTGCCTTATCCCGCTCCAATAAATCCAGCAGACCTGCGGGAGTATGAAACTGCGGCAGCGCACGGCGCAGGTTGCTTGCTTCGCGCACATCCCGAAACCAGGTACCGGATTGCTCCGCCAGTTGCGGCACATAGGGGCGACCATTGCAGGAATACACGAATGGCACGTGGTAGTGGTCGCTCTCATCGGCGGCCCAGGCGATGGTACGGCCCGTCAGCTCCCAGGCACCAAGCACGGGCGCAGCGACCTTGAAGCCTCTGCTGTAGCGCTCGGCTTGGCTGATCTTCCCCGCTACGTTGGTATTTTCTTTCTTGGCTTCCACGACAGCTATAGGAGTCAGGCCGGCAAACAACACATAGTCGGCTCTGCCTTTCTCGCCGTTGTGGTTGGTGGGCCATTCGGCAATGGCGCGGTAAGCGCCCTTCTCCGGGCGCGCCCCTTTCTGAAAAGTGATTTCCTGGCTGTCCGCTTCCCAACCGGCTTCGTGCAACTGCTGGTCTATGAGGATGCGGGTGAGCTCTTCGTTCAGTACCAGCGTATCGGTGGCGGCCTTGGTCTGTTTGGCTACGTGCTGGCGCTGCTCTTTAACGGTTTGTTCGCCCTGCTCAGTAAGCTGCTGTTGCAGGGCTTTTATTTTGTGTTCGTAGGCCTGTTGCTGCTGGGTCAGTGCCTGTTCGTGCTGGCGGGCCTGCTCGGCGAGGGCGCGGGATTCTTCATCCATGGCCACGGCCAGCGCTTCGTATTCGGACTTTTCCTTTTCGATCAGTTGGCTGAGCTGCTGGCTGCTATCCAGCTCCATGTTTGCTTGCTGCAGATCGTGGCGGAGCTTTTCAATATCACTATGGAGCTGACGCAACTGGGCGCTGGGGTCAGCAGGTGCGGCAAAGGGCCCGGGCGAGAAGGCGGTGCCGGCCTTGCCTAACGTTCGGTGAAACCAGATGGCCAACGCCCGCGCTACCTTCAGGCCGTCCATTGCTTCTTTATGCTGGGTACGGAACTGGTGCGTGGCCTTGTTACCTTCAACCCGCAGGATATGGAACAGCTCTTTTATCTGCGGCTCCAACCGCAACTCGCGATTGAGCCGGTACAGCAAATCTGCCTGGCTGGTCTGGTCGTCAAACTCGACGCCAGAAACGGCGGCCAGATGTTGAGCGAGCGCCTCACCCAGCTGGCGGAGTTTGATCAGGGTTGTGTTGGGATCACTAGCAAACGCCTGCTCTGCCACGCTGGCGAGCTGATAGAAAACGGGGTCGTGCTCCGAGAGAAAGGCGAAATTACTGTTTACTGCCATGTCGGTTCCTTCGACACCCCGCCGATCAAGGGTGGATATGCATTTACCAGAGATCATGCCAGACCAGGTTGATCGGGGGAACTGAAGAACAGCTTTGGGAATATCAAGGAAAGAACGGTTGGCCACGGAGGGCTGCGTTGAGCATATGTACACCCGGTGTAGCCCAGGTTCAGACAACAAAAAAGGCCTGCATTTCTGCAGGCCTTTCTGTGTGTGGTGCCGGCACCAAGAGTCGAACTCGGGACCTACTGATTACAAGGCATCATTTTAGCTGTACCTTCCCGTAACATAGAGTACCAGCTCGTATATAATCTACATATATTTCAAACAGTTAACGTTTCTCTACGTTCTCAACTGTTCCACGTTGTTTCCTATTTTCATTTTAGAAGTGGTACCCAAAGTGGTACCCAGACAACCGAAAGTCGTCTCGATATGGCATCAAATTTATCACGCTTGGTAAGACCTGAGGACCTGAAGTCGCTCAAGGCTGGCGAAACGGTCCCTGCCCAATACTCGAATAAGTCTCGAGCATCGGGCCGCAGCAATCAAATTGGGTTCTGCTGAGGGGATGCCATCATAGGTTTATGCTGATCAAGGAGAAACGGCTATAACTAAATTCACAACGTTGCAGTGTGCATTTGCGGTAGCAATATAACCCCTCGAACCATCTTTCGCAGAAGTGTCTTTTATGGTTCGCGGTCTAACAAAGTGGCCGGGAGCTGCTGCCCTATCTGCCAATCGACAAGCTGGCAGGGATTTACAGCATAGCCGAGCTCGTGGACGATGATTCCTATAAGCTAATCCTCGCCTCAGCGGCATTGCCCGGCGATCGCCATCATGCCCTTATCGGTTCGCTCAATCCTGGTGGCTACCGCCTTCCCCGATCTCCAGTCTGGCTCAGAGATTGCCGTCGCCGGAATAATGCAATACTGACCTTTCGCCCAGGCAGATCTAAACGAGGCCTTAGAAGAAGCTGTTTCAGATCTCGCATTGTAGGTTCGGCGCCCGAATTTCTCGTCCTTGGCCCAGAAAGGAAATAACCCTAATCTGCCGACATTGAGCGTATAGGCTGGCTTGTCTTCATCACTATCGGCCGATGAACCCAGGCGCACAAACGGCCCGCCGTAGGTAGGCCACAGATCCTCCTGGTACCCCTCCCCCGGTTCAGCACCGAATGCCTCGATCAGGCGGTGGGCCTTGGGCGCTTCATAGTGGCTGCACACGTTCGTACCTCCGATTAGCTGCATTAAAGCTACCGGATAGCTCCATCGCTCCAAGGTCTACGAACTTGAATACTTAAATGTCGAGCGACAGGCTAGGGGGTAGGAGGGGCAAAGGTGCCCCTACAGAAAGGCTTCGGTAGAAGATCAGTTGTCGTAGTGATACCGACATTGGACGACGTGAAGCGTGCCATCCTTCAGCTGATACACAAACCGGTGTTCTCTATTGATGCGCCGTGACCAGAATCCTGAATAATCGCCTTTCAGTGGTTCCGGCTTACCAAGCCCCTCGAAAGGGTGGCGAAGACAGTCCTTTATGAGGGTATCTATTTTTTCTGAAACCGCCGTATCCTCGACCTTCCAGTAAAGGTAGTCTTCCCACGCCAGTAAAGAATATTTGATGGCGTTAGCGGGAACGGCAAGCTTAGTGGCTTGTTTCTTCTTGTTGCTCATTGATCAAAATTTCCTGGGTTACGGTCTGGCCGTCCTGGAGCTGATCAATGGATTGACGGAGGCGCTTTGCATTTGCTGAAGACTGTGTGAGATACAGAGTCTCCATCATGCCGTTGTAGTCATGCAGAGAAAGCAAAACCACAGGCTCTCCGCGCTGCCGTGTGATGACTGCTGGCTCGTGGTCCCGGCATACATCATCCATTGTCTGCTTTAGATCGGCACGGGCCTGACTAAAGTTGAGTACGTGCATTTTTCGGCTCCATCCCGAGGCATAGCCTCAGTGGTTATCTCACCTCGTGGCAACACTAACTTAGTGCCACATTCATTCCGGCTCTGTACAGCAACCGGACGGCGCTTAGCGGCACAACCGCATCGCTCCGACAAACTGGAAGGTCATCCTCACGCTGTCCAGATCGGCAATAACATACCGACCCGCAAATAGTACGACGTTCTGTACCATCTTTCAAGCATGCGTTTGACTTATGCTATCGAATGACTCTCTTGGGGAGGCGCTTCAGAGTGGTTCGCAAAGGGGCGATGACGCCCATCGAATCGTCACCTGGGCAGCTTCACACCACTGGCGAACCAGTACGATCGTCCAAGGGGTAAAGTTTTTTTCGTTTTCTTCGTAAAACAGCCCAAGAAAGGGACCCCGCCTTCGCACTATTAGGTTGAAAGCAAATTCCCGCTTCAACTGAAGGAGTGACCCCTAAATGCTGATTGACCCCATCGTTTTGAACAACCTGCTAATTTTTATCTTAATGCTTGGCCTGTATTGGGGTTGGATTCGACACCCAGTGCTGATGTATTCAGGCCTCGTGCTATACCTCGTCTATTGCCCATAACCACTGGCACAGCCTAATCGGCTAAGACGGTGCGGGAAGCGTCACATTCCGCACCCCGCGCCGATTCGTGCCGAAGCTGAACATCCCACGATCCGAGCGTGCGGCCTAGCGCCCCCTTGCGTTATTCGCAGTAGGGTGATGCGCCCCATAGAGTCGAGGCCCGGGCAGCTCTTCTGCACCTGCTGCAGTACCAGGGCCATAACCCACACCACATCGGGCGCAAAAGCTGGCACTGCCTTGATCGTACCCTTGGCGAAAACGGAGATGAATATTTTTCCTCCATCTCGCCTTTCCTTCGTGACCGTTATGGAGTCGAGTCGATCTGTCGCGTGAGACAGATCGCTCCGTCCGGTTACTACAAGCATGCAGTCAGAGCCCGCCGACCAGAGCTACGAAGTGCACGTGCCAAACAGGACGAGCTGTTGAGCGATGAAGTGCAGCGTGTCTGGAATGACAATATGCAGTGCTACGGCGTCGTGAAGGTGTGGAAGCAACTCAAGCGTGAAGGCATTTACGTCGCACGATGCACCGTGCAACGGCTGATGAGCCGGCTTGGCTTGCAGGGTGTTCGCCGAGGCCAGGTAGTTCGTACCATCGTGCCTGATGCCAAAGCCGCCTGCCCGCTCGATGATGTCCAGCGTCAGTTCCATGCTGATCGACAAAATCAACTGTGGGTCTCAGACTTTACTTACGTTTCAACGTGGCAGGGCTGGCTTTACGTGGTCTTCGTTATTGATGTCCTTGCACGACGAATTGTCGGTTGGCGTTTGAACAACAGCATGAAAACAGACTTTGTCCTTGATGCCCTGGAGCAGACCCTCTACGCCAGGCAGCCTGGCCAAATGGATGGTTTGGTTCACCATAGCGACAGAGGCAGTCAGTACGTGTCCATCCGTTATACGGAACGTCTAGCTGAGGCCGGAATAGAGCCCTCCGTTGACAGCGAAGAAGATAGCTTCGACAACGCCTTGGCTGAAACCATCAGCGGCTTGTATAAAGCTGAGCTGATTTATCGTCAGTCCTGGCGCAGCCGAGAAGCGGTGGAAATCGCTACCTTGAAATGGGTTCACTGGTTCAACCACCAGCGCCTACTGGGTTCGATTGGATATATACCGCCTGCAGGAGCCGAGGCAACGGTCAGGCTAAGGCGGCCTGACTTAAACGAAATGGCCTCCATAAAACCCGATGTGATTCAATCGGTTGACCAGCCAGACAAAGGATGAATTTATGAATGAACTTGTGCCCAGGCTAGGGAAGGTCTTGAGCGCAGGGGATAAACTCTACGGAGCCTTTCGGCAGGAATCTTTGATCAAAGCCCTCGATAAGGGGGATATCTGCTGATGACTCGAATCTTCGACACGATTCAGTGATTGGTTTGTTTTGAGGACATGGGAGGCACTGTGCAAGGCTTCTGGACAGAAGAAGCTGAATACGCTCACCGAGCTTCTGACCATTGGCATCAACTCTCCTCATATTGCTGAATGTCCGGACGTACACCACGAGCTGATCTCGGCTGCAGATGAACTATCAGAAAGAAAACTCCTGGTTCTTGCGATCTGCGGTGGTAACCTCGCTTATGCAGAACATTCTCATGATGGCAAAGCGATCGTTGATAAGAGCAAGGCAGCATACAGGGCAGTCGCTAAGGAGCAGAAGGTAAGCGAAGCCGCTGCGATAGCGTTGGTTGTAGCCATTCAAAGAACGGGTTCATCATCCCTTTCAACCAGCCGCAGATCGTGCCACTTTGTATGTTGTCGCCACGCTATGAAGAGCTGAAAGCCAGAACGATGTTGCCAAGGGTTCTACTAACCCGCTCGGCCAAATGACAGAAACGTGTTTCAGCAGGAATGGACTGAGCCTATGAACAGGCTGAGAATCTGATTATTGAAAGGAGATATATGTAATGTTCAATTGGGGCGTTGATCATGAAGGCAAAACGCTGGGCTTTGTCTACGCAGCAGACGAGAAAGAGGCCCTGGAGGCCGCCGTTGCTCGGGCAGATGAATACGATCTGAATGATGACCAGCAGACCAATTTACGAGTCTTCTGCGTTGATTAGGCGCTGAGCTGTCCCTTTCAGCATCCTGAGTCTGCCGCAAACGAATTTCTCGCAAGATATTTAGAAAGCCTGCCAATTGGGTGGAAGGCTTTTACTGGACCTCAGTCAATCCAGGCGCCGGGCGCGCATATCTTCTGTCTGGTTCTCCAGCCATCTAAGCTGGTCGTACCATTCTGGAATATAAGGGCTTGGAGTTGTGCACGAACTAGAGGCGATTCAGCCGTCCAAAGCTGAGGTACCGGAATTAGCATCACTGGTGACGGCGGATTGCTTATGAACCGACGTCCCCCGACGTCCCCCCGCTTTTGGATTTGCGGCAGCGCGGTGAGCATACGGACAACTTGTTCGCCGAAGTGCAGCCTGAAAACTCCGGACGAGTGATGAGCGTTCTGGATCAGGTCAACCAACGCTGGGGTCGCGGCACGTGACGTCCGGCGAGAGACACACCTGCTCCTAGCTGGGGCATGCGCCCCGAAATGAAGCGTCTCAGCTTTACTACCCTCAGGGTGGACTTATGGCGGATTCGCTGTGGAACGCTGAAGTGTCAACGACGGTTCAAATCTGA
>NZ_VTVA01000012.1 GCF_008638345.1 Pseudomonas saliphila | reverse complement strand
GGGAGTTATTCAGACCTTCCCTAGAGAAATCAATGATGTCAGATGTTGACTTGATTCAAATAAGCCGTGAAATAGCCGAAGGGGAAAATTTACTTTATAGCACCCCCTTTAAGATTGGTTCCCAAGTCCCTAAAAAAGAAGCCCACCCCAAAATACGTGCAGGTAAGCCTTTCACTCGAAAGCCAGTTAGGCATGCACTAGGTAATCGCTCCGGTGGGGGTAGTAAATCATGAAGCTGTTTTCGGTTCCCCTGGAAGGGAAGGGCACTGCGGAGGTCGAATCATTCGCCTCGTATGTACATAGGCTGGCATATGAGCATGGTGTTTTTGTAGGCGAGCTGATGCGTCATGTAATTAGAAATCAGCCAATTTATTGTAGGGCGACTGTTTTCTACAGAAAGCCTCAGGAGTTGGTGCGCCCGAGCGCAACCACCCAGGCTTTGGTAGAGGTTATCGAAGCTGCTACTTCTATATCCGATCTGACGCGAGGAATATTATGGTGTTTTGAAATACCCCTTGCTTTATCAGGAGAGGAGGTGTGTGACGGTTTCCGCTGGTGTACGCTTTGTTTTTCAGAAATGAGCGAATTTGGTATTCCGGCATATTTTAAATTGATGTGGCACATGAGTGCACTCGTTGAATGTCCGACGCATAAATGCCTTCTTATGGAAGCATGCCATGTTTGCGGCGAGGGTCAAGAAACTTACCGGAAAAATTACCCTCTAGATCATTGCCAACACTGCGGATCTTCCTTGTGGCGTGGTGTGGTGCCTGTTACAGGTGAATCCCGGTTTGCCTCTCATGTTCTAGAGGCCCATGACGTAATTGAGCTGTTGCATGACTTGGCGTTATATCCGCTGTATGGGCTACCAGAAAAAGGGCCTGTGTTATCGTTAGAGAAAATTTTTGATCATTACTGGAAGAGTGATAATGAGGGTCATCTTTATGCTCTCATACCTAGAGATCTCCTGCTAGGAGCTATACATAGTGAAGAGAAAATGAGTTTGCGCACTGCTCGCAGGTTTTCCCATCTATTGGGTATTCCTCTAATCGCGCTATTATCAGGAGAGGCCAATAGCTGTCCGGGTGTGTTAAGTGCTGAATGGGTATGCGAGCTTCCACCAAGTTACATGCACAAGCGGAATCGTAACAATCATAACCATATTAAAGTGCTTAAGGCTCTCAATAGGCTGTTGAGAAGTAATAAGACGCCGCCCTCCCTGCCTGAGCTGGCGCGGCAGCTTAACGTATCAGTAGGATATTTGGAATATCGTTACGCTTCGATAGTTTCCAAGCTACGGTTAACTAGAAGGAATGCGCTCGCTGAAGAGCGGGAGAAAACGGTATTGTTCGCCCGCAGATCTGCGGTAAGTTTTTTTGCCAACGAGTTGCAAGGCAGAAATTTAATATCCCGTAAAGAGGCATATCGGCAGCTCAGGGCTGAGACCGGCCTTCCAAAGTGGGTGTTGAAAAACGCTATCCAAGATGCTTACGAAGCGCTGTATGGTTAATTCACTATGATATTTTAACTTTATGAAATTACAGGTGCTACGATGACTACTCCTTATGAGCGTTTCCGCAGTCTTATTCAGGTCGAGAGTTTGTTGCAGGAGATATCTAATGACGAAGCCCTACCAGAGTTTTTGCGAAATTACGCCACAGGTATATTGCGGCACTACCCTTCCGGTCCAGAAATCAGGTGGCAAATTGATTTAGACGCTCGCTGCAGGAAAGAGTTGGCGGTGTTGGCAGATAAGCATGGGCCATTGCATCCTGCATTGGTCGCCTGGATGTTTAGCGAGCCTATGCGTCATCAGGATATTCGATTCCCTGAATAAACCTCCCCGAATCGAATGGTCATATCTTCATTCAATGTAGCCTTGCGCGCGCTGATTAGTAGATATGAGCCGTCCGACCTGCCTTGGTTGCGCTGACCGATCTGAAGCTCCTGGCCCATCTGTTTCTGACATGGGCTGGAAGTCCATTATGATTAGGGATGAAAATAAATGTTGCCGAGCATGGACTGCCGGCCGGATGAGCTGAACACTTCGGGGGGCTCGATGAAAAGCCAAGGTGATGATTGTCGATCTGCGACCAGTGTGTAGAGCAGTCGTTCCTTTCCAGCGAGATTGCAACCACAGGCGAGATCGCGGCGTGCTCTTACTGTGAGAGCGAAGATCAATGCTGGATCGGATTGAGCAAGCATTCGCCCAATATTATGTTCGTACATCTACTGAGCCGGATGATTGGGACTGAGTTAAGGGGCGCGACGGTTTGATTTCTACGCCATCGGCGGCTTTTGGCCTGTAGTGAGCGGCTGAATGCAGCTGGGAGCGGCCCGTGCATCGCTCAATCGGTGGCGCGGCAGCAACAAGCAAAACCACTACCCCTTTGATGCTGCTGAGTCACTTATGGCGTGATGTGGTTTGATTTCCTGCAGGCGGAAATAGCGGCCTCCAGATTTGAGTGCTGGAAACACCTCGCACTCAGCATAAACCTGGCTGTAAAAGACGTTTGCTCCCTGAATGTTAAAAACGACGGTTCCTGCTCCATAGGAGTGCTCGTGCTTGAGGTCATCAAGCACGCCTGTCTCTCCGTTCTCCTCGGCTGCCTTGATAACTATGTCGCGTACTGTCTCTATTTCCGCATCTTCTGCTTCGGAGAACACTACGCGTGACTTACTGGCGCTAAAGGCGCCACCAGCACCCTGAGCGGTTCCGATACGGTTCAAGCTGATTTCAATAAGAGTGACAATCTCCATACCGTTCTCCTTCTTGATGGTGTGTAGCGGTGAGGGCCCCCTCTGGCAGGATAGTTGTCACCCTCTGATTTCAACCAGATAGGCGGACAAGGATACATAGTGGCCCGTTATTCCGAAGAGCGTAAGGAAGCCGTATTGAGCAAGCTGCTACCTCCCTACAACATGACCGTGGCCGAGCTGGCCCGTCAGGAAGGCATCTCCGAGCCGACCCTTTATACTTGGCGTAACAAAGCCAAGTCAGAAGGACGCCCCGTGCCAGGTCGCAAAGCCACATCAGAGCAATGGTCAGCTGAAGCCAAGCTCGCTACCGTCATCGAAACCGCAGCTCTTTCCGAGGCCGAGCTCAGCCAGTATTGCCGGGAAAAGGGCCTTTATCCTGACCAGGTCAAGCAGTGGAAGGTGGAGTCCTTACAGGGCTTCCAGCGCAGTGGAGAGCAGGACAAGGCCATACGCCAACAGGCTCGCAGCGACAAACAGGAAATAAAGCAGTTACGCCGAGAGTTGCGTCATAAGGAGAAAGCGCTGGCTGAAGCGGCTGCCTTGTTGGTACTGCGAAAAAAGCTCAATGCGCTCTGGGACAACGACAGCAACGAGGACGAATGACCTCCATCCCGGAGCGCCAAGCCATCGTCAATCTGATCCAGCAAGCGAGCCGTGATGGTGCCCGTCTGGCCAGGGCCTGTGCTGAAGCCGATATCTGTCTGCGTACCTACCGTCGCTGGTATCGCGACGGGATTGTGCAAGACGACAAGCGCCCCACAGCGGTCAGACCAGTCCCTGCCAACAAGCTGACAGCGACGGAGCAGGAGCAGATTGTCGAGCTGTGCAACAGCCCGGCCTACAGCCAGCTGCCACCGAGCCAGATCGTGCCTGACCTGCTGGACAAGGGAGTTTATCTCGCATCGGAGTCCACCTTCTACCGTGTGCTCAAGGAGGCAGGTCAGCTGCATCATCGGGGGCAGTCACTGGCACCCAGGCTCAGTCCCGCACCAACGACTCATACAGCCAGCGGCCCCTGCGAAGTCTGGTGCTGGGACATTACCTACTGTGTGCCCGGAGTTCAGGGCGAGCATGGATGCTCGAATGAACCACGAGTCTATCTGGAATGTTGAACGGCTACCTCATGATGAGGGGCCAAACGACCCCACCGAATGTGACGGTGGCGAGCCTGAGCGGCAGTGACCTGTGGCATGCCCGCAGGGTGATGTAACCCGCTGACAACGGGGATTGAGGTGAGATCACTAAGCCAAGATGATCCTCAAGGCTGAATATTGAAAGGCTGAAGAACATGAACCCATTAATCCGTCTCTGAGGGTTGAAATGTCACCACGGCTTACGTGATCTGATAAGCCGTACAGAAGGAAATGGCAGTGAGTAATAGATGCTGCCTACCGAAGGGGTTCTGATAGGTAAGCGGAACCCCGGGACAGCAGAATCCATCACAGATTGGACTGCTGCCTTCTGTCAACTTGCGGCAAGCAAGGATAAAGAGTGCGATGGGCAGCCTCCTCAATATGCTTGAGTCCAGATAGGTGAACCGGGGAAGGTCAATGACGGATGCCAAGGGGGCATGGCCCCGATGACGCATTGACTGGCGGAGCTTCCGTAGTAGTCCGGGATGGGGAAAGCCCATTACATGGCGAAGGGGAGCAGTTTGAATGTGTTTGCCAAGCGAATTATCTGACCTAACGAGGTGAAGACCTTTGATAATCAGCGAAATGCAACGCAAGCTTGCCACATGGGCAGCAACTGATCCGCCCCAACGGGTCGATCGGTTGCTGCGCTTGATAGCACAGCCGGTCTGGCTGGCAGAGGCAGCGCGAGTCACTCTCTCATCAAAAGGTGCACGTACGCCTGGCGTTGATGGAATAGACAAAGCAATGCTGCAAGCCAGACTGGCGGATGTATTGCAACAGCTCAGGGAAGAACTTCTCTCAGGTAACTACCAGCCTCTGCCGGCCAGACGGATTTACATCCCCAAGGCCAACGGCAAGCAACGACCACTCGGCATCCCCGCTCTGCGAGATCGTATTGTTCAACGGGCTATGCTGATGGCCATGGAGCCCATCTGGGAGAGTGAATTTCACACGCTCTCGTATGGTTTTCGGCCTGAGCGCAGTGTCCACCATGCGGTTCGTACTGTGAAGCTGCAACTTACAGACAATGCAGAAACGAGGGGCCGCTGGGTCATTGAGGGTGATTTATCCAGCTACTTCGATACCGTACATCATCGCCTGCTGATGAAAGCCGTACGCCGCAGAATCAGAGACACCCGCTTCATGGATCTGCTGTGGAAAACAATCAAGGCCGGGCATATCGATGTCGGACTGTTCCGGGCTGCCAGTGAAGGAGTGCCGCAAGGTGGCGTCATATCGCCGTTGCTGTCGAATATTATGCTCAATGAGTTCGATCAGTACCTGCATCAACACTACCTGAGCAAGAAGGCCCGAAAAGATCGGTGGTACTGGAACCATAGCATCCAGGTTGGTCGAAGTACGGCGATCAGAGAGAACTGGCAATGGAAGCCAGCCGTTGCTTACTGCCGGTACGCAGATGATTTTGTGATCATCGTCAAAGGCACTAAAGCACAAGCGCAAGCCATCAGAGAAGAATGCCGGAGGGTGCTCGAAGACGGCCTGAAACTCAGGCTGAACATGGAGAAGACCAGGATCACTCATGTGAACGACGGGTTTGTCTTTCTGGGCCATCGGATTATCCGCAAGCGTAGCCGCTACGGCGATATGCGTGTGGTAACAACGATCCCACGAGATAAAGCCAGAAACTTCGCAGCATCTCTGACGGCATTGTTATCAGGTAACTACAGTGAAAGCAAAATCGATATGGTTGAGTTGATCAACCGAAAACTGAAAGGCTGGGCGGTGTTTTATCAATTCGTTGATTTCAAAGCCAAAGTGTTCAGTTATATCGATCGTGTCGTGTTCTGGAAACTGGCCCACTGGCTTGCTCGCAAATACCGTTCCCGTATCAAGCCCCTGATGCGCCGATGGTGTAAGGCACCTAAGCCTTGCCAAAGTAAGACCTGGGTTTTATTTGGCAAGACCAATAACGGCAAGCTCAGTGGTGAAATACTGTATCGGTTGGTTGGGCAAGGCAAGAAACTGTTCCGGTGGCGCCTGCCCGAAGGTAATCCCTACCTGAGGACGGAGCATAGGAACACATGGACCTCGCGTTTCGCTGAAGTGGCTATGGCGTTCGCCAGCGTTTAAACGGAGAGCCGGATGCATTGAAAGGTGCACGTCCGGTTCGGTGAGGAGAGGCAGGGAAATAGTTCGACTACGCCCTGCCTCTTACTCAACGCCCTTCGACGGTGCGTGGGCAGTTCTACTACCTGTACATGTTCGAGGATCTCTACAGCCGCAAGATCGTCGGTTATGAAGTCCATGAGACCGAGAGTGGCGAGTATGCCGCCCAGCTCCTGCAACGTTGCCAGTTGCGTGAACAGTGTCTGCACAAGCCGCTGGTGCTGCACTCGGATAACGGTGCGCCGATGAAGGCGCAGACCATGAAGGCCAAGCTGGAAGAACTGGGCGTGCTGCCCTCGTACAGCCGTCCCCGGGTCAGCAACGATAATGCCTTCGTTGAATCGCTGTTCCGGGTACTGAAGTACCGGCCTCAGTGGCCCTCCCGTGGCTTTACCTCGCTGGAGGAAGCACGGCGGTGGGTAGACCGGTTCGTTCGCTGGTACAACACCGAGCATCGGCACAGCAAGCTACGCTTCGTGACACCGGAGCAACGCCACAACGGCGAGGATGCGGTGCTGCTGGAACAGCGCAAGTGGGTATTGGAGCAGGCCAAACAGAGTATGCCGTCACGCTGGGGTACGCGCCCCGTCAGAAACTGCGAGCCTGTTGGGCCGACGACATTGAACCCGGAAAAGGAACAGCTTATGAAACAAGCGGCTTAGCATGAAAACAGTGACAACTATCTTGAAAAACACCGAGGGCTTGGCTTCGCTGACTTGGATTATAGTTCCCAGGTGCTGGGCATATTCATGAGGCATTGTATTCAGCGCAAAGCAGGTCGTAAGATCGGGCAGTCCCTAATCACTACGGAGTACTCATTTTGCCGAATGTGTTTTTCTCATACTGTCACGCTGACGAGGGGCTGCGAGATCAGCTTGAGAAGCAGCTTGCGATGCTCAGGCGGCAAGGGGTCATCAACACTTGGCATGATCGACGGATCAGTGCTGGCCAGGAGATTGATTCTGCCATCGATGAACATATCAACAGGGGTTCTACCCCGCATCCGCGGCATGTCACTCACCCGCCCCGGGGTTCCTTCCGACGAGTGGGGGAGGGCTCTGTTTTTTTCGGAAGTCTTCACTATGTCAACTATCGCTTGCGATACATCCTCACAACCCAACAGGGATGCCGATTCTGCACTGGATGAACCAGTGTGGCGGGCAATCTGCAATGCAGTAACCACCGACGCCATGAATGGTTACGGGCTGTCTCATGATTATTACGTCGAGAGGTTCAGTTGCGCCATTGAAGGGGCGAATTGCTCAATTGCCCGAACACCAGCGCGCGCAGGGTTTGCAAATAGCACAGGAATGGGACTATGCAACACCCGCCGAGAGGCAGGAAACCCAGGGCTGGAACCCTGAAAACTGGGGTAATAGGTCGGACCCCGCTTACACCGGAGATGTTGAATGCGTTGGGGCAATTCGGTGGCACAGTAAAGCGCGATCACAGGCTACCAGCGCTCACAGTCCTCACTCAGGCAGAAGACCATGGATGACTAAGCTGCCGACCCATGGTCTTGCTGAGATTTCAGGGTAAATGAATTGTTATAATAAGTATCATAGTTGGGGGTAAACGCAGGTGAAGCTATCTGCGTTATTGATCTCGCCGCTACCAGTATAATGGGGGTATTCTGGGTGCCTGCAAAGAGGGCGAGAGAGCTCTATATCGCCTGACTCAAAGTTGACTTTGGCAGCTGTAAGCGTCTCTGGGACGCTGGAGTCGGTGACCCAGGAATTCATTGCTGATAAAAGATCTGAGGGGCGGGCTCCGGAACCTCCCGCACAGTGATGCACCCCAGGAGCTATATAATAGCGCGCGAACTCGTCTACCGCTCCTCTACCCATCTCAGAGATCATCCCGCTATAGTATTCTGTCGTACTTTTGACTGGCACCAGCGCGTCAGTACTTCCATGCCACAAGATAAGTTTTCCGCCTGCGGATCTGAAATCAGATAGATCGGCATCAGTAACGTCAATAAGGTCGGCCATCGATAATGCAGTTGAAGCATTGGCTTCAAAGTCGTATGAAACAGGGTCGATATTAACGTCCTTTGCAAGTAGGTTAATAACGCCAGTGTTATAGAACATACCTGCGACATTGAAAGGGTATGGGGCTAGATAAGTAGTGTCCCATTGCCCTGGAGATGCTTCCTCGCCATAAAGCCCAATCCCGGGGTAGCTCAGAGCTCCCTCAGCTGCTGATATAGGCGAAGTGATTGACACGGCTAGCGCTAACTGTGCATCGGAAAGGCAGTTGTCGCCATCATCCCCCCCACCTGGGCATCGAAGTGTAGCAAGGTCAAAATTACAGTCGGCTATGTTGGATATGATTCCGTCGACTGCGCCGTCTGCTGATTCGGTATCACAAGCGGCTAGCACGGCGTCGCCCAGTAGCTCCAGTTTCCCGGTTGTAAAGCTAGCGCCGGGCTTATTTAGCGTCACTATATTTCTCTGACTTGCGGGCAGGGATCCAACGAACTGCCGTGCTGGTGCACCTGCTATGATGCCATCAAACAAGGTTGGGTTGTGTATGGCTGCCATCAGCCCTTCCCGGCCACCATTGGAGCAGCCTTCAAAATAGGAATAGCTAGGCGCTTCGTTATAGGCAGCCAGAATGATTTCCTTGGCGGCCTCGGTCACCATTGGCACCGATAGGCGGGCAAAAAGGTTTAATGCGTAATCGTCGTTCAAGGCGAATGATGCATCAAGGGCATTTCCAGAGTGTCCGCTGTCACTGGCGATATTGACATATCCCTGTTGCAGTGCTGGTATGTTGGGATCAGAGATGGTTCCATTATAGCCGCCACCTCCGCTGTAGTGCAGTTTTCCATTCCAGTTGACTGTGGGGAGACGTACTTCGAAATTTAATTTCGGAGGGATGGTTGCACTTACTGCGCAATATTCGATTGAGTGCTCGGTCGCATTCACTAGTGTTGATTTCGTAACTGTCGCATCTCCAGCCAGTAACCCATCCAGAGCGCTACAGTCCAAGGGGGCCTCGGCAATTGGGTTTGGCTTCTTGCTACTACTACTGCTACTGCCGATTTTGCAGGCGGAAAGTGTAAAGCTTATAGCCAATATACCAATAATGCAGATTGATGTTTTCATGCGGTGTTTGTCAACGTAGTTGTCGCGTAGACCATACTTTTATGCAGCCTGTAGCTGCGGTTCTTCTTGCAGGTTTTGCTGCTTCTCTGGATTGAGTGTTACTTCCCTCACAGCGTCCCAGTTTCGCGTATTCCTTGACCATCGTTCCGGGTGCGCTGAGCGTGCCTGTTGATACAGCGAATGACGCTTTGCCAAGATATCCACATCCAGGCGCAGATGGCGCTCCGCTGGCGTCACGAAGCGGATCCGGCTATGCCGGTGCTCGTGGTTGTACCAGTACATGAAGTCCCTCACCCAGGCCCGGGCGTCATCCAGGCTGGCGAAGCCGTTCTGCGGCCATTGAGGGCAGTACTTCAATGTTCGGAACAGTGATTCCGAGAAGGCGTTGTCATTACTTACGCGGGGCCTGCCGCGCGAAGGCGTGACGCCAAGGTCATACATTTTGGTTAGCAAGGTCGCAGACTTCATGGGTGCACCGTTATCAGAATGCAGCACCAGCGGCTCACGCAGGCATTTTTCGCTGAGAATGCTGCGTTGCAACAAGGCGGCAGCCTCTTCGCCAGACTCGGCGCTGTGCACCTCCCAGCCAACGGCTTTGCGGCTGTAAATATCTTCAATCAGATACAGGTAGTAATACTGACCACGCACCGGCGATGGCAGATAGGTAATGTCCCAGGACCAGACCTGGTTGGGCTTTGTGGCTACATGTGTTGTGGGCGCAGGATGCCGACGAGGCGGTTGGCTGCGGCCACGACGGTACTGCTGATCGGCGGCGTGCAGCACACGGTAAAAGCTGCTTTCAGAGCCGACATAACGACCCTGGTCAGCCAGTCGCGGCACAATTTGGCTTGGCGGCAAATGCGCGAACTCTTCGCTGTTGCACAGCTCCAGAATGGCCTGACGTTCTGCCTTGGTGAGCGCATTAGCTGGTACGGGGCGTATGGCAGTGGTACGGCCGTCAGGCTTCATGGTGTTCTCTTGAGTCCAGCGCTGGAAGGTGCGCAAACTGATGCCCAGCTCACCACACGCCGGCTTCTTGCGTGCACCGTTGGTGATGGCCTCAGTGAGCCATTCTACATAGTTCTGCCTGACTGGCAGCGAGGTCATATATCCTCGCTGTCGTCGCCCCAGTAGGCATTCAGCTTTTTTCGCAACACCAGCAGTGCGGCGGCTTCGGCCAAGGCCTTCTCTTTGCGGTTGAGTTCACGTTCCAATTGGCGGATGCGTTTCTTGTCTGTCTTGGCCTGCTCACGATCAGCTTGGCTTTGCGTCTTGGCGCTTTGCTGGCCGGCCAGACAGGCGGCTTTCCAAGCCTTTACTTGTTGTGGATAGAGACCCTTGCTGCGGCAGTACTCACTCAGCTCAATCTCTGACAATGCGGCGGTTTCAATAACGACCGCCAGCTTGGCTTCTGCCGACCAGTTGTCAGTCAGCTTTTGATTTCCCGGCACAACAGCTCCTCCGGCTTTGGCTTGTTTGCGCCAATTATAAAGCGTCTGCTCGCAGATACCTTCCTGCCGGGCCAACTCAGCAACAGACAGGTTGTGCGGGGGCAACAGCTTTCTCAGCAGGGCTTCTTTTCGCTCTGGTGCATAACGTGGCATTGCATGACTCATACCGTCCCCGGGATTGGATTCAGGTAAAACCGATCAAGCGACAACTATCCTGACACCGGGGGCATGTAAGCCTCTCGTATATTTATTTTTGTATTTCATGGCGAGACGTTTGGTGAGAATCCAGATTCTCACCATCAGACATGATCCTAAAAAAAATGGGATCGTCCATATGGACAGTTTTGGGTGCGGCGGTGAGGGGGAAGAGCGGGCGTCGGGCTTGAAAATTGTCGTTTTGGACGATGACCGGGGCAGCGGCTTAGCGTCTTATGTTCCATGCCCGCATCAGAATAATCACGCTGGTTTTTTATCAATGGAGTGAAAGGTTAAGGCGGGGAGGGCGCCTGGAGCCCTGGAGCATTGCGGGCTGCTGATCCAGCCGGAAACAACAAAAATAATGAAATGAGAGGTGGATGTAATGTTGTTAAAAACAGACATCAAGTGGGGCTGTACCTATCGTCAAATCAGGTCCTGCGTGGCGCTGGCAGGCCTTGCTGGCGCTGCAATAGGGCTGGCAGGTATTCCACACACAGCGTTGGCTGGTTCATTCGAACTCGATAATGGCATTTCTGGCCGTTGGGGTCTGGATATGTCGCTTGCTTCATCGTGGCGTACGCGTAGCGCCAGTTCCGCACTGATTGGCCGACAGAATGGTGGCTCCATGCCGTCTTCTTCTACGGACGACGGTAATTTGAACTACCGGGATAAATGGGATAATTTCTCCACCATTGCCAAGGTGATCGGCGAACTTCAAGTTGAAAAAGATGGTTTTGGTGTGTTCCTGCGTACCAAAGGCTGGTATGACTATACTCAGAAACACCGTGGCGTGGCCCATGGTAGTACCGCTAATGATTATGTTCGCGGAAAGCTAGAAGACAGTGAGTTCAATGATCGGCTTTCGAAGTTCAGCGGCGTCGAAATGCTTGACTGGTACGGTTTTGGCAGTTTTGCGCCCAGCGATAATACCTACCTCAGTTTCAAGCTAGGCAGTCATGCAATAAACTGGGGGGAAAGTTTATTCATCGGTGGTGGTATCAGCCAATACAATCCGGTCGATGTGGCAGCCGCCCGGAGACCTGGTGCTCAAGTAAAGGAAATTATCCTGCCCAGTCCGCAGATTTCGCTCAATCTCGGAGTTGGCGAGTGGAGTTTCGAAACTTTCTATAAGCTGAAGACTCAGCGAACTGTATTGGAGGGGTGTGGCACCTACTGGAGTGTGAGTGACAGTATGAACTGTCAGGACTCGACATATGCGCTGGTTAACCTGACCGATATGCCTGATGGTGATGCACTGGCTGCCAATCTGGGAAGAATCACCGGTACTAACCGATACCCCCGTGACTCCGGCTCATATGGACTGTCCGCCAGGAGAATGATTGCAGACGTCGATGTTGGCGCCTACTTTATTAATTACACCACTACATCGCCGCGTATAAGTCTCCTCAACGCACCCTCCACAGCTGGCGGACCTCTATCTGGCGGTGCGACTGCCATACAGGGTTTCTGGGATTGGAGCGCCAATAATATCAAGGTTTATGGGCTCAGTGCAGCCACTGAAATTGGCGGCTGGTCGGTATTCGGTGAAGTAAGCCATACCCAGGACTTTCCCGTTCAGATCAATGGTGCCGATCTTGTCGGCGGCTATGGGATTCAAAAGGGCGGTATCCTAGGGCAGACCAAAGGTCCATTTGCTGATATTCCAGCTGGCGGGATATTCCGCGGTTACGATGTAAAGGACAAGACACAGATCCAAGTTTCCGCCCTTCAGTCGTTCGCCCATCTTGGCCGTGCCGTAGGTGCAAATAACCTGTCTTTGATGGGGGAGGTTGCCTATCAGCAATGGGGGGGGATAGGTAATCCCATGACATCGACCCGCTATGGTCGAGGTTTTGAATATGGCTCGGCTCGTTGGTCGGCCAATGGGGCAAACGGCACCTGCGTTTCCGATGGGTCCTCTTCGCAGAATGCCGGCTGCGATACGGATGGTTTTGCGACAACCCATGCATGGGGCTATCGAGCTCAGGCATCTCTACAATACGATAACGTGTTGGGAGCCAACCTGACGCCGCGAGCATTCTTCTCTCATGATGTGCGTGGTTATTCCGCCGATAACATCTTCCTCGAAGGTCGCAAAGCACTTGGGCTGGGTGTGCGTGCCGAATACATGCGCCGCTATTATGCCGACCTCAACTATACGACGTATGCAAGCGATACCAAGTATGACTCTTTCCGTGACCGTGACTTCATCTCGCTAGTGTTTGGTATGACTCTGTAGAAGCTGAATAGGTATGTTTGGCTTTAATGTTGCCGCACAGGCAGTCAATGAATTTATCAAATAATAAATCCCGAGGGAACTATGAAACTCGTAAACAATAAATCGCTATTGTGTCAATTGTCACTGGTCATCGGTCTTGCCAGCGGGGGAGCGGTTCTTGCTGATGACTTCTCGCGTCTAGGAACGGATCTGACTCCCTGGGGGGCACCCAAGGCCGGCAATGCTGAGGGCACTATCCCTGCCTGGGATGGGGGCATAACTACTCCGCCAGCAGGTTTTGATCCGAAGAATGGCTATATATCGCCGTTCCCTGAGGAGCAGCCGTTATATACCATCACCGCGGCCAATTACGAGGCGTACGAATCGCAACTGACCGAGGGTCAGATAGCATTGCTGAAGCGCTATTCGGATTACAAAATGAATGTATATCCCAGCCACCGCACACATGCATTGCCGCAGAGCCAGTATGACGCGATTACGCAGGAGGGGCCGGGTGTAAGGCTGACTGAAGATGGTAACGGCTTTACCGGCACAACGAAGTCGACGGTTCCTTTCCCGTTCCCCAGTGTCGGAGTTGAGGTCTATCATAATCTGCTGGTTCGCTATAGAGGGGGAAGCTATAGCCGCCGTATTGCCAGTTTCCCGGTTCAGTCCGGTGGAAGATTTACTGCATCTATTTGGCAGGAGGATAATCTATTCGGCGTTCATATGGATAACCCGCCTGAAAACTTGATGTATACCGCATTATACAACTATATGGCGCCTTCCAGTATTGCTGGTGGCCTGACGCTAGTCCGTGAGCCTATCGACAAGAGTGCCGGAGTCCGCGGGGCATGGGTATATAATCCGGGAACCCGGCGTGTCCTGCGTGCGCCGGAAGTTGGGAATGACACTCCTGCTACAGGAACCGACGGCCTGCTCACCCAAGACAGTTTCGATGGTCTCAATGGCTCGCCTGAGCGCTTCGACTGGAAGCTGGTGGGCAAGCGGGAAATGATCATTCCCTACAACAACTTCAAGATGACTGACAAAAGCCTGAAATATACCGATATTGTCGGCAAGCAAACGGTCAATCAGGATCTGGTGCGCTATGAACTGCATCGTGTCTATGTGCTTGAGGGTACGCTGAAATCCGGTGCCCGCCATATCTACAGCAAGCGGATAGCCCTGGTGGATGAGGATAGCTTCCAGGCTGCGCATGTGGACAGCTATGACGGACGTGGCGAACTGTGGCGCACCCAGGAAATATTCACTTCATATTTCTACGATTGCCCCTGTACATGGCTTGCTGGCGATGTGTCCTACGATCTTCAAGCCGGGCGCTACTTTCTATCTGGTTTGACCAATGAGGAACCGCCCGTCGTTTTCGGTCAGAGTTACCGTCCTGGATTCTTCGAGCCTGCCAGCCTGAGACGGATGGGGCGTTGATTGGCAATCCCATCGATGGGCCAGGTCGCTGCTCGGGAGTGATATTGAATTGCAGCAACTCGGGAGGAGGGAGCATAAGCTTCTCTCCTCCCATACACCGAACCTCGAATTAAGGTAGTGCCAGTGTCTTTTTTCTTATTGAAGCGAACAGTAAGTGTCCGCCTAGTTGCAGTCCTGCTGGCTATCATTTCCAGCGGTCTTTCTGCGACGGAGCAGAGTTTTATCGACCCGCTACATCTGCCAGCACGGCATTCGGATAGAGCTGCCTCGAAGCTCTTGCTTGATGCCGCAGTGCTGAACAGCAATCGCCTAGTGGCGGTAGGAGAACACGGTACTATCGTTTTCTCCGATGATAAGGGTAGCTACTGGCAGCAGGCCAGTGTACCGGTCTCGGTCAATCTGACAGCGGTTTTCTTTGTCGATGACAAGTCAGGCTGGGCGGTTGGTCATGATGGCGTGATTCTTGGCACAAGGGACGGGGGGCAGACTTGGGACAAGCTGTTCGACGGTGATGCAGCCAACGAACAGATAATTTCTGTGGCAGAGCGCCGCCTAGGGGCAATACGAAAGCACAGTGAGGATAAGGCTGATTCGGATCCAACACTGAATGTCGAACTTGAACTGGCTGAGGATGCTCTGGCGGATGCCGAGGCTGGCGCGGCATTTGGCCCTGCACGCCCACTATTCAGTCTGTGGTTCGAGAATACCAGGCAAGGCTTTGCCGCAGGCTCCTTTGGCCAATTGTTCCGGACCGGTGATGGGGGCGTCAACTGGCACTATATCGGGGACCGACTGGATAACCCGGAGGGCTTTCACTACAACGCCATTACCCATGCTCCTTCCGGAAAACTGCTAATCGCTGGCGAAGGTGGGGTACTCCACTCCTCGGTCGATAGCGGTAGCACGTGGCGGCGGCATGAAACCGGCTATAACGGTCAATTATATGGTGTGCTGGCGTTTAATGATGAAGGGGGCAATGAGACTCTCCTGGCCTATGGTTTTGGCGGACGCATCTTCTTTTCGCGAAATGCAGGTTCTGATTGGAGTGAGCTCGATCGCGAGGTTAGAGCGAATATCGTGAGCGGCTTTCTGACCTTAAATGGCTCACCACGTTTGGTTAATTCTGCGGGACAGATTCTGGGGCTTAACGACGCTGGCAGACGCTTCGTGCCGCTGGCAAGTTTGCAGAGGAGGGGGGTGACTTCCGCCACCCGTTTATCCGACAGCTCGCTGGTGTTGACAGGTATGAATGGGGTCCACATCGTTACCGGGAATGAAGCGAAATGACTGATCCGAAAACAAAAAGAAGCGCAATAGTACCACCGAAGGTAACGCCGTTATCGGAGGCCCAAGAGGGGAGGCACGGCATTGTTGGCTATACCGAGCACTTGCTGTTTAGCCACAGGGTCTGGGTGTTGGCGGTTTTTCTGCTGATGTCGATATTGCTTGGTTGGCACGCCTCGAAGATAGAGCTGGAGGCGAGCTTTCAGAAAATGATCCCCACCAGTCACCCTTATATCGAGAACTACCTCGCCTACGAGGAGGACTTGCGGAAAACGGGTAATGTGTTGCGAATAATTGTCGAAAATACCGGAGGTGATATTTATGACAGAGACTTCCTGCTCACATTGAAGAAAGTCAATGACGCGGTGTTTTACATCCCCGGGGTTGACCGTGGCAACATGAAATCCCTCTGGACACCCAATGTGTTCTGGCGCGAGGTGACTGAGGATGGCATCGTCGGTGGTTTGGTGGTGCCGGACGATTTCGATGGCGCAACCGAGACTATTGAGCAGGTGAGACGCAATGTGGCGCGTTCGGGCACTATCGGCAGTTTAGTGGCCAACGATCATCGCTCTACCGTGATCCTGGCGCCCTTGTTCGAGCTGGACCCCCAAACCGGCGACCAGCTCGACTACGGCCTCCTTTCCGAGCGCCTGGAGCAGTTGGTGCGCGATAAATATGCTGGTGAGGATGTCCGTATCCATATTACTGGCTTCGCCAAGATCATGGGCGATCTGATTGAAGGTGTACGTAACATGGCAATTTTTTTTGCCATCACCTTCGTATTGACAATCGGGTTGCTGTATCTGTATTCGCGTTGCTGGCGGAGTACCGCGTCAGTAATCTTCTGCTGCAGCCTCGCGGTATTATGGCAGTTGGGAATAGTGCGGCTTATGGGGTACGCACTGGATCCTTATTCCACACTGGTGCCTTTCCTGACATTTGCTATCGGCGTCAGCCACGCGATTCAGAATATCAATACGATGGTGGCGGAGCGTCTGCGGGGGCTTTCCAAGATCGACGCCTCGAAGGCGACCTTTCGGCTTCTGTTCGTGCCCGGCTCGGTCGCTTTGCTGTGCAATGTAGTGGGTTTTTCCACCCTACTGGTAATCGATATTGGTGTCATCCGTGAGCTCGCGATCAGCGCCTGTGTCGGCGTGTTGGTCATCATCTTCACCAAGATATTTTTGTTACCGGTAATCATGTCCTATACCGGCATATCGGGGCGAGGGTTGAGACACCGGGCGTTCAAGGTCAGCGAGAAGGACAAGTCCATGGTGCGGCGCATGACCGGTGCCTTCTTGTCCCGGCTCACCGAGAGGCGCTGGGCGCTGGGGGTAGTGTTAACCGGCCTGGCGATTCTCGCCGCCTCATTGTACATGGCAAGGGACCTGCGCATCGGCGATCTCGATCCCGGCGCACCGGAGCTGCGGGCGGACTCGCGCTACAACAGGGATGTCGCATTTCTGACCGAAAACTACGCGAACAGCGCCGATGTATTCGTCGTTATGGTCAAGACTCAGCCAGATACCTGCAGTAGCTATCCGGTCACCTCGGCGGTGGACCGCTTCCAGGCGGTCATGGCGGACGTCGAAGGGGTGGTGGGGATGCAGTCGCTGGCGGCGGATATGAAAGCCCTGATTTCCGGCACCCAGGGTGGCAGTCTGAAATGGTACGGACTGTCGCGGGACGAGTACACCGCCAGCGGTGCGACGAGAATGATGCAGCAGGATTACTACAACCACGATTGCTCGATGCTATCGGTTCTGCTGTTTCTCGCGGATCATAAGGCGGACACCTTGTCGCGGGTGGTGGCCGCCACGGAAGAGTTCGCCGCGCAGAACAACAACGAACATGCCGAGTTCCTGTTGGCCGCCGGCAATGCCGGTATCGAGGCAGTGACCAATATCGTGGTCAAGCGGGCGGAGCGCCTGATGCTGTTCCTGGTGTACGGGGTTGTCGCACTGCTGGTGCTGTGGGAGTTCAGGTCATGGAAAGTGACCACGGCGCTGATTCTGCCGCTGATCATCACCTCGATACTGTGCGAGGCGATCATGGCCAGGCTTGGGCTGGGCGTGAAGGTGTCGACGCTACCGGTAATCGTATTGGGCGTTGGTATCGGGGTTGACTATGGCATCTATCTTTACAATCGCCTGGAGAACTATCTTAAAACAGGAATGAGCCTCAAGAATGCCTATGGCGAAACGCTCAAGACCACGGGCGCGGCAATCGCCGTGACGGCGGTGACTCTGGCGCTGGGCGTGGCGACATGGCTGTTCTCCGACATCAAGTTCCAGGCCGATATGGGCTTGCTGCTGGCCATCATGTTCCTGTGGAACATGGTGGGAGCCATTCTGATCATTCCCGCGGTACTCAGCCTGTTGCTGCCGAAGGCAGTGCGTGAAGGGTCGCCAGCGCAGCGCGCTGACGGTTAAACGGCATCGTATGCGGTCGACCCGCGGAGGAGAATACGCAATGGACTTTCATCATATGTGCCTGGTGGTCAGCGACATGGAGCGGGCGCTCAGGCTTTACCGGGATACCCTGGGGTTCTCGGTCTACATCGATACCGTCATTCCCGACAAGGATGAGGCCCTGTTTGCCCAGGCCACGCTGGACGACATCTTTCACGTCAGTGGCGCTCGATCGCGCATGGTCATGCTGGCCTCCGCCACGGGGGCCAAGCTTGAACTGCAGCAGCCGGAGAATCCCCGTGTGCAGCGGACGCCGCGGGAGTATCTCGGCTACGGTCATACCGGCATTACCGAACTGGCCCTGCGCGTGAGTGGTATCGATGAATGGTTCCAGACCATTCGTGCCGCAGGTTACGAGACCCAGACCGAGTATGTATGGGCCGTGGGTGGTGGCCGACTGCGGTCATTTCTGTTCCATGATGATGATGGCAATCTGGTGCAGATGGTTGAGGAATTCTCTAGTCAGCAGGAGGACGTATGATGTCCCAAAAAAGCAATGAAATGGACCTTTTGGCGCGCCAATCCGAAGATTTGACACCGGTATGGGCAACACGCGTTCTGCGTGGCGCCACCGGGGATGACCAGTTGGTCGTTACTGATGTTGGCGTTGCAGTAATCGGTACCGGCCAGATGGGAAGAGTGCTGCGGCTCACACCGACTTATCTTTCGAACAGGTCCACTAATATCCCTGCTTCGATCATCGTCAAGATCGCTTCTCCGTTCGAGACCAGTCGCGCAACAGGTCGGGACAGCGGCATTTACGAGGCCGAGGTGGTGTTCTACCGCGATCTTGCTTCGGGGCTGTCGGTATCGGTCCCTCGCTGTCATGCATCTGTATACGAGAACGAAACCGGTCACTTCACTTTAGTGTTCGATGATCTTTCCGAGACCACAAAGGTCGGTGACGTGCTTGCCGGGGGCACTCTTGAGCAGGCACGACTGGCACTCAAGGAACTGGCCCGTATGCAGGCATCGTGCTGGAACGCTCCGGCGCTCAAGGCCAACCCCATGTTTGCCGATACCAGCCGGCTCGAGGCGCTGTTCAATGGCTACGTCACCGCCGCACCACCATTCATTGCGGACTTGGGTGAGGAAATGACTGCGGCAAAGATTGCTCTTATCGAGAGGGCCATGCCCGCAGCACCTCGGTGGCTGGCCGAGACTCCCGGGCCGTTCGTTGTCCAGCATGGAGATTATCGGCTCGACAACATGCTCTTTGGCATTTCCGCAGAGGCTCCCCCGCTTACGATCGTCGATTGGCAAACGGTGCGGCTGGGCGCTCCTCTGGTTGACGCAGCCTACTATCTCAGCGGCTGCTTGACGGTGGAAGAGCGGCGGGCAAACGAAAATGCGTTGCTCCGCGAGTACCACGATACTCTTCGGGAGTTCGGTATACGCGACTATGGCTGGGATCGGCTTTGGCAGGACTATCGCCGCGCCAGTCTCTATGGCTTGTTCATGGGGGTCGGAGCTTACTCGCTGGTTACCAAGAGTGAGCGTGGTAAAGCGATTATAGGACGTTCGGTCAGTAAGCGCGCCGACCATGTCCTTGACCTGGACGGCGCCGAGTTCCTGTCTTGACGCAACAACTGCTCCGGCTGTCGGTCGGAGTGTTCTAGGAGGTTTCCAGTTATGAACAATGAAGAGCGTTTGTCCGGGACTACCGCCGTTGAGGGCGCCACATCAGGTGTTGCGAGAGCGCCATTGGACGTGGTACACGCCTATACCTTCGAATTCTGGAACCGGCAGAACTTCGATATCGCCGATGAAATTATCGCCGATGAAATGACCCGCCACGTCGTCGGCGCTCGGCCAACGGTCTTGACCCGGGAGCAGGCAAAGGAAAGGGCGCGTGGACTTGCCAAGGAATATGCTCATTGGGCGTTCCGACTCATCCATGCCATAGCCGACGGAGAGAAGGTCTGCACCGTTTACGAGTCGGTCGGCACCAAGCTGGACGGATCGCTTTCCCGGCTGAGCAGCATCGAAGTCTTTCACGTTGTCGAAGGACGAATCGTTGCGGTGTGGAACAATGCTGTCCAGAAGGGGCTTTGGGACGAACTCTGAGTGCAGTGTCTGAGCAGTCGAACTGCTTGAAAGGAACGGGGTGCTTTGCTTATGGCAGTGGAACTCGAAAGCGTACCAAACTTCCGCGACCTGGGCGGCTTGCAGACTGTTGATGGCAAAGCGATCCAGTTCGGCCGTCTATTCAGGTCCCAGGCGCTTTCGAACCTGTCGGCGGGGGACCTTGGCAAGGTAACGGCTTTGAACTTCGGACTCGTGTGCGATCTCCGTAGTCCGGGCGAGCGATTGGAGAGTCCGAATATCTGCTTCGATCAGACTCGAACCGAAATACTCGTCCCCGTGTTCGATGAGCGGCTAGGCGCTGTGCGGGCGGTCGACTGGCGACGGCATTTGCAGGACCCCTCCTTTGATCGGGAGCGTGCGACACAGGTGATGATCAACGCTTATCGGGCCATGCCCGGAGCCTTGGCCAAGGTCCTCGCGGGCGTATTCGAGCATTGCGAGACCTGCGATGATCGCCCCCTTCTGATTCACTGTGCCGCTGGCAAGGATCGGACGGGATTCGTTGTTGCCATGCTTCTCTGGGTATTGGGCGTGCCCTACAAGACGATCCTTGAAAACTATCTCGCTGGTGGTGAGAGATATTTCGCCACTGGCCGCGCTCGATCAGTGCTCGACCAGGTGTTTCCCGAGGGAGTGCCCGCACGTGCCGAGGAAGCGGCCCTGTCGGTCTTTCGCGTGGAGCCCGCTTATCTGCAAGCCGCATTGGCGTGGATCGCAGAGGAGCATGTTTCCGTTGATCGTTACCTGCGCAACGCAGCGGGTCTCACTCAGACCCGCCGGGAGCGACTCATGCACCGGCTTCTGCAAGGGCCTGAAGAATAGCTGACCCGTAACATCCGTCATCGCGCACTCTGCCGACGCGTCAGGTAACCCGATAGATTTCCCAGCAGACGGCGTATCCGGGGAGGATGCGACCACGCCCGACGAATACCGATTGGGTGAGCCAGATATAGCGTGGATCGTCGGTTTCGAAGCGCGGTGTACTGCGCAAATAGATATCCTCGAAGGCCGTCTCGCCGCCATTGCGGATTGCGGCCTGGTACTGCTCGTTGTATTCGAGAATACCCAGGTACTGGGCATAGATCACGCAGCCATCGTGGCTGCGCAAGTGCGCCCGCACGTCGATCCGGCCCCAGCCATCGGGGCCGTCGAGTACCCAGTCATGTGCGCCTTCCAGTACCTCGCCGTTGAGCCTGGGGCCGCTGACCGTGCCAGCCCCGCAGCGAGCGACCCTGCGCTTGCCGAAGGGCCCCCCCACATGCTGCATGTCGACTACCGAAGCGTTATAACTGAAGACATATTCGAGCTTCATGGCAGATTCGTCCTTATGGCAGTCAGCAGCGCTCGATGATGGTGACATTGGCCATGCCGCCGCCTTCGCACATCGTCTGCAGGCCATAGCGCTTGCCGCGCTGCTCGAGGGCGTTGATCAGCGTTGTCATCAGCTTGGTGCCGGAGGCGCCGAGGGGGTGGCCCAGGGCAATGGCGCCGCCGTTCACGTTCAGCCGCTGGGGGTCGGCGCCGGTCGCCTGCAACCATGCCAGTGGCACCGGTGCGAAGGCTTCGTTGACTTCGTAAAGGTCGATATCGTCGATCTTCAAGCCGGCCTTGCGCAGCGCCGCCTCGGTGGCCGCCAGCGGCACGTCGAGCATTACCCAGGGGTCGCCGCCCAGCACGCTCATATGGTGCACTCGGGCCAGGGGAGTCAGACCCAGGGTCTTGAGGGCGCGTTCGCTGACCACCATGACGCCGCTGGCGCCATCGCAGATCTGGCTGGCGGTAGCGGCGGAAATGCTGCCGCCTTCGTTCAGCAGCTTGACCGCCTGGATGCTTTCCAGCGTTGTCTCGAAACGGATGCCTTCGTCCACCGTATGCAGTTCGCCGGGGCGGGTGCCGTCGGCGAGGCGCACTTCGACGGGGAGGATCTCCTTGGCGAAGCGCCCCGCTTGGGTCGCTTCAATCGCCCGCTGGGTGGTGGCGAAGGCGAAGCGTTCCAGGTCCTCGCGGGAGAAGCCGTGCCGTTGGGCGATGATCTCCGCACCGATGAACTGGCTGAAATCACCAGCGGGATAGCGCCGGCGGATTTCCGGGCTCATGTATTCGCCGAGGCCATTTTGCTGGGCGAGTTTTTGTGGAACGAACATCGGCACGCGGCTCATGGACTCCACCCCCGCCGCGATCACCACGTCCATGCTGCCGGACATGACCGCCTGGGCGGCAAAGTGCAGGGCCTGCTGCGATGAGCCGCACTGCCGGTCCAGGGTGGTGGCCGGCACGGATTCCGGCAAGCGCGAGGCGAGCACCGCATTGCGGCCGATATTGTTGGACTGTTCGCCGGCCTGCTGCACGCAGCCCATGATGACATCCTCGACCGTGGCCGGGTCGATCCCGCTACGGTCGAGCAGGGCATCGAGCACCTGCGCCGCCAATTCGACCGGGTGCCATCCGGACAGGCGTCCTCCGCGGCGGCCGCCGGCGGTGCGTACCGCGGCAACGATATAAGCTTCAGCCATGTGTGTTTCTCCTGTGGGTGGAAAGAAGGGGAGCGAGGGCCGGCTCAGCGAGGCGGCATGCGAATCGCGCCGTCGAGGCGCACCGATTCGCCGTTGAAATAGGTGGTGGTGATCATGGTTTCGGCGAGCGCGGCGAATTCGTCGGGCTGGCCAAAACGTTTCGGGAAGGGTACCGATGCTGCCAGTGCCTCCTTCACATTGTCCGGAACGTTCTGCATCAGCGGCGTGTCGAAAATCCCCGGCATGATGGTATTGATGCGAATGCCATCATTCATCAGGTCGCGGGCAACAGGCAAGGTCAGGCCGACGATGGCTGCCTTTGAGGCCGCATAGGCGGCCTGACCCATCTGGCCATCCCGGGCGGCTACGGAGGAGGTATTGATGATCACGCCCCGTTCGCCATCCTCGCGGGGTTCCAGGTTGAGCATGCCGGCTGAGGATCTGGCAATGCAGCGAAACGCGCCGATGAGATTGACCTGGATTACCCGTTCGAAGATATCCAGCGGGAAATGCCGGCCTTCGCCGCTGGCCTTGTCTCGGCTGGCGGTTTTCGCCGCGCCGCCGATACCGGCGCAGTTGACCAGGATGCGCTCCTGTCCGTGGATGGCGCGGGCTTTGGCGAAGGCGTCGGCCACCTGCTGGTCCTCGGTGACATTGACCTGGCAGAACAGGCCGTCGATTTCCTTGGCCAGGGCTTCGCCAAGCGACTCGTTGAGATCGAACAAAGTGACCTTGACGCCTCGGGCGGCGAGCCGGCGTGCTACTGCGGCTCCCAGACCGGAGGCGCCGCCGGTTACGATGGCCGATATGCTGGAATCAAGTTTCATTGCAGGGTTCCTTTCTGATATTTGCCGTTCTGCCCAGGCAGTCAGGCGCCATGGAATGTTTGTCGGGAAGCGGCCAGCGCCCGCATGGACCCGGTGGGCGCATAGTGCTGGCCAAGCGGCATGTAGCGTTCGCAGCGATGGAGCAGATTGTCCAGGCCCAGCCAGTCCGCATACTTCAAGGGGCCGCCGAGGTAGGCGGGAAAGCCCAGACCGAGGATCATGGCCATGTCCAGCTCGGCGGCGCTTGCCACCACCCCTTCTTCCAGGGCATGGGCGGCCTCGACGATCATCGGCAGCATCATGCGCTCGATGATCTCGCTGTCCGCGAAGGAGCGCTGGCCATCGGGTTGTATGGTCGATAGCAGGGCATAGGTCTCAGCCGTTGCGGACTTGCGCGTCTTGCCGGTCGCGTCGGCCTCATACCGGTAAAAACCGCTACCGCTTTTCTGGCCATAGCGTTGGTGTTCCACCAGCAGACGCACGGCATCATGCTCGGGCAGGGCCATGCGCTGCGGATAACCGGCGCTGATGACCTGCCAGACGTGGGCGCCGGTGTCCATGCCGATCACGTCCTGCAGATGAGCTGGCCCCATGGGCCAGCCGAAGTCCTCCATCACCCGGTCGATCTGGGCGAAATCGGCTCCTTCGGCAAGCAGTTGCAGGAAGGCGATGACATAGGGAGTCAGGATACGGTTGACCAGGAAGCCGGGGCAGTCCTTGACCACGATCGGCGTCTTGCCCAGCGCCAGGGCGTAGGCGACCGCCGTGGACACCGTTTGCTCATGGGTTCGGCTGCCCCGGATGATTTCGACCAGGGCCATGGCCGGCACCGGATTGAAGAAATGCATGCCGACAAGATTCCCCGGACGTGCCAGGGAGTCGGCGATGTCATCGATCAGCAGGCTCGAGGTATTGCTGGCGATGACGGTGTCGTCGGATAGCCGGGTTTCCAGCGCGGCCAGCACCTGGCGCTTGATTTCCAGGCGTTCGACGATGGCCTCGACCACTATGTCCAGGGTATCGAAACCCGCCTCGTCCTGCTGCGGGATGAGTGAATCACGCACGCTTTGCGCCCGGCGGGCGTCGATCCGGCCACTGCTGATCTGGCGTGACAGTTGCTTGTCGGCCTCGGCCATACCGAGATCGAGCTGGGCCGGGGCCAGGTCTTTCAGTCGGGTCGGGATACCATGCAGGGCGCTGGTGAAGGCAATGCCGCTGCCCATGATGCCGGCTCCCAGCACCGCTGCCCGCTGTACCGGGCGTCCGTCGCGGCTGTGCTGGCGGAACAGCTTCTTCAGCGCCTGGTCATTATGAAAGGTCTGGATCAGCGCGTCCGCGGCCTGGGTTTTCGCCACCAGCGCGAAGCTCTCGGCTTCCAGCACCAGCGCGACTTCGCGGCTTTGGGTCGCCGCCTGGGTCATCAGATCAATCGCGACCAGCGCCGCCGGCTGGTGTTTCAGGCTACGTGCGCTGACCTCTTCGCGGTGGGCCCGGAATACTGTCTGCTGACGGGCGGCTTCATCGGCCGGCAGGTGCCGCTTGCGAGCCTGGCGCTGACGCCAGTCGATCCCGCCGTCGCAGGCCTGGCGCAGCAGGTCGAGGGCCGTTGCTCGCAGCTCTTCGGTGGCGCAGACCGCATCGACCAGGTGCAGGGATTCCGCCTCGGATGCGGTCAGCGACTTGCCGCCGGTGATCAGTCGCAGCGCCACCTCGGCACCGGCCACGCGGGGTGTTCGTAGCGTTCCGCCGAGGCCGGGGATCAACCCCAGGGTGACTTCCGGCAGGCCGATTCTGGCCCCGTTCGCCATCACTCGAAGCGCCGCCGCCAGTGTGAGTTCCATGCCGCCGCCAAGGGCAATGCCGTTGATCGCCACCACGCTGGGAACAGGGAGATCCTCCAGGCCGATGACGCCATGATTGAGCCTCAGGTTGCGTGACGCGAGGTCGGCCTCCGACAGGCGAAACGCCGCGGCGAATTCATTGATATCGGCGCCGACCACGAACGTCTGCTTGGCGCTGGTGACCAGAACGCCGCTGACAGTAGCCGCAGCGGCGATCAATTCGACTGCCTCGGCCAACTCCTTCAGTGTATGTTCGTCGAGTTTGTTGATGGAACTGTCGCGGCGATCAAAGCAAAGCTCGATAAAGCCATCTTCGATCCGCTGCACGGTGATGCTCTTTCCCTGAAACACAAGCGATCCTCCTGCTTGGGGCAAATGCCGGAGCAAAGCTCCAGTGCTGGGGTGGACAACAGTCTAGGTTGGCCGCCCGCCGTTCGGCACCGTCGAAAACGACGATTCACAGATCTCGTGCAATGTTTTCCCAGGCTGTCTGAAGGGATGGACGAAATTCCGGCGCGGCGACACCGATTAGTGCCTGGGCGCGTTCATGTACGCTGGCGCCGCGCAGGTCGGCGATGCCGAACTCGGTGACGACCTGGTCGACGTCTATACGCGACAGGGATGAAATAGACGAGCTATTCAGGCAAGGCACAATGCGCGAAACGCTGCCGCGTTTGTAGGTGGCGTTGAGCGCGATAATGCTGCGCCCTTCCGGGGCAAGCCGAGCCGCCCGGGCGAAGTCTGGGGCGCCGCCGGCGCCGCTGACCGCCCGGCCTTCGGCGTGTTCCAGATTGCATTGGCCGAACAGGTCGACTTCAAGGGCCGAGTTGACGGCGGTGAAGCGCTTCAGACTTGCCAGAGTGCTGGCGTCGTGGGTCACTTCGCAGCCGAGCACCCGCAGCGGCTCGAATTCGCTGGACCAGGAGTAGAGGTCTCGACTGCCGGCGACGACGCAGCCAGTGTGGGCAAAATCCAGATCCAGGGCTCCAGCCTCGGCGAGATCGCGCAGGCCGTCGGAGAGCATGCCGGAAAACAGCCGAAGGCCACGATGATTGCGCAAAGCATTGGCCAATGCCGTAGGCACCTTGCCCAATCCCATCTGCAGGGTGCTGCCGTCGGCTATGAGGCTTGCGATATGGAGGGCGATGGCAAGCGTCGGCTCATCGATATCGGTGCGGTATTCGGGCAGCGGCGAGTCGATTTCGCAGAGATGATCGAAACGTTCGTAAGGTAGACTGACGGCACCGGGGATACGTGGCAGCGACGGATTGATCAACGCCAGCAGGCGCTGACTCTTGCCCACTGCCAGCGGTAGGAACTCCACTGATGGTCCGAGTGAACAATAACCCTTTTCATCTGGCGGAGTGACCTGGAGCACTGTCAGATCGAAATCCATCGTGTCCAGCAGATGGCGCACGAAGCCGCCATAGCTCATGGGCAGCAGGCGATAGCGCCCCTGACGCTGGGCATTGCCCAGCGACGGTTGCATGAACAGTCCACTGACGATGGCGCTGGGGTGGAGACGCTCCACCTCCAAGGGGGTATCGATGCCGGGTGCTATGCTGGTCAGTATACGCAGGTCGCGGCTGCGCTCCGGCCGGCTCTGAAGATCGGCGAGGAACGTCAGCGGCACCGCGATGCCGCCGGGTATATACACGGATTGGCCGGGCGTGAGAAGGTCGGCTAGGCGATCAGCGGGAAGATGACGACTCATGAGAGATTCCGGTATAAGGATGGGTCATTCACTTGCCGGCGTAAAGGCCGAGGATGGAAACCGCTGCGATGCCGAGATAAGGCACCCCACCGAGGTTATGGGTCAGGCCGATGTCCGGATTGACCAGTTGCCGTTCTCCGGCCCGGCCCTGCAACTGGTTGTAGACCTCATAGGCCATGCGCAGCCCCGAGGCGGCAATCGGATGGCCGAAGCATTTGAGCCCACCATCCACTTGGCAGGGTAGGCCACCGTCCCGATCGAAGAAGCCATCGAGAATGTCGTGCACCGCACGACCGTCCGGGGAGATGAACAGGTCTTCCATGGTCGACAGCTCGGTGATGGAAAAACAATCGTGTACTTCCATCAGGCTCAGCTCGGAGCGTGGATCCTGGATTCCAGCTTCGGCATAGGCCTTTTGTGCCGCTGCCCTGGTGGTGCGTATATAGCTGCCGTCCCACTGTGAGGTGCCGGATTCGACACCGGAACTGATCGCCAGTTGAATGGACTTGATGGTGACCATGTCTTTGCGCCCTAAGGCACGAGCGATCTCGGGCGTGGTCACGATGGCTGCAGCTGCGCCATCACTAACACCGCAGCAATCGTAGAGGCCGAGTGGGTCCGCGATCATGGGGGCATTGAGAATCTGCTCCATACTGATTGCTTTACGCAGGTGAGCCTTCGGGCTGAGCAGTCCATTCTGGTGGCTTTTCCATGACACATGCGCCATTGCTCGTTTCAGGTCGTCTTTGCTGGTGCCATGTTTGGCCCGATAGCCAGCAGCCAATTGGGCGAAGCCCGCCGGGGTGGAGCCTAGCGGCAACCACAGATCATTGAAGGTGCCCTTGTAGACAAACGGCAATCCTCCGTAGCCGGTATCCTTGAGTTTCTCCGCGCCGATTGCCAAGGCGAAATCCACTGCGCCGCTGGCCACCGCATAGGCGGCGGCCCGCAGCACTTCGCTGCCAGTGGCGCACATGTTTTCCATGTGGCTCACTGGAATGCCGTCCAGACGCAGGGCCATGGAGGCGGGGATTGCTGAATTGCCGACACTGATGGGATCGGAGCAGGAGCCATACCAGGCCGCTTCTATCTGTTTGCGTTCAATGCCGGCATCTTGCAGGGCTTCTTCAAAGGCCTCCGCCATCAGTTCCGAAGGGCCAATATCCCAGCGTTCGCCGAATTTGGAACATCCCATGCCGATAATAGCGACTTTGTCCTTGATTCCTGTTGCCATGAAACTATGTCTCCTCAAGCTTGAATCGGTGTGGCTTTCCAGAAGTAGCGGGGATAACCACGGACCTTGTCCACATCCTTGATGCGGAACACCATCCGGAGCGGTGTCCCGACATCCAGTCCGGCGGCACCGACGTCGACCATCTCCATAAGCAGTCGGGCGCCCTGGTCGAATTGTACGAACCCCACATACAAGGGCGGAGCCGGATAATAGCTGAGCCAGTCGCCGGTAAAGGTCAAGACCTGGGCCGGTTCGTCGAACAGTGGTTGCGCCTCGAACTCCGCCCGGGAGGCATTACAAGCCGGGTTTACGCAGTACGGTAATTGTGGGAACTGAATAGTTCCGCAACCGTTGCAGCGGCCAGCAACGAAGCCAGGCAACTGATCGCTGGCGCGGTACTGTTCGGTAAGCGCGGTTTTGATCGATTTCTCAGCGCGCATGCCCCATTCCAGGTCAATGGCATTTTCGTAGGAGGCAAGGCGCAGATAGGCAACGTGATCCTGCGCATCGGCCAGCGCGCCACTCACGCCGCGTTGTGGCCTGAATGATCCGATGGCGTCGGTGGTGCGTAGCACCAGTACGTCCACGCCCTGGCCGAAACCGGCGAGGACGATGATCTGGTTCGGTTCGGCCCGCTCCAGGACATGGGCGAGCATGAGCAGACCATGGGCGCTGCCGCTGTAGCCGCAGTCGGCTTGTAGTTCATCGGCTTCGGCTTCCGCAGCAATACCGAGTTTCCTGATAACCGCCGTGGCGACCCCCTTGAACGGTGCAGCGAGGATGAAATGATTGACTTCAGTGGCGGAAATGTCGGCTTCTAGCAAGGTGGTCTCGACAGTGTCGACAACCAATTTCAAATAGCCTTCATCGCGGATCCAGCGCTCTTCCCAGTAATAGTCGTAACTGGCGCCCTCGCCCCGGAAGTGGTCGACGAACAATGCTGTACGGCTACTTGAGGCCAACAGAGTGGCGATCACCTTGTCGCTCCCGAGTGTAAAGGCTGCGGCGCTGGCACCAAAGCCAATTTCCTGACCGCTGGCGGGTTTGCCGCGGGGGCGGTCGCTGGCGATGAACAACGCTGGTGCGTTGCCTTGGCGCAAGGCGGCGATCAACCCGCTGGTGCCAGCTCGCTGTGAGTGTCCGACGTCGAGGGTACGAACCTCTGATGCAAGACCGAGAGCTCCGGCCACTATAGTGCTGTTCTGTAGATCGGCGAACGGGAGGGTGGTAGAGGCCAGGGTGATAGACGCTATGGTATCGCGCGGATGGTTTTCCAGTGCATCGCGGGCGGCTTCGACGGCCATAGTTATGCTGTCTTCATCCCAGCTGCAGAATGCCCGCCGGCCCTTGGCATGGGAGCGCAGCCCGGGGGCCATCCATTGATGCGCGGCGGCAATCGCCGAGCGTTGCATGCGCAATCGCGGAACATAGCCGCCAAAGCCGGTGATGCCGAATGATTGGGTCTTGGACATCAAAGTACCTGCTGGTTTGCTGTCGTTATTCCCTACAAGTTTCACCTTTCGCGGCGCTGCTGCGCATCGTCCAATCCGACATTTAGACCGTGGGCGAACAAGTTCCAGCAAGCAAGTGCTTATATCGCTTGCATGTCATCCCCCTTCTTTGTCGCTTTGGACGATTCCAAGTGCATGACGTTTATCTACTCTGAGTCACGAATTATTACTCGTGTCATCAACAATGGGAGACTGAGCAATATGACTCAGAAAGTAGCTTTTGTAAGTGGATCTGGGCGCGGTATTGGTCGGGCGATTGCAATTGCCCTTGCGGAAAGCGGTTATGCCGTTGCGGTCGGTGATCTGCGCGAACCAGAAGGTGGCGAGACGGCAGAGCTGATCCGCGGTGCCGGTGGGAAGGCATTGTTTGTGCAGCTCGATGTGGCTGACTCGGCTTCGGTCAGTGCTGCGATTATGCGTGTGCAGGATGAGCTGGGGCCGGTGGATGTACTGGTCAACAACGCTGGCTGGGATGAGCTAAAACCCTTTACCGCCACTGATGAGGCTTTCTGGCAGAAGGTCGTCGATATTAACTATCTGGGCACCTTGCGTCTGATTCACGCTGTGCTTCCCGGCATGCTGGAGCGGAAGTGGGGGCGAATCATTAGTATCAGTTCCGATGCTGCTCGTGTGGGGTCTTCGCTGGAGGCAGTTTATTCCGGCGCTAAAGGCGCGATTATTTCCTTCACCAAAACGTTGGCGCGTGAAGTGGCGCGCAAGGGTGTGACTGCTAACTCGGTCTGTCCCGGCCCGACACGCACTCCGGGCTTCGAGTCTGTCATGGATCCAACGAACGTCAAGGTGCTTGACGCCATGCTCAAGGCGGTTCCAATCGGACGTCTGGGCGAGCCGGAAGACATTGCTGCCGCTGTGGCCTATCTGGCCTCGGAGCGGGCTGGCTATGTGACCGGGCAAACATTGTCGGTCAGTGGTGGATTGACGATGGCCTGATCGCCCAAGGAGGTCATCAATGTCTGACAAACCTATTTCGCGGGGTGGCGGAGATGCGGTGCTTTATGCCCTAGACAGCCGGGGTGTGGTAACGATCTCTCTTAATCGTCCTGAAACGCGCAATGCCATTGACGATGTGATGATCGATGGCTTCCTGGAGGCGCTCGCATGGGTCGAGAACGAGCCGGCGGCACGCTGCGTCGTGCTCACCTCGACCCACGAGCGCGTCTTTTCCGCTGGAGGTGACCTCAAAGGGTTTGCTGTCGAGGAAGGGGCGCTTGCCAAGCATGCTCGCAACGGCCGCTTCCCTGGTGTAATTGAGGCGATGATGAGGCTCAAGGTCCCGCTGCTATGCGCATTGAATGGTCATGCTCTGGCGGGAGGCTTGGGGTTGGTGATGGCTTGTGATTTGGTGCTGGCCAAGGAAGGGGTTCGCATCGGCACGCCGGAAATCAATGTAGGTGTATTTCCCTTCATGATTTCAACGCTGATGCTGCGCAATATTCCGCGTAAGCGGGTCGCCGAGCTGGTCTTCCTGGGTGACCAGCTGAGCGCTGAGGAGGCTCAGGAGATTGGTATCGTCAATCGAGTCGTTGCCGCCGATCAATTCTCTGACACGGTAGCCCACTGGTCACAACGGCTGGCTGCGAAGTCTCCATTAATGCTCAAGCTAGGCAAGCGAGCGTTATTCGAGACCCAGGATCTGCCGCTGCAAGGTGCACTCATCTTACTGCAGCAGTATCTGACGCTGGCCCAGGGTACATCTGATGTAAAGGAAGGGGTGGCGGCTTTTATGGAGAAGCGCCCCCCGGTCTGGCGTGGCGAGTAAAAGTGGCATTGAAGAGTGTCGCTTTCGACGATGGAACCCCTAGTACTTGTTGGCAATATGGTTTCCAAACGAGGGTGCTGTTGCGCTGCCTGTCGTGAATTGATCCATCGAACTGGTGCCACCATCAGGTGGTTTGTGGAGAAGAATAAATGAGTGCAAGTTCATATCGTTCAGTTTTTCGTTCCGGCCTCTTCGCCGGTCAGGTAGCCATCGTTACGGGCGGAGGGAGCGGCATTGGGCGCTGCACTGCTCATGAGTTGGCGTCTCTCGGAGCGAAAATCGCCATTGTCGGACGCGACAAGAACAAGTTGGAGAGCGTTCGAGCCGAGTTGCTGGAAAGTGGCGCGGAAGCTGAAAGCTATGTGTGTGACATCCGTAACGAGGAAGGCGTGCGGGGAATGGTCGCGGAGATAATCGCACGCTTCGGTCGCATCGATCATCTGGTCAACAATGCTGGCGGGCAATATGCGACGCCATTGGAACATATTTCCAAGAAGGGATGGGAGGCAGTGATCAGCTCCAATCTGACCGGTGGTTTTCTGATGGCTCGGGAGTGCTATCTGCAATGGATGCAGGAGCACGGCGGAGCGATCGTCAATATGGCCGCAGACATGTGGAATGGCATGCCTCAGATGGCTCATTCCGGGGCGGCTCGTGCAGGCATGGTCAACTTTACCATGACTGCCGCGTTGGAGTGGGGGGCTGCCAACGTACGCGTTAACGCCGTGGCGCCAGGTCTGGTGTTCTCCTCTGGAGTGGACACCTATCCACCGGAAATCCAGGAGCGGCTATTGCGCTTCAAAGAGGACGTGCCGCTTGGGCGTACCGGCACTGAGGCGGAGGTCTCATCGGCCATTGTTTTCCTGCTCTCTGAAGGGGCAGCCTATATATCCGGTACGACCATCTGCATCGATGGCGCTTTCGCCATGGCCACACCCAACTACACGTTGCCGACCAGGACGTCGCAATCGCCGGTGTACGACGGTTTTCATCTGTCAGTCCCGCCCGCCTTGGTAAGCACTCGATGAGTAATGTCAACCCATGTGTAGGAGCGTTCATGATTAATCCCATGAGTTTGGCTGGTGAAACCATCGTTATTACTGGAGCTGCTCAGGGTATTGGCAAGGCGGTTGCGGATCTGGCCTATAACCTGGGTGCCTCGGTGGTGTTGATTGACCTGCAGGAGGACGCTCTGGAGGTGGCTGCCAGCGATTATGCCGCCGAGCGGGTGCTGACCTGCGCCGGCAGTGTCGGTGACGCTAACTTTATCAAGGTAGCGTTCGACTGCGCCGTCGAGCGTTTTGGCACCTTGAATGGGTTGGTCAACAGTGCCGGCATCATCCGTCCGGCGATGATTGAAAATATGACGGAGGAGCAGTGGCGACAGGTCATCGATGTCAACCTCACTGGCAGTTACTACTGTGTCCAAGCCTTCGGGCGTATCGCTTTGGAGCAGGCGAAGGCCGGTCATTCAGCGCGTCGCTCCATTGTCAATATTTCCTCTGATGCTGGGCGCATGGGCACCATAGGACAGATCAATTATAGCGCTGCCAAATCGGGCCTGTTCGGTATCACCATGAGCGCCGCTCGCGAATGGGCCAAGCATGACATCCGCTCCAATGCCATCTGCTTTGGCGTGGTTGAAACGACAATGACCGAGACCGTGCGTGGGAAGAAGTTCCGCGAAGGACTGCTGGCACGTATCCCAATGGCACGCTGGTCGTCCGTGGAGGAAGCTGCACAGCCGATCTGTTTCTTCTTGTCTGCAGCTTCGTCGTACATCACAGGCCAAGTGATCTCCGTTGATGGCGGCGGATTCATGAGCGCATGAGAGAGGGAAGGACATGAACGTCGATTGTCTGCTCAAGTGGCCGTTCCAGGATGTATGGGAGACCTATACGGTGCGGGATAGTCTGCTGTATGCCCTCAGTGTCGGTTTCGGCAGCGACCCGACCGACGCGGAGCAATTGCGCTATGTATTCGAAAAGGACCAGCGGGTGGTGCCCAGTCTGGCTGTGGTGCTGGGGCATCCAGGCCCCTATGTGACCGATCCTGCCGCAGGCATCGACTTTCGCAAGATCGTCTATGCCGAGCAGTCGATGGAGCTGCCGCGGCCTCTACCACCAGCGGCAACCGTAAGGGCACGCGAGCGCGTCGTCGCGATCCTCGACAAAGGCCTGGACAAGGGCACCCTGCTGCGCACCGAACGGACCATTTTCGACGACGCCAGTGGAGAGCTGCTGGCGGTGTTGCACGCCACTCTGATGTGCCGGGGCGATGGTGGCAACGGCGTGTCCCACGGAGAAGCCAGTCCGACGCATCGTATGCCGGATGAAGAACCGCAGCGAATAGTTGAGATGGTGACGCTGCCCCAGGCGGCATTGCTCTACCGTCTCAACGGCGACACCAACCCGCTGCATGCCGATCCCGAACTGGCCCACCGTGCCGGTTTCGAGCGACCGATTCTACATGGGCTGTGCAGCTATGGCCTGGCGGTCAACATGCTGCTCAAGACCTGGTGCGAGTACGACGCGACGCGCATCACCAGTGTTCGCGCCCGCTTTTCGGCCCCGGTGTACCCGGGGGAGACGCTGATTTTCGAGACCTGGCGTGATGGGCAGACGCTGTCCTTCCGGGCTTTGAGCAAGGAGCGTGGGGTGAAGGTTCTGGACAACGGCTATGCCCTGCTGCGCTGACAACCGGCGCACGCAACTGAATGGATGGAGAACTGACTGATGAACGATCGCATCGTGCGAATCGGCGGCGCCTCGGGTTTCTGGGGGGATAGTGCGGAAGCCGCACCGCAGCTGGTCAAGAGCGGCAATCTGGATTACCTGACTTTCGATTACCTGGCGGAACTGACCATGTCGATCCTGTCGCGCGCACGCGCCCAGGACCCGGCGGCGGGCTATGCCCGAGATTTCGTCGAGGTAGCCATGGCCAGTGTGTTGCGTGAGGTAGTCGATAAAGGCATCAAGGTGTTGAGCAATGCTGGCGGCGTCAACCCGCGTGCCTGTGCCGAGGCGCTGCAACGCTTAGCGCAGGCGCAGGGGCTGGCGTTGAAGATCGCGGTGGTGGAGGGTGACGATGCTCTCTCCAGGCTCGACGAGTTTCGTGCAGAGGATGTGCGCGACATCCACTCGGGCCAGCCATTGCCGGCCAGGGTGATGAGCGCAAATGCCTATCTGGGCGCCTTACCGATCGTCGAGGCACTGCAACAAGGTGCGCAGGTGGTGATCACCGGTCGCTGTGTGGATAGCGCACTGCCACTGGCGGCATTGATGCACGAGTTCGGCTGGTCGGCACAGGAGTATGACCTGCTGGCCGCTGGCAGCCTGGCCGGACACTTGATCGAGTGCGGCCCCCAGGCCACCGGCGGGCTGTTCACTGACTGGGAGATGGTGGAAGGCTGGGACAACATAGGTTATCCGATCATCGAATGCAGCGCCGACGGCAGTTTCGTGCTGACCAAACCAGCTGGCACCGGCGGCTTGGTCTCGCCGGCAACCGTCGGCGAGCAGATGCTCTATGAGATTGGTGATCCCGCAGATTACCTGTTGCCTGATGTGCGTTGTGACTTCACTGCCGTGCGCATGACCGCGGTTGGTCCCGATCGGGTGCTGGTCGAAGGGGCCAGGGGGCAGGCGCCCAGCCCCAGCTACAAGGTCTCCGCCACCTATGCCGACGGCTGGCGCTGCGTTGCCAATATCACCCTGATTGGTGGGCTTGCGGAGCGCAAGGCACAGCGGGTCAGCGAGGCGATTCTTGCCCGTACGCGACGCATGCTCGGCGAGCGTGGGTTGGACGACTACAGCCTAGTGTATTCCGAGGTGCTTGGCACCGAGGCAAGCTTCGGCCCGCACTCGCGGGTTGCTACTAACCGAGAGGTGGTGCTGCGTCTGGTGGTGGAGCACAAGGATCGCAACGCGCTGGAGCTGTTCGCCGCCGAACTTGCGCCCGGCGGTGTTTCCTGGGCGCCCGGCATGACCAGCATCGGTGGCGGTCGGCCAAGACCTTCGCCGATCGTCAAACTGTTTTCCTTCCTGGCGCCGAAAACGCAATTCCAGGCCCAAGTATGGATAAACGATGAGTGCTGGTCAGTGGCTATTCCCGCGGTTCCGCAGGTGGCGACGCAGGCTTGTCCGCCTACAACCTATACCGAACTTCCGACGGGGGCAGAGGTGGGAGCAGTAGTGGTGGAGGTGCCCCTCTTGCGCATCGCCCACGGCCGCAGCGGCGACAAGGGCAACAGTGTGAACATCGGCATCATTGCCCGCGAGCCGAAGTGGCTCGGGGTGTTACGCGACCAGCTGACGGTGGAACGGGTACGTGAGTATTTCGGTCATTTTGTCGAGGGGCAGGTAAGCCGATTCGATGTGCCAGGCATCGCCGCCTTCAACTTCCTGCTGCAAGGCGCGCTGGCCGGTGGCGGTATGGCTTCGCCGCGCAGTGATCCATTGGGCAAAGCCTTCGCCCAGATGCTGCTGGATATGCCGATACGGGTTCCAGTGAAGCTTCTAGAATCGCCATCAGCCGCTGAATGACAGCGGCTGGAAAAACAAAAAATCACTTATTGAGGAATACACAATGGACTTTTCGTTGAATGATGATCAGCGGGCTATTGAAGAAGCCATCGGTGCCATCTGCGATGCCTATGACGCCAATTACTGGCTGCGCGCCGAGAACGAAAAGCGCTTTCCCCAGGAGTTCGTTGACGATCTTGTAAAAGCTGGCTGGATGGGCGTGACCATGCCCCAGGAATATGGCGGAGCCGGTTTGGGCATCACCGAGGCAGCAATCATCATCAAGCGCATTTCGCGATTGGGCGCAAACGCCTCCTCGGCGGTGCACATCAATATGTTCGGGCCGCATCCGGTGGTGGTGTTCGGCACGGCGGAGCAGAAGGCGCGATTCCTGCCGCCGCTGATTGCAGGCAAGGATCGCACTTGCTTCGGCGTCACCGAACCCAACGTCGGGCTCGACACCACTCATATTAAGACCTTCGCCGAGCGTAAGGGTGACCGCTATGTGGTCCATGGTTCCAAGGTATGGATCTCCACTGCGCAGATTGCCAACAAGATCCTGCTGGTTACCCGCACCACCAAGTTCGAGGACGCGAAGCGACCCACCGACGGCCTGACTCTGTTCTATACCGACCTGGACCGCAGCAAGGTCACGGTGCGGGAGATTCCCAAGATGGGCCGCAACGCCGTTGACTCCAACGAGCTGTTCATCGATGGCCTGGAGATTCCGGTCGAGGATCGCATCGGTGAGGAGGGAAAAGGCTTCGAGTATCTGTTGCATGGCCTGAATCCGGAGCGGGTGTTGATCGCCGGGACCAATATCGGCGCCGGCCAGGCGGTGATCGACATGGCAGCCCAGTACGCCAAGGAACGTATCGTGTTCGGTCGCCCGATCGGCAAGAACCAAGGTATCCAGCATCCGCTGGCGGATTGCTGGATCCGCTTGCAGGCGGCGGAAACCATGATGTTCAAGGCGGCAAGCCTATATGACCAGGGAAAGCCCTGCGGGCTCGAGGCCAATATGGCGAAGTACTTGGGCGGTGATGCTTACTTCGAGTCGGCGGCGCGCGCGGTGCGTACCCACGGTGGCTTCGGTTACGCCAAGGAGTTCCATGTCGAGCGCTACTACCGCGAAGCGATCATGGGACTGATTGGTCCGGTCAGCCACGAGCTGGTGCTGTGCCATATCGCTGAGCGGGCGCTGGGCCTGCCGAAATCCTATTGAGCTGGCCATCGGCGAGGAGGGGGCATGGACTTCAGTCAGCCGGTGAAGAGGGCGTTGTTGCATCGCCGTGACATTCGTTGCGAAGGTTACGAGCGCGAAGACGGTCTGTGGGATATCGAGGCGAGTTTGCTCGATATCCGCTCCTCACCCGTGCCGCTGCCCTTCGGTTCCACCCTGGCCCCGAATGAGCCCCTTCATCAGATGGGACTGCGCATCACGGTGGACCGGGATGCGATCATCCGCGCAATCGAAGCGCTGACCGCTCATGGGCCTTCACCAGAATGCCGGGATATCGCCGGGGCTTACCGGCAACTGCTCGGACTGCGCATCGGTACAGGCTTCTCCGCCGAGGTGAAGCGGCTGTTCGCCGGACGCCTGGGCTGTACGCACCTGAGCGACCTGCTCGGTCCGTTGGCGACCACTGCGATGCAGACCCTGTGGGCGGCGCAGATTCGCAATGCGGCGCAGGGTGTCGAGGTGCCGATCAGTATCCGCAAGCCGGAAAAGCTGATCGACAGCTGCCATGCGTTCCGTAGCGATGGCGATATCGCCCGTGTGCACTGGCCCGATTCCTACACCGGCAAAAAATGAGCATAGGGCCGCTATGGCAAGTATGTCGCTTTGGACGATGGTGGGTTGAGGGCAATAAAGCAGAATGGTCCTTGAGTCGCTGGCCCGGGCTTGTCCAGGGCTTGATTCGGATTCCACTGAGAGGAAAAGCTTAAGATGAATGCTTCCGTACTTGACGATGCTCCAGTCTGTGTGACACGTGATGATGGTATTTTGATCGTTCGTCTCAACCGGCCGGCGGAAAGCAACGCAGTGAATGGAGCCCTGGCATGCGTTGTCTCCGCTGCCATGGATGAACTCGATAATGATCCGTCGTTGCGCATTGGCGTGATCACCGGTAGCAGCAAAGCCTTTTGCGCCGGGATGGATCTCAAGGCCTATCTGCAAAACGATGTACCGGCCACGGAGCGCGGGTTTGCCGGAATTACACGTAAACCACCGGAAAAGCCGCTGATCGCGGCAATCGAAGGCTTCGCCGTGGCTGGCGGACTTGAGATAGCTTTATCTTGTGATCTGATTGTGGCGGCACGGGGTGCCAAACTGGGTGTGCCGGAACCCAAGCGTGGACTGGTGGCGGCGGCGGGCGGCCTGATCCGCCTGCCCAAGCGTATTCCTTATCAGGTCGCGATGTATCTGGCTATTACTGGTGATTACATCGACGCCGAACGTGCCTACGAAATCGGCTTGGTGAACGAGCTGTGCGAACCTGGCCAAGCGCTGGAACGGGCATTGCTGCTGGCGCGGCGGGTGGCGGACAACGCGCCGCTGGCCGTCCGGGCGTCCAAGGCCATCGTGCGTGGGGCACTGGATTTGGATGAAGAGGGCGGTTGGGAGCTGCAGGATCGGCTAGGCCTGCCAGCCCTCGACACCGAGGATGCGCGCGAGGGTGCCAGCGCCTTCGCTGAAAAGCGCCAGCCAGTCTGGAAGGGGCGCTGATCATGGATTTCCGAGATTCGCGGGTGGATGCCCTCTTTCGTGATGAAGTACGAACCTGGCTGGAAAGGGAAGTGCCTGTCCTCGGACAGGCACCGGACAGGCTGGAGGAACGCGTTGAATGGTGGCGGCCCTGGCAGCGTCGGCTGCACGATGCTGGTTATGCGGGCCTGGCCTGGCCGCGTGAGTATGGCGGGCGTGGGGCGAGCGTGTTGCAGCAAGCCATCTTCTATGAGGAGTGCGACCGCGCCGGGGCGCCCGATCGGCTCGATGTGATCAGTGCCGGATTTGCCGGACCGACGCTGATTGAGCATGGCACTAGCACTCAGAAAAACCGTTTCCTCGACCGCATCCTGACCGGCGAAGATCTCTGGTGCCAGCTCTTTTCCGAGCCGGGGGCCGGTTCCGACCTTGCCTCGCTGACCACTCGTGCTGTGCGTGACGGGGGGGGCTGGCGCATTCACGGCCAGAAGGTTTGGACCAGCGCTGCCCAAGTGGCCGAATATGCCATTCTGCTGGCGCGTACCGGTGAAGGTGAACGGCACCGTGGGATCAGCTTTTTTATCCTGCCCATGCGCCAATCTGGCGTCGAGGTGCGACCGTTACGGCAGATGCTGGGCGGCGCTGAGTTCAACGAGGTGTTTCTCGATGGTGCTTATGTGCCGGATGAGCTTCTTGTAGGCCCGCTGGGTGGAGGCTGGAAGGTCGCAATGTCGACGTTGGGTTACGAGCGCGCGGCAATCGCCACCGGCCGGGTTAATACCTTACGCCTTCTCAAAGAGCTGATAGCGCTAGTCAAGAACACCAAGGACCCTGATGGGCGTGCCCTGGGCCAGGACGCTTTCATACGTCAAAAAGTGGCCGAGCTTTACGGGCGGATGACGCTGCAGCGTATTACCGGCAAACGCATTCTGAGCACCCTCGCGGAAGGTGGGGCGCCTGGCCCGGAGGCTTCAACAGCCAAGCTGTTCATTACGCCGTTGGTTGAGGATATCTGCGATTTCGCGCTTTCGGTGATCGGAATCGAAGGTCAGGAGGAACCCAATGATGCGGATCCTGCCAGGGCCAGATGGTTGCGGCTGGCTTACCAGGCCCGTGGAACGAGCATTGCCGGTGGGACCACGTTCATTCAGCGTAACATCTTGGCTGAGCGTGTTCTTGGAATGAAGCGCGACTGATGGGGCGAACGACGATGCGATTTGCTTTCAGCGAAGAACAGGAAATGCTGCACGACATGATTCATGCCGCTTTGCAGCGCGAGGCGGGGCTGGACAAGGTTCGGTGCTGGGTCGAGGGCGAGAACCTGTTGCCATTCGATGAGTTTGTGGCACGCAATGCCTGGGCGGGTATCGGCGTTGGGGAGGAGGTGGGTGGCCAGGGGGGCGGCCTGATTGAGCAGACACTGATGTTCGAGGTGTTGGGTCGCAGCGTCGCGCCGAGCGGGAGTTTGCTCGCCGGAGCGGGTGTCTTGGGATTTGCCTCGCGTATTCCAGATGGTGTTGAACAGCTGCATGGGCTGCTTGAGGGCAAGGCGACGGTTGCTCTGTGCGTCAATGCTGGTAGGCCCGCCGATCAGGGGGCAAGCCAGGTTCAGGTAAGCGGGGAGTGTCTGTCCGGCATCGTGCCGATGGTGCTGGAAGCCCCTGGTGCTAGCCAGTTGCTGGTGCCCATCCCGGCCGACGATGGTTTGGAGCTCTGGCTGTTGCCGGCAGATGCGCCTGGAGTCGAGATTCGGTCGCGACGCCTGATCGACCGTACCCGCCGCTTCGGCGATGTACACCTGCAGGATGTCCAAGCCAGGCACCTGGGTCGTTTGCCGCGGGATGCAGCGCGGGAAGTCAACGCCGTCATGGCGCTGCTGATCGCTGCGGAGTCCCTCGGCGCGGCGCGGCGCATGCTCGATATGACTGTCGAGTACGTCGGCCAGCGGGTCCAGTTCGGCGTAGTGGTCGGTTCGTTCCAGGCAGTCAAGCATGCGGCCGCCGAAATTCTGGTTGAACTTGAAGCTGCTCATTCGGGCATCTATTACGCAGCCTGGGCCTTGCAGGAAGGTCAGGAGGACGGTGTGCAACAAGCTTGGATAGCCAAGGCGTTCGCTACTGACGCCGCTGTGCGTACGGCCGATCGGGCGCTGATGTTACATGGTGCCATTGGCTACACCTGGGAGCATGATCTGCAACTGTTCTACAAGCGCGTCAAGCTCAATCAGGAATTGCTGGGCTCTGCGCGTACTTACCGGGAACGGTTGGCCGATGCGCTGCAGCTGCACTAAGCGCTGTTCCCATCACTCCGCCGGGCCTTCAGCGCGGCATCTACTAGACGAATGAAAGAGGAAACACCATGGAGTTCCAGGATATCAGTTACGAAGTCGATAACGGTCTGGCCACCATTACCATCAACCGTGAGAAACGCTTGAATGCATTTCGCGCTGAGACAGTGGATGAGCTGGTCAAATGCTTCAAACGCGCGTGGGCTGACCCCGAGGTTGGTGTTGTCTGCCTCACTGGTGCCGGTGACCGCGCCTTTTGTGCCGGGGGGGACCAGAAGGAGCGGGCCGAGACGGGCAGCTACGGTCAGTCGGAAAGCGGACTGTTTGAAATTCTCGCCCTGCAGCGGGTCATCCGTGATATCCCCAAACCGGTAATTGCTGCTGTCAATGGCCTCGCCATCGGCGGCGGGCACGTACTGCATGTATTGTGCGATATGTCCATCGCCGCCGAACACGCGCGCTTCGGCCAGAATGGTCCGCGCGTTGGCTCTTTTGACGCTGGTTGGGGCACCGGCATATTGGCGCGTATCGTCGGTGAGAAACGCGCCCGGGAAATCTGGTTCATGTGCCGCCAATACGATGCCGCCACTGCGGAGCGCTGGGGGCTGGTTAATGCTGTGGTCCCTGCCGATCAGCTGAAATCGGAAGTACGTAAATGGGCTGATGAAATGCTGGTGATGTCACCCACTGCGCTGCGTTTCCTGAAACAATCATTGAATACTGATACCGAACATTTCGTCGCTACCGGCAGTGTGGCCTCCACAGGTCTGCTCAACTTCGGCGATACACCGGAAGCCAAGGAGGGTGTGACGGCCTTCGCAGAGAAGCGCGCCCCGAACTTTGGCCAGTACCGGGACCGGGTTTCGGTATAACTGAACCCGTTTCTCGGGACTGCTTTGAGCGGTCTCTCCGGACCGGGATCGACTTCCGGTCCAAGATCATGGATGTGCCGCTCATTTCGGTGAAGACAATCAGATAAGAACAAGAGGATAGGTCATGGAACCCACCGTAACGCAGCGTGAGAAGTCTGCTGCATCCATCCCACCCCGACACTCGGAGACAGTGGTGAAGGGGTTTCTTCGTACGGTCGAACAATATGGTGACAGCTTGGCCGTCAACAGTCTCGACGGCAGCATTCGCCTGACCTGGCAACAGGTGCGTGAACACGTCGAGGCTTTGGCCGCGGGCCTGAGCCAGCTTGGCGTGAGCCGTGGCGACACGGTAGCGCTGATGCTGAAGAATCGGCCAGAATTTCTCTTCGCTGATCTGGCCGTAATGAGTCTCGGCGCGACGCCTTTCTCAATCTATGCCACCTTGCCGGCGGCACAAATAGTGCCTCTATTGGACAATTCGGACGCCACGATCGTGCTGTGCGAGCGTGCCTTTCTTGATCAGGTACAGGGTGCGCAACAGGAATGGCCGGCACTGTCCACCGTTGTGCTGCTCGAAGGAGGTGGCGGTGCGGGCACTATCGATTGGACCGAAGTGGAGAAAAACGGCGCAGAGGACTTCGACTTCGAGACCTCGGTAGCCTCGGTACGGCCCGACGATCTGGCGACCATCGTGTATACCTCGGGAACCACTGGGCCGGCCAAGGGGGTGGAGCTGCCGCATTCTAGTGTGATCGCCTTTGCCACCATCGTTGAATACTGGCTAAGGTACTTCCCTGGGCAGCGGATATTGTCGTGGCTGCCAACGGCCCATACCACCGAGCGGGTCGCCGGGCATTATCTGCCTGTACTCAACGGCTGTACCATCACTTATTGCGACGACACTGCAAACATCATGGCCGCAGTTAAGCAGGTGCGCCCGCATATCTTCTTCTCTCCACCACGGCTCTGGGAGAAGATCAAACAGGGCATTGAATCTCAATGGGCGACCTTGCCTGAGGATATCCGCCTGGAAGTGCAACAGGCACTGCAGCAATCATTGGAGAAGGTGCATCTGGAGCAGGCGGACCAACCGGTACCGGCAGCGCTGGAGCAGGCCTGTGCGGAAGCTGATGCCAAGTTCTTTGCCCCGGTGCGCCATTCACTGGGCCTGGATGCGGACGGACTGTTCGTTGGTTCAGGCGGCACTATGGCGCCGAGGGTCTTGGTGGAGTTCTTCCACGCCATCGGCTTGCTGCTGGACGAAGCCTATGGCATGACCGAATCGGCTGCTTTGGGCACACGCAGTCCGAAGGGTAAGATCCGCATCGGCACTGTAGGTAAGGCGCAGCCGGGTGTTGAGGTGAAACTGGCCGAGGATGGTGAGGTGCTTATTCGCCATGCCGGAATCATGCGCGGCTACCGCAAGCAGCCGGAGGCCACCGCTGAGGTCAAGGATGCTGATGGCTGGTTACACACCGGTGACATCGGAACCGTGGACGCCGATGGTTACTTTCGCATCGTCGACCGCAAGAAGGACATCATCATCAACTCCTTTGGCAAGAACATGTCGCCATCAAGCATCGAAGGCGCTTTGACCAACTCAGGCAGCCTGATTTCCCAGGCGGTAGTGGTAGGGGATGGCCGCAACTATAACACCGCTTTGCTTACCATCGACTCCGTGCATCTATGGGCATGGGCCATGGAACACCTGCCGGTGGCATCCCTGTGCGAACTCCCCGAAGTGCGCAAGGCGGTGGAGGAGGAGGTGTCGCGAGCCAACCAGCAACTGAGCCGGGTTGAGCAAATCAAGAAGTTTCAGATCGTCGGTGGCGAATGGGCACCGGGCTCGGAGGCCGTAACGGCGACTATGAAAATCCGCCGTCAGGCGATCCTGAAAAAATATGCCGATGATATCGAGACTATGTACGGCGAGGAAGGGAAGAACTGAATGTCCAGAGAAGCCAACAACCGTTTCAAACGCGAGCTTTTCGACGAGGACCACGGTGCGGTTCGCGAGGGCTTTCGCCGCTTCCTACTCAAGGAAATCCAGCCACACTATGCGCAATGGGAGCGTGACGGCATCGTCCCCCATGAAGTGTTCGAAGGATTGGGGGACAGTGGTTACCTATGCATGGCGGTACCTGAGGAGTACGGCGGGCAGGGGTTGGACGACTTCCGCTTCAGCCTGGTGCTGACCGAGGAGTGCTTGGCCTTGGGAATGACCGCCTTGGCCTCGGGCATTGCCCTGATCAACGACGTCGCCTTGCCTTATTTCCTGGATTATTCCACTGAGGAGCAGAAGCGTCGCTGGTTCCCCGACATGGTTGCTGGCAGGCTGATTACCGCCATCGGTATGACCGAGCCCAGTGTGGGTTCCGACCTGGCAGCCCTGCGTACCACTGCGCGGTTGGATGGCGATGCCTATGTGGTGAATGGCTCCAAGACTTTCATCACCAATGGCATTAATGCCGACTTGGTTCTGACCGCTGTCAAGACCGATCCCGGCAACCGTCATGGTGGTATCAGTCTGCTCGGTATTGAGCGTGGCATGCCGGGGTTCGAGCGCGGGCGTAATCTGGAAAAGCTCGGTCAGCATGCTCAGGATACCGCCGAACTGTTCTTCAACGATGTGCGCGTCCCCTGCGACAACCTGATTGGCACGGAAAATCAGGGCTTCGTGCACATGATGACGAACCTGCCCCAGGAACGACTGAGCATCGCCAACTCTGCGGTGGCTTCATCTCGCGCAGCTTTGGAGTGGACGCTCGCTTATGTTAAGGAACGCATCGCTTTCGGCAAGCCGATAGGCACCTTCCAGCAATCGCGCCAAGTGCTGGCGGGGTTGCGCACGGAAATCGAGATCGCCCAGATTTTCATTGACAGGTGTACAACTTTGCACCTTACGAAAGAACTGACCGCTGAGCAGGCGGCCATGGCCAAGTGGTGGTGTACCGATCTGCAGGGACGTCTCATGGACCAATGCCTGCAGCTGTTTGGCGGTTACGGCTACATGACCGAGTTCCCCATTGCTCGGGCCTGGGCGGATGCGCGGATCATGCGGATCTTCGGCGGCACCAATGAAATCATGAAGGAGATCATCGGCAAGGCGGAAGGACTGTCAGGCTGAACTGATGATTGGTAGTTTTTCTCACGAACAACAAGGAGGCAGAAGATGCCCGCAACCGATGTCAATCGCCAATGGATATACGCGCAACGCCCGACCGGGGCGGTTGGGCTCGAACACTTTCGCTTGCAGGAAACATCAATTCCTGTTCCCGGCCCCGGCCAGGCGCTGGTGCGCCTGCGCGGGCTGTCAGTTGACCCCGCGCAACGCGCCTGGATGATGACCCGCACTTACCGTCCCCAATTGCAGCCTGGCGAGGTCATGGCGGCTTTCGGCATCGGTGAAGTCATGGAGTCCAATGTCCCCGACCTGGCGCCCGGTGATCTGGTAGACGGTGATCTGGGTTGGCAGGATTTCGCACTGGTCACGCCAGAAAGCGTTCGGGTGAGGAACAAGAACGAGTCACTGGAGCATCTGATCGGCGTTCTTGGCATCACCGGCCTTACCGCTTACTTTGGCCTGCTCGAAGTCGGCAGACCCCGACCGGGAGAAACCGTAGTGGTGTCGGGCGCTGCAGGGGCGGTTGGTTGTATCGCGGTTCAGATCGCCAGGATCGCTGGTTGCCGAGTAGTGGCCGTTGCCGGAGGGGCGGAGAAGTGTCGCTGGTTGACTGAAGAGCTAGGGGTCGACGCCGCCGTCGATTACAAGGCCGGCAATCTTCGCGAGGCTTTGAAGGCGGCCTGCCCCGATGGGATAGATGTGTACTTCGACAATACCGGCGGCGAAATTCTGGAAGTTAGCCTGAGCCTGATGAACGCGCATGGCCGTGTGGCCTGTTGCGGCGCGGTGTCGCAGTACAACCAGGCGGACTGGGGCGGTGGCCCGAGCGGGGTGCCAGGTGTGCTGGTGGCTAAACGCATTCGTATGGAAGGCTTTCTGGTTATGGATTTTTACAAGCAGCGCAAAGCCGCCGAGAGGACTCTGTCGAACTGGATCCGCCATGGCCAACTCAATCCCAGCATGGATATTGTCGAGGGGCTGGAGAATGCACCAAAGGCCCTGATTGACCTGCTCCATGGTACGAACCGGGGCAAAATGATGGTGCGTATCGGGGCCACGAGATAGCGCGGTGCTTGTCGCACAGTGGAGTTGATCCTTCAGACTTACTTGTGGAGATTACAATGAATACATTCGAACCGATCAAACCTGAACAGGATCCTGCTGGCAAACTGGCCGAGATGGTGGTTACCACGGCATTCGAGGATATTCCGACCGAGGTGATCGAGCTGGCGAAAAAGGCGATTCTCGACACCCTGGCCGTCACCATCGCTGGCTCCAAATGGGAAGTCAGCCCGCAGATCGTGGAGCAGGTGGTGGAGTGGGGCGGCGCGCCGCAAAGCCCGATCCTCGTATACGGTCACCGGGTACCGGCGCCGCAGGCGGCGTTCGCCAACGGCGTCATGGCCCGCGGCATCGATATGGGTGACGTGCATGTGACCGGCGGGCATGTCACCGAATGGAATATCCCCGCCATGCTCGCCGCGCTGGGCATCGCCGACAGGCCGGTAACGGGCCGGGAATTTCTCGCCGCTTATGTGACCGGCGGTGAGCTGGGTGTCCGGGTCAATACGGCAATAAATGGCACTTCTCATGCTTCTTTTGGCGTGCCCGGCGAGTACATGGGGCCTCTTTGCGCCACGGCCTCGGTAGCGCGGCTGCTCGGCCTGAGCGTCGAGGAGACCTGGAATGCCCTGGGGATTACCTATTCGAACCACGGCATGTCGGAAATGCAGAAGTACGCCGAGGGCACGCAGATGGCGCGTGTCCAGCATGCCTTTGCCGGCGAGACCGCGATCAAGGCGGCGCTGCTTACGCGCAAGGGGGTGACGGGGCCAAAAGGGATCTTCCTCGGTGTGCCGGGAGGATCGTTCCGGCATATCGGCTGGAGCGACGTCCGCCCGGAAATACTGACCGAGGATCTGGGCAAGCGCTGGATCTACGCCGAAGGGCTGTCGCTGAAGCCCTATTCAGCCTGCAAATACACCCACTCGTTCATCTCCGGCGCCATCGAAATCATGCGGCGTGATCAGCTCGACTACCGGGATATTGCCAGCGTGCTGTGCATTGGCAGCGATGGGGCGCGGATGACCATCGAGCCGAAAGACGCGAAATGGAACCCGAAAACCTGCGGTGAGGCCTTGTACAGCACGCCCTACACGGTGGCGACCGCGATCATCGGCGGAGATGTTTTCCTCGGCGACTTCACCATCGAGGAAGTCAATCGGGCGGACAAGCGGGAGCTGATGCAGAAAATCACCGTAGAGACCGATCCTGCGATAACGGATCAGTTCGAGGGCTTCAGCGTCGAGATTACGCTGCAGGACGGACGGGTGTTCCGGCAGAGCACCCCCTATGTGCTGGGGCACACCAATAACCCGATGAGCTGGGATGACTTGCAGCAGAAGCTCTGGAAATGCGCAGCCTATGCCGCCGTGCCGTTGTCGGAAGCCAAGCTGAACAGGCTCGTCGAGCTGTGCACGGACCTGGACGAGGTTGAGGACGTATCGGAGCTGCTCGGCGCGCTCACGCCCTGAACGCCATCCTGATTGAGGAGACACCGCTATGACGTTCTCGACGATCAATGTGGACATTTCCGATCATATCGCCACGCTGACGCTGAACCATCCCGACAGCCAGAACAGTCTGTCGGAGGCTACCCTGGGGGAAATGATCGAAGCGCTGGAGTGGCTGTGCACACAGGATGATGCGTGGGCATTGATTCTCACCGGTGCGGGGCAGGCATTCTGCTCCGGCGCCGACCTCGGAAAAATGGATGCCGTCGATGTCGATGGCAGGTCCCTCGGCGAGCGTGCTGCGGTGACCATGGATGCGCTCGCCAATCCGCTCATTCTGGCATTGCAGCAGTTTCCTCTGCCGGTGGTGGCCGCCGTGAATGGCGTTGCCGCTGGTGGGGGAATGGCTCTGGCGCTGGCGGCGGACATCGTGATTGCCACACGCTCGGCCTATTTTCTCACACCGTTTCTGCCACGTCTGGGCATTGTGCCGGACATGGGCGCAAGCTGGTTTCTGCCGCAACGGATCGGGCGTGCACGAAGTCTTGGTTTGCTGCTGCTGGGCGACCGCTTGTCGGCGGAGAAAGCGCGGGAATGGGGACTGATCTGGGCCTGTGTCGAGGATGATGTGTTGCTGGACGAGGCGAGAAGGATTGCCGGGCGGCTGGCCCAGGCACCGCCGCGTAGTGCCCTCGAAGCGCGTCGCGCGCTGGATGCGGCTGATAGCCAGGACCTGGTGGCCCAGCTCGGCTATGAACGGGATCGGCAGCGCGAACTGCTGGACGCACCTGCCTTCAAGGAGGGCGTGAAGGCGTTCTTCGAGAAGCGCGCCCCTGTCTTCGAGCGTTGATCCTGAATGCCTGTGCATGAGCAATGAGAGGAGGCACCAATGCTGCTTGACGACTTGATGTTCAAACCGGGGCTGATGCGCGGGCAGCGCATCCTGATCACCGGTGGCGGGACGGGGCTGGGGCGGGTCATGGCCGAAGCCTTTCTGCTGCTGGGTAGCGAGGTTTATATCTGCGGGCGTCGTGGAGACGTGGTCGAACAGACTGCCACCGAGTTGATGGCGCGGCATGGCGGCAAGGTAGTGGCTCTGACCTGCGACATCCGCCAGCCCGAGGCCATCGCGGCCATGCTCGACAGCATCTGGACCGACGGCGGCGCGCTGACCGGCCTGATCAACAACGCCGCCGGGAACTTCGTCAGCCGTACCGAAGACTTGTCTCCCCGGGCCTTCGACGCGATTGCCAATATCGTCTTCCACGGCTCCTTCTATGTCACGCTGGAGTGCGGCAAGCGCTGGCTGGCGGCGGGCCAGCACGCCAACGTCCTGTCGACGCTGGTCACCTGGGTCTGGAACGGTTCGGCGTTCACCGTGCCCTCTGCCATGTCGAAAGCCGGTCTGAATGCGATGACGCAATCCCTTGCGGTCGAATGGGGTGGCCGTGGCATACGCGTCAATGCCATCGCGCCGGGGGTCTTTCCCACCGAGAGTGCTGCCGCCAGGTTGGATCCCACCGGGGCCGCCAAACCCGGCGACGATGTGCCCATGCAACGCGCCGGGGAGATGTCCGAGCTGGCGAACCTGGCGGTCTACCTGATGGCACCGGGCTCCGACTACATCAATGGCGAAACCATCGTGATCGACGGCGGGCTGTACCCGGCGACCGGCGGTAACTTCGCCAAGCTGACCAGCTTGACCGACGAAGACTGGCGGCGTACCCGCCAACTCATCGACGAACGCAATTCCGCCGACAAGGCCAGGCGCACGACTTGAGCAGCAAACAAGGTATGGAGGCAGCAAAAAATATGACATACAACTGTCTCGAACTGGACGAGCGAGGCCCTGTGCTCTGGGTCACGCTGAACCGACCGCAAGCCCTGAATGCGCTGAACCTCGAACTGGTCGACGAGCTGGGACGCCTCTTCACCGGCTTGTACGTGCGCGAGGATATCCGGGTCGTGGTCATGCGCGGTGCGGGTCGGGCTTTCTGTGCCGGACTCGACCTCACGGAACACGCTGCGCAGACCACGACGCTTTCGGTGTCGGAGGGGTTGGCATCTACCCGCCGCTACCGCGATATCGTCATCGCCATGCGCCGCTGCCCGCAACCGATCATTGGTTTGCTCAACGGTCCCGCCTGCGGCGGCGGTTTTGCCCTGGCCCTAGCGACGGATGTGCGTATCGCCACACCCACCCTGCGCCTGAACGCCGCGTTCATCCGTATCGGCTTTAGCGCCTGCGACATGGGGCTCAGCTATTTCCTGCCGCGTATGGTCGGCAGTTCGGCCGCTGCGGAATACATGCTGACCGGGCGCTTCATCGACGCGCGGCGCGCTTGCGAACTGGGGCTGGTTAGTCGCGTGGTCGAGCCGGAACAACTCGATGGGGAAGCCAATGCCCTGATCGAGGATATGCTCAGAACCGCTCCTCTGGGGCTGCGCCTGACCAAGGAGGTGCTGGGCCATGCCATCGACGGCCCGAGCCTGGAAGCGGTGATCGCCATGGAAGATCGCAACCAGACCCTGTGCGCCCATGGTGAGGACTTCCGCGAAGCCATGACGGCGTTTATCGAAAAACGCCCACCTCGTTACGGTACTGCGAAGTAGGCGAGTGCTCGTGCCTGGCGATGTGATTAAGCCGCCTACGGGCGGCGTTTGGCCGGCAGGTCTGGCTATGCGGCGCGAATGAATAACACCAAGCTGGGTAAAGGAGGGTGCATGCCAGTACAACTTTCGGTTCTAAGCCATATCAGTGCAATTGTGGGTGACGCGGGCGACGCGGTACGGTTGCTCGGCGAGGTTTTTGCCGCCTCGGGGTTGGTGCGGGCGTCCTCGTCTTTCCATCTGACGAGTTCGGCGCGGATACTGCACGTGGGGCTCGGCGATGTCACGCTGCAGTTCGTCCAGCCAGAGCCGGCGGGCGGACGACTTCATCGGCTGCTCAGGGAGCAAGGTCCACAGGTTCATAGCCTTGCGTTTTTCGTCGACGATCTTGAGTCCATGGTGATTGAGTTCGCGCAGGAAGGCATTGCTATCCTCGAACGCTCGAGAATTGCGTTGCAGACCGCCACCGGTTCGGTCGAGGCGCCGGTCTGTGTGTTTGCGACGATGGACCGCCTCGGCTTCAACCTCGAACTGATCGAGGGCGCCATTGGCAGCTCGAAGGTCGCGGGCGATGATGAGCAGCCGGGCGCCGCGCTTTTTGGTAATTTGTCTCCCCTTCTGCATGTCGAACTCGCCGTTGACGATCTGGACGACCCCTGTGGCCTGTTACGTCGGGTGTTTGGCTCCGGGAAGGTCGAGAGCCGCTTCGCCGAGTTTCTCGGCAGCTTGGGTTCGCTCGATATCGTTCATGTGAATCTGGGTGATGTGGTTCTTCAATACTGCCGTCCGAAGACGGAAGATTCCTCATGGGCGCAACTGCTTGCGAGGAGAGGCCGTGCCATTCACAACATCACCTGGTTGGTGCGCGACATGCCCGAGACCGTAGCGGTGCTGACGCGACAAGGTGTGCAGGATCTGCGCAGTTTCTCGCTCGATTTCGGCAAGCTGGTCGGTAGCGAAAACGTTCCGGAAAATCTCGCTCCGCAGCGGATCGTCGATCTGATGCCAAGGCTCGGCTTCCATATGGAATTGACCGAAGCCTTTGCAAGCAATATCGACGACTTCATTTTCAATCCCTTCGCCAACTGGAAAGCGCGTCCGCAGCTATCATGATGGGGAACAGCATGCTGGACAGGACTCTGATTGGCCATTGCCTGACGCCGCACAGCGTCGAGGTGGAAAAGGGCCGTTTGCGATTTTTCGCCAAGGCCACGGGGCAACTCGATCCGGTCTATCTGGACGAGACCGCGGCGCGAAATGCCGGCTATCGACATATTCCGGTGCCGCCAACATTTCTGTTCTGCCTGGAGAACGACTCCCCCGATCCCTGGGCGCTGCAACGGCTGCTCGATATGGACCTGGGGCGTCTGCTGCATGGCGAACAGTCGTTCGTCTATCACCGGATGGCCTGCGCCGGCGATGTGCTCACCTTCGAGCCGCGCCTGAGTGACATTTACAGCCGACGTGACGGGGCTTTGGAGTTCTTCGTACGTGAAACGCGGGTCACCGATGCCAACACGGGCGTGCATATTGCCGATCTGCGTTGTGTGGGTGTGCAGCGCAATGACAGGAGGTCGGCATGAGCCGGATCGAACGCGACCAGCCCACTGACAACCCTGCTGGCCCGCAACCATTGCGGTTAGCTCCCCTCGACCGAACCACGCTGGCGCTGTACGCGGGCGCATCCAGTGACCACAACCCGGTGCATATCGACAGCGACTTTGCCCGGCGGGCCGGGCTGCCTGATGTCTTTGCCCACGGCATGCTGTCGATGGCCTACCTTGGCCGTTTTCTCACCGACTGGATACCGCAATCGCGGATTTGCCGGTTTGGCGTGCGTTTCGTCAGCAGGGTGGAGTTGGGTACCGCGCTGGTATGCAGTGGCGAGATTGTCGACATGGCCGAGCATGACGGGGAACGGCTGGCGCGAGTAGAGGTGCGTGTGACCTGCCAGGCCGGGGAGCTGAAAGTGGTCGGCGAGGCCAGCGTACTGCTGCCCGCCGATGACTGATGGCGCCACTTGCTACAGTTCAATGTCGTGCCTCCGCATCCAGCGCCTGCATGGCCCGCATCAGGTAACGCTCGACGGCATTCGGGGCCCATTGTCCGGGTCCGGGTCCGGGTGTGAGCAGGCGCTGGCGTACGAAGTGATAATTCCGAACCGGCCCCTCCAGGGCCTGCGCCAGCCTGGCATCCTGCGCTGATAGCGCGGCGAACCGGTGTTCCAGCGAGGCATTCAGCGCGACAATGGCCTGGTCGTCGGGAAGCCAGACGGTGGACAGGTAGGGGAAGGATGCCCGCTGATAGTCAAGCAGCAGATGGCCGATATCATGGCTGAGGTCATGCAGTGCACGGCGAATCTCCGATGTTGGCGCCAAGCTGTCGTAGAGGGCACTGAGCGAGCTGTCGAACTGAGCATGGGCGTCGATAACCGGGGGCAACCAGCGGGCATAGGCCGGCAGCGCCGAGCGCGCTTCAGTTCCGGACTGCGGCAGGTTCTCCAGATCGGCGATGGCTGTGCCCAAGAGCTGGGCCTGCTCGGTGATCGGGCCGTGGCCAAGCTGTCTGGACAGTTTCAGCAGGTGCGACATGTCACGCCTGTAGGCTTCGCCATTGCCGATATCGTAGGGGGTACCATTGATGAGATTGAAATAGACCAGCACGTTCGCTGTCACCGATGTCGCCAGCGTTCTCATCTCCTGGATATCATCCTGGCGACTTGTCGAGCCCTCGGCCTTGGCGGCCGGAGAGGATGTCGACAGCGCCAGGCACAGGCACAGACAGCCGAGAAAATGAAAATGGTGTTTTTTATTGTTTTTGTAGTGTTCCAAACAGGGTTCCCCCGTGGTTTTCATCCATAAAAGCGCCCTTGTCCCTCCCACGGGACAGCCGCCGCCGGTTGCCTGCCATACTTCTGGGATCGGTCCTGGGTGTCATCGTCCGAAACGACAGCTTTATACCCGTCACATGATTCAGCGGTGGAATCGTACGGATTGGGACAGCGTTCCCCGGCCAACACGGGCGGCGTTCGCTTTCACCTCGATATCCTCATAACCGAAGGAGATTCCCAGCAGCAATCGCTGTTGCGCTGAAATGCCGAGCTGTTCGCGTACCAGGTCGGGATACAGAGTCAGGGCGCCCTGGGCGCAGGAATCAATCCCGCGCGACGTCATTGCCAGCATCAGCGTCTGGGCATACATGCCACAGTCCGTTGCCTGGCGGACATCGAAGGGCACCGGCAAGAAGATGAAGGCTACGTGGGGCGCGTCGAAAAAGGCGAAATTGCGCAGGAAGGCTTCATTGCGCCCGGCCATGTCCTGTCTTTCCACACCCATGGCGCCATAGAGCTGGATGGCGGCATCGAACTGCCTTTCCCGGTGGACACCTTCATACTTGATGTCAACGGGCCAGTCTGGATGCATGTTTTCAGGAAACCTAGCCGCTGCGAGCAATCCCTCCTGGAGAGTATTCCGGGCCTGGCCCGACACCACATGGACTATCCAGGGTTGTACATTGCAGTTGGATGGCGTCTGCTGAGCAAGCGCGAAGACCTCCTGCAACCTGTCGTCGGGTACTTCATCGGGAAGGAAGCCACGAACCGAGCGTCGTTTGAAGATTACCTGGTCAAACGGCTGTGTGCCATGCGAAGGGGGCAGAGCGGTTTCTTTTTTCATGTCGGCGGCTCCTTATCTTTTGCTCAGTGTGTTGGTGATCGGGTGCGGCAGGATGGTCTTGCGCCGACGCCCGGTGCATGTTTGCCACGTTAGCTCCTCTACCAGTCGAGCGGCCTGCGGGTCAAGGCCATGGCGTGGTCGAGGGTGGAGGCGAGGACGGCGGGCATGTCGATGGTGCTGGCGTTCGGCATGGCCTCGCGCTGGTAAAGTACGATCAGTTGGGCCAGTGCGCCGATGTTGCGAAACATCGCCAGCAGCCAGTAGAACTTCACCTCCGGCTCGGGCAGGTGGGTGCCGGTCTGCTGTTGATAGGCCTCCAGCGCCATGCGCCGGGTCCACCAACCGGGAGCGGTGCAGGGCATGCACCACTGCCGTGCATAGACCAAGCTGTCCGCCGGCTCGCCCCAGACGCTGAGCATCAGCATCAGGTCGTAGTAAGGGTCGCCGATGGTCGCCATCTCCCAGTCGACGATGCCCTGCACGGTCAGGCTGTCTGGATCGACCAGCACGTTGTCCAGCTTGAAGTCCAGATGCACCAGGGTCGTCGGCCGTTCGGCCGGCTGGTGGGCGACCAGCCAGTCCCGAAGCACGTCGACCATCCGCATCTGCTGGCCCGACATGACCCGCGAGGCGCGCTTGTGCCAGCCGTGGATTTGCCGGGCGATGAAGCCTTCGGCCTTGCCCAGGTCGGCGAGCCCGGCCTCGGCAGGGGAGATGCGGTGCAGTTGCGCCAGGGCGCCGACGATCAGCGCGCTGAGCTTGCCGCCGATGTCGTCCACCCCAGCGAGCCGCGCCGGCAGTTCGCGGGAGATGGCGACCCCCTTTCGGAACTCGCTGATCAGGAAGGGCACGCCGATCACGCTGGTGTCGTCGCAATACGCCAGCCCGAGCGGCGTGGTCGGCAGGCACTTGCCCAGCCGCGAGAGGATCTTGTGCTGGCGGGCGAAGTCGTAGGCGCCGGGGGGCGCGTCGTTGTTGGGTGGTCGGCGGAACACCGCCGGCTTGCCATCGAGCGAAACGAGGTAGTTCATATTGGCGATGCCCGAGGCGAACTGGCGAATCTCGATGTCGCGGTCGAGGGTTATATTTTGCCCGGCGAGGTAGCGGGAGATGGCGTCCCAGTCCTGTACCGCTTCCCGGCTCTTGTCGATGAACATGGTCATGTGTCTTCCTGTTGTCGGAGGGGGCTGGATTCAGGTACCCGGCTGCGGCGGTAGCGCCCCGCTGGCGCGCAGCGCGTCGATCCGGCCTGGATCGAAGCCCCAGTCGCGCAATGCCGTTTCGGTATCGGCGCCGGGGGCGGAGGGGGCGCTGGGCCGTGGCGGCGAGCTGCGGCTGAAGCGTGGCGCCGGTGCCGGCTGGGTGACGCCATCAATGTCGATGAACATGCCGCGTGCGCGGTTGTGCGGATGGCCGGGCGCTTCATCCCAGTCGAGTACCGGAGCGAAGCAGACATCGCTGCCTTCCAGCAACGCACACCATTCGGCGCGGGTCCTGGTCTTGAAGATCCCGGCGAGCCGCTCCTTGAGTTCCGGCCAGCGCCGGTGGTCGTGTTGCGCATCGAAAGCCGGGTCGTCCAGCCCCAGTTTCTGGCGCAGCAGGGCATAGAACTGCGGTTCGGCCGAGGCGATCGAAATGCAGTGACCATCGGCGCAGGCGTAGGCAGCGTAAAAGTGGGCGCCACCATCATTGACGTTGCTGCCGCGCTCGTTGCGCCACAGTCCGGCGGCCTTGAAGCCCCAATTCATGGCGGCGAGCAGCGCCGAGCCTTCGGCCATGGCCGCGTCGACCACCTGGCCGTGGCCGGATCGTCCTGCTTCATGCAGGGCACAGAGGATGCCGAAGGCCAGCAGCATGCCGCCGCCACCGAAGTCGCCGATCAGGTTCATGGGCGGCAAGGGCGGTTCGCCCAGCGCGCCTATGGTATGCAGCACACCGGCCAGGGCGATGTAGTTGATGTCGTGGCCGGCTGCCTGCGCCAGCGGGCCGTCCTGGCCCCAGCCGGTCATGCGCCCGTAGACCAGTTTGGGGTTGCGCGCCAGGCAGGTGTCCGGGCCCAGCCCCATGCGCTCCATCACACCGGGACGGAAGCCTTCTAGCAGAATATCGGCTTGCGCCACCAGGTCGAGCACGGCCTCGGTGGCGCCCGGTTTTTTCAGGTCGATGGCCACCGAGCGCCGCCCACGGGCCATGACGTCGAAACGCGGTTCGACCAGTTTCATGATCTCGCCGCCGCCCGGCCGGTCGATGCGGATCACTTGCGCGCCCATATCGGCCAGCATCATGGCGCAGAACGGCGCCGCGCCCAGGCCGACGATCTCGACGACCTTCACCCCTGCCAGTGGCCCGCTCATGCTTCGCCACCCAGCTTCATGAAGCCGAACAGGTAGCCGGCGACACGGCGCATCTGGATTTCCTCGGTGCCTTCGGTGATGCGATAACGGCGATGGTGGCGGTAGATGTGTTCGAAAGGCTTGTGCCGGGAATAGCCCAGGCCGCCATGCACCTGCATGGCCCGGTCGGCCGCTTCGCAACAGAGCCGGTTGGCCCAGAAGTTGAGCATCGAAACCTTGTCGCCTTGCGCCGCCGCTCCGTACTTGTCCATCATCCAGGCGGTCTTGTGCAGCAGGGCGCGGACCATTTCGCACTGGGTTTGCAACTCGACGAGCGGGAACTGGATGCCCTGATTGCTCGCCAGCGGCTTGCCGAAGGGTGCCCGCTGCTTGGCGTACTTGACCGACTCGTTGACGCAGTATTGCGCCGCGCCGAGGCTCGCCGCCGCCTGGCGGATGCGGTTTTCGTTGAAGAAGCGCTGGGCGATCGCCAGGCCCTGGCCTTCACGACCGACGATATCGTCGTTGTGAACCTTGACGTCGGTGAGGCTGACGCTGGCGTGATCGGTGGGCATGACGAAGGTCCATAGCAGCTCCTCCACCACATGCCCTTCGGGTTGTTGGGGCTTGAGCGGCACCAGGAAGGCGGTGATGCCTGTGGCGTCGCCGGCCTTGCCGCTGGTGCGGGCGAACACCATGTTGGTGTCGGTCCAGTTGGCGCCCGAGTTCCAAGTTTTGCTGCCGTTGATGATCCAGTGCTCACCTTCGCGCCTGGCGACGGTCTCCATGTGGGTGGCGTCCGATCCGTGATCGGGCTCGGTGATCGCCATGGCCATCGCCGCGGAACTGTCGAGGAGCGACGGCAGGTATTTCCGCTTTTGCGCTTCGCTGCCAAACTCGATCAGCAGTTGGGCGGTGAGTACCTGCACGGAAACGATGGCGTGCTCGCTGGCGGCATCGTTGTGCAGGCCCAGGCCCTTGGCGTTCAGGTGCTCGCGGATCACTGCCATGTCTAGGTTGCTGCCATCCCGGCCGCCATAGGCCTTGGGCAAGGCGTAGCGGTAATGGCCCGCCGCGTCGGCGCGGCGTACCACGTCGGCCAACAACGCCTTCCAGTCCTTGGCGTGCTGGCCATCCTTTTCCCAATCGGTGCGCGAGTTCTCGCGGCGGTGATCGAAAAAGCGGATGTTGTCGTTTTCATTTTCGAGCGGTTTGATTTCACGTTCGATGAAGTCATCCAGCTCGGCGAGGTAGTCGGTCAGTTTCTTCGGCAGTTCCAGGTCCACGGGATAGCTCCTGCTTGATGGAGTTGGCTTCCAGTGACACCAAAGTCAGGCGTCTTGGGTTGGCGTTAGATCAATTGAGGCGGCCGAACGGGTGCGTGCTCGATACCCCACCATCGATCGCGATGGCCTGGCCGTTGACATAGGACGCATCTTCGCTGGCGAGGAATGCCGCCATGGCGGCGATTTCCTCGGGTTGTCCGGGTCGCTTGAGCGGATTGACCTGCCCGAGTCTGGATGCCGCGCCGCGTGCTTTGGCTGCGTCGAACAGCGCCCGGGTGCCTTCCGTCTCGATGAGCCCCGGCAGAATGGCATTGACCCGTACGCCGGTGCCGGAAAGCTCGTTGGCGGCCACTTGCGCCAGGGAGTTGATGGCGGCCTTGCTGGCGCTGTAGGCCGCATCCCCGGCATTGGCGCGCAAGGCCGCCACCGAGGAGGTGAATATGATCGAGCCGAGGCCTTGGGCGCGCATGTGACGGCCGGCATGCTTAGTGGCGAGAAAGGCGCCGATCAGGTTGACCTGCAGAACTTCCTGCCACTGAGCAACGGTCTGCTCAAACAACGAGACATTGCCAACCCAGGTTGCCGCATTGACGAAGAATATCTCTAGGCCGCCGAATTCAGCGATGCAGCGGGTGACCATAGCCTCGACGTCGGCCTCGATCGATGCATCCGCCGCCATTGCAATGGCGTTGCCGCCGGCGGCACGGATCAGCTCGGCGGTTTCCTCGACCCTGGCTGCGGTGCGGCCGGTGACCAGCACCTGGGCGCCTTCCTGGGCGAAGCGCAGGGCGCTGGCCCGGCCGATGCCACTGCCGGCGCCGGTGATGATCGCGCGTTTGTTGTGTAACCGTTGCATGTGTTTGTCCTCATGGGCCAATGACTGGCTCAGGTGCCTGCTATGGTCAGGCCGCCATCGGCCATGATCAGGGCACCGTTGATGTAGCTGCTGTCCGCCGAGGCGAGGAACGCCACCACCGCGGCAATTTCGCTGGCGTCGCCAAAGCGGCCGATGGGTACGTTCTGCTCTCTGGCGTGCAGGGTGGCCTGGTCGAATTTCCCCAGCGAGGCCGGTGTGCCGATCATGCCGGGGGCGATGGCGTTCACCCTGATGCCATAGGGGCCGAGATCGAGTGCCGCGGCCCGCGTCAGACCCGCTACCGCCGCCTTGATGGCGCAGTAGGCGACGGAGTCCTTGAGTGCCAGAACGGCGGCCGCGGAGCTGAGGTTGATAACTGTCCCGGAGCCGCGCCGCTTCATCTGCGCCGTTGCCGCCTGGGTTGCCCAGATGATGCCTTTAAGGCCCACGGCGAGCATCTTCTCCAGGGTCTCTTCGTCGATCTCTTCGATCGATTGATAGCTTGCCCAGACGGCGTTGTTTACGAGCGTCGCCAGCGGCCCGCCGAGGTCGGCTTCGATGCGCTGGAATACTTCACGCACCTCGCTGCGTCGAGCGACATCGAGCACATACGCGTGGACGTCCAGGCCATCGGCGCGCATTTGCGCGACGGACGCCTCGAGGCGCGCCGGGCTGATGTCGACGCAGGCGACGCGAGCACCTTCTCCGGCAAGGCGTTCGGCGATGGCGCGCCCAATCCCGCGCGCCGCGCCGGTTACCACGGCGATGGTTCCCTCCGGTTTCTGCTTGATGTTCTCCATGCGAGAACTCCTATCCTAATTGATGGATGCGACGGTGTCGGTTGTCTGGCTGGTTAAGATGGTCTTGGGAATGCGGTCGCTCAGCCTGACGGCAATGACGGTCAGGGCGGCGGAAATGGCGACGAAACCTATTCCCACGAGTAGCATGGTGTCGTAGGAGCCGGTCAGGTCGTAGGATGTCCCGAACAGTGGTGGCCCCGAGGCAACCCCGAGACAGGCCAGGGCAAACGCCGTGCCGTAGAGGGTGGCGAAGTCCTTTGCACCGAACATTCTCGATATCAGCAGAGCCGGAAAAATGGTTTGGTAGGCGTAGCCAAAGGCATAGGCAACGAGCAGCGCTATGACGGTGACCGATATGACCGGCTGCCCGTCTATCTGGGTAAACAGCAACAAAGCCACCGACCCGAAGAACAGGCAGACGAGATTGGAGTTGACCGTCCCGATACGGTCATTCAGCCAGCCCAGGATTATTTTGGCGCCTATCATGCAAAGCATGCACAGGCTGATGAAGGTGCCGACTTCGACCGGGCTGATACCTTTGCTCACCAGGTGAGCCGGGGCGTGCTGGATGAATCCGGTGATGGCTGCATTCGCGAAAAACATCCCCGTGCAGATGAGCCAGAACGATATTGACCGGTAAGCTGCCCTGGTAGTGATACCGGGAGGCGCGTCGAGTGGTTGGGTAGATGAGGTTTCTTCTTCTTTGGCGCCATAGGGCTTCAGGCCCACCTCCGACGGCTGGCTGTGCAGGAACGGTATGGTCGGAATCGTCAACGCCAGCACGACTATTCCGAGAAGCAGATAGGCGGGCTGCCAGCCGGCTTCCATGATCATGCCGGGAAGGAATGTGCTGGCGATGGCGGAATACACACCGGTAAAGGCCACGGCGATGCCCATGGCCATTCCCCTGCGGCGCTCGAACCAGTTGGTGATGATGACCGACACGGACAGCAGCGAGCAGCCGGGCAATGTCAGGCCGATGACAATACCGGCAACATAGAATTGCCACAGGCTGGTGAAGTACGACATGGCTATGAATGCCAGGCCTGCGCCCGTTCCGGAGATGGCGACCGTGGCTCTGACGCCTATCCTGGGCAGCATCCTGCCCCAGAACGGCATGGAAACCAGGGGCATGAGCGACATGATGCTGGTATAGAGAGTGAAGGCCGCCCGCGGAACCTCCAGGTCCGTGGAGACAGGCAAGGTAAAGAAGGACAGCAGGGTTATCGTTCCCAGCGGTGCGGCCAACAGGCAACTGCAGGCCAGCAACAGCCATGCTCTGTGAATCTTTTTCTTCATCATCATGGACAAGCCTCTATTTATTATTGTGACCAGCTCGTGTGGGTGAACCGGGCCTGAAGCCCAGGCAACGCCTGTCGCCTGGCTGGCTTACAGTGTCTTGGGAATGCGGTCGCTCAGCCTCAAGGCAAGGATGGTCAGCACTGCGGAGATGGCGACAAAGCCGAGACTGATGATCAGCATGGTGTCGTAGGAGCCGGTCAGGTCGTAGGATGTACCGAACAGGGGCGGGCCTGCGGCGACACCGACACAGGCGAGGGCATAGGCGACGCCATATATGGAGGCGAAGTCCTTTGTCGCGCCGAACATCCGCGATATCAGAAGTGGTGGGAAGATGCTGTTGTAGGCGTAGCCAAAGGCATAGGCAACGAACAACGTTATGCCGATAACCGATATGACCGGCTGCCCGTCCATTCTGGTAAACAGCAATAACGCCAGTGATCCCAAGAACAGGCAGATGAAATTGGCGTTGATCGTCCCGATACGATCATTCAGCCAGCCCAGCATCACTTTCGCGCCTATGAGGGAAAGCATGCACAGGCTCATGAAGGTTCCGGCTTCGACCGGGCTGACGCCCTTGCTGGTCAAATGGGCCGGGGCATGCTGAATGAAGCCGATGATGGAGGCATGTCCGAAAAACAGTGCCGTGCAAATCAGCCAGAACGCTCCCGATCTGTAGGCTCGTCTGGCGGATATGCCCGGCTGGGTGTCGAGTGGCTCGGATGCCGGGGCTACCTTGGCGCCATATGGACTCAAACCAACCTTCGACGGATGTATGTGCAGGAAAGGCGCAATGGGTATCGTCAGGGCCAGCACCACTATTCCCAGGAACAGGTAAGCGGACTCCCAGCCGGTTTTCATGATCATGCTGGGTAGGAATGTGCTGGCAATGGCGGCATAGACACCGGTAAAGGCCATGGCAATGCCCATGGCCATTCCCCTGCGATGCTCGAACCAGTTGGTGATGATGACCGATGCCGGCAGGAACGAGCATGCTGGCAAGGTAAAGCCGACGACAATGCCGGCAACGTAGAACTGCCATAGGCTGGTAAAGTATGACATCGCTATATAGGACAGACCGGCGCCTGCACCGGAGATGGCGACCATGGCCCTGATGCCTATCTTGGGCAGCATCTTGCCCCAGAAAGGCATGGAAACAATGACCATGAGTGACATGATGCTGGTATAGAGAGTAAAGGCAGCCCTTGGAACGTCCAGTGCGGTGGATACCGGCAAGGTAAAGAAAGACAGCAAGGTCGTCGTGCCCATGGTCGCCAGGGACTGTCAGATTTTTTGTGTTCGGGCTGTTATGGCCCGTCACCTGACAGGCCGGTAAATCACCAGGTTGGCCTGATGAAACGGTCTTCATATAAAATCGCAAATTGATTCATCGCATTCTTCCAGTCGTGTGCCGCATGCCCCCAGTTCGCCGTGATGTTGCGTAGTCCCAGCCAGATCAGCTTGGTCGCAGCCTCATCATTAGGGAAGTGCCCGCGCGTTTTGATGATCTTGCGCAACTGCGCATTGATGCTTTCGATGGCATTGGTGGTGTAGATCACCTTGCGGATCGCTTGGGGAAACACGAAGAACGGTATCACGCGGTCCCAGGCCCTACGCCAGGCCGCAACGATGGTCGGATACTGCTTGCCCCACGGCCCGGCTTCAAATTCGTCCAGAGCCCGCTCGGCAGCCTCTGCATTCAAGGCCTGGTAAATAGGCTTGAGCGCCTTGACCAGCGCTCTGCGCTTGTCCCAGGGGGCATAGTCCAGACTGTTGCGTATCAGGTGGACGATGCAGGTCTGCAGTGTCGTTTCAGGGTACACAGCGCTCAGCGCCTCGGGCATACCCTTCAAGCCGTCCGTGACTGCAATCAATATATCCTCAACGCCTCGGTTGCGCAGATCGTTGAACACCTTCAGCCAGAACTTGGCCCCTTCGGTGTTCTCGATCCAGATACCCAGAATGTCGCGAGTACCGTCCGGTAAGACGCCCAAGGCCAGATAGATCGCCTTGTTACGCACCATGCCCTCGTCACGGATCTTTACCCGCAAGGCATCGAAGAAGATCACCGGATACATCGGTTCCAAAGGCCGCTGTTGCCATGAACCAACTTCCTCCATCACGGCATCGGTGACTGAGCTGATGAAATCATGGGAAACGTCTGTGCCGTATTGCTCAAGCAAAAAGGCGCGGATATCACGCACCGTCATGCCTCGGGCGTACATGGCAATGATCTTGTCGTCGAAGCCGGTAAAGCGTCGCGCATGCTTGGGGACCAGGATCGGCGCGAAGCTGCCATCACGATCCCTCGGGATATCGAGACCGAGTGGGCCATCGTCAGTCAGTACGGTCTTGCTGCTTGTGCCGTTACGCTGGTTTTTGGCGCCCTCTGGACGTTCGGCACCCGGAGGATAGCCAAGATGGTGGCCCAGCTCGGCTCCCAGGGCGCGCTCGACCAGCGCTTTCTTGAAAGCCATAGAGGCATCCTGAATGGCCTCAGCGGTCATTGGGCCTTTGACGAACTGATCGATCAGCTCTTTCGGAATGGATGTCAGGTCCTGCTTGGCCTCGGCGGCCGATTTCTTTTTGCTTGGCATCATGCACCTCTAAACGCATGTTATGCCCAAACACAAAATTTATGACAGTCCCGGTCGCCACCAACAGGCAACTGAAGGCCAGCAACAGCCATGCCCTGTGAATCTTTTTTTTCATCATCATGGGAAAGCCTCTATTTATTATTGTGACTGCTCTTGATTGAAAGCCGGGCCTGGGACTCAAGCAACTTGCCATGAATACGGTCCGGTGGTAACCAGCAGTTGCTGCTCAGGGTATATGGTCCTTATTTTTCGTCTCCGACTCGGTAGCCAGAGCCTCTGCGACCTTGATGAGCAATGCCCCCATGCACGCCTCGCCATCGCGGGTATGCGCACCCAGTTCCATGAATTTGCGCAGCAGTCTTTTTGTCGCGGGATCGCGTACCGCGTGCGCAGCGAGCAACTGTTCTTCCAGCAATCCCTGCCGCCATGGGAGATCGATGTTGCCCACCGACTCCTTTGCCAGCGCCACCGCGTGGGGCGGCCATTTCGCGATACGAAACGCCAAGGTATCGACGAAGCTGTTCATTTCCTCAACGGTGTCGAAGATGCGGTTGAGATACCCCCATCGCTCTGCCGTCTCGGCATCGAGATCGTCACCGCCGAGGATGACTTCGAGCGCTCGCCCACGGCCCATGAGCCGAGGCAGATTCTGCGATCCCGACGCACCAGGTAGTAGGCCAAGCGGCACCTCCATCTGGTTGAGCAGGGTTTTGCCGCGCACACCAAATCGCATATCACAGGATGAAGCCAATTCGCTGCCGCCACCGCCGGCGCGGCCGGCAATTTTCACCAGACTGGGTTTCGGGTTGTCTCTGAGCACTGCACACATGGCCTGCAGCGGGCTTAATTCCCTGGACCGTTTGGGCAGCCCCTCGATCGACTTCTGGATGACGACGAGGGTATCGAAATGCACGACGAAAAACTCCGGGTCCAGGCTCTGCAGCACCAGGACACGAACGCTGTCGTCCGTAGCGATCTTTCGACCTAGTTCGGTCAGATCGGACATCACCTGCAGCGTCATCACGTTGCAAGGCGGATTGTCGAGCGTGGCGAACAAGACGCCGCGCTCGAGCGTACCGGTTATCGTGTCGAAGCGGTAAGTCACCAGAATCCCCAGAAGAACCCATATGCCAGCATGGGCTCAAGCATGTTTACGGGTGTACGAGACACGACGTGAGCTGTTCTATGCGTCGTCGTAGCGCGCCAGCTCCAGTTTGGCGATGGCGTTGCGATGTACTTCGTCCGGGCCATCGGTAAAACGGATGGCTCGCTGCAGACCGTACATTTCGGCCAGTGGTGTGTCATCGCAAAGGCCGGTAGCGCCGTACATCTGGATGGCCCAGTCGACGATCCGGCTGGAGACGTTGGGCGCCAGTACCTTGATCATGGCGATTTCGCCGCGCGCCTGCTTGTTGCCGACGGTGTCCATCAGGTAGGCGGTCTTGAGCACTAGCAGGCGGGCCTGTTCGATCATGATGCGCGCCTCGGCGATACGTTCGCGCCAGACGCCCTGCTCGGATAGCGGGCGACCGAACGCCACGCGGCTCTTGGCGCGCCGCACCAGGAGTTCCAGGGCACGCTCGGCGACGCCGATGCAGCGCATGCAGTGATGGATGCGCCCTGGCCCCAGGCGGCCCTGGGCGATCTCGAAGCCACGGCCTTCGCCGAGGAGCAGATTGCCGACCGGCACCCTGACGTTGACCAGTTCGACGGCCATGTGACCCGAGGGAGCGTGGTCGAACCCGAGTACCCGCAGCGGCCGCACCACGGTGACGCCGGGGGCGTCGGCGGGAACCAGGATCATCGATTGCTGCAGATGGCGGGCGGCGGTCGGGTCGGTCTTGCCCATGATGATGAATATCTTCGTGCGTGGATCGCCGGCGCCGGAAATCCAGGATTTGCTGCCGTTGATGACATAGTGGTCGCCATCACGCTCGATCCGGGTTTGCACGTTGGTGGCATCCGAGCTGGCCACATTCGGTTCGGTCATGACGAAGCTGGAACGGATTTCACCGCGCAGCAGCGGATCGAGCCAGGCGTCCTTCTGAGCCTCGGTGCCGTAGAGTTCCAGGGTTTCCATATTGCCGGTATCCGGTGCTGAACAATTGAATACCTCGGGTGCCCAGTGCACTTTCCCCATGATTTCGCAAAGCGGGGCATAGTCCAGATTGGACAGACCTTCCGGCGCCCGCGCGGAATGCGGCAGGAACAGGTTCCACAGGCCCTCGGCTTTTGCCTTGGCCTTGAGTTCCTCGATGATATCGGTCGCCAGCCAGGCGTTGCCGGCCTGACGGTTGGCTTCCACTTCTTCGCTAAAGCGATGCTCGTTGGGGTAGATGTGCTCGTCGAAAAAGCGCAGTAGCCGTTGTTGGAGTTCTTTTGACTTGGGGCTGAAATCGAAATTCATGGTGATTCTCTCGTGGTGATGACAGGTCTGGGTTATGGCGTCATGAGCATCTTCAGCGCGCCATCGGTGCGCGCGTCGAACATTCGGTAGGCTTCCGCGCCCTGGCTCAAGGGCAGGGAGTGGCTGACGAAACGCTCGGGGTGCAGCCGCCCTTGCTGAATGAACCGGATCAGTGATTCCCAATGCTCCTGTACCGAGCACACGCCGGCGCGGAAAGTGAGGTTGCGGATCAGCAACTCGCGGATGGGGAAGTCCTTGCTGGTCGCGGTGCCCGCGCCGACCACCGAAACGGTGCCCTGCCTGGCGACCAGTGCGATGGCCAGCTGTATGGTGGCGTCAAGGCCGACGGCTTCCACCGCGCAGTGCGCCATACGCCCGTCGGTGGCGTCGTGGACTTCGGCGAGTGCGGTGGCGGGCTCCAGTGGAGTGGCTCCCAGGCTTGCTGCGATCTGGCGACGTTCCGGTACCAGGTCAATCGCAAAGACCTGGCTGGCGCCGAGTACGAAGGCGCTTTCCACGGCCATCAGGCCGATCGGGCCGAGCCCGACGATCACCACCGTGTCACCAGGCCGGATGCCGGCGTTGATGCATCCGAACCAGGCGGTGGGGAGGTTGTCGGTCAGCATGATGGCCTGCTCGACGCTGATGCCCTCCGGGATCAGGCGGGCATTGACGTCGGCGGCCGGCACGCGAATGGCTTCGGCCTGGCAACCGGCCAGCCCGCGACCGATGCCATAGATGCGCATGGGGGCGTTGGTGCATGCCAGGACATTGCCTATCAGACAGTTCCGGCAGGTGCCGCAGCCTACCGAGGCGGAGAGCATTACCCGGTCACCGGATCTGAAGCGACGCACCGCCTTGCCGACTTCCATGACTTCGCCGACGGCTTCGTGGCCAACGCTGAAACAGGGGGTTTCGGTTCCGGAAAAGGGCTGGCCGTGGTAGATGTGCAGATCGCTGCCGCATATTCCGCATGCTTCCATGCGCAGCACGATATCGCTATCGTCTTCCAGCCTGGCGTCCGCCACCGACTCATAGTGGATGGTGCGTGGACCTCGGTAACAGAGTGCTTTCATCGATCAATTCTCCTCATTACAGGTCGGGCGAACGCCGGTGGAAGCGGAGCAGCGCGCGCTTAGCGTCTTTCCATCCAATCCTGGGCGCGTTCGAACAGGCGGAGTGTGGCGGCATGCAGCGACAGGCCCACATCCATCGGCGCCTTGCCGGCGCAGCCACGGGCATAGCTGCCTTCCAGCAATATGCCGAGCTTGTAGCAGGCCAGTACCGTGTACCAGCGCAGGTCCGATAGATCCCGCTGGCTGGTTTGCGCATAGCGGTCAATCAGTTCATCGGTGCGGACAAAATGCTCCCAGGGAGACGCTTCGAGTTTGGGTACGATGCCGGCGCCGTCCTCGTCGGGCCAAGTGGCGATCAGCCAGCCAAGATCGATCAGCGGGTCGCCTATGGTGGTCAGCTCCCAGTCGACTATCGCCGCCAGTTCCGGCCGTTCGTGCTGGAACATGACGTTGGCCAAGTGATAGTCGCCGTGCACGATACCCGGCTGGAAACGGGCCGGTTTGCTGGCTTCCAGCCAGGCTCCTACCGAGTCGATACCCGGAATGCTTGCTGGTCCGGGCCAGCCTGGATAATCACGATAGCCTTCGAGTTGGGACAACCAACGGCCCACTTGGCGTTCCAGATATCCGTCGATCTTGCCGAAATCGGCAAGGCCTGCTGCCAGGTAGTCAACATTGCCGAGTTCGGCGATGGCTTCCGCCATGGCCAGGCCGATCCGCTGGCGGTAACCGGAGTGCTCGACGAAGAGCGCAGGCAGCGGCCCGGTGGGGGTGAAACCCTCCACCGGCTCCATCAGGTAGAAGCCGGCGCCGAGTACCGCTCTGTCGTCGCAACTGGCGATCAGGCGCGCATGGGGTACTTGGGTATCAGCCAGGGCGCCCAGCACTCTGGCTTCACGCTGCATCGTCGCGGTGCCGTCCATGCGTGGATGCTGCGGTGGGCGGCGCAGCACGAATAGTCGTTCGCCGCGCCGGAAGCGCAGCAACAGGTTCTGGGTTCCGCCGGTCAGGGGCCTAGCATCTTCGATTGGCCCCTGTTCCAGGCCGCGGCTGTCCATCCAGGTGGCAAGCCGATCAACATCCACCAGTTGTCGCCAGGTGTCGCTCATCATCTCGTTCTCCCGAATTAGCGCAAGGTCAGACCGCCGTCGACCGGAATGGTCTGGCCGATCACATACGAGGCAAGGGGGGAGGCCAGGAACAAGGCGACTCCGGCGACTTCCTCGGTCCTGCCAAGGCGGCCCAGGGGGATTTGTGCGCACATCGCCTCGACCCGTTTCGGGTGGTCGGTAGTGGCCTTGGTCATCTTGGTGGGCACCATGCCGGGGGCGATGCCATTGACTCGGATGCTGTCCGCTGCCCAGGCATCGGCGAGGTTGCGGGTCAGGCCCATGGCTCCGGTCTTGGAGGCCCCGTAGGCCGGGTTGCCGCGGGTGGAGTGGAAGGCGGAGGAGGAGCTGATGACGATAACCGAACCGGCACTGGCCTTAAGCATGTGATGAAAGCGTGCGCAACAGTCCATCAGGCTGTTCAAGTTGACTTCGATCACCTTGCGGAAATTGTTGGGTTGAAACTCGGCCCGATCATAGAGAACGATACCTTGGCTGAGTACCAATACGTCGAGGCTATCAAAGGCTGGCAAGCAATTCTCGATCGCTTGGGAATCAGACAAATCAACTTGTTCATACTGTAAACCGGCGAGATTCGAATCGGGAGAATCAGCATAGGCATCAGCATCGGCACGTGTGCCCCAGACATGGACACTTGCGCCCTTGGCTAGAAAAGCCTGGGCAATAGCATTACCGATGCCGCTTGATCCCCCCACTACCAGCACTGTCTTGCCGGAAAAATTGAGTTCCTGAGTCATCTGCTAATCTTCCAAATTGCGTCGGTCTGTTAGTCATGACTAAAAGGCGGGTCGCCAGAGAGTCATGCCGCCTGTTTGCTTCTCACTGCCTAGTTTGGACAGAATGGAGAGGGTGGGCATCGTCGTATTAGACAGTTTCATTTGACGGTGTATATGGGACTATCCATAAGAAAGCAGCAGTCGTCATCGCCATGACGGATCTTGTGCATCCTGTGTGATTTTTGACATGCTGGTTTTGCTTGGTCCGTCAATTCAATCGTCCCGCATCCGGCTTGTCGCATCCGGGTACCTTGATGGGATCGACGACTAGTCAAATAACAAAAGGGAGAAACTGTATGCAGAATAACCCAGCGATTGATTCGGTCGGATTGCAGCTAGAATTGTCCAACTATGTCCGGCGAGCCAAGTTAGCTGCGCCATCGTTGGCCTCCCGAAATGTTACACGCAGTGACATCCCAGAATTGGCGAGGCGGGCTGCCGATGCCAAATTGGTTCTATTCAGGGCGCCTGCGGGTTTCGGCAAGACTACAGCAATGCGCCAGTATCTTGATTATCTTCAGGCCGAGGGCAGGCGTGTCGTCTGGTTGACGCTGGACTATCGAGACGATGACTTCCGTCGATTCCTGGCTTATCTCATCGATGCTTTCGATCTGATATTGAGACCGGCGGAGTGCGATGCTGAGCGCTATGTTGCACCTGTGGTAACACAGGGAATCGATCAGCTGGCGCTGAAATTGGTGGATCGCGTGGCTGATTGTGAACATCCATTCACGCTTTTTATTGACGAATTCGAGTCGGTTTCCAATCATTCCATTGATGACCTGCTGAGAGTGATCATCAATCACTTGCCAGCAGGAGGACAGTTGGCGATTGCCTCCCGCGAGACACCCAACTTGCAGCTTGGCCGCCTACGTGCCCAGGGCCAATTGGTCGAGGTGGACCAAATGTGGTTGCGCTTCTCCCGGGCGGAGGCTGAGTTTTTCTTTCGTACTCAAAGAGGATTGAAACTTTCCGAGGCGGGTATCTCCAAAGTCTACGGGGATACCGAAGGCTGGCCAGCGGCTCTCTGGTTGGTCTCTATGGCGCTGGAAGTTCGGGAAGATCCGGAAGCTTTTATTTCTACATTTTCATCTTCCAGCTCAATCATGACCGAATACCTCATCGAGGCTTTTCTCTCGAGCCAGCCGGAAGATATACAGAGTTTCCTCCTCAAGAGCAGCATCCTGAGCGAACTGAGCAGATCCCTGTGCGACGCTGTATGCGGCCGCAATGACAGCGATAGGGTGTTAGCGCGACTGGAACACTCCAACGTCTGCGTCACAACCTTGGACGGGGGCGAGCGGAACCTTTATCGTTATCATGGTCTTTTTGCTGCCTTCTTACGAGACCAGCTTCAACGTCAGTACCCTCAGGAGATTGCCAATCTTCATTTGAACGCGGCCAAATGGTATGAGGCGGAAGGACGGCCGATTCCGGCAATCGAACACGCGCTTGCCTCGGGCATGACCGATTATGCTTTGTCTCTGATTGCTTCCCGTAGCGATAGTCTGCTTTTTGACGGTCGTTTCCGACTGCTGGCGCGTTGGCTTGATGCTCTACCCGATGAGTCGCTTCGACTCAAACCCCGATTGCGGCTTGCCCGCATATGGGCGCTGACCTTTACTCGGCGCGGCACTGAGGCACTGCGACGTCTGGAGGAATTGGATAATGATAAGGGGGCGCTGGCGAATGATGAAATATCTACTGAAGTTGACGCCTTGAGACCATATATTCTCGCGATTCTTGATCGCCATGAGGAGGGCTTTTGGCTAGCGGAGGAGGTCCTCCACACCATTCCTAAGCGGGAGAGCTTTTGCTATGCGGTTCTCTCTACTACGCTGGCTACTTGGCGAGTAGCCGCTAACCGCTACTCCGACGCGATAGAATTACTCACTCATGCGAGTTTAGGAGGGGGAGGCCAGAACGCGACTTTCCCGACCGTTTATACGATGTGTCTGCAAGGCCTTGTAAGCCTAGCGCAGGGACGTGTGAGAGAAGCCATTGCACATTTTCGTGTGGCTCTTGGCGAGGCAGAAGTTGCTTTTGGCAGTCGTAGCGTTGGACGTTCTATCGCAGCGGTATATCTTGCCGAGGCTCTGTACGATACTGATGAGCTAGAAGAGGCGGAGCAGTTGCTGGCGCTCTATCTGCCAATTGTCAAAGAATATGCTTTACCAGATCAATTGATTATCAGTCATGTTATCTACGCACGCATAGCTCACAATCGTGGCGACCTCGATCATTGCTATCATAGTTTGAGCGAACTGGAATACTTTGGTCGGCAGAACAACCTGCCGCGTGTGATTGCGTCTGCTCACTTGGAAAGAGCCAGAATGGCCTTGTTGAGAGGAGACCTTATAGAGGCAAAGAATCAGTGTGAGCGAGCCGAGGATCCGGCTGCATGGACTAGTCTGCGAGGGATGGTGATGCCGGCCAACGACCTGGAAACTACAGAAATTTGTCGCTTCCGTCTGTTTGTGTATGGCTATGGAGAGGTGAGTATTGTTGATTCGATCAAAGCTGAAATCCGAACAGCTCAAAACCACTCTCGCAACCGGCGGGTCTTAAAGCTCAAAATTCTATTGGCTAAGGCATTACATATGTCTGGGCAGTTGAGGATGGCCATGCGGATGATTCAGGAATGTGCCGAAACGGCTTGCAACGAAGGACTGAGCCGTACTTTCCTGGAAGAAGGTCCCCCAATTTTCGAGCTGATACGTGAGCTGCGTTTGGCGATGCAGATAGAAGGCAAAGAACAAGGTGATGAGCTGACTCTGTTCATTGATCATATTTTGTTACGTGGAGGATACAATCTCGATCTAGACGACGGGGAGGGTCGGATATTGGACGCTTCGATTTCTCTGTCTGAGCGGGAAGCGAATATCCTTGAGTTTGTATCCTTTGGTTTGTCAAATAATAGCATTGCTGAAAAGCTCTTCGTGACCGAGAGCACGGTCCGATCACACCTTCGTAAGATAAATAACAAGCTCGGCGCCAACAACCGTACCCAAGCAGTGAATATGGCCAGACGTCTGGGGTTGATTCGCTGAGGGTTCCCACTTTCAGTTGATGGTTAGCCCAGGGTAGTTTGAATGTCGGTCTGTGCTATGCATGAGAGAAAGCGCCGCCTACCGATAAGGTCAAGCGGCGTTTAAGGAGGCGCATCCGGCTCTAATTCTGCCCAACATTACCGGCGCTAAAGCTTTGGTCTTCATTATAAATACCGCCAAAGGGAAATAGACCTGGCCCCCACGCTAGTAAGCCTCCGTCGATAAGCAAGGTAGTTCCCGTACAGAAGCGCGACTCATCACTCGCCAGAAACAGGGCTGCATTGGCTATGTCTTCGGGGAGGCCGATCTCCGGCCATGGCATGCGGCCTTTCATGAAAGCATGCATTTCCTGTTCACTTTTCGCACCGCGAATCAGTGGAGTATAGATGCCGCCAGGCGCAATATTGTTGACCCGGATGCGGGCAGAGGCGAGTTCTACAGCCGCACTTTGGGTCAGGTTGACAACGCCTGCTTTCGCCGCCGAATAGGCTGCTGGTCCACTGCCGGCATTGAGCCCCGCAGTGGACGAGGTATTGATGATTGAGCCGCCGAAGCCTTGCTGTTTCATTGCCTTGCCACCATGCTTGATGCCAAGGAAAACAGAACGCAACAACAATGCGTTGGTTTGATCCCAATCCTCGATCGAGGTATCGGTGATTGGGCTCATAGCACCGCCGGCACCGGCATTGTTGAAGAGGCAGTCGAGACGGCCAAACTTATTCAGGGCCAGGGTGATCACCGCTTCGATATCTTCTTCGCGGGAGACATCCGTACGCAGGAAATTGATCGACGCTGCATGTCCCTTTTCGGCAGCTAACGCCAGGGTCGATTCGGCAGTGTCAGTATTAAGATCAGCGATTATCACTTTGGCGCCCTGAGCAAGGAAGGCTAGCGCCGAAGCGCGGCCTATGCCGCTAGCGCCGCCAGTGATTATTGCCACCTTGCCCGCGAGACGCCCCTGTATTCTTGCCGCTGCATTTGTATCATTGTTCATATTATATTCCTCCAATGTAATTCAACTTTCCCGTTGCGCGGGTTATTGACGGGTCATAAGGGGCGGCATATAGCAAAGCGTGATTTGGTCAACCTATTCTTGCGGCCGCTCCGACATCAGATGATGTCTGCGGCAGAAAAATCCGCCACCTCGGCTTCTGAGAACCCTGCTTCGAACAGAACTTCACTAGTGTGTTGCCCGACGCTTTCCGGTAAACGACCGGCGCTGCCGGGGGTGCGGCTGAATCTTGGTGCTGGTGCAGGCTGAGGTATGCCATCGATGTTGATGAAAGTATTGCGGGCTTGGTGATGTGGATGTTCCAAAGCCTGATCGAAGTCCAGGACGGGTGCAAAGCAGGCATCCGTTCCTTCCAGCAGAGCACGCCATTCTTCTTGGCTGCGAAGAAGAAATGCTTTGCGAAGCTTCTCTTGAAGTCGAGGCCATGCCGGTTTGTTCCATTGATCGGTAAACGCTGGATCATCCAGGCCACACAGATCGAGAAGAAGGCGATAGAATTGTGGTTCGATGGAGCCGATGGCGATATGGCGACCGTCAGAGCATTCATAACAGCCATAGAAGGGCGCCCCGCCGTCCAACAGATTATCGGCCCGCTGCTCGCTCCACTGCTTCTTGGCGCGCATGCCGTAATACATGCTTGCAAGGCTGGCGGTACCGTCCGAGATGGCAGCATCAATCACTTGACCCAAGCCTGAACTCTTGGCTTCAAGCAGGGCGCAAACGATGCCGAATGCGAGCATCATACCGCCGCCACCCATGTCTCCGACCAGGTGCAACGGGGGCGTCGGTGGGCGGTCGGCATATCCCATGGCGCCAAGGACGCCGCTGATGGCGATGTAGTTGATGTCATGCCCGGCGCTTTGGGCCAGAGGGCCATGTTGGCCCCATCCCGTCATGCGGCCGTAAACGAGGCGCGGGTTGCGAGCCAGACATAGGTCTGGGCCCAGCCCGAGGCGTTCCATGACACCGGGCCGGAACCCCTCGATGAGCACATCGGCAGTATCTATCAGGCGTAGTGCCAAATCGGCGGCGCCCTCTTTTTTTATGTCCAATGCGATTGATCGGCGCCCTCTGTCGGTGACGGTTCTCTTCATTTTGTCGAATTCGCTTTGCGCGGTAGTGGGTTTGCGTTCGATACAGATAACCTCAGCACCCATATCCGCCAGCATCATCCCGCAAAAGGGCCCGGGGCCGAGTCCGGCCATTTCTATCACGCGAATTCCGTGGAGGGGTCCAGCCATATGTTTTAGCCCTGAATAGTAGTAAGTGTTACTTCATATATAGGCTTGCGCCCCTGTCACGGCATCGGCGGATACGACGATTTTTTGAGATTCTGTGGCGCAGTGAGGGATTGATGCATGAATGATTTGTCGGTTCCGACGATGAGACTACCGGGCGCGCTGGTTACCTTATTACAGACAAGCCCAGCGGTACCGGTTCATAGCGCGCCAGGGCAGATTACAGTTTCTGGAGTGGAGTATGAAAATTCTTGTACCAGTAAAGCGGGTGATTGATCCTAATGTAAAAGTGCGGCTAAAAAACGATGGTTCCGGAGTTGATCTGGATAACGTCAAGATGAGTATCAATCCGTTTGACGAAATCGCTGTTGAAGAGGCGGTACGCCTTAAGGAGGCTGGTGAAGCAAGTGAAGTGATCGCAGTTTCCTGCGGTGGTCATGTTTGCCAGGAGACCCTGCGGTCCGCACTGGCACTGGGGGCCGATCGCGCCATACAGGTGGAAACCGATTGCGATCTGCAGCCACTTGCCGTTGCCAAGCTGCTTAAAGCCGTTGTGATCAGCGAGTCAGCTTCATTGGTGATCTGTGGCAAGCAGGCCATTGATGACGATGCAGGTCAGGTCGGTCAAATGCTTGCAGCGCTGTTGGGCTGGCCGCAGGCGACCTTTGCTTCCAACGTCGCCATTTCCGAAGGGCTCGCTAAGGTCATGCGGGAAATAGATGATGGTGTCGAGACCCTGGAGATGCGACTTCCAGCGCTTATTACTACAGACCTCCGGCTTAATGAACCTCGTTATGCCAGTTTGCCGAATATCATGAAGGCTAAGAAAAAGCCGCTGGAAGTGGTGGCGGCGGCTGATCTGGGAGTAGATATTTCGCCACGCCTCACCGTGCTCAAAGTAACGGAGCCTGCCACACGCAAGGCAGGCATCTTGGTCGAGGACGTGACTCAACTACTCGATAAACTGAAGAACGAAGCTAAGGTGATTTGACATGACCATTCTGGTAATCGCTGAGCATGACAATGCCTCCCTCAAGGCCTCTACCTTCAACACTGTCGCGGCGGCCATCAATCTTGGTAGTGATATTCATGTGCTGGTAGCCGGGAGCGACTGTGCGTCGGTCGCGACGGCTGCTGCAAGGCTTGACGGCGTACAAAAAGTACTGATAGCAGACGCTCCCCACCATGAGGCGCAGCTCGCCGAGAATCTGACGGCGCTGGTCGTGTCCATCGCATCCGATTATAGTCACATCCTGGCGCCCGCTAGCTCCCTCGGCAAGAGCGCGTTGCCGCGGGTAGCGGCCTTGCTGGATGTTGCCCCTATTTCTGAAATCGTTGGCATCGAATCGCCTGATACTTTTATCCGGCCAACCTATGCGGGTAATGTGCTGGTTACCGTCCGATCGGCTGATGTCTTGAAGGTCATTACAGTCCGCGCTACCGCTTTTAATGCTGTGGATACCTCGGGCTCCGCTGCGATTGAAGCCATATCCGCAGGCACTGATGTGGGGCTATCAAGTCTAATCGGGCGGGAGTTAAACAAGTCCGAACGGCCCGAGCTCGGCGGTGCGAAGGTGGTGGTTTCCGGTGGGCGGGGCCTGGGCAGCAGTGAAGATTATCAGCGTCTGCTTGAACCTTTGGCCGATCAGCTCGGTGCCGCGCTGGGCGCCAGTCGGGCGGCGGTGGATGCGGGCTACGCGCCCAACGATTGCCAAGTAGGCCAGACTGGCAAGATAGTCGCGCCACAGCTCTACATCGCTATCGGGGTCTCCGGGGCCATCCAACATCTGGCTGGAATGAAGGACTCAAAAGTCATCGTGGCGATCAACAAAGATTCCGAGGCGCCGATTTTCCAAGTCGCCGATTACGGTTTGGTAGCTGACCTGTTCGACGCAGTTCCTATGTTGACCGACGCGCTTCATAGCGGCAACTGAGCTCCACTGCATACCCCCATTTCCGTTTGGGTGGCTTTCGGCCCACTGACATGTGCTTTGGGCCTTTTTTTATTCACGCTAGATGTCAAGCACGGGTAACTTGAATATCTTCTTTGCGAGGTTTTTCTTTATGGTTGACTACCAAGCACCGTTGCGCGATATGCGCTTTGTACTGAATGAGGTATTTTCTGTGCCACGACTTTGGCAGACTCTGCAGTTGCTCTCAGATACTGTGGATGAGCAAACTGCTGAAGCAATCTTGGAGGAAGCGGCCAAGATAACCGGGAATTGCATCGCCCCACTGAATCGAATGAGCGACGAGGAAGGTTGCCGCTGGAACGATGGGATGGTATTGACGCCAGTCGGCTTTCGTAAGGCATATCAGACCTATGCCGAAGGCGGCTGGGTTGGTGTCGGGGGAGATCCGGCATATGGCGGCCTGGGTATGCCAAAGGCTATTTCTGCCCAGGTAGAGGAGATGATGCATGCCTCCAGCCTATCGTTCGGTCTGTACCCGATGTTAACAGCGGGTGCTTGCCTGGCAATCAATACCCATGCCAGCGAAGAACTGAAGCAGAAGTATCTACCAAATATGTATGCAGGTACTTGGGCCGGCTCCATGTGCCTAACCGAGGCGCATGCAGGCTCCGACTTGGGCACCATCCGTAGTAGGGCCGAGCCCCAAGTTGACGGCAGCTACGAGATCAGCGGCACCAAGATCTTTATCACCGGTGGTGAGCACGATCTTACCGAGAACATCATTCATCTGGTGCTGGCCAAGCTGCCTAATGCTCCGGCTGGCTCCAAGGGTATCTCGCTATTTCTGGTGCCCAAGTTTCTGGTGAATGCGGACGGTTCCTTGGGTGAGCGGAATACGGTGAGCTGTGGTTCGATTGAAGACAAAATGGGGATCAAAGCCTCAGCAACCTGCGTGATGCACTTCGACGGAGCCACTGGGTGGTTGGTCGGTGAAGCAAACAAGGGGTTGGCAGCGATGTTCACCATGATGAACTACGAGCGTTTGGGGGTCGGTATACAGGGCCTGGCAGCTGGGGAGCGTTCCTACCAAAATGCTGTTGCGTATGCTCGGGAGCGTCTGCAGGGGCGAGCTCCGGGCAACCTGGTGGCAAAGGATGAGATAGCCGATCCAATCATCGTTCACCCCGACGTGCGACGTATGCTTTTAACCATGAAAGCGTTGAACGAGGGCGGTCGGGCCTTCTCCAGCTATGTAGCTATACAATTGGATGCCGCAAAGTTCAGTGAGGACCCCGTCGTAAGCAAGCGTGCCGAGGAACTGGTAGCCATACTTACGCCAGTAGCCAAGGCTTTTCTGACTGATATGGGTCTGGAAACCACGATTCATGGTCAGCAGGTGTTGGGCGGCCATGGTTTTATCCGCGAATGGGGTCAGGAACAGCTTGTACGCGATGTGCGAATCACCCAGATCTACGAAGGTACCAATGGCATCCAGGCCTTGGACTTGGTCGCTCGCAAGGTAATCGGCAGCGACGGCGCTTTCTACCAGCACTTTGCAGAGGAGATAATAATGTTTATTGACTCTAGTGGTAGCTCGTTGAGTGAGTTTACCGTACCTCTGAAAGAAGCCATCGCTAACTTGGAGAACTTAACCGCCGATCTGTTGGAGCGGGCCAAGGCTGACGCAAACGAAATCGGTGCAGCCTCGGTCGAGTATTTGCATGTATTTGGCTACACCGCCTATGCTTATATGTGGGCGTTGATGGCTAAAGCCTCCCTCGGTAAAGAGTCGCAGGACGAGTTCTATGCCAGCAAACTGGGCACCGCACGCTTCTACTTTGCACGCTTGTTGCCGCGTATTTATTCACTGAGTGCATCGGTCAAGGCTGGCAGTGAAACTCTCTACCTGTTGAATGCCGAGCAGTTCTAGACTGCATGCAATGGAAAACATTGCCCGCTAGAACTGCGCAAGCATCAATCTACTGAGCTTGGTATGTGGGCGCAGATTTAATTGCTGGAAGCGCAACTTTTCACAAGGACCAGACCGAGCTGTTGCACGGTTTGGCCTTGGTGTAAGCATTGGCAGGCAACCCGCGAGATGAAGAACTTGCCCGCCTCAAGCGCGAGCTGGCCCGAGTGACGAAGGAACGTGATTTTTTAAAAGACGCGGCAGCGTACTTTGCCAGGGAATCATCGAACGGTACTCGGTGATCCAGCGCTGCCGCAACGAGTACCCAGTCCGACTGATGTGCCGTTGTTTGAAGGTGTCTGCCAGTGGCTATTACGACTGGCAAGATCGTGAGCCAAGCCCACGCGCTCAGGATAATGCGCGCCTGATAAAGCGTATTCGTGAGATCCATGAGGATAGCCGCGGTGCAATAGGTGCGCCTCGCATGCACGAGGATCTCCTATTCGAAGGTGAAACCGCCAGCCTGAACCGTGTTGCTCGCTTGATGGCCGCAGAGCAAATTCAAGGTTGGCCGCGCAGGAAGAGACGTGGCTTTGGCCGAGTAACGTCTGGCCGCCCAGCAGGTGTGGAAAATCTACTGGAACGCGACTTCAATGCCTTGGAGCCGGAGCGCAAATGGGTCACGGATATCACGGAGATAGCCACGCTGGAGGGCAAGCTCTTCCTGTGTGTAGTGCTGGATCTGTACAGCAAGCTAGTGATTGGCTGGTCGATGCATCATCGCCAAGATAGGCAGATGGTCATCCGGGCAGTGGAGATGGCGATTTGGCAGCGTCAGGGTAACTGGTCGGTCATTTTACATTCTGACAGGGGAAGCCAATTTACCAGCGTCGACTATCAGCGCTTTCTGAGCCGAAACACGCTGGTTTGCAGCATGAGTGCCGTTGGCCATTGTGGCGATAACGCGGCTTGTGAGGGCTTCTTCGGCCAACTCAAGCGCGAGCGTGTTGCTCATCAATCGTACCGGACACTTGATGAAGCGCGAGCGGATCTGTTCGACTATATTGAGCGGTTTCATAACCCACGAATGCGTCGTAGAGTTGCTCAGCAAGATCTGAAGTTTTCGGCTCTTTTAAAACCGTCCGTGTTAGCGGGGTAGAACCCGGTGTATCAGGCCGTCCATACGGCTCGGCTGTCGAGCGTGCAGCGCTTGCTCCAGGGCATCCAGAACGAAGTCTGTTCGCATGCTGTTGCTCACCCGCCAGCCAACGATACGCCGGGCAAATACATCGACCACGAAGGCGACGTAGAGCCAGCCTTGCCACGTTGAAACATAAGTAAAGTCGGACACCCATAGCTGATTGGGTCGATCCGCATGGAACTGGCGTTGGACCCTATCCAGCGGACAAATCGCGTTCTCATTCGGGATGGTGGTGCGGATCACATGACCGCGACGAACGCCCTGCAGGCCCAGTTGACGCATCAGCCGCTGTACCGTGCAGCGAGCAATATCAATGCTCTCACGCTTGAGTTGCTTCCAGACTTTCACGACGCCATAGCACTGCATGTTGTCATCCCAGACTCGCTGGATTTTATCGCTCAACAGCTCGTCCTGTTTGGCACGAGCGCTTCGCAGTTCGGGTTGACGGGCTTTGGCTGCATGCACGTAATAACCGGACGGAGCGATCTGGATTACCCGACAGATCGACTCGACTCCGTAGCGGTCACGGTACTCGTCAACGAAGGCGTTCAGGGTTTGTTGCGGCGGTCGAGCTCCGCCTGGGCAAAATACGCACTGGCCAGGCGCAGAATCTCGTTCGCTTTGCGCAGTTCCCGGTTCTCGCGTTCCAGAGCCTTGATGCGTTCTCGTTCCTCGGTCGTCTGGCCGGGGCGGTGGCCAATATCAGTCTGGTGTTTGCGTATCCAGCCATGCAGCGTCTGGGGGACACAGCCAATCTTGGGCGCAATGGATTCGATGGCTGCCCATTCGGAGGGGTAGTCCTTCAGGTTCTCCAGAACCATGCGCACAGCACGTTCACGGACTTCAGGGGAATAGCTGAATCGCCCCTTGTTTTGTAGTCACAACCTAATCTCTCCACGGCCGCAACCAACGGCTTATTTTTAGCCGAATTGCGACGGCCTAGCTTCAGCGGTCGCTATTCAGGGTCAGACCTCGTTCTGCTCCGCCATTTCTAAACCGTCATCGACCTCAATTCCCAGGTATCTGACGGTGCTTTCAAGCTTGCTATGGCCGAGAAGAAGCTGGATCGCCCTTAGGTTCTTCGTCCTAGAAGCTTTGGTGCGACACACCGTGTGAGTGCCATACAGGCCCGGATCAAGCCCAATGGCAGCGACCCATACTTTGACGATCCGTGCGTACTGTCTGGTAAAAAGATGATCTGAGCTATGCAACCGGCTAGAAAATAAGAAGTTCTCGCTGTGTAGGTTTGCCTGCTGTATCCAGACCGCCAGCCGCCACCCTGGCTTGCTCAGTGGTTGCCGCCAGCACAGCGTGCGGAAGCTAAACGGATCAAGGCGCTGGCCATCTTCCAAGCGTATATGACTCTGCACTGGGATCTTTAGTTGACCACTACATGTCGAGGCGGAACAGCCGGGCGTAGGCGGCAACTGTCTGCAGGCTGGCTTTGCGTCTGGGTGGCCGTGAGAGCATAGGCTTCGGATGATCGGGCAGCTTGGCGGCATGGCTCTGCGGAAGCCTGAGCATGCAGCGGGTGCTGGCCAGAAGAAGTATTTATTCTTACCAAAGTTTGGCCAAAACGGACAGACTATGGTTCAAAGAACAGAACTTGAGGTACAGAAGAGAATGGTGGGCCCAGTAGGACTTGAACCTACGACCAATCGATTATGAGTCGACTGCTCTGACCAACTGAGCTATAGGCCCACTGATAGTGCAACGGCCGGGGAATTATACGGATTGATGTGGCGGGTGGCTATAGCTTGGCGTTACGACAGTTAAATAGCTGTTCCACAACGGAAAACGCCCGGCGAGCCGGGCGTTTCGTTAGTGCAGCTGCTTACTCGTCGAGGAAGCTGCGCAGGTGGTCGCTGCGCGTCGGATGACGCAGCTTGCGCAGGGCCTTGGCTTCGATCTGCCGGATCCGCTCGCGGGTGACGTCGAACTGCTTACCGACCTCTTCCAGCGTGTGGTCGGTATTCATGTCGATGCCGAAGCGCATGCGCAGAACCTTGGCTTCCCGTGCAGTCAGTCCGGAGAGGACGTCGCGGGTCGCTTCCTTCAGGCTTTCGACCGTCGCCGAGTCAATCGGTGATTCCATGGCGCCGTCTTCGATGAAGTCGCCCAGATGGGAGTCTTCATCGTCGCCGATCGGTGTTTCCATGGAGATCGGCTCTTTGGCGATCTTCAGTACCTTGCGGATCTTGTCCTCAGGCATTTCCATCCGTTCGCCCAGTTCTTCAGGGGTGGGTTCGCGACCCATTTCCTGAAGCATCTGCCGCGAGATGCGGTTCAGCTTGTTGATGGTTTCGATCATGTGCACCGGAATACGGATGGTGCGCGCCTGGTCTGCGATAGACCGGGTGATCGCCTGACGGATCCACCAAGTGGCATAGGTCGAGAACTTGTAACCGCGACGGTATTCAAACTTGTCCACCGCCTTCATCAGGCCGATGTTGCCTTCCTGAATAAGATCGAGGAACTGCAGGCCGCGGTTGGTATATTTCTTGGCGATCGAGATAACCAGACGCAGGTTGGCCTCGACCATTTCCTTCTTGGCGCGACGCGCACGGGCTTCACCGATCGACATGCGACGGTTGATGTCCTTGACCTCGGACAGCGTGAGCTCGACCTCTTGTTCCATGGCAGCAAGTTTCTTCTGCGCACGGATGACTTCCGGCTTGACCGCTTCAAGTGCCTCGGCATAGCGCGGTTTATCGGCCAGCAGGCTATCAACCCACTGCTCATTGGTCTCGTTGCCGGGAAAGCCTCGCAGGAAATCAGCGCGGGGCATGCGGGCATCACGCACGCAGAGCTGCATGATGGCGCGTTCCTGGGCGCGGATCTGATCCTGAGTGCTACGTACGCGTCTAACCAGTGCTTCGTACTGCTTAGGCACCAGTTTGATCGGCATGAACAGCGTGGCGAGCGTTTCCAGTTCGTCGGTGACTTCCTGGCTACCGCGGCCATGCTTCTTCAGCGCTTTCTTGACCTTGGCCAGTTGATCGCCGATGGCGGTGAAGCGTAGACGCGCTACTTCCGGATCCGGACCGCCATCGCCTTCCTCTTCAGCCGTATCGTCGTCTGCTTCTTCTTCTTCGTCGTCGGACTTCTCGTCTGCCTTAGGTTTGGCAGCCGGCGCAGGGGCTACTGCGGCGCCGGTCGCGGACATGCCGTCGTCGTCCGGATCGATGTAGCCATTGAAGATCTCGGTCAGACGCCCGCCTTCCTCAACTACGCGATGGTAGTCGGCAAGAATGCCGTCGACGGTGCCGGGGAACATCGAAATGGCAGACATGACTTCACGAATGCCTTCCTCGATGCGTTTGGCAATTTCGATCTCGCCTTCACGAGTCAGCAGTTCCACCGTACCCATTTCGCGCATGTACATGCGCACCGGGTCAGTGGTGCGGCCGATATCGCTTTCGACAGCGGCCAGCGCGGCGGCGGCCTCTTCGGCGGCGGATTCGTCGGCGTCGTTATCTGCCAGGAGCAGGGCATCGGCATCGGGTGCGGCCTCGTAAACCGTGATCCCCATGTCGTTGATCATGCGAATGATGTCTTCGACCTGCTCCGGATCGGCGATCTCTTCCGGGAGGTGGTCGTTGACTTCCGCATAGGTCAAATAGCCCTGCTCGCGACCGCGGGCGATGAGCTCTTTGAGACGGGATTGCTGTTGCGCTTTTCCGGACATAACAACCCTTGGATGCCTTGGTGTGCAAAAAAGTAAGCTGCGGATTATACCTTTATTTTAGTCTTGAACGCCACTTGGCCGCCGTGTTACTTGGCGGAAGTCGACGTTTTACGACTATTTAAAAGGTCTCGTAGCTGCTGTTTTTCCTCGGGAGTGAGCGGCGAAATCGCCGATTTGTCGAGGAGCTTCTGAATCTGGCGATCGGTCTGCCGTGCCAGCAAGTTATTAATGGTGTCAAAATACTGTTGTTCAAGGTTGGCGCTGGGAATATTTAATAACCATTCCTTTTCTGCGAGCTGGTTCAGCTGGTCTCCCAGTGCTGTTCCGTGCCAGCGCGCCAACAATTGAATTGTAGTCAGCGCTGGATTCTTTTGCAGAGCATCCACCAGCGCCACAAGCAAAAGCGCTTCATCTTCATCCTCATTTGCGAACTGACTGGCCCGATCGACCAGGCCGGCAAGGTGCGGATGATGCAGCAGCGTCCTTGCTGCGTTTAGTAGCGGATTCTCCACACCACTGGACTTGGGTGCAGGTGCCGAGCGCTTGCGATAGCTGCCGCGTGGTGATAAATCGGGTATCGGCTGATCGGCCCACGAGCTTGAGGGGGCTGAGTCGAATCGCTGATTCTCGGCGACCGGCGGTGCTGGCGGCAGTGCCTCCAGATCCATGCCGGTGCGTGCTTCCAGCGATTGTTTCAGCAGGCGTCGGAGCAGCGTTCCCGGCACCTGCTCGATCAGCGGCAAAGCCAGGCTGGCGAGGTGTGCCTTGCCTTCAAGGCTGTCCGGATTGGCCTGTTCGGCGAGATGACGAAACAGATAATCGGTCAGTGTCACAGACTGCTGCGCCATGCGCGCGCGGAAGCCGTCCTGGCCTTCGTTGCGCACCAGACTATCGGGATCCTGGCCCTCCGGAAGAAACATGAAGCGCACGTGACGCCCGTCTTCCAGTGCTGGCAGGCAGCAGGTCAGGGCGCGCCAGGCGGCCTGACGCCCGGCATTGTCACCATCAAAGCAGAACACCACGCTGTTCACGATGCGAAACAGACGCTTGAGATGTTCCTCGCTGGTGGCGGTTCCCAGGGTTGCGACGGCGTTGGAAATGCCGTGCTGCGCCAGGGCGATCACGTCCATGTAGCCTTCGACCACCAGGATGTCGTCGAGCTGGCGGTTCTGCCGACGGGCCTCGTACAGACCGTAGAGTTCGCGGCCTTTGTGAAACACCGGCGTTTCAGGTGAATTCAGATACTTCGGTTTGTCGTCGCCCAGTACGCGGCCGCCAAAGCCGATGACCCGTCCACGGCTGTCGCGGATGGGAAAGGTAATGCGGTCTCGGAAGCGGTCATAGCGTTTGCCGCTGTCGGCATTCTCTACGACCAGGCCGGCCTCGATCAGCGCTTTCTGCTCGGTGGTGTCGGTCGCCAGATGCCCCATCAGGTTGTCCCAGCCGGGCGGGGCGAAACCGATGTCATACAGCTTGGCAATCTGGCCCGACAGACCGCGCTGCTTCAGATAGGTCACTGCGCGCTGGCGCTGCGGATGCTTGCGCAGCTGCTGCCGGTAATAGGCTGCCGCCTGTTCCAGCAAAGCGTAAAGCGGGCTGTCCTGGCGCGGGGCGCGGGGCTCTTGCGAGCGACCGTTGCGCTCCTCGCGAGGTACTTCGACGCCGAGGTTGCCTGCTAGCTCTTCAACCGCCTGGGGAAACTCCAGGCGCTCGAAGTCCATGATAAAGCTGACTGCATTACCGCCGGCCCCGCAACCGAAACAGTAGTAAAACTGTTTGTCCGGACTGACGCTGAACGACGGCGACTTCTCATCGTGGAAGGGGCAGAGCGCAGAATAGTTCTTGCCGGTTTTCTTCAGTTTCAGGCGTGAGCCGACCACCTCGACGATATCGGATCGTCCAAGCAAATCATCGATGAATCCTTGTGGGATCAATCCGGCCATTCAAGCTTGCCCTGCGAGATACTGAGCGGCTGCGCTCCGGTCAACGTGATCGCGAACCGGGGAAGAAACACTATAACAGGGAACGCAAAAATCCAGCCAACTCCAGAATCCTGGATGGCCGGACATGCGTGCTCAGCTTCTAATGTTGCCTGTTGAATGCCTCACCAGAAGGCGTACATTCGCAGGGCCCAGGATCAGGCCCGACAGGTCAAACGGCTAAACTCAGTACAGTCGCTCGTGACGGCGGTGCTCACGTTGCAACTTCTTGGCGTGACGCTTAACGGCCGCTGCGGCTTTGCGCTTGCGTTCGGTAGTAGGCTTCTCATAAAACTCGCGGCGGCGGACTTCGGCCAGCACACCAGCTTTTTCGCAGGAGCGCTTGAAACGACGCAGGGCCACGTCGAAGGGTTCGTTCTCTTTTACTTTGACGGCAGGCATTTCGTACCTTTCTAAGAAACTGTGCTGTGAGTGTACATTACAACGCTGCTGGCAGATGCCTTTAGCGAATGCATTTCAAGGGGACCGGATGTTACCGCCTTCATAATGGAAAAGCAAAGGGTGATTGGCTTGTTTCCAACGGTGCGGCAATGAGGATCTGTGCTGATCGCTGTGTAGTGGCGAGAAGCCTTGAATTATATCGGTATACGGCATAAGAATGAGACGGCCGCTGCATAGGGAAGAAAGTCGGCGGATCAAGCGCGCTTATCGCAAACAATGGAGTGTTCCCATGCGTGTAGGTTTGATTGTCGATTCTGCCTGTGAGTTGCCCTATTCCTTTATCAAGGAAAACAACATCTTCATCCTGCCTGTGACGGTCAAGGTCGATGGTCATACCTTCGTCGATGATCACGATCCAGAGACAACACGCCGCTTCTACGACAGTGGTTCTATGCAGTTAGGCCATCAGGCCACGACCGAAGCCTATACGGTCGATCAGATCTATAACCTGTTCATGGACAAGATCGTCAACCAGTACGATTTTGCATTCCTTGAGACCATCGCCGAAGACCGCAGCGACATCTACCGGAACGCGATTGCGGCGATGCACCGGATCATCGCGAGCTACCGGCCCCATCGTCAGGCGGCTGGGCTGAGCGGCAAGTTCTCGATGCGCGTGGTGAACAGCAAGACCTTCTTTTCGGGGCAGGGCCTGCTTGCTGCGCACACTGTCCATCTGATCAATCAGGGGATCGGCAAGAACGAGTTGCGTGAGGAGGTCGGTAATTTCACCCAGCACATTTATGGCTGCGCAATCCCGCGTGATCTGGAATACATTCGGCGGCGCGGCAGGGAGCGCGGTGACAGGAGCGTTTCTGCGCTGCAGGCCTTCCTGGCCAAGCATCTTAAGATCACCCCCTTGCTCTGGGGCGCGGGTTCGGGTGAGGGCGGTGGACCGGTTTTTCGCGGTCGCAGCTTCGAAGCGGCGGTCGAGCGCATGATCGACTATGCCTGTGCACGCATACGGCGCGGACTGTTGTCGCCTTTCGTGGTGTTCAGCGCCGGCATGGAGGAGCACGAAATCTATCAGTTGCCGGGCTTCGATCGGCTGGTTCAGACCTGCAAAGAGCATGACGTCACGCTGTTGGCGTCGCCCGCCAATGTCACCAGTAATATCTATGTGGGTCCTGGTGGCGCCGGGCTGGCGTTGGCTGCAGAGCCGCATCGCTTCGCGGATATGCGCTGAGCCAGTCAGCGCGGTTGGGCTGGAAAGGCTGGCCGGAGACGGGCGTGAAGATTATCATGCGCGCCTGATTCTCCTCTGGCTGGGTTGTTTATGCGTGTCCTGGGTATCGAAACTTCCTGCGATGAAACCGGCGTTGCGCTGTATGACAGCGAGCGCGGGCTGCTGGCTGACGCTCTGTTCAGCCAGATCGACCTGCACCGCGTCTATGGCGGCGTAGTCCCGGAACTGGCATCGCGTGATCACGTGAAGCGCCTGGTCCCCCTCATGCGAGAGGTCTTCGAGCGCGCTGGCATTGCCCATGGCGATGTTGACGGGGTGGCCTACACTGCCGGGCCAGGGCTGGTCGGTGCCTTGCTGGTGGGCGGCGCCTGTGCCCGCGCGCTGGCCTTCGCCTGGCAGGTGCCTGCGCTGGGCGTGCACCACATGGAAGGACACTTGCTGGCTCCCATGCTCGAAGAACACCCCCCGGAGTTTCCCTTTGTTGCGCTCCTGGTATCGGGCGGGCATACGCAGTTGGTCCGGGTCGACGGTATTGGCCAGTATGAATTGCTCGGTGAGTCCCTGGACGATGCAGCGGGTGAGGCTTTCGACAAGACCGCCAAACTCATGGGTCTGCCGTATCCCGGCGGGCCTGAGATCGCCCGCCTGGCGCAGTCAGGTCAGGCCGGACGCTTTGTGTTTCCCCGCCCGATGACCGACCGGCCAGGCCTGGATTTCAGTTTCAGTGGTCTGAAAACGGCTACCCTGAATGCCTGGCAGAAAACCGTGCGCGGGGGTGACGACTCGCAACAGACCCGCTGCGATATTGCCCTGGCCTTCGAGCAGGCGGTGGTGGATACGCTGACCATCAAGTGTCGCCGTGCGCTGAAGAGTACCGGGCTGAAACGGCTGGTGATTGCCGGCGGAGTCAGTGCCAATGCTCACCTGCGCGACTCGCTGCAGCATATGGCTGCCGGACTGCGTGGCGAACTCTTCTACGCCCGCCCAGCGTTCTGTACGGATAACGGCGCAATGATCGCCTATGCTGGTTGGCAGCGCTTGAGAGCAGGTCAGTGTGATCAGGGCGGTATCGAAGCGCGGGCGCGCTGGCCGATGGATCAGTTGCCACCGCTTTAAGGTCTGTTCCCGTTTCATCGCGGCTCGTGATGAAACGGGAACAGACCCTAACGTTTGAAGCGGTTTTCCGTGCCGTCGAGCAGGCGGCCTATATTCAGTCGGTGACGCAGTAATATCACACCGACCATCAGGCCGACCGGGCCGAGTAATTCGGGCACGTGCCAGGCGAGCCAGGGAAGCAGGCCTATACTGGCCACCAGTGACGCCAGCGACGCGATGCGTTCCACACTGAAGGTTGCCAGCCACAGTGTGGCGGCGAGCAGCGCCGCAGGCCATGACAGCATGAGCATGACCCCCGCTGCGGTGGCGACCCCTTTACCGCCGCGAAAATGGTGATAGACAGGCAGGATATGGCCGGTGACGGCCGCCAGTCCGATCAGTCCCTGGGCGAACAGGCCGAGCTCACAGCGCGCTGCCAGCCAGACGGCCAATGCGCCCTTGCCGATATCGCAGATCAGGGTGGCAAAGGCCAGCGGACGATTACCCAGGCGCAGCATGTTGCTGGCCCCAGGATTGCCGGATCCGATATCTCGCGGATCGGGTAGCTGTCCCAGTCGGCTGAACAGCACGGCGAAGGACACCGAGCCGAGCAGGTAGGCAGCGATAAGTAGTATCGGGAATTCGACGGACATGGCGCTGAGTCATGACGAAAACCAGAGTGTAGTCGATAGTGGAGTCTTCAGTGGACCAGATATTCATCAACGGCCTGGCCGTGGACGCGGTGATTGGCGTCTACGACTGGGAGCGCGATATACGTCAGCGCCTGATTATCGATCTGGACATGGGCTGGGACATTTCTGCCGCCGCCCTCAATGATGATCTCGAGGCGACCCTGAACTACGCCGCCGTCAGCCAGCGGATCACCGACTACGTATCGGCGAGCAGCTTCGCACTGGTCGAGACCCTGGCGGAGCGGCTGGCGGCAGTAATCATGGCTGAATTCTCGGTGCCCTGGTTGCGCTTGCGGATCAACAAGCCGGGCGCAGTGGCTGAGGCGGCTGGCGGGGTGGGCGTGCTGATTGAGCGCGGCGCTCAGCGTCCATGAGCGCAGTGTTTCTGGGCGTTGGCAGCAATCTTGATCGTGACAGTCACCTGACGCGCGGTCTGGATGCGCTTGAGCAGTTGCTGGGTCCGCTTGACCTGTCGCCGGTTTTTGAAAGCGATGCGGTAGGCGTACTGGGACGGCGTTTCTTCAATATGGTGGTGGGCGCCGACACGCACCTGCCGCTGGCCGACCTGCAGGCGGCTTTGAAAGCAATCGAGGCGGCCTGCGGTCGCCGGGAAACCAGCGTGCCGGGACGGGTGACGCTGGATATTGATATTCTGGTTTACGGCAGCCTGACCGGGGTTCACGACGGCATCCTGTTGCCCCGCCGTGAAACCGCGCGCAACGCTTTCGTGCTCTGGCCCTTGGCGTTGCTCGCGCCCCACGCCGTCATGCCCGGCACGGATCAACGCTACGCCGAGCTATGGGCTGGCTGGCAGGGCGACCAGTCCCTTTGGCCTGTGCCCTTTGAGTGGCACGGCCGCGCATTGACGCCGGTCGAGTTGATCGAGACGCATCGGCCTTCCCGGGCGCTCTAGTCCTTCAGTTCAGCGGGTGACAAACGCTCGCTGGTACGCCCCCAGCGCGCGGCTGCGTTCGCGATCCAGCGCTGCGCCCAGTTCGGCCCCCTGAAAGCCCTGATCGAGCAAGGGCTGAATACCTACCTGGCGCGCCGTATCGGCTGCTGCGCGAAGATATTCAGCCTGCGGGTAAGCCGGGGTATCGGGGCTGACTAATGCCCTGGCATCCGCTTCACCCACCGATAGCAGCTCTTCGAAGCGCTCAGGTCTGCGGTAGATGTCCACGGACTTGAACAGCTGCATCAACTCGTCCGCCGGCAACGCTATGGCGCCATGAATGGATGACAGGTAATCACAGGCGAGCAGGGCCAGATCCTGACAATCACGGGGCGCCTTGCAGCGCTGATTCACTCGCTTCACCAGAGCGTGGGCGTTGTTTGGCGGCGACGAGTCCTTCCCGATATCCAGCAGCAGACATGCCCAGCGGCCAGGCAGCGGGATTTGCATACCGGCGGCAATGCGCAACCGATCCAGTAGTCGATTACCTACACTGCCGGCCGGCTTGGGGAGTGAGTTGTCGAACAGCCGATCGAGCTCGGGGAAAAGCTTTTCCAGCGCGCCACAGGCACGCAACACCTGAATGAATACCTCGGGATACGGCTCCATCACGGCCCGGCTGATTTCTTTCCAGCTGCGCTCGGCGGTCAATGCCTCGAGCTCGCCGGAGGTGGCCAACTGACGCATCAGCTCGCGGGTTTCGTCGGCCACGGTGAATCCCAGGCCTGCATAACGGGCAGCGAAGCGCGCAACACGGAGCACTCGCAAAGGATCTTCGGCGAAGGCCGGCGAGACGTGGCGCAGAAGGCGCGCCTCGAGATCTTTTTGTCCGCCGTAAGGATCGATCAGTGTGCCGTCTTCGGCCTGGGCCATGGCGTTAACCGTGAGGTCGCGACGTATCAGGTCTTCTTCGATGGTGACATCGGGGCTGGTATGGAAGGTAAAACCGCCGTAGCCGCGGCCGCTCTTGCGCTCGGTGCGGGCGAGGGCATATTCCTCACCCGAGCCAGGCTCAAGGAAGACCGGAAAGTCCTGGCCGACGGGCCGAAAGCCCGCCTGTTGCATCATCTCCGGCGTGGCGCCGACAACAACCCAGTCGCGTTCGGTCACGGCTCTGCCGAGCAACTTGTCACGCACGGCGCCGCCAACCAGATATTTGGTGAAGTGTTTTGTCATGCCGCGACTCTAAGGCATTTTGTGCGGCCAGACCACGGGAAGACCTTCGCCCGGGTTGAGGTTATCCCCGCTGCGCTCAGATCGGCGGAATGTTCATGTCGAAACGCGGTAGCCGTTCCTCATCCCTGGAGGGGCGGGGCGGTATGTGCGCCTCGCCGACCACGGTATCGCCATCAAGACTTTGCAGATGAATATCAAAGCCCCAGAGTCGGTGCAGGTGGCGCAGCATTTCATCCGTGGTTTCGCCCAGTGGTTTGCCTTCATGGCGCTGATGACGAAGGCTCAGTGATCGATCGCCGCGCCGGTCCACTTCCCACACCTGAATGTTCGGCTCACGGTTGCCCAGGTTGTACTGGGCCGCAAGGTATTCGCGCACCACCCGGTAGCCTTCATCGTCATGAATGGCGGCAATCTCCAGGTAGTCGCGCTTGTCGTCATCGACCACCGCGAACAGCTTGAGATCCCGAATTACCTTGGGCGACAGGAACTGCAGGATGAAACTCTCATCCTTGAAGGTGCGCATGGCGAACTTGATGGTTTCCAGCCAGTCGCTTCCGGCGATGTCCGGGAACCAGCGCCGGTCCTCTTCGGTCGGGTGTTCGCAGATGCGCCGAATGTCCTGCATCATGGCGAAGCCCAGCGTGTAGGGATTGATACCGCTGTACCAGTTGCTGTCGAAAGGCGGCTGATAGATAACGCTGGTATGTGATTGCAGGAACTCCATCATGAAGCCGTCAGTTACCTTGCCTTCGTCATACAGGTGATTGAGCAGCGTGTAATGCCAGAAGGTGGCCCAGCCCTCATTCATGACCTGAGTCTGGCGCTGCGGATAGAAATACTGGGCAATCTTGCGCACAATCCGGATAACTTCGCGCTGCCAGGGCTCGAGCAGCGGCGCGTTCTTCTCGATGAAATACAACAGGTTTTCCTGCGGCTCGCTGGGGTAGCGGGGCTCCTCGTGCTGCTCGTCAGCCTGGTTGGGATTGACCGGAATGGTGCGCCACAGGTCGTTGACCTGCCGCTGCATATGTTCTTCGCGCTCGATCAGCCGCCGGCGTTCTTCTTCGGCGGAGATCGGGTAGGGCCGCTTGTACCGGTCTACACCGTAATTCATCAGGGCGTGGCAGGAATCCAACAGGTCCTCCACCGCGTCGATGCCGTGCCGTTCTTCGCAGCGCGAAATGTACTGTTTGGCGAATACCAGGTAGTCGACGATGGCGCTGGCGTCGGTCCAGGTTTTGAACAGGTAATTGCCCTTGAAGAAGGAATTGTGACCGTAACAGGCGTGGGCAATGACCAGCGCCTGCATGGTCATGGTGTTCTCTTCCATCAGATAGGCAATGCAGGGATCGGAGTTGATTACGATCTCGTAGGCCAGGCCCATCTGGCCGCGGGTGTAGTTTTTTTCGGTGTGCAGGAAGTGTTTACCATAGGACCAGTGGTGGTAGCCCAGCGGCATGCCGACCGAGGCGTAGGCATCCATCATCTGCTCGGCGGTAATCACTTCGATCTGGTTCGGATAGGTCTCCAGACCGTAGACATCATGGGCGATACGGCCGATTTCTTTGTCGTAGTCGCGGATCAGGTCGAAGGTCCATTCCGAGCCGGTGGAAATAGGTTGCCGGTTCATGAGGCCATCCTCTTCTGGAACAGATTACGGAACACCGGATAGATATCACCGGCACCGACAATCTGTTGCTGCGCGAAGCTCTCCGGAAACTTCGCCGCGACCTGTTCATATTCATACCACAGCGCCTGATGTTCACGAGGCGTGATTTCTACGTAGCAGTAGTACTGCATGGCCGGCATGATCTCGTTGATCAGCAGGTCGCGGCAGATCGGCGAATCGTCGTTCCAGTTGTCACCATCAGAGGCCTGCGCGCAGTAGATATTCCATTCATTGGGTGAGTAGCGGTCCTGAACAATCTGCTGCATCAGGCGCAGCGCGCTGGAGACGATGGTGCCGCCGGTCTCCCGGGAATAGAAGAACTCTTCTTCGTCGACTTCCTTGGCGCTGGTGTGGTGCCGGATGAACACCACCTCGATGCGCTCGTAGTTCCGTTGCAGGAACAGATACAGCAGGATGTAGAAGCGCTTGGCCAGGTCCTTGGTGGCCTGGGTCATTGAGCCGGAGACGTCCATCAGGCAGAACATTACGGCTTTGGAACTGGGATGCGGGACCTTGGTGATCAGGTTATAGCGCAGGTCGAAGGTGTCGAGGAACGGAATACGCGCCACCCGACGCCGCAGTGCATGGATCTCTTCCTCCAATGCCTTGATGTCGTCGAGGTTGTCCGGTTGGGTGAGCTTCAGCTGTTCCAGTTCACGCATGGCCAGGCGCAGCCGAGAACGACTGCCGCCGCTGAGCGCAATGCGCCTGGCATGGGCGGCTCGCATGGAGCGAACAATGTTGATACGCGACGGGTTGCCCTGCTGCGAAATGCCGGCGCGAACGGGTTTGAAGGTGTCGGTGCCCGCCAGGTGACGCTTGATCAGATTTGGCAGTGCCAGATCCTCGAACATGAAATCGAGAAACTCGTCCTGAGTGATCTGGAATACGAAGTCATCTTCACCCTCGCCGCTGTTGCTGGCCTGGGTGCCCCCCTGGCCACCACCGCCCTGAGGCCGCGCGATCTGATCGCCAGAGGTGAATTCCCGGTTGCCCGGGTGCACACGGGTCTGACGTCCGCCCTGGCCGTGATGAAAAATGGGTTCGTCGATGTCACGGCCGGGGATACTGATTTGCTCGCCGTGATCCATATCGGTAATCGAGCGCCGGCCCACCGCCTGTTCAACAGCTTTCTTGATGTGCGACTTGTAGCGCCGCAGAAAGCGTTGGCGGTTTACCGTACTCTTGTTCTTGCCGTTCAAGCGTCGGTCAATCACATAGCTCATTCAAGCCCCTCCGGGGGAGGGTCAGCTTCAAGCTGCAAGCGATTTACTTGAAGCTGACCGTGCTGCTTAGGTATTGCTACGGTCACGCAGACTGCTTGTCGCTTGCAGCCGCAGCCCTTGACGGGCTACTGCGCCTTGCGCACTCGCAGATACCATTCCGACAGCAGGCGAACCTGCTTCTCCGTATAGCCACGCTCTACCATGCGCGTTACAAAGTCGCTGTGTTTCTTCTGATCTTCCGTGGATGCCTTGGCATTGAAACTGATAACGGGCAGCAGGTCCTCGGTGTTGGAGAACATCTTCTTCTCGATAACCACCCGCAGTTTCTCGTAGGACAGCCACGATGGGTTCTTGCCGTTATTGTGCGCCCGGGCCCGCAATACGAAATTGACGATCTCGTTACGGAAATCCTTCGGATTGCTGATGCCTGCGGGTTTCTCGATTTTCTCCAGCTCCTCGTTCAAGGCGGCGCGGTTGAGAATCTCACCGGTATCTGGGTCGCGGTATTCCTGATCCTGGATCCAGAAGTCGGCGTACATTACATAGCGATCGAAGATGTTCTGCCCGTATTCGCTGTAGGACTCCAGATACGCTGTCTGGATCTCCTTGCCAATGAATTCGACATAGCGCGGCGCCAGATACTCCTTGAGGAAGCGCAGGTATCGTTCGCTGACCTCATTCGGGAACTGTTCCTGTTCGATCTGCTGCTCGAGCACATATAACAAGTGCACCGGGTTTGCTGCAATCTCGCTATGGTCGTAGTTGAACACGCGGGACAGGATCTTGAAGGCAAAGCGGGTCGACAGGCCGGTCATGCCCTCGTCCACACCCGCTGCATCACGATACTCCTGGATGGATTTGGCCTTGGGGTCGGTGTCCTTGAGGTTTTCACCGTCGTAGATGCGCATCTTCGAGTAGACGTTCGAGTTCTCAGGTTCCTTCAGACGCGAGAGCACGGTGAATTGCGCAAGCATCTTCAGGGTGTCGGGCGCGCAATGGGCGGTATCCAGAGAGCTGTTGGACAGCAGCTTCTGGTAGATCTGAATCTCATCGCTGACACGCAGGCAATACGGGACCTTGACGATGAAGATCCGGTCAATGAAGGCCTCGTTGTTCTTGTTGTTGCGGAAGGTGTGCCATTCGGATTCGTTGGAGTGGGCCAGCAGCACCCCATTGAACGGAATCGCGCCCAGGCCTTCAGTGCTGTTGTAGTTGCCCTCCTGGGTTGCAGTGAGCAACGGATGCAGCACCTTGATCGGTGCCTTGAACATCTCCACGAATTCCATCAGCCCCTGGTTGGCCCGGCATAGCGCGCCGGAGTAGCTGTAGGCATCCGGATCGTTCTGCGGGAATTCCTCAAGCTTGCGGATATCGACCTTACCCACCAACGAGGAAATATCCTGGTTGTTCTCGTCGCCCGGTTCGGTTTTCGCCACGGCGATCTGTTGCAGGATCGAGGGATACAGCTTCACGACCTTGAATTGGCTGATGTCACCGTTGAATTCATGCAGACGCTTCACGGCCCAGGGCGACATGATGCTGTGGATATAGCGCCGGGGGATGCCGTAATCTTCTTCGAGAATCGCACCGTCTTCTTCAGCGTTGAACAGGCCGAGGGGCGACTCGAATACCGGCGAGTCCTTGATGGCGTAGAAGGGCACCTGCTGGATCAGCGACTTGAGCTTTTCAGCCAGTGAAGACTTGCCGCCGCCCACCGGACCCAGCAGGTACAGAATCTGCTTTCTTTCTTCCAGGCCTTGGGCTGCGTGTTTGAAGAACGACACAATGTGCTCGATGGCGTCTTCCATGCCATGGAAATCAGCAAAAGCAGGATAGCGCTTGATCTTCTTGTTGGAGAATATCCGCGACAACCGGGGGTCCAGTGAGGTGTCGACAAGCTCGGGTTCACCAATCGCCATCAGTAACCGCTCTGCCGCGGAGGCGTACGCCGTCGGGTCGGTCTTGCACAGGTTGAGGTATTCCTGAAGGGAATACTCCTCCTCCCGGGTAGTCTCGTAACGGTTCTGAAAGTGGCTGAATATGCTCATGGCGCGACCTCGCTGTTGCCTGGATAAGGTCTGAGGCTTCCGGGCAGCTGTCCGCCTGACGCTGTACAGGGCGACGGCATTACTTTACGCATGAATCCCCCCATACCACTTCCAAACGGACATTTGGGGTTACCGCGAGATCCGGTTGCCGCCGAGCTGGCTCCGGATCCGGCGGCCCCCTTTTTATCGGAAGCCGGCAGACCGGCCTTCACTTAATAAATTCGCCTTGAATTCAGGATAGTTGTTTTATCGGAGAGTGGCAGCGGGGAATGAAAAAAAGTTTATGGCAAGGTGTTTTCGCGGCTCAGTCGTTAGTCGCGCGTGACCTGCTCTGGATATTCGCGATGCCACAGGTCGAAGCCTCCGTCGAGACTGTAAACCTCTGCGAAACCAGCGCTTGCCAGGTAGGCCGCGGCTGACTGACTCGAGTTGCCGTGGTAGCAGCAGACCACCAGGGGCGTGCTGCGGTCCGTATCAGCCAGATACTGCGGCAGGTTCGTGTTGTCCAGCCGGATGGCTGAAGGAATGTGCCCACTGGCAAAGGATTGCGCATCGCGCACATCGACGACATTGGCGCCCTGGTCAAACAGCCTGGCTGCTTCATCCGGACCTATGCGTTTGAAATCAGTCATGTTCATCTCCACAGTCACATTCGTAGCGTTCGCCGGTGTTGAGGTTCATCAGGGTCATGCTGTTGCCCCATACGCAGCCACTGTCCAGGCCGTGAATGCCGGTTACGTTCACCTTGCCTTCCAGCGCTGCCCAGTGTCCAAAGATCAAGCGGATATGCGGGTCGGGACGCGGGAAACTGAACCAGGGGGCGAAGCCGGTGGGCGCGTTGCCAACCGCTTCCTTGGATTTGAGCTCCAGGGTGCCGTCGACTTTGCAGAAGCGCATGCGCGTCAGGTAGTTGGTAATCATGCGTAGCCGGTCAACACCTTGCAGATCGGTGGACCAGCGGGACGGGGTATTGCCATACATTTCGTCCAGAAACCAGGGCAGTAGCGCGTCGGAGCGCAATGCTGTCTGCACTTCGGCGGCGCGTTCGAGGGTCTCCGCCACCGTCCAGATGGGCGGTATCCCGGCGTGCGTCATCGCATAATTCAACGAGGTGTCGTGATGGGCGAGTGGGCGCTGGCGCAAGTTGTCGAGCAGCGCCACGCGATCTGGTGCCTTGAGGATCGGTAACAGCGTGTCCGATTTGCGCAGTCGACTGGCGTCCCGCGAGGCCGCCAGCAGATGCAGGTCGTGGTTGCCCAGTACGGCGACGCAGGCATTGCCCAGACTGTCCAGAAAACGCAGGGTGTCCAGGGATTGCGGGCCGCGGTTGACCAGATCGCCAACCGACCACAGCACGTCACAGGACGGATTGAAGTCCACTCGTTCGAGAAGACATTTCAGCTGCTTCAGGCAGCCCTGAATATCTCCGACTGCATAGGTAGTCATACCAAGGCCTTGTAAAGTCTGTTGCCGTTAATTCAACGCGTTGGGCTGTGCCAGGCGAAAAAGCGGAATCTCGGCGCGGAACTCAGTCTGATCTTCGCTACGCATACCATAGCTGCCCTGCATGGTGCCCACCGGCGTAGGCAGCAGACAGCCGCTGCTGTAGGTGTGGCTCGCGCCGGGTTCCAGCACCGGTTGTTCGCCGACGACACCGGGCCCTTCGACTTCCTGGACCTCGCCGTTACCGTCGGTAATGACCCATTTACGGTCAATCAGCTGTGCACTGACCGCGCCTTCGTTATGGATATTCACAGTGTAGGCGAAGGCATAGCGGCTGGCGCTGGGGTCAGACTGTTCGCGCAGGTAGCGGGTGTCCACCTTGACGGTGATTGCATGACTAGATGACGTGTTCATGTCAGATCCTTTTGCTGGCGTGCCAGACGGTTGGCCAGTCGAACAAATCCGGCGAGGTCGACCTGCTCGGGACGGATCGTTGGATCCAGTCCTTCTTCCGCGATGCTGTCAGCATCGAGCAGCGATTTCAACGTGTTACGCAGGGTCTTGCGCCGCTGGTTGAACGCCTCGCGCACCACCAGTTCGAGCAGCTTCGGATCATCGGCTGGATGGGGCAGCTGCGCATGCGGGGTCAGCCGGACGATGGCCGAATCCACCTTCGGCGCGGGACTGAACGCACCGGGGCCCACATCGAACAGATGCTCAACCTGGCAGTGGTACTGCACCATGATGCCAAGCCGGCCGTAATGGTTCATGCCGGCGCCCGCAGCGAGCCGCTGCACGACTTCCTTCTGCAACATGAAATGCATGTCGGCAATGCACTCGGACTGACGCAACAAATGGAACATCAGCGGCGTGGAGATGTTGTACGGCAGATTGCCCACCACCCGCAGTTTTTCGCCATCCGTGACCAGCTGGCTGAAATCGAACTTCAGTGCGTCGCCCTTGTGCAGCTGAAATAGCGGCTCATGACCGAAGCGGGCCTGCAGTATCGGATGTAGGTCAAAATCGAGTTCAACGACGTCCAGCCTGGCGCCGCTGCTCAGCAGGCCTTCGGTCAAGGCACCCTGGCCCGGACCGATTTCGACCAGGTGCTGGCCGGGACGCGGCGCGATCGCACGGTGAATCTTGTTGATAACGCCCGGATCGTGCAGGAAATTCTGACCGAAGCGTTTACGCGCCCGGTGTGGTGCTAACTGGCTCATGCTTAACCTCTGGCTTCGATCATGCTGATCGCGGTGTTCAGCGCAATGCGCAGGCTGCCGGGATCGGCGCGGCCTGTGCCGGCCAGATCAAGGGCCGTGCCATGGTCCACGGATGTGCGGATGATCGGCAGGCCCAGGGTGATATTCACCGCCTGGCCGAAGCCCTTGTGCTTGAGCACGGGTAGCCCCTGGTCGTGGAACATCGACAGTACTGCGTCAGCATGATCGAGATATTTGGGTGTGAATAGCGTATCGGCGGGTAACGGACCTTCGAGCTGAATGCCGTCACGGCGCAGGATTTCAAGCGCGGGGATAATCACGTCGAGCTCTTCCCGGCCGAGATGGCCCCCTTCGCCTGCATGGGGATTTAGACCGCAGACCAGGATGCGTGGACTGGCGATACCAAACTTGGTGCGCAGATCCGCGTCCAGTATGCGTATGACCCGGTCGAGCAGCGGGGCGGTGATCGCATCGGCTACCGCACGTAGCGGCAGGTGCGTGGTGGCGAGCGCGACGCGCAGACCAGGGCAAGCCAGCATCATGACCACTTGCTCGGTGCCTGTCAGCTCGGCGAAAAACTCGGTATGCCCGGAGAACGCCACACCCGCCTCATTGATCACGCCCTTGTGGACCGGCGCCGTAACCACTGCTGCAAAGCGTCCGTCGAGACAGCCTTCACCAGCCTGGCGCAGGGTTTCAAGGACATAACTGCCGTTGGCCTTGTCCAGCTCGCCGGCGCGACAGGGGGCCGCGAGCGGGACCGACAGCACGCTCAGCTCCCCGGCTGATTGGGCCCGGGGTGGCTGCGTCGGATCGAAGACACTGAGACTGACATCCAACCCGAGCTGGCGCGCGCGGGCTTGCAGCAATCCGACATCGCCCACCACCACACGCTGATGTGCGCAGGGCTGCGCCGCCAGCATCAGGCACAGATCGGGCCCGATACCGGCGGGTTCGCCGGAGGTGATGGCAATGGCGCTGACTGACACTAGATCTTGATCTCTACGTAGGCTTCGTCGCGAATCTCCAACAGCCAGGTCTGCAATTCTTCCTCGAACTTGCGATTGCGCAGCATATTGGAGGCCTGCTGTTTGCGCATGTCTTCGGTCATGTCGACGCTGCGCTTGTCGAGTACTTCCAGAATATGCCAGCCGAACTGACTCTCGAACGGCGGGGATACCTGATTCACTGGCGTACTGGCCATTACTTCGCCGAACTCGGGCACCATGGCGTCAGCGGTCACCCAGTTCAAGGAACCGCCGTTGAGCGCAGAGCCAGGGTCTTCGGAGAAGGAGCGGGCCAGGTTGGCAAAGGATTCGCCGGCCTGCACGCGTTCATACAGACGCTGAGCCAGCTGTGCTGCTTCGCCTTCAGTACGGATTTCGCTGGGTTTGATCAGGATATGACGGACATTGTATTCATCCACCACCTGACCTTCGCCACCGCGCTGCTCAAGCAGCTTCAGAATGTGAAAACCGGTAGGGGAGCGCAGTGGCTGGGTGATTTCGCCGATTTCCAGCTCGCCGACGGCCTGAGCAAAGGGGCGCGGCAGCTGTGCTGCCTTGCGCCAGCCCAGTTCGCCGCCTTCCAGTGCGGTGTCACCACCCGAGCGGCTGACCGCCAGCGTGGTGAAATCCGCGCCATCGCGCAATTCGTTATACAGCTCCATCGCCAGCTCGGCCTTTTCCCGAACTTCCGATTCAGCGGCGGACTCGGATACCGGCAGCACGATCATGGCCAGGCGATAATCGGCGGAGGTCTGATATTGACCAACTTCGGAGCTGAGGAAGTTGCGCACTTCCTGATCGGATACCTGGATGCGCTCGGCGACGCGGCGCTGGCGAACCCGGTTGATGATCATTTCCCGGCGGATCTGATCACGTGCCTGGTTGTAACTGATGCCGTCACGCTCAAGCGCCGCACGGAATTCCTCCAGGGACACCCCGTTGCGCTGAGCGAGCTGCTGCATGGTCTGGTTCAGAGCGGCGTCATCGATGCGGATGCCGGCGCGCTCACCCATCTGCAGCTGGATGCTTTCAAGGATCAGTCGGTCCAGTACCTGGCGCTTCAACGCGTCTTCAGGTGGCAACTGTGAATCGCGCTCGCTCAGTTGCTGGCGCACCGCACCCATGCGCTCTTCCACCTGGCTGAGCATGACGACATCGTTATCAACGATTGCCGCAACGCGGTCCAGTGGCACGACCTGCGCAGTCAGACCTGAGCTGAAAAACAAACCGGCACACAGGCCGACTACTGCTGTGTATAACTTAAAATGCATTATTTTCACGCTCTCTGTAACCTGGGATGCCTTCCGAAAGAAGGGTTTCTACACGGTTGCCGGTGACACTGCCAAGTCCATTGAGGACCACCTGCAGGAAGATGCCGCGGTTGGGTTCGTCGTCGGCGAGCGATTCGTACTCGTCGTAGTCGACCCAGTAGCGGTTGATGATGCGGAGTTTCCAGCAGCAGCTGTCGTATTCCAGACCGCCCATGGCTTCCAGGGTTCGGTCTTCCACGAAATCATGCTGCCAACGGCCGATAACACTCCATTGTTGACTGAGCGGCCACATAAAGGAAAGGTCCGACTGGTCGATCTTGTCGTTTGCAGTACTTTCATACGCACCAGTACGGGTGTTGAAGGTGTTCAGCTCGTTGCGGAAACGGTAACCGACGTTGATCGCCTTGCGTGGCTCGGGCTGGTAATTCACCCGTACGTCGCCGGCATTGCTGTCGCTGTCATCGGGATCCCACAGCAGATTGCTGCTGAGGCGCCAGTCATCGTGCATCTGGTACATGAACTCGGCGGCGTAGGCGGAATTCGAGTTGCTGTCGCGCGGGTCGGGTTCACCGCCTATGTCGGTGAGCTGTACCCGGCGGTCATTCAGATAGAAGATCTGGCCGAGGCTGCCGCGCATGCGCTCACGACCTGCGTCATCGAGGAACCGGCTGGTTGCTCCCAGCGTGATCTGATTGGAATCGCCGACACGGTCGCCCCCACTGAAACGGTCGTCGCGGTACAGCGAGTTGTAGCTGAAGGTGGTCTCGTTGGTATCGAACAGCGGTTGATCGCTCTGTTCCTTGTACGGCGCGTAGACATAAAAGGCGCGGGGTTCGAGTGTCTGCCGCATGTCATTGCCGAACCAGCTGGTGTCGCGGTCAAAGTACAGGCCGGTGTCCAGGCTGGTCACCGGAACGGTGGTCGAAGGTGTCCGATCAGCATTGGCGTAGTCGAAACCGTCTACGCGCTCGTCAAATTCAAGGTCGTAGTGGGTCGATTCCAGCCGTGTTTTCGGGATGATAAAGCCCCAGCTATTGCGCAGCGGATAACTGAGCGCCGGGCTGACATTTACCCGATGACCAGTCGCGCGCTGCAGACCGCTGAGACCGACGTCGGGCTGGCCGATAGCGACACCGTCCTCACCCGCCACGGTACCGACACGCAGGTCACGGTCAAAATTGCTGTACTGGGCGCTGTAATCCAGTCGCAGCCCGCTTTCCCCAAGCCAGTTGCCGCCATCGAGTTGCAGTTGCGGCAACCGCTCATAGGGCGTAAGGGCGGTTACGGTGGCCAGCTCATAGCCATGCACCAGCGCCTGCAGGCGCCAGGTGTCGCCGGCATAGTTCATCGAAGCGCGCTGATTCACATAATCATCCGGCCGTGACTCCAGCGCCGAGGACAGATCATGGAAATAGTAGGGATCGCTCATGTCCGCAGTGTCTACCTGGGCAGACAATCTGTCGGTCAGTGATTGCCCATGCCGTAGGTGATACATCCAGCGCTGCTCGCCAAACTCGCTGTCATCCAGGAACGCCGCATTGAGCTGGCTCTGGCTGACTCGGCTCATGTGACGCACTTCACCCTCAATCAGCGCGCCGCGCTTTGACATCAACCGAGGATACAGGGTCGCGTCATAGTTCGGGGCCAGGTTGAAGTAATAGGGGATGGTGATTTCGTTGCCGTTATCCGTGCTGTTCTCGTAGCTGGGTGCGAGCAGGCCGCTCTTGCGCCGATCATCCAGCGGGAAGTTGAAATAGGGCGTATAGAACACCGGCACATCCTTCACGTGCAGACGCACGTGCTTGGCCTCGCCCCAGCCCTCTTCACGGTTGAGTTCAATATCCTTGGCGTGCAGCGACCAGGTGTTCTCGCCCGGTTCACAGGTGGTGTAGGTGCCGTTAGTCATGACGATGACCGCGTCATCGCGGCGCATTACCTTGTCGCCGGTGCCTCTGGCGCGGGCATCGTGCACCACGTACTGGACGCGATCGACGCGGGTTTCGCCGGTGTCGACGCGCATCTGCGCTTCATCCCCGATCATCAGCACGCCCTGGTCGCGGAGGCGTACGTTGCCTTCCAGACGCACCAGATCCTCTGTTCGATCATAGGTGGCAGTATTGGATTGGGCTTGTAGTCGGCCCTGGCGCAGCACGACATCGCCCTGCAGAACGCCTATCTGACTGCTCTGTTCGAAACGGCTCGAGTCTGCCGTTGCGTAAATCGGCAGGTCCGCAAAAGGTGTTTCGTCATCGCGCCCGGCACGTTCCGGTTCGATATAGGTGCCACCGCAGTAAGGTGCAATCGCGGCAAGCTGGGCTGCGTCAAGCTGCTCGCGGGGCACCCAGTCCAGCTCACTGAAAGGTGTGGGCTGCGCTGGCGGAGGGGGCGCTTGAGATGCTTCCTGGGGTGCAAATGTCTCGTCGACGGGGCGGGTTTCTGCTTTGGCAGGTCTTGGAGGCTCGCTCCGTACAGGGCGTGGGGGGAGCGTCGCTGGTGTGCTCAGCGGACTGCAATTCCATCCCGAACCATCACTGCTGGCGCGGCATTCCACCTGATCATTGGCCAGGCTGGTCATGGGCTGGGCCAATAGCAAGCCGCTTGCCAGCATCATGGGAAACGAAGAACGAAACGGAGGTATGCGGTAGGCCATTGTAATTATTCCGGGGCTTCCAGTCGGTGCGAGCTCGCTCTGCTTGTGCGAGAAGAATGCAACATGCATGCTGCGTTTGCATAAAGAGATCGTGGATAATAAAGCATTGTGCGGCGCCAGAGCCAGCGCCGTCCGCTCGGGATGGAAATGATGGATTCAAGACAGACATTACTGCATGAATGGTTGCCTTCGGCGTTACAGACAGCCTATAGGGAACAGGGCTGGGGCGCAGTACCCGTAGGTGAAGTTACCACTGCCAGTGCCGATGCCAGTTTTCGCCGTTACTTCAGGTGGAACGATGGCGTACGCACCCTGGTGATCATGGACGCGCCTCCAGAGCGGGAGGACTCAGCCCCCTTTGTCCGGATTGCCGGTTTACTGGCCGAAGCGCATGTGCGCGTGCCCCATATATATGTGGCAGATCTGCAGCACGGTTTTCTGTTGATGGAAGATCTCGGCAGTCACACCTATCTGGAGAGTATCCAGGCCGGCGTCAGTGATGCCGAATGTCAGCGCATGTTTAATGTTGCGATAGCCGTACTGGTGCGCTGGCAAGCAACCAGCCGGCCCGGCGTATTACCAGACTATGACGAAGCGGTGCTGAGCCGCGAGCTGGCGTTGTTTCCTGACTGGTACGTGGCGCGGCATATCGGCCGAGCCATGACGCCGGAGGAGGCCGCCGACTGGAATGAAGTCTGCGCCGTGCTGCTGGGCAGTATTCTCAATGAGGCCAGGGTGTTCGTGCACCGCGACTACATGCCGCGCAACCTGATGACCGCCCCGGGCGAACCTGGCGTGCTGGATTTTCAGGATGCACTGTACGGCCCGGTAAGCTACGACGCCGCCAGTCTGTTTGCCGATGCCTTTTTTAGCTGGTCATCTACCGAACGCGAAAGCTGGTTGCGCGCGTATTGGCAGCAGGCCAGCGCTGCGAAAGTACCGGTTCCCGAGCGCGTAGAAGAGTTTCTCGATCAGGCGCGGCTGATGGCTGTGCAGCGGCATCTCAAGGTGCTGGGCATTTTTGCGCGCATACGCTATCGCGATGGCAAGGCGCGTTATCTTGCAGACGCACCGCGCTTTATTCGCTATCTGCGCGAAGCCTGCGAGCAGGATCCTCGCCTGACGGCCCTGAGCCGATTGCTGGACAGCCTGGGACTGCATGCATGAAGGTTATGATCCTTGCGGCAGGGAAGGGCGAACGGATGCGTCCGCTCACCCTGACAACCCCCAAACCCCTGCTACCGGTCGCCGGCAAGCCTCTGATCCAGTGGCATATCGAAGCGCTGGCCAGTGCCGGGCTGAGGCGGCTGGTCATCAATCATGCCTGGCTGGGCGAACAGCTTGAGCGCACATTCGGGCGTGGCGAGCAGCTTGGCGTGGAGATTGAGTGGTCCGCTGAAGGGCAGCCGCTGGAGACCGCGGGCGGCATTCTCCAGGCATTGCCTCTGCTGGGCGATGCCCCGTTCCTGCTGGTGAATGGCGACATTTTCACCGACTTCGACTTTTCCGGTATTCGCAGCAATCAGACCAGCTTGGCGCATCTGGTGCTGGTGGATAATCCCGCCCACAAGGCTCAGGGTGATTTCGTTCTGGCCGCTGGGCAGATCAGCAATCCCCAAGCCGGCGAAGCCGCACTGACCTACAGCGGTATCGCCATCTTGCATCCGGCCTTGTTCGATGGCCTGCAACCGGGCGCAGCGGCGCTGGCGCCGCTATTGCGCCGGGCGGCAGATCAGGGCCGGGTGACCGGCCAGCATTACTCCGGCGTCTGGATTGATGTTGGCACCCCTGAACGGCTGGCCGAAGCCAACCGACAGGCGCAGGCGCGCTGACCATGCTGTGGCCGGTGACGGTAGCGGGTACCTTTCTCGGCGGACTGGCCGGCGGTGCCCCCGGCTGCATTCTTGGCGCGGTGCTGGGCCATGCGCTGGATCGCCATCTTGAACTGCACAGCTGGAGCGACTTGCCGCAGCGCCTGAGTCGGGCGACCGGTCGCCAGCACTCCTTCGAGCAGGTCCTGTTTACCAGTCTGGGCAGGCTAGCCAAGGCCGAGGGTCAGGTGCAGCCGGCACATCTGCAGCTTGCGCGCGAGATCATGGCCCAGTTTCGGTTATCTGAAGCGGATCGCTTGCAGGCAATGAAGGCCTTCAATCGGGGCAAGGATCCGCACATCAAGGTTTCCCGGATGATCGACCGCTTGTGTGAAGCCGAGCCGGCACGGGCCGCCGATTTGATGGACTGTTGCTGGCGCATGGCGTTGGTCACCGGTGCGCTGGGAGCCGCTTCTGCCCGATTGCTGGATGACTGGGGCCAGCGGGCCGGCTTGAGCCGGCCGGAACAGCAAAGAATGCATCAGCGTCATCGAGCGCGCAGCGACGCCGGGACAGGGCGGCGCGTCCCGGTGACCAGTCAGCAACTATTGGACGAGGCGGCGAATGTACTGGGTGTTGATCTGGGGGCCAAGCCTGAGGCGATCAAACGCGCCTATCGCCGCCTGCTCAGCAAACACCATCCGGACAAACTCACCGGCGCCAGTCAGCAGGAATTGGCCAGGGCGGGCGAACGCATGCATGCCATCCAGCAAGCCTATGAACGGCTCAAACAGCATCGCGGTTTTCGTTGATTTGAGCCACTACTGGCCACACGAAGTAAAAACAGACCGCAAACCTTGCGGTAGACTATGCCAGTCCCGAATTTACCCCTGAGGTCCTGTCATGTTTGATTACGCGATCGCCCCATCCATTCTGTCAGCCGATTTTGCCCGTCTGGGCGAGGAAGTCGATCGCGTATTGGCCGACGGGGCGGATATCGTTCACTTCGATGTAATGGACAACCATTACGTACCCAATCTGACCATAGGGCCAATGGTGTGCAGCGCGTTGCGCAAGTACGGCATCACCGCGCCCATCGATGTGCACCTGATGGTCAGGCCGGTCGACCGGATGATTGGGGACTTTCTCGAAGCCGGCGCCAGCTATATCACTTTCCATCCGGAGGCCAGTGACCATATCGACCGCTCACTGCAGCTGATCAAGGAAGGCGGTGCCAAGGCAGGACTGGTGTTCAATCCGGCCACGTCGCTGGACTGTCTCAAGTACGTCATGGACAGGGTCGACATGGTGCTGCTGATGAGCGTGAACCCCGGCTTCGGCGGACAGAAATTCATTCCCGGTACCCTCGACAAACTGCGAGAAGCACGTGCGCTGATTGATGCCAGCGGTCGTGACATCCGTCTGGAAATAGATGGCGGGGTCAACGAGGGCAACATCCGCGAGATCGCCGAAGCGGGCGCCGATACCTTTGTGGCCGGTTCGGCCATTTTCAACAAGCCGGACTACAAGGCTGTGATTGACCAGATGCGCGCTGAGCTGGCGCAGGTGCGGCGCTGAGCATGTCGGCACTGCGTGGGCTCTTCGATGGTGGCTTGCCGCGGCTGGTGATGTTCGACCTGGATGGCACCCTGGTTGATTCGGTGCCCGACCTGGCTGCTGCAGTGAACCATATGCTGGGACAGCACGGCCGTGCGCCCGCGAGCCTCGAACAGGTTGGCTATTGGGTGGGCAATGGCGCGCCGGTACTGGTGCGACGAGCCCTGGCGCGGTCGGTGGATCATGCCGGAGTTGATGATGATGAGGCTGACGCTGCGTTGCAGGTGTTCCTGCAGGCCTACGGTGGCGCGCACGAACTCACTACCCTGTATCCCGGCGTCGCGGAATGTCTCCGTTGGCTGCAGCAACAGGGGGTGAAAATGGCGGTGGTTACCAACAAGCCACAGCGCTTCGTTGCGCCGTTGCTGGGGGAGATGGGGATCGCCGGCTTCTTCGAGTGGTTGATAGGTGGCGACACCTTGCCAGTGAAAAAGCCCGACCCCGCTGCGCTGCTCCATGTCATGCGACTGGCGCAGGTGGAGCCAGAGCACAGCCTGTTCATTGGCGACTCGCGCAACGATGTGCTGGCGGCCCGGGCTGCCGACGTGCGGGTGGTTGCAGTCCCCTACGGTTATAACCACGGGCGCCCCATAGCCGAGGAAAACCCCGATCTGCTGGTTGATTCACTTGACGCGCTCATATAGCCTTAGGGTCTGTTGACGTTTCGTCGCGGTTGTGACGAAACGTCAACAGACCCTAGCTTCCAACCCGTATTCCATGGATCAGCCGTGTTTGTCAGCAACCGCATACTGATGAGAATGATGAAGGCGCTCGCCCGCTGGCGTTGGCGTACCTGAAATTGTTCGGCCTGCGTATAACGCGGGCACCGGTTTGTGTCTGACAATTACCCGCCCTGTGAGGCTGATCATGACCCGCGAAGAATTCCTCCACCTGGCCAGCCAGGATTACAACCGCATACCTGTTGTGCGTGATGTGCTCGCTGACCTGGATACCCCGCTTTCAACCTATCTCAAGCTTGCCGATGGCGCCTATTCCTACCTGCTGGAATCGGTGCAGGGCGGTGAAAAATGGGGCCGTTATTCGATCATTGGCCTGCCCGCCCGGACCGTTCTGCGGGTAACCGGCCATCTCTGTCAGGTGCTGGTAGACAACGTCGAGACCGAACGCCATGAGTGCGCCGACCCGCTGGCCTTCGTCGAGACCTTCAAGGCACGTTATCGGGTCGCCGACGTTCCGGGGCTGCCGCGTTTCAATGGCGGCCTGGTCGGCTATTTCGGTTATGACTGTGTGCGTTATGTCGAGCAGCGCCTGGCTCAGTGTCCGAATCCTGATCCTCTGGAAACACCCGACATCCTGTTGATGGTGTCCGAAGAAATCGTGGTGTTCGACAATCTCGCGGGCAAGCTGCATGCCATCGTGGTGGCTGATCCGGCTCGTCCCGAGGCCTATGACGAAGCCTGCGCCCGGCTCGACGTACTGCTCGGCAAGCTGCGCCAGCCGCTGGCGCAGCGCTCGAACCTGAATCTGGATGTACCGCTGGACCGCGAGCTGGATTATCGCGCCACCTTCACCAGGGAGGACTATCAGCAAGCGGTCGATCGGGTGAAGGAATATATCCTTGCCGGCGATTGCATGCAGGTCGTGCCCTCCCAGCGCATGAGTATCGACTTCAAGGCTGAGCCCATCGATCTGTACCGCGCGCTGCGCAGTCAGAACCCGACGCCCTATATGTATTTCTTCAATTTCGGCGACTTCCATGTGGTCGGCAGTTCACCTGAAGTACTGGTGCGCGTCGAAGACGGCGAAGTGACGGTGCGCCCCATTGCCGGTACCCGACCACGCGGCGCCACCGAGGAAGCTGATCTGGCGCTGGAGCAGGACCTGCTTTCGGATGACAAGGAGCTGGCCGAGCACCTGATGCTTATCGATCTGGGTCGTAACGATGTAGGCCGCGTGTCCCAGATCGGCAAGGTGCAGCTCACCGAGAAGATGGTGATCGAGCGCTATTCCAACGTCATGCATATTGTCTCGAACGTGCGTGGGCAGCTGCTCCCGGAGCTCACCGCAATGGATGCATTGCGCGCCATACTTCCCGCCGGCACGCTGTCCGGCGCGCCGAAGATTCGCGCCATGGAAATCATCGATGAGCTGGAGCCGGTCAAGCGCGGCGTGTATGGCGGCGCAGTCGGTTACTGGGCGTGGAACGGTAATATGGATACCGCCATCGCCATCCGCACCGCGGTGATCAAGAACGGCGAACTGCACGTGCAGGCCGGTGGCGGCATCGTCGCCGACTCGGTACCTGAGCTGGAATGGGAAGAAACCATCAACAAACGCCGCGCCATGTTCAGGGCTGTGGCCCTGGCTGAACAGTCCGTCGAGTGAGGATCAAGACATGCTGCTGATGATCGATAACTATGATTCCTTCACCTACAACGTGGTGCAGTACCTCGGCGAGCTTGGCGCCGAAGTAAAGGTCATCCGTAACGATGAGCTGACCCTGCAGGCAATCGAAGCCCTCAAGCCCGAGCGCATCGTCGTGTCCCCCGGCCCCTGCACGCCGAACGAGGCCGGCGTATCGGTCCCGGCGCTCAAGCATTTCGCCGGCAAGTTGCCAATCCTGGGTATCTGTCTGGGACACCAGAGCATTGGCCAGGCGTTCGGCGGCAAAGTTGTTCGCGCGCGGCAGGTCATGCACGGTAAAACCAGTCCGGTCTATCACGAAAACACAGGGGTGTTCGCCGGGCTGGAGAATCCCGTGACGGTGACCCGCTATCATTCGCTGGTGGTCAGCCGCGAGCAACTGCCGGACTGTCTGGAAATCACCGCCTGGACCCAGCACGAAGACGGTTCGATGGACGAGATAATGGGACTGCGTCACCGTGAGTACATGATCGAAGGCGTGCAGTTCCACCCCGAATCGATCCTCACCAACCAGGGCCACGAGCTGCTGGAGAATTTCCTCAAACAACAGGGCGGTCTGAGAAACTGATGATGTCGCGTCGCGGCGCGCGACGAGACCTCAACCGATTCTTGGGCTGATTGCACAACAAGGAGCACCCATGGACATCAAGGCAGCACTGGCCCGCGTGGTCGACCACATTGATCTGAGCACCGAGGAAATGCAGGCGGTGATGCGCCAGATCATGACCGGGCAGTGCACCGACGCGCAAGTGGGCGGGTTTCTGGTCGCCCTGCGTATGAAGAGCGAAAGCATCGACGAAATTACCGGCGCCGCCATGGTCATGCGCGAGCTGGCCTCCGGCGTGGATATCCCGGGCGATCGTCTGGTCGACACCTGCGGTACCGGCGGCGATGGCGCCAATATTTTCAACGTCTCCACCGCCGCGGCCTTCGTTGTGGCGGCAGCTGGCGCCAAGGTGGCCAAACATGGCAACCGCGCCGTGTCGGGCAAGAGCGGTAGCGCCGATCTGCTGGAAGCCGCGGGGGTCAATCTGGATCTGACGCCGCAGCAGGTGGCCCATTGTGTCGACAGCGTTGGCGTCGGTTTCATGTTTGCGCCGTCGCACCATGGCGCAATGAAATACGCCGTCGGCCCGCGCCGAGAGCTCGGCCTGCGTACCCTGTTCAATATTCTTGGCCCCATGACCAACCCGGCGAAGGTCGAACATCAGGTGCTGGGTGTCTTCAGCGAAAAACTCTGTCGCCCCATGGCTGAAGTGCTCAAGCGTCTTGGCAGCAAGCATGTGCTGGTGGTGTGCGCCAAAGACGGGCTGGACGAGCTGAGTCTCGCATCGCCCACTCATATCGCCGAGCTGCGTAACGGCGAGATCACCGAATACGACGTGACGCCTGAAGACCTGGGCATCGAGAGCCGCAGTCTGATCGGGCTGAGTGTTGACGGCCCCGAGGCCTCGCTCACCTTGATTCGTGATGCACTGGGCAAGCGCCAGACCGAAGCCGGCGAGCGGGCCGCGGACATGATCATTCTGAATGCCGGCGCGGCGCTTTACGCTGCCGATCACGCCTCTTCACTGCAGGAAGGCGTCGAGCTGGCCTCCGATGCCCTCTACAGTGGCATGGCGCGGGAAAAGCTGGCGGAACTGGTGGTCTTCACTGAAGTTTTCAGAGAGGAGGCTGCCCAATGAGCCTGCCGACCATTTTGCAGAACATCGTTGCGCGCAAGCATGAGGAAGTGAAGGAGCGTCGCGCGCAGACGTCATTGGGCGAACTGGAACGTCTGAGCGCCGCCGCCGATGCGCCGCGGGGGTTTGCCGATGCACTGCGCAGGCGTGCCGCCGCGCGCCAACCGGCGGTGATCGCCGAGATCAAGAAGGCCTCGCCGAGCAAGGGCGTCATCCGCGAGAACTTTGTCCCGGCAGATATTGCTGCAAGCTACGAGCAGGGCGGCGCGGCCTGTCTGTCCGTGCTGACCGATGTGGACTTTTTCCAGGGCCATGATGACTATCTGCGCCAGGCGCGCGCAGCCTGCAGTTTGCCGGTGATTCGCAAGGATTTCATGGTCGACCCCTATCAGGTCGTCGAAGCGCGGGCGATGGGCGCTGATTGCATCCTGTTGATCGTTGCCTCGCTTGAGGACACGCAGATGGCCGAGCTTGCCAGTGTAGCGGCGGAGCACGGGCTGGATGTACTGGTCGAGGTGCATGACGGTGCCGAGCTGGATCGGGCGCTGAAGCTCGCCACCCCGCTGATCGGCATCAACAACCGTAACCTGCATACCTTCGACGTGAGCCTTGAGACCACTCTGGATCTGTACCCACAGGTGCCGACCGACCGCATGTTGATCACCGAAAGTGGCATTCTCAACCGGGCCGACGTAGAAGTGATGCTTGCCCACGACATATACGGATTCCTGATCGGTGAAGCCTTCATGCGCGCTGACGATCCGGGCGCCGAGCTCAAGCGGCTGTTTTTCTGATTATCTGCATGCGCACGCCGACTCGAGCTCAGTCTGGGTCGGCGAGCGCTTCATATCGAATTTATAGATAACTCCTACTTACATATTGCGCTTTATCTTCCATCGGTTCGATGTGAGAATCCTTTTCATTGCAATGAATGGATGCCGTGATGCACCTCAAGAACACTCCCAGCCGGTATGGCGCCGTCGCAGTCGCGTTGCACTGGAGCGTCGCGCTGACAGTGATCGGACTGGCCATTCTTGGCCTGTGGATGGTTGACCTCACTTATTACAGCCCTTACTACCGCAGCGCGCCTTTCTGGCACAAGAGCATCGGCATCACTCTGGCCGCTGTGATGGTATTACGGCTGTTCTGGCGGTTAATGAATCCCCGCCCTGCGTCGCTGCCGAACCATCAGCCATGGGAGAAGCGGCTGGCCGCTCTGGTGCATACACTGCTCTACGCTCTGCTGGCGGTGATTGTTATCAGTGGATACCTTATTTCGACCGCGAAGGGCCAGGGCGTCAGTGTCTTTGGCTGGTTCGAAATCCCCGCTGTGCTGACTGACCTGCCTGAGCAGGCTGACCGTGCTGGCGCAGTGCACTACTGGGTCGTGATCAGTGTGTTGGTACTGGCTGGACTGCACGCCCTGGGCGCGCTGAAACACCATTTTATCGATCGAGACGACACGCTGCGGCGTATGCTGGGCATGCGGCCCCGTGGCGCTCGGCAGAATCCATGAGAAAACAGGAAGCCAATATGAAAAAAACCTTTGCAGGCATTGCGTTGGGCGGATTGCTCGCCTTGTCCGGTTCGCTTCACGCAGCCGATTACGCTATCGACAAGGAAGGCCAGCACGCTTTCATCAACTTCAAGACAGGCCACCTCGGTTTCAGCATGCTGCATGGTCGTTTCAATGACTTTGACGGGACTTTTAGCTGGGACGAGAAAAATCCTGAATCCAGCAAGGTGAATGTCACTATCAACACCGCCAGCGTGGACTCCAACCATGCTGAGCGTGACAAGCATTTGCGCAGCGATGATTTTCTGGATAGCAAAAAGCATCCGCAGGCGACCTTTGTATCGACCAATGTGGAGATGACGGGCGAGAAGACCGCCAATGTCACCGGTGACCTGACGTTGAACGGTGTGACCAAGCCGGTGGTGCTGGATACCCGCTTCATCGGTGAAGGTGAAGATCCCTGGGGTGGCTACCGTGCGGGGTTCGAAGGAACTACCAGCATCAAGCTGAAGGATTTCGATATCTCCATGGACCTGGGGCCCGCTGCAGCGGAAGTAGAGCTGGCGTTGAGCATCGAAGGTATTCGTCAGTAAGCCTTGCTGGATAAAGGCGCATTAACTGAAGCGGCGAGCCATGGGCTTGCCGTTTTTGTTTTTGGAACCAACCGTTGTCCTTAAGGGTGAGCCAAGCGAAACGAATACTGGTAGGATGCAAACAAGAATTGATCGCGTTTAGGGCTTGCTGCCAGATTCAGACCAGCGCAGGCCGGAACCGGCCGGATCAGAACGTTAACTCCTACAGGACGCTATTCATGTCGCTTCGTCAAAGTCGTATTCCCGCTCGTATTTCCAGCTGTCTTCTGGTTACTGCCATGATGTGGGGCTTGTCCAGCCCGGCGTTGGCTGCAGCAGACATCAAGGTCACGCACAACGGCGGCGAGACCCAGGTATCGGCGAATCCGCAGAACGTGGTTGTGCTGGACTGGTCGACTCTCGATACATTGGCGCAGCTTGGCGTGCAGGTTAACGGGATTCCTTCGTCCAATCCGCCGGAGATGCTCAAACAGTATCGTGATGGGGATTTTGTCAGGGCAGGGTCGCTGTTCGAGCCGGATTTCGAGGCGCTGAAAAATACCAAGCCTGATCTGATCATTCTCGGTCGTCGTGCCCAGGGCAAGTTCGAAGAAGTATCGAAGTTCGGTACCACCCTGGACCTGACCCCCGATCCAAAGGACCTGCTGGGCAGCGTGGAGCGCAACACTCTGCTGCTGGGTGAGATATTCGGCAAGCAAGACAAGGCCGCAGAGCTGACGGCTGAGCTGAAAGCCTCAGTCGCAGAGCTCAAGAAGCTCACCGCTGGTCGCGGCGACGGGCTCCTGGTGCTGACCACAGGGGGCCGCATGGCAGCCTTTGGGCCGGGTACCCGCTTTGGTCTGATCCATGATGTATTTGGCGTCGAGGAAGCGGTGAAGGACCTGAAAATCGGTCGTCACGGTCAGTCTGTGTCCTTTGAGTTTCTGCTTGAGGCCGATCCGGACTGGCTGTTCGTCATGGACCGTGATGCTGCGATCGGCCGCGAAGGCACCGCTGCTGCCGAGCTGATGGACAATGAGCTGGTCGAGGCGACCACGGCGGGTAGCAAGGATCAGATTGTCTATCTCGATCCAGCCAGCTGGTATCTGCTGGATAACAGCGGTATCGGCGTGATGCAAAAGAGTGTCGATGAGCTGATCAAGGTATTCTCCGCCGCTCGCTGAAGCGTGCCTGCCAGTTTGGGGCGCTCGGTCGCGCTGGGTTGAAACCCGACGGAAAATGTTCAATTACCCTGGGTAAATTGCTTTTTTTTCTGGCGGATTTCACCTCGCCTGACCATCGCGCTACGCTTGTCGGTCCTAGGGAGCTGTTCTTTTGTTGTTCAGGCAGGAAGCATGACTCATCACATTTCTTCACCCGCCACAGGGTCGCCGTCACGGGCGACCCTGTGGCTTTTTCTGCTGCTGGTGCTAGTCGTTGTGCTCGGGCTGTGCAGTCTGAATGTCGGCGCCAGCCGCATGAACCTGCTCAACGTATTCGGCGCCGATCCGGATGACCGCATCTCCAAGCTGCTGTTCGTAAGCCGTCTGCCGCGCACTGTCGCGTTGATTCTTGCGGGCGCCGCCTTGGCGGTGGCGGGGGCCATTCTGCAGATGATGGCGCGCAACCGGCTGGTGGATACCTCCACCACCGGACCTATGGAGGCCGCGGCTCTGGGCATGTTGGTACTGGCCATTGTGGTGCCTCAAGGGCTGCCACTCTGGGCGCGTTTTCTGGTGGTCAGCAGCTTTGCCGCGGGCGGTATTCTGTTGTTCCTCGGCGTGCTGAAACGTATGCCGCTGCGCTCGGCGCTGATTGTTCCCCTGGTCGGGCTGGTAATGGCTGCGGTGGTACATGCCGGCAGTGGCTTGCTGGCGCATCATTTTGATCTGTCGCAGTCATTGCGCGCCTGGGGCAGCGGGGATTTCTCTGCGGTGTTGCGCGGTCGCTACGAGCTGCTCTGGATTGCCGCCGTTCTGACTGTGGCAGCAATGCTGTTGGCGGACCGGTTTACTGTCATCGGCATGGGCCGCGACTTTGCCACCAACGTGGGGGTGAACTACACACGCCTGCTTGCAGCGGGCGTGGTGCTGGTATCGCTGATTGTCGGCAGCGTGGTGGTCACAGCAGGCGTTATCCCCTTCATTGGTCTGGTGGCGCCGAACCTGGTGCGGCTGATCACCGGAGACAATCTGCGCCGTGCCATTCCGCTGATCGCCTTGATGGGCGCGGCATTATTGTTATGTGCGGACCTGCTTGGGCGCCTGTTGATTCATCCCTATGAGGTGCCCTCGTCGAACATCCTGTCGATCGGCGGTTGCCTGATATTTCTGGGCATACTGCTGCACGGGAGGTCCAGATGGGCGTGAAGCAATCACGCGATCCTGCTGCCCTGCGGCTGGCGATACTGGTGAGTTTGGCGCTGCTGTGTGTGGTGGGTTTCATGACCTTCAACGTGCAGAGCGACTGGGCTTTCATTCTTGAATACCGCGGCAGCCGCCTGGCAGCCATGCTGCTCGCCGCCTGCGCTATCGGTATTTCCACCGTGCTGTTCCAGACCATCACCCATAGCCGGCTGCTGACGCCTGCGCTCATGGGATTCGATGTGCTCTATGTGCTGGTGCAGACCCTGGGCATGCTGCTGCTCGGCAGCGAACTGGTCGAATGGTCCCCCTCGCTGCGTTTTGCGCTGCAAGTGCTGGTCATGGTGGCGCTGGCCCTGTTGCTGTTCCGGCTGCTGTTTTCCGGGTCGGTGCGCAGTCTGCATCTGATGATCCTGCTCGGCATGCTCGCCGGCATGCTGTTTCGCGAACTCTCGGAACTGGGCGGTCGGGTGTTGGATCCCAGTGAGTTTGGTATCAGTCAGGGCGTCGCCCAGGCCAGCTTCAGCCGCATGAACACCGAGTTGCTGGCTGTCGCGGCGCTAGCGCTGGTGGTGGGGTGTCTGTTGCTGTTGCGTTGGCGTCGCAGCCTGGATGTGCTCGCACTGGGGCGTGATATCGCCATCAATCTGGGTGTGGCATACGAGCGAATGATATTGGGCGTCATGGCTGTGGTGGCCATTCTGGTATCCGTGGCCACGGTCCTGGTCGGTCCTACGCTGTTCTTCGGTCTGCTGATTGCCAACCTGGCCTACTGGTTCACCGGGTCCCAGCGGCACCGCTGGACGCTGCCGGCCAGCGTCATGGCCGGTGTGATCTGCCTGGTCGGCGGCCAGCTTGTGCTGGACCATATTCTTGCCTCAACCCTGCCGCTGGCACTGGTCATCGAGCTGGCGGGCGGTTTGCTGTTCATAGCGCTGCTGATGCGCGGAGTCAGACAATGATCGAAACCCATGCAGTATCCAAACGTTATGGCGACACGCTGGTCGTTGATAACGTCTCGCTGAGTATTCCGCGCGGCGGCTTCACCTCCATCATCGGCCCGAACGGCGCGGGCAAGTCCACGCTGTTGTCGATGATCAGCCGGCTGACACCCATGTCCTCGGGCAGCGTCATGGTTGACGGGCTGGATGTCACTCGCACGCCCGGTAATGTGCTGGCTCGTCGTCTGTCGATCTTGCGCCAGGACAACCAGACATCCCTCCGGCTGACCGTGCGCGATCTGGTCGCCTTCGGTCGCTTCCCGCATTCGGGCGGGCGTCTGACCGCCGAGGATCACCGTCATGTCGACGAAGCCATGGAGTACCTGCGGCTGGACGCTTACCGCGACCGGCCAATCGATGAGTTGTCAGGCGGTCAGCGCCAGCGCGCCTATGTGGCCATGGTCATGTGTCAGGACACCGAATACGTGCTGCTCGACGAACCGTTGAATAACATCGATATGCGCTTTGCCGTGGACATGATGCAACTGCTGCGCCGCGCCGCGGACGAGAAGGGCAAAACCGTGGTCGTGGTGCTACACGACATCAACTTCGCCTCCTGCTATTCCGACCACATCATCGCCATGCGCCAGGGCAAACCGGCGTATCAGGGCACGCCCCAGGAGATCATCCGCGACGAGGTGCTGCGTGATCTGTATGAGATGGATATCGGCGTGCATGAGGTGGATGGACAGCGGATCTGTGTTTATTTTCGGAAGGGGTGATTTGTCGGAGGAGCGGCTTGCTGATGCGCGCCTTTGCCTTGATGCAGAACCAAACCACCTACCAACCAAAAACGGCCTCAAAGGGGTTGTGGTGACCCATAGAATCTCCCGTAAGGTGAGCGCGGGGCGCATTGGGCTGTCGTGGGAGGCGCGACCCGCGGCGATGACAGCCTTTCAGACGAACGGAAGATACAGGCTAGATGACAGGCCCGCCCACCGCCTCCCGCCCATACGCTTGCGCCTCGGCAATCACCCAATCCCTGAACGCCAGCAAGGTCGCCGATTCAGCCTTGCGCTCGGGAATAACCAGATAGTAACCCTTGTCGCTTTCAAAGCTGTGCGGGTTGGCGATCACCAGACGGCGGGTTTCCAGTTCGTTGCGTATCAGAAACGGCGGTATCAGAGCCACGCCCATGCCCAGCATGGCGGCCTGGGCGAGCATGGAGAACAGTTCCAGGCGGGTGCCGTTGAGGTCATGTTCCACGCGCATGTCCTGTGAGCCAAACCATTGTCGCCAGGCGTAGGGGCGCGTGCTCTGTTGCAGCAGCGGCATGCCCGATATGTCCGCCGGCGTCAGCTCGGTCCGATCACCCAGTAGCGCTGGGCTGCAGACCGGGACCGAGTGCTCCTTCATCAAAAAGTGCGCCTCGGTACCCGACCAGTCCCCATCGCCGAAATAGATGGATGCATCGAACTCGGTATCGGCGAACAGGAAGGGGCGGGTGCGGTTGGTAAAGTTGACGGTAACCTGCGGATTGGCCTGGATGAACTGCCCCAGGCGCGGCAATAGCCATTGGGTGCCGAAGGTCGGTACCAATGCCAGCTCGAGTGTGGCGGTACCCTGATTACCCATGACCGACAGCGTGTCGCGTTCCACCGCATCCAGCCGGCTGGCGATACGACGGCTATAGGTCTGACCTGCCTCGGTCAGCTTGACGCCCCGGCGGGTCCGTCGAAACAGCTGCACATCGAGGAATTCCTCCAGGTTGGCAATCTGCCGGCACACAGCACTCTGCGTGAGCGACAGCTCCTCGGCGGCCTTGGTGAAGCTTTCATGGCGAGCGGACGATTCGAAACAAATCAGCGCCTGGGTGGGGGGAATCTTGCGGCGCATGGAGCCTCCAATGTTGACAGTAGTGCGCTTCCCCCAAAGCGGGACTATGCTTCGGAATGCGCTTTATCAACCATCAGCGGGTCTGTCATAACCACAGCGTGAGGGTTGCGTTGAGTTCGGAGTTCCAAAATAGCACAGGCGGCTGAAAAAAAGGCGCTTGCCGGCGGCTCCCGACGCCCCTACTATCCAGTCCATACCGAGGCACTGCCTTCAGTGCCCATCACAACAAACACATACGGAGTGCCCATGGCCGATTCCAAAGCAAGTTTCAACTGGAGTGATCCGCTGTTGCTTGACCAGCAGCTGACCGAAGAAGAGCGCATGGTGCGCGACTCAGCTGCTCAGTACTGCCAGCAGAAGCTGATGCCACGGGTGCTTGAATCCTTCCGTCATGAGCAGACTGATGCGGCGATTTTCCGCGAAATGGGCGAGCTTGGCCTGCTGGGCGCGACTATTCCCGAACAGTACGGCGGAAGCGGCTTGAATTATGTCAGCTACGGTCTGATTGCCCGCGAAGTGGAGCGTGTCGATTCCGGTTACCGTTCGATGATGAGTGTGCAGTCCTCTCTGGTTATGGTGCCAATTAACGAATTCGGTACCGAAGAGCAGAAGCAGAAGTATCTGCCCAAGCTGGCCAGCGGTGAGTTCATCGGCTGTTTCGGTCTGACCGAACCCAACCACGGCTCCGATCCGGGTTCCATGGTTACCCGCGCGCGCAAGGTTGAGGGTGGTTATCGTCTGAGCGGTGCGAAGATGTGGATCACCAACAGCCCGATCGCTGATGTGTTCGTTGTCTGGGCCAAGACTGAAGACGATGTGATTCGCGGCTTTATTCTTGAGAAAGGCTGGGAAGGTCTGAGCGCTCCGACGATCAAGGGCAAGGTTGGCCTGCGTACATCGATCACCGGCGAGATCGTGATGGAAGACGTGTTCGTTCCCGAAGAAAACCTGATGCCGGGTGTGACGGGTCTGAAAGGGCCGTTTACCTGTCTTAACTCCGCACGCTACGGGATTGCCTGGGGTGCGTTGGGTGCAGCGGAATTCTGCTGGCACACAGCTCGTCAGTACACCCTGGATCGTAAGCAGTTTGGTCGTCCGTTGGCGCAAACCCAGCTGGTACAGAAGAAGCTGGCTGACATGCAGACCGAAATCACCATGGCGCTGCAGGGCTGTCTGCGCCTGGGTCGCATGAAGGACGAGGGCACTGCAGCCGTCGAAATCACCTCCATCATGAAGCGCAACTCCTGCGGCAAGTCGCTGGATATCGCTCGCGTCGCTCGTGACATGCTGGGTGGTAACGGGATTTCCGACGAGTTCGGTGTGATTCGCCACGTGGTCAACCTCGAGGTAGTCAACACCTACGAAGGTACGCATGACGTGCACGCACTGATTCTGGGTCGTGCACAGACTGGGCTGCAGGCTTTTTTCTAAGCCTGATTGCGATTGAAGGCGGGGCTGAAGGGGAAACCCTTCAGCCCCGTTTTGGTATCTGTCTCATGGGCTGATGTGCCGAAGCGGAATCCGTCAGGGAACCAACAGCACCGGACAGTGACTGGCCCTGGCAACCGCTTCGGCGGTACTGCCCACCATCAATTCGGTAATAGGCGTGTTGCCCCGCTTGCCAATGATAAGCAGCGCGACCTGCTCCTGGCTGGCGAAGGAGACCAGTTTCTCCGCGGGATCACCTGAGAGCCGCCGTGACTCGACCTTCGGGTAGGTGTCGGTGAAATGCTGCAGCACCGGCTGCACACGCTCTTCAGCATGACCCTCATCGTGGGCATCCTTGACCCAGACAACGAATCCATGATCGATCCGGGCCAGCATTTTCTCGAAGGCGCGCTGAGCATTGCGTGAGGAGTCCGAGCCATCGGTCGCCAGCATCAACGGGGAGTCGTCCGGAACCCGCTCGGCATCGGCAGGTATCACCACTACCGGTACGCTGCTGACCCGGGTCAGATTCAACACTACGTTGCCAAACAGCGCAGCGCGGCCTGCCGAATGATTACGGTTTAGCGCGATGATGCCATCGGCGTGGATTTTGCGCGCTGCGGCGGCCAGTTCGGATGCAGGAAACCCGTGGCGGATCACCTGATCGACCTGGACATTGAGCTCGGTTTGCAGGCGCTTGGCGATCTTTTCCAGATGGTGGGCGATAGCCGAGTCGTTGTCCTCCAGCCGCGGACGGTTGTGCGTCTCGACCACGTGGGTCAGGCTCAATCGCTCTACGCCCAGCAGCTTGATGACGCCCGGCAGATGCTCGAATATCTTTTCCCATTTCTCGGAATAATCGACGCTCAAAATGCAGTGCTTCAGCATGGTGTCTCCTTACCAATCGTGACGGCCTGTTACGCATTCTGACTTGATGATAGCTGCTTAATTCCACTAAAGCGCGGCGTTCAGGGCGCGGCGAGCTCAGTGCAATCTGCCGAAATCCACGTGGACACCTCGGTGTGCTCTATCTTCACTGGGTCCTCGTCTCCGGCTGTCGCCGCGTGATTACTCATGCCGGAGAATGATGAGCGCATCTCCCGACTGCTGATCATTTCCAGATCGCCGTGCATCTCACCGACAAAACCATGATCGCCGGAACAGGTGCCCTGAAATGCGAGGCGCGATGGGCCGTCCTGTTCGATCTGCAGATCGCAGCCACTCATATTTTGCTGGGCTTCGGCCAGCAGTGCCTGCGGGTCGACCATCAAGGCTGCGTCTTCGGCGGTTATGCAGTCAGTTGTCGTCCTCAGGTCCTCTTCTGATTCCAGCGTCGCTGCCATCTGCGCGCGTTGCTCAGCGGGGAGTTGCGCCAGGACGGCTTCCTGCTGTTTGCGAATCTCGGCCTGGGCATCCCTGCCGTCGACCAGTGTGGTGGCGTGGCTGCGCCACAAGCCGGGCTCTGGCTGCGGGCTGATGGTCTGCGCCAGGCACGCGTTAGCCGCCACTAGCAAACCAGCACCAAGTAGAAGGCGCGGGGGGTGGGTCATCAAGCATTCCTCTGAGAAGACTGTAATCCCATCAACTATAGGTAGAGGACGCGGGGTGAGCAAAAACGGCGGGTAAATCTGCGAACGGAGCGACGGATCATGGTTCTGCAGACAGCAAAAGGCCCGGAAGAACCGGGCCTTGTGTGCAGCGCTGGTGGCGTCTTAACGACTGAACAGGGCTGGCTTTTCGCGCTGCGGACGGTTTGAACGCGGTGCGCTGTCATGCGATGCGCCGCTTGGCGGAACAGCCCGATTACCGTGAGCCTGCAGCCGTCTTTCTTCGGCTACTGCATCACGGGGTTCGTTGATGCCAGGACGGGCTGCACGCGGTTCGTTGTTCGGACGACCGCTGGTACGCGGACGATCCGAGCGCGGCTTGTCAGCGCGGGGCTTATCGGCACGCGGCTTGTCGCTGCGGCCGGGACTGCGAGCAGGTTTCTGAGCACCGTTTGCTGCGGGGCGACCACGGCCCGCACCTGGCGCAGCGCGTGGGCGCTCTGGGCGGTCGCTGTTGAGCTCGCCCTGGGCTGGAGGCTCGAAGCCCTGCAGGTCGCCTTCGTCGATGCGCTGACGGGTCATGCGTTCGATGGCCTTGAGCAGTTTTTCTTCGTCGGGGCTGACAAGTGAAACAGCGCCGCCGCTGCGTCCGGCACGACCGGTACGACCGATACGGTGAACGTAGTCTTCCGAAACGTTAGGCAGCTCGAAGTTGATGACGTGCGGCAATTGGTCGATATCCAGACCCCGCGCAGCAATATCCGTGGCAACCAGAATGCGCAGCTTGTTGGCTTTGAAATCGGCCAGGGCTTTGGTGCGAGCGCTCTGACTCTTGTTGCCATGGATGGCGGCGGATGCCAGGCCATTCTTGTCCAGGTACTCGGCCAGACGGTTAGCGCCGTGCTTGGTACGAGTAAAGATCAGCACCTGCTCCCACGCACCCTGCGTGATGAGGTGGGCTGCCAGCGCACGCTTGTGGCCGGGCGCAATGCGATACACGGTCTGCGAAATGCGCTCGACAGTGGTGTTAGGCGGCGTCACTTCGATGCGGGCCGGGCTGTTCAACAGCTTGTTGGCCAGATCAGTGATGTCCTTGGAGAACGTCGCCGAGAACAGCAGCGTCTGACGGGCAGACGGCAGCTTGGCGATGACTTTCTTCACGTCGTGGACGAAACCCATGTCGAGCATACGGTCCGCTTCGTCAAGTACCAGGATTTCGACCTTGGACAGATCAACGGCGCGCTGTCCCACCAGATCCAGCAGACGACCAGGGCAAGCGACCAGAATGTCGAGGCCCGGAGCGATAGCTTTCATTTGCGGGTTAGCGCCGACGCCGCCAAAGACACAAGCGGATTTCATTGGCAGTTCGCCGCCATAGGTCACGAAGCTCTGGTGAACCTGAGCCGCGAGTTCGCGGGTCGGCGTCAGAACCAGTACGCGCACCTGTTTAGGCACGCGGCGGACATTATTGTCGGCCTGGCCAAGCGGGAACAGCTTTTCCAGAATCGGCAGGGCGAAGCCTGCAGTCTTGCCGGTACCGGTCTGAGCAGCAACCATCAGGTCGCGGCCTTGGAGCACTGCCGGGACGGCTTGTAACTGGACGGGGGTAGGCGTGGTGTAACCGGTGGCCGCTACGGCGCGCACGAGCACGTCGGAGAGACCGAGAGAAGCAAAGGACATTCAGATAACCCTGTGATGGCCGTTTGCGGAGCGATTTGTCCGTGCGGCCGATGATGAAGGAGCGCGAGTATAACAGAATCGCGCAGGATGCGTTGAGGGGAGTGTCTGGCGGCCGTATCGGCCGCCAGAATTCGCTCCAGAATGAGAACAATTGGCTGTTTTTTAAGCCAGCTGCTGAGCGTGCTTCAGTGCCCGCGCAGGTTGCGCCACACGGCCAGACTCGGCTCGGCCTGATTCAGCGTATAGAAGTGCAGCCCGGGTGCACCGCCATCCAGCAGGCGTTCGCACATGTGGCTGATCACCTCGGTACCGAACCCGGCAATGCTGGCGCTATCGTCGCCGTAGGCTTCCAGCTGCTTGCGAATCCAGCGCGGGATTTCAGCGCCGCAGGAGTCGGAAAAACGCGCCAGCTTGGTGTAATTGGTGATCGGCATGATCCCCGGAATTACCGGGATATCCACCCCGGCCTGGCGAACCCGCTCGACGAAGTGAAAGTAGCAGTCGGCATTGAAGAAATACTGGGTAATCGCGCTATCCGCACCGGCCTTGGCCTTGCGAATGAAATTCTCCAGATCCGCTTCGAAGTGCCGTGCCTGCGGATGTGCTTCAGGGTAGGCGGCGACTTCGATAATGAAGTGATCGCCTGTTTCCTTGCGGATGAACTCGACCAGTTCGTTGGCATAACGCAGCTCGCCCGAGGCCTGCCCCATACCGGACGGCAGGTCGCCGCGCAGGGCAACGATGCGCTTGATGCCCGCATCACGGTACTGATTAAGCAGGCTGCGCAAGTCCTCTTTGGAGTCCCCCACGCACGATAGATGCGGCGCGGTCGGGATCTTTACGTCCTGATCAAGCTGCAGCACGGTATTGACCGTGCGATCGCGAGTCGAGCCACCGGCGCCGTAGGTCACCGAGAAGAACTCGGGCTTTTCTGCGGCAATTACGTGGGCTGCGGCGATCAGTTTTTCATGCCCGGCATCAGTCTTGGTCGGGAAGAACTCGAAGCTGATGGGATTATTCTGCTGTGTGGTCATGCTTTTTGTCTCACGCGCGGCAGGCGCTCAGCGAACACTGCGAGCTGTACGTGCCGGGCACGTGCAGCTCGCGGTGAAGTGCGTCACCTGTAGCTGGTTTTAGTAGCGATAGGAGTCCGGCTTGAACGGACCTTCCTGGCTCACGCCAATGTAGTCGGCCTGTGCGGGTGTCAGCTGGGTAATAACACCGCCGAAACCCTTGACCATCTCCAGTGCCACCTCTTCGTCGAGCTTCTTCGGCAGGACCATAACGGTGACGTTTTTGGTCTTTTCAACGACCGGCAGATCGGCGAATTTCTCGTTGAACAGGTGGATCTGCGCCAGTACCTGGTTGGCGAAGGAGCCATCCATGATCCGGCTAGGGTGGCCTGTGGCATTGCCCAGGTTCACCAAACGACCTTCGGCGAGCAGAATCAGGTAGTCATCGTTGGCAGTGTCGACCTGGGTGCCGGTGCGGTGGATCTTGTGCACCTGCGGCTTGACCTCTTCCCAGCCCCAGTTCTTGCGCATGAAGGCCGTGTCGATTTCGTTGTCGAAGTGACCGATGTTGCACACTACCGCGCGCTTCTTCAGTGCCTTGAGCATGGGCGCATCACACACGTTGGCATTGCCGGTGGTGGTGACGATCAGATCGATCTTGCCCAACAAGGCAGCATCAACGCAGCCGTCGGTACCGTCATTGACACCGTCCTTGTACGGGGAGACCAGCTCGAAACCGTCCATGCACGCCTGCATGGCGCAGATGGGGTCGACTTCACTGATCTTGACGATCATGCCTTCCTGACGCAGCGAGGCAGCCGAGCCCTTGCCCACATCACCGTAGCCGATGACCAGCGCCTGCTTGCCCGACAGCAGGTGGTCGGTAGCGCGCTTGATGGCATCGTTCAGGCTGTGACGGCAGCCGTACTTGTTGTCGTTCTTGCTCTTGGTTACCGAATCATTGACGTTGATCGCCGGGATCTTCAGGGTGCCCTTTTTCAACATGTCCTGCAGACGGTGTACGCCGGTAGTGGTTTCCTCGGTCACGCCGTGAACACCTTCCAGCACCTGCGGATACTTGTCATGCAGCAGCTGGGTCAGGTCACCGCCATCGTCGAGCACCATGTTGGCGTCCCAGGGCTTGCCGTCCTTGAGGATGGTCTGCTCCAGACACCACTCATATTCGTCGTCCGTTTCGCCCTTCCAGGCGAAAACCGGAACGCCGGCGGCGGCAATGGCTGCGGCAGCCTGGTCCTGGGTGGAGAAGATGTTGCACGAGGACCAGCGCACTTCGGCACCCAGGTTGGTCAGCGTCTCGATCAACACCGCGGTCTGGATGGTCATGTGAATGCAGCCCAGGATCTTGGCACCCTTGAGCGGCTGTTCGCCAGCGTACTTGGTGCGCAAGGCCAGCAGAGCCGGCATTTCCGACTCGGCGATGATGATCTCGCGGCGGCCCCAATCGGCCAGGCTGATATCGGCTACCTTATAGTCATTGAATTCTGTGTCGTTCATTACTGCACTCATGCGGGTACTCCATTCGTGTTCGGCGAATGGGCGCGGTTGTCGTTCGCGACACTCTCCGAGCCTGACGGTCATCTGACCGCTGCAGCGCCCCTCGGAGGGTCAATTCGGTTGGCCGGGGACATCTAGTGCAACAGCGTCCCCTTGGCCTGATTGGCGGGAGCGGTGATACTTGCGCCCGTCATGTAAAGTCGGAATGAAACGATGCCAGCTGTTCCAATCTTCAAATTATTCGTACCTGTTGCGCTGTCCCTTGCCCTTGTCGGCTGTGCCGACGAAGTCGATCCCGATTCCCCGGAGGGCAAGCGCCAGGCCCTATTCAAACAAATGCTCCATCACAGCGAGCCCATGGGCGGCATGTTCAGCGACCGCCTGGCCTACGATGGCGAAGCCTTTGCCGAACATGCGCGGCAACTCGATGCCTTGTCTGACGCGCCCTGGGAGCACTTCCCCGAGCCCGGCGAGTCAACCCAGCCAACCGACGCGCTGCCGGAAATCTGGTCCGAGCCGCTGGCGTTCTCGCTGCGTATCGATGATTTCCAGAACGCCTCCGCGATGCTCGCGGCGGCGGTCAAGGACGGTGCCGAGGATCCGGAAGCCGTGCGCGACCCGCTGCGCGCCGTTCAACAATCATGTAAATCCTGTCACGACGATTTCCGGCGTTAAGTAAGGGCGGCCGTTGCTCGCTACGTTTTGCAGCGGCTCCCTGATCCTGTCTTAAAGCCCTGCTTCAGCCTTGAGTGTTTCTGCCAGATCTGTCTTCTCCCAGGGGAAGGCAGTGAAGGTGTCGCCCTTGACGGTCATTTCTACCGGCGTACGGCCGAAGTGACCGTAGGCGGCGGTGGCGCGGTACATCGGATGCAGCAGATCCAGCACGCGGGTAATCGCATAGGGCCGCAGGTCGAAATGCGCGCGGACCAGCTGGACGATCTTGTCATCGCTGATCTTGCCGGTGCCGAAGGTGTTGATCGAGACCGAGGTCGGCTGCGCTACGCCGATGGCGTAGGACACCTGGATTTCGCAGCGATCAGCCAGACCGGCGGCAACGATGTTCTTGGCAACATAACGGCCTGCGTACGCAGCGCTGCGGTCGACCTTGGACGGGTCCTTGCCGGAAAACGCACCGCCACCGTGGCGCGCCATGCCGCCGTAGGTGTCGACAATAATCTTGCGGCCAGTCAGGCCGCAGTCGCCAACCGGACCACCAATGACAAACTTGCCGGTCGGATTGATGTGGTACTGGGTGTCGGCATGTAGCAGCTCGGCCGGAATCACATGTTTGACGATGGTTTCCATGACCGCTTCGCGCAGATCAGGCTGGCTGATCTCGGGATTGTGCTGGGTCGATAATACGATGGCGTCGATGCCGACCACCTTGCCGTTGTCATAGCGGCAGGTCACCTGGGATTTGGCATCGGGGCGCAACCAGTTCAGCGTGCCGTTCTTGCGCACTTCCGCCTGACGCTCAACCAGACGGTGAGCAAAGGTCACTGGTGCGGGCATCAGCACGTCGGTTTCGTTACTGGCGTAGCCGAACATCAAACCTTGATCGCCGGCGCCCTGGTCTTCAGGCTTCTGGCGGTCAACACCCTGGGCAATATCGGGTGACTGCTTGCCGATGATATTGATCACGCCGCAGGTATCCGCGTCGTAACCGACCTCGGAGGACGTGTAACCAACGTCCTTGATCACGCCGCGGACCAGGTCTTCCAGGTCAACCCAGGCGCTGGTGGTGATTTCACCACCGACGATCGCCACACCGGTCTTGACCATGGTTTCGCAGGCCACCCGGGCGTATTTGTCTTCGCTGATGATGGCATCGAGCACGGCGTCGGAGATCTGATCGGCCAGCTTGTCCGGATGGCCTTCTGAGACGGATTCAGAGGTGAAAATCGAGTAGTCGCTCATGGCGCAGTCCTTGGGTTGACGTTGTTGTTCAAAAAATCGGGTTTGGTAAATTGCTGTACCTGAAGCTGGAAGCCATTACGCAGACCAATGTACAGATTGGCGCCTGGCTCCAGCCCGGCATCGGCGGCCCAGCGATTCAGGTCTTCCTGATCGAAGCCGAACCACAGGTCGCCGCAGGTTTCACGGACCCAGCTCTGGTCATGCCTGCATAGCTCGGTCAGTACCAGACTGCCGCCGGGCTTGAGCAGCGCTGCAAAAGAGCGCAACGCATCGGCCGGCGCAGGCAGATGGTGCAAAACCATATTGCTGACCAGGCAATCAGCAGGTGGCAGCGTTTGGGGTTCCAGTACATCAGCCAGCAGACATTCGACGTTATCCAGTCCCGCATCGGCGCATTGCTGTCGGGCGCGTTCAAGCATGGCCGGGGCGTTATCCAGGCCAAGCACGCGCTCGAAACGACTCGACAGGTCAGGCAGGAAGCCGCCTTCTCCGGGGCCGACTTCTATGGCCAGTGCGCGAGCCGGCAGCTGCAGGCTATCGATCAGGCTCAACAGCGGCTCACGGTACATGCCGAAATGGGCAATCAGATCCTGCTGCGCTGGTGTGCCATCGGCGAAGCGGGCAAAGAACTGACGCGATACTTCTGCGCGCTGTCTATGCACTGCTGCGATGGCGGCGTCCAGCTGACCGTCCAGAGTCAGCGCATCAAGCCCGCACAGCAGCTGCTCATGCACCGCGCACCATGGGCTGTCCGCTGCGGGCAGGCTACGCCGATAAAAAATCGAGTTGCCTTCGCGTCGCGTACTGACCAGTCGGGCACTGGCGAGCACCTTCAAATGGTGACTCATGCCGGATTGGCGCATGTCGAAAATCTGCGCCAGCTCGAGTACACCGAAGGAATCGTTGCGCAGCACGCGGAGAATATCCAGGCGCAGCACATCGCCGGTTGCCTTGCACAAGGCGGCCAGGGATTCAGTCGGACTGTCGGGTACAGCGAGTCGGGCAATCTGGTTCATAGGGGCGCAGTGTAGTAGCGGTTCGGGGATAGTGCAATTGCTATATCAAAAGTTTTTGATATAGGTCCATAAGCCGCCGTAGATCAGTCGACGCCGTCCTTTTCGGTGTTTTCGTTGCCGGCACGCCCGGTTTGCGCGAAAATGCGCGGCTCAATTACTGGTCGTGCCATTCGGCCATCTCTTCGTTATGCAAGCCACAGGAGTTTTCCATGCCCAGCCGTCGTGAACGAGCCAATGCCATTCGTGCCCTCAGCATGGATGCTGTGCAGAAAGCCAACAGCGGCCATCCTGGTGCCCCGATGGGCATGGCGGACATAGCCGAGGTGCTATGGCGCGACTACATGAAACACAATCCGGCCAATCCAGGCTGGGCAGACCGTGACCGCTTTGTACTGTCCAACGGCCACGGCTCGATGCTGATTTACTCGCTGCTGCACCTGACGGGCTATGACCTGTCGATCGACGACCTGAAAAACTTCCGCCAACTGCACAGCAAAACGCCGGGTCACCCCGAATACGGTTACACCCCGGGCATTGAAACCACCACCGGTCCGCTAGGGCAGGGCTTGGCCAATGCGGTGGGTTTTGCGCTGGCAGAAAAGATCATGGCTGCGCAGTTCAATCAGCCCGGCCACGCCATTGTCGACCACAACACCTATGTGTTCATGGGTGATGGCTGTTTGATGGAAGGGATCTCCCACGAAGTCTGCTCGCTGGCCGGCACGCTCGGGCTGAACAAGCTGATCGGCTTCTATGACGACAACGGCATCTCGATTGACGGCGAAGTGCACGGCTGGTTCACTGACGATACGCCCAAGCGTTTCGAGTCCTATGGCTGGCAGGTTATCCGCAACGTCGATGGGCATGATGCCGATGAAATTCGTACTGCGATCGAAACCGCGCGCAAGGGTGACAAGCCCACCTTGATCTGCTGCAAGACCATCATCGGCTTCGGTTCACCCAACAAGCAGGGTAAGGAGTCCTCCCACGGCGCTGCACTGGGCGACGATGAAATCGCGCTGACCCGCGAAAAGCTGGGCTGGAAACATGGACCCTTCGAAGTCCCTGCAGATATCTATGCCGAGTGGGATGCGCGGCAAGCCGGGGCCAAAGCTGAAGCCGAGTGGGACCAGCGCTTTGCTGCCTATCAGGCAGAGTTCCCCTCGCTGGCGACCGAATTTACCCGGCGTATGGCGGGCGAATTGCCGGCTGACTTCGAGCAGCAGGCGTCGGCGTTTATCCGCGACGTGGCAACCAAGGGCGAGACCATCGCCAGCCGCAAAGCCAGCCAGAACTGCCTGAACGCCTTCGGTCCGCTATTGCCCGAACTGCTTGGCGGCTCGGCGGATCTCGCCGGCTCCAACCTGACTCTCTGGAAAGGCGCCAAGCCCGTCGTGAAGGAAGACGCCTCTGGCAACTACATGTACTACGGTGTGCGCGAGTTCGGCATGAGCGCCATCATGAACGGTGTGGCACTGCATGGCGGTCTGGTGCCCTACGGCGCGACCTTCCTGATGTTCATGGAATATGCGCGCAATGCGGTCCGCATGTCAGCCTTGATGGGCGCGCGGGTGCTTTACGTGTTCACCCACGACTCGATTGGTCTGGGTGAAGATGGCCCGACGCACCAGCCGGTGGAACAGCTGACCAGCCTGCGCTCTACGCCCAATCTGGATACCTGGCGCCCGGCGGATACCGTTGAATCGGCGGTCGCCTGGAAATTCGCGGTGCAGCGCAAGAATGGCCCCAGTGCATTGATATTCTCGCGCCAGAATTTGCCGTACCACATCCGCGACAACGAGACTGAGTCCTCTATCGCCCGCGGTGGCTATATCCTCAAGGGCTGCGAAGGCGAGCCGGAACTGATCCTGATCGCCACCGGCTCCGAAGTAGGTCTGGCGGTGCAGGCGTACGAGGAATTGACCAAGCGCGGCCACAAGATCCGCGTGGTTTCCATGCCTTGTACCAGCGTGTTCGACCAGCAGGACGCCGAGTACCGGCAGAAGGTACTGCCGCTGGAAGTCGGCGCGCGGATCGCCATCGAAGCCGGTCATGGCGACTTCTGGTACAAGTACGTGGGTCTCGACGGTCGGGTCATCGGCATCAATACCTTCGGCGAGTCGGCACCGGCGGCTGCGTTGTTCGAGGAATTCGGCTTTACGGTGGAGAACATCCTGCTGGCGGCTGACGAACTGCTGGAAGACTAAGGGCGCATGTCCGCCTCAACGCCTTACCGTATAGCCATCAACGGCTACGGCCGGATCGGTCGCTGCGTTCTACGTGCTCTGCACGAGCGCGGCGACAGCGGCATGCAGATCGTCGCGCTGAATGATCTGGCGGATCAGGCCAGCATCGAATATCTGACGCGCTTCGATTCCACCCACGGCCGGTTTCCCGGTGAAGTGCGGGTCGAGGACGATTGCCTGCACATCAATGGCCAGTGCGTGAAGGTGCTGTGCGCCGAGCGGCCGGAAGATATCGACTGGGCAGCGCTGGAAATCGATCTGTTGGTGGAGTGTTCGGGGCAGTACACCGAACGCGCCGATGCCGAGCGTTTCCTGCGTGCAGGTGCGCCGCGGGCGCTGTTCTCGCAGCCGATGGCAAACGCCGAAGCAGTCGATGCGACGCTGGTATATGGCGTCAATCACCAGCAGTTGAATGGCGACATGCAGCTGGTGTCCAACGCCTCCTGCACGACCAATTGCAGCGTACCGGTGCTCAAGTTGCTCAACGAGCAGATCGGCCTCGAATTCGGCTCCATCACCACTATCCATTCAGCGATGAATGATCAGCCGGTGATCGATGCCTATCATCACAACGATTTACGTCGCACCCGCTCGGCCTTCCAGTCGATGATTCCGGTATCGACCGGTCTGGCGCGGGGCATAGAACGCCTGTTACCAGAGCTGACCGGGCGGGTGCAGGCCAAGGCGATTCGCGTGCCGACCCTCAACGTGTCAGCGTTGGATATCACGCTGCACATGTCCCGCGATACCACCGCTGAAGAGGTTAATGGTCTGTTGCGCAGCGCAGCGGCCGGCTCGCTCAAGGGGCTGCTCGACTATACCGAGTTGCCGCATGCCAGCTGTGATTTCAACCATGATCCGCACTCTGCGGTGGTGGATGGCAGCCAGACCCGGGTGTCGGGTCCACGAATGGTCAACCTGCTGGTCTGGTTCGATAACGAGTGGGGCTTTGCCAACCGCATGCTGGATGTGGCCGGTTATTGGTTGAGGACGCTCCCCAGGGGAACTTGAGAGCGCATTCAGGGTCCGGATACAGCGGCCCGCAGAAAGCGGGTTGGTATCCATTTCAGAGTATGCCGGTCAGCCCATCCAGGGATTGCGGTTGTTCACTTATTCAACAAGGAGCCACACATGAGCGTTTTGACCATGAGCGAGCTGGACCTGAAGGACCAGCGAGTATTGATCCGTGAAGATCTCAACGTGCCGGTCAAGGAAGGTCGTATCAAGAGTGATGCGCGCATTCAGGCAGCCCTGCCGACGATCCGGCTGGCGCTGGAAAAAGGCGCCGCGGTCATGGTCTGCTCACACCTGGGTCGCCCGGAAGAGGGCGTGTTCAGTGAAGAAAACAGTCTTGCACCAGTGGCTGAAAACCTGAGCAAGGCGCTGGGCCGTGACGTGCCGCTGGTGCGTGATTATCTGGCTGGCGTTCAGGTCGAGCCGGGCAGTGTGGTGCTGCTGGAGAATGTACGCTTCAACAAGGGCGAGAAGAAGAACGACGACGAACTGGCGCAGGCCTATGCCGCGCTGTGTGATGTCTTCGTGATGGACGCCTTTGGCACGGCTCACCGCGCTCAGGGTTCAACCCATGGCGTAGCCAAGTTCGCGCCTGTGGTCTGCGCGGGCCCGCTGCTGTCCGCCGAACTGAAGGCGCTGGCCAAGGCGCTGCTCGAGCCCGCCCGCCCGATGGTGGCTATCGTCGCCGGGTCCAAGGTATCCACCAAGCTGGACGTCCTCACCGCCCTGTCCGATAAGTGTGATCAACTGATCGTCGGCGGCGGTATTGCCAATACCTTCCTCGCGGCGGCCGGTTACCCGGTGGGCAAGTCGCTGTACGAAGCTGATCTGCTGGACACTGCCAAGGCGATTGCCGCCAAGGTCAGCGTTCCGCTGCCGGTGGACGTGGTGGTTGCCAAGACCTTCGCCGAAGATGCCGAAGCCACGATCAAGGCCGTTGAGGATGTTGCCGAAGACGACATGATTCTGGATATCGGTCCGAAGACGGCGGCGCAGTTTGCTGAGCTGCTCAAGTCCTCTGGCACCATCCTGTGGAACGGCCCTGTCGGCGTGTTCGAGTTCGATCAGTTTGGCGAGGGCACCCGCGTGCTGGCCAAGGCCATTGCCGAAAGCCCGGCGTTCTCCATCGCCGGCGGTGGTGACACCCTGGCGGCAATCGACAAGTACGACGTCGCGAAACAGATTTCCTACATCTCTACCGGTGGCGGCGCCTTCCTCGAGTTTGTCGAAGGCAAGACTCTGCCTGCCGTGGAAATCCTCGAACAGCGCAAGGTCAAGGTCTGATCGCCGACCGCCGGGGCAGCAGACTGACGACAGTCTTCTTCCGCCGAACGCAGGTTCGGTGTCGCGCCCTGCACCCTGTGCGCCAGTAACTTGCAGCCTGCTGCCCTCTGCGGCAGGCTAGCCAACAGAATTTTGATAATTACTTACCGGAGATAACAGATGGCTCTTATCAGCATGCGTCAGATGCTCGACCACGCCGCCGAATACGGCTATGGCGTGCCAGCATTCAACGTCAACAACCTGGAACAGATGCGCGCGATCCTGGAAGCGGCAAGCAAGACCGATTCGCCGGTTATCGTTCAGGCGTCAGCCGGTGCGCGCAAGTACGCCGGTGCACCCTTCCTGCGTCACCTGATTCTCGCTGCAATTGAAGAGTTTCCGCATATCCCGGTGTGTATGCACCAGGATCACGGCACCAGCCCGGCTGTATGCCAGCGCTCGATCCAGCTTGGGTTCTCGTCAGTCATGATGGACGGCTCGCTGGGCGAAGACGGCAAGACACCGATGGATTACGACTACAACGTCAACGTCACCCGCCGGACCGTGGACATGGCCCATTCCTGCGGCGTGTCTGTTGAGGGCGAGCTGGGTTGTCTGGGTAGCCTGGAAACCGGGCAGGCCGGCGAGGAAGACGGCATCGGTGCCGAAGGCACCCTGGATCTGGAACAGATGCTTACCGATCCGGAAGAGGCCGCTGATTTTGTAAAGCAAACCCACGTTGATGCGCTGGCCATCGCCATCGGCACCAGCCACGGCGCGTACAAGTTTACCCGTCCGCCGACAGGCGACATCCTCGCCATCGACCGCATCAAGGCGATCCACGCCCGTATTCCCAATACGCACCTGGTGATGCACGGTTCGTCTTCGGTGCCTCAGGAATGGCTGCAGATCATCAATGAGTTCGGCGGCAACATCCCCGAAACCTATGGTGTGCCGGTCGAGGAAATCGTCGAAGGTATTCGTTACGGCGTGCGCAAGGTGAACATCGATACCGACCTGCGCCTGGCGTCCACTGGCGCGGTTCGCCGCTTCCTGGCCGAGAATCCGAGCGAATTCGATCCGCGTAAATTCCTCGCCAAGACAGTCGACGCGATGCGTGACATCTGCATCGATCGTTATGAGGCATTCGGCACCGCGGGCAATGCGTCGAAGATCAAGCCGATCTCCCTCGACGACATGCATCAGCGCTACCTCAGCGGTGAGCTGGATCCGAAGATCAACTGACAGCACGGCGGGGGCACAATGTTGCCCCCGCCGTGTTTGGAGGCACCCATGGACAATATCGATGATGACCGCCTGGACGACGATAGTGATGAAGCTATCGCCCGTGCGGGGCTGCGCGAAGCAATCGAGAACCAACTGGCCGATAACAAACCTGAAGCTGCTCAGGCAACCCTGAACAAGCTGATGCTTGTCGGTTACAGCCGTGAGGACAGTATCGATCTCATGGCCCATGTGTTGGCCTTCCAGATTGGTGAGATGTTCATCGACGACAAACCTTTTGACAATGAGGCCTATGAACAGGCCTTGCGGAATCTGCCGGATCTACCCTAGGGGCCAAGCAGGCCCTGACCTTCGACGGACCGGTATGTGCCGTCCACTGCCACGAGGCGTGACGGTTTTAGACAGGAAGGAAGACATGTCACTGATTTCGGTAATGCGGGTACTTCTGTTTTTTGTTCTGGCGGTGGTGGTAGCAGTGATATTGGCTACGCTGGTACAAACCCAGTTCAACCTCTATGAGCTGCAAAAACTCGGTATGGAGATCCTGCCCGCGGATCGCATCGACTCCAGTCTCAAGGATCTGGTCAATTTTTCCCCGCTGATGGCTATCCTGGTCGTGGCGACTTTCATTTTTGCGCTGCCAGCGGCGGAAGGCATCGCCCGGATTCTCAAGCCCTGGCGCCTGGTTGTATATTTCCTCGCCGGTGCGGTCGGTATCTGGGTCGCCTTTCAAGCGGTCGATTGGTACGCGCCGCCTCCGGTATTCCTTGCGGTGACACGTGAATTACCGGGCACGCTTTCCATGATGGCAGCCGTCGGTATCGGCAGTGGTCTGTTTGGCCGGCTGGTGCGGCCACGATCGCGTCGGGGCCTGCGGGTGCTGGGCTAATGAGTGCGAATCCACGGAGAACGATGCCATGATCAATAAGAGCAAGTTTCTGGTAGCAGCGGTTGCGCTGGCTGCTTCGCTGGGTACGCAGGCTGCGGATTACGAGATCGAGATTGTTGCGCGGAACCTCGAACACCCCTGGTCGCTGGCGTTTCTGCCTGACGGGCGCATGCTGGTTACCGAGCGCGCAGGCCGACTGCGCGTGATCGAAGCTGACGGCACGCTGCGTGAAGAGCCGGTCGCGGGCGTTCCCGAGGTCTTCGTGCAGAGCCAGGCAGGCCTGTTTGAAGTGGCACTGGACCCGGAATACGCGTCCACTGGTCGATTGTTTCTCAGTTATGCCTGCGGCACCGAAGCGGCCAACAACACCTGTCTTATCAGTGCCCGTCTGGAAGACAACAGTCTGGTAGAGGTGAAGGAAATCTTCCGCGCACAGCCCGCCAAACGCGGCGGTGCGCACTACGGTGGCCGGATTGCTTTCCTGCCGGATAACACTCTGGTGCTAGGGCTAGGCGATGCGTTCATTCACCGTGAAGAGGCGCAGAATCCGGCCAACCATCTGGGCTCGACCGTGCGTATCAATCGCGACGGTACAGTGCCGGATGACAATCCCTTCGTCGATACTCCAAATGCCGCGCCCGAGTTGTATACCCTGGGTAATCGGAACGTGCAGGGTCTGGTGTATGACACGGCCAACCAAAGGTTGATCGGCCACGAGCACGGCGCCAAGGGCGGCGATGAAATCAATCTGCTGGAAGCTGGCAAAAACTATGGCTGGCCGAAAATTACCTACGGCGTCGACTATAGCGGCGCAGTGATCAGCCCCTATACCGAGGCCGAAGGCCTGGAGCAGCCTGTTCTGCACTGGACGCCCTCCATAGCCCCTGCCGGCTTGTCGCTGTACAACGGCGATATGTTTCCGGAATGGAACGGTAGTTTGCTGGTCTCGGCACTCGCTGCCAGGCAGGTGCGTAGAGTGGTGCTGAATGGAGCAGAAGAGGTGGCTCAGGAGCCCTTGTTCATGGAGCTCAACGAGCGCCTGCGCGATGTTCGCACTGCCGCGGACGGCTCGATCTATCTGCTGACAGATGATCCGGAAGGCAAGGTTCTGCGAATCTACCGCGACTAGTGCTGGTCTGGCGCAGCATGCTCGCTGCGCCAGGGTGGCCTATTGGACTGAGCTTTTCGCCAGCGCGACGACGGAAGGTTGCAGGGTCAGTTGGCCAGGGTGTGCTTTGATCTGGGCCAGCTCGGCCGTTTGGTCTATCAGTTGATCGCGCAAGGCCGCCTCGTTTTGTTGCAATCCTCCGACCAGCTCCCGCATGGTACTCAATGCAGATATCGCAGAACTCTGGTTCCGCATGTTCTGATGCTTGAGTCGCAGGCAAAGCCAAGCAAGAAGTATCACCAATAGCGACAGTCCCGCGCTGATCAACACAAATGGGTTGCCCAGCTGTAAGAATTCAGCCGACGCAGGATTAACCATGGAGTCAGCGTTGCCCGCTGAAGGTAGGCAGGAAAGCACCAGTGCAAAACATATCCAGCTACGCGGTTTGTTGCTTTCCATAGCGATTCCTTATTATTCCTTGGCTTCAATTTCCAGCGCTCTGCGTCCAACTATATGGGCATAGTGCTATCACTTCAACCGCTGAAATGTTCCAGATACGCAGCCCGGCTACGTGGTCCTGGGAGGTAGCGCGCCTGAGCTACGCCAAACCTTAACCACGTCAGAGCCCGCCGGCGGACACCGCCATCAACTCTCTGGCGTTTTAAATCGGCGTCACTCTGATGCGAGATCAAGTCCGCCGGCTGACAGGGTGGAGCAGGTGTTGAAAACAGGGATGATTTCGTCAAGCCCCCATGGATGGGTTCACGGCGTCCTGCGCCATCCTGACGGGCGGCGGGCGACTAGCCGGAGGTAACAGGGCAGCAATGTCGAGTGGCAAGTTCGAAGTCAGCTTGCGCGAGGCGACAGGGCTGCGATGGCACGCTGCAAGTACGTCCCTGTAAGCTCGGCGATGACATCCATGTCATCGGACGGTCATCGCAACCCTGTCGCCTCGCTCCGCCATGGAGATTCGAGTTGCCGGGCAGGAACCCTACAAAACGGTTTTGAACGCT
>NZ_VTVA01000011.1 GCF_008638345.1 Pseudomonas saliphila | reverse complement strand
ACCCTGATGAGTCTCCTCATCGCTGCGAACAACCGGTCCAGCCAGCCCTTCGCAGAGCGGCGCATTCTACGCCTTCTCTCCAGCCTGTCAACCTCTAAATTATCGCTAACTTATTGATTGCAAAGCGCTTATTCCGTAGCACCACGACTTGAGAGAGGCGCATTATAGGCCTCTGAGTAAAGCCGTCAACCCTTTTCTAATACTAAAGCTCACCCGAATCCGGCTTGGCACCTGGACGACTCTGTTTACGCAGCCGCCACAACATAAGTACCGGACCCGACAGCGTATAGGCAATGAAGATCAGCCAGAGGATTCGCGATGGATCGGTCGACACCACTGCAAAGCCGAGCACCACCAACAGAATGACAAAGAAAGGCACCCGCCCCTTCATGTCCAGATCTTTGAAACTGTGGTATTTGATATTGCTTACCATCAGCACGCCAGCCAGCGCAGTAATCAGGCCGACCAGCAATGCAATGTCCCCGCCATCGACGCCAAAATCACTGAGCGCCCATACCATGCCTGCCACCAGGCCGGCTGCGGATGGACTAGCCAGGCCAGTGAAGTAGCGTTTGTCCTCATCGCCAATATGGGTGTTGAAGCGTGCAAGGCGCAATGCGGCCCCCGCGACGTAGATAAACGCAAAGACCCAGCCGGCCTTACCCAGATCAGCTAACGCCCAGCTGAAAGCGACGAGCGCCGGCGCGACGCCGAATGCCACCATGTCGGATAACGAATCAAACTCGGCGCCAAACGCGCTCTGGGTGTTCGTCATGCGTGCAACGCGACCATCCAACCCGTCCAGCACCATCGCCACAAAGATGGCTATCGAGGCATTGGCAAAGTTGCCGTCCATTGCACTGATGATGGCGTAGAAGCCTGAAAAAAGGGCTGCCGTGGTGAAAAGGTTCGGCAGAAGGTAGATACCCCGATGGCGAATCTTCTTCCCATCAGGCCCTCGCTCTTCCTCGACATGTTCATCAATAGGTAAAAGCAGGCTTGGTATCTCTTCATCGCCGTGCTTCTTGTCGTGCTCTAGATTGTCGCTCATGTTGTTACCTTACAACGGTACCGGAAATGACAGTGTGGCAACTCGTCCTGCAAATGGCTACTGAACAGACACAAAAAACGCGGCCAGAGCCGCGTTTCCCGAGTACTGACAGAGCTATCAGTTCTTATCTTTATCAACGATCTTGTTAGCGGAGATCCACGGCATCATGCCGCGCAGCTTCTCGCCAACCTGCTCGATAGGATGCGCCGCGTTGTTGCGACGGGCAGCCGTCATCGAAGGATAGTTGTGCGCGCCTTCAGCAATGAACATCTTCGCGTACTCGCCGCTCTGGATGCGCTTCAGTGCGTTACGCATCGCTTCGCGGGACTCGGCATTGATCACTTCAGGACCGGTGACATACTCACCGTACTCGGCGTTATTGGAGATCGAGTAGTTCATGTTGGCGATGCCGCCTTCGTACATCAGGTCGACGATCAGCTTCAATTCATGCAGGCACTCGAAATAAGCCATTTCCGGCTCATAACCTGCCTCGACCAGCGTCTCGAAACCAGCCTTGACCAACTCGACAGCGCCACCGCACAGTACGGCCTGCTCACCGAACAGATCGGTTTCAGTCTCGTCCTTGAACGTTGTCTCGATGATGCCGGTACGGCCGCCGCCGATCCCGCTTGCGTAGGACAGGGCCAGATTCTTGGCGTTGCCGGAAGCATCCTGGTAGATCGCGATCAGATCAGGGATACCGCCGCCCTTGGCGAACTCGGTACGCACGGTGTGACCCGGAGCCTTCGGCGCGACCATGATCACGTCGAGATCCTTACGAGGGACGATCTGGTTGTAATGGATCGCAAAGCCGTGGGCGAAGGCCAGAGTAGCGCCCTGCTGCAGGTTCGGCTCGATCACGTCCTTGTATAACTGCGCCTGGAATTCATCAGGAGTCAGGATCATGACCACGTCAGCTCCGGCAACCGCGGCCGGCACGTCGGTAACCTTCAGACCATGCGCTTCGGCCTTGGCCACGCTTGACGATCCGGCACGCAGGCCAACAGTAACGTCGACGCCCGAGTCTTTCAGGTTGCACGCATGGGCGTGGCCCTGCGAACCGTAGCCGATGACGGCGACTTTCTTGCCCTGGATTAGGCTCAGATCACAATCTTTATCATAAAAAACGTGCATGTAATTCCCCTGTTACGGTGCGGGCCCAGCCGGGCCCTGCTGACAAATTTCAGAAATCTTCAGATACTCAGGACTTTCTCGCCACGGGCGATACCTGATACCCCTGTGCGCACAACTTCTATAACCGCCGCAGGTCCGACCGCCTCGATAAAGCTGTCCAGCTTATCGGAGGTGCCTGCCAGCTGCACGGTATAAACGCTACTGGTCACATCAACGATCTGGCCACGGAAGATATCCGTCGTGCGCTTGACCTCGGCGCGCTGTGCGCCCGTTGCCTTGATCTTGACGAGCATCAGCTCACGCTCGATGTGTGCGCCCTCGGACAGATTGACCAGCTTCACAACCTCGATCAGCTTATTGAGGTTCTTGGTGATCTGTTCGATAACCTCATCATGACCGACAGTGGTCAGGGTAAGGCGCGACAGCGTCGGATCTTCAGTCGGAGCGACGGTGAGCGTTTCGATGTTGTAGTTGCGCTGCGAAAACAGACCTACCACACGGGACAGTGCACCGGGTTCGTTCTCCAGAAGTACGGAAATGATGTGTCTCATGTCAGGTGCGCTCCGTCTTGCTCAGCCACATATCACGCATCGACCCATCCTTGATGTGCATCGGATAAACGTGCTCGCTGTCGTCTACGCGGATATCCATGAACACCAGACGCTTGCGGTTGGCGAACGCCTCCTCCATGGCCGGCTTCAATTCCTCCGGCTTGTCCACGCGCATACCGACATGCCCATAGGATTCAGCCAGTTTGATGAAATCAGGCAGCGACTCCATATAGGAATGCGAATAACGGCTGTCGTACTGCATATCCTGCCATTGGCGCACCATGCCCAGAGCACGGTTGTTCAGGGTAATGATCTTCACCGGCAAATCGTATTGCAGACAGGTCGACAACTCCTGAATGTTCATCTGGATGCTGCCCTCGCCGGTTACACAGGCGACCTGCGCATCCGGGTAATGCAGTTGAACACCCATTGCGGCCGGCAATCCGAAGCCCATGGTTCCAAGCCCACCGGAATTGATCCAGCGATTGGGCTTGTTGAACGGATAATACTGGGCAGCGAACATCTGGTGCTGGCCCACATCGGACGAAACATAGGCGTCACCTTCAGTGACCTCCCACAGCGTTTCGATAACCGACTGCGGCTTGATGATAGAGCCGTCACCCTTGTCGTACGGGAACAACCCGCCACCGCCACGCCATTCGTCAACCTGCTTCCACCAACTGGCCATCACTTCCTTGGTTGGACGCAAATTGAATTCGCGCGTGGTGGCGAGCATTTCATTCAGCACGCCATCAACCGGCCCGACGATCGGAATATCCGCATGAATGGTCTTGGAGATGGACGCCGGATCGATATCCACGTGAATGATCTTGGCATTCGGACAGAATTTGGCGGCACCGTTGATAACCCGGTCATCGAAGCGCGCGCCGACACACAGCACCACGTCAGCATGGTGCATCGCGACGTTGGCAACATAGCTACCGTGCATACCCAGCATGCCGAGGAATTGGCGGTCACTACCGGGGTAGGCACCCAACCCCATCAGTGTATTGGTAACCGGAACGTTCAATTCACGGGCCAGCTCGGTCAATTGCGCCGAGGCTCCGCCCAGGATGACACCGCCGCCCGAGTAGATAATCGGACGCTTGGCCTCTGCCAGCATATCGAGCGCTTTGCGGATCTGACCCGAGTGACCGCGAACAGCCGGATTGTAGGAGCGCAGCTTGACCTTCTTCGGGTAGCTGTACTCGAACTTCTCCGCCGGGTTGGTCATGTCCTTGGGGATATCCACGACAACCGGACCCGGACGACCCGACTGGGCGATATAGAACGCCTTCTTGATAACTTCAGGAATCTCGCGCGGGTCCTTGATCATGAAGCTGTGCTTCACGATAGGCCGGGAAACACCCATCATGTCGGTTTCCTGGAACGCATCAGTGCCGACCATATCGCTCGCGACCTGGCCGGAGATGACTACCATCGGAATGGAGTCCATGTAGGCTGTCGCGATACCGGTGATGGTATTGGTTGCGCCTGGGCCGGACGTTACCAGCACTACCCCGGCTTTGCCGGACGCGCGCGCATAGCCATCAGCCATATGGGCCGCGGCCTGCTCGTGGCGCACCAGAATGTGCACGACGTCATCCTGGCGGAAGATCGCATCATAGATATGCAGCAGGGCACCGCCAGGGTACCCGTAAATATATTTAACCCCTTCGTCACGCAATGAGCGGACGACCATCTCAGCGCCGGATAAAAGCTCCACTTAGAATCACCTCTAGCTTGCCGCCCATCAAGGAGTGGGCAGCAGGGTACCTGTTTACTGCTCGGCAGAGCATTGGCAACGGTGGTTGCCATGCGTCAGCTTGACTACGTGCATCGGAGACAGCCCTTGGTTACCGAACCGTCTCACCCAGCGCGAGGTAGCGCGTGCGGGTGCCAGGCCAGGAGTTGGCGGGGTCTCGCCTCCTGGATTGAGCAACAAAGCGCTGCGCCCGGATACCGAGTAGGTCCCGATAGCGACGCGCTTATGAGAACCACGAATTGTTTACACTCGAGCGCAAAAAGTCAATCAAGTTGAGACAAAAGCATGCGGTTATCGCCCGCGATATACCTGGCCAGCTGCGATTGGCTTATAGTAGGAGCTCGCTGACGCGCACACCAAGGAAGGAGACTTGCATGTACAAGATGTTGACTGTGCTGAGCCTTGCACTGCTCTGCTCAAATGCCATTGCAGTATCGATGTACCAATGGACCGACGACCGCGGCGGATCGCAGTTTGGCCAACAGCCCCCGGCTGATCGACCTTACCGTATTGTCGATATCAATACCCCGCCTCCACCGGGCGGTGTTCTGCGTGAGCGCCAACCGTTACCACCCATTGAGGCCAAGGCCCCGCAGGACCCGGATGAGCGCGCGGCAAACCGTGCGCGGGAAGCCGAGCTCCAGCGCCATTGCGAGCAGCTGAACAAGAATCTCGAGACTCTGGTGAACAATCCCAGACTGACCCGGACCAGCGCCTCGGGCGAGGTCGAACGAATCGGGGAGGACGAGCGGCAGAAGATGATCCTCGATGCCCGAAACGGGCTTGAGGAGCGCTGTAACTGATCAGGCGAGTCTGGCGGCCAAGCCGTCAATGCGCGTCAGAATCGCCACCAAGGTATAGCGGCGACGGCCCATCCAGGCCAGCGCCTCCTCCCCCATGGGCGCGATACTGAAAGCCCCCGGCAGACTGCGCCCCTGCTGGATGATCGCCGTCATGCGCGGCACGAAGATCCACTGCAACCACTGCTCGAAACCGAGCGTATCGACGCAAAACGGTTGCTGACTGGCGAGCAGCTCGGCATCCGGCGGACTCTGCGCCCACAGACCCAAGCCGCGTAGTTCTCGCTCCAGATCGAGAATGGCATCGGCCATGTCATTCCAGAGCGGATCGGTCACAGCTGAACCCGTGCTCGTTCCCGCGCCTCGGCAGCACCCGCGCGGTTGCCCTGCTTATCCCGCGCTTCGGCTATCAGGTTCCACAGCCCGGCCTGTAGCGTTGGACGATCCGCAGCATAGGCAAGCCCGCGCTGCGCCAGCTGCTCTGCCTGGGCTGCGTCGCCCTGAGCCAGCCGCACCTGGGCCAATCGATACAGCACTTGCGGCTCGCGCGGAGCAATACGCATGGCACGCTCCAGGCTTGCCGATGCGCTACCCAGATCGCCGCGACCTTCCTGATCACGGGCTACCGTCAACAGCGCCAGAACCGGTCCGTCCAGCTGCTCGTCGCCCTGAAGCGCACCGTTCGAGCTGGCCGGAGCCTGGGCAGGTGCGGACTGCGCTGGCTGCTGACTGGGCTGCTGCGCTGGCTGAGGCTCGCTCTGCGGCCAAGAAGGCTGACCATCCAGCGGATAGGATTCGATCGCCCGCGAGCCACCTGCATCGTCTGGCACCATGACCACCACGCTGCTTTCCTCAGGCTCAGCCACCGGTTGCTGCTGCACCGGTTGCCGACCAGCGCCCACACGCATCTCTTCGCTGGACACTGAACGTCCCGCATCAACCACCGGAACCGTGCCACCTGTACCGGCGCAACCGGCCAGTATCATCACGCACCCGGCAAGCAGGCCGAACCGCTCATATCGCATCATTTAATCCTCTTTTGACTCATGGCAACCAGCCACGAATAACATCCAATACTCGATTCGCACCATCTTTGACCGTCTCAGTGTCAATCAGCGGCCGACAGCCTGGTCCCGGCAATGGCGCGAAGCCCTTCCGGAACGGCTCTTCGATACTGCCCGGACAACTCGGATCACTGCCCTGCCCTGTCAACGGATCGATCCAGGCCATATCCACACCTGCGGGCGGCGTGGCGGAAAGCCCCTGCGGATGCGCGTCACGCATGAATGCGCTCCATACCTGCAAAGCGCCCGTGGCGCCCGTCAGCCGCGTTGCACCGTTGTCGTCCCGACCGAGCCAGGCCACCGCAAGCAGATCCTGCGAGTAGCCGGCAAACCAGCTGTCGCGCAGATCATTGGTGGTGCCCGTCTTGCCCGCCAGGCGCACCGTAGACGGAATCAGATTATACGCCGATCGCCCGGTTCCTTCGGTCATAACCCGGATCATTGCTTCCTGCATCAGATAGATGGTCGCTGAATCGAAACGTTGTTGCACCGCGAATGGATAACGCCCCAACGGCTCGCCATCCGGCGCCAGCACGCTGCGGATAGACCGCAGTGGCGTATTGAAACCGCCATTGGCCAGCGTCTGGTACATATCGGTGACCTGCAGCGGCGTCATCGGCCCCGAGCCAAGCAGCATCGAAGGATAGGGGCGCCAGCCGTGCTGGACCCCCATACGCTCGATGGTCTTGAGCACTTCGGGCACGCCGACATCGATACCCAGCCGCACCGTAGCCTGGTTATATGAACGGCTCAACGCCACGTGCAACGGCACCAGCCCATGGCTCTCCCGACCATAATTTTGCGGCGTCCAGGTTTTGCCTGGCTCAGCCTCGAGTGTGATCGGAGAATCATCAATTGGCGTGATCAGCGAATACCGCTGCGGCTGCTCCAGCGCGGTGAGGAAGACCGCAGGCTTGACGAGCGAGCCGATGGGCCGCGAGGCGTCGAGGGCACGGTTGAATCCCGAGAATCTCGGATCGCGCCCACCCACCAGCGCCAGCACCTCACCAGTCTGGGCACTGGTCACCACCATCGCGCTTTCCATTTCAACATCGCCCGGGGCCGGCCCCAACCGCTTCAAGGTGGTCTCCACCGCCCGCTCGGCCTTGTTCTGCAGCACCGGATCGAGGCTGGTAAAGATACGCAACCCTTCGCTGGTCAGATCTTCATCGCGATACTCTTCACGCAACTGGCGCTTGATCAGATCCATGAACGCTGGATAGCTGGTGTCAGTCAGTCGGCCGCGCGCCGCTACATCAAGCGGCTTGGCGATAGCGGTCTGTGCATGCTGCTCACTGATCACCCCCTGTTCTGCCAGCATGCCGATGACCAGGTCACGACGCTGCTTGGCGCGCTCGGGTTGCCGGCGCGGGTTGTAGAACGATGGACCCTTGACCATCCCCACCAGTAACGCGACCTGATGCAACTCGAGTTCACGCAGCGGCTGCGCAAAGTAATACTGGCTAGCCAGGCCGAAGCCGTGTACCGCCCGCCGACCATCCTGACCCAGGAACACCTCGTTGAGATAAGCCTCAAGGATATCTTCCTTGGAATAGTGCAGCTCCAGCAGCACCGCCATGATGGCTTCGTTGGCCTTGCGCAGCAGGCTCCGCTCGCTGGTCAGGTAGAAGTTTTTCACCAGCTGCTGGGTCAGGGTACTGCCGCCCTGCACGACCCCGCCGGCCTTCATGTTGACGTAGGCCGCCCGCAGGATACCCTTGGGCGACACACCGAAGTGCTGGAAGAACTCCCGATCCTCGACAGCTACCAGCGACTCGACCAGATACGGCGGCGATTCCTGCAGCTGAATCAGAACGCGATCTTCATTATGAGCAGGGTAAATCCCCCCGATCATCAACGGCTCGAGCCGCGCCATGACCAGATTGCCGTGACCCGCGAGCCCGGCAACCTGATTGCCATCGAACCGCACGCTAACGTGTTGGGCGGGCTCGTCGCCTTCGGAAAACGCAAAGCCGCGCGTATGCACGTCGACGCGACTGCCTGCTACCGATACCTGCCCGGGCGAACGCGCCGCCTGAGCGGTCCGATAACCAAGCGCTTCGAGCTCGGCAAGGAAGTCCTCCTTGCTCAACTGCTGCCCGGCGAACAGCTCAAGCGGCCTGGCATATACCTTGGCCGGCACCGCCCAGCGCTTGCCGGAAAACTTTTCCTGCACCACCGCGTCCAGATAGATCACCAGGCCGCCAAACAAGACCAATGCGACCAGCCCCAGCTTGAAGATCCAGCCAGACCAGCGCTTCCAGAAGCCGGCCTTCTTGGCCGCCCGTCCCCTGCGTTTTCTTCCCATAACGTTCCCAACCACCCCGTAACCGATGCAACCGCCTGATTCGTCGGCGGATATAGCGAAGGTTGGCCTGCAGCCTACCAACCTTCATAATGCTGCTGTTGTCAGTCCAAGCAAGGATACACCGTGAGCCAGACACTGCTGAACGCACTGCAAGATCCTGCCCTGTACGATCATCCGGTTTCCGGATTTACGCTGATGGAGACCCATATTTCCTGGGTGTTGCTGACCGGCGACTATGTCTACAAGATCAAGAAGCCGGTCAATTTCGGTTTCCTTGATTATTCGAGCCTTGAGCAAAGGGCCCATTTCTGCAAGGAAGAGCTGCGCCTCAACCGTCGCCTCGCCCCCGACCTGTACCTCGACGTCATCCCGGTTCGCGGCAGCGAAAGCGCGCCAACTCTGACCGGCGACGGCCAGATCATCGAGTACATGGTCAAGACGCGTCAGTTCAGACAAGAAGACCTGCTCGGCAATATGCAGCGAGCCGGCACCCTTACCGCAGACCACATCGACTCGCTGGCCCAGACGCTGGCGGACTTCCATGGCCGCATTGATTGCGCCGCGCTCGACTCAACCTGGGGCGAACCCGAGCAGGTGCATGCGCCAGTCGCGCAGAATTTCGAGCACATACGCTCAATGCTGACCGACGCCGAGCAGCTTGCACAGATCGAGCAGCTGGAGCTGTGGGCGCATAGTACATTCCAGCGGCTGATTCCCCAACTGGCCCAGCGCAAAGCAGAGGGATTCGTCCGCGAATGCCACGGCGACATCTATCTGGATAATGTCACTATGGTGGACGGCAAAGTGACCCTGTTTGACTGCATCGAGTTCAACGAGGCGTTCCGCTGGATCGATGTCATGAGCGATGTCGCCTTTATGGCCATGGACATCGAAGACCGCGGGCTGCCGACGCTGGCCCAGCGCTTCATCAATGCCTACCTGGAACATACCGGGGATTATGCCGGCTTACTGGTGTTGAATTATTACAAGGCCTACCGCGCGATGGTCAGAGCCAAAGTCGCCTTGCTGCGCCTCGGCCAACCGGGAATCAGCGACAACGAGCGCGACGATGTCATGGCGCGCTTCCAGAGCTACGCCGACCTAGCCGAAAGCTACACGCATATTCCGCAGCGCTTCGGCCTGCTCATGCATGGTGTGTCGGGTTCCGGGAAAAGCACACTCACTGGCCAACTGGTCGAGCATCTGGGCGTTATCCGCCTACGCTCGGATATCGAGCGCAAGCGACTGTTTGGCAGCGACGGTGCAGGCAAGCTCGACGCCGATCTCTACGCCCCCGAGCGCAGTCAACAGACCTATGCCCGCCTGGGAGCGCTGGCCGCCCAGGTACTTGCCGCTGGCTATCCAGTAGTCGTCGACGCTACCCACCTCAAGCGCAGCCAGCGCGCGCTGATCCGGGACAGCATCGAAGAGCAAGGCGCGCCTTGCCTGATCATCGAATGCAAGGCGCCACTGGAAACCATTGAAACCTGGATTGCCAAACGGGCCGAAGCCGGCAGCGACCCCTCGGATGCGACCATCGATGTCGTGCGTCACCAGCTCGACACCATGGACGCGCTCGATGAAGAGGAATCCCGGCACAGCCTGACAGTTCAGACGCACGAGAACCGGAATATCGAGGATCTCATTGCCAGTCTGCGCAAGCGCATCTGATGCCGCGATGAGCCACCGCCCCCTGACTGTACGGAACTGACAGGGGGCACTACACTGGATTCGGGAACCAATAAAAAGAAGCCCCGAATCATGCAATCACCTCATATACCGGACCGGTCATCGGTCCAGCTGTTGTCGCGCTATTTCAGCCTCACCCTGCCGGGCCCCATTCCATCGGTCACGCGGGGTAGCCATGCACAATGATGAGCTGCTGAGGTTGCGTAACCTCGGCAAAACCTCCACCCAGTGGCTGCATGCAACCGGTATCCACAATCTGGAAGAGTTGCGCCGGCGCGGGCCGGTGGGCTGTTATTGTGCCGTACGCGCCCGTGGCTTTCGCGCGTCCAAGGCGCTACTGTTTGCCATTGCTGGCGCACTGCAGGATGTTCACTGGAATCAGCTTGATCCAGCTTATAAAGCGCAATTGCTCGATCAGCTACGCAAGGAAGAAAAACCCTGAAGGCGGCAAAGTGAGAACCCGCTCACACTTTCAGGCTTTGTCTGACCGCAGCCTGACTGTCGGCCATTTATATTAGACGGCGCGCTGCAGAATCTGGACCGCCGCAGAGCCTCTAGTGCCGGGAGCGGCATTAGCATTAATCAAAAGGAATTTCTTGAATGTATCTCATTGGTGACCAGCCTCCCTACGCTGAAAAACTGATCAGCGACCTGCAGCGCATTCCAGAGCAACTACTGGTCGGCCTGGAACCCTGTGACGCCACAGTGCATCTCGATTCGGTGGATGACCTGTATCGCAGCATCGGCAACAACCGGCTCTATCTGCTCAAACGCGGTCTGCTGCATGCCATGATTGATGGCAAACCGCTTTTTTACGTGCAGGAAGGCGATCTCATCGGGCTGCGCCAGGGGCTGAGCACAGCGCCCTGCATCTACATGAGTGATGAACCCCTGGAGTTGGTTCCCTTCGACCGCGAGGCGCTGTTCAAGCACATCCACGCCAGCAGCAAGCGCCAGGAACAATTCACACAGTATATTCTCGGGCAGGCGGCGCTTATGTCAGACGCGTTGGCACATAACAAACCCGCGGAAATCAGACCCGTAACCGGCTTCCAGCACTTCGACGCCGGCGTCGAACTGATTCGCCAGGGTGACGATGCAGACCATGTATTCATCATCACCGAGGGCCACGCTGAAGCCTTCGTCGAGGGCATCAAGGTCGGGGACGTGCAGAAGGATGAGATTTTCGGGGCCATGGCGCTGTTCACCCGGGAGAAACGCTCGGCAACCGTGATCGCCAGCGCGCCGACCACTGTCATGATGATTCCGAAGGATCAGTTTCTGGCCTTGATGCAAAGCAATCCGCGTATAGCGCACAGCCTGATCGAAAGCATGGCGCGGCGCATCGATCTAATGAACAAGGAACTCAGCCACTACAAGCGGATGAAATAAATCAGCCCGATCGCTTGACATGATAATGAGAACGATTACTATTAGCACAAGCCATCGCGAGGTGGCCCGATAACAGGATGTCGCGAGACAACTGGTTATCTCCTCATCAGGCTAATCACGGATATTTGACCCGCTCATTGAGCGGGTCTTTTTTTGTCCGCCGCCTCGGCAGCATCGTCCCAGTCTGCGCAGTAGTCCTGTCGCTCCTGTGCCGCTGTCAACCAAACGTAGTCAGCCTGGGCTGCATCGGGCAGAGTTTGTCCCGCCTCGGTCAGCACCACCACCACCGGTGCGCTGCCCTGTGGCCAATGCAGCGGGGCACCGAGATCCTTACGTACGTGAAAATGACCTGCCAGGAGCAGAGCGGGTTGCTCTGCGGCGTGCAGCGCCTCGGCCATGCGCTGGTCACGGGCCTGCTGGATACTGATCATCGCCGGAAAATGCTCTTCGGAGAGCTTGCCACAGTGCGATTCGGTGATCGTCTCGTGTAATAGTGCACGGGCCTGCTCGCTGTAGACCTCACCCAGCGGGACCGGGATGCGATAGCGCTGCTTCATCTCGTCTTCCGAGATATTGGCCGCGAGTAACTGACGCGGTTCGCTCAGTCCCCACCGCACCAGATCGCCATACTGATCCCAGTCCCAACCAGGCGACCAGTTCAGCGTCGCGCGCAGCGTTTCGTCATCAGGCAGCTCTGGATTGTGCAGCAGCGCATCCACCTGTTCCTGTTGCTCAGGCGCCAGCATTTCCATGAGCAGGGCAGCCTGCGGACGCCGCTCTGCCAGTTCATTCAGCAGCCATAATTGCAGCTGATGATGATCGGCGTTGTCATGCTTCTCGCCGACCAGCACCTGCGGCGCGTCCGCCAGTGCCTCGACAAGTGTGGCGGGGCTGATCCATTCACCTGTCGCGGAGTTCTTCACCTGTCCAACCCGTGGGTGATCGTGTTGCAAGGGGCTGATCCATTCCGGCAGCGGCTTTGCCAGTGCATTCATACAGAACAATCCCGCGGCCAAACCTACCACCAATGCATTCATCTTCACCTCAGACGATTATCAACGGGCTATTCTGGGTTGGGTGCCGCGTGACCTGCACGGATACGGCGAAGACCTGCGCAATCCGCTCCGCCTGCAACACGTCCCAGGGCGTTCCCAATGCGGCCATCGCACCGCGATCGAGCAACAGGATACGGTCAGCATACCGGGCGGCAAGGTTCAAATCATGCAATACCACCAGCACCGCGCCGCCGTCAGCAGCGATGCGCTGCGCCTGCTCAAGAATCAGTTGCTGATGGGCCAGATCCAGCGAAGCCGTCGGCTCATCCATGATCAGACATGCCTGCTCCGTTTCCCAGATCTGCGCCATGACGCGCGCCAGATGAACGCGCTGCCGCTCGCCCCCCGACAGTTTGAGATAGCTTCGCTTGGCAAGATGGGTGACGTCCGCAGCGCACATCGCTTCGCTGACGATACGTCGGTCACTTTGTAGCCCGGTGTCATGTGGCATCCGACTCATCGCCACGACTTCCTCGGCGGTGAAGGCAAATGCCAGGGACGACGCCTGCGGTAGCACTGCAAGGCGGGTCGCCAGTTCACCGAGCGGCCAGTCCAGCAAGGGTCGCCCAGCCAGACGGACCTCACCGGCCGCAGGCGATAGCTCCCCCGCCAGAGTGCCCAGCAACGTGCTCTTACCGGCGCCGTTGGTTCCGAGCACCACCAGCACCTCTCCCGAGTGCAGCTCAAAGTCGATATTGCTGAGAACGGTCGTGCCGCCGCGGGCACAACTCAGGGCAGCGGCCTGCAGCATCAGACACCTCCGTTGCGTTGGGCACGCAGCAGCAATGCAAGGAAAAACGGCGCGCCGAGCAAGGCGGTGAGTATCCCCAACGGCAATTCCGCTGGCGCAACGACCAGGCGCGCCGCCACATCCGCCAGCAACAGCAATCCCGCGCCCAGCAACATAGAGGCAGGCAGTACGTAGCGATGATTGGCGCCGACCATCAACCTGACCAGATGCGGAACCACCAGGCCAACAAACCCGATCAGCCCTGCCGCGGCGACGCAGGCACCCACCCCCAGAGCCGTCAGCAGCACCAGTTCACGCTTGACACGCTGGACGTCGATGCCGAGATGACGCGCCTCGGACTCGCCCAATAACAGGGCATTGAGCGCCTTGGCCTGGCGCGGCAAGCGCCACCAGACCAGCGCGCAGCAGAGCGCCAGCATGCCCACCCGCTCGAAATTGGCGCTGCCCAGGCTACCCATATTCCAGAACACCAGTGTGCGCAGCATCGCATCGTCGGCCAGGTAGCTGAGCAGTCCGATAAAGGCGCCGCTGATCGCGGCGATCGCAATACCGGCCAACAGCATGCTGGCCACTGATGTGCCTTGCACGGACTGCCCCAGCCGGTACACCAGCCAGGTCGTCAACGCGCCGCCAATGAAGGCTCCGAACACCGTGGCGTAGGGCAACAATGCGTCAGGCATCAACGCCAACCAGGGTCCGCCCAACACCAGTATCAGCGCGACGCCCAGTGCCGCGCCGCTGGATACGCCAATCAGTCCGGGATCAGCCAGAGGATTTCGAAACAATCCCTGCATTGCCGCGCCGGTCAGCGCTAGCGTCGCCCCCACCAACAGCCCCATCAAGGTGCGCGGCAGGCGTATCTGCTCGATGATGAGTTGCGTTTCGACGGTAGTCTCAAGCGGCAGAACCAGGCTGGTCAGCACCCGAAGGGTATCGCCCACAGGAATCACCACCGCGCCGAGTGCCAGCGACAGCAGTATCGCCAGCGCCAGCAGGACGCCAAGCAGCACCATGACTATCACCCTCAGCCGACGCGCAGCATCCATCTGTTGTCCTTTCACCTTTGACTGATTGGCAGCGCCTGAACCGGCCTGCCCCGCGGTGGCCACAAGGTACCAGTATTGCTGCTGGCCGTCAGGCGGGGCAATGGGGATAATCGGCCCATGACCGATCACAACCAATACCGAACGCCCCGTGCGCTGTGCCGACTGGATGAGCTGTCCGATCCTGGCAGCAAAGGCTTTGTCGACGGTGCAAATGGTATTCTGGTAGTGCGCCAGGGTACCGATGTATTCGTTTACGAAAATCGATGCCCGCACCGCGGCATTCCGCTGGAATGGGTGCCCGACCAGTTTCTCGACAGCTCCGGCCGGTTGATCCAGTGCGCCACGCATGGCGCGTTGTTCCTGCCGGAAAGCGGCGAATGTGTCGCCGGTCCCTGCAGCGGCGCCTCGTTGCGCAAGCTGGCCAGTTATGTGCAGAGCGGCGTTGTGTGGCTTGGTAAAGCCGGCTGACTCAGCTTTACCAACGCTCCATCCGTCCGCTTTGCCCTTAGAGAACGACTGGCAACTGCCCCGCCACGTTCAGCCCTTCCGGCTGAGGTAACACCGACCAGGCGATGACTTCCACGCCTTTCTCGGCGGCTTGACGGAGCAGCCTGCCATACACCGGATCAATCTCATCCGCCGGTCGAACCGAACGGATGCCGCTGTGCATCACACAGAATAACAGGCACGCGCGGCGGCCGGTTTCCACCACCTCGATCAGCTCCTTCAGATGTTTTTGTCCGCGCAGACTGACCGCATCGGGGAAAGCACCTTCGCCCTGCCCCAGCGCCAGCGTGACGCTTTTGACCTCTACCACGCATTCGCCGGGCGCGCTGAGCAGGAAATCGAAACGGCTCGCACCGGGAATCAGGGTGACCTCCGGACGTATATGCCCAAAGCCGCTCAGCGGACCTATTGCGCCCGCCGCCAGCGCCGCTCCGACGATCTTGTTAGCCCGCGCACTGTGAATACAGGCCAGCTCTCCGGGCGCCGTTTCGACCAGCTCCCAGGTGCCGGGCAGCGTGCGCCCCGGCTTGTTGACCATCCGTACCCACACCCGACTTCCGGGTTCGCCGCAATGCTTCATTGACCCCGTATTCGGGCAATGAACGGTCAGCTCTCGACCGTCAGCGAGCAGCACATCGGCAAGAAAACGCTTATAGCGTTTGACCAATACACCCTCGGTGAGCGGCGATTCAAAGGGAATCAGCATGCGCGCCAGCTCTGCAATCCGCGAGCGATGCGTTCAACGGCCTGCTCTAGGCGCGGCAGCGAGGTGGTGTAGGCAAAGCGTACGTGCTGAGCGGCCCGATACTCACCGAAATCCAGGCCGGGCGTCACTGCGATATGCTCGGTTTCGATCAGATGCTGACACAGCGCTGCGCTGTCGCCGCCGAATGCGCTGGTATCTGCGTATAGATAGAAGGCGCCATCCGGCGTGACCGGCACATCGAAACCCAGCTCGCGAACGGCCGGCAGCAGAAAGTCGCGACGCTTGTGAAATGCCTCGCGCCTTGCTTCACAGATGTCCATGCTCTCGTCACCGAACGCAGCCAGCGCCGCGATCTGCGCCATGTGCGGCGCGCAGATATAAAAGTTCTGTGCCAGCTTCTCCAGTTCCGGGATCGCCGCTTCTGGCGCAACCAGCCACCCCAGGCGCCAGCCGGTCATGCCGAAGTACTTCGAGAAACTGTTCAGCACAAAGGCGTCAGGCGCCACTTCGAGCGCAGACACGGCGTCGCAGCCATAGGTCAGGCCATGGTAGATCTCGTCGACAATCAGCGAACCGCCCAGACGCCGGGTCACCTCGGCGAGGCCAGTTAGCTGAGCGCGGTCCAGCAACGTACCGGTCGGATTGGAAGGCGACGCCGCCAACACTGCTACCGTTTGCGGGTCCCAAAAGTGCTCGACCATCTCGGGCGTCAATTGATAGTCCGTGTCGGCACCCACCGGTATCAAGCGGGTATGCCCTTCTACCAGGCGCAGGAAATGTCTGTTGCAGGGATAGGCCGGGTCGGCCATCAGTACGTTCCGGCCGGGATCCACCAGTAACGCGCTGATCAGCAGCAAGGCGGCTGAACCACCCGGTGTGATGACCACACGACGTGGATCGAGATCGATACCGTAGCGGCTGGCGTACAGTCCCGCGACGGCTTCGCGCAAGGCCGGGATGCCCAGCGCGGAGGTGTATCCGGTGCGGCCATCGGCGAGTGCCGCCTGCCCCGCACGTATGATCGGGGCGGGCGTAACGAAGTCCGGCTCGCCAATCTCCATATGGATGACATCGTGCCCCTGCGCCGCTAGCGCCTGGGCGCGCGCCAGCACGGCCATCACGTGAAAAGGCTGGATATCCCGCGCCCGTTGCGTCCAGCGATACTGCTGCATTCTCATCTCCCGGCTCAGTGCTACATCGAAGCGCGGATGATACCGCCGATGGCGCCACGCTACAGCCCACCTGCACGCTGACGGGCCTTCTGGCGTCAAACAGTAGCTTACGGTACAAGGTTCTGGTAGCTTTGCCGGCTGCAAACCACCGGCCGCCTCCACAGGGACTGTTTCGGTGGCGACCCGGTCAGATTGATTGAGCAAAAGTGAGGCGGTTCCCATGCCCAGCAATGTCAAAGAAAAAACACAATTGTTACGCGGCTTTGTTCCTTATAAGGAAGAAAAGGGCGAGGAATACATGAGTGAGCGTCAGCTTGCTCATTTCACCAGCATCCTCGATACCTGGAAAAAGCAATTGATGGAGGAAGTGGACCGTACTGTTTCGCATATGCAGGATGAAGCAGCCAACTTCCCCGATCCGGCCGATCGCGCCAGCCAGGAAGAAGAGTTCAGCCTGGAGCTGCGTGCCCGCGACCGCGAGCGCAAGCTGATCAAAAAGATCGATCAGACCCTACTGCGCATCGAAGATGATGACTACGGTTTCTGTGATTCCTGTGGCGTGGAAATCGGTATCCGCCGCCTGGAAGCGCGCCCCACCGCCACGCTTTGCATCGACTGCAAGACACTGGCGGAAATCAAGGAAAAGCAGATCGGCGGCTGATAGTCCCTCCTCCCTCTGGCGACGCATAAGGATTAGCGTTGCCAGAAGGTTTCCCTGACACAGGCCCCGCAGCATGCATGCCAAGCCTTACGTCGGACGCTTCGCTCCAACCCCCAGTGGCCATCTGCACTTTGGCTCGCTGCTTGCAGCGCTCGCGAGTTACCTTGACGCACGTCACCACGCCGGCCGCTGGCTGGTGCGCATCGAAGACCTCGATCAACCACGCAACCTGCCAGGCGCAACTGATCACATCCTCAGCACGCTCGAGGCCTATGGTCTGGGATGGGATGGCGAGATCCTTCATCAAAGCCACAACCTCGAACGCTACAATCAGGTATTGAACGCTCTGATTGAGCGCGACCAGGCCTACTATTGCGACTGTTCGCGCAAGCTGGTTGCTGACCACGGCGGGATCTATCCCGGTTATTGCCGCGCGCGACATTTGCCTGCGGCGAGTAGCCATGCCATCCGCGTCCGCGTGCCTGACGAACAGATCGGACTGCGCGATCGCCTGCAGGGCGTCTTCAGCCAGAACTTGGCCACGGAGGTGGGTGATTTTGTGGTGCGTCGCCGCGATGGCATCATTGCTTATCAGCTCGCCGTGGTAGTCGATGACATCGATCAGGGCATTACCGACATCGTCCGCGGCGCGGACCTGCTCGATTCGACGCCGCGACAACTGTGGCTATACCGTCTGCTCAACGCCCACCCACCCAGCTATCTACATATCCCGTTGATCATGCGCCGGCAGGGTGAAAAGCTCAGCAAGCGGCTCGCTTCAGCGCCGATCACAACAGGCGATGCGTCTAACACGCTGTTTCGAGCATTGGCGGCACTAGCCCAACAACCGCCTGCGGTACTACGCAACGCGCCGGTCAGCGAACAGCTGGCATGGGGCACCGCACACTGGCAACCACAGCGGCTCCCGGCAGTGCAGCAGCTGCTTGAAGACAGTCTCCCACCGACGTGACTTGGCAAGCCCCTGCGCCCTGATTACCATCAGTCAACTTTGATACGGATGCGCCATGTATATTTACCGCTTGGTACTGTTGCTGGTGATCGGCATCTACCTGTTTTCTCCCGCAATCATGGACTGGTGGATTGAGCCCCAGGGCGCCTGGTACCGGCCCTATGTTCTGTGGTTGATTCTGATTATCGCCGGCATGCTTCTGCAAAGCCCGAAGGATACTGATGAGCTTTGACCTGGGACTGCTGCTGTTTATCAGCATCGCGTATCTGCTTACCTTGTTTGGCGTCGCCTGGATCACCGAAAAGGGCATGCTGCCGCGCGGCGTGCTGCATCACCCAGCTGTCTACACGCTGTCGCTCGGGGTGTATGCCAGCGCTTGGGCCTTTTACGGCACGGTGGGCCTGGCCTATCAATATGGTTACGGTTTTCTTACCTACTATTTAGGCCTCTGCGGCGCGTTCCTGCTGGCGCCCGTCTTGCTCAACCCGATCCTGCGCCTGACCCGCACCTACCAGTTATCCTCATTGGCTGACCTGTTCGCGTTCCGCTTCCGCAGCACCTGGGCCGGCACGCTGACCACCATCCTCATGCTGATCGGCGTGCTGCCGTTACTGGCCCTGCAGATCCAGGCCGTGGCCGACTCCGTGCAGATTCTGACCCGCGACCCGACGCAGCATTCAATCGCCCTCGGCTTCTGTGTGCTGATCACCCTGTTTGCCATTCTGTTCGGTGCACGGCATATCTCCAACCGGGAGAAACACGAAGGGCTGGTCATGGCGATCGCCTTCGAGTCGCTGGTCAAGCTGATCGCCATCGGCGCGGTGGGCCTGTATGCCCTGTTCGTGGTGTTTGATGGTCCATCCGGACTGGAAGACTGGCTGGCGAACAATCAACAGGCGCTAAAAACCCTGCACACGCCGCTGCAGGAAGGCCCATGGCGAACCTTGCTACTGGTATTCTTTGCCGCCGCCATCGTCATGCCGCACATGTACCACATGGCGTTTTCCGAAAACATCAATCCCAGGGCGCTTGCTACCGCCAGTTGGGGGCTACCGCTGTTCCTGTTGCTGATGAGCCTGGCCGTGCCGCCAATTCTGTGGGCCGGCCTGCACCTCAATGTCTCGACCAATCCGGAATACTTCACGCTGGGTCTGGGCGTTGCAGCAGGCGCCGACTGGCTGACGCTGCTGGCTTACGTGGGCGGTTTGTCCGCTGCCAGCGGGCTGATCATCGTGGTGACCCTGGCACTCTCCGGCATGGTGCTCAACCATATCGTGCTGCCGGTTTATCAGCCGAGCGCCGACAACAATATCTATCGCTGGCTACGCTGGACCCGTCGCACGCTGATCGCCGCTATCATCATGGCCAGCTACGGGTTCTACCGCATGCTGGGCGCGGAACAGGACCTGGCCAACCTGGGTATTGCCTCGTTCGTCGCCACGCTGCAATTCCTGCCTGGCGCCCTGTCGATACTCTACTGGCCACAGGCCAATCGCCGTGGATTCATCGGCGGTCTGCTCGCCGGGATGCTGGTCTGGGTCATCACCCTGCTGCTGCCATTGGTCACAGAATTACGCAGCCTGGAGCTGTTCGGTCTGGTATTGAATTTCAACGAAGACACCTGGCATTTCGCGACTATTGCCTCGCTCGCCGTGAACATTGTGGTGTTCACCCTGATCTCCCTGTTCACCCAGCGCTCGAATGAAGAGCGCAGCGCCGCTGAGGCCTGCGCGGTGGACAACGTCAGCCGCCCGCAGCGCATGGAGCTGGTGGCTAACTCCCCGCAGGAGTTCGCCCAGCAACTGGCCAAGCCCCTGGGGAACAAAACCGCGCAGAAAGAGGTGGAACAGGCCCTTAATGACCTGCAACTGCCCTTTGACGAGCGCCGCCCCTACGCGCTGCGCCGCTTGCGCGACCGTCTCGAGGCCAACCTGTCGGGGCTCATGGGACCAGCGGTCGCTCAGGAAATGGTGGAAACCTTCCTGCCCTTCAAGCTGGCCCGCGATGGCTATGTCACCCAGGACATTCACTTCATCGAGAATCGCCTGGAGGATTATCACTCCCGGCTGACCGGCCTGGCCGCCGAACTCGATGCGCTGCGCCGTTATCATCGCCAGACGCTGCAGGATCTGCCCATGGGCGTGTGTTCCCTGGCCAAAGACAGCGAAGTACTGATGTGGAATCGCGCCATGCAGGCGCTCACTGGCATTGAGGCTGACAGCGTCATTGGCTCACGCCTGGCGAACCTGCCAGCGCCGTGGAACAGCCTGTTAGAACGTCTGGTGGCCGACCAGTCAGCGCACTTGCACAAGCAGAAGCTGGTTATCAACGGCCACACGCAATGGCTGAACCTGCACAAGGCCGCCATCGACGAGCCGGGCAATCTTGGCAGCGGTCTGGTGCTATTGATCGAAGACCAGACCGAAACGCAGATGCTGGAAGACGAGCTCATTCACTCCGAGCGGCTGGCTTCCATTGGCCGACTTGCCGCCGGCGTAGCGCATGAAATCGGTAATCCGATCACCGGTATCGCCTGTCTCGCGCAGGAAATGCGCGAGGAGTCGGGCGAACCGGATACCCGGGAAATGGCCGAGCAGATCCTGGATCAGACACGGCGTGTCTCGCGCATCGTGCAGTCCATGGTCAATTTCGCCCATGTCGGCAGCCGCCATAACAACGCCAATGAACCGGTCGACCTGGCAGCCTGCACTAATGAAGCGATACATCTTCTGTCACTCAGCCGTAAGGGCCCTGATGTCAGATATGATAGCCTGTGTGATCCGAGTCATCTGGCCGCCGGCGACAGTCAAAGACTGGTGCAGGTAATGATCAACCTTCTGGGCAATGCCCGGGATGCCAGCAGTGACGGAGACACCATCACAATAAAGACCGTACAGGACGAGCATCAGGTTCTGCTTACAGTCGAAGACCAAGGTAGCGGAATCGACAAGGCGATCATGGCACGCCTGTTCGAGCCGTTTTTCACGACCAAGGAACCAGGGACAGGCACCGGCCTCGGATTGGCACTGGTCTATTCCATTATTGAAGAACATTACGGGCAAATCACCATAGATAGCCCGGCAGATGCAGCAACCATGCGCGGCACGCGGTTCACTATTACCCTGCCCCGCTATAGCGTATTGGGTAACGGCCCTGGTGCCTGACTTGGCCAGGCCGTGATCACAAGAGGTAGATATGTCACATATTCTGGTTGTTGAAGACGAAACCATCATCCGTTCGGCATTGCGACGGTTGCTGGAACGCCACCAATACCAGGTCAGCGAAGCGGGCGCAGTTCACGAGGCCGTCGAACGCTATAACCTCGATGATTTCGACCTGATCATCAGCGACCTGCGCCTGCCCGGCGAACCCGGCACCGAGCTGATCGCTAGAGCATCCGCGACGCCAGTACTGATAATGACCAGCTATGCCAGTCTTCGCTCAGCAGTCGATTCAATGAAGCTCGGCGCAGTGGATTACATCGCCAAGCCATTCGACAACGAAGAGATGCTGGCTGCGGTCGCACGCATTATCGAGGACCATAGCAAGCGGCTGGCACAGCCCGAACCTCAAGCAGCAGCACCGGACGGTCTCGGCGAGGCGGCCACAGTCGGCGACATGGGCATCATCGGCGACAGCTCATCCATGCAAACGCTGTTCAAACGAATCGGCAAGGTCGCACCTACCGACTCCACTGTTCTGATCCAGGGCGAATCCGGGACAGGCAAGGAACTGGTCGCCCGCGCCCTGCATGAACATTCCCCCCGTATCAAGGCACCGATGATCTCGGTTAACTGCGCCGCGATTCCGGAAACCCTGATTGAGTCCGAACTGTTCGGACACGAAAAAGGCTCTTTCACGGGCGCCACCGCCGGCCGTACCGGTCTGGTTGAAGCCGCTGACGGAGGAACACTGTTCCTCGATGAAATCGGTGAGCTGCCCCTGGAAGCACAGGCGCGTTTGCTGCGCGTGCTTCAGGAAGGCGAGATTCGACGCGTAGGGTCAGTGCAGTCACACAAGGTTAATGTACGACTGGTCGCCGCCACCCACCGCGACCTCAAGACGCTGGCCCGCCAGGGCCTGTTCCGTGAAGATCTGTATTACCGGCTGAACGTCATCGAACTGCGGCTGCCGCCCCTGCGCGAGCGTGGCGACGACGTCATGCTGATCGCCGAAGCATTGCTGCGCCGCGCTGCCAAGAAGATGGGCTTGAGTGGTCTGCACTTCAGTCGTGAAGCAGCAGACAGCATTCGTCAGTACAACTGGCCGGGTAACGTCCGCGAACTGGAGAATGCAATCGAGCGCGCCGCCATTCTCTGTGACGAGGATGAAATATCCACTGACCTGCTCGGCATCGAACTGGATCCGGAATACCAGCGCGCTTCGGAAGCCGCCAGCGCGCTGGAGACCATGCGCCATGCAACACCCAAAGCGCAGCAGGATCCCACCGAGGACCTGTCGCTCGAAGATTATTTTCAACACTTCGTGCTCGAGCACCAGGTCCATATGACCGAAACCGAGCTGGCCAACAAGCTTGGCATCAGTCGCAAATGCCTGTGGGAACGTCGCCAACGCCTGGGCATCCCGCGCAAGAAAACCGCCAGCAGCTGACATCCGACGACAAAAGACCCGCTTCGAGCGGGTCTGTTACCTGTTACCCCACCCCACATCCGCAAAACTGTTACCCCTACCCGAATTTACGTAACACCAGAACGGGTTGATTGGTAACGAATCCCGTACCCGCTCACCTCATCGCATCTCCCCAAATACCTAACCTATTGATATACAGAGTATTTTAAAAAGTGGCACGGCTAATGCTTTATATCCAGTACAACAACAATAAAAACCAACGACACATAACAAAAACAATATTTGCTCTCACCACAACAAAAACAAAACGTGCGGGCGTAGCAAACTGATTTTTTTGGAGAGTGGGAACTCTTTTAGCGAACAGGATGTTCGATTGGATTCGAGAATAATAAAAGTTGCCTAAGCAACCTGCCGTTCCAATGCCGAAGAGGCCCGAGCCGCACACCTAAGCTTCCAAAGCAATCCGTTTGGTTTAGGACAACCCGGGATGGGTAATCCATAAGGCGACCTAGTCGCCTGGACCTAAGAAAAACAATAGCTCGATTCAAACAAAAATAAAAAAACTACCATTAGGGGGAGTGAATACTCCCCTTGAGCTTTATCTCCCTTCCTTACAATTCCTTCGGCTTCACGCTAGAATACCTCTCTATCAAGAACAGGCAACACTGCCACCGTTTTGTCCGGATCGCTCTTGCTGGTGCAATCACGCCAGTCGCCGTCGGCAAAGGGTTCAAGTTTGCCAATGTAACTCACATTCTTTTCCTTAGCCCTAGCCCTGGACGGGAATATGCCGGTGGAACGCCTGCCCCTATGATTCGAAAGCTGCTGCAAAAAATCCCCTACCCCTTTGGCCGGCCTGCTCGGCGGCGTACGACGCCTGCAATCATCCCCTCCAGCCAGCACAATCTGAGCCGGGAGCGCATGAACAGGAACGCCGTAACGGTTGTGGATCGTTTGCAGCAGGCCGGGTACGAGGCATTCGCCGTAGGCGGCTGCGTACGCGATCTCCTGATAGGCATGGAGCCCAAAGATTTCGACGTGGCAACCAGCGCCACCCCCGAGCAGGTGCGCGCGACCTTTCGCAACTCGCGCCTGATCGGTCGCCGGTTCAAACTGGCGCACGTGCATTTCGGCCGCGAAATCATCGAAGTCGCCACCTTTCGTTCCAACCATGGCGAAGAATCCACCGATGGCGAAGTGCAGAGCGACGAGCATTCTCGCCAGAGTGAAACGGGCCGACTGCTGCGCGACAATGTGTACGGTACGCTCGAGCAGGATGCGCAGCGCCGCGACTTCACCATCAACTCCCTTTACTACGATGTGCGCACCGGCAATATCCATGACTTCGCCAATGGCCTGCGGGACATTCGCAACGGCGAGATCCGCCTGATTGGCGATCCGGTTCAACGCTACCATGAAGACCCCGTGCGGATGCTGCGGGCGGTGCGCTTTGCCGCCAAGCTGGATTTTGAAATTGAACCACACAGCGCAGCCCCACTGGTTGAGATGTCCGAGCTGCTGCATGACATCCCCGCGGCGCGCCTGTTTGATGAATGTCTCAAGCTATTGATGAGCGGCCAGGGCGAACAGACCTTTGAGCTTCTGCACCATCACGATCTGTTTGCACCGCTGTTTCCGGACACCGATGAAGCAATCGAAGACAACCCGGACTATACCCTCAAGCTGATTCGACATGCCCTGCGCAATACGGATGACCGCATCCGCGAAGGCCGGCCGGTAACCCCGGCGTTCCTGTTTGCTGCCCTGCTCTGGCCTGCCTTGCCTAACCGGATCAAAGCGCTGGAAGATAGCGGTATACCCAGTATTCCAGCCCATCAACAAGCGGCGCATGAGCTGCTGTTTGAGCAATGCCGTCACACTGCGATCCCCAAGCGGTTCAGCGTACCCATGCGGGAGATATGGGACATGCAGCCGCGACTGGAAAGACGTTCCGGTCGCCGCGCTGACCAGATGCTGGAACACCCACGGTTTCGTGCGGCCTATGACTTTCTGCTGCTGAGGGAAGCTGCAGGCGAGCAGACCGACGGGCTCGGAGAGTGGTGGACACGGTATCAGAGTGCAACCGAAGACCAGCGACGCAGCATGGTTCGCGCGGTCGGCGACAAGGCATCAGGTCCCAAGCGCCCACGTAGCCGCCGCAAACGCAAACCCCGCGCCCAGGCTGACTGAGCAATGCCCGAACGGTGTTTTATTGGGCTCGGCAGCAATCAGGCCGATCCCGCTGCACAGATTGAGCAAGCCTGCGACGCCATCGGTCAACTGCCCGGCGTGTCACTGCGCGCGCGCTCCTCGCTGTATTCGAGTGCCCCCCTGGGACCCCAGGATCAGCCCTCCTATATCAACGCCGTGGTGATGCTCGACACCGAGTTGGAGGCAGAGGCTTTGCTGGACCAATTACAAGCCATCGAATGTCAGCAGGGACGGACACGCAAGGCCGAACGCTGGGGTCCACGCACACTGGATCTTGATATATTGCTGTTCGGTAACCAGGTGATCGATACGCCACGCCTGCAGGTTCCGCACTACCATATGCATGCCAGACCCTTCGTGCTCTACCCTCTCGCTGAGCTGAATGCGGAACTGGTCATGCCCAATGGCTCGCCCCTACGGGATTTGCTGCAAGCCTGCCCGGCCACGGGTATCGACACCATCGCCGACAGTGCTCGGACCTATTGCTGATGAACCAGGACGGTTTGCCCCAGCGGCACGGCTATACTTGCCAGAATGGCCAGGACAGGGACCCCTCCCGTGAGTACGCGGGTCGTCGGGAACGAACCATGGATATTAACTGCGGATATAATCGCCCACCAATCCTCATCACTGGGATCAACCATGCCTGACGTAACTCTGACGACGCTCAACAAGCTCAAGCGGAATGGCGAAAAGATCGTCTGTCTGACTGCCTACGACGCGACCTTCGCTCATATGGAAAGCCAGGCCGGCGTAGAGGTCATATTGATCGGCGATTCATTGGGTATGGTGCTGCAGGGGCACGACAGTACCCTGCCGGTGACCACCGACGATATGGCCTACCACACACAGTGCGTCAAGCGCGGCAACAAGGGCGCGCTGATCATGGCTGACCTGTCGTTCATGACCTATGCCACCCTGGACCAGGCGCTGACCAACAGCGCCAGGCTGATGCAGGCTGGCGCGCATATGGTCAAGATCGAAGGCGGCAGCTGGCTCGCCGAGTCAGTGACCACGCTGGTGCGCAACGGCATACCGGTCTGCGTGCATCTGGGCCTGACACCCCAGACCGTCAACGTGCTCGGCGGGTACAAGGTTCAGGGTCGCGAGGAGGCACAGGCCAAGGCGCTGCTGGCGGACTGCAAAGCACTTGAAACGGCAGGCGCCAGCATGCTGTTGCTCGAATGTGTACCCAGCACTCTGGCTGCGGAAATTACCCGCGCGGCGAATGTCCCGGTCATCGGCATTGGCGCGGGCAGCGAGACCGACGGCCAGGTTCTGGTGGTCCACGATATGCTTGGATTGTCACTCAGCGGGCGTATGCCGCGCTTCGTGAAGAATTTCATGACCGGGCAGCCGGATATCCAGTCAGCGGTCCGCGCGTATGTCGAAGCGGTCAAGGCCGTCGAATTCCCCGCCGCCGAACACGAGTTCTGAATAAATGAATACCGTACATACTATTGCTCAGCTGCGTGCTGCGGTCGCCCGCGCACGCCAGGAAGGCAAACGGATCGGCATGGTGCCGACTATGGGCAACCTGCACGACGGGCATCTTGCGCTGGTGCAGAAAGCGCTGCAAAGCACGGATTACGTTGTCGTAAGCATCTTCGTCAACCCGCTGCAATTTGGGCCGAACGAAGATCTCGACAGCTACCCGCGCACCCTGGCAGCGGACCAGAGCAAGCTGCTCGACGTCGGTGCCAACCTGGTATTTGCCCCGAGCGCGAAGGAGATGTATCCCGACGGCATGGAAGGCCATACGCGCATCAGCGTCCCGCTGGTGTCCGAGGACCTGTGTGGCGCCAGCCGTCCCGGTCACTTCGAGGGTGTCGCCACGGTGGTGAGCAAACTGCTTAATATGACCCAGCCGGACCTGGCCATTTTCGGCAAGAAGGATTACCAGCAGTTGGCGGTCATCCGCAAGATGGCCCAGGATCTGTGCATGCCGGTGCAGATCATGGGCGAGACCATCGTCCGCGACCCTGACGGGCTGGCGCTTTCATCGCGTAACGGGTTTCTCACCGCTGCCGAACGCCAGCTTGCTCCCCGCCTCTATCAGGCTCTGCAGCAGGTCGCCGCTCAGATACAGGGCGGACGCCGTGACTATGAGACGGTGCTTAACGAAGCGCGCCAGCAGCTGTCAGAAGCGGGCATACGGCCTGACTATCTGGAATTGCGCGATCCAGTCAGTCTCCGTCCGGTGACTGAGGAAAGCCAACAACTGATCGTGCTGGTTGCAGCGTTCGTGGGCACCACCCGCCTGATCGATAATCTCAGCTTTGAATTGAACTAGGTTTCACGGCTGCCGGCGTCGTCCGGCGGCTTCGTCTGCCCTGAACTACACTGGCATCAACTCCAGGCCCCGCCTGCGTATACCCTGCAACCGCCCGCTAGCGGTCCGCATGTCTGCTGTTGTCTCCTTCGTATCAGACCAAAGAAGGATTGAAGCAGCCTCTATTATCGGCAAGTCTTGGGGCATAGGGTTCTGTTGCGTGAGACTTCGCGGTCCTGACAGAACGCGCGCCATTAATAACAATAGAGGACTATCCATGTACAAGATCGAGAATCACAAGATATCCGATGCTGCCCGCGTCAATACGCATGCCGACGAAGCCACCTATAATCGTCTCTACAAGCAATCCATTGAGCAGCCGGACGAGTTCTGGGCCGAGCAGGCCAAGCGCTTCCTCGATTGGGACCAGCCCTGGTCCAAAGTACATGAAAGCGATATGAACAAAGGCGAAGCAGCCTGGTTTATCGGCGGCAAGCTCAATGTCAGCACTAACTGCATCGACCGGCACTTGGCGACACGCGCGGATCAGGTAGCCATCATCTGGGAGGGTGACGACCCCGCCGATTCCAAAAACATCACCTATCGCGAGCTGCATGAGCAGGTGTCCCGGCTGGGCAATGTCCTCAGGGCGCGTGGCGTCAAGAAAGGCGACCGCGTATGCCTGTACATGCCGATGATTCCGGAAGCGGCTTTTGCCATGCTGGCCTGCGCCCGGATTGGTGCTGTGCATTCGGTCGTATTCGGTGGATTTTCCCCCGACGCAGTGCGCGATCGCATCCTGAATGCCGATTGCCGCGCGGTCATCACCGCCGATGAAAGCGTCCGCGCTGGCAAGCGTGTCCCATTGAAGCGAAATGTGGATAAGGCGCTGACTGAGTGCCCCGATGTCCATACCGTGATCACCGTGCAACGCACTGGCGGCGACATTGAATGGAACGAGTCGCGCGACATCTGGTACCACGAGGCATGCGCCGGCGTTAGCCCTGAGTGTGCACCGGAGCCGATGGACAGCGAGGATCCGCTCTTCATTCTCTACACCTCAGGCTCAACCGGCCAGCCCAAGGGCGTACTGCATACCACCGGCGGCTACCTGCTGAGCTCGGCGATGACCCACCATTACGTATTCGATTATCACCAGGGCGAGGTCTACTGGTGTACGGCGGATGTCGGATGGGTCACGGGCCACTCCTATATCGTCTACGGCCCGCTGTGCAATGGCGCCACTACGCTGATGTACGAAGGCGTGCCGACCTACCCGGATGCGTCACGCTGCTGGGAAATCATCGACAAGCACAAGGTTAATATTTTCTATACCGCGCCCACCGCTATCCGCGCACTGATGTCCAAGGGTGACGAATACGTCAGCAAAACATCCCGCGCCAGCCTGCGCTTGCTGGGCAGCGTTGGCGAGCCTATCAACCCCGAGGCCTGGGAATGGTACTACCATGTTGTCGGCGATATGCGCTGCCCGATCGTGGATACCTGGTGGCAGACCGAAACGGGCTCAATCATGATTTCGCCATTACCCGGTGCCACGGATCTGAAGCCCGGCTCGGCTACGCGCCCATTCTTCGGCGTCGAACCCGCACTCATGGACCCCGAAGGTAACGAGCTAAGCGGTCCAGCGAGCGGCAATCTGGTCATCAAGCGGTCCTGGCCGAGCCAGATCCGCACTGTATACGGTGACCATCAGCGACTGATAGACACCTACTTCAGCACCTACAAAGGGGTGTACTTTACTGGCGATGGCGCCCGCCGTGACGAAGATGGCTATTACTGGATCACTGGCCGGGTAGATGACGTCCTCAACGTATCAGGCCATCGCATTGGCACCGCCGAAGTGGAAAGCGCGCTGGTATTGCACGATGCAATCGCCGAAGCGGCGGTAATCGGGTGCCCGCACGACATCAAGGGTCAGTGTATCTATGCCTATATCACGCCCATGCACGGGGTCACCCCCAGTGCCGAGCTGGTGGAGGAAATCCGCGCCTTTGTCGCCGAGCAGGTAGGCTCCTTCGCCAAACCGGATTTCGTGCAGTGGGCCCCCGGCCTGCCGAAAACCCGTTCGGGCAAGATCATGCGGCGCGTGCTGCGCAAGATCGCCTCCGACGAGCTTGATACCCTGGGCGACACTTCCACACTGGCGGATCCTTCAGTGGTAGACGATCTGATCAAGAACCGTCAAAACAAGCCGTCTTGATCCCTCCTTCGGGGTGACCCACAGTTGCCCTAAATGACTGTGAGCGCTACTCTGGTCCTTTTCAGAACGGGACCAGAGGAGTCGTTCATGCAAGACGTCGTAATTGTTGCCGCCACCCGCACCGCCATAGGTACGTTTGGCGGCCAGTTTGCAAGCGTTCCGGCCCACGAACTGGGGGCCACGGTCATTCGGGCGCTACTGGAGCAATCCGGGATCGACCCAGCCAGTGTGGACGAAGTCATCCTCGGGCAGGTACTGACTGCTGGCTGCGGCCAGAACCCCTCCAGACAGGCGGCCATCCACGCCGGGCTGCCCCACGCTGTACCCGCTTTGAATCTGAACAAGGTCTGCGGCTCGGGTCTCAAGGCACTCCATCTGGGCGCGCAGGCTATTCGCTGCGGCGACGCCGAGGTGATTATTGCCGGTGGCCAGGAGTCCATGAGCCTGTCACCCCACGTCTTACCCAACTCACGCACCGGCCAACGCATGGGCCATGGCAAACTGATCGACACCATGATCAACGATGGACTGTGGGACGCCTTCAACGACTATCACATGGGCATCACCGCCGAGAATCTGGTGGATAAATACCAGATTACCCGCGAGGAGCAGGATGCCTTCGCTGCAGCGTCCCAGCAAAAGGCTGTCGCCGCCCAGCAGGCCGGCCGTTTCGACAAGGAAATCACCCCCGTCAGCATCCCCCAGCGCAAGGGCGAACCCGTGCTGGTAACCCGGGATGAGCAGCCACGCCCCGGAACCACCGCTGAATCGCTCGGCGCGCTGCGTCCGGCCTTCAAGCCTGGCGGCTCAGTCACCGCCGGCAACGCGTCCGGTCTGAACGACGGCGCTGCCGCCGTATTGATGATGAGCGCCGCCAAGGCCAAGGAGCTGGGATTGCCGGTGCTGGCACGGGTCGCAGCCTATGCCAATGCAGGCGTCGATCCAGCAATCATGGGCATTGGCCCGGTGTCCGCGACTCAGCGCTGCTTGAGCAAAGCCGGTTGGACTATCCAGGACCTGGACCTGATTGAAGCCAACGAGGCTTTCGCAGCCCAGGCGCTAGCGGTCAGCCGCGAACTGAAATGGGATATGGACAAGGTCAACGTCAACGGCGGTGCCATCGCTCTGGGGCACCCTATCGGTGCCTCCGGGTGTCGGGTACTGGTCACCCTGCTGCATGAAATGCTGAACCGGGATGCCAAAAAAGGCCTCGCCACACTCTGTATCGGTGGCGGCCAGGGCGTAGCACTGGCCCTGGAACGGGACTGAGATAAAGTGAAGTAAGGGTAGGCGCCAGCGCAACGCTGGCGCAGCTCCGGCACCGTTTCAACGCCATTTGAAATGCGGCGGATACCACCAGAAGGTTGCCAACACCAGCAGTCCGAACAGCGTGTAGAGCATCATGAATACCCAATCCGGCGCGTTGTAGTACAAAAGGTTTTGCAGCCAGTACTCGATGAATCCGCTCTGATAGCCTGCAGTGCCCGCTCGTTGACGCAACCAGGACTCCAGCGTGGTCAGCGGACAGACGACGCCCAGCCAGGCTTCTGCCACTACCACCAGAATGGTGCTCAGATGGGCCAGCCTGAACCAGAGGTTGTTGACCCAAGCCCAGTGACGCAGATTCCCCAGAATAATGATCACCAGACCCAGCACGACGAAGGCGACCAACATCACATGCATGGTGAGCACGATGTCGGCCAATGTCTGATACAGATTCCAGCCGTTCATAAGCGGATCCTGGTTACTTACAGGTCCAGCGATGGCTCCGGTAACACGGGCTCATCATCCGAACTGGCGAGGTAAACCTCCCAGATGTCATGTGTGCGGCGCCGGGTGTGGTCAAGCAGGCAGGTACCCAACATTGCGCCGCGGACCGTACCCTCATTCCAGAGATCGTAAACCGCCAGGCAGTGGCTATCGCGATACCGCACCCAGGCGCCCTGCGCCGCTTCCATTGTCACCACCGCATCCACGCGCTCGGCGTGCAACGTACGGCTCGCCTCCAGATAGCGATTGAGCTCATCTTCGGCCTTCTCCACCTCTGCGTGGATGCACTTGTTCAAGGCCGCGGTATCTTCGGCATCCTCGCAGAGCCCGTCTGCCAGAGCGGTGCCCGGCAGCAGCAGGAACACGCCTGCCAGCCAATGTTTGTTCATCAGAATTCCTCGGATCTATAGGGTAGGGTCTGCCGATATGCGCACGATTGAAACCCTCAACAGACTCTCAGGACGGTATTACACCGCACCCTATCTGTGGGAGCAACGCAGGCTGGCGGGTCGCTTATGTAAAGCAGCAATGATTCACAGCGATCAGGAGGATTCCGTCTCTTTCTTGGGGTTCATCTGCCAGGGCCACTTGCCGGTCAGCTCCACTTCCAGCGTGAAACTCAGGAATGACCGCACCAGCACAATCACAATCAAGACTCCTACGTTCTCGAATGAGAGATCCACCGCGACGGTCAGCATAATATCGGCCGCTATCAAAAACTCCAGACCGAGAAGTATTCCCCGGCCCAGTCGCTGACGCACCTCGCGGAAAATGGTCTCGGTTTCATGGCGATGATAAACCATGTGCACCATGGCGATGACTATCGAGTAAAAGGCCGCGCCTGCGATGATCGCGAGTCCAATACCGCCGACTGCGACGGCGGCGAGATCAGCGATGGGTCTGAGCACTTCCATTGAGCAGTTCTCCAGTCAAGAGGGTTTGGCCGCTAGATCAACAACCGGTCCCAGTTGCCATACCGACAAAACACCGGCCCGCGGCGCAGACTCAGCAGTATCACCGCCGTGCCGCAGCCAATGCTGGCCAGCAGCGAAGGGAACCCGGCGTCATACACCAGGGGCGTGACAAACAGCGCCGCACCCAGCGGTATCAGCAGGTAGCGCAGCGGACGCGCCGACTCGGCGATGGCAATACCGGTCACCGTGATGATCAACGCGCCTAACAAGTGGTCCCAATTAGCCAGGCTGCCCTCATTGCCGAGGGTAAGCCGGGTCAGCATCAACAGCAGACCAATCAGCAGGCACAGTGCCAGATTCCACGGCAGACTGACGCCAGTGCCCAGCACCTCCTGCACAATCACACCAGGACCGCGGCGAAAATTGTCTTCCGGTGCGGCATCCGAGCCCTCGTCGGTGTCGCCAGTAAAGAATATTTTCAGTAGCGGCGCACCCGCTCGTTGCCGGCGCCGAAGAAATTGTCCGGTCGCGACCAGTTCATTGAAGGCATAAGCGATTTGCAGCAACATGGCCGCGGCGCCTATCAGGCACAGCGTGCACCAGGTGCCGATCAAAATAGGCTGAATGATTACAAAGGTGATCGACACCACGCCCAGCGGTACGATCAGCAGCCCAAAGCTCGCCACCACCCAGGGCATGGTGCGCCAGCGCTGCGTCGAGCCTATCAGCCCGAGGAGGATCTCCAGCGCATAAACCATACCGCCCAACCCGGCGTCAGGCACTGGCCAGGCCTCGGAAACCTCTGAGGTTATAATCTCCTCGGTACCGTTCAGCCGTGTGCCAGCGCCAGCGCCAGCAAAAAAAGGATCCCACACCGTGTCGATGTGACCCAGCTGATAGGCCGCTAGGTAGCGCGACATGAGCAAGCCAAACAACGCCAGGCCGATGATAGGCAGACGCTGAAACCAGCTGGACGGATTGTTATCCCAACCGGGTGGTTGGGTCGGCCCGCTCATGACAGCCACCGGTGAAACGCCTGGCATAGGCCGAGCGGCGGCCGCCAGGCCGATCACCAGTATCCCCACCAGCGTGCTGTTGAGATAGGCCGCTGCGCTGGTAGTCCAGAACACTAACGGTGCCAGCAGCAGCCATACCCCTGCCCCTGCACAAACGAAACGCGCCCAGCGCTGCCGGAGCGACAGCGAAATCCCGCCGAACAGCAACAGCACCATCCCAGTGCCAATATCGCTGTAGCCCATCGCACTAGGGAAATAACCCAGAGTCGCCGGCGAGCTGATCAGCCAGGCCCCGAGCGCCATATTGACAAAATGGGCCCAGAGAAACTGATAGTGCTCACGTTCCTGCTGGCGCTGATAGCACGTCAGCATCTTATCCGGGTGTTGGCCCTTTTCCGCGGCCTCAGCCAGCCAGTCTGGCGGGGTGATGCCATTGGCCTGATACCAGCCGAGAGGGTCTTTCTTTAGGTTGCCGACCAGCTTCTCCAGCTCGTCGTACAGATTATGCCTGGGCTCCCAGCCCAGCAGCTGGCGGGCGAGCGCCGTATCCAGTTGGTAATGATCCGATGACATGTCGATCATGAACGGGCGTATGAAAGGTTTCTCTCCCTTGTCAAAGTCATCCGGCACCATCGGCTCGGCATGCTCCTGAGCCCAGGCGCCCACCTTGGCGACGGGCTTGGGTACGGCCATGGTCTGCCACTTTTCCGCCCCGTGGATCAGCTCTCCGAGACGATTCTGCAGGGCCTGGTAACTCTCGCTGCGCTCTTCGCCAATCAGCATCACGTTATCCGGCGGCAGCGCGTTGCGCCTATCGATGGTCCGGCGAAACGCGTCGATCATGTCCTCTTGATGGATAAAGGCCTGCCCCGCATCAGGGTTACCGGCGTAAAGATGGCTCTTGACGGTTTCTTCGTAAATGCGCGCGATCTGGTGCGCCAGGGTCGGCACGCAGCTGATCTCGTTGTACAACCCCGCCAGGCGCAGCAGCGTGTAGGGCATAGCGCCGGCCTGCTCACGAATCACTGCTTCAGTCTCAGCCTTCGATTGCGGATAGGCCCAACTTGGCTCGTCGGGGGATTGCTCGTTGATTGTCTGCCCCGGCACGCCTGGCTTATACACCAGCATGGTGCTCGAGTAGATGAACCGCTCCACCCGATAATCCTGCAGGGCGGTCAGCAGGTTACGAGTGCCCTCTACATTCACCTTGCGATACAGCGGCGAATCGTCACCGGTAAAGTCGAAGTAGGCCGCCAGATGGACGACTGCGGCGATCTCGCTGCCATGCTCTGCAGCCATATTACGCAGAGCCTGCTGTACCGAGTCGAGGGATGTGAGGTCGAATTCGTAACTGAAGTCCGCCTCTTCGGAAAGACGCCGATCCAGCGAAACGATGCGGTAGTGACGCTTCAACGCCCGGACCAGAGCGGTGCCGATATTGCCGGAACCACCCGTTATGACCACGAGAGGCTTGCGCTTAGCCGTGTGGATTTCCGTCATGGTGTTGAAATCCTTCCAGAGAAGAAATTTCAGCCTGCGCTCCGACGGTTATGCCGCAGGACAGACAACCCTAACCTCGTGACTCGCGCGCCAGAATAAAGTTGCACTGTACTGATAGAGCTTAACGATTCAGGGTAAGCACCAGACCGACCGCAGCTATGCGCTCCACTTCGGCGTAGGCCGGCTTCAGCAATTCCTCGCCGAACACGTCGGGATCGAGTTCCTCGTAGTGCCAATCACATGGCTGATTCGTCAGCCGTTGCTGTAACCCTTCGAGAAAGACGTCACGCCCCGCCACTATCGCAACGCCGGTATACAGCACCAGACTTCCGCCGGGGGCCAGGCGCTCCAGTGCCGTGTTGACGATCTGCTCGGACAGTCCTGCCCCCAACTTACCCCCACCATGGCGGTAGGCCCGTTCCTGGGAGTCCATCATGTACGGCGGATTGGCGATGATCAGATCAAAAGTGCCATCCACATCAGCCAGCAAATTACTCTGAGCTGTATGGATATTACTCAGACCCGCCAATTCGCTGTTGAGCGCAGCCAGGCGCAGAGCCTGCGGATTGATATCCAGCGCCAGCACGTGCGCCGCCGGGCAAGCGCCGGCTACCAGCATCGCACCCGCACCGGAGCCACAGCCGATATCCACCGCGCAGCGCACCGAGCCCGCGTTATCACTAAGGTGGGACTGGATAAGCCGGGCGAAACGATAGGTATCAGGCCCGAAAAATACCGCGTCCGCCGAGTCGGTCGGATAGGCCGAGTGGGCACACAGCAGATCGCCCAGACTGGACCAGCGCACGCGGCTACGCCACAACTCTCCTTTGCGCATTAGGACACCGGCCTGCTGCATCAACCGAAACGTTTCGATGCTGACCTGATCCTCTCGGAATGCCCTACTCCAACCGAAAATATCTCTCAGATCGCGTACCGGCCGTGCGGCCATTCGCTTCAGATAATGCTGGTGCGTATCCGGCGTCACGGCAACAAACCGATAATCCGCTGCTCGCAGATAGCGGCCGAGCGCCAACATGCCCTGTTTCGTATCCTCAGCCTCAACAGCCGGAGCGCTATCGGCTACTGTGGCCAGCGACAGTTCCGAAGTCATTGCGAAAATCCTTGCTGGTTAGATCAGCCAAGGGCAGCGGTAAAAAGACGGGTGGCCAGCAGCCCCGCTGCACTGCTGTGCGATGCGGGCGCCATCAGCTCGGCCAGCCGCTGCATGCGTGCCTGCGTGGGTAGTTCACGCAATGTGCGCTGCAACTCGACCAGCTCCTGATCCAGATCGCCGGCCTTGTGCGCCTGAACAGACGGCACATCGTTGCTCACTGCCCGACGCCGCGCGCGCGGCCGGAATGCAGTGGCTCGCCCGCCCGCGGTCGCTGTGGACCCGGCATTGCCAAACCAGTCGCCGGCGATCCAGTCACGTAGCAGCTGTTTTTCAAAGCCGGTGAACACGCCGAACATTTGCGCATCCGGGCCATCGATCAACTGCCAAAATCGGCTATTGCGGGGGTCTTCGTGGCGTTTGATCCAGCCGCGCTCCTCGAGCGCCTGCAAAAAATCCGGAATGTTGCCAGGGCGCGACAACCATTCATTCACAGTCCGTCCACCGATTCGGCAAAAGTCCGAATGCATCTGTTGGCCGAATGCCCGCTTACGCTCGAACATGTCGACCAAATCCGACTCCAGATCAAAGGCTTCGATCACGTCGAGGGTGCCGATGCCCAGATCATTCAAGCGGTAGCCGTTAGCGACCCGCTTGAGAAAGGCCCGCTTGTCACCAACCCCCGGCATGGTATCCAGCACCGACTGTACCGCCTTGCGCGCATGTCCGGTTGCTGCGTTATCGATCGTTACATGCAGAGTGAAATAATAGGGATCGATGTCCAGCTCATTCAGTTCGAAAGCGGTAATCAGCAGGTGCAAAGGCAACTGTTCATAGCCGAGATTGTAACCAATCAGTTCGGGCATGAATTCCTCAGCATGATAGCCCAGCGCAAGTTGCACTGCCCCTTGCAGATAGTGCTCATCACTGAACTCGGGCAACGTTTCGCAGCCCTCTTCAGCCAGTAGCCGCTGATACAGCACGACGTGATTCTGCGCGGGGATGCCATCGCCGAGCTCCTCCAGATAGGTCCGGATGAGCCCGTAAAAGCGTCTATCGTTCCACTTATCCAGAACGCCATAAAGCCACGAGCCATCGACCAGCTTGGTGGGCGCGACCCGTTGTAAAAATGCCAGCGCATGCGATTTGCAACTGAAATACCGTCTGGGTTGGCCAGCCTTGCGGCTGTCCAGATAGGCTGCGTACCGATCACCGGTCGCTATTGCCTGGTGTTCCATCCAGCCGAGTATGGCCTCAGGCCGCAAGGGCAGATCACAGGGCAAACCAGCCGCCTGCTGCAGCTGGTCTTCCAGATATTGGCGCGACAGGCTAAGGCTGCCAGCTGACCCGGGCTGATCCATCAGGGCGTCATAGACAAGTCTGGCTCGGCGGTTACTGACTGTTTCGGTCTGGCTCGGTGTGGCGGTTCTGTGAAGCATATCGGGCGTCAACATCTGCACTCCTGACTCAGGCAATGCCTTCAGCGGTAGCCACTGGTGGCGATCATTGTCTATATAGGAACCTGCAGGGCTTCGAAAATTCCGTCGCACCCCGCTGCTGCGCCAAGCGGTCAATCCTGTGGCTAGACTCCGCGCACATCTTTCAATGTCGACCTGGTTGGCGCCTCGGCTTGCCCGATCACATCGAAGCTACCATCGGTTTCCAGAATCACTGCGCCGACCTTGCCCAGATCCGCATAACCGCTAGCCCGCGCCACGGCCAGAATCTCGTTCTCGGTCACCCGCTCACGACGCAGCGCATCCTCCAGCATCTGCCCGTTGTGATACAGCAATCTCGGTTCGGATTTGACGAAGCGCCGCACCATGGCGGAGCGCACAGACAATGCGGTGATGATGAATTGCGCAAAAATCAGCAGGCCGAAGGCAAGAATACCTTCCAGCAGCGGCACATCCTTGGACAGCAGCACGGTCGCCAGAGTCGAACCCAGGGCAACAGTGACGACCAGATCAAAGGCGTTAAGCTTGGACAACGTGCGTTTGCCGGATACACGCAGCAACACAACCAGCGCGATATAGGCCAATGTGCCAACCACGAGCACACGCCCCAGCCCTTCCCAGCTTTCAAAAAACATCAGATCTCCTCACTTCGCAGACTTGCGGCTCGACAACGGCAGGGACTGAATAGGTTACGTCTCGCTATTCGGACCGGCGCCTAACAGCCAGGTTCCGGCGCGATATTGCCTGAGCCAGACAGAGGGAACCTGTGCAGCACCGAGTAGATTGACCCTTGCAGCCCCTGCTGGCTGGAGAACAGACTCACCGCGTCCAATGTAAAAGGCTCCGATGTCAGTCCCGCGTGCCGCTCGGCACACCGAACAGCTGACGCATCTCCGCCGCGGATACGTGCAAGCGTGACATGCGGTTTAAACCCGGCGTGGCGATCTGGCGCTAATGCCAGCGGTACCAGCCGCGAATCAATTTCCTCACGCACCTGCACCAGAGGCAGCTCTGGCGCCACCCCAGCCCAGAATGCAAAAGGCCGATGCGAACCGCCAAAACAGCCTGTGCCATGCAAGCGTATTTCCGGCGCTGCCGAGCGGAGCCCGGAAAGGCTTTCGAGTATCTGCAGCGTCGCCGTATCGTCCACGTCCCCCAGAAAGCGCAAAGTCAGATGAAGCTGGTCGGCCCGCTGCCAGCGCGCACCACGCAACGGCTCGCGGATATCCAGCAAGCGCTGCTTGATATGCTCCGGTAACTCGAAGGCGAGAAACAAACGAGACATCACCTTGACCTCCTGTGATTGGCTGGCCGACGATATTCCCGGTTACCGGCCACGCCTACGCACCACAGGCATCACAGATAGACAGGATATCAATCCGATAAGTGATGCTGCCGTTGCGCTTCAGCTCGACTGTTTGCTCATCGTCGAGTGCGAGGGCACTGGCCTCAACCTGTTCGGCGCTGATACGAAAAGACCGGCCCTGTTCGATCGCTTCTATCTGTTCATCAGTCAACCCGACTATATCGAGCTTCACCCGCACTTCCTCCTCACACTCGTGTTTGGTCTGGTCGGCGCAGTTGAGATAATAAATCGGCATGCTATTTTCCTCGCGATGAACTGTGCTTCTGAACAGTCTGGCACGCGTCAACCGCTGCAGTTCCTTCCATGCCCTGACGTTTCGCCCGGCGCTCCGTTGCGGTTTGCGTACTCATTGAAGCGTGACTAATCTGTCTGCATACATGTGTCTCCCGATGGAGGACCGAAATGAGCACGATCATCGCCGCGAGGTTCGAAGATCAAGACCACGGAGAGAAAGTGGTCGCCGCACTGCGCGAAGCGGGATTCTCTCCGGAGGGCATATCCCTGTTTTACGTTAACCCGCACGGCCAGCATGCTATCTATCCCATTGGCGGGGACGAGAAAGTCTCACCCGGTGCACGTGAATCCGGCAAGGGCGCCATTATTGGAGGCGGCGTCGGCGCGGCAGTCGGGGCTGCAGTCGGGCTAGCGGCAATACCGGTAGCCGGCCCGTTAGGCGTGGCAATCGGTGCTGGCATAGGCGCCTATACAGGCTCCTTGGCAGGCGCCATGGGCAAGACAGACCAGGGTTCCGAGGTAGAGGAAGCCGCGTCCAAAGGCCAACTCAGCGAAGAGGAGGTCAGGCAGCACAAGGCTATCGAACGGCACGCAGGGACTTACGTGGCAGTCCGCGCAGGGGACAGCGATAGCCGTGCGCAGCAGGCCGTCGAAATACTCCGCGTACACGGCGGCGTGGACATCGAGCATGCCGAAGGCGAACTGCGCGACGGCCACTGGACCACCTTCGACCCCCGTTCAGTCGTCAATCTGGTCTGACTCGCGATTTCTGCTATGCGTCGCATGCGGCTATAATCCGCCGCCATGAGACTCGACCGCTTCATCAGTAAATCCACTGCTCACAGTCATCAGGCCTCACGTCTGATGATTGCGCGGAGGCAGGTGCGCGTAAATGGGGTGGTGATGCAGGATCCGCGCACAGACATCGATCAATTCATGACGGTGACGCTGGGCGAGGAGCTACTGCAACAGCAGACAGCGCATTATCTGATGCTGCACAAGCCAGCCGGCTATCTCAGCGCGACCAGCGACCCCGTTCACCCCACCGTCATGGAGCTTATGCCCGCCCCGCTGCGTGCGCTGCTGCATATTGGCGGACGTCTCGACCGCAGCAGCTCGGGGTTACTGATCCTCACCAATGATGGGCTCTGGTCCCGACGCCTGACCGAACCGGGCAAAGGCATCCCGAAGACCTATCGAGTGTCGACCGCCAGACCGATCACGCACGAGACGCATCAACGCTTCGCCGACGGCATCTACTTTGCCTTCGAGGATCTGACCACCTCCCCCGCCCAACTTGAGCAACTGGATGAGTGCGAGGCGCGTCTAACGATCTATGAAGGGCGCTATCATCAGGTCAAACGGATGTTTCACGCCGTGGGGAACCACGTGGTGGCGCTGCACCGGGAAAGCATGGGCGCAATCCGTCTGGATGCAACGCTCGCAGTGGCCGCTAGCCGGCCACTGACGCCGCTGGAGATTGCGTCGATCGAAGGCTGAATACCGATCGCCTACTCCTGACTCAATAACCGCTGCGCCGCCTGTTCGCAGCCGGCAACCTGGGACATATCATGCGCAGTGGGTGGTCGGCATCGGCGCGCACCATACGACCGCGCCAGTTCGTCCAGGGCCGGGCTGAAGTACAGTTTCAGCTCGCAATGTAACCGTCCCTCTGATTCATGACGCTGAAACACCGCCATATCCGCGCCAGGAGCCGCATTCAGACAGGCGGAGCTCGCGGCATCAAGCACCTGCGTCAGCCGCTGGTCCGCCAATAATGGATCGCCAAGATTGAGCACCCGCCATGAACTGCCACGAGACGACTCATCCTGACCGCCGGACATCATCTGATCAGCGCAATGGCAGCAACCACCACTGCGACCAGCGACACGGCCGAAGAAAACATGACCAGCTTCTGCAGCCGGTCCACTTCCTGTTGCAGCTTTGCCGCCGCGTCATCAATCCCCAGTACCGTACGCTCGAAATTTTCGGCGAGGGTATGGATGGATTCAGCGTTTTTGGTAGCCGCGGTCTGCAGCTCTTCAATCTGCCGGGCGAGTACTGGGTCTGCCTTGCTGGCATCCGGCTTGGAGGTAAAGGCGGGAATAGCGGTCGCCACGATCTGCGTGACATAGGGGAGCGTGGTTTTTAACAGCGGTAACCAGGCTGGCATGGGGAACGCCTCTAAAGAAATGAAGTGACCCACAGCATACCTGAGGCGGCCCACGCCCAGAAGCAGCCCGCAAACTGCCAGCCGTTAAACGCAAAAAGCCCCGGAGGTCCGGGGCTTCTTGCATTACTGCTGTATTACGCTGCTATCAGACGCCGCTGGTTTCAGCCGCTTCGACATCTTTCATGGACAGCTTGATACGACCACGGTTGTCGACATCGAGAACCAGGACTTTCACTTCTTGGCCTTCCTGCAGCACGTCGGTCACTTTCTCGATACGCTGATTGGCGATCTGCGAGATGTGTACCAGACCGTCCTTGCCGGGCAGAATGCTGACGAATGCGCCGAAGTCGACGATGCGCTCAACCTTACCGGTGTAGACCTTGCCGATTTCCGCTTCGGCAGTGATACCGTCGACGCGTGCCTTGGCAGCGTTGGCGGCATCCTTGCTGGCAGCAAAGATCTTCACAGTGCCGTCGTCAGTGATGTCGATGGACGCGCCAGTCTCTTCGCAGATGCTGCGAATGGTGGCGCCACCCTTACCGATCACGTCACGGATCTTGTCGGAATCGATCTTCATGCTGATCATGGTCGGCGCATTGGAGGACAGCTCCTTGCGCGACTCAGGCAGCACTTCGTTCATCTGACGCAGGATGGTCAGACGCGCGTCATGCGCCTGGTGCAGAGCGGTTTCCATGATCTCTTCGGTAATACCGTTGATCTTGATATCCATCTGCAGGGCGGTCACACCCTTCTCGGTACCGGCTACCTTGAAATCCATGTCGCCGAGGTGATCTTCGTCGCCAAGGATGTCAGTCAGGATGGCAAACTTGTCGCCCTGCTTGACCAGACCCATGGCAATACCAGCAACTGGCGCCTTGAGCGGCACACCGGCATCCATCAGCGCCAGGGATGCACCACAGACCGAAGCCATGGAGCTGGAACCGTTGGACTCGGTGATTTCCGAAACAACCCGAATGCTGTAGGGGAACTGGTCCATATCAGGCATAACCGCCTGGATGCCACGCCGAGCCAGACGACCGTGACCGATTTCGCGGCGACCTGTGCCGCCCATGCGACCCGCTTCGCCTACCGAATAGGGAGGGAAGTTGTAGTGGAACATGAAGGGGTCTTTCTTCTCGCCTTCCAGCGTGTCCAGCAGCTGCGCATCACGTGCGGTGCCCAGGGTGGTAACAACCAACGCCTGCGTTTCGCCACGGGTGAACAATGCCGAACCGTGGGTGCGATTCAGAACGCCCACTTCGATATGCAACGGACGGACGGTCTTGGTGTCGCGGCCATCAATACGCGGGTTACCGTTAACGATGCTCTCGCGCACGGTGCGGTACTCGATCTCGCCGAATGCATCCTTGACCTCGGAAGCCGAAGGTTTACCGTCTTCGTCGCCGGACAGCGCGTCGATGGTCTGATTGCGCAGCTCGCCCAGACGGGCATAACGCGCCTGCTTGTCGGTGATGGTATAGGCTTCGGCGATGCCGGCACCAAACTGACCCTTGATCGCGTCAAGCAGCGTGGTGTTTTCCGGCGCAGCAGTCCAGTCCCAGCGTGGCTTGCCGGTTTCGGCTGCCAGTTCCTTGATCGCCTGAACAACAGGCTGGAACTCCATGTGGGCAAATAGTACGGCGCCCAGCATCTGGTCTTCGGTCAGTTCTTGTGCTTCGGATTCAACCATCAACACGGCGTCTTCCGTACCCGCTACGATCATGTCCAGACGCGACGTCTTGAGCTGCTCGTAGGTAGGGTTGAGGACGTATCCATTGTTTTCGTCAAACCCTACACGGGCGCCACCGATGGGGCCGTTGAAAGGAATGCCGGAAATTGCCAGCGCGGCAGAGGTGCCGATCAGGGCAGCGATATCAGGATCAGTGGTCTTGTCAGTGGAGACAACGGTACACACGACCTGAACTTCGTTCATGAAGCCATCGGCAAACAGCGGACGAATCGGACGGTCGATCAGGCGCGAGGTAAGCGTCTCTTTTTCGGTAGGACGTCCTTCGCGCTTGAAGAAACCGCCGGGGATCTTGCCGGCGGCGTAGGTTTTTTCGATGTAGTGCACAGACAGAGGGAAAAAGTCGCGACCTGCGTCGGCTTTCTTCGCGCCGACCACTGTACACAGAACGCTGACGGCATCATCAATGCTGACCAGAACGGCACCCGTTGCCTGGCGGGCAATACGGCCCGTTTCCAGGGTAATGGTGTTATTACCTAATTTGAATTGCTTGATAACCGGTTTCACGGTGTCTTCTCTCTTTGTTTTTGCCTTGGGGAAACTCTGGGCATGGCCGGGTTTCGGACCCGACCACGTCCAAAAGGGAATGGTCGCTTAGCGACGCAGACCCAGACTGCTGATCAAGCTGCTGTAACGCGGAATGTCTTTCGACTTCAGGTAATCCAGCAACTTACGACGCTGGTTTACCATCCGGATCAGACCGCGACGGGAATGGTGATCCTTCTTGTTATCCTTGAAGTGACCCTGCAGCTTGTTGATGTTTGCGGTCAACAGAGCTACCTGGACTTCCGGAGAACCGGTGTCACCTTCGCCACGGGCATATTCAGTTACGATTGCAGCTTTCTCTTCGACGCTCAGTGCCATGACAGCTTTCCTCTGAGTGAACAGGCCAGGACGTTTCGTCCCGTGTTTTGAATCGAGGAATGACCGTGCCTGTTAACAGCCACCCTCGTTGTGATCCACATGGATCGACTTCATCAGAACGTATCAACCCGTGGGTTGCAACGCTCCCTTTAATCATTAACCTTTAACCATTGAATCGCATCAATCTCTTCGGTGCGACACGCGCGTCATCGGTCATTTCACCGATGCCGATAAATTTGCCAGTCTGGTCGCGTAATCTAACCTTGCCGAACGCCGGACTGCCTGGCACTCGCACGGCCTGACCGTGGTTCAGATAGTAGGCCGTCTGCTCGGTAAGCTGCACTTCAGGCCAGTCTTCCAGCCCACTGTCGCTGGGCAACAGCAGATGGTCCAGCGCGAGGTGTCCGCCTTCGGCGTGCAACGCCTCGAGCGTGTCCAGGGTAACCGCCTTGCTCAGGTCGAACGGGCCGGCTTGAATACGTCTGAGCTCGGATACATGTGCGCCGCAGCCGAGTGCTGCGCCAATGTCTTCTACCAGCGTACGGATATACGTGCCTTTGGTGCAGTGCACTTCCAGCCGCAACCGATCGCCTTCCAAACCAAGCAGAATCAAGCGTTGTATGGTAACAGATCGCGCTTTGCGCTCCACTGTTTCACCAGCGCGGGCCAGTTTGTAAAGCGGCTGCCCTTCATGCTTGAGCGCCGAGTACATCGGCGGGATCTGTTCGATATCTCCGGTGAACCGGGGTAGCACTGCTTCCACATCGGCCTGGCTGACCTGGACCGGCTTCATCTCGAGCACATCGCCTTCGGCATCACCAGTGGTGGTGGTCATACCCAGGCGTGCTTCGGTGACATACCCCTTGTCAGCGTCCAGCAAGTACTGCGAAAACTTGGTGGCCTCCCCCAGGCACAGCGGCAATACACCACTGGCCAGCGGATCCAGACTGCCGGTGTGGCCGCCCTTGCTCGCATTGAACAACCAGCGCACTTTCTGCAGGGCCGCGTTGGAAGTCATCCCCAACGGCTTGTCGAAAATCAGTACGCCGTCGATATCCCGGCGTTTGCTACGCGGTGCTGACACCCGTTACTCCTCGCTTTCCCGGGGATGCTGGCGATCTTCCTCGACCGCACGCTCGATCAACGAAGACAGATGCACGCCGCGGCGAACACTTTCGTCGTAATGGAAGTGCAGTTGCGGGACGCTGCGCAGCTTCATGGACCGTCCAAGCTGAACCCGGAGAAATCCCGCCGCGTCTTTCAGAGCAGACAGGTTCTGAGCAATTTCTTCTTCGGTTGCTTCACCCATCAGCGTGAGATAGACCTTGGCGTGCGCCAGATCACGGCTGACCTCGACCGCAGTAAGGGTGACCATGCCGATCCGCGGATCGCGCACATCACGATGGATCAGCTGAGCCAATTCACGCTGCATCTGATCAGCAACGCGCTGGGTACGACTGTATTCTTTGGCCATATAATTCACCTCTGGTTGCCAGTGTCAGCCGAAGCTCGTTGCCGAACGAGAGCAGCCCTGACTACCTCAATCCGCGTTACACCAGAAATCGGTATAACCCTAAAACAACAAACGGCAAGCCGAGCCTCGGCAGTCACATTGGACTGCCGGAAGACCTATAGCTTGCCGCTTGCCGTTAACGCCTTAGAGCGTCCGCGCTACCTGAATCCGCTCGAATACTTCGATACGGTCGCCGGGACGGACATCGTTGTAGTTCTTCACGCCGATGCCACATTCCATGCCGTTGCGCACCTCAGGGACGTCATCCTTAAAGCGGCGCAGGGATTCCAGCTCGCCTTCGTAGATCACCACGTCTTCGCGCAGAACGCGGATCGGGCGATTACGGTAGACGGTGCCTTCGATGACCATACAGCCAGCGATATCACCGAACTTGGGTGAACGGAACACGTCGCGCACTTCGGCCACACCCAGGATCTGCTCGCGCACATCGCTGCCCAGCATACCCGTCAAGGCCTTCTTGACGTCATCGATGATCTCGTAGATCACACTGTAGTAACGCAGGTCGAGACCTTCGCTCTCGATGATCTTGCGCGCCGAAGCATCAGCCCGCACGTTGAAACCAAAGATCACCGCATTGGAAGTCAGTGCCAGGTTCGCGTCGGTTTCGGTAATACCACCCACACCACCGGACACGATCTTGACCTGAACTTCTTCGTTGCCCAGCTCAACCAAGGAGGCTTGAAGTGCCTCTAACGAGCCACGCACGTCGGCCTTGAGCACCACGTTGAGCGTCTTCTTCTCGCCCTGGCCGATGTTATCGAACATGTTCTCGAGCTTGGCGGACTGCTGACGCGCCATCTTGATCTCGCGGAACTTGCCCTGACGGAACATCGCCACTTCGCGCGCTTTCTTTTCGTCGGTGAGAACCGTCAGTTCATCACCAGCGCCCGGGGTGCCGTCCAAACCAAGGATAGCAACAGGGATCGATGGGCCAGCTTCCTTGATACTCTTGCCGTTCTCGTCAAACATCGCCCGGACCTTGCCGTAGTTGACGCCTGCAAGCACGACGTCGCCCTGGCGCAGCGTACCATTCTGAACCAATACGGTTGCGACCGGACCACGGCCCTTGTCAAGACGCGACTCAACCACAACGCCGCGGCCTGGAGCAGTAGGCTGGGCCTTGAGCTCAAGCAATTCAGCCTGCAGCAGAACCGCCTCAAGCAACTCATCGATACCGGTACCGACCTTCGCCGATACGTGTACGAACTGGGTATCACCGCCCCATTCCTCAGGAATAACCTGACGTGCAGCCAGATCATGCTTGATGCGATCCGGATCCGCGCCTTCCTTATCGATCTTGTTGACTGCAACCACCAGCGGCACGCCGGCGGCTTTGGCATGCGCGACCGCTTCTTCGGTCTGAGGCATTACGCCATCATCGGCTGCAACAACCAGAATCACGATATCGGTCGCCTCGGCACCTCGGGCACGCATCGCAGTAAATGCCGCGTGACCGGGCGTATCGAGAAAGGTCACCATGCCACGGTCGGTTTGGACGTGATAGGCACCGATGTGCTGGGTGATGCCGCCCGCTTCGCCGGACGCTACTTTGGTGCGACGTATATAGTCGAGCAACGAGGTCTTGCCATGGTCAACGTGACCCATCACGGTCACGACCGGAGCACGACTCACGTCTTCGCCTTCGAAATGCAAAGCTTCTACCAGGCGGTCTTCGATATCGCTGTCCTTGACCTGCTTGACCTGGTGGCCCATGTCTTCGGCGACAATGGACGCGGTGTCCTGATCCAGCACCTGGTTGATGGTCACCATGTTGCCGTTCTTGAACATGTACTTGATGACTTCAGCAGCTTTAACCGACATCTTCTGTGCCAGTTCCGCTACGGTCACGGTCTCGCCAATTACTACTTCTCGCACTACTGGTCCTGTCGGCTTCTCGAAGCCGTGCTGGTTACGTTTTTTGTGCGCCTTGAGCTTGCCACCACCGCCGCGACGTCGCGCAAGCGCGTCATCATCGTCGGAAGCACGCGGTGCGTTGCGGCCTTTGGCCCCGCTGGCGCGCTTGTTACGGTTGCGCTCATTATCGTCGTCACGCGTGGGCGCTGCCTTGCGGCGCTGCTGCTCTTCTTTCTTTCTGGGCTGCTCGACCGGAGTCGCTTCAGCCTGCACTGGCGCAGCAACGGGCGCTGCGGCCGGTGTTGTGGCCTGTTCAGGTGCAGCGCTGACTTGGGTAGCTGTAGCAGCTTGCTGCTCGGCGGCCTTGCGAGCCTCCTCAGCCTGCTGGGCAGCTTCCTCTGCCTGCCGCTTGGCTTCCGCCTCGGCTGCCAGACGTGCTTCTTCAGCAATCCGCTGCTCTTCAGCTTCGCGTTGACGCTCGGCTTCCTGCGCATCGGGCTCGCGTTTTACGTAGGTCTTCTTCTTGCGCACTTCGACGTTGACGGTTTTGCTACCCGCCACTTTAAGCGTGCTCATCGTCTTACGCTTGAGCGTAATCTTGCGCGGTTCGGAACCTGAATCACCATGGGCGCTTTTCAGGAACGTCAGCAGCTTTTGTTTCTCATCATCGGATACAGGCTGCTCAGCGCTTGAATGCGCTAACCCGGCTTCCTGCATTTGTTGTAGCAGGCGCTCAACCGGAGTACCTACTACTTGAGCCAATTCTTTGACCGTCACTTCCGCCATTCACTTCTCTCCTCAGTCGGGTCCCTGCGTATTCGCAGGGGGGTACTGCTATACCGACCGGTTATTCAAACCAGGGAGCCCGGGCAGCCATAATCAGCGTGCCAGCACGGGCTTCGTCAATACCATCAATATCCAGCAGATCGTCGACCGATTGCTCAGCGAGGTCTTCCATGCTGATGATGCCTTTTGCTGCAAGCTGGAACGCCAGCGCCCGATCCATACCTTCCATGTTCAGGAGGTCTTCGGCGGGCTGGGCTTCTTCCAGCTTCTCTTCGCTGGCAATCGCCCTGGTCAGTAGCCGATCCTTGGCTCGTGCGCGCAGTTCACTGACGATATCCTCGTCAAAACCGTCGATTCCCAGCATTTCTTCCATTGGGACGTAGGCGATTTCTTCGAGTGAAGTAAACCCTTCTTCGACCAACATCTGGGCCAGCTCTTCTTCTACGTCCAGTTCTTCAATAAACCCGCGCAGAATGTCGCCCGTTTCGGCTTCACGTTTAGCAACGATCGCTTCCTCGGTCATTACGTTCAACGTCCAGCCAGTCAGTTGACTGGCCAGGCGAACGTTCTGTCCGCTACGACCAATAGCCTGCGCGAGGTTATCCTCGGCAACTGCAATATCAATCGTGTGGGTGTCTTCATCGAGGATGATAGAGGCAACCTCTGCAGGCGCCATCGCATTGATGACAAACTGCGCCAGATTATCGTCCCAAAGTACGATATCGACCCGCTCACCACCAAGCTCGCCAGAGACAGCCTGGACGCGCGAACCGCGCATGCCGATACAGGCGCCCTGCGGATCAATACGCTTGTCCTTGGAGCGCACGGCGATTTTCGCCCGGGAGCCCGGATCACGAGCTGCGCCCATTACCTCGATCAACTCCTCGGAAATCTCCGGCACTTCAATACGGAACAGCTCAATGATCATCTCCGGCGCACTGCGTGACAGCACCAGCTGAGGACCACGGTTTTCCGCCCGAATTTCCTTGAGCAGAGCACGAATGCGACTGCCGGTGCGGAACGTCTCACGCGGGATCATCTCTTCACGTGGCAGAACGGCCTCGGCATTGTTGCCCAAGTCCACGATCACGCTATCACGCGTAACCTTCTTGACTGTGCCGCTGATGATTTCGCCCAGGCGATCGCGATAGGCATCGACCACTTGCGCGCGCTCGGCTTCGCGCACTTTCTGCACGATAACCTGCTTGGCGATCTGCGCCGCGATGCGACCAAACTCCACGGAGTCGATCTTCTCTTCGATCATATCGCCGATTTTCAGATCCGGATCACGCGCTTCGGCCTGATCAAGCGTCAGTTGCATGTCGGGTTCTTCGAAATCCTCATCAGCCACCACAGTCCAGCGACGGTAGGTGTCATAGTTGCCCGTTTGCCGATCGATCTGCACCCGTACATCTACTTCATCTTCGTAACGCTTCTTGGTTGCTGTGGCTAATGCCAGTTCCAATGCTTCGAAAATCACATCGGGCGGTACGCCCTTTTCATTGGAAACAGATTCCACAACCAGCAGCACTTCTTTGCTCATCGTATGCCTCGCCTAACGCCGTCCATTGGGGCCACTGGAGCCCGAAAAATGCTCAAAACCGCGGAATAATGTTGCTCTTGTCGATCGAGTCGATGGGCAGCAGGTATTCGTGTTCCCCGACCTGAAGAATCACCTCATCACCTTCAACACCGCGGATGACACCTTGAAAATTCCGCCGTCCTTCATACGGGACGCGCAATTTGAGTTTGGCCTGTTCACCGGTATAAGCGGCAAACTGCTCCAGAGTGAACAGCGGCCTATCCATGCCGGGGGAGGATACCTCCAAGGTATAGTCCCCGGTAATGGGATCTTCAACATCCAGTACGGCGCTGGCCTGGCGACTAACTGCTGCGCAGGCCTCGACACTGATCCCGTCCGGATGATCGATATAAACGCGTAGAAGGGTATGACGGCCCTGAGACAAATACTCGATGCCCCAACAACGATAGCCTAAAGCTTCGATAATCGGGACCAGAAGCATTTCCAACTCAGATACTTTGCCGGACAAATTCACCACCTTGCTTCGCATGAATAAAAAATGGGCCTTTAAGCCCATCCTGGTTGCTGGCCACTTCCGAGGAAGTCCAGACATCTAACAAAAAGCCCCTAAAAAGGGGCCTTTGACTGGTTGCGGGGGCAGGATTTGAACCTACGACCTTCGGGTTATGAGCCCGACGAGCTACCAGACTGCTCCACCCCGCGTCGAATCTAGGGCATGAATTATACGCCCGGCAGCCCAACAAGACAACCGGCACGCACAGCCCGAAAACAAAGCAGGGCCTGCAAGAGCAGACCCTGAGTGATTGGTGCGGAAGATGGGACTCGAACCCATACACCCTAAGGCACTACCCCCTCAAGATAGCGTGTCTACCAATTCCACCACTTCCGCAAAACTTTAGGCTTACTTGACGGCGGGTACATCATCCGTCGCAGCAGGAGCCTGAGGTGCCTGCTCTTCAAGAACAGGAATATCCTCGCTCAGAACCGGCGCAGCCGGCTCGGAACGCAACACCGGATCAGGCAAACCACTGTCGAGCGATCGTGCTGCATAATCGCTGGCGTAGTAGGCCAGACCCAAAGAAGTCAGGAAGAATACAGCGGCCAGCGCGCCTGTCAAGCGACTTAGGAAAGTAGCTGAACCTTGACTGCCAAATACCGTACCGGAGGCGCCGGACCCAAAGGACGCGCCTGCATCAGCACCCTTGCCCTGCTGGATCAGTACCAGACCGACCAGAGCAATTGCAGCGACCAGGTGAACAACTATAACTACCGTCTCAATCATTATGCGCGTCCCGCGGCACGAGCTATCGCACCAAATTCATCTGCATTGAGGGAAGCTCCACCAACCAGCCCCCCATCGATATCCGGCATGGCAAAAAGCGCTTCGGCATTATCTGCCTTGACGCTGCCGCCGTAGACAATCTGCACACAGCGGGCCTGCTCATCATCGAGCATCGCCAGCCGACCACGGATCATCGAGTGTACATCTTGAGCTTCTTCTGGCGATGCCGTCAGGCCCGTACCTATTGCCCAGACTGGCTCATACGCGACCACACCCTGGGCCAGACCGCCAACACCGAAAGACTCCAGCACGACCTGCAACTGACGCCCGACAACCTCAGCGGTTTCACCCGCATCCCGCTGCTCGCGCGTTTCACCAACGCACAAAATAGGCCTCAAACCACAGGCCAGCGCGGCTGCAAACTTCTTGCATACCATCTCGTCCGTCTCGCCAAACAAACTGCGTCGTTCGGAGTGACCAACAAGCACATATTCACATCCCGCATCACGCAGCTGCGCCGGTGACACTTCCCCGGTCAACGCGCCAGGCTCGGCCTGGGTGGCGGATGACTGCCCCGCAAGGCTGACTGGAGAACCCTCCAGCGCTTCGCGACACTGCTGGATATACAACGCAGGCGGCGCGATAACGAGATCAACCTCTTCAGGCCAATCCTGCTGATTCAGTCCACCAAGCAAGGTCTCAACGGATTGCCGAGTACCGTGCATTTTCCAGTTTCCGGCGACCAGCGAACGACGCATGCCAAACCTCTCAGCTCAAGCGGGCGCCAATCTTACCCAAGATGCCCGGGTGAAACAACCGCATTTTACTCAGCAAGCACCGAACAACCGGGTTACCAGCTCGGCCAGAATACCGACCTCGGTTTCAACCTGCTCGGCATCCTGGCCCTCGACCATTACGCGGATGACTGGCTCGGTGCCGGACAGACGCAACAGCACACGCCCCGCTTCACCCATGCGCTGCTCTGCCTGCCTTACGCCAGCCTGCAGTTCGGGGTGATCGAGCGGCGAACCCTGCCCGCCCTGATAGCGCACATTCACTAGCTTCTGCGGACACTTGCGCATCCCTTTGCGCGCTGCACCGAGCGTCATTCCCGAAAGCTGCAGCGCACGCATCACTTGCAGCGCAGCGATGATTCCATCCCCGGTGGACGTATGATTCAGGCATACCAGGTGCCCTGACGACTCGCCTCCGAGGATCCACTCACGTTCTCGCAATTCGGTCATCACGTAGCGATCACCGACTTTGGCGCGCACCAAAGGCACTCCCGCGTCCTTCAATGCCAGCTCGAGCCCGAGATTGGTCATCAGGGTCCCGACCACGCCCCCGCGCAGCAGTCCGCGTTGCTGCATATCGCGGGCGATGATAAACAACAGCTCATCCCCGTCGACTTCCTCGCCCCGCTCGTCGACCATCAACACCCGGTCGCCGTCACCGTCAAACGCGATACCCAGACCCGCACCCGACTCAAGCACCGCCTGACGCAGTGCACCCAGATCGGTCGACCCAACGCCAGCATTGATGTTCAGCCCGTCCGGCTGAGCACCAATCACTGTGACGTCGGCGCCAAGCTCCCGGAATACGCTCGGCGCGACCTTGTAGGTAGCACCATGCGCGCAATCAAGCACCAATTTGAAATCCTTGAAGCTGGTACTGGTAGGCACGCTGCTTTTGCAGTATTCAATATAGCGGCCTGAAGCATCCTCAACCCTCGCCACCTTACCCAGTAACGCCGAATCCACGACTTCCATCGGCGAATCAACCAGTCGTTCAATTTCCAGTTCCAGATGATCCGGCAACTTACTCCCGGTAACCGAGAAAAACTTGATGCCGTTGTCGTAGAAGGGATTGTGCGATGCGCTGATCACAATTCCGGCATCAGCCTGGAAGGTACGCGTTAGATAGGCGATCGCAGGCGTCGGCATCGGCCCGAGAAGCTGAACCTGGGCACCGGCGGCGGACAAGCCTGCTTCCAGCGCCGATTCAAACATGTAGCCTGAAATCCGCGTGTCCTTGCCGATCAAGACCCGACACTGGCCCTGGCGTTTAAATGCCATGCCTACCGCCCAGCCGAGCTTGAGCATGAATTCAGGGGTAATAGGATGACTGCCAACCCGACCGCGAATGCCATCGGTTCCAAAATAGCGTTTTTCCATGGTGCAAAAATCCTTAGAATTCTGTCTGGTTCAGCCTGGCTCAGGCGGAGAGCACTGCTTCGATCATGCGGACGGCATCCACGGTCTCAGCCACATCATGTACCCGAATGATGCGCGCGCCCTTGGTTACCGCAAGCGCTGTCAGGGCGATACCGCCGGCCAGACGCTGATCCAGAGGACGATTCAGTGCCTGGCCAATCATGCTTTTGCGTGACACGCCAACCAGCACGGGCAATCCAGCCGGCTGTAATGCATCGAGTCGATTGAACAGCTGAAGATTATGCTCGAGCGACTTGCCGAAACCGAAACCGGGGTCGAGCACCAAGCGCTCGCGCGGGATGCCCGCCGCTTCGCAGACCGCAACTCGCTCCATTAGAAACTGGTTTACTTCATCGAGCACCGATGCATACACCGGCGCCTCCTGCATGGACGCGGGCTCGCCCTGCATGTGCATGATGCACACAGGCAACCCCGTTGCGGCAGCCGCTTCCAGCGCGCCAGGGCGGCACAAAGCGCGAATATCGTTGATCAACCCAGCACCCGCTTTGGCCGATTCAGTGAACACCTCCGGCGTACTGGTATCGACCGAAACAACGGTATCAAATCGCGCCTTGATGGCTTCAACCATCGGCACCACCCGTTCGACTTCCTGCGCAACACTTACGGTCGCAGCGCCCGGGCGGGTCGACTCCCCGCCCACATCAATGAGTGTAGCGCCAGCAGCCAGCATTTGCTCGACATGCGCCAACGCAGCGTCCATCAGCGTGAACCGGCCGCCATCAGAGAAGGAATCGGGAGTGATATTGAGGATACCCATGACATGGGTGCGGGAAAGATCAAGCTCCCGATCGCCACAAGGCAATCGGGAGCTGGTAGGCAAGTTAGTCATCTACGCTTCAGTGTTCGCCAGCAGGGCCGCCGATTATACCGCCATCTTTGGGCTTGTCGTCGCCGGTAGTCACATCTGTGGCCGGATCATCACCGACACTCGCCGAGGCGCCCGGTCCCTGGCTATCGTCGCCCTGCCAACCCTTGGGCTCGCGGGGTGGCTTGCCAGTCATGATGTCGTTGATCTGCTCGGCATCGATGGTCTCGTACTTCATCAGCGCCTCCGCCATCAGATCGAGCTTGTGGCGATTCTCTTCCAGCAGCTGGCGCGCAGTGGCGTAGCACTCGTCGATGATACGACGCACTTCCTGATCGATCAGCTTGGCCGTCTCACCGGACACGCTGGAAGATTGTCCACCACCCATACGGCCGAGATAACCTTCGTTTTCGTCCTCGCCGTACATCAATGGACCCAGCTTTTCGGACAAGCCCCACTTGGTCACCATGTTCTTGGCCAATTGCGTGGCACGCATGATGTCATTGGAGGCGCCGGTGGTCACACCTTCGAAACCCAGGGTCATCTCTTCGGCGATACGACCACCGAACAACGAACAGATCTGACTGATCAGTGCCCGCTTGGACAGGCTGTAGCGATCTTCTTCGGGCAGGAACATGGTTACACCCAGCGCACGGCCGCGCGGAATGATCGACACCTTGTACACAGGATCATGCTCTGGAACCAGGCGACCAACGATCGCATGGCCTGACTCGTGGTAAGCGGTGTTGAGCTTTTCCTTGTCAGACATGACCATCGATTTGCGCTCGGCGCCCATCATGATCTTGTCTTTGGCCATCTCGAACTCTTTCATCTCGACGACGCGCTTACCCCCCCGGGCGGCGAACAGCGAGGCCTCGTTGACCAGGTTGGCAAGGTCGGCACCCGAGAAACCCGGCGTACCCCGCGCAATATTGGTCGGCGCGACGTCATCACCCAGCGGTACCTTGCGCATGTGGACCTTCAGAATCTGCTCACGGCCACGGATATCGGGCAAGCCGACGACGACCTGACGGTCAAAACGGCCGGGACGCATCAGCGCCGGGTCGAGCACGTCCGGACGGTTGGTCGCGGCCACAACGATAATACCGTCGTTGGCTTCGAAGCCGTCCATTTCCACCAGCAGCTGGTTCAGCGTCTGCTCACGCTCATCGTGGCCACCGCCCATACCGCCTCCACGGTGACGACCGACGGCGTCGATCTCATCGATGAAGATAATGCAAGGTGCGTGCTTTTTCGCCTGTTCAAACATGTCGCGCACGCGGCTCGCACCGACGCCCACGAACATCTCAACGAAATCCGAGCCGGAAATGGTGAAGAACGGCACTTTCGCTTCGCCCGCAACTGCCTTGGCAAGCAACGTCTTACCGGTACCTGGCTGACCCACCATCAACACGCCACGGGGAATGTGCCCGCCCAAGCGCTGAAACTTACCCGGATCACGCAGGAACTCGACCAGTTCGCTGACCTCTTCCTTGGCCTCGTCGCAACCAGCCACGTCCGCAAAGGTCGTCTTGACCTGATCTTCGGTGAGCATCCGCGCCTTGCTCTTGCCAAAGCTCATCGGACCGCCGCGGCCACCCGCTCCACCCTGCATCTGACGCATGAAGAACATGAAGATGGCAATGATGATCAGAATCGGGAAGCTGGCAATCAGCAACTGAGTCCAGATGCTCTGTTGTTCAGGCTGTTTGCCCTCGATGATGACGTCATTCTCGAGCAGGTCACCAATCAGCCCGCTGTCCTGAATTGCCGGACGCACTGTGGTGAAGGTAGTGCCATCACGGCGACGCCCTTCGATCTCGAACCCGTCAACAACGACGCGCTCAACCTGACGATCCTCGACCATTTCGAGAAACTGGCTGTAGTTGAGGGTATTGGTTTCGGTGGGAGTACTGAAATTGTTCATCACCGTCACCAGGACCGCGGCAATGATCAACCACAAGATGAGGTTTTTCGCCATATCGTTCAAATCGCTACCCTCTTGCCCCGCCGCGACAGCGACCAGGCCTGACTGAATTCTTCATATATATGCCTACCTTACACCAGTTTCTGGCATCACGGCAGGCACGGCAATGTTACGCGCTATGTCGCGCCACTTACGCTTGCGGGCCTTTATATCCTTTAGCCAACAGGTAGGTTTCACGGGACCGCCCCCTTGATGCGCCGGGCTTACGGGTGACCAGCTTGTCAAACTGACCTCTCATTAGCCGGAAGTACTCATCAAAACCTTCACCATGGAACACCTTCACCAGGAAGTTGCCACCGGGACGAAGCACCTGACCCGCCATGTCCAGCGCCAGCTCGCACAGATACATTGCCCGCGGCTGATCTACTTCAGGCGTCCCACTCATATTGGGGGCCATATCAGAAATAACAAGATCAACCTGCTGATCGCCGATCGCCTGGAGGATTTCCTCAAATACCGCGTCCTCAGTAAAGTCGCCTTCTATGAAGGTCACATCGGCGATACTGTCCATCGGCAGAATATCCGAAGCAATGATTCGGCCTTTGTCACCAATCAGACGACTGGCCACCTGACACCAGCCTCCCGGTGCCGCACCCAGATCCAGCACCGTTATACCGGGCTTGAGCAGCCGGTCCTTCTCCTGGATTTCAAGCAGCTTGTAGCTGGCGCGCGAACGGTATCCGTCCTTCTGCGCCTTCTTCACATAGGGGTCGTCGAAATGTTCTTTCAGCCAGCTTTTGCTGGTTTTGGATTGAGCCACGGAATACCTCGTGCAGCGTGTGTCGCTGACAGTTAAACTAGTCGCGTTTACATTCAACGAAACTGGAACGCATCAGAATATTATGGCGCTTAGCTCCGAACAGAAGAAAGCCTACAAACGTATTGGTCACCACCTGAAGCCGGTTGTCATGGTCAGCGAAAATGGCCTCACCGAAGGCGTGATGACTGAACTTGATCGTGCACTCACCGACCACGAACTCATTAAGATTCGTCTTAGCGTTGCCGATCGTGACAGCAAGCGGGCGCTGATTGAAGAATTGTGCAAAGCCAGCGGCGCTGAGCTGGTGCAGGTGATCGGCAAGATGGCGATTCTACTGCGCCCCGCCAAGAAGCCCAATGCGCAATTATCCAATCTGGTGCGCCACAAGAACCTGTGACTGGATTGCGGCTAGCGTCCGGTTTCATCCGGACGTGGTTGCAGAACCAGCACCAGACCTGCGAAAGCCAGAATCAGGTAACAGAACAGCTGGATATAATCTCCCGCTGCAATGAATTTTGCCCCGAAAAAGACCGCTGCTGCAGCCAACACCAGCAGCAATAGCTGGCCACGCACATCCCTCCACCAATCTCCGCCCACCGCCGTCCAGACAATTATCAACTGGAGAACGGCGCAAATGGCAGCGAACGCCACCATCAAAGGCCGCATGAAGCTACCGATCTCGTCGGTCAGCATCGGCGCCAACCCAAAGCTTTCCAGAGCGGGCAACAATACAAAGTGCAACATCCAGATGCCGCCCACCCAGAGCGTAGCGGTCAGTTGCCAGGCAACACGACCGCTACGCAACGCGGGCACGGCGGGCGCTCCGATCACAGATGACGCACCTCGACGATCTCATACTCAACCACGCCGCTCGGGGTCTTGACCGCAACGACATCGCCTTCTTCCTTGCCGACCAGCGCCCGGGCAATCGGCGAGCCGACCGAAATCTTGCGTATCTTGATGTCGGCTTCATCTTCACCCACGATCTGGTACACCACTGACTCGTCAGTATCGACGTTGGCGATTTCGACCGTGGTACCAAAGATCACCTTCCCGGAATGCGGGATCGTGGTGGGATCGATTACCTGGGCATTTGACAACCGACCTTCGATGTCACGAATGCGCGCCTCGACCATACCCTGCTGTTCGCGGGCCGCATGGTATTCAGCGTTCTCTTTGAGGTCACCCAACTCTCGCGCTTCGGCGATCGCCTGGGTGATCTGCGGACGCATGGTGTTCTTGAGGTGTTTTAGCTCTGTCTCAAGCGCCTCTGCGCCTTGCTTGGTCATTGGATATTTCATGGATCAGACCCCCTCGTGCAGATCCTGAAGTCGCCGGACAGCGCGCTCAGGACCAAATTTCAATGCCATACACACCGCCTGACCGCCGGCCAGAGTGGTCGTGGAGTACACTTTGCGCTGCAGCGCATTGCGGCGAATGGAGTACGAATCGGCAATGGATTGACGGCCTTCGGTGGTATTGATCACCAGACTGACCTCATCGTTCTTGATCATGTCGACGATATGCGGACGCCCTTCAGTCACCTTGTTAACCCGACGCACTTGATGTCCGGCAGCCTTGATAATCTTCGCTGTACCGCTGGTCGCGACCACATCGAAGCCGAGCTCGATCAGCTCGCCAGCCATCTCGGCGACGAACGGCTTGTCGTCCTCGCGTACGCTGAGGAACACCGTGCCGCCCTGCGGAAGCACCTCGCCGGCACCAACCTGTGATTTGGCAAACGCCTCGGCAAAGCTGTCGCCCACGCCCATCACTTCGCCGGTGGACTTCATTTCCGGCCCCAGGATCGGATCAACCCCAGGGAACTTGGCAAAGGGGAATACCGCTTCCTTGACGCTGTAGAATTTGGGCACGATTTCCTTGGTGAAACCGATCTCCTTGAGCGTCTTCCCGGCCATCACGCGCGCCGCAATTTTCGCCAGGGATTCACCAATGCACTTGGATACAAAGGGCACCGTGCGCGAGGCACGGGGATTGACCTCGATAATGTAGATGCGGTCATCCTGCAGCGCCAGCTGCACGTTCATCAGGCCGATTACGCCCAGTTCAAGGGCCATTTTCTTGACCTGATCGCGCATCTCGTCCTGGATATGTGCCGGCAGCGAGTAAGGCGGTAGCGAACACGCGGAGTCACCCGAGTGCACACCCGCTTGCTCGATGTGCTGCATGATCGCGCCGATCACCACGTCGGTGCCGTCCGATACCGCGTCCACGTCAATCTCGATTGCGCAGTTGAGGAAGTAATCCAGCAGCACCGGGCTGTCGTTGGACACCTTCACGGCATCCCGCAAATAGCGCTTGAGTTCCTCTTCCTGGTAGACGATCTCCATCGCCCGACCGCCCAATACATAAGACGGACGCACCACCAGCGGATAACCGATCTTGCTCGCAGCGCGAATGGCTTCTTCTTCACTGCGCACGGTAGCGTTCGGCGGCTGCAACAGATTCAGCCGCTCGACCATCTGCTGGAAGCGCTCACGGTCTTCGGCGCGGTCGATCGACTCAGGGCTGGTGCCGATAATGGGCACACCGGCTTCTTCCAGCGCACGGGCCAGCTTCAGCGGGGTCTGACCACCGTACTGCACGATGACGCCCTTAGGCTTCTCGACGCGAACAATTTCCAGCACGTCTTCCAAGGTCACCGGCTCGAAATACAGACGATCCGAGGTGTCGTAGTCAGTCGATACGGTTTCCGGATTGCAGTTGACCATAATGGTTTCGTAACCATCTTCGCGCATTGCCAGCGCCGCGTGGACGCAGCAATAGTCGAATTCGATGCCCTGACCGATGCGGTTCGGACCACCACCCAGCACCATGATCTTTTCACGGTCGGAGGGGTTGGACTCGCACTCTTCCTCATAGGTCGAGTACATGTAGGCGGTGTCAGTCGCAAACTCGGCCGCACAGGTATCCACCCGCTTGTATACCGGGAATACGTTCAGCTTGTGCCGGTGACGACGCAGACTCTTCTCGCTGACGGCCAGCAACGCAGCAAGGCGAATATCGGAAAAGCCCTTGCGCTTGAGACGGAACATCAGGTCATGGTCAAAATCGGCCAGTCCCAGGGTCTTGACGCGCTCTTCGTCCTTGATCAGATCTTCGATCTGCACCAGGAACCAGGGATCGATATTGGTCAGCTCGAAAATGTCCTCAACGCTCATGCCTGAGCGGAACGCATCGCCGATGTACCAGATGCGCTGCTCGCCAGGCACCGTCAGCTCACGTACCAGATCAGTCTGGGCGTCACTGCTGCTCAGATCGACCTTGGGGTCGAGGCCAGACACACCCACTTCCAGTCCACGCAGCGCTTTCTGCAGGGATTCCTGGAAAGTACGACCGATGGCCATGACTTCACCCACCGACTTCATCTGAGTGGTCAGGCGTGCGTCGGCGTTGGGGAATTTCTCGAAGGCGAAACGCGGAATCTTGGTCACGACATAGTCGATAGACGGCTCGAAGGAAGCCGGAGTGCGTCCGCCGGTAATATCGTTGCTGAGCTCATCCAGGGTGTAACCCACTGCGAGCTTGGCGGCGATCTTGGCGATCGGAAAGCCAGTGGCCTTGGAGGCCAGCGCGGAGGAGCGTGACACCCGCGGATTCATCTCGATGACAACCATGCGGCCGTCGACCGGGTTGATGCCGAACTGGACGTTGGAGCCGCCGGTTTCCACACCGATCTCACGCAGCACCGCCAGTGACGCATTACGCATCACCTGGTATTCCTTGTCAGTTAGCGTTTGCGCAGGGGCAACCGTGATGGAATCACCGGTGTGCACGCCCATGGGATCGAAGTTCTCGATGGCGCAGACGATGATGCAGTTGTCCTTGGTGTCGCGGACCACTTCCATCTCGAATTCTTTCCAACCAATCAACGACTCGTCGATCAACAGCTCGTTGGTTGGCGATAGGTCGAGGCCGCGGGTGCAGATCTCTTCGAACTCTTCGCGGTTGTATGCAATACCGCCGCCCGAGCCGCCCATGGTGAAAGAGGGGCGAATGATGCAGGGGAAACCGACCTGATCCAGGACGTTATTAGCTTCCTGCATATCATGGGCAATACCCGAACGCGGGCACGCCAGGCCGATGGATTTCATCGCCTTGTCGAAACGTGAGCGGTCTTCGGCCTTGTCAATGGTGTCGGCATTGGCGCCGATCATCTCGACGTTGTACTTCTCCAACACGCCGTGTTTTTCCAGATCCAGCGCGCAGTTCAGTGCGGTCTGCCCGCCCATGGTCGGCAACACGGCGTCCGGACGTTCCTTCTCGATGATCCGCGCCACGGTCTGCCACTTGATTGGCTCGATATAGGTCGCGTCGGCCATCGCCGGGTCGGTCATGATGGTGGCCGGGTTGGAGTTAACCAGGATGACACGGAACCCTTCTTCCATCAGCGCTTTACAGGCCTGAGCACCGGAGTAATCAAACTCGCAGGCCTGGCCGATGACAATCGGACCAGCGCCGATGATCAGAATACTTTTGATATCTGTACGTTTTGGCATAGTCGTCTAAAAATCCTAAGTGAACCGGCGGCTTAGCGGCGCTTGGCCATGGTCTCGATGAAACGATCGAACAGCGGAGCCACATCGTGGGGGCCCGGGCTGGCTTCCGGGTGTCCCTGGAAACTGAACGCTTCTCTATCCGTCAGCTCGATACCCTGCAGGGTGCCGTCAAATAGCGACTTATGGGTCGCGCGCACATTGGCCGGCAAGGTGGATTCATCCACAGCGAAACCGTGGTTCTGGCTGGTGATCATTACTTCACCTGTGCGCAGGTCCTGCACCGGGTGGTTGGCACCGTGATGTCCGTTGTCCATCTTCATCGTGCGCGCGCCTACAGCCAGGGCCAGCAACTGGTGCCCCAGGCAGATACCCAGAATCGGTATATCGGTCTTCAGCAACTCCTGGATCGCCTCGATTGCATAGTCACAAGGCGCCGGATCGCCTGGTCCGTTAGCCAGCAGGATGCCATCCGGGTTCAAGGCGAGCGCATCAGCAGCAGTGGATTGCGCCGGCAGGACCGTCAAACGGCATCCACGGGCGACCAGCATGCGCAAGATGTTGTATTTGACGCCGTAATCGAAGGCAACCACATGGTAAGGCAGCTCGCTCGCGGCGATTTCTGCGTGGCTATTGCTTTCCAGGCACCAGACGCTCGAGCGCCATTCATAACGCTCCTTGACGCTGACTTCCTTGGCCAGGTCCATGCCCTTCAGCCCCGGGAACTCACGCGCCAATTCCAGCGCCCGCTCTTCAGTTGCATCTTCACCTGCGAGAATGCAGCCGTTCTGCGCGCCTTTCTCACGCAGAATGCGTGTAAGGCGGCGCGTATCAATACCGGCGATGGCAACCGTACCGTTCTCGACCAGGTAAGCGTCCAGAGGCTGGGTGTTGCGCCAGTTGCTGGCCTGCAGCGGCAGATCACGAATGACCAGACCGGCAGCCCACACCTTGAACGACTCGCTATCGTCCGCGACAGTCCCTGTGTTGCCGATGTGCGGATAGGTCAGCGTGACGATCTGGCGCGCGTAGGACGGATCGGTCAGGATCTCCTGATAACCGGTCATGGCTGTATTGAAAACAACCTCACCTACGGTCTGACCGTCGGCCCCGATGGACTCACCACGGAAAATGCTACCGTCAGCAAGGGCGAGAATGGCTGGTTTGGACAAGAAAACCTCCGATTAGAGCGGACAAGTTTTACTAAACGCGGGCTGCACAAAAGCGGGAACGAGGTGTTGGACACTTCATCCCGTTTACTTTATGGCATTGTCAGATGCGCGCTGGATAGACAGATTAGCTCGGCATTCTAAGGGATCGTCCAGCATATATCCAGACCGAAGGACCACCACAGGAATTGGTGCAAGGCACAACCGCCGATCTTTATCGCTCGGGACAGAATGTCAATCTGTTTCTAAAGCTGTGGCAGTTGTGTTAAAACAAGTGTGAACGGATACAGCCCAGCCACTGATGCTGTGAAGCGCAGAGCTGTGTGACAATAAAAAAAGGATGGAGAGAACTCCCATGATATTGCGCCTAAGACGCTACTTCGTGCTGGCACTGCTTAGTGTCGCACCCCTGATTCAAGCGACAGAACTTCAGAACCTGCAAAACCTCCACGAATTTCGCAGCGACGGTTATGTCACCGGCACCTATGTGTTGATCGACAACAACCTGTTCGAGCGCGTACGCGAACCCGGCAATCGCGAGACCTATAACAGCGCCCTGAAGAATATGGACCAGCTGTTACGTAAAATGGATAACCCATCTGACCTGCGCAGACCCTACGATGCGTTGGTATCGCTGATTCGTCAGCTCGAAGGTCAGTCAACCGAAGAAGCGCATTACCATCTGGCGACCGTCAACCAGATCATGATGGCCCACGCTGAACTGGACAAGGCCGCAGCCGCAGCCTACGACGCACTGACTGAGACGGCTCCGCAGGATCTGCTCACCCTGCACCGCCAGAGCCTGGAAACCAACCAGATCCTGCTGCTCTACCAGAACAGTATGTTCAGCTCTATCGGGGTGTATTTCGTGGAAACCAAGGAAGGATTATTCGACGAAATGGATGCGAGTATCAGTAAGCGCGCCGGTGAACTGCGCCAGCTGTTCCCCGAGCTGGAAGCGACCTTCGATCAGCTGGAGAAGCAGTACAACTTCATCAAGCCTCGACTGCTGGATCACCGCGCGGACTGGGTGCCGACCATTGCAGCCTTCTACCTATTGCGTAATACCAGCACGCTTAACAACCTTTCCCGCGACGCGCTCAAACGCGGGGTTTGATCTTCCAGCATGCCTGATACCTAACGCCTGACCTCAAGCGAGGCAGGCGCCAGGCGCTGAACGCTGTCGAGAAACGGTTAGCGATAGCGCCCGACTGAATACCTCCCGACTACACACTGCCTAGTCGCGCAGCGATAACACATCCTGCATGTCATATAGACCCGCCCGTCGACCGCCCAGCCAGAGAGCCGAACGCACGGCCCCCTTGGCGAACGTCATGCGACTGGATGCCTTGTGGGTGATTTCGACACGCTCGCCCTCGGAGGCAAACAGTACGGTATGGTCGCCCACTACATCACCGGCTCGAATAGTCGCAAAGCCAATCGTCTGGGGATCCCGCGCGCCGGTCTGACCTTCGCGGCCGTAGACCGCTACTTGCTGCAGATCCCGCCCGAGCGCCTTGGCCACCACTTCACCCATACCCAACGCCGTGCCCGATGGCGCGTCGACCTTGTGCCGATGGTGCGCTTCGATGATCTCGATATCGGCGTCATCGCCCATGACCCGCGCCGCCATATCCAGCAGCTTGAAGCACAGATTGACGCCTACGCTGAAATTCGGCGCGAAGACAATCGGAATGTCCTGCGCCGCTTCGGCAATTACGGCCTTCTGCGCCTCAGAAAACCCGGTGGTACCGATAATCATGGCCTTGCCGGCATCGCGACAGAGCGCCAAATTGACCAGGGTACTGCTCGGATGAGTGAAATCGATCAGTACATCGAATTCGTCCATAACGTTCTCAAGCGCGCCACTTACAGCAATGCCGAGCCGGCCCACGCCGGCGAGCTCGCCGGCATCGGCGCCGACCAGCGAGCTACCCGCTCGCTCGATCGCCGCCGTTAGTACAGCGGCGCCCTCGGTCTGAATGACCGCCTCGATCAGCGTCTTGCCCATGCGACCGGCCGCACCTGTCACCGCTACGCGTCTCATATCTGCCCCGGTCAAAATTTCATGTCCTCGAAAAAGTTCTTCACGCCTTCGAACCAGCTCTTCGCTTTGGGCGACTGGTTGCTGCCTTCCGCTTCCAGGGTTTCGCGTAGCTCCTCGAGCAGCTCGCGCTGACGCTTGGTCAGATTGACCGGCGTCTCGACCGCCACCCGACACAACAGGTCACCTGCCGAACCGCCGCGCACCGGGGTCACACCTTTGCCGCGCAGGCGGAACAGTTTGCCGGTTTGCGAGCCCTGCGGGATCTTCAGTTTGACGCGGCCATCCAGCGTTGGCACTTCAAGCTCACCACCCAAGGCTGCATCAGCAAAGTTGATCGGTACTTCGCAGTACAGGTTCTTGCCGTCGCGCTGGAATATCTTGTGCTCGCGAACCGAGACCACCACATAGAGGTCGCCCGCCGGCCCACCATTAACGCCCGCCTCGCCTTCACCGGCCAACCGAATACGATCGCCCGTATCGACGCCCGCTGGAACCTTGACCGACAGGGTCTTGTGCTCTTCGACGCGCCCCTGGCCATGACAGTCATTACAGGGATCGGCAATCATCTGGCCCGTACCGTGGCAGCGGGGACAGGTCTGCTGAACCGAGAAGAATCCCTGTTGCATGCGCACCTGGCCGTGACCACCGCACGTAGTACAGGTGACTGGCTTGGTGCCCTTCTTGGCGCCACTGCCGTCACAGGTTTTACAGCCAACCAGGGTAGGTATGCGAATAGTGACCGACGTGCCACGTACCGCCTCTTCGAGATCAAGCTCCAGCGTATAGCGCAAGTCGCTGCCGCGCTGCACATTGGAACGACCACGCCCGCCTGCGGCACCGCCGAAAATGTCTCCAAAGACATCCCCGAAAATATCCGAGAAGTTGCCGCCGCCACCACCGAATCCGCCGGGGCCACCACCCATGCTTTGATCGACGCCAGCATGGCCGTACTGATCATAGGCTGCGCGCTTGTTGGCGTCCGTGAGAACTTCATAAGCCTCGTTGGCTTCCTTGAATTTCTCCTCCGAGCCCTGGTCGTCCGGATTACGGTCCGGATGATGCTTCATCGCCAGGCGGCGGTAGGCCTTTTTCAGCTCGGCATCGCTAGCGCCGCGCTCTACGCCCAGCACTTCATAATAATCACGCTTGGCCATCGTTTTATCATTCCTTCATTCAAGCTCTGTTGACGTTTCGCCGCGCGCCGCGGGGAAACGTCAACAGACCCAAGGGTCCGTTACAAACAGCAACGCGGGAATAGCTCCCGCGTTGCATACAGTCAGTAGTTACACCGTTCTTTCAAGGACTTATTTCTTGTCCTTGACCTCTTCGAACTCGGCATCCACTACGTCATCAGCACCATCCTGGCCGGCGTCTGCATCAGACTCGCCGCCCTGGGCAGCCTGCGCCTGCTCGGCATACATCTTCTGCACCAGCGGACCGGAAGCTTCGGACAGAGCGTTGATCTTGGCTTCGATATCGGCCTTGTCATCGCTCTTGATTGCGGATTCGAGGTCAGCCAAAGCGGTCTCGATTGCAGTCTTCTCTTCCTCAGTCGCCTTGTCGCCAGCTTCGGTCAACGTCTTGCGCGTGGCGTGAACCAACTGGTCAGCCTGGTTACGGGTAGTGACCAGCTCCTCGAACTTGCGGTCTTCCTCGGCATTGGCCTCAGCATCACGCACCATCTGATCAATTTCTTCATCGGTCAGACCCGAAGAAGCCTTGATGATGATCGACTGCTGCTTGCCAGTCGCCTTGTCCTTCGCGGACACGTTCAGGATACCGTTGGCGTCAATATCGAAGCTCACCTCGACCTGCGGCACACCGCGCGGAGCTGGCGGAATGTCTGCCAGATCGAAACGGCCCAGCGACTTGTTCTGCGACGCCTGCTTACGCTCGCCCTGCATCACGTGGATGGTCACGGCGGTCTGGTTATCATCAGCCGTCGAGAACACCTGCGACTTCTTGGTCGGGATGGTGGTGTTCTTCTCGATCAATGTGGTCATCACGCCACCCATAGTCTCGATACCCAGAGACAGCGGGGAAACGTCGAGCAGCAGAACATCCTTCACATCACCGGACAGAACCGCACCCTGGATCGCAGCGCCTACAGCTACCGCCTCATCCGGGTTCACGTCCTTGCGTGGCTCTTTGCCGAAGAATTCAGCAACGGTGCGCTGTACCAGCGGCATACGGGTCTGACCACCGACCAGAATCACTTCGTTGATCTCGGACACATCCAGACCAGCGTCCTTCATGGCGATGCGGCAAGGCTCAATGCTCTGCTTGACCAGTTCCTCGACCAGCGATTCCAGCTTGGCCCGGGTAACCTTGACGTTCAGGTGTTTCGGACCGGATGCGTCTGCGGTGATGTAGGGCAGGTTCACATCAGTCTGGTTGCTGGAAGACAATTCGATCTTGGCTTTTTCGGCCGCTTCTTTCAGTCGCTGCAGGGCCAGTGGATCGTTGTGCAGATCAACACCGTTTTCCTTCTTGAATTCGTCGGCCAGATAGTCGATCAGGCGCATGTCGAAGTCTTCACCGCCGAGGAACGTATCGCCGTTGGTAGCCAGCACTTCAAACTGATGCTCGCCGTCAACTTCGGCAATTTCGATAACCGAAATATCAAAGGTGCCGCCGCCAAGGTCATAAACAACGATAGTGGAGTCGCCACGCGACTTGTCCATACCGTATGCCAGTGCGGCAGCAGTTGGCTCGTTGATGATCCGCTTTACATCCAGACCAGCAATCCGACCGGCATCCTTGGTGGCCTGGCGCTGACTGTCGTTGAAGTAAGCAGGCACCGTGATGACCGCTTCGGTTACTGGCTCGCCCAGATAATCCTCGGCAGTCTTCTTCATCTTCTTCAGCACTTCAGCAGAGATCTGCGGAGGCGCCATTTTCTCGCCCTTTACTTCTACCCAGGCGTCGCCGTTGTCGGCCTTAAGAATCTTGTAAGGGACCAGCTTGATGTCCTTTTGAACGACATCTTCTTCAAAGCGGCGACCAATCAGTCGCTTGACCGCGTTAAGGGTGTTCTGCGGGTTGGTCACTGACTGACGCTTGGCAGATTGACCAACCAGCGTCTCGCCGTCGTTGGTATACGCCACAATCGAAGGAGTGGTGCGACCACCCTCAGCGTTCTCGATTACCTTGGCCGTACCGTTTTCCATAATGGCCACGCAGGAGTTGGTGGTTCCCAGGTCGATACCGATTATCTTGCCCATCTAAATTCTCCGAATCTGTATGCCGCGTGATACCCGCGGCGGGATTGTCTACTGATGAACCCTTAGTGGGGTCACTCGATTTAATTTCAAGCCTGTTCGTCGATCGAAGGTGAGGCGGGCTTGTTGGCGGGAGCCTTGCTCACTACCACCATCGCCGGGCGCAGAAGCCGACCACTGAGCGTATAGCCTTTCTGAAACACCCGGACCACGGTGTTGGGCTCCATGCTGTCCCGCTCCTCTGTGGTCATCGCCTGATGCAATTCGGGGTTGAAGGGTTCACCTTCAGGATCCACTTCTTCAATCTGATAACGACCGAGCGTGTCGGCAAACATCTTCAGCGTCAGCTCCATACCCTCGCGCATTGGCCTGAGGGCTTCATCACGCTCATCAGACAATTCGATGCCGCGCTCCAGACTGTCGAGTACTGGCAGCAGGTCATTGGCAAAACGCTCAAGGGCAAACTTGTGCGCCTTTTCAACTTCCTGCTCGGCGCGCCGGCGTGCGTTCTGTACATCAGCGGCCGCTCGCAGAGCCTGATCCTGCGCAGCAGCCAACTGCTCTTCGAGACTGGCCACCTTCGCAGCCAGATCCTCTGATTCATCGCCTTCCAGCGCTTCCTCGAAAACGGGCTCCTGATCGTTCAGGTCCTGCTTCTGTTCGTCCGCCATGAATCTCTCCTGTCGATAATAAGTACATAAAAATGCTCTGACCTCTATATGGGGTCGGCCACCGGTGATTCAAGGCTAACAACCTTCATGACAAAAGGATCATCCGGGGACTTGAACGGCAAAGCGGGACTACTGTATAAATAACCAGACCTATTACCCAGGAGCACGGCGATGCTGGTACATCTGGCGGTGAACAACTATGCCATTGTCGATCACCTCGAACTGGAGCTGGCCAACGGCATGACGGTCATCACCGGTGAGACCGGTGCAGGCAAGTCGATCATGCTGGATGCCCTGGCACTGACGCTCGGCGACCGGGCTGACAGCGGCGCAGTACGCCCCGGCGCCAGCAAGGCCGATCTGCTGGCGACCTTTGATATCAGCGAGATCCCGGAAGCCATTGCCTGGCTGGATGAGCGCGACCTTGCCGGTGAAGACCATCAGGTTATCCTGCGTCGCGTGGTGACTGCAGAGGGTCGATCGCGCGGTTATATCAACGGCAGCCCCTGCCCGCAGCAACATCTCAAGGCACTGGGCGAAATGCTGATTGATATTCACAGTCAGCACGAGCACCAGTCACTGCTCAAGACGGACACCCACCGCCGGTTGCTGGACAATTACGCCAACGCCAGCGAGCTGGCCCGCCAGGTACAACTGGCGGCGCAACGCTGCCGGCAAACCGAGCAGGCGCTGCTCAAGGCGAGCCAGCGCGGTGATGAGCAAAGCTCTCGCCTACAATTGCTGACCTACCAACTGGAAGAGCTCGACAATCTCAGCCTGCAGGACGGCGAGCTGGATCAGCTGGAAAACGATCAGCGGCAGCTGGCCAATGCCGAGCAGATCCTGCATTCATGCCAACAGGTGATCAACCTGTGCAGCGAGAACGACAGCGGCAGCGTGTTGCAATCGCTCACCGCCAGCTTGCAGCGCATGGGCAACCTGCAGGCGAGCCATCGGAATCTCGATGAAGCTAATACCCTGTTGGCCAGTGCGCAAATTCAGGTGGAAGAAGCCGTCGGCGAACTGACCCGTTACCTGGATCATTTCGAAGCTGACCCGGTGCGCCAGCAACAGATCGAAGAGCGTCTTGGCACCATTTACGAGCTAGCCCGCAAGCACAAGGTCAATCCGGACGAACTACCGGCCCTGCAGCAGACGCTGATCGACGAACTCGAAAGCATCGAGCGGAGCCACGCCGACTCCGGACAACTGGCCGAGGAACTGGATGCCTTTCGTATTCACTATCAGCAGCTGGCAGGCCAACTGACCACGGCGCGAAAGAAGGCGGCCAACCGGCTGGCGGAAGCCGTCACCCACGAAATACAGCAACTGGGCATGCCCGGTGGTCAGGTAGTGGTGCAGTTAACGGCGAACAAATCGGACGAGCATTCACCGCACGGGCTGGAAAATGTCGAATTTCTGGTCAGCGCCAACCCCGGCCAGCCCGCCAAACCTCTGGCCAAGGTCGCGTCGGGGGGCGAATTGTCGCGGATAAGCCTCGGTATCCAGGTCATCACTGCTCAGACCTCGCGGGTGCCGACCCTGGTGTTTGATGAAGTAGACGTGGGAATTGGCGGGCCCACCGCTGAGATCGTTGGACAGTTGCTGCGCCAGCTCGGCGCGCGCGGCCAGGTGCTGACTGTCACGCATTTGCCCCAGGTCGCTGCACAGGGACATCAGCATCTGTTTGTCCGCAAGGAACAGTCGCGCAAATCAACGCGCACCTGCATTGACAACCTGGACCGTGACGGCCGCGTCCATGAGGTTGCACGCATGCTGGGCGGCATCGACATGACCGAGGAGTCTCTAGCCCACGCACGCAAGCTGCTGGTCAGCCCTGAATAGCAGTCAGCTGCACAACGACAAACGCCCTCCCTGGTACAGGAAGGGCGTTATGTTATTGCCACCGAAAGCGTCTTTTTAGACGCGCTTTTTCACGTACAACACCAGATTATGGTCCACCAGCTCGTAGCCGTGCTCCTTGACGATCTCGTGCTGGCGGCGCTCGATCTCCGGATCGTAGAATTCGATCACCTCACCGGTATCCAGGCAGACCATATGATCATGGTGCTCACCATCGGCCAATTCGAATACAGCGTGTCCACCGTCGAAATTGTGGCGCACCACCAGACCGGCGGATTCGAACTGGGTCAATACCCGGTAAACGGTGGCAAGGCCGACATCCTCACCCGCTTCCATCAGTGCCTTGTAGACGTCTTCGGCGCTCATGTGGCGGTCTGGTGAGTTATCCAGCATCTGCAGGATCTTGACGCGCGGAAGCGTGACTTTCAGGCCAGCTTTCCGCAGTTCTTGATTTTCAACCATGGGTAGTTTCTCGTTCAGCGCTTCGCAGGGCGGGATCTGTCGGGTATGATTCAAGGCCATTCAGCCGACTCACGATAGTGGATGTTACCACGCGATGCCAAACAGTCTGAACCGAATCCTCTGTGTCCTTATATGTACCTCTGCCTTGAGCCTCGCTGGTTGTGGCTTTCCTGGCGTATATAAAATCGATGTACAGCAGGGCAATGTAGTCACGCAGGAAATGATTGACCAGCTTCGCCCAGGTATGACCACTCGGCAAGTCCGTTTTATCATGGGTACGCCGCTGATCCAGGATACCTTTGCGCCGAACCGCTGGGATTATTTGTACAGCATGCGAGCCGGTCATGATACCCGGGAGCAGGAGCGCGTCAGCCTGACCTTTGAAAACGACCAACTGGTAGGGCTTGCAGGCGATTTCCAGCCTGGCACCAGCCGCGACGAAGCCATCATGCGTGGCCAGAGTCCGGAAACACCCACGACCGAAAGCTATCCGGTTGATCTGGGTGCACCACTGGGCACCGGCGAATAACCTGGCCATGTGAAGCGGAAGCAGCATCGCAAGATGCTCAGATCCGTCGACCTGAGTTGCTCTATTCCTGTTTTGCCTCTTCCGCCTTGGCCTCTTTAGCCTTGGCGGCCCGCTGCTTGCGAACCTCTTTGGGGTCCGCAATCAACGCGCGGTAAATCTCCACGCGCTCTCCCGCTTTAAGCTGCCGTTCCGCCGGCTTGGGCACCGTCTTGCCAAAAACCCCCATGGCACTCTGCTCGATATCCAGCTCGGGAAAATGCTCGTCGATTCGCGACAGCCGCGCTGCCTCCAGCATGGTTGTACCCTCTGGCACCACCAGACTGATTATTTTCTGTTTCTGCGGTAGCGCGTAGGCCACCTCCACCGCTATGGTTTTATCAACCACCGTAGAGCTCCTTGGCGCGCTGCGAGAACGCTTCGACCAGCGTGTTGGCGGCATGATTGAAAAGCGGTCCCAGTGTCGCCTTCACCACCGGCCCCGAGTATGTAAATTGCAGGTCAAGACTGATCTTGCAAGCGTGATCACTCAGGGCGCGGAACTCCCAGACCCCGTGCAGAGAGGTGAAAGGTCCGTTTTCCAGATGCATATCAATCTTGGAACCGGGCTCAAGCTGATTGACCGTCGTGAATGACTGGCGGATACCCGCTTTGCCTACTGTCAGCTTTGCCCGCATGCTGTGCTCGCTTTCTTCCAGAACCTCTGCAGCCGTGCACCAGGGGAGAAATTCCGGGTAGCGCTCAACACGATTGACCAGCTCGAACAGGCTCTCTGCCGGATAGGGCAGCAATGCAGAACGTTGGATATGAGTCATGGGCACTTCAATTGTAGAGTTCTGTGACAAATACGATCGCCACGCCGACAGGTGCCACATAGCGTAGCAACCAATACACCACCGGGAACAGCCGCGGGTATTTTAGCCCCAGCTCTGCCTTGAACACGTCGCGCCCCAGTACCCAGCCGGCAAACAATGCAAACAACAGCCCGCCCAGCGGCAACATGATGCGGCTGGTCACATAGTCAACGGTATCGAAGAACGTCTTGCCGCCTTCGGCGCCCCAGGCAAACAGCCTCCAGCCATCGGCATCCACGACGAAAAACTTGGCATCTGCCAGCACGTTAAAGGACAGCGCCGACCCCAGCCCGACCACCCAGCAGATACTGGCGATGACGGCGGTAATTCGCGCACGGCTTTTTCCGGAGCGCTCAATCCAGAAGGCGACCGCCGGCTCAAGCATGGAAATCGCCGAGCTCCAGGCCGCAATAGCGACCAATACAAAAAAAATCACCCCGAAAACCTGGCCCGCCATCACATTGCCGAAGGCAATCGGCAGCGTGACGAACATCAACCCTGGACCCGCAGAGGGCTCCAGACCGGCGGCAAACACGATCGGAAACAACGCTAGGCCGGCGGTCAGCGCGACCACTGTATCCAGTAGCGCGACCGTGAGCACCGTGCCACCGATGGAGGACTTCTTCGGCATGTATGAGCCGAACACCATGATTGAGCCGACACCAATGCTCAGCGTAAAGAACGCATGGCCCATCGCTGCAAGAATGCCCGCCCGCGCCTGGGATAAATCGAAGTGGAACAGGAACTGGACGCCTTGCATGAAATAGCCGGTGGTCAGGCTGTAACCGAGCAGAACGACCAGCAAGACGAACAGCAGCGGCATCATGATCCGCAGGCTTCGCTCAAGCCCCGCGACCACGCCCTTGGCGATGATATAACCGGTTACCAGCATGAACAGCGTGTGCCATAGCGTCAGCCGCCAGGGATCTGCCGTCATCGAATCGAAACGCGCACCGGCTCCCGCTCCGTCAATACCGGCGAACTCGCCCCGCCCCATTCCAATGATGTAATCCAGCGACCAGCCCGCGACCACACTATAAAAGGAGAGGATCAGCAAGGCGGCAGTCATGCCCATGGTCGCCGCCCAGGACCAGCGCGGGGAGGCGCCGGATTGCACCGCAAGGCTGCGTAGAGTATTGACCGGACTCTGTCGCCCGCGGCGGCCGAGCACCGTTTCCGCCAGCATGATCGGCAGGCCGATCAGCGCGATACACACCAGATACACCAGCACGAAGGCACCGCCGCCGTATGCACCCGCCATGTAAGGGAACTTCCAGATATTGCCCAGGCCCACCGCCGATCCAGTCGCCGCCAGGATAAACACCCACCGACTTGACCAGATTCCATGTATCGATACGCTTTCGTTGGCCATCTGAATGCCCGATCCATATTGGAAAAGAACGGCATTGTCCAGATTCTGCGCAGTCGCCACAAGAGCGGGCGATGACGGTGATAGCCGAATCAATGTTCACTCCCTATAATACGCCGCCTATGAGCAACCAAAAGAAACCCCAGGCCAACAGCGGCACCATCGCGCTGAACAAGAAGGCCAAACACGAATACTTCATCGAAGATCGCTTCGAGGCGGGCGTTGCCCTGACCGGGTGGGAAGTCAAAAGCTTGAGGGCCGGGAAGGTCCAGCTGGTCGACAGCTACATTTTGCTCAAGGACGGCGAGGCATTCCTGCTTGGCGCACACATCACGCCGCTAACGACCGCCAGCACCCATGTGTATGCCGACGCGACACGCACCCGCAAGTTGCTACTCAAGGCGCGCGAGCTGGACAAGCTGCTCACTGGCGTTCAGCAGAAAGGCTTTAGCTGTGTGCCCATCGCGCTGTACTGGAAGCGACACCTTGTGAAATGTGAAATCGCCCTGGTACGCGGCAAGAAGGATTTCGATAAACGCGAAACTGAAAAAGATCGCGACTGGGCGCGTGACAAAGCCAGGATAGTGCGCGAAAATCACCGCTGATATATAAACGTTGCGCGTCGCATGACCGGCCCTCGCCTGGCATGCTCGCGTAGCCGGGAAGTCTCTGGTAACTCAGTCCGTGAGGTAGACGCTCCCCTCTTTGCGCTGGTAGCTTTTTGAAACATCCCCCCCCTTGGTAACACTCTCCGCTTACGTTACACTCCGTCCCGTACCAAGATGGTTTTGGGGCCGATTAGGATTCGACGACGGTTACAAAACTTGAGGGGCATGCCGAGTTGGTAACAGAACTCGTAAATAAACTGTTGCAAAACCTATAATTGCCAATGATGACAATTACGGTGCTCAACTAGCTGCGTAAGCAGCCTAGTCGCACTACTGGTAGCTTCGGCTCCAGCAATCATTAGAGGATTTCTGTAAACTCGAAATGATTGTCATATAGAACAGAATCGTCGCCTAGTACGTTGTGGACGAAGCGGCTAAAAACTTACACAACTCGCTCCAAACACCCTGCCACTCGGGCGGTGAGGAGTTAACTCAGTTGAGATGGCTAAGCATGTAGAACCGACAGCGGCGGACTGGCGGACGGGGGTTCAAATCCCCCCGGCTCCACCAAATAAAGCAAATAAAGACGCCTCCGGGCGTCTTTTTTTGTGCCTGCAATCCAGTGAGCACGGGATTTCGGCATCATCAATATTTGATAGCGCCCACGACGGCCCATGAGCTCCGGTATGCCATGGGGTATTCCACTCAAGGTGCTTGCAAGCAGAACCGCGCCACAATCTACTCCGCATAGGGCGCGATTCCTCAAACCGCGCCATAACGGTGCCATATTGTTCAAATATGGCGCCACTTCTGTCATGTCATCCAGCACCAAACGATTGAGCAGCATCCAGGCAACCAATGACGGCCTGAGCTTGGGAGAGCTACTTGCTCTGCACCCAGAGATCGCTCGACGCACCGCTCAGCGTCATATCGCCGGATTACTCAAGAGCAATCTACAGGCGTCTTTTTTGTGTCTGGTACAAAGGGGAATCAATGACCTACGGCAAGCTACTGTCCGAAACCGCCGAGCGAGCTGTCGATAGGTATCAGGGACGCACAGAATGGCCGCGCCCTCGTCACCGGTCAGCCGTCAACATCAACGACCTTCGCCTCGGGGGCATTGTTTTTCACTGACTCGATCCCGTTGTCGCGAGAAGCAGCCGAGGCATAGGACTGACTGGTGCCAATCACCTGGTGATTTGCCGCTTTGAGATTAAACATGAACTTGCCGGCGGCGGTGTCCTTGCTTTCGTAGCGGGCTGCGTCTAGCGCATTTTTCTTGACCGATTCAATACCATTCAAGCAGCTGGATTTGTTCTTATACCCTTCGCTGGAGAGAAGCGCCTGGCCATTGCCGGCCTTGAGCCGGAAACGGAACTCATTTTTCTTGTCCTCGTAAACTTCAAATGTGCCTGACATGGGAACGCTCCTGTTATGGACGGTGCTAGCCATCTTGACCTGACTTCAGAGCAAGCGGGCACCCTCACCGCTCAAGTATAGCCAGATGTTGCCAAGTCACGAGAGTGAGCCGCATCCAAGCCCACCACCCGCGAAAATGCACCGGAAAAGCTTCGCATACCATGGCGTTCTAGCTTGTATTTCAGGGCTGTTTTGACTGCCTCAAGCACCGAAGGGTCAGCCAGCGGATGCCACCGCAGTAAGGCACGCATATCCAGGTCATGATCGTTGCCCAGATATAACAGCAAGCGACCCTCGGCGGTCAGCCGTACCCGGTTGCGGGTACGGCTGAAGTTATGATTATGCGGGGAGATGAAACCAATACGGGTTTGCGGGTGATGCTGCAGGCGCACATAACGCGCCGGTCGACCGCTGCTCTCATTACAACGTCAGCACCTGTTGGCGCGGCAGAAAGGTCATGTCTTCGGATATGCAGTAAATACAGCGACGCAGCAATCGGTCACCGACATTCGCACGCAGTCGACGTGCGACCTAAGCCATCGACCGGGTAGAGGCCATACTACTGACTCCCCCAGGCATTTGAGTGCAGCGCAAGGCCTGGCTTCACGGAACGGTGTTGCGAATGTATATTTTTTGTTTCAACGCCGGGATGGGGCCACGCTTCAAATACAGCCGTTTGTGACACACTATTGAGCATAGCGAACATCCATAACCCCTCGAACAGGTACTACTGAGCATGTCCGGCACTCACCGCCCTACCCCTCTAGCTCTGGCACGCTGCAGCATCCTGCTGCTGGCCGGCGGTCGCGGGCAGCGGATGGGTGGACAGGACAAAGGCTGGGTACGCTGGGGCGAGCATGCGCTGATTGAACATGTGCAGCGCGTGGCCCAGCCGCTGACCGATGACCTGATCATTTCCTGCAATCGCAACCACCAGCGTTACCGCACGCTGGCCGACCAGTTGATCAGCGACCCCAGTGACGATTTTCCCGGACCGCTTATCGGCATCATTGAAGCGCTGAAAATCGCGCAGCACCCATACCTGTTAGTGCTGCCCTGCGATGCGCCCCTGATCGACAGTCAGCTCCTGCAGGATCTGCAACGACACGCAGGCAAGCGCCCGGTAATGATTCGCCAAGAGGGTTACTGGCAACCGCTGTTCAGTCTGCTACCCACGGCCCTGTTGTTGAATCTGCAGGCGCAGTGGCAGGCCGGGCAGCGCAGCGTTCAGCGGGCCTTGCTTGACCTTGAACCCGTCGCGCTGGATTACCCGCCCGACGACCCGCGACTGGGCAACTTCAACGAACTCGCACTGCTGGCCCAGGCGCCACCATAGGATTGCACATGCTTACCCATCTCGATAACCAGGGCCGCGCCAACATGGTTGATGTCACGGCCAAATCAGTCACCGAACGCCAGGCCACCGCCGAGGCGCTGGTGCAGATGAGGCCGCAGACACTGGCCATGATCCAGGACGGCGGCCATCCCAAGGGGGACGTGTTTGCCGTCGCGCGTATCGCCGGCATCCAGGCCGCAAAACGCACCCATGAACTGATTCCCCTCTGCCACCCGCTGCTGCTGACCAGCATCAAGGTCAATCTGGAAGCCCGGCCGCCGGAGCATGTGCTGATCACCGCTACCTGCAAGCTGGCCGGCCAAACTGGCGTTGAAATGGAAGCCCTCACTGCCGCCTCGATCGCCGCACTGACGCTGTACGACATGTGCAAGGCGGTGGACAAGGATATGCAGATCCAACATGTCCATCTGCAGGAAAAGCTTGGCGGCAAATCCGGCCACTATCTGCGCAACAACCAGGACTGACAGGAGCCCGTGATGATCACCGTATTGTTTTTCGCTAAATACAAGGAAGAGCTGCAGACTGAACGGCTGCAACTGGACTGGCAGCAGGACTGGCGGACCCTCGGAGATGTGCGCGATCACCTCGCAAGACGCGGCGCACCCTGGACCATCCTCGAAGACTCCACCTTGATGTGTGCGCTGAACGAGGAAATGTGCTCGCTGAACACGCCGGTCAAGGCAGGCGATGAAGTGGTGTTCTTCCCCATGGTTACCGGAGGTTAGTCGTGATCACTATCAAGGTGCAGACTGCACCATTCGATCCGGGTGAACTGACCAACAGCGTGCATGCCGGCGATGCAGCTATCGGCGCGCTGGTGTGCTTCACCGGTTATGTACGCGACTTCAATCAACAGCAGACGGTGCAGGGGCTTTTTCTCGAGCATTTCCCCGGCATGACCGAAAAGTCTCTCCAACGTATTGCCGAGCTGGCTGGCGAACGCTGGCCACTGCAGGCAGTACACGTAGTACATCGTGTCGGGCAGCTGGAACTGGCCGAACCCATTGTGTTCGTTGCTGCCGCCAGCGCCCACCGGCAGGATGCCTTCGAAGCCTGTGCCTTTATCATGGACTACCTGAAAACCCGCGCGCCCTTCTGGAAAAAGGAACACACCGCAGCCGGTAGCCACTGGGTGGAAGGCCGGTTCAGCGACCTTGAGGCCGCCGACCGCTGGGCCGACGACCAGGAGTCACCATGAACGCGGTATTCGAATACCCGGGCTGAGCCTTTGAAAGGCAATTGAGACCTCGCCGCATGGACACAAGAAGTGCGGGCCGGCTTGCCATCTGCCGGTCCCGCTTCAACGAATCAAGACAACGCTCAGGATTCCACCGGCACGTGCCGCGGTAACGCAATCGAGATCAAAGCGGCCAACAACACAAAGACACTTGAAACCCAGAGACAGGCTTCCAGTCCGTAGGCTTGAAATACCCAGCCCGACAGCACCGTCCCAATCAACCGGCCCATGGCGTTCGACATGTAATAAAAGCCCACATCCAGCGACACCCCGTCTTCCTTGGCATAGGAAACGATCAGGTAACTATGCAGTGAGGAGTTGACCGCGAACAGCACGCCAAACAGCATCAGACCGCCGAGCAGCACCCATTGCGCCGGGAGCTCAGCGCCCAGACCCAGCGCAATAGCTGCCGGCAATCCGGCCAGCAGCAATGCCCACACCAATGCAGCCCGACCATCCGGAACATGGCCCCGCGCCTTCCCGGTTATCAACGGCGCGAAGGATTGCACGATACCGTAGCCGATGACCCAGGCCGCCAGAAAGCCGCCTACGCGCCAGTGATCCCAACCGAAGGTGCTCGCCAGGTAAACCGGCAGCGCGACCACGAACCAGACATCCCGCGCCCCGAACAGAAACATACGTGCGGCCGACAACACGTTGATTGCCCGGCTCTTGGACAAGATGTCCTTGAACTTCGGCTTGGCTTTCGCCCGGCCGAGATCCTTTTTCAGCAATACCAGGCTGCTAATCCAGACCAGCGCCAGCACCACGGCCATGGCCAGCACGGCCCCGCGGAATCCCAGCCACACCAGCAGCACGCCACCGAGAAAGAAGCCTACGCCTTTCAGTGCATTCTTCGATCCGGTGAGCAGTGCCACCCACTTGTACAGCGTGCCCTGGGCAGCGGAGGGAACCAGCAACTTGATAGAGCTTTTGGCGCTCATCTTGTTGAGGTCCTTGGCAATACCGGACATCGCCTGCGCCGCCATGACCCAGGGGACCGCCAGCCAGACACTGGGGACGGTGAGCATCAGCAGCGCCACCACCTGCAGGGCCAGGCCTATGTTCATCGTCCGGTTCAAACCCAGGCGCGCGCCTAGCCAACCACCGACCAGATTGGTGATGACGCCGAAAATCTCATAAAAGACAAACAACATCGCAATCTGCAGGGGCAGATACCCCAGCTGGTGAAAATGCAGCACCACCAGCATGCGCAACGCCCCGTCAGTCAGGGTGAAGGCCCAGTAGTTTCCTGTCACCACCAGGTATTGGCGGACTTCCGGGGAAAGGAGAGCAATGGCTTGCATGAATCGGATCCGAGTTATTTTGACAGCGACGAATTAGCCGGCCAGCCCGACCTTGCGCGCCAGCTCAACAGTGCGGTTGGCGTAGCCCCATTCGTTGTCGTACCAGGCATAAATTTTCACCTGGGTCCCGTTAACCACCATGGTCGACAGTGCATCAATAATCGAGGAACGTGGGTCGGTGCGATAATCGATGGAGACCAAAGGGCGCTCCTCGTAGCCCAGGATGTCTTTCAACGACCCTTCGCTGACCGCCGCCTTGAACAGATCGTTGACCTCTTGCACCGTGGTCTCCCGCTCGACCTCAAAAACGCAATCGGTCAACGAGGCATTGGCCAGCGGGACGCGCACGGCGTGGCCATTGAGCTTGCCGCGCAGCTCGGGAAATATCTCGGCGATGGCGGTGGCCGAGCCCGTGGTGGTCGGAATCAGACTCATGCTTGAAGCGCGGACGCGACGCAGGTCCTTGTGCGGCTGATCAAGAATGCTCTGGGTGTTGGTCAGATCGTGGATGGTCGTGATGGAGCCATGCCGAATACCGAGATTCTGATGAATCACCTTGACCACCGGCGCCAGGCAGTTGGTGGTGCAGGACGCAGCGGTGACGATCCGATGTTGCGCGGGATCGAACAGCTCATCGTTGACGCCCATCACGACGTTCAGCGCGCCAGGCTCCTTCACCGGCGCACTGACGACCACGCGCTTGACGCCCTGATCCAGATAGCCCTGCAACACCGCAACGGTTTTCATCTTCCCGCTGCACTCGATCACCAGATCGCAGGCGGACCAGTCGGTATCGGCAATCGCCTTGTTGGCGGTGACCTGGATGCGTTTGGCCTCGATCAGGATGTGATCGCCCTCAGCTGTCGCCTCATGCTGCCACCGGCCGTGCACGGAATCGAAGTTCAACAGGTGCGCGTGGGTCGCTGCATCACCTGCCGGGTCGTTGATCTGCACAAACTCGAATTCCGGCCAGTCCCATGCGGCCCGCAGGGCCAGTCGTCCGATGCGGCCAAAGCCGTTGATGCCTACTTTGATGGTCATGCTGAATCCTTACGTCAGGCGCCTGCGGCGCGATGATATGTTTGCCAGATCTCAGATCGAGCGCTGATTGACCCGTGATGACAGCGCCTCGGCCGACTCCTTGCGCTCCGAGTAGCGATCGACAAGATAATGACCGCGCCCCCGTGTCAGTAGCGTGAACTTGACCAATTCTTCCATCACGTCGACTACCCGATCGTAATAGGCCGAAGGCTTCATGCGCCCCGCCTCGTCAAACTCCAGAAACGCCTTGGGCACCGATGACTGGTTGGGGATGGTGATCATGCGCATCCAGCGCCCCAGCACGCGCATCTGGTTCAGCGCATTGAACGATTGCGAGCCACCACAGACCTGCATCACCGCAAGGGTCTTGCCCTGGGTAGGCCGCACCGCGCCAAGACTCAGCGGGACCCAGTCGATCTGTGCCTTGAACACCGCACTCATCGCGCCGTGACGCTCCGGCGAACACCACACTTGCCCCTCAGACCAGAGCATGAGGTCGCGCAGCTCCCGCACTTTGGGGTGGGTATCTGGCGCGTCGTCGGGTAGTGGCAGCCCGGATGGATCAAATATCCGCGTTTCGCAGCCGAAGCTTTGCAGCAGGCGGGCCGCCTCCCGAACCAGCAAACGGCTGAACGACCGCTCACGGTTGGAGCCGTACAGCAGCAAGATGCGCGGCTTATGCGCCAGGTCTCCAGACAGCCCGAGCTTGTCCGCGCTTGGCAGGTCGATAAGCTCAGGATCGATATTGGGCAAGGTGTCGTTCATATCTCTTTCCGCATCAGGGCGCCGATTCGCGCTATTTCAGTATTGCTTCAAGCCGGGACATAGCCTTCCTGGGCGCCGCTCTATCAGCTGCAGGCCGCCAACCGCCCAGGGCGGTCGCGCATGCCTTCGAGTCGCTCGGCATCAGGGCGCATCCATCGTTTGTTGGCCAACAGCACCACCTGCAGCATGTCATGCACCCAGTCCGGCAAATGCGGATGCAGACGGTAGTAGACCCACTGACCCTGCCGCCGGTCCTCAAGGATGCCGCACCCTCTCAGCAGCGATAGATGCCGCGATATCTTGGGCTGGCTCTGCTCCAGCGCAGCGGTCAGCTCACAGACGCATAACTCCCCTTCACCGGCAATCAACAATGTGATGCGGGCCCGGGTTTCATCGGACAGACACTTGAACACAGTGGCTGGCGTTAGATGTTCAACCATGATTTACCTCGTCACGCGCTTTTCACCCTGATCCTCACCCGCTCGCTGCTTGATGGCGAGTGGACCGGTACGCAACTGACGTACCGGTGCGAACGGACAGCGCTATCGCAAGAGCCGAATATATTGATTTGCATATATACTGTAAAGCGAATATTTACACGATATAAGACGCCCCCGTGCGATAACAACCGCTTGCATAATACCGGCCAGCGGTTCATATTCGAAAAAACGTATATGCGTAGCGAGCTAGGCGACAGCTGCTAGCTCAACGCCGCGCCACTCCTTACCCAAGACCCGTTTCACCCTTTGAGATAAGCGACGCTCTATGTCTACCCAATGCGAAACCCTTGGCAAAAAAGCTGCCGGTGCACCGATCGGCTTTTTCGAGCGCTACCTGACCCTATGGGTTTTTCTGTGCATTGTTGCCGGCACTTTGATCGGCCTGTTCGCCCCGGAAGCGGCCCAAGCCGTCGGTGCCCTCGAGATCGCCAAGGTAAACATTCCGGTCGGCGTACTGATCTGGGTGATGATCATTCCGATGTTGATGAAAATCGACTTCAGTGCGTTGCATGAGGTTTTCCAGCACCGGGCGGGAATGGGTATCACCCTGGTGGTGAACTGGGCCATCAAGCCCTTCACCATGGCCTTTCTGGCCTGGTTGTTTTTACGTCACGTGTTCGCCGGCTGGCTGCCGGCTGATCAGATCGACAGTTACGTGGCGGGGTTGATCCTGCTCGGCGCGGCCCCTTGCACCGCGATGGTCTTCGTCTGGAGCAACCTGTGTAACGGCAACGCCAACTTCACCCTTACTCAGGTAGCGGTAAACGACGTAGTGATGGTCTTCGCCTTTGCGCCCATCGTTGCATTGCTGCTCGGCGTTTCGTCAATTCCCGTCCCCTGGGACACGCTCATCCTGTCGGTGGTGATGTATATCGTCATCCCGTTGAGCATCGCTCAGTTCATCCGGAACCGTCTGCGCAAGCGGGGCGAGGACGTCTTTCAGACCACGCTGTCTCGCATCCAGCCATTTTCTACCATCGCCCTGCTGGCCACGCTGGTGCTGCTGTTTTCCTTCCAGGGGGAAGCCATTGTCGAACAGCCGCTGATCATCGCCATGCTCGCGGTACCCATCCTGCTGCAAACGCTGTTCATCGCCGCGCTGGGCTACTGGCTCAACCGCCAGCTGAAGGTGCGGCATGATATCGCCGGACCCTCCGCCATGATCGGCGCATCGAACTTCTTCGAACTCGCAGTGGCGGTGGCGATCGTGCTCTACGGCTTCAACTCTGGCGCAGCGCTGGCTACCGTCGTGGGTGTGCTGATCGAAGTGCCAGTTATGCTCTGGCTGGTACGCACTGTGAACAATAGCCGCGCCTGGTACGAGCGCGCTCTGCCCGCTAGCTGAAGGAACGACAATGGCTGTTTTCCAGTGGCTGAATGACCAGCTGTTGCGCATGGACTGGCTCGTCTATCTGGTGCAACGGCTGGTCGAAGACGTGTTCGGCCTGGACATGTCCAGCCGTCTGGGCGGGAGCCTGCACTTCTTTATCTACGATGTGATCAAGATTTTCATTTTGCTGTCGGTGCTCATTTTCGCGATTTCCTGGGTGCAGAGCTACTTTCCTCCTGAGCGCACCCGGCAAATTCTCGGCGGTATGCGCGGCTTCAGGGCAAACCTGACCGGCGCATTGCTCGGTACGGTCACACCGTTTTGCTCCTGCTCATCGATCCCTTTATTCATCGGCTTCACCAGCTCGGGACTCCCACTGGCAGTCACCTTTTCTTTCCTGATCTCATCGCCGCTGGTCGATCTGGCATCCATGATCCTGCTTGCCAGCATCTTCAACTGGTCTATCGCGCTGGCCTACGTGGTGGTCGGTATCGTCCTGGCCGTCGTCGGCGGCTCGCTGATAGGCAAGGCACGGATGGAACAATACGTCGAAGCGTTCGTTACCCAGCACAAGGCGCTGGATCTTCCGCTGGAACAACTGACGCTTGGCGACCGCCTAAGCTATGCGCGAGAGCAGGTCGCCGATGTCATCCAGAAAGTCTGGCTGTATATCCTGATCGGCGTAGGTATTGGCGCGGCAATTCACAATTGGATTCCACAAGATCTGATCTCTGCCGCGATAGGTCAGGACAACTGGTGGTCGGTGCCCTTGGCCGCCTTGGTCGGCGTGCCGATGTATGCCGACATATTCGGGACCTTACCGATTGCGGAGGCGCTGGTGGCCAAGGGAGTCGGCCTCGGCACCGTGCTCGCATTCATGATGGCGGTGACCGCACTGTCGCTGCCCGCACTGATCATGCTCAAAAAAGTCGTCAAGACGCCCCTGCTGGTAATGTTTTTCAGCATTGTGGTGATCGGCATCATGTTGATTGGTTATCTGTTCAACACCTTCAGCTATCTGTTTCTCTGATCCATTCAAGGAGCACTATCCATGATCATCAAAATACTCGGGTCCGGCTGCAAGAAATGCGTCGCGCTCACTGAGAACGCTCAGCAGGCATCACGCAATCTGGGCATTGACGCAGAGATCATCAAAGTAACCGATGTGGTCGATATCGCCGCCCACGGCGTGATGTCTACCCCTGCCCTGGCGATCGACGACAAGGTCGTATCGGTAGGCAAGGTACTTACGCCTGGCGAAGTGGAGGCGCTGCTCAAGGCTCAGTGAGCCAAACAAACAAAGCACCATCGGGAAGTCTTTGCACACGGGCTCTTGCATCTGCAGCAACGCAGCAATGAATCTAACTCGAAGGCGCGGGGCTATACACCCGTGGCCTGCTGCGATGTGGAATGTGAATCAGGTTCAGCCCGTGCGCCCGTGCCCACTGTACGCTCAAGGCGGTGGGCGCGGACAGACACACCAGGGTGGAGATTCGTCCACGCACGGCTTTGTGTATGAGTTCGAGACTGCAGCGGCTGGTCACTACCGCGAAACCAGCACTCGGACTCAGCGAGCTTCGATAGATAGCCCCTATGAGTTTATCGAGGGCGTTATGTCTGCCGATGTCTTCGCGACATAACAGGATGTCACCAGTCGCTCGGTCGACGAATACCGCGGCATGCAGTGCACCACTCTGGCGTGCAAGTATTTGCGCATCGGCGATGCGATCACGCATATTTTCTAATAGAGCAGAATCAGGCAGCGCGCCCCGTTCGAGCGGGGTCAGTTTCGGCAGCGCCTGGTCCAGGGCCTCTACACCACATAACCCACAACCGCTGTTACCCGCCAGATGACGACGCTGCTGCTTGATGGCCCAGAACGCACGGCTACTCACTTCCAGGTCCGCTCGTCGCTCTTCGCCCTCACCGCTCAGCCTGATGTCATAGATATCCCCAAGTGAGACCACCATGGCACTGGTCAGGCTGAATCCAATCACGAAGTCTTCAAGCGCATCAGGCGTGACCATCATCACCGCCTGGCTTATGCCGTTGTAACTCACCGCGAGAGCGACCTCTTCAGGCAAGGTTTGGCTCGTCCGAACTGGCTCGCCGAGCTCCACGCCCAGCTCCATATAGTCAAGGGTGCAAGCCGGCGCAGAGGGTTGCTCATCTTGTTCGCTCAATTTCTCTGACATGGGCACTCCCGAGCTGTCTGATACTCACCATAGGAATAGAAACCGATCAGGTAAAGGCGTTCAAGCAAGGAGGCCTCGCCTGAAGAGCCGCGCACCCAACCCCGAGATGCCATCATTATGCCTTGGTGAGCGAGCGATGGAACGCCCCGCTCGGTAACCGAGCTCGGCAAAAGTGGCGTTCGCTGCACCCTCAGGAATAGACGGCGCGTGGACGGGCCTGATTGGCAATGAACGGAAAGCGATTGTCTGTCAAGGCGCGCTAAGCGTTGCGCTGTGTTCGGCAGCGCTGAGGATGCTCAAACCCACTTGACTCCAGGCGACAGAAACGTGGCGCCAACCCCCGCACTGCGCGGCTTCGAACCCCATCCCACTGATTCGCAACAGCTTTTCAAACCAGGTTTTTCCTCACCTAAGTCGTCCATGAATACTCACCGGACCTCGCCTGACAGTTGGGACCAATTTGCCAGAATGCCAGCCATCGAAAAGCATGCTTCGCTGGATAAAACTTTTGGAACTCTTCGATCAAAGCTCTGTCTAGTCTTTCGGAGCGATCGAATCCGCTGATAGCGATTTGATGCCTCAACGGATTTAATGGCAGCAAACATGTTCCGCGGTATGTGCCTCAAGGCTAGGAGGGCTTATGAACAACCATAGGGAAATGCCGGAAGTCGCCTGGTCTCCCATACAGTGCAGAACCCGACAGCAAGATCGTACGGGCGAGCACCTCGCGCATCAAGGCCTCGAGCGCTTCAACCCGAGCAGTCGGGTAGAAAAGCTTCCCGCCGGCAAGGTGAAGCGGCAGGAGCAGCCTATGTTTCCCGGTAACCTCTTCGCAATAATAAAAACTCAGGACAACTGGGCTGCCCTTCCTGCGACCCGCGATATTTCGCGCGTTGTCAGTGGCTGCGGCCAGAAATCTTTGACGAGCATGATTAACAGGGCGGGTGCACATTTTGCAGCGTTTTGAATTGAGCGATAACAGGGAAACCGGAGGGCGTACAAATTGCGACCTATCGGCTGATCAACCCGCTGAAAACAAAGGTGTTACCTTTGGGCGGTAGCGTGCCTGTTGGTTAGGTGAACGCACTGAAACAAGGCATGACCTGAAACTGAGAGCGGGTGAGGCGCACTGCGCACTTTCCTGCATCTGTGACTGAGTCAACAACGCTACGGCGTCAGCATGGGTAGTCTATATCTACCAAGGAGATAGTTGATGATGAGGAAAACTTTGCTTGTGCCACTTACGGCGCTCGCTATGTCGGGCCTAGGCTTTACCAGCCTGCCAGCCCTGGCGGCGGACGTTTGTGCGAGTTCTGCAGAGCACCAGTTCAACAACACTGCTAATAAACGGCAGGCGGTAACTGTCGCGGTTCAGCAGCGCATCACGGAATGTAACGATGAAGTCGTCGACATCGTCACGCGGGCCGTTCAAGCTTTTCCCGAGCTGGCCAGCGATATCGCTTTGGCCGCTATCGATGCAGCGCCCGATCAGATTGCAGAGATTGTGGAAGCGGCGGTAGCAGCAGCACCTGATCAAGCCGAGGAAATTGTCAGCGCAGTGACTGACAGACTGCCCGCCGCTGCTGGCGCGGCACCCTCGAAGATCCTGGCGCCATCCTCCCTGAACGTCCCACGAGGCGGCTCAGGGGGCGGAACCGGCGGCGGAACCACCGCTAGTTCCAGCTGATCACTACCGTTCAAGAGAACAACAATCTTTCATTTCCGAGAAGGAAGACTGCTTTATGAGGCTCTCCAAATTTCTGACCGCTTCGCTCGCGACCTCCGTATCTGCCTATAGTTGGGCAATCGAGCCAATGAGCATTGATGTCCGCGGCTTTCAGTTCACGCCAACCTTGCTCGTTTCCGAAGCCTACGATGACAACTATCGCGGCGTGCGTGACGACGCAGAAGATTCATGGGTTACGGGCATTGAGCCGACCTTTGCTCTGAGCGCGGAAAATCGCAACAGCCAGCACGAGTTGAAGTACTCCTTCAATAGTGACATCTATCACGATGACAGCGACGCTTCCAATACAGACCATCACCTCACACTCAAGAGCGCCCTGGCACTGACCTCTCGCCACCGAGTGCGCGGCAATATCGGCTATCACCGCATTGAAGACACCATCAACGATGACACCAAAAGCCGCACCGACGAGCTAGCTGGCGACTTGTCCGGACGTGACTTTTACAACGACAAATACAGTCGTACAATAGCCGGTCTGGGTTATACCTTTGGTGCCGTTAGCGCCTCCAACCAGCTCGACTTCGCCACCAACTACGAGCAGCGCCGGTACCACAACAGCGGCAATATCAACGAAGATCAGGAACGCGACAGCCTCGGCGTCAGCAGCACCTGGTTCCACCGTATCGGTGGCCGCACGCGCTCAATCGTTGAGGTCCGCCACACTCAACACGATTACGTTGACGACCGCTTCAGCCGCGACGGAACCAACACGGCAGGCCTGGTGGGCGCCACTTGGGATGCTACAGCGAAAACCACTGGTACAGTCCGCGTTGGTGCTGAACGCAAGAAGTTCGACAGTGACGCGCGCGACGATTTCACCAGCCCCATGTGGGAAGTGGGTGTCGCCTGGTCCCCACGCACCTATTCAACGTTCGAGGTCAATGCCCGCCGCGCCTTCGACGAGGGTGAAGATGATGCCTCAACCGTCGAAGATGTCACCACGGCGCTCAGCTGGACACATGGCTGGACGCCGCGTATCAGTACTGAGCTCGAGTATCAGTTCTCCGATCGGGAATACAAGGCCAGTGACCGTGACGACGAACGGACTGCCTACAGTGTTGGGGTCAACTATGCATTTGATCGCTGGGCTGACATCACCGTCGGGTACCGTCGGTCGGAAAATGACTCGTCACGTTACTTCAATAGCTACGAACGCAATGTCTATCTAGTTAGCCTTAACATGAGCCTTTGACGCTCAGCGTCCGGCTGAGCGCTGCTTCGATAACATTAACACCTGCCGCAACGCCTGAATCCGTAAACGGATTCAGGCCAGGCTATGGGGATGACATCCCCCACAGCGCTGAAAAACAGCTAGATGGAGAGAGCAAACATGTCTATCCAACATATTCTTAGAACAGCAACAATCCTATTAATGCTCGGCCTGAGTTTTCAGGCTACAGCAAATACACAATATCGCCTCAGCTCCGGAGACGTGTTGCGCATCAGCGTCTTTGGCGAGCCTGATCTCACCTTTGCAGAAATCCGGCTGAACGATGCAGGGACCTTCTCTTATCCCTTCCTCGGCGCGGTTGAAGCGAAGGGCAAGACCCCACGAGAAATCGAGCAACTGATCACCGAGGCTCTGAAAGACGGTTACCTGGTCGACCCACGGGTGTCAGTAAGCGTAATCAATTATCGCGAATTTTATATCAGCGGTGAGGTCAAACAGCCTGGTGGATATCCCTACCAGCCGGGCCTGACGCTTGACCGCGCCATCGCGCTCGCGGGCGGGCTTACCGAGCGCGCCTCGACGCGCCGCATAACCATCGTTCGCGGATCTGATGAAAATCGTGCCGCAGAGCGGGCGTCACTGGGCACTATCGTTCAGCCAGGTGACACCATTACTATTGACCAAGGATTCTTCTGAGCATGAACAGCTCCATACGACCTGACCGCCAGTGGCAGCCTATGCAGACTGACGACGACGCAGACTATATCGACCTGAAAAAGATCTGGCACGCGCTATGGTCCCGTAAATGGAGCATTATTTCGCTCGTGCTGGTCGTCACCATGCTGGCTACGCTGGCTGTCATGCAGATGACACCCATCTACCGGGCCAGCGTCACCATGATGATCGAATCCAAAGGCGATCAGCTGGTAGATTTTCAGCGCGTTTACGACAACACCGGACAACTAAGCGAATATCTGCAAACTCAGCTTGGTCTGATTAACAGCCGCGGCGTTGCTGAACGTGTGGTGCGCGAGCTTAATCTTACCGAACACCCTGAATTCGACCCGCGTCAGCGTCCCCAGCCGTTGATCGACGTCAAGGGCATGGTGCGTCGCACCAAGAGCATGGTACTTGGAGAAGATCCGTCAAAAACGGCCGCTCCGATGACCGAAGCGGACATCATGGACGCCGTCACACGTGACTTCATGACACGCACCACTGCAGATGTTGAAGGCAAGAGTCAGTTGGTCAGGATCTCCGTGGAAATGGCCGATCGATTGACTGCGGCGCAGGCAGCCAACTCCCTGGCCAACAGCTACATCGAAGGTCAGCTCGAGGCCCAGATGGAAATGTCCATGGCGGCAACCACCTGGATGAATAGCCGTCTTGCCGAGCTGCGTACCTCCCTTAAGGAAGCAGAAAACCGTCTTCAGCAGTTTCGTGAAGAAGAAGGCCTGGTAGATGTCGGTGGCGTAGGCACCGTTAGCGCAGATAATCTCGCAATGACCGGCGACCGTATGATTGATGCCCGCAGCCAGCGTGCTGAGGCGGAAAGTCAGTATCGCCAGGTTCAGGCAATGGAAGACCAGGGCTGGGAACGGATGGCTAGCGTGCCAGCCGTATTGGGCCATCCTCTGATCCAGCAGTTCAAATCCGAGCAGGCGCGCGCCCGTGCAAAGGTCGAGGAATTGTCCCGCCGTTATGGCGAACGCTTCCCCGCCATGCAAGCGGCCCAGTCTGATCTGGCTGCGGCCACCGCAAGCTTGCGAGCGCAGGTTGAACAGGTGGTAGCAGGTATCGAGCGTAACTATCAGCTCGCCGTAGCGAACGAAAGCTCACTGCGCGCCTCCTTCGACCAGAATAAGGAAGAGATCCAGGATATTTCCCGCAAGGAGTTCAAGGTTCGGGAGCTCGAGCGTGACGTGGAAAGTAACCGGGAACTGTACGAAACCTTCCAGAACCGCTTGCGTGAAACCACTGCGACACAGGACCTGAGCAGCACTAATGCGCGCATTGTCGATGAGGCTTTGCCACCAGCCACGCCTGCTGCACCTAATACGCGCTTGCTGATCATGCTGGCCAGTGTGCTGTCATTCATTGCCGGGGTAGCTATAGCGCTGATTGCTGACTTCCTCAACAACACCTTCAAGAGTGCCGAGGACGTTGAGAACAACCTCAACCTGCCAGTACTGGGTATCGTGCCTCTGGTTGCCAAGAAGCAGCAGAAGAAGGTGGCACACTTGTTCGAGAAAGGCGACGACATGCGGTTCTGCGAGGCGATCCGGACCATTCGTACCAGTGTGATGCTGGCCGATATGAGCCGGCCGCAGAAAGTCATCGTGGTGACCTCTTCTGTGCCTTCCGAAGGTAAGAGCTCGGTGGCGGCAAATATGGCATTCGCATTGAGTCAGCTGCAACGCGTGTTGTTGATTGACGCCGATCTGCGTCGTCCAACACTGGCGAAAAACTTCGACTTCCCGGTTGGCACGCCTGGCTTGGCGAACCTGATCTCGGGTACCGCAAAGGCCGAGGATTGCATCCAGACTGTCGATAATCAGCTGGATATGCTGACTGCGGGTGCCGTACCGCCGAACCCGTTGGAGCTGCTTGCATCGCCGCGCTTTGCCAAGTTCCTCGAGCGCGCCAAGGAGCAATACGACCACATCCTCATCGATTCGCCTCCAACCCAGGCAGTCAGCGATTCGGTGTTGATGTCGACCTACGCGGACTCGGTTATCTACGTCATCAAGTCGGAGCACACCTCCATTAATATGGCGCAGAAGGGTGTGGGCCAATTGCTGCAGAGCGGCGCATCCATCGTCGGCGTAGTGCTCAACCAGGTCGATGTAAAGAAAGCCGCCAAGAAGGGTGAATACAGTGGTTACTACGATCATTACGGTTACAGCGAGCAGAACGCTTAAGCTCTACCGTTAATATTCAAGGTAAACATACGAGCCTTCTCATTTCCTTTGCCTTCGTGCGGTCCACCTGACGGTGGCACGGCACGACACTGGCAACCTCGACTTTATCCTGCGTACGCTGCTTTGAGCCCACCTGAGCTATGCCTCCAGAGACTAGCCTGGAAGCAGATCCGGCTGCGTGATTACCGTCTATCTGGCCGGTAGCAAAAATTGCCAAGTCCATCTGATTGTTTAGGGAACACAACGTGCAATGGCTTGTCGTAGATACATCACGGCTCATCCTGCATGAGCGCATTACGGAATACTGGAAATTACTGATCGCGGACGATCAGATGTGTGATGCCAACTTGGCGAAGGACAAAGGCAAGGATGTTAGGAAATGACCATATCCGCTGTTAACGGCCCATATACAAAAAGCACGCCCCCCCGCCGCGTCTCCGAGCAGGCGCCGTTCGCGCAGAAGCTGGCTTTTATCGTTGCGTTGCCGGCCTCCATCGTCTGCCTGATGCTCTCGGTTCCGATGTTATACGCAGGGGTAGCCAGCGAGCATGCGGAGTTGGCCTTGCGTTATTGGCAAAACTCGGACCAACCGCCCAGCGAGGGCTACTGGAACATGTCTTTACAGCGAGCCGAAAGTGCCGTCGCGCGCGCTCCCATCGCCAATGGCGAGTATCTGGATCGCTTGGGCAGGATCCTGTTATGGGGGCCTCTGGTCGCACCCGAGGGTTCCGGGATCGAGGCTCAGAAACGAGACGCGCTGCTAGCCTTCCGTAAATCAGTTGAGGTACGTCCAGCCTGGCCGTGGTCATGGCTCAGGCTGGCGTATGCAAAACAGGGATTGCAGCAATTGGATGATGAATTTGATCTGGCCCTGCGTCGCACCAGCGAACTGGGCGCGGGCCGCGTTGAGTTGGACAGTGATCTCGCGGCGCTGGGATTCTCGGCATGGAGCGATCTGAATACGCACCAGCGTGCCATCACACTCCAGGCCGCGAGCCGTTCAGCCGCGGTCAGCAAAAGGGAAGCATTGCAGATGTATAACCTGGCCAGCACTTCAGGTCTCGCCACCCCGCTGTGCTGGAGTCTCGGCTCGGCTACCAAAGCTAAACAGCAGATATGTAAGGAGGAAGGTTCACAATGATCGCCAAACGCACCAACCCCGCCGTGAATCGTCGGGGGCTTACCTTCTGGGGCCAATGGCTGTGCGCTATCTTTCTGGTCAGCGGACTACTTTGCTATCTGGTTTACCAGCATCTGGGCGTGGTTTCCACTCAGTACCGACTGCTGATCGTCATCACCGTTTTCGGGTCCGTGCCTGCGTATATGTTGCTTCATGTCTACCACAAACGGCATAGCTACCTGTCCGGCCTGGTGCATCTGATGGGTGGGTGGGCGACCTTGCTGGCGGGCTTGATGGCGATTACCTATGCCAGTCAGAGCATGCATCTGTTTTCTTCCGAGATCCTGTTGCAGTGGGCGGTACTCGGCTACCTGATCCAGGCAGCGGCCTATATTCCCCTGCGCTACTTTGGGAACAGCCACTCCAGCAAGCTCCGGCTTGGCAGAACCTCCGTTATTATCGGTTCCGGTCCTGCCGCCTATGAGCTGGCGAAGCGGTTGCACGGCTCCAATCGCGTTCCGCTGGTCGGGTTGATCACATCGAAGCCTGATACCGAGACCCTGGACCCGCGTTTCCCGGTCCTTGGCGATCTGTCCAAGGTTCGCGAACTGGTCGAACAGTACGGTATCCGTCGCGTTTACATCGCACTGAGCCTCGATGAGGTCGCCTATATCGAGAAACTGTACATCACCCTGCTCGATCTCAGTGTCGACGTGGTCTGGATTCCTGATTTCGGTCGGATGCCGCTCCTGAATCAGTCGATTTCGCAGATAGAGCAACTACCTGCCATCTATTTGAATGAGACGCCGCTCAGCTCTCATCCTGCTTCTGTGTTCAGTAAGGAATTGCTCGATAGAGGTGTTGCGCTGCTGGCAATAGTTGCACTCAGCCCGCTGCTGATCGGCGCAGCTATCGCCGTCAAGATGTCCTCGCCCGGCCCGGTACTGTTCCGCCAGCCTCGCCATGGCTGGAATGGCGAGATCATCCATGTGATGAAATTCCGGTCCATGCGGATGCATGACGATGACACCATCGTCAAACAGGCTACCCGCGACGATCCGCGCGTTACGCCGGTGGGCAAGATCTTGCGCAGCACCTCAATCGATGAACTTCCGCAACTATTCAATGTGTTACGCGGCGAAATGTCGTTGGTCGGCCCTCGTCCGCACGCTGTGACGCACAACGATTATTACAGCGACAAGATCCTTGCCTATATGGCACGTCACCGCATCAAGCCGGGCATTACCGGGCTGGCCCAGGTCACCGGACATCGCGGCGAGACGGAGACCATCGAGAAGATGCAGCAACGCGTTGAACAGGACCTGGCATATATCAACAATTGGTCACTGTGGCTGGATATCAAGATCCTGTTCCGCACGCCCTTTACGCTGTTCTCGCGGGACGTGTACTGACCGGCTACCGCTACTCGGGTTGATAGAAAGACACCCCCAGACATGAAACGCAGCCCCGGCCACCGCCGGGGTGTGCAAGTAGATTTCGTTCAATTTTAAGGAAGCGCCATGAATATTACTGTTGTTGGAACCGGCTATGTAGGACTCGTAACGGGCGCTTGTATTGCAGAGATGGGCAACACCGTTTACTGCGTCGATATCGACCCGAACAAGATTGATAACTTGAAGAAGGGCATCTTGCCGATCTACGAGCCCGGTCTGGAAGATATCGTCACTGACAACTTTTCAGCAGACCGCTTGCGCTTTACGACGTCGCTCAAGGACACCATCGACGACTCCGAGGTGTTCTTTATCGCCGTTGGCACGCCGCCCGGCGAAGACGGCTCCGCGGACCTTCAGTATGTCGTCGACGTAGCACGGGAGATCGGCAGCCTGATCACCCGCCCGTCCGTCATCATCAACAAGTCCACAGTCCCAGTCGGCACCGCCGATATGGTTCGCGCTACTGTAGCCGAACAGCTCGAGAAACGCGGCCTGGATATCGAATTCGACGTCGTGTCGAACCCGGAGTTTCTCAAGGAAGGCGCTGCCGTCGATGATTTCATGCATCCCGACCGCATCGTTATCGGTACCGACAGCGAGCGGGCCCGCACGATCATGAACGAGCTTTACGCGCCCTTCATCCGCAACCACCCGCGGATGATGTTCATGGGTGTGCGTGACGCAGAGATGACCAAATACGCAGCCAATGCCATGCTCGCCACCAAGATCTCCTTCATGAACGAGATCGCCAGCCTGTGTGAGCGGCTTGATGTGGATGTGGAAAATGTTCGCCTGGGCATCGGCTCGGATCAGCGGATCGGCTACCACTTCATCTACGCCGGCTGCGGCTATGGCGGCTCCTGCTTTCCGAAAGACGTCAAAGCACTGATCAGTATGGCCCATAAGAACGATTTCGAGCCCAAGCTGCTCCAGGCTGTGGAAGCGAGGAACGACCTGCAGAAACAGTCACTATTCAGCAAGGTCAACGGGCATTTCAACGGCGATCTGGCCGGCAAGAGCTTTGCAGTCTGGGGTCTGGCGTTCAAGCCAGGCACTGATGATATGCGCGAAGCGCCAAGCGTGGTGCTGATCAACAGCCTGATTAATGCCGGCGCGACGGTCAAAGCCTGTGACCCTGTGGCGCATGAAACCGCTCGGCGCGAGTTCCCTGAAGAGTGGTTCGCCGACGGCAAGCTGGAGATCGTTGAAGGTCAGTACGAAGCCGCAATCGATGCCGACGCGCTGATCCTGGTTACAGAGTGGAAACCCTACCGTCGCCCAGACCTCAAAGCCCTGAAGAAGCTGCTGAAGCAGCCTCTGATCATTGATGGCCGCAACCAGTACGACCTGACTCAGATCAAGCGTGCCGGGTTTGATTATTACGGCATCGGCCGCATGAGTATCAATGCCTAACAGCGCGCCGACAGTGGAGGTCGACATCAACGCAAACGGACAACCCGGATCCCGATGGTCTAGGTTTAGCGAGCGGCTGCGCCAGCAGATGCGTAGCAAACTGCTTCGCAACATCCTCACCGTCGTCTCGGGTACCGCCGGCGCGCAGGTGCTGACCATGCTGTTCATGCCGGTTATTACCCGGCTGTACGGCCCGGAAAGTTACGGCGTTCTCGGGGTGTTCATGGGTGTGGTCATGATGATCGTCCCTGCTGCCGCCCTGTCTTATCCGATGGCCATTGTGTTGCCCAAACGCAACGCAGATGCCGGGGCGGTGGTCAGGCTGTCCCTGATGATTGCCGTCGGCATGGCCGGGCTCTCGGCACTGTTGCTGTACTTCTTCGGCGCGCCACTGGTGCAGAAGATGGGCGTCGACGAAATCACGCCTTTCCTGATGCTGTTGCCGCTGACGATGTTCTTTGGCGCAGCCCTGGAAATTGCACAGCAATGGCTGATCCGCCATCAGCTGTTCCGGGTCACGGCCAAGGTGGCCATAACGCATTCCCTACTACATAACCTGATCCGCAGCGCGGCGGGCTGGATTCACGCCTCCGCCGCGGTGCTGGTCATTACCACCGCGCTCGGTCCGCTATTGCATGCCCTGATGCTGCTGTTTGGCATTCGCAGGAGCGGCGGCGCCAGCACGGTCGATGATTCGCCTCGCGAGCAGCACGTGAAAGGCGACACCCTTGAGGTTGCCAAGCGCTACAGTGACTTTCCGCTGTTCCGCGCACCACAGATGTTTATCAACACCGTATCGCAGAACCTTCCGACACTCGTGCTCGCCGCCTATTTCGGGCCGGCTGCCGCCGGTTACTTCACGCTTTGCAAACAAGCGTTGAGCATGCCGACACATCTGATCGGCAAATCGGTCGCGGACGTGTATTACCCGAAAATCACTCAGGCCATCCACCGCCAGGAACCCATCACCGCGATGTTGATGAAGGCAGTTGCCGGGCTGGCGATTGTGGGTCTTGTGCCCTTTGGCGCGGTGTTCTTCTTCGGGCCCTGGATGTTTGCCTTGGTATTCGGCTCAGAGTGGGCCTCAGCGGGCGAATTCGCCAGCTGGTTGGCACTGGCCGAATACGCCATTTTTGTCAGCCGCCCCTGCACCGTAGCCTTCCCTGCTCTTTCTATGCAGAGATTGTCACTGGTATTTGAAATCGTCAGCACCACCCTGCGTATATCCGCGTTGTTCATCGGTGCGGCGCTACTAGAGGATTCACTGAGCACGGTGATCGCTTTCACCATCGCCAGTGTCGCCATTTATTTGTGTCTGGTTGTGCTGACAGCTGTTGAATCGCGCAGAAGGTTTGCCCGGGGGTACCGTAGTGCCTGATTACCTGACCGGTGCACCTTTATCAATTTTCCTCAACTCTGGTTGCGAGACGTTATGCCCCTGAATTTACCTACCATTATTGTCATCGGGTACAACCGACCGAAGAGTCTGAGCCGCTTGCTGGGCTCGCTGCGCAAGGCACATTATCCGCCTGGTAACGTGCGGCTGGTCATCAGCCTGGATAACTCCGGCATGGATGAACCGCGCGAGGTCGCAGAGGAGTTCGACTGGCCGTTTGGCGAAAAGCGCATCATCGCGCACAAGACCCGTCTTGGGCTGCGAGAGCACGTGCTTAGCTGTGGCGATCTGACCGAAGAGTATGGGGACGTCATCATTCTCGAGGACGACCTCTTTGCGTCGCCCTACTTCTATCAATACACCACGGCCGCCCTTGGCTTTTATGCCAACGATCCGGAAATTGCCGGCATAAGCCTGTATAGCCTGCAGTTTAACCAGACGGCAAATCTTCCGTTCACCCCCATCGACAACGGCAATGCCGATGTCTATTTCATGCAGTTGGCGGCCTCCTGGGGGCAGGCCTGGTCGCGGAATCAATGGACCGGGTTTCGCACATGGATGGAAAAGAACGGCACGGATATCGCGCACATCGACAATATTCCCGCGGACATCCGCAGCTGGCCGGAATCGTCGTGGCTCAAGCTGTACAACGCTTATATCATTTCGCGCAACAAGTTCTTCGTGTACCCCTATCGGTCGCTTACCACTAATTTTGGCGACCCGGGCCAACATTTCAACATCGCTTCTTCACGCTTTCAGGTTGCCATCCAGCAGCAGAGTATCGACTACCAGTTCGCGCCTCGGGAAGGCAGCCTGGCTATGTACGACGCGTTCAGCGAACTGCTCCCCGCCAGCGTCAAGAAGCAGAATGAAAGGCTTGCCGCCTACGACTTCACCGTAAACCTCTACGGTTGCAAGGATTGCCGCAGCGGGCTGCAACTGACCCGCACCAGTCAGAAGGGATTGTTCAACTTCAGCTTATCTATGAAGCCCATGGAGCTCAGCGTCATGCATGACATAGAGGGCGACGGCATTGCCCTGATCGATTCTGCCGAACTGAATGGCGCCAGCCTGACTACGCCGAAAACCGAATACGACATGTACCGCTTTTTTTACAAGTTCCCATCGGTACAGGTCATTCTTTTCGGCTTCCGCGAGCGCGTTCAAATTCTGCTTCGCAGCGCCAGATCACGATAGACGACGACCAGATTCAAACGAATTCAACTCATTGCAATTACGACCGGAGTATTAAGAAAATGGAACGCAAAAAGGCTTTGATCACAGGTATCACCGGGCAGGATGGTTCTTACCTCGCAGAGTTCCTGCTCGAGAAGGGTTATGAAGTGCACGGCATCAAGCGCCGGGCTTCGCTGTTCAATACCCAGCGCGTCGATCACATCTATCAGGACCCGCATGTCGAGAACAAGAACTTCGTGCTGCACTATGGCGACCTGTCTGATTCGTCCAACCTGACCCGCATCCTGCAGGAAGTGCAGCCCGATGAGGTCTATAACCTGGGCGCACAGTCCCACGTAGCCGTGAGCTTTGAAGCACCGGAATACACCGCTGATGTTGACGCCATGGGTACCCTGCGTATTCTTGAGGCGATCCGTCTGCTGGGTCTGGAGAAGAAGACCCGTTTCTATCAGGCGTCCACCTCCGAGCTGTACGGTCTGGTGCAGGAAACACCGCAGAAGGAAACCACCCCCTTCTACCCGCGCTCGCCCTACGCGGTGGCCAAGCTGTATGCCTACTGGATCACTGTGAACTACCGCGAAGCCTATGGCATGTATGCCTGCAACGGCATCCTGTTCAACCACGAATCGCCCCGTCGCGGTGAAACCTTCGTGACGCGCAAGATTACCCGCGGTATGGCCAACATCGCCCAGGGCCTGGAAAGCTGCCTGTACATGGGTAACATCGATTCGCTACGGGACTGGGGACACGCCAAGGACTACGTGCGTATGCAGTGGATGATGCTGCAACAGGACCAGCCTGAGGATTTCGTGATCGCCACCGGCGTGCAGTATTCAGTGCGCGAATTCATCAGCTGGTCGGCCGCCGAGCTGGGCATCACCCTGCGTTTCGAGGGCACCGGTGTTGATGAGCAAGCCATCGTCGAAAGCGTCGAAGGCGATCTGGCCCCAGGCGTCAAGGTAGGGGATGTGCTGATGCGAGTCGATCCGCGTTATTTCCGGCCGGCCGAAGTGGAAACCCTGCTGGGTGATCCGACCAAGGCCAAGACCAAGCTAGGCTGGACGCCTGAAATAACGGTTCAGGAAATGTGCGCCGAGATGGTCCGCGAGGATCTCAAGGTTGCCAAGCGTCACGCCCTGCTCAAAGAACACGGCCACGACATTCCGGTTACCGTGGAGGGTTGAGTATGCAACAGGATCTCGACCAGCGAATCTTCGTGGCGGGACACCGGGGCATGGTCGGCTCAGCCATCGTGCGCCGGCTGGAGGCCCTTGGCTACCGCAACATCATCACCCGCAGCCGGCACGAGCTCGACTTGCTCAGCCAGGCAGCGGTGAATGCGTTCTTCGCTGAAGAACGCATCGACCAGGTCTACCTGGCTGCCGCCAAGGTCGGCGGCATTCACGCCAACAACAGCTATCCGGCGGAGTTCATCTTTGAGAATCTGATGATCGAAGCCAACATCATTCAGGCAGCGCATGCCAATGATGTTCAGCGGCTATTGTTCCTCGGCTCGTCGTGCATCTATCCGAAGAATGCAGACCAGCCGATGCGCGAAGAAGCCTTGCTGACCGGTGTGCTGGAACCGACCAACGAGCCCTACGCCATTGCCAAGATTGCCGGCATCAAACTTTGCGAAAGCTACAACCGCCAGTACGGTCGTGACTACCGCAGCGTGATGCCGACCAACCTCTATGGCCCGCATGACAACTATCATCCGGAAAACAGCCACGTCATCCCTGCCCTGCTGCGCCGCTTCCATGAAGCGACCCAGCGTGGTGATGAGGAAGTGGTGGTCTGGGGCAGCGGCAAGCCGATGCGCGAGTTTCTGCATGTGGACGATATGGCCGCCGCCAGTGTGCATGTCATGAACCTGGATAGCAGCACCTATCAGCAGCATACTCAACCCATGCTCTCGCATATCAACGTGGGCACCGGTCAGGATTGCACCATCCGCGAGCTGGCGGAAACCATCAGTCAGGTGTCCGGCTTCAAGGGCCGTTTGAGCTTTGATGCCAGCAAGCCCGACGGCACGCCACGCAAACTCATGGATGTATCGCGCCTGGCAGCACTTGGCTGGTCCGCGCAGATTGGTCTGGAAGACGGTCTGCGTGATGCCTATAGCTGGTTTGTCGAGCACATGGACGAGGCGCGCGGCTGATATGTTCCTCGAAGCAGACGCCTTCCGCACCGTCGTGGTCGGCACCCCGCTGGTTTCGATTGACCTGGTTGTGCGTAACCCTCAAGGCGAGATCCTCCTGGGCCAGCGGTTAAACCGCCCCGCCCAGGGGTCATGGTTTGTGCCAGGAGGCCGGATCTATAAAAATGAAAAGCTCGACGCCGCTTTCCAGCGGCTGACGAAGGTCGAATTGGGTCAGGCATTCTCCCGTGAGAGTGCCACCCTACTTGGCATCTTCGAACATTTTTATCGCGATAGTGTGTTTGGTGCCACTCCAGACACCCATTACGTGGTGGTAGCCTACGAATTGAAGCTGCCGCCCGATTGCGATTTGCAACCACCATCGATCCAGCATGACGCCTATCGATGGTGGCCTGAGCCGGAGATGCTAGCCTCGCAGGACGTCCATCTGCATACCAAGGCCTACGTCGCCTGACTCTGAACAACCCCGGCCGACGTATGGCGGGAACTATTTGTCAGCTTTAGGGCCAAATTCTGTTGCCGAATGGTCGTCCATTACCTCGCAGCCGTGACTAGTCTCAACACAGAAAGGGAAATCGCCATTGTTCAAGCAATTGCTTGCGTACAGGAACCTGCTTTTTATTCTTATTCTGTTGAATTCGGAAGTCTTCTTCCTGACCGACGATAAGAAGGCGGGCATCCCCTTTCTCCGTGAACTGTATCTGCTGGGCGTGATTGCTGTAGCGGGCGCTCTGTTTGTTACCTGGCGACGGGTTTATCAATCAAAAACAGCCCTATGGATCATCTTTCTCGGACTGCTGCTGCCCGTCTCGTCGGCGGTCCTCGCCAACCTCAACTATGGCCAACCGCTGGTCTACGGCTTGCTCGAAGAGCGCCGGAGCTTCATGTGGCTGAGTTTCTTTGTTGCGTTGTTACTGTTGATCAAAACGGCACCAACTCAAAAGCATCTCGAGAAGTACTTCCTGTATTCGGCGGTATTCGCGACCGTCATCGGCTTCATGTACTACCTCAGCATCATCCCCGACAACGCGTCGGTTTCCTTCGCCAAGGACGAGGTCGACTGGGGTAACAACCCTCTGCGACCGAACCGTTATCGCATAGGCTCGGGTTACGTCACGATTGCGGTATTCATGCTGCTGTATCAGCTCAAGGAAAAGCTGTCGATCGGCAAGCTGGCCTTGGTCCTGTACTTCGCGGCCTACCTCTGGCTGGTCATCCAGACCCGCGGCACCATGCTTATATGGGCCCTGGCGGCGCTGTGGATCTTCCGCAACCGTGTCGACTCGATGATCAAGGTCGGGGCGATGGCGGGCCTGATTCTGGTCGCCTCATTCTTCCTGATTCCGGAGTTCTGGGCAGAGCAGATCGTGCGCTTCAATATGTTGTTCGAAGAAGCCACCACCGGACCAGGGGTACGGGACAACACCATTGCCACGATCATGCAGGCCATCAGGGAGAACAACTATATAGGCAAGGGCGCGTTGTCGCTGCAGTGGAACGAAGGCTTCCACGCGCTGTACAACCCGCACTTCTACTTATCGGATGTTGGTATTGTCGGCGTATACCATCGCTTTGGCTTCCTGACTCCCTTTATCGCCATCATTTTCTACGGCATGTATCTGACCATCATGCGGCGCTGCAAGCACAAGGGCGACCTGCTGGCAGCCTTCCAGCTGAGCTTCATTTTCAGCATCATCAACATGGTGATGTCCAACGCGATCATGTACGGGGGAGACATGCTGGGTATTACAACAGCCTGTTTCCTCTATTACTCCAAGGTGCAAGCAACCGAAACAACGTCGCCTCGACAACTCAACCGGGTGAGCAATGGTCCACTTCAGTATCGTAACTATAAATTGGAATAACCTGGCAGGCCTCAAGGAGACCTATCAGAGTGTTGTTCGGCAGTCCCATCGGAACTTTACCTGGATAGTGATCGATGGTGCGTCCAATGACGGAGCGGTCGAATGGCTTGGACACATTAAGGATCCACAGGCAGACATCACGTCTGAGCCTGACAAGGGTTTGTATGACGCCATGAACAAGGGGCTGGTCAAAGGGTCCGCGTTGCCTGGCTATACGATCTTTCTGAACAGCGGCGACATGTTCTATGACGAAACCGTCCTGGAAAAGGTTGCTGCGGCGGTCGAGAAGGCGGAGGTTCGTCCAAAATTCATCTACGGTGATTTTTACTTGCGCACGGGCAGCGGCAAACTGATCGAATCACTCGCCAAACCGATCGATCGATTGTTTATCGGCATGCCTTCAAGCCATCAGGCGATGTACTTCGAGAATGAACACCTGAGCAGCGTGCGCTTTCGCGACGATTACAAGCTGTCGGCCGATTATTGCATGATCATCGAATTTACCAACGGTATCGAGAAACCGCGCGACGTTCTGCAGCTTGCCGAACCGCTGTGCATCTTCGATCTGACGGGCGTTTCCGAGCAGCGCCGGTTCGCCGCGATCAAGGAAGATGTACACATCCGCAGGCGTTTTCTCAAGCTATCCTCATTTAAGAACTACGTCCTGTATGGGTTGCACTACGTCCATGCCCATATCAAATCGATCAAGGCTGCGCGGGATAAGCGCGCAGCCTGAACGCAGCACATTCACACGTACGCATTTGTAGGCTGTTTTCAAATGCCAGGGAGGTTGCATTGAAAGCTTTTGATATTGAATTCTACGAAGGCTCCGAGGAACAACTGGTCGAGGAAATCCGCACGACCAGCCAGGATGACTTTAGTTATATTGTCACACCCAATGTCAATCACGTCGTTCAACTCAAGGATGACCCAGAACTTCGTGCCGCCTACGAGCAGGCCAGCCACCGAATATGCGACAGTCGCGTTCTGCTGCCGTTTTTGAAGATCTGTAACCTGGATATCCCCGAAGCCATTCCGGGCAGCACGCTGACGGCTCGCCTCATTCACCTGGCAGACCAGCATCACTGGAAAGTCTGCGTGGTGGGTTGTGATGCACCCAATGTGGCGCTCCTGCGGGAGAAATTCCCCGGCATCACCTTTTACCACCACTACCCCCCCATGGGTTTTATCAAGGATGAACAGGCCACTGCAGCTTGCCTGGACTTCATTGTCGCCCACCCTGCACAGCTGGTGGTATTTGCCCTTGGCTGTCCTACCCAGGAAGTGTTGGCGCACAAGGTACTGCAGACCGGCAAAGCCAAGGGGGTGGGCCTCTGCGTCGGCGGCTCCCTGAATTTTCTGTCTGGCGCCGTGCCGCGTGCGCCCGAATGGGTACAGAAACTGTATCTCGAATGGCTGCACCGCATCTGCAGCGAACCACGCAGGCTGTCCGGTCGTTACGCACGGGACGGCTTGCGGTTCATCCCCATACTCGTAAAGCAGCTCAAAAACAGACAGCCGCTATCATATAAAGGAGTCTAGAAATGATCCCCATCATCATGTCGGGCGGCACCGGCTCGCGCCTTTGGCCGCTTTCGCGCCAGCTGAATCCCAAGCAGTTTCTGCCACTCGCGGATGCTTCGTTGTCCATGCTGCAAGCGACGATCAAGCGTCTGGAAGGTCTCGATATCGAGCTACCCAGACTGATCTGTAATGAAGAACATCGCTTTCTTGCCGCAGAACAGATGCGAAAGCTAAAGATGGAACAGGCTCCGATCCTGCTCGAGCCCGCAGGCCGCAATACCGCCCCTGCGGTAGCGCTTGCTGCGCTGCAGGCTGTTGCTGACGGTAACGATCCCGTACTGCTGATTCTTGCCGCCGATCACCTGATCCAGGACGAAGCAGGTTTTCGTGAACGTATCGGCGTCGCCTTGCCGTTTGCCGAAGCGGGCAAGCTGGTCAGCTTCGGTATCGTGCCCACGCATCCGGAAACCGGCTATGGCTACGTACAAAAAGGCGCCTCTGAAGGTCCTGGTGGTTTTAAAGTCGCCAAGTTCGTCGAGAAGCCGGATCTTGAAACCGCCAAGGACTATCTGTTATCGGGGGATTTCTACTGGAACAGTGGCATGTTCATGTTCCGCGCCAGCCGTTACCTGGAAGAGCTGGAGAAATTCCGCCCGGATATCCTTGCCGCCTGCCGCAAAGCTATTGCCGGCAGTAGCCAGGACATGATTTTCACGCGTATCGACCGGGAAGCCTTTATTGCCTGCCCTGAAGACTCAATTGACTACGCCGTCATGGAAAAAACCACCGATGCAGTGGTCGTTCCGCTGGATGTCGGCTGGAGTGATATTGGTTCCTGGTCCGCGTTGTGGGAAGTCAGCCCGAAGGATGAGCAGGGCAACGTGTTCAAAGGAGATGTACTTAGCGAGAGCACCAAGGGAACCTATGTGCATGCAGAACACCGCCTGGTGGCTACTGTGGGTGTCGAGGATCTGATAATCGTCGAGACCAAAGACGCGATCATGGTCGCCCACAAGAGTCAGGCACAGGACGTCAAACGCATCGTGGAACAGCTCAAGCGCGACGATCGTGGCGAGCATCTTAACCACCGCGAAGTGTACCGGCCTTGGGGGGTGTATGACTCCATCGATAACGGACAGCGCTATCAGGTCAAGCGTATCACCGTGAAGCCGGGTGCCAAGCTATCGGTTCAGATGCATCACCACCGTGCCGAGCATTGGATCGTGGTATCCGGCACGGCCCGCGTTACTAACGGAGAAGAGACCTATATGGTCACCGAGAACCAGTCGACCTATATCCCGATTGGCCAGGTACATTCTCTGGAAAACCCCGGTGTGATTCCCCTTGAGCTCATTGAAGTCCAGTCTGGCTCCTATCTTGGAGAAGACGACATTATTCGCTTTGCTGATAACTATGGGCGGGTTACGGAAGCCAATACCAAGGCCTCCGCCACCTGAATTGATAGGTAATCACCCGAGCTGCTAACAGCACGCAAGGAGCAGCGCCAATGAACTATCGAAGTGTCAGCGACCTGGCAAATCTGACAAACAAATACGCAAGCAAGGTGCCCCACGACGTCGATCTCGTCGTGGGGATTCCGCGGAGCGGCATTCTGGTGGCCAGCATTATCTCGCTCAAGTTGAATTTGCCACTCACTGATCTGTATTCCTTCCACCGCAACGACGAGTTGAAAAAGGGCAATACCAGGACCTATAAACATGCGCAGCTGGCTAAGCCCTGGGATGCAAAAAAAATCCTGCTGGTAGACGATAGCATTGCCTCCGGTAACTCCATGCTGGCTGCCGTCGAAATGGTCAAGTCGGTCTATCAGGGAGAGGTGATCACTATGGCCGCCTTTGCTCAGAAGGAGAACACCGGCAATGTGGACCTATATTTGGAAACGGTAGAGCAACCACGACTATTCGAGTGGAATATTCTGCACCACAATCTGATGCGGCACGCCTGCCTGGATATCGACGGAATACTGTATGTAGAGCCGACCACAGCGGATATGCATGACAACAACAGCTATGCAGCCTTTATCGAGAACGCTACACCGCTGTTCACCCCATCAGTACCCGTCGCGCATCTGATCACCCGCCGGCCGGAAAAATACCGCGCGCAAACGGAGCGATGGCTAGAACGCCATGGCGTTGAGTTCGGCCAGTTGCATATGCTGGATACCCCAGCCCCCCTGGGGCCGACGGATGCGGCAATAACCGCATTCAAGGCTCGGATCTACAACCAGGACCCGCATTCGATACTCTTCATCGAGAACGATGAAGACGTCGCCATGTATATCATGCGTCTGACCAACAAACCGGTGTTTTGCATCCAGGCCAACCAGATGTTTGCACCCGGCATGAGCCTGCCTGCGCTGAAGATCCAGGTCATGCGCAAAGGACTCACCTTCAGACGCAAGGCAATCAGCAAAATACGGCGCCTAATGTCCGGATTCCATCTACCCTCCGAACGCTGACGGCTCGGCAGGCCACGCCGGGCGGCTCATCTGCCGCCCGACGTTGAGCATCATTCAGCCCTTGGCAGGTCCGAAGTCAGAGCAATTGTCCTTGGCCGCGTACTTCTTCAGGAGCGCCACCTGAGGTCGCTTTTCTCCATCTTTTGGTTCTATCGACAGCTTATAGTTGCCCCACGAAGGGCCGGCTGCCCAATAGTTAATGGGGATACAGTTCTCGTTGAGATAGGCCAGGAGTTTGTCCATGGCATCCAACCAGCGCTCGTCATCATTAGGAATACCGAACTCGCCGATATGGCCTTTCTTGCCGTGCTCCTTCAGCCAATTGACGAAGGGCTCCACACGCTTCACCCCGATCATCGGCTCAAAATCCTTGCCAGGGCCTTTTTTGTAGCTACCGCTGGCATCCTCGTCGATATACACGTGCGCAGAAAACACCATATTGTCGGCAGGATCCTCGAGCTCCAATAACGCATCGGCATAGCGCGGCCAGCGGGCCGCACTTGACCAGGAAGCGCCTTCAATCAACAGCGGTCGTTTTTTGTCATATTTGCGAACACCGTCAATCCCGGCCTGAGCAGCTTCCGGCCACAACTCGTCGGCCGACCCATACGGCTCGTTCATAATGTCGTAGGCAAACAGTGCGTCGTGCCCCTGCCACCGCTTGGCAATCCGCTCCATCAGGTCCTGATAAGCGCTGACCGGGACGTCTTCGGTCCCGATGACCTTCTTGCGATAGCGCGCATAGTTATGCACGTCAAGAATGACCTTGATGTCGTACTCCTTCGCCTGATCAAGCATGTCGTCCACCAGCGAGGCGTATACGTCATCCAGCTCGCCATTCAGGCTGGGCTGCAGCCGCTCCCACTTGACTGGGAACCTTACCGTGTGGATCCCCTGCTCACTCCAGTATTCGAAGTAGCCCTCCGGCGGGAAAAAATAATGCGTCCCATGCTTACCTGGCAACTTGCCCCCGGTAAACTCGGCGCCCGCCACATTGATGCCGATCAGATCGACCGATGCACTCGCTACCGTTGCACCTGCTGAAAGCAGACCAAAGGTGCCGCACATCAACCATTTACGAACTGTCTTCAGGCCTGGTTGTCTCATTGCTAGATCCTCCTGATGGGTTTATCGATGGCCAGTCACATAGCACGAGGCCATCTACAATTTCTCCGAGAATTCGACGACTCAGCTGAATGGCTACCCCGATTGAGTCATCCGACAACCTGTGTATTGGACATTAATTTCCACAGTCCGAATTGAACCAATACCCGTCGAAACGTACTCATATGAACCATTGTGTAATACGAGGTCCTCGATGACTAACTCTCTGCTCAAGCGTCACGACCCCCTGATCAATAAATTGCTGCTGATCGATGAGAGTCAATCTGATGCCCTACTGCAGAAACTCGCAGCCATTGACTCCCCCACGACGCTGGCGTTCCTTAATCAGCACGCCTATAACCTTGCGCAGCGAAATCTGCCAATGCGCCGGCGTTTTTCCCAGATGTCTTACCTTCTGCGCGACGGTATTGGCGTCAAGATCGCGTGCAAGCTGAATGGGCGATCGCCGAAAGCAAATATGAACGGTTCAGATTTCATTCCGAAGGTAATTGATTACCTGATCCGAACCGATGCCAGTCGCTACCAGTTCTTCGCACTGGGAACCCGTGAGCCTTGGTTATCCAAGGGCGCACGCAAGCTCTTTCAAGGCCAACCGTTTCATGCAATGGACGGCTTCCAGCCCGAAGAAAGTTACGCGCAATACGTTGAGAGGCATTGTGATAGCAATAAAGTTCCTGTGATCGTGCTTGCAATGGGCATGCCCAAACAAGAAGACGTGGCTATCCGGATTAAACGTGAACTCGACCTGCCGGCTCTGTTGATCTGTGGCGGCGCGATTCTGGACTTCTCTGCCGAGCGTTTTACCCGCGCGCCGATGATATTTCGCAAGACCGGCATGGAGTGGGTCTACCGTCTTGGCAAGGAGCCAAAACGGCTATTCAGACGCTATGTGATAGGTATTCCGCAATTCTTTTATTATGTCGGACGCAACGGGTTCCGAAGTGGCCCGCGTGATAACAAACGTCATGTAATCGAGTGATCTACTGGCACTGATGTTTCAGCCAGGTCAAGGCTCCCTTCTTCTGCTTGCTCTTCGCTGCTCTGCTTCCTTTTGCTGCGTCCCGACCCAACTCTGTGCGTACTGGCCAACACAGCGATGGCACAGATGACGACGTAGGTTGCGGCGTTGGAAGGGATCTGCAGGTTGAAATCAGTCAGCGAATGCAGCATCAGCGCGACTATACCGAGCGCTGCCCCACATCCCACACCGCTACGGTAGAGTGAGTGCTGCTGAGTCATCGCTTTCAGCGCATAGAACAGTGACACCAGTACGAACAGAGCCAGAGGCAGGCTTCCGATCACGCCGTACTCAATGAAGAACTGCAGAAAGTCATTGTGCGCGTGATCATAATGCAGCGGTAAATTGCCGGCGTAGGGTGGAAACACCGTCTCAAAACTCCCTGCGCCCTGGCCGATCCATGGCCGCTCCGTCGCCAGGGGCAGCGCTTGATTGAATACAGTGCCACGCAATTCGTTGGCCTGCTCCACCACCGCACCATCCACCACGACGTCCGAGAAGCGCGTGTTGACCAGCCGCTCCTTGAGGCGATCCAGGCCGAAGTACTGGCTGACAATCAACATGTCGATCAGCAGAATACTTGCCAATAGAAGCCCGTTGCGCAGCCGGTGCTGCTTGTCGAACACCAGGAACAGTCCACCGGCGAGCAGCAGACTCGAAAAGAAGGCGGTATTGCCCATGCGCGAATGGGTCATGACCAGGCCAATCACCATGATGATCAGCGCCAGACGCAGCCGCATCTTCGGCCCCATCATGGTGTCGAACAGACCCGCCCAGCGGAACCTGCCAACCTGGCGTAGTGCGAGCAACAATCCGATGCCTGCCGCCAGCGTCAGCTCCAGATAGCCCGCCAGGTGGTTGCGGTTAACGAAGGTGCCCGTCGCGTGGCCGACGTGGAAATCCTTCGGACCGACGATCAACCATTCAAGCCCGGACAGCGTCATCATGGTGCCGTAGAAGGCCTGTACCACGCCGCTGACCACCAGCACACCGAGCAACACCGACAAGCGCTTGCGCGTGCGGAACAGACCCATCACGAGCAGATAGAGCAGGCAGTACGCCAACCCTAACATCAGATACTGGAAGGTTGCCGCTGAATCCATGGTCAGCTCCGCAGCCCATTGGATAGCGACCCAGCCCTGGGCTGCGACCAACAGTCCGAGCGGCAGCAGGCTCTTTTTGAAGCCCGAACCCAATGAGAGATTCTGCAGCATCTGCAGCGCCAGCCAGACGCTTGCCAGCCCCCCCACAGCGAAGATCAATAATGCGGCAGACCAGTCTCGGTTGCTGCCCAGCGGCAGTGGCAACCAGATGAGCAGGATGAGCAGACCGGCGAGCACCAGGCGTTCTGCGGTCTTGAAATAGCGGGTCATTCAGGCGATCCCTACGACGTTTGATAAACCGAGATACTTCCGCCATTCAGGCGCATTGATTGTGTGGCTTAGGCGATGGCCCTGTCGAGACTTGATGATGGCCATGTGGATAAAAAACCGGACGCTGGCTGGTCAGCCGGATTTGCACCGTGGCTCGCCGTTACTACAATCGAGGCAGATAAAGCATTCCCGGGTTGCTGATTGGCCGGCAGTTGGGCATGGTCTGGACCAGACTCCAATAAAGGAAAGTGGCATGCAGGTTGAATTCATCGAAATACGTGACCACCTGAGTCGCTTTCCACCATTCGATATGCTGGATGAGGACGTCCTCAATGAGGTCGCACCTCAGGTCGAGGTCAGCTACGTCCGCGCGCACACCGACATTCTGCACTTCGATGAAGAATGCCATCATCTGTATTATGTGCGCAGCGGAGCGGTCGAGATTTATCGCCGCAACGGTGATCTTTACAACCGTCTGACCGAGGGCGACATCTTTGGCCATTTCGGTCTGTTGCGCGACAACAAGGTGCGTTTTCCCGCTCGAGCGATCGAAGACAGCCTGCTCTACCTGATTCCTGACAAACTGTTCAAACGACTCTGCGAAGAGCATGACAGCTTCGCGGATTTCGTCGAGGCCGAAGGCCAGTCCCGCCTGAAGACCGCCGTAGATACGCATGCCAAGGCCAGCGAGCTGATGAAGATCAAGGTGCGCAGGCTTGTCTCGCGTACGCCAGTGACCGCGCCATTAACCGCGACGATTCGCGAGGCAGCCGCAATCATGACCGAGGAGAGCGTGTCGTCTCTGGTCATCGTCGTTCCTGACAGCGGCCCCGCCGCTACCGATAGCACCTCAGCGGCAACCGCCCAACAGATCATGGTCGGGATCATCACTGATCGGGATTTCCGGACCCGCGTGGTGGCCGAAGGTCTTCCATCGGACACGCTGGTCAGCGAGGTCATGACCGAGCATCCCATCACCATGCAGGCCGATGACTCGGTGTTCGAGGCCATGTTGTGCATGCTGCGCAACAATATCCATCACCTTCCGGTTGTGCACCGCAGGCGCCCGATCGGGGTAATCAACCTGTCGGACATCATCAAGTACGAATCCCAGAGCAGCCTGTATCTGGTCAACAACATCTTCAACAAGCAAAGCATCAAGGATCTGGCCAAGCTGCTGCCGGATGTGCGCGCCACCTTTCTCAGGATGGTCAATGAAGATGCCAGTGCCCAGATGATCGGCAGTGCCATGTCGAGCATCGGTCGCAATTTCACCCAGCGCCTGCTTGAGCTCGCCGAGCAACACCTGGGCCCGCCGCCCGTGCCCTATTGCTTCATGGCGCTCGGCTCCATGGCCCGGGACGAGCAACTGATTGTGTCTGATCAGGACAACGCGCTTATCCTGGATGATCGCTTTGTTCCCGAGCAGCACGATGCCTATTTCCTTGAGCTGGCGACACTGGTCAGCGACGGGCTGGCTGCCTGCGGCTATACCTATTGCAAGGGTGGAATCATGGCTACCAATATCAAATGGCGGCAGCCGCTCAGCGTCTGGAAGACCTATTTCAACAACTGGATTGATCGGCCTAACCCGGAAACGCTGTTGAACAGCTCGATCTTCTTCGATCTGGACAGCGTGTATGGCGAAGCCGAGATGGTCGAGTCATTGAAGGATCTTGTGGCGGAGAAGGCCAGCCGCAATGAGCGCTTCCTTGCCGCAATGGCGCGCAATGCCCTGAACCGTACACCGCCGCTTGGGTTTTTCCGCACCTTTGTCATGGAAACCGACGGCGAGCAGAAGAATGTGATCAATCTCAAGCGCCGTGGCACCGCTCCGCTGACTGATCTGATACGCGTACATGCGCTGGCCTGTGGCTCGAAGGCGCAAAACTCGTTCGAACGCCTCGACGCGATCGCGAAGACCAAGCTGATGCCCCCGGAGGCGGTGAACCGGCTACGCTACGCCCTCGAGTTCCTGTCCACGGTGCGTACCCGGCATCAGGCGATGGATATCGAGCAGGATCGCGAGCCGGACAATAATGTGGAACCGGAAATGGTCACCACGGCTGAACGGCACAACCTCAAGGAAGCGTTCCAGGTTCTCAGCAATGCACAGAAATTCCTGCGCTTCCGCTATCCCAGCCTGCAGTCGACACGGACGCTATGAAGGAACGTCAGCGACGATCTGCCCAGCCTGAAAGCACACCCGACTGGCGGACCCTGTTTGCCAGTCTGGCCAATACCGCGCACCACCCGGACCTGGTGAAGTATTACCAGGCGGGGGCCGTTGCAGCCGATACGCCCTTGAACGAGGTGCCGCTGATGGCCCTCGATATGGAGACCACCGGGCTCGATGCGAAGAAACACGCCATCCTCAGTTTCGGTCTGGTACCGATGGATCTGGCACGAATCCGTTGCCAGGGCTCGCTCTACCGGGTCGTCAAGCCGCCGTCTGAGCTGATCAGCGAATCCGTCACGTTCCACCGCATCACGCATTCGGATATCGAGACGGCGCCACGCTTGATCGAAGTGCTGGACGAGCTGCTCGAGGCCATGGCTGGCAAGGTGATGGTGGTGCACTACCGGAATATTGAGCGTGCGTTTCTCGATCAGGCATTGCGGCATTATCTGGGCGAAGGCATCCATTTTCCGGTCATCGATACCATGGACCTGGAAGCCCGGATTCACCCCAGACAGAAAACCGGGCTATTCAACTGGCTGCTGCGTCGGCAGCCCGAATCCATTCGGCTGGCCGACAGTCGCAGTCGCTACGGCCTGCCGCAATATCAGTCCCATCATGCTCTGACTGACGCACTGGCCACCGCAGAACTGCTACAGGCCCAGGTGGCCACGCATTTTCGCCCGGATATCCCCGTGCGCGAGCTCTGGCGATAGCTGAACGCGAATAACCGTGCACAAAAAAGGGCGCGATCTCATTGATCGCGCCCTTCTGTTGTCGCTCGTATTAGCGCGGTTCGGAGCGCAGCCCCTTGACGATCGACACACACCCGACCAGCAGCACAAGGGTGAATGGCAGACCCGTGGATACCGCCATGGCCTGCAATGCGACCAGTCCCCCGCCAAGCAACAAGGCGATGGCTATCACACCCTCGATGATTACCCAGAACACCCGCTGCGGGGTCGGAGCATTGATCTTGCCGCCAGCGGTAATTGCGTCAATCACCAGTGAGCCAGAGTCAGAGGAAGTGATAAAAAACACGACCACCAGGATGATGCCGATAAATGAGGAGATCGCTGCCAACGGCAGTTCGCTCAACATAACGAACAACTGGAGCTCAAGCGCCGCATCCTGCACACCGGTAAAGCCTCCCGCCAATTGGCTGATACCACTGCCGCCAAAGGCTGTCATCCATAGCACCGATACCAGAGTGGGCACCAACAGAACCGAAATCAGGAATTCACGGACGGTACGACCACGGCTGACCCGGGCAATGAACATCCCGACGAAGGGCGACCAGCTGATCCACCAGGCCCAGTAGAAGGCAGTCCACCCCTGACTGAAGTTGGCATCCTCCCGACCGATGGGATTGGACAGCGCCGGCAGATGCATGAAGTATGAGCCGAGGTTTTCAAAGAACCCGGACAGAATGGCCAGCGTTGGCCCCATGATTATGATGAAAGCCAACAGCAGAATGGCGAGACCCATATTCAGCTGCGACAAGCGCTTGACCCCCTTGTCCAGCCCAGCCATAACCGAGACCAGCGCAACTGCAGTGATCGCGACGATCAGCAGTACCTTGACCGCATTCGTCGACGCAATGCCAAACAGGTAGTCGATCCCGCCAGCGGCCTGCTCCGCACCCAACCCTAGCGAGGTAGCCAGACCGAACAGCGTGGCGAACACCGCGAGAATATCAATGACGTGCCCTGGCCAACCCCATACCCGCTCACCCAGCAGCGGATAGAAGATCGACCGGATACTCATCGGCAGACCCTTGTTGTACGAGAACAAGGCCAGCGCCAGCGCGACGATGGCATAGATAGCCCAGGGATGCAGGCCCCAATGGAAGATAGTCGCGGCCATACCCAGCCGGGCTGCGGCTGCAGAGTCGCCCTCGGCGCCGCCCAGCGGTGCCCAATCCGTACGCGCGCCACCTTCGGCAAGTTCAGTTCCACCCATCGCAGCGGAATAGTGCGACATGGGCTCGGACACGCCATAGAACATCAAACCGATCCCCATCCCCGCAGCAAACAGCATGGAGAACCAGCCCAGATAGGAGTGATCTGGTACGGCGTCCTTGCCACCCAGGCGCACCTTGCCCAGCGGAGAGACAATCAGAAACAGACAAAGCACCACGAATACGTTGGCGGCCCCGATGAAGAACCAGCTCATGTTCCCCGTTATCCAGTCACGGATCGCGTTGAAGATCGGCGCCACCTCATTCTGCAATGCCAGCGTCAGCATCACGAACACCAGGATAGTCAGCGACGAGATCAGGAACACCTTGCCATGGATATCCAGTGAGAATGAAAACTGGCCGGTGATATTGTCCTGACCAATCACATAATCGGTATCGATAAGGTTGGTTTCGCCACTGGGAGCCGGGATGCCTTCCAGATTGTCCTGCTCCGGCGGGGCAGGTTGATTAGTGGGCCGTTCTTTTTCCACGGGGGAATACTCCTGAAGGCGGCCGCGGTTAACACGGCACATAAAGCGAGACGATCACGATTGTCTGGACCATAGTTCAGCCCAAACCCTCTGACAAGCGTCACACGGGGGCTTGAGAGTCGTAAGGAAGTGCGCTGCATCTGCGTCCGCTGCCGAACCCGGGCAACCTGGTGAGGGTTCGCTAGCTAAATAGGACGCACATGATATAGATCTGAAGCCAGATGGGACATCGCCATCAATCGATTGGGCAAGACAATTGCATTGCCGCCCGCGCCGACAATAGCGTGCCTGGCATCAGAACATTACCGAAACTGGACTGAAGATCCGCCGTTATGCCGAGCGAAGTATCGCCAGGACAGTTCGCGCCGGCATGTTGTAATCTTTCATCAAGGTTTTCAGTTCGTCGTTAAAAGCCAGTTCGCTTTGCAGTTGGGTATCCTGCTGCAAGGCTTCCAAGTGAGCCAGTTGCTCGGCGAGCTTGCGCTCGGCGGCCCGGAACTCTGCAAGTTTCGTCATATCCTGCCTGTTGAATATCAAATGATTAGCCGGCAATTCTACACCAAGAAACATTGCGGTAGACGGCCAGCTCATCAGCTATTAGCCTCGTTTGCATGCTCAGATCACTCTTCTACGCCTCCTGTTCACTGAAAACGTCGATTATCGCCCTCACCGGCCTGGGACTCACAGTTTTGGCAGGCTGCTCAGGGAGCGATCCAGCCACCACCCAGCGCATCGAACAACCTGCCGAACAGCGTCTGGCAACCCGTCATATGGTGTCTGCGGCCCACCCCGCCGCGGTGGAGGCCGGACTGGACATGCTGCGCCGCGGTGGGCACGCAGTCGACGCCGCCATAGCGGTGCAGATGGTGCTGGGTTTTATCGAATCGCCGGAGACCGGTATCGGTGGCGGCGGTTTTTTATTGCTGCATGATGCTGAGGATAACCACACGCTCATGTATGACGGGCGTGAAACTGCGCCCCACGCGGCCCAGGCCGACCGTTTTATGACTTTAGGCGTCAGCCACCCCCGGGCGCTGACTATCCCCAGCGGCTCCTCCGTGGGCGTGCCGGGCCTGATCGCTATGCTGGGGCAGGCCCATCGAGAGCACGGCAAGCTGACCTGGGCTGAACTGTTCGAGCCCGCCATTGCGCTCGCTGAGCAGGGCCTGCCCATGCCACCGCGCCTGCAGAAGCAAATTGAAGCGGACTGGTCCCTGCGCCTATTTGCCGATACGCGCGCTTATTTTCGTCAACAGCTCGAAGGCAACGCGCCGACCCTGCGCAATCCGCAACTGGCCGACACCTTGAGCACGCTGGCCACCCAGGGCCCCGAGGCGTTCTATCAGGGCGAGATTGCCGAACGTCTGGTCGAACGCGTACAGGACGCGCGTTGGGGCCAAACCGACTTGGCCGTCGAGGATGTTGCCAGCTACCAGGCGATCAAGCGTGATGCGGTGTGCGCGCCCTATCGCCAATGGCGGCTATGCAGCGCTGGTCCGCCCTCCGCCGGGGGACTGATCGTGCAGCAGGCGCTCGGCATGCTCGAACATTTCCCGCTAGCGGATATGCCACCGCATGCATCCGCCACAGTGCACTTGATCGCCGAAGCCAGCCGCCTGGCCTTTGCCGACCGTAACCATTATGTCGGCGATCCGGATTTTGTCGTGGTGCCGGTCGATCAGCTCCTCGACCGGCAGTACCTGCGCCAGCGTGCCGCGCTGATAGATCCAGGCAAGGCCATGGAAATTGCCCGACCGGGCGAGCCGGGCCAACGCGTGGAAATGCGCGAGCTCAGCCCCGAGACGGAACCGGAGGAACAGGGAACCTCGCATTTCAGCGTAGTCGACAGCGACGGCAATCTGGTTGCGCTGACCAGTTCCAACGAAACTCCCTTCGGCAGCCGCATGCTGAGCCAGGGCTTTGTTATCAACAATCAGCTGAGCGACTTCACCTTCGATCCACTGCTGAACGATCACCCGCATCCCAACGCGGTGGGGCCGGGTAAACGCCCGCGCAGTTCAATGACGCCGCTGTTCGTGTTCGATGAAAACGGGCCTCGAATGGTGATCGGCTCGCGGGGGGGCAGTCGCATTCCCGGATACGTGCTCAAGACACTGATTGGCGTGCTGGACTGGGAGATGGATATCCAGGATGCCATGGCGCTGCCGAACATGGTCGAGCGCGGCTTGGGCATCGAACTTGAAGCCGGTACCGAACTTGAAGCCCTGGGCCCGGAGCTGGAGCAGCGTGGCCACGAAGTCAGGATCCTCCCCATGACCAGTGGACTGCATGGCATGGAGCGGATCGATGGCAACTGGCGCGGTGGGGCTGACCCACGGCTGGATGGCGTTGCGTTGGGAGATTGAACTCTGTTTCGCTGTCGTATTCTAGAGTCTGTCCACACTTACAATCCGGGGAGCCTTGCATGAGTACATCGGATATTGCTTTTCCGTTGCCGCCGTGGCGAACCAATGCCGAAGGCAACCTGCGCCGGGTCGGTGTAGAGCTGGAAATGAACGGGCTGGATATCGACCGGCTGGCATCCGTTGCGGCTGATTTTCTTAATTGTACGGTCGAGCCCAGCAGCCGCTATGAACGCACCTTGCATGGCGATCCGGCGGGCGACTGGGTGGTGGAACTGGATTTTCGTCTGCTGAAGAACATGGGGCGCGAACAGCGCATGGAGGAGGATTTTGGCGACGAGATCATGTCCTCCGCCGAAGACCTGCTCAAGTGGGTCGCCGACAGCCTGGTACCGCTGGAACTGGTCAGCCCGCCGCTGCCCATGGACCGGCTCGGCGAGGTCAACACACTGATCGTCGAACTGCGCGAAGCCGGCGCCAAGGGGACCGCCGACCGCGTGACCAATGCCTTCGGCATGCAGTTCAACCCAGAGATGCCTGACACTGACGCCGACACCATCTGCGCCTACCTGAAGGCCTTCATGTGTTTGTACGACTGGCTGCACGCCCGTGCCAATATCAACATGACCCGCAAGCTCACCTCCTATGTCGACCCCTTCCCGGCGGTGTATGTCCGCCAGATGATCAACCCGGCCTACCGGCCGAATCTGCCCACACTGATCAGCGATTATCTGCGCGATAACCCGACGCGCAACCGGGCGTTGGACCTGTTGCCCTTGTTCAAATACCTGGATCCGCACCGCGTCGCGGCATACACCGGCGACAAACTGATCAAGCCACGCCCCACGCTGCACTATCGTCTGCCGGATTGCCGTATTGACCAGCCCGGCTGGGGCATGCATCTGGCCTGGAATGACTGGCTTGAAGTGGAGTATCTGGCGGCCGACGCGCCGCGTCTCGAAGCCTGTTGCAGGGCTTATTCCGATCATCTTGAGCGTGGCGTCGGGCGGCTATTGTCACGCTGGGCCGAGGAAACTCGCAGGCATTGGTTGCGCAAAGCTGAATGAGCAAACCGACTATTGCGATTACCGGTCCCATGCGAGGGGCCTTTGGCCCGCGATTTCTGGTTGCCACTGTGGTGCGCTTGTACGGCGGCGAGCCGATACAGGTGCGCCCTGGCGATCAGATAGAGTCGCTGACATACCACGGCGTCGTGGTAACTGGCGGTCATGATATTGATCCGGTGCTGTATGCCGCCGAACCAGAAGTTCACCCGAAATACGACGCTGAACGCGACGCGCTGGAAATCGCGGTGATTGACGACGCGCTCAAACGGCATCTGCCATTACTCGGCATTTGCCGCGGGGCTCAGTTGCTCAATGCACGGCGCGGCGGCAATCTGTTCCAGGAGCTCAAATCCCACCGCAAAATGACCTCCAACCGCTGGACCATTTTGCCGCTCAAGACGCTGATGGTCGTGCCGGACACCTTTGTCAGTCGCCTGCTGCGCACCCATCGGTGCAGAATCAACAGTCTGCACAACCAGGCCATCGATCAGGTGGGGGTGGATTTGCAGGTAACCGCGCGTGACCTCGACGGTATCGTCCAGGCGATCGAAGATCCGGGCCATCCGTTCCTGCTCGGTGTGCAATGGCATCCCGAATTCCTGCTGTTTATCAGCCGCCAGCGGCGCATATTCAAGGCGCTACTGGCAGCCTGTAAGGGACAGCAACCGGTCAGCTGATCATGTCGTGCTCAGGTTCAAGCCGCTGATGCGGCGCACCGGCTGCGCCACCGCCGCCTCAAAAATACCCTGGCGGGTTTCCACCAGGGTGAACTGCTGACTGGCACGGGTGATCCCGGTGTAGACCAGCTCCTTGGTCAATACCGGGCTGCGTGTCTCGGGCAGGATCAACACCGTATGGGCGAATTCCGAACCCTGGGATTTGTGCACGGTCATGGCGAACACGGTTTCCACCTCGGTCAGACGGCTGGGCAGAATGAAACGCAGTGTGCCGGAGCCATCGTTACGCGGAAAGGCTACGCGCAACACCAGCCGTTCCGGCTCGCCGTCACGTAGGGGCTTGTCCTTGACCTTCATGGCGATGCCGATATCGCCATTCATCAGGCCCAGGTTGTAATCATTGCGCGTCACCAGCACCGGCCGCCCCTCGTACCAGACCTGACTGGTATCGAGCAGACCGCGCTGCTGCAGAATGTCACCAACACGCCGGTTCAGTCCTTCAATACCCCAGGGGCCCTTGCGCACCGCACAGAGCACCTGAAAACTGTCGAAGGACATCAAAACCGAGCGCGCCCACTCCTCCCACGCGGGACTGGCCGCAGGCGTGTCTGCACTGGGGCGCTCGTCAGCCAATACGCCGAGATACTGGGCGTACCCGGGTAAGCCGTCGACAAAGGTGCCCAGTATCAGTTTGCTCAACGCCGCATCTTCGACCGAACCCAGCAGCCGACTGCGAATATCGGCATAGCCTGCGCTCAATACCGCACGTGCTGCCTGCGGATCACTGCGATTTACCGCCCGCGCCAGCTCGCCAATACCACTGTTGGCACCGAAGCGGTGTGAATGCCGCAGCATGACCGTCTGCTGCGCCAACGGGTGCTGCTGCGGATCGCCCTCCTCCAGGCCCACCGGCGCCAGCGATTGCCCGCCAACCTGTTCCAGCCATTCGCGGGTCTGGGGGCTATAACGCCCCGCTTCAGCATCGCGACACAGATCGCCCAGCACTGCGCCGGCCTCCACTGAAGCCAGCTGGTCCTTGTCACCGAGCAGCACCAGCCGTGCATGAGCCGGCAGCGCACCCAGCAGATTGGCCATCATCTCCAGATCGATCATCGAGGCTTCATCCACCACCAGCACATCCAGTGGCAGCGGATTACCGGCGTGATGGCGGAAATGCCGGGTATCCGGGCGACTGCCCAGCAAACGGTGAACTGTGGTGACCTGCGTGGGAATCTCGCTGAGCACCGCCGGGCTGAGTGTCAGTTGCCCGACCTGTCTGCCGATGGACTCGGTCAGGCGCGCTGCGGCCTTGCCGGTGGGCGCCGCCAGACGGATGCGCAAGGGTCGGCCTGCATTAACGGCCGGCTCCTGTAATAGCGCCAGCAGCCGGACCACAGTGGTGGTCTTGCCGGTCCCGGGCCCGCCGGTGATGATGCTGAACGCGCCCCGCGCTGCCACGGCGCAGGCCAGCTTCTGCCAATCCGGCTGCGTCTGGCTGCTGGCAAACAGCCGTTCGAGGCCTGCTTGAAATCCTTCCGGTAACGGCGATGGCCGGCTGAGCCTTTGGCGCAGCGAATCCATTACCTGGCGTTCGTACCGCCAGTATCGGCGCAGGTAGAGCCGCGCTCCGTGCAGCACCAGCGGTTGACCGCAATCACCACTGATGCCGCTATCGACCAGGCTGCTGGCCGCCAGCAGCGCCAGCCAGTCCGCCGTCTGTACCGGAGCGAGCACCTGTGAAGGCAGCGCCACACCCAGCGCCGCTTCGTCGCCCTCCGGTGGTAGCGACAGGGCAAAATCCGGGGCGCGCAGCGTCTCGCCGATATCCAGACACACGTGCCCATGTCCCAGCTGATGACTGGTCAGTGCGGCGGCCATCAAGGTTAACGGCGAGCTATCGGCATCCAGTTCGAGCATGAAGGCGGCCAGCGCACGATCCAGCGCGCGCAGCCAGCCAAGCGCTACCCACTGATCCAGCAAGCCCAGCGTGGCTTGGGTGTCAGTCAGTGCAACCAAGGTCTGCGCACTCGGCTGGGCCAACGGGTTAGGGTCAATCTCAGGATTGCTGAGCAGATTTAGTTGTTCGACGCTCATGACAGAACCTCGTCCAGCACTATGGCTTCACCGGTAAACAGGCGGTCCAGCGCTTCAATGAGCTGGCGCGGCGGGCGGCAATGCCAGATGCCGGCGTTATCCGCTGCAGCGCCCCGTACAAACCAGTACACGGCGCCCCCCACGTGCTGGTCGTAGTCATAGCCTGGCAGACGGGCCTTGAGCTGACGGTGCAGGGCCAGCAGATAGAAGACAAACTGCAGATCGTAACGGTGCTCGAGCACCGCCGACGCCATCGCCGTCTCAGTATAAGCCGTTTCGTCCTGCCCCAGCCAGTTGGATTTGTAATCGACCACGTAGTAGCGCGAATCATGCTCACACACCAGGTCGATGTAGCCCTTGAACAGACCGTTGAGCCGCTCCGGCGCCAGCGGCGCGCGCGGCTGGCCGGGCAGCACGTGGGCCTGAACCAGCGCATCCAGCTGCTGGCCATCCACCCGGCTGGCGGCAAACAGGAACTCCATCTCGACTTGATACTGCTCGGGCGCCAGCCCTGCCAGACTCAGCGCTTCAGTTTCCGGCAACGGCCAGCGTCGCTTGATCAACCCGCTCAGCCACTCGGCCAGAGGCGCCGTCCACAGCTCCCAGCCACGGCGCACGCAGCGCGGGCGCAGCAAGGGTTCACAGGCGCTTGCGGTCGCCAACTTGTCGAAACCTTCCATGCCCGCCAGCTCAAGCAGCCCGTGCAGGAAAGTGCCGGGCCCGGGGCCGCGCGGGAAGCGATGAATGGTTGCCACCTCCCCCGCACTTAGCGGCACGAAGACCGAACGCCGGTCATCATCGGTGGCCTTCTGCGCCGCCGGGCTGTCCGGTGCGGCATCATCCGAGCGGGTGCGCTGCAGCACCTTGTCGTCCGGGCGCAGGGCACTGTATGAGGCTATCCACCAATGCTCGGCCGCGCGGCGCTGCGTATGTCGGGCATGCAGTTCCGGCTCAGGCCCCGTCACGGGCTGGAAGGTTTCATCGAAGGCCGATGGCGCCGCCAGCGTCTCGACGATGCCCGGCGCGCTCCACTGCGCCAGCAAGCCGGTAAGAGCGGCGGAATCCGCCAGCGGCTGACCGTCATTGAGTAATTGTCCTACAGCCGAACGGTGCAGGATCGAGGTCTTGGCGCTGCCGTGTTTGATATCTGCCATCCCCAGCCAGCAGGCATGCCGCGCACGGGTCAGCGCGACATACAGCAAGCGCAGATCTTCGGCGAGGCGTTCGGCATCGGCCTGCTTCACGTCCTCGTCCGTCGGCTCGAGTATCAGCTTCGCGGTGTCGCCGTCATGCAGGCGTACCGGCGCGTCCTTATTGACGGGCCTGACGCCACAGATGAAGGGCAGGAACACCAGCGGGTATTCCAGGCCTTTGGACTTGTGAATGGTCACCACCTTGACCAAGGCTGCATCGCTTTCCAGGCGCAGGATTTGTTCATCCGAGGCATTGGCAGAGGGGTTGGCCAGCAGCTCGGCCAGATGGCGCACCAGTGCCTGCTCGCCGTCCAGCTCGCGGGAGGCCTGTTGCAGCAGCTCAGCCAGATGCAGCAGATTGGTCAGACGCCGCTCACCGTCACTTTCAGCCAGCAGACGCGCCGGCAAGTCAAAGTCATGGATGAGCCTGCGCAGCATCGGCAGCACGCCCTGGCGCAGCCAGACCCGACGGTAGTCGCGGAACTGGAATACCCGCTGCTCCCAGATGCGTTCATCCTGGTTCAGCTCGTCCAGTACCGTCCAGGTCAGACCTAGCGTCGCGCTGGCCAGTGCCGCGCGCAGCAGACGGTCGTTATCCGGCTCGGCGCAGGCGCGCAGCCAGCGCAGCACGTCCGTCGCCTCGCCGGTGGCCAGCACCGAGTCCTTGTCCGACAGATAGACGCTGCGCACGCCACGTGCCGCCAGCTCACTGCGTATTGCCTGTGCCTCACGGAAACTCCTTACCAGCACCGCCATGTCAGCGGGTCGCAGGGCGCGCATGCCATGCTCCGGATGCAGGAAACCCGCCTGATTCTGCTGACCCAGATTGAGCAAGCGGACCATCTCGCTGGCGCAGCGCGCCGCCATTTGCTGCTGATAGGCGCCACCGGCCAGCGGCTCTTCGCTGGACAGCTGCCAGGCGGTCAGCGCTGCCGGCGTTTCCTGCCCCACAGTCCAGACTTCCGGACGGCCCTTGGCCGCAACTTCAATGAAGGGCAACGGCCGCTCATCGCCGTCGGCAAACAGAAAGGCGCCGCGGCCATCCGGGCGCTGCTCGGCAAGGTTGAACACCCGGTTGACCGCTTTGACCATCGAGTGGCTGGAGCGGAAGTTGGTGTCCAGATTCTCGTGGCGTCCAGCGGTGGCTTTTTTCGCCTGCAAGTAGGTATGGATGTCCGCCCCGCGAAACGCATAGATCGCCTGCTTCGGATCCCCAATCAGAAACAATCCGTACGCCGGATCGTTATCCGTTACCCGGTACACTCGATCGAAGATCCGGTACTGCAGCGGATCGGTATCCTGAAACTCATCGATTAGAGCCACCGGAAACTGTCGGCGGATGACGTCCGCCAGTCGCTCGCCATTGGCGCCATGCAAGGCGACATCGAGACGGACCAGCATGTCATCGAAACCCATCTCGGCGCGGCGGCGTTTTTCCTGCTCGAACCGTTGGCGGATCCAGGCAGCCGCGTGACGCAGCGCGGTCTGTCTGGGATTGGGTAACGCCTGAAGATCGGCCTGCAACGTGGCCAGCGCATCCAGCGCAGGATGCGCTGGCACGTCGCCGCTCTTCCAGGCTTCAGCAAGCCCGTCATGGCACAGACGTTTCCAGGCTGCGTCCGGCAGATCCAGCAACTGCATCGGCGCATCGCCGGCCCAACCGCGCAGCTTCTCGCACCAGGGCGCGTAGTAGCGTTTCTGCACCTTGCGCTTGTCCACATAGCCGGCATCCACCGCCTTATCAAGCAGCGACTCCAGCTCATCGACCCAGGCAGCCCAGGGCGCTTTTAATTGCGCCAGACGCTCTTCGGCCTGGGCCAACACCGGTACTATCAGCTCATCCAGCGGTTGTCCGGAATGCTCCAGCGACTCCTGAAACAAGGCTTTGACCTGCGAAATCAGATGATCAGGCTCGCCCCAGAACTGGCGCACCCAGCTCAACGCACCGGCGCTGAGGCTATAGCACTGCTGCCGCCAATAATCGCGCACCACCTCGGCCAGCAATTCACTGTGATCGGTCTCCAGCTGCTGGGAAAACAGGCTGCCGCTATCGAAGGCATGCTCGCGCAGCATGCGCTGACACCAGCTGTGAATGGTCGAGACGGCGGCTTGATCCATCCACTGCGCGGCAATGTCCAACCGGCGCGCACAGGCCGGCCAATCCGCTGCGGCGTAATCATCCAGCAGACTCTGCAGTACCGCGTCAGCTCCGGTCAGTTCACCCCGAAATGCCTGCGCCGCTTCGACCAGCCGGGCACGAATACGATCACGCAGCTCGCGCGTTGCCGCATCGGTAAAGGTCACGACCAGGATTTCCGGTGGCAGCAGCTCGCGACCCAGGCCTGCTTCGCTGCCTCCATGGCCGAGGACCAGTCGCAGATACAGCGCGGAGATGGTAAAGGTCTTGCCGGTACCGGCGCTGGCCTCGATCAGCCGGCTCCCGCGCAGGGGGAAACGCAGCGCCAGTGGGCGCGCATCCGTGCTCATGCCGTTTCCTCCATCGGTTCGACAAGCGTGACCAGCTTATCCAGGCTGGCCTGCACCAGGGGGGCATACAGCCGCTCGGAATACAGCGCGAACTCGCCGTTCAGGCTGAGGCTGGCAAAATTCGGATACTGGCGCTGCAGTACCGCGCTCTTGCCCACTTCGCCAGGTGATTTCCAGTTGCCCTCGTAGGCCTTGACGGCCTCGCCTGCGGCAAGCGCCTCATCCTTTTTGGCCAGGCCCTTGAGCCAGGCAAAGGCCGCTTCGGGTGCGCAGGGCAAGGGCCGTTCCAGCCCGGCCTGATAGTCTTCGAGCCAGACACCCAATACTGTTGTTGCCTGATCCTTCGGCACCGGTTTGAAGTGCATGGTGGCATCTCCTGCCACCACATAGCTGTGCAGGTCGTAGCCGCTGGCGCAGGCAACCACGTGGGTGGTCCAGTCCGCCAGCAGTTTGCGCCAGTTCGGCCCATTGGTTTTCCTGTCAAGAACCCTGCCTGGCGCCAGGCGAATCCGCGCCAGCGCACTTCCATGCAGCGCACCGCGCAATCCGCTCAGCCAGCTGGCCAGGTGCAGCGCAGCGTGCTGACCGTGCAAGGGCAACGGCGTCTCCTGCACGGCGCCCCAGCCGGCGCACAGGGCTTGGTAACGGCGCAACTGATCAGCCAGTGGCGCTAACAGTTCGCTGGCCGCGATCTCGCCGAACCCGGCCAGCGGAAACTGGCCCTGGCCCTTGAGCCGGGTGGCGAATCCTTGCAAGGCCTGGTCAATATCCACCTCCGGTTCGAGCCGCTGGCTCAGCTCCAGAATCGTCTGGCTCAAGTGATAATTCTGCAGTCCATCCAGGGCGAAGGGCTCATGATCGATCAGGTTCTCGGTGCGGTCATCGAGAAATACCTTGAGCCGGGCACTGAAGAAATGCGCGACCGGGTTACGCAGGAAGCGTTGCAGCGCCTCAAGCTCGATAGGCGCTTCGGGCGGCATCGCCGGCAACGCCGTATCGGTCTGCGCTTCGGAGGGGGCCTCATGCATCGGCAGCCATTCGCTGGCGTAGCTGAACAGCCTGCTATCTTGCTGGAAGTAGCGCTTGCTGAAGGGCTGCAGCGGATGTTGGATGGTCAATGCATCAAGCAGATCGCCCTGCTCGACCAGGCGCCAGCCCGACTGCAGGTGATCCCGCAGTTGCCCGACCAGCACCGAGGCGGGACGCTCGCTGTTATCGCGAATGCTGTGCCCGATCCAGCTTATGTACAGCCGTTCGCGGGCGGACAACAGTGCCTCCAGCAGCAGGTAACGGTCATCCTCCCGACGTGAACGGTCGCCGGGCCGGTAGTCGCGCCCCATCAGATCGAAATCCAGCGGCGGCTGCGCGCGCGGATAATCGCCATCATTCATGCCCAGCAGGCAGATACGCCGGAACGGGATTGCGCGCATTGGCATCAGCGTGCAGAAGTTGACGGCACCCGCCAGAAAGCGCTGGCTCAGCTGACTCTGTTCGACCGCGCCGAGCCAGGCTTCGCGGGCGACGTTGAGTGGCAACGCATCTTCCAGCGCCACGCTCTCACAGAGTTCCAGCCAGCCATCGAGCCCTTCCTGGAGCTGGGTCAGCAGACGCTGGTCGCGTTCGGTGTCGGCGGCAAAGAAATCCTCAAGCAGACTGCGGAAACGCTCTCCCCATTGCGCACAACTGGCCTGCCCGGCCAGTTGCCTGCTGCTGCGATCCAGCGTATCGAGCAGCTCTACCAGTGGGCCAATCAGAGCCGCATCCAGACCGCCTATTTCGTCATAGGGCTCGATATCACCGCAGGGATCGCCAGTACCGACCGCATACCCCAACAGCATCCGGCGCAGGCCGAACCGCCAGGTATTGGCGTGCAGTCCCTTGGGCAACCCGAGTTCGGCCCGACGCTCGGCATCGAGCCCCCAGCGAATGCCGGCGCCTTCGATCCAGCGCCGCAGCGTGGGCAGGTCGCTTTCATGGATAGCAAAGCGTTGCCGCAACGCCGGCACATCCAGCAGATCCAGCACTTCGCTGACCGGCAGCCGGCTCTCGGGCAACCGAAGCAGGTGCTCCAGCGCAATCAGTAGCGGATCAATCCCCCGCTGGCCCTGATCGGCCAGTGTGAAGGGGATGAAGCGCTGGTCCTCAACGCCGTATTGACCGAACACCGCGAGGATATGCGGTGCATAAGCGTTTACATCCGGGACCATGACGATGATATCGCGGGGACGCAGGCTGCGGTCTTCGTTGAACCAGGCGAGCAACTGATCGTGGAGGATCTCGACCTCGCGCTGCGGACTGTGGCCCAGGTGAAAGCGCAGGGATTGGTCGGTCGCCGGATCGACTACCGGCCATAACGCCCGCGTTTCCGCCAGTGGCCGCAGGTCGAGAATATCGTCCTGCAGCTGGCCCAGCAGGTGATCGGTATCCGGCGTGTCGAACAGGTCGATGCGGCCGCCGTTGAGTCCAGTGAACTGCGCTTCATAGCTGGCGCGGTCATCATGACTGTCGAGCAGATTGATATAGTCCCTACCCTGTTTGCCCCAGGCAGCAAGCAGCGGGTGCGCATGCTGATGCAGGCTGTACTCGTCCAGCTGCGCCGGTGTACCAGGGCGCCGTTGTTGCCGTTGATATTCATGGCGCAGCAGATCCTGGTCGCCGACGATGTCGCCCCAGTGATGCTGACAGGGATTGAGTACACACAGCAGCACCTGGCTGAAGCGCCCGACGGCCGCCAGGGCTTCAAGGTATTGTGCTGGCAGGGAAGAAATACCGAATACGATCACCCGGCGTGGTAAACCGGCAGGTCGCTCGGTTGCGGCGTGCAAGGCCTCGACGAAGCGCGGATGGATGCCGGCGCGGCTATCGGCCAGGCGCGCGGCACCAACATCTTCCAGCAAGGCGCGCCACAGCGCCGGCTGCCAGCGATCAGCTGGTTCGAGTTGCTTGATGCCTTCGCGCGCATGGCGGATCTGGTCTCGCCCTGCCGCCCAGTCGGCCAGCCAGTCGGCGCGGTATACCTGATATTGGTCGAACAGGTCTGCCAGACGCTCTGCAAGCTGATAGCGCTTGCGGCAGTCATCGTCGTCAGCCAGAAATCGCTGCAGCGGTTCGAAGTCAGGACGATCGACCAGCGCTGGCAGCAGGCGCATCAGCCGCCAGGTCAGCGGCGCCTTGTCCAGCGGCGACGTGGTGGGGACCGCTTCGGCCCCCAGCACGCTGCGATAGGCCTGCCACAGAAAACGTGCCGGCAGCTGCACATCAAACGCCGCCGCAATACCGCAACCGCTGGTATCATCATCCGTTACATCCGCCGCCAGTGCCTGCTTGAGCCATTGAGCAATACCATTGCTCTGCACCAGCACCACTTCGTTTTCGAGCGGTCGCAGCGGATGACCCGCTACCCAGCTGACCACCAGCTGGCGAAGCGACTCCAGGCGGTTGCCGTGAATAATCATCAGACCTGATACCAGCGGCTCAGTATGCTGCATCAATACTCCGTAACATGCTGTACGGCCGGCGATGTTGCACGGCTGTGTTAATGGGCGAATAGTATCAGGCCCGACCACGACAATTGGTGTCGCAGCCACCAGCGGAACTATTCAAGGCTTTCGGCTGTCAGTTCCGGGTGATCCGATGCATTCAGCAGCCGCTTCCCTAGCCAATGCAATGGACTTTTCGCGGCCCCGCTCCCTCCGGAGCATGCTGTAGGTGAGCCCGACATCCCAGGAATGTTTCGCCCAAGGATATAGCCTCATGTTTCGCTACGCCGTGTTGACCCTGATTCTGATTGCTGCGCCGATGTGTGCTGTCGCAAAATCGCCTGACCATCCCCTTCTGAGTCGCTTCCCTGAAGCCCGGGCGACCAATCACCAACAGGTCAGCTTTGAACGGTTTTCCTTACCGACCGGCCTGCCGCCCGAAGCCGCCAGTATGGACTTTCCGGAACTGACGCTGATCGGCGACATGACCCGACATACCTACCGCATCCGCAACACCTCGACGTTGAAGGTATATCAGAACTACAAGGCGGCGATCGAGCGTGCCGGCATGAATATTCTGTTCGAATGCAGCGGCGATGAATGCGGCAATCAGCGTCAGATACAGGATCTCGGCGGGAAGCTGGCCATCAGCAATAGCGTGTTTACCTTCTGGCAAGATCCCTATTACATCCTCGCCGAAGCCGATGGAGGCAAAGCTCATCTGGCCTTGTTCATTGGTGGCGACGACGGTGAGGCTGCGGTCCAACAGGTGATCATCGAGGAATCCCAGGTACGGGACGATCTGATCAGCATCGATCTGAGCTATCTCGACCAGCCACGCGACCTTGATACCGAGATCGCCGTCATAACACCAGCCCAGCGGGCGCGTGATCATGCCTTGCTCTCGCGCTATCCGGGGGCACGCATTCGCGAACGCACCCACAGTGACTATGAGCATTTCAGCATTCCCGTGAGTGTTGTCACGGCTGCGCGCAATGTCGACGAGTTCGAAAAGATCGACCTGACCGGCGAGCTTACCCGGCATTTCTACGAACTGACCAAGGTGTCGACCCTCAAGGTGTACCGCAATTACACCTCCGCCCTGGCGGATGCGGGATTTGAAATCCTTTACGAATGCTCACGGGACGCCTGTGGCAATTCCACTGAAATCCGCGCCCTTGGCGCACTCATCGCCAATACCGGCAACGTCTATAACTATTATCGTGACCCGCATTATCTGGTGGCCCGACGCGACACAGTAAAAGGCCAAGCCTATATCGCTCTGTTTATTGGCGAATACCGGGGCGATACCGCCGTGCAGCAGGCCATTATCGAAACAGGTCCCATCGAGATGGGCCTGGTTGCTGTGGATTCGGACCTGCTGCATACCGAGCTTGAGGAATCCGGCAAGGCTTCAATAGAAGGGGTGTTGTTCGACACCGGCAAGTCGACCATCAGACCGGAGTCCAAACCTGCTCTGGAGTCGGTTGCCGAGCTACTGAATGACTATCCCGCGCTGCAATTTTATGTGGTCGGGCATACCGATGATGTGGGTTCGCTCGAGCTCAATCTGCGGCTGTCAGCTGAGCGTGCAGAATCTGTGGTCCAGGCGCTGGTCAAGGACTACGGCGTAGCTGCCGGGCGCTTGCACTCGGCGGGTATGGGTCCCTATGCGCCACTGGCCAGCAATACCACCGAAGAAGGCCGAACACAGAACCGTCGCGTTGAACTGGTGAGCCGTCTGCCCTGAAGCGCTGCCAGCCGGACCAGTTTGCGGCGCGGCGGAAATGCCCACGGCATAGTCAGACACGAAAAAACCGGCCTGATTACTCAAGGCCGGCTTTTTTGACGCGCGTAATCAGAAGCTCAGCGCACGATCTCCTTGCTCATCGCGAATTCGCGACGGCAGGCCAAGCTCGTTGAGCAGATTGATGAACGGCTTGGGCGGTAGCTCCTCGACGTTAACCATCTTCTGCACGTCCCACTCTCCCTGCGCAATCAGAATGGCGGCTGCCACCACGGGTACGCCTGCCGTGTAGGAAATGCCCTGACTGCCGACTTCCGCATAGGCTTCTGCGTGATCGGCGACGTTATAGATGAACACTTCCTTTTGCTTACCGTCCTTCTGCCCTTTCACCAGATCGCCGATACAGGTCTTGCCCTGATAGTCAGGCGCCAGTGAAGATGGATCAGGCAATACCGCCTTGACCACTTTGAGCGGTATCACTTCCAGCCCTTCGGCTGTTGTCACCGGCTGTTCCGACAGCAAGCCGAGGTTCTTCAGCACAGTGAAGACGTTGATGTAATGCTCACCAAAGCCCATCCAGAAACGGATGTTCGGCACATTCAGGTTCTGCGACAACGAGTGCAACTCGTCATGACCTGTCATGTAACTGGTTTGCTGGCCCACTACCGGCAGATCATCGGTACGCTTGACTTCGAACATCTGGTTTTGCGTCCATTGGCTGTTCTGCCAGGACCACACCCGACCAGTGAACTCGCGGAAATTGATTTCCGGATCGAAGTTGGTGGCGAAATAGCGCCCGTGGCTGCCGGCGTTAATGTCGATTATGTCGATTTCGTCGACCTTGTCGAAGTACTCATTCACCGCCAGCGCCGCATAGGCATTCACCACGCCCGGATCAAAGCCGATGCCAAGGATTGCGGTCACGTTGTTCTCGGCGCACAACTCCCGGCGTTTCCACTCATAGTTGGCATACCATGGGGGCGTCTCACAGATCTTGTCCTGCTCTTCGTGGATGGCAGTATCGAGGTAGGCCGCGCCCGTCTCGATACAGGCCTGCAGCACCGACATATTGATGAAAGCCGATCCAACATTGATGACCATCTGCGACTGTGTCTTGGCAATCAGCGCCTTGGTCGCTTCTATATCAAGCGCGTCCAGAGCATGGGCTTGCAATTCACCGGCAACCTTGAGGCTGCCCTTTTCCCGCACGCTGTCGACCAGCTGCTGGCATTTTTCGACAGTGCGCGAAGCGATGTGGATGTTGCCCAAAAGGTCGTTATGTTGCGCGCATTTATGCGCAACCACCTGTGCAACGCCACCGGCACCAATAATCAGAACGTTTTTCTTCATGTCTCTTCCTCGAAACGCCTCCTTGGAAAAGGCTTGGGTGATGGCCTCAGGAGAGGCCGTTAACAAAGTCTTCGAAGCCGAACTCCTTGACCAGTTCGACCTGGCCATCAAGCTGGCGCACGGCAATAGACGGCATCTTCACGCCATTGAACCAGTTTTTCTTGACCATCGTGTAACCGGCGGCGTCGATAAATGACAATCTGTCGCCAATGGCCAGTGCTTTATCGAACTGGAATTCGCCGAAGATATCCCCGGCCAGGCAGGATTTACCGCATACCATGTAGGAATGCTGCCCATCACAGGGTTCCATCTTGGCAGGTTGACGATAAATAAGCAGATCGAGCATATGGGCTTCGATGGAACTGTCGACCACCGCCAGGTTCTTGCCGTTGAACAGGGTGTCCAGCACCGTGACTTCCAGCGTAGTACTCATGGTGATGGCCGCTTCGCCGGGCTCGAGGAACACCTGCACGCCGTACCGCTCGGCGAATGCCTTCAGCCGGGCGCAGAACTTGTCCAGCGGATAGCCTTCCCCGGTGAAATGGATCCCACCACCGAGACTGACCCACTCAACCTTCTCCAGCAAGGAACCAAAGCGCTGCTCAATTTGAGTGAGCATCTGGTCGAACAGGTCGAAGTCACTGTTCTCGCAGTTGTTGTGGATCATGAAGCCGGACACCTGATCAATCACGCCAGCGATCTTCTCCGCATCCCACTCGCCCAACCGGCTGAACGGACGCGAAGGGTCGGCTATCAGGTAATCCGAGCTACTGACCTGCGGGTTGAGACGCAGCCCGCGGACGTGATTGCTGGAGGCGTCGGCGAAGCGCTGCAACTGACTGATGGAGTTGAAAATGATCTTGTCGGAATGCTCCAGAACCTCTTGGATCTCGTCATCCGCGTAGGCCACGCTATAGGCGTGCGTCTCGCCGCCGAATTTGAGCTTGCCGAGCTTAACCTCATACAGCGACGACGACGTGGTGCCGTCCAGGTACTGGCTCATCAGGTCGAATACCGACCAGGTCGCAAAACACTTGAGGGCCAATAATGCCTTGGCGCCGGAATGCTCCCGCACATAGGCAATCTTTTCCAGATTGCGCAGCAGCTTGCTCTTGTCGATCAGGTAATACGGCGTGTTGATCACTGCGTCACCTCCTTCCAGCCCGGCAGCAGGGGGTCGCCCCCGGCGTGAACAAAGCGCGCGATTATAGTGGAAATGGGAAGTGGCTTCGAGCGAAAGATGTGGCGAGGGATTTCTGGGCTCGTAGGCTTTGGGCTGGAAGCTGGAAGCTGGAAGCTGGAAGCTGGAAGCTGGAAGGAATAGTTTAACGGTGGGCTATGGTCACCTGCCTGAATGTCCGGCGCTGCGGCCGGACAGTCAGGTTGGTTAGTGCTTAGAAGTTGTAACGGAGGCCGATGGAGGCGAAGTCCACATCGTACTCGTCAGCTACATCACTGTAGCGCTCGTACTCAGCGACCAGCTCTACCGTAGGAGTGAAGGCGAAGGAAGCGCCTACGCCGAGGGAGTTGACCCATTCGGTGGCGTCGTCTTTTTCTTCATCGCTAAATTGTGCTCCTCCCACCAATCTCAGATCGATGCTCGCTTTAACTTCCGTTTTCAGCTTGTGATAACCAACTTTGCCAAACAGTTTGAACCGGTCAAAAGGTAGCGTACCCACCAGGCTTGCACCGAAACCCTCGGTCCCAGAAGTGGCTTTTAGAACACCGGTTTCACCGGAACTATTCACGCCCTTCGATTTGTAAGCAATTTCTCCCAGGTCGATGTATTGGAATTCCACGGCAACATGAGGATTTAGCTGAATCCCTGCGCCGATCTTAAATGCAGAGTCCTTTTCATCAAAAGAAGAACTTCCTTCGAACCCGAAATCGGTAGCGATAGCTTCTGAAAGGGCGTCTAGACCATTTCCTATATCAGATGCATCCGCATCCGATTGACCAACATTACCGAACAAATAACCATTCGGCTGAATCTCGGCCGCCTGAACGCCAGAAATCATTACGCCGGATACCAGCGCAGCAAGCAGTGTTTTCTTGAACATTGAAAAGTCATCTCCTGATGATGTAATAGGCCGCCTTCGTGGCAGCACGTCCTTCATCCCGGCGCATCCACTGTCCGGGTCGCGCAATGGTACTCCGAGGCATTGCCAAGATGCCACTGCCCTGCCCCATGCAGCTCGCGCCTCAGTCGCTGGATGGCGCTGCCCAGCCGTGATACACATACGTCATGGGCTTGGGCCCTTTGATATATCCTGTGTGCAGCTCGCCTAGGCGAAACCCACCCGCTTCGAGCAACGCCCGTATATCCCTGTTCAGGTGGCAACCACCAGCGAGGGGCTTCCACAGGGGTGTCAGACGATCCTGCCAGGTCCGTACCGAGGCATCCGGGGACAGGCCGTGCTCACAGAACAACAGGCGTCCTTCGGGCTTAAGGACCCGCCGCATTTCCACCAGCGCGGAGATCGGGTCGGCGATGCTGCAGAGCGTGAAGGTCATGACAATGGTGTCAAAGCGCGCTGTTTCGGCGTCGATTCCCTGTACATCCAATGCGACCATATCGACAGGTATGGTTAACGCGGCTGCGCGTTGCTCGGCCAGCTTCTGCATCTGCGCAGCGGGGTCAACGCCCACGATGTGCGTAACCTGTTGCGGATCGTAAAACTTGAGATTCAGCCCGGTGCCGATGCCTATTTCCAGCACCTCCCCAACGGCGTAGGGCACTATGCGGGCGCGAAGATCCATGACATCGCCCAGGCTGCAGGAGAAATCAATAAGACGGGGCAACAGGTATTGATCGTAAAGATTCATTCGGGCCAGCCTCCGCAGGGGAAGGCGGCTACGCACTCAACGCCTGATCCAGCTCAACGTCTGCGGCTGCCCGCCCTGATCATCGAACAGATGTCCGACATAGGGTACAGCATAGCAGCGGTCGCCCCGCTGCGGCTTCCAGCGATTGAACTCGGCGTGATTGATGCCAATCTCCCATGGCTCTTCGGCCGTCCATCCGCAGGGGATTAGCTCCAGGCGGACCTCGGCCCCCACCAGGCTGATCGACTCGATCCGCAGTGGCAGATTGGCCGACGTATGAGGCTCATCCTGCAGCCTGACCTCGTGGGGCCGCATATAGAGCTGCGCCGTCACCGCACTCAACGCCTGGAGTAGATCTATCCATGCGTCGCCTTGTGCCAGCCGAACACCCTCAAGACTGCCAGCGAATACATTGACGTGCCCCAGAAAGTCGAACACGAAACGGCTATCCGGCTCAGCGTACAGACCTTGTGGCGAATCGACCTGCTCAATCTTGCCCGCGCTCATGACTGCGACCTGATCAGACAGCTCAAGCGCTTCTTCCTGATCGTGGGTCACAAATACGCTAGTGAAGTGAAACTCGTCATGCAGGGTGCGCAACCAGCGGCGCAGATCCTTGCGGACTTTGGCATCCAGGGCGCCGAAGGGCTCGTCCAGCAACAGAATTTGCGGTTTCATCGATAAAGCCCGAGCCAGCGCGATCCGCTGCTTCTGTCCACCGGACAGTTGTGCAGGATACCGGTTGGCCAGATGACCCAGCTGAACCATTTCCAGGAGGGTGTCCACACGTTGCCGTATTTCCGCCGCCTTGGGTCGTTCCTTGGCGGGCAGAACTTCCAGGCCAAAGGCCACGTTCTGAGCCACGGTCATGTGCCGGAACAGCGCGTAATGCTGGAACACAAATCCCACCCGGCGTTCGCGCACATGCAACTGCGTGACATCTTCACCGTGGAAGAGGATACGACCACTATCGGCAGTTTCGAGTCCCGCAATGATCCGCAACAAGGTTGTCTTGCCGGAGCCGGATGGGCCCAACAGACCGATCAATTTGCCGTCTGGCACCTCGAGGGAAATATTGTCGAGCGCCTTAAAGGAGCCAAACTGCTTGGTGATACCTTCGATGGAAATACTCATCAGCGGTTTTCCGTTTGATCATTCAAGGGGGCACGCTGACGCGCTTGCCGCCACTCCACAAAACTCTTCACAACGATCGTTATCAGCGCAATGCCCGCCAGGAGCGAGGCGCTGGCAAAGGCGCCAACTACGTTGTAATCCTGATATAACAACTCGACATGCAGTGCCAGGGTATTGGTCTCACCGCGAATGTTGCCTGATACAACCGACACCGCACCAAACTCGCCGACCGCGCGGGCGTTGGTCAGCACTACGCCGTACAGGAGCGCCCATTGAATATTAGGCAGGGTCACCCGACGAAACAGCTGCCAACCGCTGGCACCCAGCACCACGCCGGCCTCTTCCTCCTCGCGCCCCTGCTGTTGCATCAACGGAATCAATTCGCGCGCAACGAAGGGGCAAGTAACGAATACTGTGACCATGACAATGCCAGGCCAGGAGAACATAAGCTGCACATCACGGTCGGCCAGCCAACTACCCAACCAGCCGTTACTGCCGTACAACAGCAAATACAACAGGCCTGCTACAACGGGTGACACGGCGAAGGGAATATCGATCAGCGTGATCAGCGCCTTGCGCCCGGGAAACTCGAAACGCGTGACCAGCCAGGCGAGAAATACACCAAATACCAGGTTGATAGGCACCGTCAATGCCGCCACGAAGAGAGTCAGGCCAATGGCACGCAAGGTAAAGCTGTCAGTCAGGTTGCCCAGATACGTCTGTAACCCACCGGAAAAGGCCTGGGTGAAGATGATCACCAACGGCATGACCAGCATCAGCACGGTCAAGGCCACCGCCGCACCAATCAATGTGGCCTTCACCCACGGCTGATCACCCGCCCGCATCGTTTTACGTTGAACCATGCGGTTATCGCCCCTGCAACCGGCGCAAATAACGCGCCTGCCAAAGATTGATACCCAGTAACAGAATCAGCGACGCGAGCAGCACTACGGACGCTATCGCACTCGCAGCGGCATGGTCGAATTCCTGCAAGCGGACAAAAATCATCAAACTGATGATTTCGCTGACGTAGGGCATGTTGCCTGCGATAAAGATGACCGCGCCGAATTCCCCAAGGCTACGGGTGAATGACAATGCTACACCGGTCATCAGAGCGGGCCACATTGCAGGAAACAGAATGCGCCGGAATACCGTCCAGTCCGATGCACCGAGACTCACGGCGGCCTCTTCATCTTCCGGCGCAAAATCCTCCAGCACCGGCTGCACCGTGCGGACAACGAACGGCAGACTGGTGAAAGACATCGCTACGATGATACCTAGCGGCGTAAAGGCAACTTTGATGCCCAGCAACGCGAACAGCTGACCGTACCAGCCATCCGGTGCAAAAAGCGCGGTTAGGGTGATGCCCGCAACGGCGGTGGGCAGGGCAAACGGAAGATCCACAAGCGCGTCCATCAGCCGCTTGCCGGGAAACTCATAGCGCACAAGAACCCAAGCCAGTAACAAGCCAACAACGCCATTAATGATGGAGGCCAAAGCAGCGGCCCAAAGCGTTACCTTGTAGGAGGCGACCACGCGTTCATCGGTAATCACTGCCCAGTATTCAGCCCAACCCATGCCCGCCGTTTGCACGATTAAACCCGTGACTGGCAGGATGAGAACGATGCTGATAAAGAATAGCGAAACGCCAAGGCTCAAAGCGAAACCCGGCAAGACTCGCTTACCGGGTTGGCTGGAACGGCCCGGCAACAAGCCGGAGGGAGATTGATTCATCTGAGGGACGTATTACCGACGTTGGAGTTGGTCGAGCTTGCCGCCGCTGGCGAAGTGTTCTTTCATCACCTTCTCCCAGCTGCCGCCAATTTCCTCAACAGGGAGCAACTCCACCTCGGGAAACTGGTCCGCAAACTCGGCTTTGACCGTCTCGTTGTGCACCCGGTTATAGAAACCCGCGATCAGGCGCTGCGCGTCTTCGGTATACAGATTTTCAAGGTAGGCCTTGGCCAATTCTTCAGTACCGTTCTTCTTCACGCTCTCGTCAACCCAGGTCACCGGAAATTCCGCCAGGAAACTGATCTTAGGTACCACGACTTCGTAGCCTTCGTTCTGAGCCGCGATGTTATTGACCTCGGCCTCAAAGGTGAGCAATACATCACCAATGCCTCGCTCAACGAATGTAGTCGTCGCGCCACGTCCGCCAGTATCGAAGACCGCTACGTTTCCAAGCATGTTTCGCAGAAAATCATCGATGGCATCCTGATCATCGCCGAAGGTCTTCTGGGCATAGCCCAAAGCCGCAAGGTAGGTGTAACGACCATTTCCCGAAGTCTTGGGATTAGGTAAAACTGAGCTGACATCATCGCGAACCAGGTCGTCCCAATTACGGATATTCTTGGGGTTCCCCTCGCGTACCAGAAACGCCATCGTTGAATAATAGGGTGAACTCGCGTTTGGCAAGCGCTCGCGCCAATTCTCGGGAATCAGGTTGCCGCGCTGATGCAGGATATCGACATCGGTCACCTGGTTATACGTGACTACATCGGCCCGCAAGCCTTGAAGAATAGCCTGCGCCTGACGGGAAGAGCCCGCGTGGGACTGCTTGATCTCGACTGTCTTGCCAGTCTGCTCTTTCCATTGCTTGGCAAACAGCTCGTTGTATTCGGAGAACAACTCGCGAGCGATGTCATAGGAGGAGTTCAGCAGCTCCTGGTCAGCAGCCTGGGCAGGCGACATCGACAACCCAATGCCAAGGCATAACATTGCGACTGTTGAACCCGTACGCTTGGATAAAGCGACAAAACTGACCATAAAACCTCCAAATATATGCTCGCGCATTCTTACATTCGATCGGAGCAGGAAGGTTACCTAAGCCCAACAGATAGAACAAATTGTTTTTTAGACGTATTTGGTTATTACTTAAAACACTAAAGCATATACGGAAGTCGAGCAGTTAAATTGGCGGCGAACGGTTTGATTAGCCGGCAGATATTTTTGAGCTTGCTGGTGACGCTAGTGCATTCACCTTCTTAACTACTCGTGACCTTGACTTGGCTCCTTATAGACAGAGTTAGACAACCCGTGTGGTCTTGTCCCAACCCAGCCTCGGATCCGCCATGCTTTTGTCTGGCGCACA
>NZ_VTVA01000010.1 GCF_008638345.1 Pseudomonas saliphila | reverse complement strand
GCCATAAAGTCACCGATAAGATATGCAGCAAATCTTTCTGTGGGAGGGGCGACCCGCCGCGATCGCGTCCGCAGGACGCCCGGGGTTTGGTTCGGACTGCACCCCAAGCTGGCCTGGCGGCCAGCATCGCCGCGAGCGGTTCGGCGCTCCGATCGCGCCTCCCACGGGGAAGTGCGAGTCTTAGTTCGGGTTAGTCATCTCAGGTCGACAATGCAGGAAATCTATATCTGGGGACTGAGATGGCGGGGCTCCTGGGACACCAGCTCGCTCTCAGGCTCACTCAAAAGCCCATCGATCCCCGGTCGCGGTCGGTGCTGCTCGACGGTTCCCAGGGCGGGCCAGCAATCACAGCGCAAACCTCTCCAACCGATAACCATCCTCATCCACTTCCAATGCCCAGCCGTTCTTGTCCCAATCCCCCAGCACTATGCGCTTGGCGGCCTGGCCGTCGATTTCCATATCGTGCACCGCAGGGCGGTGGGTGTGGCCGTGGATCAGCGTGCGGACTTTGTGTTCGCGCATGACCTCAACAACCTTGTCTGGATTGACGTCAGTTATATCAGAGGCCTTGTAGCGGGTCTGTTCGCTGCTTTCCGAGCGCAATTTCCTGCCGATCTTGTGTCGGGTGTTCAGCGAGAGATTACGCAGGATGAACAAGCTCAGTGGGTTGCGCAGCAGGCGGCGTAGACGCATGTAGCCCAGATCATCGATACACAGGCTGTCGCCGTGCATCAACAGGACAGGCTCTCCGTTCAGCGTGATCACGGTGGGATCTGTCAGCAAGGCGCAGCGCGCTTCCTGGCAGAACCGCTTGCCGAGCAGAAAGTCCCGATTGCCATGCATGAGATAAATCTTCACGCCTTTGGCTGCAACGGCGGCCAGGGCCGACGCAACCTCACGGGCGAGGGGGTTTGGATCGTCGTCGCCGAGCCATACTTCGAAGAAGTCGCCAAGAATATAGAGCGCATCGACCTGGCTGGCTCGTTGTTGAAGACAATGCAAAAACGCCCGGGTGATATCCGGGCGTTCCACTTGCAGATGCAGATCTGATATGAACAGATGGCGCATCCGGGCGCGTTACTCGACCAGCTCGGCGCGCTCGATGATCACATCATCAGCGGGCACATCCTGGTGACCCGCACGCATGGTAGTGGACACCGCTTTGATTTTCTCGACGACATCCATGCCTTCGGTAACCTGACCGAACACGGTGTAACCCCAGCCCTGTACTGTCGGGGCGCTGTGGTTCAGGAAATCGTTGTCGTTAACGTTGATAAAGAACTGGGCGCTGGCGGAATGCGGCTCCATGGTGCGGGCCATGGCGACGGTGCCTGCCTTGTTGCTGACGCCATTATCGGCTTCGTTCTTGATCGGATCGCGGGTGTCCTTCTGCTTCATGCCGGGTTCGAAACCGCCGCCCTGAATCATGAAATTAGGAATGACGCGGTGGAAAATGGTGTTGTCGTAGTGGCCGTCGCGAACGTATTGCTTGAAATTTTCAACAGTTTCCGGCGCCTTATCGGCGAAGAGTTCCAGGGTGATAACACCAAAATTCGTATGCAATTTGACCATCAAGACAATCCTCGGAGCGAGTTGAGACTAATAATCCGGTGAGACAGACGTGCTTGGGAGTTCCCTGATTCAGGCGCCTGTCACTTTCCGGTATGATAAGCGTTTTGGCCAATACGGCCTAGCCAAAATCCGCGATGCCCCCGGGCGTTGCCTGTAACGAGTCCTGCGAATCCCTATGAACAAACCGGAATCCACCACGCCAGCACATTTCCTGCGGCAGATCGTCAAAGCTGACCTGGAAAGCGGCAAGCACCAGAAAATCGTGACCCGTTTTCCACCCGAGCCCAATGGATATCTGCATATTGGCCATGCCAAGTCGATCTGCCTTAACTTCGGCTTGGCCCAGGAGTTTGGTGGTGAGTGCAATCTGCGCTTCGACGACACCAATCCGGCGAAGGAAGAGCAGGAATACATTGACGCCATCAAGCGTGATGTCGAGTGGCTAGGATTCAAGTGGGCCGGCGATATTCATTACGCTTCCGACTATTTCGACCAGTTGCACGCCTGGGCCATCGAGCTGATCAAAACGGGCAACTCCTATGTCTGCGACCTGTCCCCCGAGCAGGCCCGTGAATACCGCGGCAACCTGACCGAGCCGGGCAGGAACAGCCCGTTCCGCGATCGCAGCGTCGATGAAAATCTCGATCTGTTTGCGCGCATGACTGCCGGCGAGTTCCCCGATGGCAGCAAGGCACTGCGCGCGAAGATTGATATGGCATCACCCAACATGAATATGCGCGATCCTATCCTGTATCGCATCCGCCATGCGCATCACCATCAGACCGGTGACAAATGGTGCGTGTATCCGAGCTATGACTTCACCCACGGTCAGTCGGATGCGCTTGAGGGCGTTACCCATTCGATTTGTACGCTGGAATTTGAAGACCACCGTCCGCTGTATGAGTGGTGCCTGGATAACCTGCCGGTACCGGCCATACCGCGTCAGTACGAGTTTGCGCGGCTTAACCTGAATTACACGGTCACCAGCAAGCGCAAGCTCAAGCAGTTGGTTGATGAAGGCCATGTACAGGGTTGGGACGATCCACGCATGTCGACCCTCAGCGCCTTTCGCCGCCGTGGCTACACGCCGGCGTCGATTCGGGAATTCTGCGAACGTATCGGCGTGACCCGTTCCGACGGTGTAGTGGATATGGGCGTGCTGGAATTCTGTATCCGCGACGACCTGGATGCCCATGCGCCGCGTGCGATGTGCGTGTTGCGTCCGCTGAAAGTGACCATCACCAACTATCCCGAAGGCGAGGTCCAGCAGCTGTCGCTGCCGCGCCATCCCAAGCAGGATATCGGCACGCGCACCTTGCCGTTCAGCCGCGAGATCTATATCGACCAGGACGACTACATGGTTGATCCGCCAAAGGGCTACAAGCGTCTGGTGCCGGGTGGGGAAGTGCGCCTGCGTGGCAGCTACGTGATCCGCGCTGACGAGGCGGTTACCGATGCCGACGGCAATATCGTCGAGCTGCTGTGCTCCTACGATCCGGAGACGCTGGGCAAGAATCCCGAGGGCCGCAAGGTCAAGGGCGTGATCCACTGGGTACCGGCTGCAGAAAGCATTGAATGCGAAGTGCGGCTGTATGACCGCTTGTTCAAAACCTCGAACCCGGACAAGGGCGAGGAGGGCGTCGGCTTCCTGGAGAACATCAACCCCGATTCGCTGATCACCTTGCAGGGCTGCCGCGCCGAGCCGTCGCTGGTAGACGCGACTCCGGAGGATCGTTTCCAGTTCGAGCGCGAGGGCTATTTCTGCCTCGACAGCGTGGATTCGACTGCAGACCGGCCAGTATTCAACCGTACCGTTACGCTGCGTGATTCCTGGGGGCAATAAGGCATGGCGCTGACTATCTACAACACCCTGAGCAAGACCAAGGAAACCTTCAAGCCGCTCGAAGTTAATCAGGTAAGAATGTATGTCTGTGGGATGACGGTCTATGACTACTGTCATATCGGCCATGCCCGGGTGATGGTCGCCTTCGATGTGATTTCCCGCTGGTTGCGTTACCGCGGGTATGACCTGACCTACGTGCGCAATATCACCGATATCGACGACAAGATCATTCGTCGTGCCAACGAGAACGGTGAAACCTTTCAGGCGCTGACCGGCCGCATGATCGCGGCCATGCACGAGGATGAAACCCGTCTTAATGTGCTGCGGCCGGATCAGGAGCCGCGCGCCAGCGATCACATTGCTGGTATGCACGAGATGATCCAGACCTTGATCGACAAGGGTTACGCCTACGCACCGGGTAACGGCGACGTGTATTACCGGGTGGGCAAATTCGAAGGCTACGGCAAGTTATCGCGTCGGCGTCTCGAGGACCTGAAGATCGGTGCACGCATTGAGGTAGATGAGGCCAAGGACGATCCGCTGGATTTCGTGTTGTGGAAGGCGGTCAAGCCCGGCGAGCCGAGTTGGGCGTCCCCCTGGGGCGATGGTCGGCCAGGCTGGCATATCGAATGCTCGGTGATGTCCACCTGCTGCCTTGGCGAAAGCTTCGATATTCATGGCGGCGGACCGGACCTGGTGTTTCCCCATCACGAGAACGAGATTGCGCAAAGCGAGGCAGCCACCGGCAAACCCTACGCGGCAACCTGGATGCATGCCGGGGCGGTACGCGTTGACGGTGAAAAGATGTCCAAATCCCTGGGCAACTTCTTCACCATCCGCGAAGTGCTGGAAAAGTATCATCCGGAGGTGGTGCGCTATCTGCTGGTCTCCAGTCATTACCGCAGCGCGATCAACTATTCGGAGGATAATCTCAAGGAAGCCAAAGGCGCGCTGGAGCGATTCTACCGTGCGCTCAAGGGACTGCCTGATGCAGCGCCGGCCGAAGCGGCGGAATATGCCGAACGTTTTGCGGCGTCCATGGATGATGACTTCAATGCACCCGAAGCCTGCGCCGTGTTGTTTGACATGGTGCGCGAGGTGAATCGCCTGAAGGATACCGACCTGCAGGCCGCCGCCGCGCTGGGTGCCAAAGTGCGCGAGCTGGCCTCGACGCTGGGTGTCCTGCAACTGGATGCCGATGAGTTTCTGCAAGCCGGCGCGTCCAATCAGATCGATGCCGAAGCCGTCCAGGCATTGATCGATGCACGCTTACAGGCGCGCGCAGACAAGAACTGGGCAGAGTCCGATCGTATTCGCGATCAACTGACCGAGATGGGCGTTGTGCTGGAGGACGGGAAGGGCGGGACCACCTGGCGGTTGCGCGGCTAACATCGTTCATCAGGGCAGGCGCTGGAGGAATTCCGGCGCCTGCCGCAGTGAACTCAACGCCAGATATTGTTGTTTATCTTCTTCTTCAGTTCCGGGTAATCGGCGGCCCTAAACGTTGGCACCACACCTGCCTTGCGCTGCGCCAGATAGTCCTTGGTCAGTTTGGCCACCGTTCCCGATAGCAGCACAATAGCAATCAGATTGATGGTCGCCATCAGCCCCATCGACGCGTCCGCCGCGTTAAATACGGTGGCAACGGCTTCATACGCGCCCCATACCACCATGCTCAGTGTTGCCAGACGCAATACCGTCATGCCCAGCGTATTGCCAACCCCGAGATAAATCATCGCGTTTTCCGCATAGGAATAGTTGGCGACAATCGAGGTAAAGGCGAAGAACAGGATGGCGATGGCGATGAAATAGGTGCCAGCCACGCCGATATGCGCTTCCAGCGCCTGCTGTGTCAGCTGCGTGCCGGTAACGCCCGAACCTGGCTCCATTACCCCGGACAGCAGAATCATGATGGCCGTAGCGGTACAGATCACGATGGTATCGATGAACACACCCATAGCCTGTACCAGACCCTGTGACGAGGGATGATGCGGAGCAGGCGTGGCCGTGGCGGCCACGTTTGGTGCTGAGCCCATGCCTGCCTCGTTGGAAAACAAACCGCGCTTGATACCATTGAGCATCGCCGCCGTCACCGAGCCGGCGACGCCGCCAGCGGCTTCTTCAAGGCCGAACGCGCTGCGTATGATGGTCATGATGACACCGGGCACTTCGGAAAAATTCATGATCAGCACGACCAGGGCCATCAATACATAAGCGCCCGCCATGAACGGCACCACCAGTTCGGCAAAACGGGCAATCGCGCGCAGGCCGCCGAAAATGACCACGCCGGCCAGTACAGCGAGGGCCAGGCCAGACCAGAGCTTGGGAATGCCGAAGGCGCCCTCCATGGCATCAGCTATGGAGTTGGCCTGCACTGCGTTGAACACCAGACCGAAGGAAATGATCAGCGCGATCGAAAAAACCGCCCCCGCCCACGGCGCCTTCAGTCCTTTGGCTATATAAAAAGCCGGGCCGCCGCGGTATTGCCCATGGTCATCTCGTACCTTGTAGAGCTGCGCCAGGGTACTTTCGGCGTAACCGGTAGCCATGCCCACCAGGGCAACCATCCACATCCAGAAGATCGCGCCGGCGCCGCCCAGGTAGAGTGCCACCGCCACCCCTGCGAGATTGCCGGTGCCCACTCGCGAAGCAAGGCTGGTACAGAGCGCCTGAAAGGGCGAGATACCGGAGGCGTCGCTCTCTCTGGAGCCCTTGATGGCCTTGATCATTTCGCCAAAGTGCAGGAACTGCAGGAACCCCAGTCGAATGGTGAAGAACACACCCACCGCCAGCAGGCCGTAAATGAGTACATAACCCCAGAAGATAGTGTTGAGAAAGTCGATGATGGCTGTCATGGCGTGTCCGGTAGGGAAAGAAAATCACTCCTCACTCTAGTTGCTGCGCTTCAACATGCCAGTACGGCTCTGGACATTTCTATCCAATAGTCAGAAGGGGGTAGTATGTTGCTCAGGCCCGCAGAGGCCATACAGGAGAGGGATGCGCATGAGTACTACAACAAAAACACCGCAACAGCTGCAGATCCGCCCGAGGCGGCTGGATATGGCTCTGCCTGATCCGTTGCCACGCCACTGGCACAGCAACGACCCGTTCAAAACCCATTTTTTTAACGCCATGTCTGTGTTGTTCCCTGACGGCGAACGGTACTTTATCGACTCAGTGAAGCTGTTCCGCGATCGAATCAGTGATACGGATTTGCAGCAGCAGATCCGCGGATTCATTGGCCAGGAGGGGCACCACAGCCGCGAGCACATCGTTTACAACCAGCGCCTGCGTGATCTCGGCTATGACATCGATGCGCTCGAAAACACGGTAAAGAAGCGTATTCGTTTCGTTCAGAAAAACTTCTCGCCCGAGCGCCAGTTGGCCGGGACGGTGGCGATGGAACACTTCACGGCGATCATGGCGGATTTGCTTCTGCGCGAACCGGACTGGCTGGAGGGTGCAATTGATCCCATGCAGACCCTGTGGCGCTGGCATGCGCTCGAGGAGACCGAACACAAGGCCGTTGCGTTCGATGTATACATGCAGGTGTGTGGCGATCGCAAAATCCTGCGGCGGGCAATGCGCCAGGCGACGTTCTTTTTCCTCAAGGACGTGACCCGTGGGATGTGGCACATGCTGCGCACTGATGGAAAACTGACTGACCTGAGCATGATGTGGCGTGGCATGCGCTGGCTATGGGGACGCAACGGCTTTTTCCGCAAGCTTCTGGGCGTATACCGCGACTATTATCGAGCTGACTTTCACCCCTGGCAGCATGACAACAGAAACCTGCTTGATCAGTACGCGCCAACCTTTGCGTCCGCACTGATTCGCTGACGCTACGAGCGCTGGTAAACTCAGCGCTTTGCGGCGCAGATTGCGCGCTGCCCCAGCGCGCAGGAGTGTCAGCTTGGTCGTTGTGAATGCCCTCGTACCTATCTTCGGGTTAATCCTGCTGGGCTATCTGCTTGGTAAACGCCACTGGTTACCCAGCGAGGCCGGCGGCGCGCTGGCGGCGATTACCTTCCGGCTGTTCATGCCGGTGCTGTTGTTCTCCGGCCTGGCTCGCGCCGACCTGAACGAAGGGTTGTCGCCGCTGCTTCTGCTGGTGTATTTCGTGCCGGCTTTGCTGGTGTTTTCCGGCGTGAACTGGCTGATGCACCGCAGATTGGGCCAGCCCAGCTCGATGGGGCTGGCGGCCAGTTACTCGAACAATGTACTGGTTGGCGTCCCGCTAATCAGCATTCTGCTCGGGCCGGACAAGCTGGTCTATCTGTTCGCCATTCTGATCTTTCACAGCCTTGTACTTTTCACCTTGCAGAGTCTCTATAACGCCTTCTGGAGCGGAGCGGGGGGCGGCCGTATCGATAAGCGTGCGCTGCTGAAAAGCCTGGCCAATCCGCTGATCATCGGTCTTTTGCTCGGGGCGGCGCTCAATCTGACGGGGCTGACGGTGCCCGCTCCGCTGTGGCGCATGGTGGAGTGGCTAGCGGCGGCCGCGCTGCCGTGCGCATTGCTGGTGCTCGGTTTGAGCCTGTCGCATTATCGGCTGCACATCAGTTGGGAAACGCTAGGGCTAACGCTGGTAAAGCTGTTGGTATTCCCTGCACTGGTACTTGCCGCTGGATTATTGATGCCGGGGCTGGGTGCAGACGCCAGAACTGTGCTAGTGGTGATGGCAGCCTGTCCGACTGGTGTCAATGTACTAGCCTTTGTCATGGGCGAAGCCGATAGCCGAATTATTAGCTCGGTAATCTTTCTCTCAACCGTTCTAGCCGCCGTGACGCTGCCTGTCTGGCTTGTTCTGCTTAACGGCTGATTTTGTTGTGGTCATAAATGCAGGGGCGCCGTGTGTTTCTGCACGTCAAATCCGTTATAAAAACAGGGATAGGCTGGGGTATCCTCTTCGCCGGCTTTCAATATCAATAAAATCAACAATCCAGAAGGAAACCTCATGCCGGTCAGTCTGTTTGTTCCAGGCGAAAGGCGCGCGAACGAAAAGCGTGTTGCCCTGGTGCCCTCGGTAGCCAACAAGTTAGCGAAATTGGGCGTTGAATGTTTTTTGCAATCCGGTGCAGGCCTGGCTGCCCGCATTCCTGACGCGCTGTACGCCGCAGAGGGTGTCCAGATAGTCAGCGCAGCCAGCACCGCCAACCTGGTTTTCCGTGTTCAGCCTTCCGAACTTGCGGATATCGAGCAGATGGCACCGGGCACGGTGCTGTGCTGTTTCATCTACGCTCACCGCGAACCTGAAATTGTCAGAGCGCTGCGGGACCGACACATCACCTGTTTCGCCATGGAGCTGGTGCCGCGCATCACACGAGCCCAGGCGATGGATGCACTGTCGTCCCAGGCCGCTCTGTCGGGCTATGCCGCCGGATTGCTGGCAGCCACCAACCTGAATCGAATCCTGCCGATGATGACCACGGCAGTCGGATCCTTGCGGCCGGCCAAGGTGCTGGTGATGGGTGCTGGCGTGGCGGGTTTGCAGGCGCTGGCTACGGCCAAGCGACTGGGTGCCATGATCGAGGGTTATGACGTGCGCTCGGAAGTGAAGGAACAGGTCGAATCGGTCGGTGGCAAGTTTGTCGATACCGGCGTGTCCGCCAGCGGGCAGGGTGGTTACGCTCGTGAACTGACCGATGACGAAAAAGCCCAGGTCGAACAGGTCATTACCCGCCACATTCAACAGGCCGACGCAGTGATTACCACGGCCGCTATCCCCGGTCGACCCAGTCCGAAAATCATCAGCGAAGCCCAGATCATGGGCATGAAGCCCGGCTCGGTGATTATCGACCTGGCTGCAGAAGGTGGCGGCAACACCCCGCTGACAGTGCCTGGCGAAACCGTGGAAGTAGGCCCAGTCACCATTGTCGCACCCATGAACGTTCCCAGCCGTCTGGCCGAGCATGCTTCTGAGCTGTACGCGCGCAACCTGCTAAACCTGGTTGGTCTGATGGTCAAGGATGGTGAGCTGATTATTGATTGGGAAGACGAGATTCTGGCCGGGGCAGTACTGACCCACGCCGGGGAAATACGCAACGAGGCCGCACGCAAGGCCGTTGAAACGCCAGAGGTTTAATCATGGACGCAACCACCACCATCACCGGCTTTGTCGCCCTGTATATCTTCATGCTGGCCGCCTTTACCGGGTACGAGATCATCGGACGCGTGCCTTCGATCCTGCATACACCGCTGATGTCCGGCTCCAACTTTATCCACGGCATCGTGGTCGTGGGCGCAATGTGGGCACTGTTGAACGCAGCCACACCGCTGGAGCAGGCTATTGGCTTTTTTGGGGTCCTACTGGGGGCGGGCAACGCAGCAGGTGGGTATGTCGTAACGGAGCGCATGCTCGAGATGTTCAAGCCCAGCGACAAGCGCCAGAAAGACGCCTCAGGTAAGGAACAATAACAATGAGTGGGATGATTATTGAAGCCGTTTATTTTATCACGGCGCTGCTGTTCATCTATGGCCTCAAGCGAATGGCCAGCCCGGTAACCGCGCGCTCGGGAATACTGATCGCGGGCGTTGGCATGGTTCTGGCTGTGCTGGCTGCGTTCCTGTACGGACTGGATGTGAGCGAGCGTGCGCAGCCGCACCTGTCTACCAATCTGCTTCTAGTAGTGATTGCCTTAGGTCTGGGCCTTGGCTGGGCGTGGTACAGCGGCAAGAAGGTCGCGATGACTGATATGCCGCAAATGGTTGCGCTCTATAACGGTATGGGCGGCGGTGCCGCTGCGGCCATTGCGGCATTGGAGCTCTACTCCGGCAATGCGCAGGCCCATGGCGTCGTAGTCTCGATGTTGGCAGTCATCGGTGGTCTCATCGGTGCAGTGGCTTTGTCTGGTTCACTCGTAGCATGGGCCAAGCTCGACGGGCGTATGCAGAGCACTATCCGTTTGCCAGCGCAGCAGATCATCAATGCAGTGCTGTTTTTCGTTACGCTGGGCTTAGGCGCCGCGGTCGTTGGCGCGGGGCTGGATGGCGGCGTATCGATGTTGTTGATTTCGGTGTTCTTCATCGCCGCGCTGGTGCTGGGCGTCATGCTCACTACTCCGATCGGCGGCGCCGATATGCCCGTGGTGATCTCCCTTTACAACGCCTTTACCGGTCTGGCCGTGGCCTTTGAAGGGTTCGTGTTGCAGAACCCGGCCATGATTATTGCTGGCACCGTCGTCGGTTCGGCCGGCACGCTGCTGACATTGATGATGGCCAAGGCGATGAACCGTCCTGTATCCAATGTCATTTTCAGTCAGTTTGGCGGCGACGATAGCGGCGACGCGGGTGACATAGAAGGCACCATGAAGGCCACTGATGCATCGGATGCAGCCATCGCAATGTACTACGCGAGCAAGGTAATCATCGTGCCGGGCTACGGCTTGGCCGTCGCCCAGGCACAGCACAAGCTCTACGAGTTTGTGAAGCTATTGCAGAAGCAGGGCGTGGACGTCAGATTTGCCATTCACCCGGTAGCCGGACGCATGCCCGGTCATATGAACGTACTGCTGGCCGAGGCGGGCGTGCCGTACGACATCATCTATGATCTGGAGGAAATTAACGAAGAGTTCGCGCAAACCGATGTCGCCATTGTGCTGGGCGCCAACGACGTGGTGAACCCGGCCGCGCGCACGCGAAAGTCCAGCCCGATTTACGGGATGCCCATCCTCAATGTGGATTACGCCCAGCAGGCTTACGTGGTCAAACGGGGGCAGGGCAAGGGGTATTCCGGCGTGGAGAACGAGCTGTTCTACGCGGACAATACCTCGATGGTCTACGGCGATGCGCAGAAGGTATTGGTGCAGATGATAGAGGCGGTGAAATCACTGGGTTGAGGTAAAGCTGGGATCGTTGAGCGTAAATAAAAGGGCCGGCGCATACGCGCCAGCCCTTTTATCTGTTCTATCGTCGGATCACTTCGCTTTTGCGTTGTAGCCGAAGATCGACTTCACCTCGAGGAAGTCCTCGAAACCGTAATGACCCCATTCGCGACCGTTACCGGACTCCTTGTAGCCACCGAAGGGCGCTTTGTTATCCAGCGGTGCACCATTGAGGTGGACCATGCCGGTACGGATCCGACGGGCGACGCGACGTGCGCGATCCGGATCGCCTGCCGACACATAACCGGACAGGCCGTAGTTGGTGTCGTTGGCGATACGCACGGCTTCGTCTTCATCTTCATAGCCGATGATCGTCAGTACCGGACCGAAGATCTCTTCGCGGGCAATGGTCATGTCATTGGTGACATGGCTGAAGATCGTTGGTTTGACGTAAAAACCTTTATCCAGCCCGTCAGGACGACCCGTTCCGCCGACGATCAGCTTGGCGCCTTCTTCAATGCCTGCGGCAATCAGATCCTGGATCTTGTTCCACTGGTTCTTGGAGGACACGGGCCCGATCACGGTGTCCTCGGCTTTGGGATCGCCCGGCTTGACCTTGGCAGCAACGGCCTGGGCAATTGCGGTCACTTCATCCATGCGACTATTGGGCACCAGCATGCGCGTCGGTGCGTTACAGGATTGTCCGCTGTTGTTCATGCAGGACATGACGCCATGGGCGACCATTTTCTCGAAATTGACGTCATCGAGCAGGATGTTCGCGGACTTGCCGCCGAGTTCCAGGGCAACGCGCTTGATGGTGTCCGCACCGCTTTTCATGACCTGACGCCCGGCGCCGGTTGACCCGGTGAAGGACATCATGTCGATACCCCAATGCGCGGACATTGCAGCGCCCACGGTTGGGCCGTCGCCATTGACCAGGTTGAACACGCCAGGCGGCACGCCTGCTTCATCGAGGATTTCGGCCAGCAGCAGGGCAGACAGTGGCGCCACTTCGGACGGCTTGAGTACCATGGTGCAACCGGTCGCCAGCGCCGGCGCGATCTTGCAGGTGAGCTGGTTGATCGGCCAATTCCAGGGTGTAATCAACCCGCAGACGCCAATCGGTTCCTTGACCACCAGGGTCGTTCCGATTTCTTCCTCGAATTCGAATTCCTTCAACACTTCAAGGGCTGTAGCGAAGTGCGCCAGACCGGATGGCGCCTGAGCCTGATTGGACAGCTTGGCAGGAGCGCCCATTTCCAGAGAAATGGCTTCAGCGACTTCCGGCATACGCTTCTGGAAAACGGCAATGACTCGCTCAAGCAGCGCTATGCGCTCTTCGCGGGTAGTTTGCGAATAGGTTTCAAACGCCTTTCGCGCTGCAGCTACCGCCAGGTCGACATCCTCATGATTGCCCAGGGCGATGGTCGCGACTACTTCTTCGGTGGCCGGATTGATGACATCGGCGGTACCGGTGCCCTGTGGTTCGACCCACTGACCGTTGATATAGAACTGTTTATGGTGGCTCATGAAATGCTGGCTCCTTGAGTTAGGGCTGAATAATAGTCCAACGATAGCACTGTCTGTGCTTTTGTATCACCGCTTTTGCGCCAGATCACTGTTGCTTATCCCTGCCAATGTGTTCGGTTTCACGTGCTGCGTGATCGCTTTATACTACCCGGCTTCTCTGGATCGCGCGCCGGCATAATACTTGACTAAAACACTTGGATATTGCATAGTTTTGCCTAAGTTGAATCTCCTTCCAGGAGCAAGAATGCGTCTGACAACGAAAGGCCGCTATGCAGTGACAGCCATGCTTGACCTGGCTTTGCACGCGAATCAGGGACCGATAACCCTGGCCGATATCTCGATGCGCCAGGGCGTTTCCATTTCTTATCTCGAGCAGCTGTTCGCTAAACTGCGACGCTGCCGGCTGGTTGAAAGCGTCAGAGGTCCGGGGGGCGGTTACCGTCTCGCAGGTGGTCCAGACAAGATCAGCGTAGCCCAGATCGTTGAGGCGGTTAACGACTCGATGGATGCCACGCGCTGCCTGGGCAAGGGTGACTGCCAGGATGGTGAGATATGTCTGACGCATCACCTCTGGACCGACCTTAGCAATCGCCTGCGTGATTTTCTGAATGACATAACCCTGGCTGAGCTGGTTTCCCGCGAAGATATTCAGCGGGTACGTTTGCGTCAGGACCAGGGCCGCTCACATGTTGCTGAGCAGGCCCTGGAACGAATTATCTAGCGGCCCGACAGCCGATCGAAGAGTGCAGCGTCTCATGGCGTTGTGAAGCCTGAAACGAATTGGCAGCAAGGTGCCGTGTGGCACTTGTTGCGGAATTGAGGTGATACCGTGTCTCAGCAAGTCGAAAACCTGATCAAGAAGGACTACGCGGCCGGGTTTCACTCTGCCATTGAGTCCGACACTTTGCCGCCAGGGCTCAACGAAGATACTGTGCGGTTCATTTCCGCCAAGAAGGGAGAGCCTGAGTGGTTGCTTGAGTGGCGTCTGAAAGCGTTTCGCGCCTGGCAGGAAATGGAAGAGCCCACCTGGGCTCACGTGCATTATCCGGAAATCGACTTTCAGTCGATATCCTACTTCTCTTCGCCCAAGAGCATGGCTGACAAACCCAAAAGCCTGTCCGAAGTCGACCCTGAGCTTATTGCTACCTACGAGAAGCTGGGCATTCCCCTGCATGAGCAGGAGATGCTTGCCGGCGTTGCGGTCGATGCGGTATTTGACTCGGTCTCGGTTGTCACTACCTTCCGTGCGAAGCTGGAAGAAGCGGGCGTTATCTTCTGCCCGATCAGCGAAGCGGTACATCGTTGCCCTGAGCTGATTCAGAAGTATCTGGGCAGCGTCGTCCCGCAGAAAGACAACTATTACGCTGCATTGAATTCCGCCGTGTTCTCCGACGGCTCGTTCGTCTATATCCCCAAGGGTGTACGTTGCCCGATGGAGCTGTCGACGTACTTCCGTATCAACGAGATGAACACCGGGCAGTTCGAGCGCACCTTGATCATTGCCGATGAAGGTTCCCACGTGAGCTACCTGGAGGGCTGCACTGCCCCCATGCGCGACGAGAACCAGCTGCACGCTGCGGTCGTCGAGCTCGTGGCGATGGACGGCGCGACGATCAAATACTCGACCGTGCAGAACTGGTATCCAGGCGACGCCGAAGGCAAGGGCGGTATCTACAACTTCGTGACCAAACGCGGCCTGTGCCACGCGAATGCCAAGATTTCCTGGACCCAGGTTGAAACCGGCTCAGCCATCACCTGGAAGTACCCGAGCTGCATCCTCAAGGGTGACAACAGCGTCGGCGAGTTCTATTCAGTGGCGCTCACCAACAACTTTCAGCAGGCTGATACCGGCACCAAGATGATCCACCTGGGCAAAAACACCCGCTCAACCATCATCGCCAAAGGTATATCTGCTGGCCGAAGCAACAGCGCGTATCGCGGCCTGGTGCGCATGAACCCCGGTGCCGAGGGTGCGAGGAATTTCACCCAGTGTGACTCGCTGCTTATCGGCGACCGCTGTGGTGCACATACCTTCCCCTATATCGAAAGCAAGAATCCCTCCGCGGTAGTGGAACACGAGGCGACTACCTCCAAGGTCAGCGATGATCAGATGTTCCTGTGCCAGCAGCGAGGCCTCGATGCCGAAAAAGCCATCTCGATGATCGTTAACGGGTTCTGCCGCGAAGTGTTCAAGGAATTGCCGATGGAGTTTGCCGTAGAAGCGGGCAAGTTGCTGGAAGTGAGCCTTGAGGGGTCGGTGGGTTAACCCGATCCGTTGGACGCTGCACTGCCATACTAATTCACACAGTTATCAGGCCAAAATATGTTATCAGTCAAAGGGTTGCACGCTAAAGTTGAAGAGAATGAGATCCTCAAGGGATTGGATATCGAGATCCGGCCCGGTGAGGTTCACGCCATCATGGGACCGAACGGTTCGGGTAAGAGCACCCTGGGCAATATTCTCTCCGGCCGCCCCGGTTATGAAGCCACTGCTGGCAAAATCACCTTCAAGGGACGTGATCTGCTGGAAATGGGTACCGAAGAACGTGCCCGTGAGGGGCTGTTCCTGGCGTTCCAGTATCCGGTCGAGATCCCGGGCGTGAGCAACATGGAATTCCTCAAGGCGTCGGTGGATGCCAAGCGCAAGCACGCAGGTCAGGAGCCGCTGAGCTCGGTGGACTTCATGAAACTGGCGCGTGCGACCAGTAAACGCGTTGACCTTGAGGCCAATTTCCTTAAGCGTGGCGTGAACGAGGGATTTTCCGGCGGCGAGAAGAAGCGTAACGAGATCATGCAGATGATGCTGCTTGAGCCGGAGCTGTGCATTCTCGATGAGACCGACTCCGGTCTGGACATCGACGCCCTGCAGGTTGTCGCCGACGGCGTCAACAGCATGCGCGACGGTCATCGCAGTTTCATAGTGGTAACCCACTATCAGCGCCTGCTGGACTATATCGTGCCGGACTACGTCCATGTGTTGGCGGGCGGCCGGATTGTGAAGTCCGGAGACAAGAGCCTGGCGCTGGAACTTGAAGCCAAGGGCTATGGCTGGCTGGAAGGTGAGGTGGCTTAATGAGCGATTTTCAGAATGTGGCATTGCAACTGGCGGAGTCTCAACGGAGCCCCGACTGGTTGCAGAGTCTGCGTGAGCGCGGGGCACTGAGCTGGTCTTCAGCCAAGTGGCCGACCCGCAAGACCGAATTATGGAAAAACACCCCGCTGCAACCTCTGGCGCACGATCTGCCGTCGCGCTGGGCCGCGCCGACGGCTGTCGAATGGCAGCGGGACATCGAACAGATCGATATCGATGCCACGCAACTGGTATTCGTCAACGGTCAGTTCATGGTTGAGCTATCCAGCGAGCTACCGGTTGAGATAGTGCGCTTTGCCGACGCAGATGCTGCGCAGCGTGAAGTGATCGAGCAGAAGCTGGGCACCGTGGTTGATGCCGAGCGGCACCTGTTCGCCGCGCTGAGCAATGCCTGGGCAGCGGACGGTATCCTGATTCAGGTGCCGCGTAACCAGGCACTGAACAAGCCTGTCTATCTGTTGAACGTGTCCACGCCAGAAGCCGAGCCCGCGGTCAGTAACCAGCGTGTGCTCATGGTACTGGGAGAGGGCAGCCAGGCTGAACTGATCGAGCACTACGTATCCGCGGACAGCAAGCAGAACGGTTTCGTTAACAGTCTGACCGAGGTAATTGTTGGCGAGAATGCCCAGGTGCAGCATTACCGCATCAACCTTGAGCAGGAAGACCTGCTGCACATGGGTGGCGTGCATGTGAACCTGCACCGTAACGCACGTTTCCACGGTTTCACCCTGGCTCAGGGCAGCCGGCTCAAGCGCATCGATTACCAGGTCAATCACCGGGGTGAAGGTGCACATCTTGAGCTGCACGGCGTGTATCTTCCGCGCAATCGGCAGCTGATTGACTACCACACCAACGTCGAGCATTGCGTACCTCATTGCACCACCAATGAAGTCTTTCGCGGAATCATTGGTGACTCGGCCAAGGCGGTATTCAACGGCCGGATTCATATCCATCCGCAGGCGCAGAAGACCCTGGCCGAACTCAGTAACAAGAACCTGCTGACGTCGCCAACTGCCGAGATCTATACCAAGCCTGAGCTTGAGATCTATGCCGATGACGTGCGTTGTGCCCACGGCGCGACCATCAGTCAGCTTAATGAAACATCGCTGTTCTACCTGCAAAGCCGTGGCATCGAGCGCGCCGAAGCGATCAGCATGCTCAGTTTTGGCTTCATCAACGAGCTGTTGACCCAGGTGCCGGAGCAGGCGATTCAGGATTATCTACGACCACGTCTGACTACGCTGTTTGGTCAGGGCAGCGAACTGCTGGGACAGTTGGACTATGAATGATCTGAGCGTGCTCACAACACCTGCTTTTGATGCGGAGAAAGTGCGTCAGGATTTTCCGATCCTGAGCCAGGAAGTGAATGGTCATCCGCTGGTGTATCTGGACAACGCCGCGACGACGCAGAAGCCCGAAGCGGTGATTCAGGCGATCGTTGACTACTACCGCACCGACAACAGCAACGTACACCGCGGGGCGCACCAGCTGGCAGATCGGGCGACTGAAAAGTTCGAGGCCGCCCGGGTGAAAGTGGCGGCCTATATCAACGCGGCTGAAGCGCGGCAGGTGATCTGGACGCGGGGCACGTCTGAAGGCATCAATCTGGTTGCCTCCAGCTGGGGCCGGACCAACCTGAAACAGGGCGATCGAATACTGGTCTCGGCGATGGAGCATCACTCCAATATCGTGCCCTGGCAGATGATTGCGCTGGAGGTGGGCGCCACGGTTGAGGCTATTCCAGTCGACGACACCGGTACTCTGGATCTGGACGCCCTGGCATCAATGCTCGATGAGCGCGTAAAGATGGTGGCCTGCGGTCATGTATCAAACGCGCTGGGCACCATCAATCCGGTCGAGCAGATCATAGGTATGGCTCACGCCAGCGGCGCGCTGTGCTTGATAGACGGCGCCCAGGCCATCAGTCATTTCGATGTCGACATGCAGGCGCTGGATTGCGACTTTTATGTGTTTTCATCACACAAGCTGTTTGGCCCGACCGGGCTTGGTGTGCTGTACGGCAAACTGGATCTGCTGAATGCTATGCCACCCTATCAGGGCGGTGGTGAGATGATCGAGACGGTCAGCTTTGCCGGCACTACCTACAACCAGCTGCCTTACAAGTTTGAGGCCGGTACGCCGCATATCGCCGGTGTGATCGGATTTGGCGCTGCGATTGATTATCTCCAGGGGCTGGATCGTCGGGGCGCGCAGGCGCATGAGCAGGCATTGCTCGCCTATGCGGAGAAGCGCGCACGGGAAACACCTGGCGTACGGCTGATCGGCACCTCAGAATCGAAGACCAGCGTGCTGAGTTTTCTGCTGGAGGGCACGCATCCGCAGGATGTGGGGATGCTGCTTGATCAGCAGGGCGTAGCGGTGCGCACCGGCAATCATTGTGCTCAACCGATCATGGATCAGCTCGGTATTCCGGGCACCGTCCGCGCCAGTTTTGCCTTTTATAACACCATGGCCGATGTGGACCGATTGTTTGAAGCATTGGCCAAAGCCAGACAGTTTCTTGTCTGATAAGGAGTTCGCATGAGCGTAGAGTCCTTCGATCCGGGTAGCCAGGTCGTTACCGTCACGCCCGCGGCACTCGAGCATTTCCGTCGACAACTGCTTGGGCAGCAAGGCAAGGCCGTACGTGTCAGCATCAAGAAGAGCGGCTGTACCGGCTTTATGTATGTCATTGATCTGGTCGAGCAGGGCAGTGAGGACGATATCCAGTATCAACTGGCTGATGACGTCAAGCTGCTGCTCTCCCGCGATAGCCTGCCGATTCTGAGCGGCTCCGAGATTGACCTGGTCAAGGAAGGCATCAACAAACAGATCAAGTTCATTAACCCTAACGTCAAAGACCAGTGTGGTTGCGGCGAAAGCTTCAGTGTGAGTTGAGATGGAAAGACGCATGGTAGTTGCGCAGGCGGATTGTCCTGCGCGTCGTGTACCGGATGGCACTCCGCTGGTCATCCCTAAAGACACCTTTGTCACCATTACCCAGGCGCTGGGCGGCAACTATACGGTGACGTATCAGGGGCAAATGGTTCGGGTCGACGGCACCGATGCGGCAAACCTGGGCCTGGAGCCCGAGTTGCTGAGTTTTCCGGAACCGCAAGATGATCTGATCCGTGAGGATCAGGTGTGGGAAGCACTGGGCACTATTTACGATCCGGAAATTCCGGTTGATCTGGTCAATCTGGGGCTGGTGTACTCGGTCAAGGTTGATCAACAGGCCAAGCGAGTCGACATTGAAATGACCCTGACCGCGCCTGGCTGCGGCATGGGGCCGGTATTGGTCGGCGATGTGGAGTACCGCGTGCAACGGGTGCCCAACGTCGAAACGGTTCAGGTAGACCTGGTTTTCGATCCGCCGTGGAGCCGCGACATGATGAGCGAGGAAGCTCAGCTCGAAACCGGCATGTTCTTTTAAGAGGTCCTGCATGAGCGAGTTAGGCACCGACACTACCAGTGACGACATTGTTGAAACGCTGTCGTTCTTTGATACCTGGGAAGACCGTTACAAGTACATCATAGATCTAGGCAAGGAATTACCGCCCCTGGATGATGCACATCGTACCGATGAAAACATCGTCCGCGGCTGCCAGAGCCAGGTGTGGCTGGTCAGCCGCCGGGATGGTGATCGCTTCTTCTTCGATGCCGACAGTGATGCTTTTATTGTCAAAGGCCTGCTTGCAGTGGTCCTGGCAGCCTATAACGGCAAAACAGCAAAAGAGATCGGTGAGTTCGATATTGAAGGCTATTTCGAGCAACTGAATTTGCTCAAGCACCTCAGTGTCACGCGTGGCAACGGTTTGCGCGCCATGGTCAAACGTATCCAGAGCACGGCAGCTGCCGCGACCTGATCGAGGGACAGGTAGGTAACTGTATTTGCAGGTCTTTAGTGGCACTTTGATATTGATCTATTGTGCTGATGAGGCTAATGTCCTTCGATGAGATAGCGCTAGGGATTAATCCGCGTCTCTTAACTATCAGGGCAGCGACACAATGCGACGGATCGTGCAGCGGTTGAAAGGTGACTATCAGTTATCAATCATCATCTCGGTGGGGATGCTGGCGTTGATAGCGCTGCCGCCCTTTGCTGCATACCGACTATACAATGCTGACTGGTTGGTTGGTGCGCTGGATGTCGCGCTCATCGGGGGCACGCTGGTTGCAGTCAGCTCTGCCTGGCGAACCGGAAAAACCCTGCGTGCAGGACAGTTCCTGGCATTTGCCTATTCGTTGGCTGCGGTAATCGTTGCGATAAAGCTGGGCGTGAACGGCCTGTTCTGGTTTTACGTGATGATCATCTTCAATTTCTTCGTGGTTCCTCCGGTGCAGAGCGCCATCGCCACCTCCTGTGCACTCGTCGCCCTATGCGCCTATGGTTTGTTCGCACCCGATAGGCTGTTCGACGGTTTAACCCAGCTGGTTTCATTCGCCGTGACGGCAGTTATTACCAGTCTGTTCGCCTTGGTATTTGCTTCCAGAGGGAGATCTCAACGTCGTGAGCTTCATGAGCTGGCGACCATTGATCCACTCACCGGTATCGGGAACAGACGTGCCTTGGAGACCGACCTGGATACAGTCTTCGCTACACATGCCCGTTATGGGACAGCCTATGGGGTGCTGGTTCTGGATCTTGACCACTTCAAGCGCATCAACGACAGCTTCGGCCACAAGGCGGGCGATCGGGTTCTGAAGGATTTCGTAAAGATCGTCGATTCCGCGTGTCGCCAGTCCGATCGGCTTTTTCGCTTTGGCGGTGAGGAGTTCGTATTACTTGTCCCCCACGTAGGCGAGGAGGAGCTCGAACAGGTCGCACGTAATATTCTGTCAGCAGTTCAAGCGGAGCTGCACAGCCCTGACGGAAGTCAGGTCACCGTTTCAATAGGAGGAGCCTCGATAATGTGGCAGGACGACCACAAGTCCTGGCTTCACCGCGCTGATGAATGTCTGTATCAAGCGAAAAACGCAGGGCGCAATACTATTGTTATCGCCAGTCCGGGAGCTAAGCCATCAAGCTCGCTGTCAGAGTGCGTAGAACTAGCCGCTCCGTAAGCAAATCATTCGCTGCGAAGGCTCGATCGTTTACGCATCCGGAGGCCCAACATGGCGCGAACCCGATTCAGTGACCAGGGATATTGGAACAAGCTCAGCCGTTTTGCCCTCGCTGCCGGGCGCGAGGCAGTGGAAAAGTCTTTATGTCTGTATTACGCAGCGCAACGGCCGGAAACACCCAAGTGGGCAAAAACCGCGATGTACGGTGCGCTGGCTTATTTCATCTCGCCAATCGACGCCATCCCCGACTTTCTACCCATGCTTGGCTTCACCGACGATCTCGCGGTGATGGCTGCTGCAATCGCAATGGTCTCGTTCTATATCAACGACGAGGTCAAGCTCAAAGCGCGCAACAAGCTGAACACCTGGTTTGGTGAGAAACGCGGTACCACCTATGAAGCGACTCCCGAAGACAAAGGACCAGCCCGCAAGGGCTGATCGCCAGGGTCATGGGTAGTGGTTGAAGACTTCCTGCGAGCCGTCTTCCTCCACTGCAATGACCTTGTAGGCATCCTGCCGATCACCCATTTCCATACCGGGTGAGCCGACCGGCATACCGGGCACAGCCAATCCGATTATGTCGGGCTTATCGCGCATGGCGAGAATGTCGGTGGCCGATACGTGACCTTCAATGAATCGCCCGTCAATCACCGCCGTGTGGCATGAAGCCAGTTCGGCCGGTACTCCAGTTTCTTGTTTGAAACTGCGCATATCCTTTTCAAGGTGATCGTTGACGGTGAATCCGTTCTCCTCGAGGTGCTCAATCCATGACGCGCAGCAACCGCAGTTAGGATCACGATGCACATCGATTGTCAGCGGATCGCTGGCATGAGCCAACCCAGAGACAAGCATCAGTGAAGCAAGTAATCGGATCATCGGGTATCTCCTGAACAAGAGGCCCAAGAGTACGGTTAGTCGTCGCGGCTCGCAATGTGTCAACTGACATTAGATCCACCGTTTATCGAAGGATAATGAGCCGAGCACAAACGGGCTAACTGGAAGGGGAAACGTGGAAGAATCGATCAGGGTAGCGGGCGCGGGCACCCGGAACGTCATGTTTGGATCTAACTTGGTCTTGGGCTTAACCCAGGTGCCGCCAGAGCATGTCACGCTGGCGGCGCAGGGAACCCCCTGCCGTGTTTAACGGCGGGCGATGATCCATACCGCGTGAATGATGCCGGGAATATACCCGAACAGGGTCAGCAGAATGTTCAGCCAGAAGGCGCCGCCTATGCCTACTTGCAGGAACACGCCTAGCGGGGGAAGCAAAATAGCGCAAATCAAGCGAACCAGATCCATCGTCACGCTCCTATCGGTCAGTCATGGTCAATCCGTCGTAATCTCGACGGTTAGTGTTCTGACACTTGAGCTGACCTGAACGTTCCGTAATAGAGCCTGCCCTCGGGGATAACTCGCCAGGAATGCATTCGCAGTGCAGGTTGCAACAAAAAACCGGGCACAAGGGCCCGGTTCGATACTGCACGTGGCGCGGCGCCCTTAGAACTCCATTGTGGCGGAGAGCCAGAGGCGGCGACCTTCTTCGAGGGTGCCGTCTGTAGACCGACCGGATTGTATATAATCTGAAGCCCAGCCGGTGGCTCCGGTGTTGGTTGTGTAATAGCTGCCGGTGGTGAAATCTTTGCCGAAGACATTGTAAATCGTGGCGTTCAAGGTTACCTGCTCTGAGGCCTTGAATGAGCCGCCCAGATGGAATACCTCATAGGCTTCCAGATCACCGGTCGCATCATACAGCGCTTGATTGGCTGCATTCAGATTTTCATATCGGTCGGTGAAGCGCGCTCTTTCCCCACGATACTCACCCTTGAACCACAGGTTGACGCGATCGGTAGTGGCCCAGTTCAGCCGTGCGAACAGCAGGTGCTCGGGAGTATTTGTCAGGGGCTCGCCTTTGTTGTCGCCGCTTCGCTGCTCGCTGTCGGTGTAGGTGTAGTTGGCACTGACACTCCAGGCAGGCGCGAACTGCCAGCGCCCACTCAATTCCAGCCCCTGGGTAACTGCTTCCCCGATGTTCACGCTCTGGCCAAATTCATCCTGAGTAAAACCGCTCCCATAGCTGACACACCCGGGCAGGCCTGGTGTAGCCGCTGAGAAACAGTTTGGCAGCGGCGTGCCATCGTCGATTTTGTCATCAAACTTGTTGTGGAAAATGGTTGCGTTGGCATTGAAGTTATACAGATTGTCGTAATAGACACCGAATTCGGTATTGGTGGTAACTTCCGGTTCCAGGTCAGGGCTGCCGATATTCAGGATCGCGCCTTGGCCGGTGACCCCGGTGATCCCGTCATGCAGCTGATTGAGCGTGGGGGTCTTGTAACCCTGGCTTACGCCACCTTTGAGCGTCCAGGTATCGGTTGTATTCCAGACCAGATAGGCACGGGGGCTGAAATTGCCGCCAAACGCTTCATGATCTTCATACCGACCGCCGAGCGTCAGCGCGAGGTCGTCACGAATCCGCCATTCATTTTCAGCAAAGAGCGCCCATGATGTCTGTTCAAACTTCTCGTCGGCGATACCGTCGGTGACTTCTGCATCCCACCACTGCGCACCCACTGTGGCAATGTGTGCCTGTCCCAGCGGGGCGGTAAGCTTGGTATCGAATATAAGGTCTGTTGACTTGAGCTCGCGGTCGCCGCCGCCGACGATGGCGGGATACCCGGTATAGGCGTCACCAATGGTCCCAGGGATAGTGCGGCCCAGGGTCTCGGTGGTGTTATGAGTCAGGCTGCTGTCAAGGGTGCCAAAACCCAGCCGGCCAATGTGCGCCAGGGCAATTTGATCCCGTTCAAAACGCAATTCATCGCTATAGCCATTAGCCACAGTCGGTGCTTCTACCGCACAGCCGCTGACAGCGCTGCCTCCCGATCGCCCGTCCAGATTACCTAGCTGGCAGTCGTCGTTGTTATACACCTGTTTGCCCCGCTCGATATCCAGAATCAAATCATGATCTGCATTCGGAGTGAGGGAGAGGCGAGCACCTACGTTGTAATTACGACCTTCAACTGGCGATGCACCGCGTCGACTGACTGCGGAATCGTCATCGAAAGCCAGGTCAGATTCAGCCCGGTCGTACAGGCTGCCTTTGACTGCCAAGCCCAACAGGCCATCGATAAGCGGGCCACTGGTATACAGGCTGGTGTTGCTTGAGCTGCCGTAATCGCGGTCTTCCTGAAAGGTGTGGTCGACGGTGACCGAAGTGCCCCAGTCATCAGCGACCTTGCGGGTGATGATGTTGACGACGCCGCCCATCGCGTCTGAGCCGTAAAGGGTGGACATGGGTCCCCGAATCACTTCGATGCGCTCGATGGCGGACATCGGAGGCATAAAGCTGGTGGAGGTTTCATTGAAGCCGTTGGGGGTAACGTTGCCTGCAGTGTTCTGACGTCGCCCGTCGATGAGAATCAGCGTGTAGTCACTGGGCAAACCGCGAATGCTTATATTCAGACCACCCGTTTTGCCGGTGCCCTGTCTGATGTCGATGCCTTCCACTTCGTCAAGCGCTTGAGCGAGATTCCCGTAGCGCTTTTGTTGCAACTGTTCGCGACTGATAACACTGATACTCGCCGGCGCCTCGGTAATTTTCTGCTCGAACCCGGAGGCGGTCACCACGGTATCGGATAATCTCACTGTGTTTTCGTTGGCCATTGCCACGCTGGTGGCTAGCATGGCGAAGGAACCGATTAGCGCGAAGGGAATTGCGTGGGCGCGGGGACTCGACAGCATCTAATACTCCTTGGTGGGTTCGTTCGGGAGATGCTCAGTGAACGATAATGATTCTCAAACCGGGCTGCACTCTAGGAGTATTCGCATTAAAATTCCACACCGAAAACTGGAACACCCCATTTACAAAAACAGAACATTCCAAAAATATGCTTATTAACCGTTACAAAACATCAGGTTACAAGTAAGCGTTGGGGGTATCTTATACGATAAAGCAATAACGATAATCAGTCCTAATTGACATGAGTTCACATTCGCTCAAAAATAACGGGCTTTATTGAGTGGCGCGGCTGAGCAATCTCTTGCAATTGATATGAGGATTCGGTTGCAGCGAGTGTGTAGTTTTCGAAACGGGAGCAACTTCCTCACATGGTCATGCACGATTTCAACGAATTGACCGTTTTTGCTGCGGTAATAGAGATGGGCGGGCTGACGCAAGTATCAGCCAATCTCGGATTGCCCAAATCCACTTTGAGCCGTCGTATCAGCCAGTTAGAGAGCCGAGTCGGGCAGCGGCTGTTACTTCGCCAATCGAACCGGATGTTGCCCACTGAAGCGGGCAAGCTGTTCTACAACTATTGCCGGCAATTGCTCGACCTCGCCGCCCAGAGTCAGCATCTGTTGGATGATCTAAAGGAAGAAATCAGCGGGCCGCTTGTTTTGAGAGTGCACAACGCGTTCGAGAGAGGCTGGCTGCCGGCCGTTCTGGACGGCTTCCTTGAGACGCATGCGGGGATCACCCTCGAAGTATCTGTCACCAGCCTGCAGCCAGAGCAGTCCGACGCCACCGTTGGTGATCTATGGCTGTGGCTCGGGGGCGATAACTTTCACGGTTTGCGCAGCGAGCCGCTGGGTCGGTGGGTCAGCGGCCTCTACGCCAGCCCTGAGTTTGCCAGGACCAAAGGTCTGCCTTCACATCCCGATCAGCTTGCATTGTTTCCCTGGGTAGACGTGTTGGGCGGCACGGGGCAGCCGGTTGAACTGCGAAGCGCTGAGCAGGATGACTTTCAGTTCACTCCTCAGCCATCAAGAATGCAGGTTGATAGTCTGGTTTTGCAGGCCGATTCGCTCGTGCGAGGGCAGGGCATCGGTGTGCTTCCCCGCTGGTATGCGGATAAATACGAGCGAGCGCATCCGGGGAGCCTGGTCCGCTGTCTGGAACACTGGTATCCGCCGGAGCAGTCGGTGAATTTGCTGTACAGCTATGGCAAGGCGCCGAAGAAGGTGATCGCACTAATGGACTGGCTGCGGCAACACATGCCGCCTGCATGGGAATACTGAGCCACGGCAGGATCGTTGACGCTTCCTGACTGGAAACGTCAACGTAAGAGGCCTATTTAAGGCGGCGTTCGATGCCCATGTGCACCAGAATCTTGGCTGAAATTTCCTCGACCGAGAAATGCGTCGAGTTGATGAAGTTGATGTTTTCACGGCGGAACAGGTTTTCGACTTCACGCACTTCGAATTCGCACTGAGCGAAGCTTGCGTAGCGGCTGTTGGGGCGGCGCTCGTTGCGAATGCTGGACAAGCGGTCGGGGTCGATGGTCAGCCCGAACAGTTTGTGCTTGACCGAACGCAGCGAAGAGGGGAGCTGCAGCCGCTCCATGTCGTCCTCGGTAAGTGGGTAATTGGCCGCACGTATACCGTACTTGAGTGCCATATAAAGGCAGGACGGTGTTTTGCCGCAACGCGATACGCCGACGACGATCAGATCAGCTTCATCATAATGTCGAGTCCGGGCGCCATCATCATTGTCCATGGCGAAGTGGACGGCATCGATTCGGTCCTTGTAGTGGCCGTTATGTTGTATCGAATGCGATTTTCCGACTGAGTAGGACGACCCGTCGCCGAGCTCCAGCTCCAGCGGGGCGAGGAATGTCGAAAAGATATCGATCATGTAGCCGTTCGAACGGGACAGTTCATCTCGAATTTCGCGGTTTACCACGGTATCGAAGATGATTGGCCGCTCTCCGTCCCGCTCGGCAGCTGCATTGATTTGTTGTACCATGTCGTGCGCTTTTTCGATGGTGTCCACATACGGACGCAGCAACTTGGTGAAAGTAATGTTCTCGAATTGAGAGAGCAGGCTCTGGCCAAGGGTTTCGGCAGTTATGCCAGTGCCATCTGAAATAAAGAAAGCAGTACGTTTCATGCGCTTAGCCTTAGGAAGCGGTGTTGGCTGGGTGCAGCGATTGGGTATAGCAATATTGGAACCTGAGGTTCATTAGCGGCATTGTGGCGCATTTGTTACATGCAGGCCAGATGGTCGGCCCTTTGCGTATCGCTCAATTCAACGGAATTACGGAGAGATCACCTTGTTAGAGTACGTAGTGTCCTTCGAACAACTGGGTGCGGGAGACGTTGAACGCGTCGGCGGCAAGAACGCTTCGCTCGGGGAAATGATCAGCAACCTGGCGCATGCCGGCGTGTCTGTTCCTGGCGGTTTCGCTACCACAGCAGATGCCTATCGCGACTTTCTGGAACAAAGTGGTCTGAACGAGCGGATTCACGCCGCCCTGGACGCGCTGGATGTAGATGATGTCAACGCTCTGGCCCAGACCGGCGCCCAGATCCGCCAGTGGGTGCTGGAAGCAGAGCTTCCGCAGCCGCTGGATAGTGCTATTCGTACCGCGTTCGCTGAATTGTCAGCCGGCAACGATAATCTCGCTGTCGCTATTCGGTCTTCAGCCACTGCCGAAGACCTTCCCGATGCGTCTTTTGCTGGCCAGCAGGAGACCTTCCTGAATATTCGCGGCGTTGATAATGTCATCCGCGCGGCAAAGGAAGTGTTCGCTTCGCTGTTCAATGACCGGGCCATTTCCTACCGCGTCCACCAGGGCTTTGACCACAAGCTGGTTGCCCTGTCTGTTGGTGTTCAACGCATGGTCCGCTCCGAAACCGGGACCGCAGGGGTGATGTTCACCCTGGATACCGAATCAGGCTTCCGCGATGTGGTGTTCATCACCGGCGCTTACGGCCTCGGTGAAACGGTAGTGCAGGGCGCCGTCAACCCCGACGAATTCTATGTACACAAGCCGACTCTCGAAGCCGGGCGACCGCCTATTTTGCGCCGTAATCTCGGCAGCAAGGCGATCAAGATGATTTATGGTGAGGTGGCCAGCGCAGGCCTCTCGGTCCAGACGGTGGATGTCGACAAGGCTGAGCGTTCACGCTTCTGCCTGAGTGATGAAGAGGTCATCAACCTGTCTCGTCAGGCGCTGATTATTGAAAAACATTACGAGCGCCCGATGGATATCGAGTGGGCCAAGGACGGCGACGACGGCAAGCTGTACATCGTCCAGGCCCGCCCCGAAACGGTGAAGAGCCGTGCCAGTGGCAACGTCATGGAGCGTTATCTGCTCAAGGAGAAGGGCACGATACTGGTTGAAGGCCGCGCGATCGGTCAGCGTATCGGTTCCGGCCCGGTCAAGATCGTTGATCACGTCTCCCAGATGGACAAGGTCATGCCTGGCGACGTGCTCGTTTCCGATATGACTGATCCCGACTGGGAGCCGGTGATGAAGCGGGCCAGCGCCATCGTTACCAATCGCGGCGGGCGTACTTGCCACGCGGCGATCATTGCGCGCGAACTGGGTATTCCGGCAGTCGTCGGTTGCGGCAACGCCACCACCGAGCTGAAAGATGGACAGTACGTGACAGTTTCCTGTGCCGAAGGCGACACCGGTCTGATCTATGACGGCCAGTTATCCTTTGACGTGCGGACCAACAGTGTCGATGCCATGCCGCCGCTACCGTTCAAGATCATGATGAACGTGGGCAACCCTGATCGCGCCTTCGATTTCGCCAACCTGCCCAATGCAGGCGTTGGCCTGGCACGACTCGAGTTCATCATCAATCGCATGATCGGTGTGCACCCCAAAGCACTGCTCAACTTCCAGAGCCTGCCATCCGATGTAAAGGATAGCGTCGAGAAACGCATCGCCGGCTATTCCGATCCGGTCGGCTTTTATGTCGACAAGCTGGTCGAGGGCGTCAGTACCCTGGCTGCAGCATTCTGGCCGAAGAAAGTCATAGTGCGATTGTCCGACTTCAAATCCAACGAATATGCCAACCTGATTGGCGGACGCCTGTACGAGCCGGAAGAAGAAAACCCCATGCTGGGTTTCCGCGGTGCTTCTCGCTATATCAGCGACTCGTTCCGCGATTGCTTCGAGCTTGAGTGCCGTGCCATGAAGCAGGTTCGCGATGTGATGGGTCTGACCAACGTCGAAATCATGGTGCCCTTCGTTCGCACCGTAGGTGAAGCCAAGCAAGTGGTGGAGCTGCTCGCCGAAAATGGCCTCAAGCGCGGCGAAAACGGTTTACGGCTGATCATGATGTGCGAGCTGCCAGCCAACGCCTTGCTTGCTGAAGAATTCCTCGAGCACTTCGATGGTTTCTCCATTGGCTCAAACGACCTGACGCAGCTGACGCTTGGACTGGACCGGGATTCCGGAATCATCGCGCACCTGTTTGACGAGCGAAATGCAGCCGTGAAGAAACTCCTGGCCATGGCGATCTCTGCCTGCATTGCCGCGGACAAGTACATCGGTATTTGCGGTCAAGGGCCTTCCGATCATCCGGACCTCGCCCGCTGGCTGATGGATCAAGGCATCGAAACCATGTCGCTGAATCCCGATTCGGTGATGGATACCTGGTTTTTCCTCGCAGAACAAACTGCCTGATATGACTCAAGGAGACTCCATGCACTATATAACTCCGGATCTGTGCGACGCCTATCCTGACGTTGCAGTCGTCGAGCCCATGTTCAGCAACTTTGGCGGCCACGACTCCTTCGGTGGTCAGATCGTCACGGTGAAATGTTTTGAAGACAACTCCATCGTCAAGGAGCAGGTCGATCAGGACGGTACCGGCAAGGTAATGGTTGTGGACGGTGGCGGTTCGCTACGCCGCGCCATGCTCGGCGACATGCTCGCCGAGAAGGCCGCCCGCAATGGCTGGGAAGGGATCATCGTTTACGGCTGCGTGCGTGACGTGGACGTACTGGTTCAGACACCCTTGGGTATTCAGGCGCTGGCAAGTCATCCGATGAAGACGGAGAAGCGCGGGGTAGGCGACCTCAATGTGGCGGTGACCTTTGGCGGCGTGAGGTTCCGTCCTGGTGAGTACGTGTATGCCGATAATAACGGGATCATCGTTTCACCCACGGAACTCAAAATGCCTTCCTGACCAAGGCAGCCATTTCAGATCCAGCTGCGGGACCGACATCCGGAGGGGTGACACCCTCCGGATATTGTGCGTCTTTGCATAGCGTGTTGTCTGTAGCCGGCCCGGCGTAACAGCAGTATCAGTCAACAGGTATTTTAGGGGCCTCTGGAGGCGCGAGGTTTCCAGCTATTCATTGATGTGAGGTCATTACCGTGGACGATCCCTTTGAAGTTCAATTGCGCAAGCTCATGCGCGACGCCGAACAACAGCGTCCGGTTAGTGCTGATAATGAGCGGCTCGAGCGCGTGTTGCACAAGGCGCACATAGATGGTGGCATCTTTGACTTGCTGAGCCTGTTCGCTCGCTGGGGTTGGGTCCTCACCGAGGGGCTAAGCAAAGGCATCGAGCACCGCCGACCAGTGCGACGCGGCAATGATTCCTCCAACCAATCGAGAGACTAGATCATGGAATTTGATACCTGGAGGCAAAGCTTCGTTGCGGCAATGACGACGCTTTGGAGCAAAATTGCGTCTTTTGTGCCTGATCTGATTGCCTCACTGCTCATCGTATTGCTTGGTTTTGTGATCGCCAAGGTGGTCGACACATTATTAAGCAAAGGTCTGGCGAAGCTGGGTCTGGACCGATTGATGACGGGCGCTGGCGTCACCAAGCTACTCAACAGAATTGGTGTTTACGCGCCGGTTTCCGCGGTGATCGGAAAGATAGTCTATTGGTTCATCATTCTGACCTTTGTCGTGTCCGCCGCCGAAACCCTGGGACTTGCCAGGGTGTCCTCGACGCTGGATGCGTTCGCGCTCTATCTGCCCAAGGTGTTTGGCGCGGCGCTGATCCTGTTGGCGGGCCTGTTGTTGTCGCACCTGGTCAGTGGGGTGGTGCGTGGAGCTGCCGAAAGTATTGGGGTTGACTATGCCGGTGGCCTAGGACGCTTTGCACAGGGGCTTCTGGTCATCATCACGGTTTCACTGGCGATCGGTCAGCTGCAGATCGAAACGGGCTTGCTCAATACGGTGATTGCCATCGTGCTGGTGTCGTTTGGCGCTGCCGCTGCTCTGGCGTTAGGGCTGGGGAGTCGGCAGATTGTCGGCCAGATCATCGCTGGGGTGTACGTGCGTGAACTGTACCAGGTGGGTGACCGCATTCACGTCGGTGACGTGGAGGGTATTATCGACGAAATTGGAACAGTAAAGACCTCCTTGGTCGATGACAGTGGTGCGGTGATATCCATTTCCAATCGCGTTCTGCTGGACGAGCGGGTCTCTCGGTAACCGTCACGCGTGCAGACTCGTCCACTCCATGACCCTCCTATTTCGAACACTCCTGGCCCATCAAGCGGTCGATACGCTCCTGCCGATCTCACAGATGAAGAGCTGGTCGTCCGCGCAAAGCGTGAATTGCTTCACACAACAGTCGCTTACGAAGAACTGATGAGGCGGTATCAAAGGACGCTTTTTAACGTTTGCGCGCGATATTTGGGGAACGAAAGGGATGCGGACGATGTCTGTCAGGAGGTAATGCTAAAAGTACTACATGGATTGAAACAGTTTGAGGGTAAGGCCAAATTCAAAACATGGCTCTATAGCATTACCTACAATGAGTGCATCACACAGTATCGCAAAGAGAAGCGTAAAAAACGCCTCTTCGATGCGCTAAGTCTGGACTCTCAGGAGGAAGCTCAGGAACAACCCGAGCCCCTCGCAGGCAGTGGCGGACTGGACCGCTGGTTGGTCCACGTGAACCCGGTGGATCGTGAAATTCTTGTGCTACGCTTTGTGGCGGAGCTTGAATTTCAGGAAATAGCCGACATCATGCACATGGGTTTGAGTGCTACAAAAATGCGTTATAAGCGTGCATTGGAAAAACTTCGTAGACACGTTGATGCGCCTTTTTGAAACTCTTTATGTCGCGGTGTTGCGTTGTCTGTATACTCACGCCTGTGTTTTGCCGAAATTGCGCAAACCAAACGTCCGAACGGATTAAACGGGGATTCAAAGATGAGATTGAAAAACACTGTAGGTATCGTTGTTGGCGCAGTAGTAGCTGCCTCCACAATGCCAGTTATGGCTCAGAGCGCTGGCTCTGTTGAGGCGGAAGCATTTGCCAAGCGTTACTTCACTGACAGCATCCATGATCTGGATGACGGCACTTTGGTCGGTGGCAGCCTCGGTTATTTTGTGAGCGACAACGTCTCGTTGAACCTCGGCCATGGCATCTACAAGAGCCTGGAAAGTGAAGCGGCTGGTTTCGAAGGCGACGATATCGACGGCCGTCTGACTCACCTTGAAGCTATCTATCACTTTGGTCAGGGCGCAGTTCGTCCTTACCTGTCCGGTGGTGTTGGTCATCAGGAGCTGGATCAGGTTGGCACTAACAGCCGCGACAAGACCAGCATGATTCTGGCTGGTGCTGGCGTTAAGAACTATTTGAACGAAAACTTCTTCGTTCGCGCTGGTGTCGATGTGATGCACGGACTGGATCATGACAACACCGAATGGATGGCTGGCGTTGGCCTGGGTCTGAACTTCGGCGGCGCGGCTGCACCTGCTGCTGAACCAGCACCTGCTCCAGCACCTGCTCCAGCTCCGGCCCCTGCGCCAGAGCCCGAAATGCAGAACGTGCGCGTTGAGCTCGACGTCAAATTTGACTTCGACAAGGCAACTATCCGTCCTGAGTTCCGCCAGGACATCCAGAGCCTGGCTGAGTTCATGAACACCTATCCTTCCGTAACAACTACGGTCGAAGGTTACACTGACTCCGTCGGCACAGAGCAGTACAACCAGGATCTGTCAGAGCGTCGTGCAGCATCTGTACGTCAGGCCCTGATCGACGAAGGCGTTGACGGTGAGCGCGTCCAGTCGGCCGGTTATGGCGAGTCCAGCCCGATCGCTGACAACGAAACTGCTGAAGGCCGTGCGATGAATCGCCGCGTCGAAGCAGACGTAGAAGCAGAGGTTGAAGTTCGTTAATAGCGAACTCGACAGAAAAAACCCGGTCAATTGACCGGGTTTTTTTATGCGTAATCGGGGAGACAGTTGACGCCGGGAAAGCGCATGCGAAAGTCTTCAGGCATGGGCATTACTTTTGATGTGGCGAAATGATAGAAAACAAAGCCTGACTTCGCCAGAGCTACCAGTTCCCCATTTCGAGCCTTGGTAATGCGGAAGATGATATCCCCACCGTATCGGTTCAGGTCCATCAGCCCGACTTCAAAAATCAGTGCGTCTCTGGCAAATGCCGCTGTGCGGTAAGTTGTCGCCAGGTCGGTAACAATAATACCGACATCGTTTTCACCGACTTCTTCGATTCCGAACTGATACAAGAAGCGGGCGCGCGCTTCGGAGATCATCGAGATCATCGAATCGTTCGCAAGATGTTTGCCAGCATTAATGTCGGTAATCCTGACGGTCAACTGGGTAGTAAAATAAAACTGTTTATCGGGAAAATGAAGTATCAAACGGGACATATGTAACCTTGCGCTGCGTTCGCCCATGACGACACGATCGAGCCGGCAGGGGAGGAATGGAAGAAGCGCACGCATTGTACGCGACCAGGTAGTCACAAAACAGCTACAAAAAAGGCCACCCGAAGGTGGCCTTCCTACACCCGGGCCTAAGCCCGACGAACAGTCTTAGAACTGGTTCATGGTGTTGTCTTTACCGCCAGCCTTCAGCGCAGCTTCACCAGCAAAGTATTCCTTGTGGTTGTCGCCGATGTCAGAGCCAGCCATGTTCTGGTGCTTGACGCAGGCAATGCCCTGACGGATTTCCTGACGCTGAACGCCCTTGACGTAGGCCAGCATGCCTTCGTCTGCGAAGTACCCTTTTGCCAGGTTGTCGGTAGACAGGGCGGCAGTGTGGTAAGTCGGCAGGGTGATCAGGTGGTGGAAGATACCGGCTTCGCGGGAAGCATCCTTCTGGAAGGTACGGATCTTTTCGTCAGCCAGCTTGGCCAGTTCAGTTTCGTCGTACTCGACGCTCATCAGCTTGGCGCGATCGTAGGAGGAAACGTCCTTGCCTTCTTCCTGCATGGCATCGAACACCTGCTGGCGGAAGTTCAGAGTCCAGTTGAACGACGGGCTGTTGTTGTAAACCAGCTTGGCGTTCGGTACGACCTCGCGGATACGGTTAACCATGTCGGCGATCTGGCCAACGTGCGGCTTCTCGGTTTCGATCCACAGCAGGTCAGCGCCGTTCTGCAGACTGGTGATACAGTCCAGAATTACGCGCTCAACACCAGTGTCCTTGCGGAACTGAAACAGGCCAGAAGCCAGACGCTTGGGCTTGAGCAGCTTGCCGTTGGCCTTGATAACAACATCGCCGTTCTGAATGTCTTCAGCGCTGTCGATATAGTCGCCATCGAGGAAGCTGTTGTACTGGTCGCCCAGATCACCTGGCTCGTCAGTCACGGCGATTGCCTTGGTCAGGCCAGCACCCAGGGAGTCGGTACGCGCAACGATCACGCCGTCGTCGATGCCGAGTTCAAGGAATGCATAACGGACAGCATTGATCTTGGCCAGGAAGTCCGAATGCGGAACGGTTACCTTGCCATCCTGGTGACCGCACTGCTTCTCGTCAGAAACCTGGTTTTCAATCTGGATGCAGCATGCACCGGCTTCGATCATTTTCTTGGCCAGCAGGTAGGTAGCTTCCGGGTTACCGAAGCCAGCGTCGATGTCGGCAATAATCGGCACAACGTGAGTTTCGAAGTTGTCGATCTTGGCCTGGATTTCAGCTTCCTTGGATTTGTCGCCAGCAGCGCGGGCTTCGTCCAGGTCTACAAACAGCAGGTCCAGTTCGCGGGCGTCAGCTTGGCGAAGGAAAGTGTAAAGCTCTTCGATCAGGTTGGAGACGGACGTCTTCTCGTGCATGGATTGGTCAGGCAGCGGACCGAACTCGGAACGCAGTGCAGCGACCATCCAGCCAGACAGATAGAGGTAACGCTTGTTGGTGGTCTTCAGGTGCTTCTTGATGGAGATCAGCTTCTGCTGACCGATGAAGCCGTGCCAGCAGCCCAGAGACTGGGTATAGGCATTGGTATCGGCATCGTACTCGGCCATGTCTTTACGCATGATGGCTGCGGTGTACTTGGCGATTTCCAGACCGGTTCTGAAACGGTTCTGTACGCGCATGCGAGCAGCGTATTCCGGGTTGATGGCGGCCCAGGTGCTACCTGCGGCTTCTGTTACCGCGGCAATAGCCTTGATCTCGTTTTGGTATGCTGACATGGTCAATCCTTCAAAGTTTGCGTTTGGTTCTGCACGATTTGTCGACCTGAACCCGCCATGGGCGACAGTCTCAACAGTTGGAGCAATAACGAAGAAGCAATCGAAATGAAGGTGGCGCGGAGGTGGGGGTACGAACAGATTGATGACGTGCATCTGCGCATAATGCCAAGCAGTCGCTTGACCAGGCAGAGTAATGGTCCCGTCATTCAGGCTGATACGTTTAAATCGCTTCCCCGTCCCTCAGGACAACTTCGTTCCAGTCGCAACCTCGTCAAAATGCCTTGTGGGCTGTTAAGACACGCATCGGGTCCTTTGGTTTCGGAACCGATTGGGAACCCCTTTACAGGGTCCTGGCTAGCGGGAGCCGGGCAATAATGCGACTTGCTGCGGGATAAGTCAACGCCATGTAGTGACTTTTTCGCTGCACTACAAGGCCCTGGAGCGGTTCAATCGAGGCGCTCGACCTTGAGTCGAATGGTTCCTGAGTCATGCCGGCGCGTGGTGGTTCGGCGGCCTAAGCCGCGGTCGTTGTCGGTTTCGATGTCGCCCAGCGCGCCAACCGTGACCCATTCACCAAGCCTGGTTGAAACCTGGGTATTGGTGTGCCGTACGTCGATTCGTTGATCGTCGCTGGTATTTACACGGTCATTATTGGTGCTGAGACTGATCGTCGCCGAATCGCCGCTCAGGCGAACGGTTGCATAGAAACCCTGAGTGACGTCGCGGTACTGGCTCTGCTCGACGATCCCTCCATAGGCGTCGGTAGAGCGAGTCGTTATGGGCAGACTCTGACCGCTCTGGATGTACACGGGATAGCCTTCGTTCGCGGTGACCTGGCGCACGCCGTCCGACGCACCGCGGGTCTCGCGGCGGATGATACGCGCGCTATTGGCTTCGCGAGGATCGCCCATCACCAGGCCGCCCGAGCGGTTTCCTATGCGTCCATTGACGCGGTAACCATCGGTTTCGCCCGCCGTCTCACCACTGCTGGCCACACTGATCCGCAACCGGGACGGCTTTGTATCGAGGTCCTTTACCAGCGCTCGAATCTCGGCGATGCGCTCCGGTTCTGCGCGAATGATCAATTGGCTGCCGTAGGCTGATACCCGTTCACTGTCCTGCAACATGGGCTGCACAACCGGCACCAGTGTTTCCGCCAGGCCGTGTGTGAGCGGAATGATCTCGGTGCTGGGGGCCGCGGATACAACGCCCGCCAGTAACCAGATGGCTGGCAAATGCCAGCAGCGCCGTAGTAAACCGGCGAACCGGCTCACAGGAGAAACCTGCGCAGTGCTGGGTCGGTCTGGCTGGAGGACCAGAGCTCATCAAACCTGCCGCTGTAACGTCTGACCTGATCTCGACTGTTATAGCGCACGAATCCGCTGCGCATGGTTGCCTTGGGCAGCATCAGAATGCCCGCGTCATCGACCAATAAATGCACCTGCGGATCGCGCGCAAGATCAGGATGTTGGCGGCGTACCTCGCAGAAGCTGGGGAACCGGTGCATGAGTCGCACCAGGCTGTGCCCGAGCAATAATTCCTTGGAGACATCCTGGACTAATACCCGAATGCGGGCTTTCGAATTGTTGACAATCATTTCTTCGCAACAGGCGACGAACTCCCGCTGATTGAACAGCCATAACGCCTGGTCGGGAGCATAGAGAGTCAGGCTGCGGCGTGCCTGCAATACAAGGTTGCAAGCGTGCTGCAGGGCATCATGTTCGTTAATGTCGAGCATCTCAGGCTCGATACCCAGGCGCTGCGGCTGCCGGCTGACCGGGCGTGCGCGCGCAGGTTCATCAGGGTTGTGTATTGCGAAGCGCCCGGGGGAGGTGAACTCGATGGGCTCGAGTTCATCAGAAATGGCGTCGTCGTTACGCCAGACCATGTGGCGATGTGGAATGCCCGCTTCGAGGTATTCGTCGGAATCGATGACGAAGCCCAGCCTCCGGTAAAATTCCAGTGCATGGGTTTGCGCTGAGAGCGCGAGTGCGTCGATTCCAGCACGGCGGGCATGCCTGATGACCTCGAGCATAAGCGCCTGGCCCAGACCGTGGCCGCGCCAGTCTCGCATGATGGCGACGCGGCCAATGTGCCCGTCCGGTAACAGACGCGCAGTTCCGACAGGGTGACCGTCGGTGCTCATAAGGAAGTGAACGGCGCCGGCATCGTCCGCATCCCATTCCTCATCCGCTGGTACGCGCTGCTCGTCGATAAATACCGCTCGCCGTATGTCGCGTATTGATTCGCAGCTATGCCAGTCGACTACTTCAATTCTGCTGTCATTCGTCATCGTCTCCCTCCAGCAGGAGATCTCCCTTGTCGAGCAGCTGCTGCAGGAGCGTCCAGCCCTCAGGGTCGGCTTGCCATTGCAACAGGTGTTCTGAGTCCAGATAGTCCTCATTGCAGATTAGTTGAACCAGGGGCAACAAGGAAGCGGGCAGTACGCAGTGCTCGCCGCTGGCAAACAGCACCAGCTGTTCGCCTTCAACACGGTAGGCGAGGCGAGCGCTTAGATTGCGAACCAGCCCGTAGCCCTGATTCAGAACCTCCTCCAGTTCGCCAGCCACGCCTTCTATAGGCTGGATTAGTTCGGGATAGCGCGGCTCGGTCATGAAGCGTCCAAACCAGATAGCCAGGGCGGTCTTGTCGTCCGCCGCTGCAAGCAATATGTCGCGCAACCGCTCAACGGCCGTGTCATCGATTGCAGCGGGGTCGGCCACGACAGATTGATCAGCATCACTGTATCGCTGTTGATCGTTCAGGTGTTGCCCGAGGAAGTCCGTGTAATGCACTAATACTTCGTGCTGGCTGGGCGCTCGAAAGCCGATCGAGTAGGTCATGCATTCATCTTCGGCGATGCCGTAATGGGCCAGGCCCGGCGGTATATACAGCATATCCCCAGGCGCCAGCAACCATTCCTCCTGTTGATCAAAATCGCTCAGAATCTTCAGGTCAGGGTTGTCCAGCAGGGGGCTCTCGGCATCGCAGTGCTGGCCGATCTTCCATCGCCGGTGCCCCTGACCCTGCAGCAGAAACACGTCGTAATTATCGAAATGCGGGCCGACGCTGCCACCGGGCGTGGCGTAGCTGATCATCACGTCATCCAGCCGCCAGCTCGGGAGGAACCTGAAGGCGTTCATCAGCTCTGCTACGTCCGGGACGAACTGGTCTACTGCCTGAACCAGCAGGGTCCAGTCCTGCTCTGGGAGCGTGCGGAAGTCTTCCTCGAAAAAGGGGCCGCGGCGCAGTTCCCAAGGGCGCTCCCCGTGTTCCAGCACCACGCGCGACTCCACTTCATCTTCCAGCGACAGGCCAGCAAGCTCATCGGCTGACAGCGGGTTCTCGAAATCAGGAAAGGCCTGACGTATAAGTAGTGGTTTTTTCTGCCAATAGTCTCTCAGGAATGTCTCGACTGAGAGGCTGCCTAAGGGTGATGCGCGATGAGTTGACGACATATCGAATCCTGTAACTTAAAACGCCCGGGGATGCCGGGCGTGGAGTGATGAGCGGAGAGCGTTAGCGCGGGACAAGATTCAGATACGCCGCGCCTGGTCCACCGCATTACCGATATAGGAGGCGGGCGTCAGTGTCTTCAGCTCCTGCTTGGCGGCATCGGGAATCTCAAGGCCATCAACGAATTTCTGCAGCGCAGCGGGTGTGATGCCTTTTCCGCGGGTCAGCTCTTTCAATTTCTCATAGGCATCTGGAACACCATAGCGACGCATTACCGTCTGGATGGGCTCTGCAAGCACCTCCCAGCAGCCATTCAGATCCTCAGCTATCTTCTTAGAGTTCAGCTCTAACTTGCTGATTCCTTTCAGGGTTGACTCATAAGCAATGACGCTGTGAGCGAAGCCGACGCCGAGATTACGCAGTACCGTGGAATCTGTCAGATCCCGCTGCCAACGCGATATGGGGAGTTTGCTGGCCAGGTGCTGAAGGATGGCATTGGCGATCCCGAGGTTGCCTTCGGAATTCTCGAAGTCGATTGGATTGACCTTGTGCGGCATCGTGGAGGACCCGATTTCGCCGGCGATGGTTTTCTGCTTGAAGTACCCCAGTGATATGTAGCCCCAGATGTCACGGTCGAAATCGATGAGGATGGTGTTGAAGCGAGCTACCGCGTCGAACATTTCAGCAATGTAGTCGTGCGGCTCGATCTGGGTCGTATAAGGATTGAACGTCAGCCCCAGAGTGTCTTCAATGAAGTTCTTTGCATTGGCTTCCCAATCGATCTGCGGATAGGCAGACAGATGCGCGTTGTAGTTGCCCACCGCGCCGTTGACTTTCCCTAGCAGCGGAACCGATGCGACCTGGTTGATCTGCCGTTCCAGACGATAGACCACGTTCGCCAGTTCCTTGCCGAGGGTAGTCGGGGAGGCTGGCTGCCCATGCGTGCGGGACAGCATCGGAACGTCGGCGTGCTGCTTGGCCAGCCCGCGGATATCATCCGCAATACGGCGCATGAGGGGTAGCAACACCTCATCGCGGCCACTGCGCAACATCAACGCATGGGACAGGTTGTTGATGTCCTCGGAGGTGCAGGCGAAGTGGATGAATTCGTTCACCGCCTGCAGTTCCGGAAGGCTCTTCACCTGTTCCTTGAGCAGGTACTCCACGGCCTTTACGTCGTGGTTGGTGGTGCGCTCGATTTCCTTGATCCGCTCGGCGTGCTCGAGTTGAAAGTCATCAACCAGACGGTCCAGCAACTGATTGGCCTGATCGGAGAACGGGCCTACCTCAGGCACGCCAGGATGGGCTGCCAGACACTGGAGCCAGCGAACCTCAACCTGAACACGAAAACGGATAAGGCCGTATTCACTGAATATGCTGCGCAGGCTGGCGGTCTTGCTGCCGTAACGGCCATCAACCGGAGATACGGCGGTGAGGGAGGAAAGTTGCATAGGAGTCTCGTAATTGGTCAGGCGGAAAGGGGCGAATCATACACCAGTCTGGCTGGTTTTGGTCTGCCTGGCAGGCATGGCGAGGCTTAGCAGCGTCGATGCAAAGATCAGTCCGGCGCCCAGCCAAGTCGTTAGATCAGGCACTTCGTCCCATAGCAGCCAGGCGATGAAGCCTGAGAACAGGATCGCCAGGTAGCTGAACGGGCCGATCTTGCCTGGGGGCGCTAGTGCATAGGCATGAGACATGACCAACTGGCTGGCCGTTGCGACTATCCCCACGCCAGCAAGCAGCAACAGCTCACGCAGGACCAGCGGTTGCCAGGCCCAGAACAGGGGGATCGAAGACAGCAACGCCGAGAAGGTGGCGAAGTAGAACACGATCCGGCTGGCCGGCTCGCTGTCACTCATGGCCCGAATGGAGACCCAGGCCAACGCGGCCAATAAACTTGCGCCAATGCCCACCAACCCCTTCGGGTCGAACAGGGCGCCGGTCGGCTTGGCGACCAGTAGCACACCAGTGAAACCGATCAATACCATGACCATCATTCGCGGAGTCAGCGACTCGCGCAGCCACAACCACGCCAGGATGGGCGTGAAGACCGGGGCGGCGTAGGTGAAAATCATGGAGTCGGCGAGGGGCAGGTGAGCGATGGCATAGAAAAAGCAGTACATCGCACTCAAACCGTAAAATGAGCGCAGGAAATGCCCGCCTAGGCGCTGAGTACGGAAAGGGCCAAAGCCACCCACCAGGATCATCGGCAGAAAGAACAATACGCCGACGAAATTGCGTGCGAATACGATGGTTTCGTTGTTGACGGTCAGTGATGTTTCGCGAATCAGTACACCCATGATGGAGAACAGCAGGGCGGAGAGTGTCAGTAAGGCGGCGCCTTTTCGCGGAAGGTCAAGCCGGATCAGTTCAACCATTCAAGACTGACCGGGTGGCATCCAGCAGCTTGCGCCGGGACACCAGCAATTGCCACCGATGCCCATCCAGCTGACGCCATAAACGGGCGGAACGGATACCGGCCAACAACAGCGCGCGGATCTGATTGGCCGTGGAGGGCTGCTGCAAATGCCGCATATCACCCTGGACCTGAATGCGCATCTTGAGCGTGCTGAGCGTGTCCTGATAGGTGCCGCCGAGCCCGGCCATCACGTTATCGTGCAGCAGGCCGAAGTGCTCGATCTGATTGCCGACCTGATCCAGTCTCTGGCCAAGCACCTGGAGCATATCGTCACGCTTGGCGAGTTGCCGTTCGAGGGCGAGCAAATTCATCACATAACGCAGCGCCTGCCGTTGCAGCCCCGCGGTGTCACGTTCAAGCATGGCCTGCAACGCCTGAATGCCCTGGCGTATGGGATAAAGCGACCCGCCATATACTTGCATCACATCATCGGGCGAGCGTTCAAAGATGCTCTGTAGCAAACAGCGCACGGGGGCTTCGCCGTACTGACCGGTTCGCGCCAGCTTGTCGACCTGCTGCGCTGCTTCAAATATTGCACCCAACGCAATAACCTGTTCTTCCGCCCGCGTCATACGGCTTCCTCGTTATAGGCGGCAATCGCTAGCTCGATAACGCCGCCGCCCAGACATATGTCGTCCTGGTAGAACACCACTGACTGTCCGGGAGTGACCGCGCGTTGCGGCTCATCAAATCGAACCCGATAACCGGTGTCAGTGCGCTCAAGTACACAGTGCTGATCCGGCTGACGATAGCGTACCTTGGCGGTGAGACGCACCGGGAAATCGAAAGCCGGTTCGTTGACCCAGAAGATATTCGAGCATTCCAGTGCGCTGGAGAACAGCCAAGGGTGATTGTTGCCTTGACCGACTATCAATACATTGCGCTGAAGATCCTTGCGCAGCACATACCAGGGATCGTCTCCGGCGCCTGACAACCCCCCGATGCCCAACCCCTGGCGCTGGCCGATGGTGTGGTACATGAGGCCGTGGTGCTTGCCCAGTATTTGTCCGGCGGTCGTCTCGATATTACCCGGTTGTGCCGGGAGGTACTGTTTGAGGAAGTCGCTAAAGCGCCTTTCTCCAATAAAGCAGATACCGGTGGAATCCTTCTTGCGCGCAGTCGCCAACTGGTATTTCTCGGCAATACGGCGCACTTCAGGTTTTTCCAGCTCACCGACCGGGAACAGCGTACGCGCGATCTGCTCGCCCTGAACCGCATGCAGGAAGTAGCTTTGATCCTTGTTACCATCCAGACCGCGCAACAACAGCGTTTGTCCATCGACATCGGCTCGTCGTACGTAATGACCCGTGGCGATAAGATCAGCGCCCAGCATCAAAGCGTAATCCAGGAATGCCTTGAACTTGATTTCCCGGTTACACAGGATGTCTGGGTTAGGCGTGCGCCCGGCTTTGTACTCTTCGAGGAAATGCTCGAACACGTTATCCCAGTATTCCGCCGCGAAGTTGGCAGTGTGCAGCTTGATGCCAAGCCGGTCGGACACTGCCTGTGCGTCAGCCAGATCCTCCTTGGCAGTGCAGTAGTCGGTCCCGTCGTCCTCGTCCCAGTTCTTCATGAACAGGCCTTCCACCTGGAACCCCTGTTCCAGTAGAAGCGCAGCCGAGACAGAGGAATCTACCCCGCCGGACATGCCGACGATGACGCGGGTCTGACTGGGGGTAATATCGGATGTGGAAGTCATATCAGCGAATCAAATCCAGTGGATAATGCGGTTTTTCGAGATAATCCCGAATGCAATCAAGCACAAGGTGACTACGCAGCTCAGTTGGCGTGTTCTGCAGCTGGTCGAGCGTCATCCAGTGCGCACCGATGATACCTTCGTCCAGCACGCGGGCCGCATCGTGGGCCAGGGGACGTCCGGCAAAACAGGTGCGCTGGTAGGTGATCCCGTTGCGTGCGGTGAACAGATAGAGGCCGACCAGGCTGGTGATCTCAACTGTCCAGCCGGTTTCTTCCAGTGTTTCGCGCTCGGCCGCCTCAATGAGACTTTCGTCGGCTTCCAAATGCCCTGCAGGCTGGTTTAAAACAGTACGGCCATCCTGGCGTTCCTCTACCATCAGGAACCGGCCACTGTCTTCGACGATGGTGGCAACAGTGAGGTGGGGTTTAAATCGCATACCAGGCCTCCGTAAAGGTCGCATAGGGTAGCTCAAAGCTTCTTCGGCGTGAACCATGGACGATGATGCCCTCAGGTGCCGCTGTGCTGGAATAGATTTCAAAAGTAGCTAGGATGCTGTTACTCACCGACATGTAGTGCGAATGTAGTGTTACTACATCTCGGTATCTGCGGACGCGGCGCAAGTAGCTCAGGCGACCTGAAAAGCGCGTGAGGGGCGGCGGACGCCCAAAAGTGCGTGACTTTTTGTAGGAAAACTACAACAATGCGGGCACTCATTTTGAGCTCGGTCATCTTTCATTGCTGGAATAATGATGAAGAATGACAGAGCCGTGTAGCTTATTCTCTGGTTGCAGGTTATCCGCTTGCTATCAGTCTACTGACAACGACAACACAACGGAGTCAAACATGGGATACCAAAAGATCCAGGTGCCGAACAGCGGCGACAAAATTACCGTCAATGCGGACCTGTCCCTCAACGTGCCGGAAAACCCGATTATCCCCTATATTGAAGGTGATGGAATCGGTGTCGACATCTCTCCGGTCATGATGAAAGTAGTAGATGCTGCAGTCGAAAAGGCTTACGGCGGCAAGCGCAAGATTTCCTGGATGGAGATTTTCGCTGGCGAGAAGGCCACTCAGGTCTATGACCAGGACACCTGGTTGCCTGAAGAGACCCTGCACGCAGTCAAAGACTATGTGGTTTCGATCAAGGGCCCGTTGACCACGCCAGTAGGCGGCGGCATCCGTTCGTTGAACGTTGCGCTGCGTCAACAGCTCGACCTGTACGTCTGCCAGCGTCCGGTTCGCTGGTTTACCGGTGTACCCAGCCCGGTGAAAAAGCCTGGTGATGTCGACATGATCATCTTCCGCGAGAATTCCGAAGACATCTACGCAGGCGTTGAATTCAAGGCCGGCTCCCCTGAAGCCAAAAAGGTTATCAAGTTTCTCCAGGACGAAATGGGTGTCACCAAGATCCGTTTCTCCGATATGTGCGGTATCGGCGTCAAGCCGGTCTCCGAAGAGGGCACCAAGCGTCTTGTTCGGCGTGCGATGCAGTATGCAGTGGATAACGACCGCGAGTCGGTGACCATTGTCCACAAAGGCAACATCATGAAGTTCACCGAGGGTGCCTTCAAGGAATGGGGCTATGAAGTTGCTCGCACCGAATTTGGCGCAGAACTTCTGGATGGTGGCCCATGGATGCAGTTCAAGAATCCGAAGACTGGCAAGAACATCGTCGTCAAGGACGTCATTGCAGATGCGATGCTCCAGCAGATCCTGCTGCGTCCGGCTGACTATGACGTCATCGCCACACTCAACCTGAACGGCGACTACCTGTCCGACGCGCTAGCTGCAGAAGTGGGTGGGATCGGCATCGCTCCGGGTGCGAACCTGTCAGATACGGTGGCAATGTTCGAGGCTACCCACGGCACTGCGCCGAAGTATGCTGGTCAGGATAAGGTTAACCCTGGCTCACTGATCCTGTCCGCAGAGATGATGCTGCGTCACATGGGTTGGCTGGAAGCGGCAGACCTGATCATCAAGGGAACCGAAGGCGCCATTGCCAACAAGACGGTAACCTATGACTTTGAGCGTCTGATGGAAGGTGCACAGCTGCGCAAGTGCTCGGAATTTGGCGATGACATGATCGCCTCCATGAGCTGATATCTGGTTCTGGTGCAGAAACAATAAAGCCGGCTGACGCCGGTTTTATTGTTATAGCCCAGGAACCTGAGAAAAGTAGATTGTTGCGCAGAAAGGCAGCCTTAAGCTGCCGTCCATAAAGTTGAGGATCAGTGATTGGCCGAAGCCGTTTCCTTGAGCCCTACCTTGGCGTCCTCGGGTTTCTTCTCTGTCACGGACTGAATGTTAACCGCGTGCAGGCCTTTGGGACCCTGGATGATCTCGAACTGGACAGGCTGTCCGGCTTTCAATGTACGATACCCCTCCATCTGAATTGCCGAATAATGCGCAAAAAGATCTTCATCTCGTCCATCGGCTACGACGAAGCCGTACCCTTTGGCATTATTGAACCACTTGACCTTACCGTTCTCCATTACCACATCCTCTGCTAACCCCGCCGGGGAAAATGAAACTGATTACGTACTAGCATGGACGAATCAAAAACAAGTGACCTGCACGTCATGCTTGTTTACACTTTTTAACATTGATTCACAGTAAGTCAAGGTGCCCTCAGGCAAGCTGTGTACCAGTACACAATCCCTCTCGGAGTTTTGCTCCCAGCAACAGTGATCTATCAATATGTTTTCAAAGCAAAAAATTCTACTAACCTTCGGTCAGGGGCCTGATGAACCGGAGCATGAAAAAGATCACGATATCGCGGTCGAGACCAGCAAGCCTGAGCTCAAACCGCCATCACGCTACAAGGTGGTCATGCTGAACGACGACTTCACCCCGATGGATTTCGTGGTAGAGGTACTGGAGACTTTCTTCACGCTGAATCGTGAAGCCGCAACGCAGGTGATGCTAAAGGTTCATACTGAAGGCAGAGCCGTTTGTGGGGTCTATACTCGGGACATAGCCGAGACAAAAGCGGAACAGGTGAACGAATACGCTAGGGAATGCCAGCACCCGTTGATGTGTCAGATCGAACGGGACGCGTGATAAAGCGACTGGGTCGCATGAAGAGGTGGCAAAATGCTTAATAGAGATCTCGAGATCACCCTGAACCTGGCGTTCAAGGAAGCGCGTAACAAGCGCCACGAATTCATGACGGTCGAACATCTATTGCTCGCCTTGCTGGATAATCAGGCAGCGATAGCAGTCATGCGTGCGTGTGGGGCCGATATGGAGCGCCTACGCCGCGAGTTGACTGAATTCATTGATTCCACAACCCCCTTGATCCCCAAGCACGACCACGAGCGTGAGACGCAGCCAACGCTGGGCTTTCAGCGCGTATTGCAGCGCGCGGTATTCCACGTGCAGAGTTCCGGCAAAGGCGAGGTCAGCGGGGCCAATGTGCTGGTAGCGATTTTCAGCGAACAGGAAAGCCAGGCGGTATTTTTCCTTAAACAGCAACAGATCGCCCGGATCGACATCGTCAATTATATTTCCCATGGCATCTCCAAGGTGGCCGGGGACGCTGAGCAGATCCAGCCTGATCAGGAGAGCATGGACGAGGAGGCTGGCGAAGCCGCCACCTCGAACAATCCGCTCGAAACCTACGCCAGCAACCTCAACGAGCAGGCCCGGCTGGGACGAATCGATCCGCTGGTAGGGCGCGCTTCAGAGGTAGAGCGGGTGGCGCAGATTCTGGTGCGGCGCCGCAAGAATAACCCCTTGCTGGTGGGTGAGGCGGGCGTCGGCAAGACAGCCATCGCCGAAGGCCTGGCCAAGCGTATTGTTGACGGCGAGGTGCCGGACATCCTGAATGATGCGGTGGTGTACTCCCTGGATCTAGGCGCGCTATTGGCAGGTACCAAATACCGCGGTGACTTCGAGAAGCGCTTCAAGGCACTGTTAAAAGCCTTGAAGAAACGTCCGCAAGCTATTCTTTTTATTGATGAAATTCATACAATAATAGGTGCAGGTGCGGCGTCGGGTGGGGTCATGGATGCGTCCAATCTGCTGAAGCCGATGCTGTCGTCTGGTGAGATTCGCTGTATCGGTTCCACCACGTTCCAGGAGTTCCGCGGCATCTTCGAGAAGGACCGCGCGTTGGCACGGCGTTTCCAGAAAGTGGATGTTATCGAGCCCTCGGTCGAGGATACCATCCAGATACTTCGCGGCCTCAAGAGCCGGTTCGAAGAGCACCATGACATCCGCTATACGGATGAGGCGCTGCGTGCCGCTTCGGAACTGGCCTCGCGCTATATCAATGATCGCCACATGCCAGACAAGGCAATTGACGTCATCGACGAGGCGGGCGCCTATCAGCGGCTCAAGCCAGTCGATGAGCGGCCTGAGTGCATCGATGTGGCTGAAGTGGAGGCGATTGTCGCCAAGATCGCGCGCATTCCTCCAAAGCATGTCTCGTCTACCGACAAGGAACTGCTGCAGAATCTCGATAGGGATCTGAAGTTGGTGGTGTTCGGCCAGGATGCTGCGATCGAGTCGCTGTCCACTGCTATCAAGCTGTCGCGCGCGGGTCTCAAGTCAGCAGACAAGCCGGTGGGCTCATTCCTGTTCTCGGGACCAACCGGGGTCGGCAAAACGGAAGTCACTCGGCAGTTGGCGAAAAGCCTTGGCGTGGAGCTGGTGCGTTTCGATATGTCCGAGTATATGGAACGGCATACGGTCTCTCGGTTGATCGGTGCGCCTCCTGGTTACGTGGGTTTCGATCAGGGCGGGTTGCTTACCGAAGCGATCAACAAGACGCCGCATTGCGTGTTGCTGCTGGACGAAATCGAGAAGGCGCATCCGGAGGTCTTCAACCTGCTGTTGCAGGTCATGGATCACGGCACGCTCACCGATAATAACGGGCGCAAAGCGGATTTCCGCAACGTGATCATTGTGTTGACCACCAACGCGGGCGCCGAATCGATGGCCAGAGCGTCGATTGGCTTTACCCGTCAGGACCACACAAGCGATGCCTCAGAGGTGATCAAGAAGACCTTTACTCCGGAGTTTCGCAACCGTCTGGACACAATTATCCAGTTCGGCAGACTGAGTCATCAGAGCATCAAGTCGGTTGTCGACAAGTTCCTCACCGAACTCCAGGCCCAGCTGGAAGACAAGCACGTAGTCATCGAGGTCGACGAAGACGCACGCGGCTGGCTGGTTGAGCATGGCTATGACCCGCTCATGGGCGCGCGGCCAATGGCCCGTCTGATCCAGGACAAGATCAAGCGGCCGCTGGCTGAGCAGATCCTGTTCGGAGACCTGGCCGAGCACGGGGGCACCGTCCAGATCAGTCTGCTCGACGACGAACTGGTACTGCATGTGCTGGAAGAAGAAATGGCCTGAACGTTATAGCCAAGTGACGAGCCGGTACGGGGTGAGCGCAAACTCACCGCGGACCGGCTTTTTTATTGCCTTCAGCAATCGAAAGTCGCCCAGATAGGGGCATGGTCGGAGGGCTTCTCCATCGAGCGGATGTCGTAGTCGATACCGGTATCGACGCATGAGCCAATCAGCGCCTGGCTTGCCATGACCACATCAATTCGCAATCCGCGACGGGGATCGTCATCGAAGCCGCGGCTGCGGTAGTCAAACCAGCTGAACCTGTCGTTCTCATCCGGGTTCATGTGTCTGAAGGTATCAACCAGTCCCCAGTCCTTGAGCCGCTGCAGCCAGGCGCGCTCTTCAGGCAGAAAGCTGCACTTGCCTGTGCGTAACCAGCGTTGGGCATTGACCGCACCGATGCCGATATCACAGTCCTCCGGGGAGATGTTGATATCGCCCATTACTACCAGCTTCTGTTCGGGCGTGAAACGGTGCTCGATATGCGCCTGCAGATCCGCATAGAAACGCGTCTTGGCTGGGAACTTGACGGGGTGATCACGGCTCTCACCTTGAGGGAAGTAACCATTGAAAACCACCATTTCAGAGCCATCCGGACAGGCGATAGCGGCAGAAATCATTCTGCGTTGCGACGTTTCGTCATCCGTTGGAAAGCCTTTCTCCACCCAGAGCGGTTCAGTGCGGGTCAGCAGGGCAACGCCATAGTGGCCTTTCTGGCCATGGTAAAACACGTGATACCCCAGCGACTCGACGTCAGCCAGGGGAAACATTGAATCATCGACCTTGGTTTCCTGCAGCCCGATCACGTCTGGAGCATGCTGTTCGACGATCGCTTTCAATTGATGAGGTCTTGCTCTCAAGCCATTGATATTAAAAGAAACTACTTTCATCATTTGTCCTGTGAATTTAGGCGCTCGAAGTAGGCTTGCTGAAATTGTCGCGGCAAAAGCCTTGCAGGTTAACAGCTGACCCTTCGCAGGTTTAGGTCCGAAAGAACGGGGCAGCATGTTAGCATTCCCACTGCCATTTAGTTGTTGGATGATCGAATCATGGCTCGACCCTTTCCATCGGCGTACCTGCTGGTATGCCTGCTTTTCCTATCCGCAGCGGGTCAGGCCGAACTGAGAGTTAATCTAGAACCTGCCAACACCGCTGTCAGGAACAATATTGAAGCCTTCATCGGCCCTGTGGAAGCCGAGAGCCGGCGTGAAATGTGGCGCCTGGCCAGGCACAGTCAGCAGCAGGCTACGGACGCAGCCAAGGCGCTGGGCTATTACGATGTGCGGGTGCGTCCGCGCGTAACGGGCAGTAACGATGCGCCAGTACTGGAGCTCAATGTTAACCTGGGCGAGCCGGTTCGACTGCGCAACGTCGATATCAGAGTCACTGGGCCCGGGGAGGGGACGGCGGCTTTCCGCCGTCCGGATAGCCCCCGCCTCGCACCCGGCGCAAAGTTGCATCATGGGCATTACGAAAGCGCAAAGTCGCTGATCAGCAATCAGGCCCTGCGTTACGGGTATTTTTCCGGGCGGTTCACCGAAAGTCGTTTGCTGATTGATCCCGAGGCTAAACAGGCTGACATCTCATTGCTCTACGATTCCGGTCGGCGCTACCGGCTAGGAGAAGTGACATTTTCCGAGACGCCCTTCACCGAAGAGCTGTTACGCAGCATGGTCACCTTTGAAAGCGGTGAGGCCTACGACTCGGAGCTGATCGCCGAATTCAATCGTGATCTGTTGTCGACCGGTTATTTCGAGAACGTACAGGTACTCGCGCCCGCGTCGCAGGCGGTCGATGGGGTGATTCCCGTGCAGGCAACCCTGAGCGCACGCAAGCCTCACTCCCTCGGCTTTGGTGGCGGGTATTCCACCGACGTGGGGGCGCGCGGGCGTGTCAGCTGGACTCAGCATTGGTTGAATGAGCATGGCCACAGTCGCGGCGCCGATCTGGAAATATCGCTGCCCCGCCAACAGATCACCACCTGGTACCAGATCCCATTAGATCCCCCGCAATCGTCCAGTCTGCGGTTCTTCACCGGTGTTCAGAAGGAGGAGATCGAAGACGTTGAAACAGAAAGCTTTGTTATCGGCGCTCTCCATCAGCGGCGGCTGGACAATGGATGGGAGCGTGCCATCGGGCTGCGTCTTGAAGAGGAGCGCTTTACCGTCGGTAACGACGAGGGCGACGCCACCTTATTGATACCCAGCATCGGTTTCAATCGCCTCAAGAGCGATGGCGGGATGGACCCAAGCCAGGGCTACAGCCTGGCGTTCGAGGTCCAGGGCGCCAAGGAAGGTTTCATTTCAGATTTCGATTTCCTGCGCGTTACCAGCACAGCCCGCGGGCTGTACACCGTGCAGGACCGACACCGGTTGCTCGCCAGGGCGCAGCTCGGTGCCATCGCCAGCGAGAGCTTCGAGCGCATTCCACCATCGCTGCGCTTTTTCGCCGGCGGCGACCAGAGCGTGCGCGGCTATGACTTCCGTACCCTGTCGCCGATCGACGAGACCGGTGACCACATTGGCGGGCGCTATCTGGTAGCAGGGAGTCTTGAGTACCAGTACGAGTTCATCGAGAAGTGGCGTGGCGCCGTATTTGTTGACCATGGTAACGCTGTGGATTCGCTCGAAGATCCACTTGAGACCAGTGTCGGGGTCGGGATTCGCTGGGTATCGCCGATCGGCCCCATCCGGCTGGACCTGGCCAAGTCCATGAGCGACCCGGAGCAGGGCTTTCGTATTCACTTTGCCATGGGGCCTGAGCTGTGATCTGGTTCGTTACCAAGATATTTTTGCGTGGACTGTTGATCCTGGCGATGATCCCGTTGGTTCTAGCGCTGTTGCTGGCCAACGATGGGTTTAATCGCTGGCTGTTCAAGCAGGTTGAAGGGTTCGAACCGCGCCTGCAGCTCACCGATGTGGCGGGCGATTTGTGGGGAGGTTGGACGGTAGAACGCCTGGAATGGCGTGACGAGAATCTGCAGGTAGTGGTCGAAGACCTCGCCACGTCCTGGACATTTCGCTGCCTGGGCAGCGGGCGGCTGTGTGTCGACTATATCGACATTGCCAGCATTGACGTTGATTCCCAGCCTGCCGCTGAAGAGGCGCCAGCTAGAGACGAAGCTATCGCACTGCCTGAGCTTGACCTCCCGCTTGGGGTAGACCTGCAGCGGTTGTCGATAGGCAGTGTGACGCTCGGGACTGACGAGCCACTGTTGACCGATATCCTGCTTGCCGGTGAGGTGCGCAATCAACGGCTGTATATACGCGAGTTCAGCGGGTTCGGGCCTCAACTGAACTGGCGGCTGGACGGCGAGGTGCGTATGGCTGAGGGCTGGCCTTTGACCGTTCGTGCCGACGCCGAATTGCCGCCAGTGGACGGACGTGAGCTCGCTGCCGATATGAGACTCAGCGGCAGCGTCGAAGACCTGCGCCTCGATCTGCGCACCCATGGCTATATTGACGGCCGATTGACCGGACGCCTTGCGCCGCTGGAGCCTGCGCTGCCGGTTAACGTGCAATGGCAGGGCGAGGATTTTCTCGCCTTATCGACACTGCCGGAAACCCTGACCTTGCAGGCAATGACGGTTACCGCCGAGGGCAACCTTGACGCCGGCTATGTCATACGCGGCGATGGCAGCTTGCCGGGGGAGGGTGGAGAGATCGCCCTGCAACTCGAGGCACTGGCCAGTGCCACGGGCGTGTCTGATCTGAGTGTCGTGTTGCAGGTGGCCGATGACCCGGACCGGCGTCTTGCGCTGACCGGTGCTGCGTCCTGGGAAGATGAGCTTGAGGCTGACGCTCAGGCTGAACTGGACCGTTTCCCCTGGCAATGGCTATACCCGCAGGACATCGGCGAGATCGTCCTTGAACAGCTGCGCATGGAGGCAAGTCTGCGCGGGATGGAGTTCGAGAGTGAGCTGACTGCTTCGCTGTCCGGGGTCGCTGGGCAGAGCGCAGATATCGAAATGACCGTCGCCGGCAATCCTGAGCGGGTGAATGTGGCGCCGCTCGCCGTAACCACATCCGCTGGCAGCGCCATGGGTGAACTGGCGATCGAGCTGTCGGAGGGTATTGGCTGGGAAGCCCAGTTGCTACTGGAGGATCTGGACCCCGGCGTTTTTGTTGCCGAGTTGCCGGGCAGTCTGAATGGGCCGATAAGCAGCCGTGGCACGCTGGTGGACGAACAGCTTGAGCTGGTGGCGGATTGGGAACTGAATGGCTCACTGCGCGAGCGTGAACTCAGACTCTCCGGCGCCGTGACCAAGCAGGAAGCGACCTGGGACTTTACCGACATACTCCTGACCCAGGGTGAGAACCGCGTATCCGGCGGCGGTACCTGGGGCGAGCAGATTGCGGCGGATCTGAATATCGATCTTGGTGCGCTGGACAGTTTGTGGCCGGGGCTCTCCGGTCAACTGGTTGGCGATGTTCGCGCGGCCGGCACGCTGGATGCGCCGCAACTGAATGCCGATATTCAGGGGCGCGGGATAGCGTATGAGCAGCTGGAGCTGAGACAGCTGAGCCTGATCGGCGAGGTGACCTTGTCCGAGGAAATGCCCGGCCGCCTGAGTTTCACCGCTGATCGCATACGCAATGGCGACACCCGTCTGGGGAACCTCGATATTCAGTTGCAGGGTAATCGGGCGGCGCACGCGCTGGATCTGGTGCTGGAGCGCAGCGTGGTGGATATCCGCAGCCGGATTGAAGGCGGCCTGACTGACGAGCTGTGGCAAGGCAGCCTGGTGCGCGGCGAGATCGAAACCAGTGGCCTGGATTGGCAGCTGACGGGTCGTGCTCCGATTGAATATCAACTGGCTGAGGGTCGCCTGACCATGCAAGCGCATTGCTGGAGGCATGAATCCTCGCAGCTGTGTTTCCAGGGAACGCAGCGACTGATGCCGGACCGGCAGTTGGCTCTGACGTTAGACGACTTCCCGCTGGCTTCGCTAGCCGATTTCCTGCCCGAGGATTTTTCCTGGAGTGGCACCCTCAATGCCGATGCCGAATTTTCTCAACCTGCCGGTCAGCCACCGACAGCAGAAGCAACGATCAGCAGTCTTGACGGTACGGTGTCGGTTACCGGCAGGGATCAGACGGTTGCCTTTCCCTATTCACGTCTGCAGCTCAGCACCCAGCTGGATCCGGAGCGCGCGCGCAATACACTGGTGCTCCAGAGCGAAGCCCTCGGCCAACTGGATGTACAGGCTGATGTTGAGGATCCGGCGGGGGAGCAGCGGCTCACCGGTCAATATCAACTCGACGGGTTCAAGCTCGATTTCATTCGGCCCTTTCTGCCGAATGTCGAGGTCGTCCACGGACAGTTGAACGGCACCGGCGACCTGTCCGGCACCCTGCAGGCGCCCGAGGTGGCTGGCGTCATTCGCTTGCAGGACGGCGAGATCAGCGGGCCTGAGCTGCCGGTTACCTTCGAGCAACTGAACGCACGTGCCGATATATCCGGGCAAAGCGCCACTCTGTCGGGCGACTGGCGCAGTGGCGAAGCGGGCCAGGGCAACATCAGTGGGCAAATCGAATGGGCGCCCGAGCTGGATCTGTCATTGACTGTCACTGGCAGTGCTTTGCCTGTCACGGTGCAGCCCTATGCTGACCTGCAGGTGAGCCCTGACCTGACCATCAGCCTGGCCGATAACCGTTTGCAGGTGCTTGGGCAGGTTGCCATCCCTGAAGGCGACATAACCGTTCGCGAGCTGCCGCCGCAGGCCGTCAGGTTGTCGCCTGACGCTGTGGTAGTGGGTGAGGAGACGGCGGCTGAGCAAGCCCCGCTGGATATCGATGCCAGCGTACAGCTGGTTATTGGCGATCAGCTGCGTTTTTCGGGCTTCGGCCTGACAGGCAGATTGCGCGGGCAGATTCAGGTCGAGGAGACCATGACCGCCAACGGCGATCTCAACATCCTCGACGGGCGCTATCGCGGCTACGGCCAGCGCCTGAAGCTCCGACGTGCGCAACTGCTGTTTGCCGGCCCGATAAGCCAGCCGTACCTGAACATCGAAGCCATCCGTGAGGTCAACGGCGTGACCGCGGGCTTGCGCTTGACCGGACCAGCCGAACGCCCTGAGTCGGAAATTTTTTCGGAACCTGCGATGGCGCAGGAAGAGGCACTATCCTATCTGATCCTGGGCCGGCCGCTTGGAGGTGATGGCGGCGATTCGAATATGCTCGGCCAGGCAGCGCTCGCGCTCGGCATGGCCGGGAGCGGACCAGTGGCACAGAATATTGCCAGCAGTCTGGGCATTCAGAATTTTCAACTGGATACTGAGGGCTCGGGCGACAGCACTCAGGTCGTGGCAGCGGGATATATCACCGAGAAACTCAGCCTGCGCTATGGTGTCGGAGTATTCGAGCCGGCCAACCAAGTGGGTATTCGCTATGAGTTGACCCGGCGTCTATACCTCGAAGCGCTTAGCGGGTTTGCCAGTTCACTGGATTTCTTTTACCGCATTGATTTTTAGGAAACCGCTGCGGTATTGCGGGTGCAGTCGGCTTTACAGTACTTTCCACCACACGCCGCGCATGCTGCGCGGCGCAATCAAGGAGCTCTCATGTCCAGCGTTACTTTGAAAGGCAATCCGATCACAGTAGGCGGTACATTCCCTGCGTCAGGCGATAGCGCCCCCGCGTTCAGTCTGGTAAGCAAGGACCTGGCGGACACCAAATTGTCCAGCTTTGCCGGCAAGCGCAAGATCCTGAACATTTTCCCCAGCGTGGACACGCCTACTTGCGCCACGTCTGTGCGCAATTTCAACACCAAGGCAAGTCAGCTGGAGAACACTGTGGTCCTGTGTATTTCCGCTGATCTTCCCTTTGCCCAGGCGCGCTTCTGTGGCGCAGAGGGTCTGGACAACGTGGTCATGTTGTCGACCCTGCGTGGCAGCGAATTCCTGCAGGACTACGGTGTTGCGATTGAGAACGGACCAATGGCAGGCCTTACTGCTCGCGCGGTAGTGGTACTGGACGAACAGGACAAGGTCCTGCATAGCGAGCTGGTGCCAGAGATTGGTAGCGAGCCGGACTACCAGGCTGCGCTCGATAGCCTCGCCTGATTCTGCGCCGGTTAGCGGCCGCATTGGCAGCTAACCCGCCAGCGTGGCGACAAGCGTCCCGCTGGCGAAGGCGACTACGACGATTGTGGCAAGCAGCAGCTTGCGCACGGTTTCCGATCCGATTTCAAAAGCCTGGTCCTTCACATCGCGGGTGAAACGTCCGGATGTCCGGTGTAGCCCTTTCTCGCTAACTGGCGAAAATAGATTGTCCTCCCGCGCTGGATCTTCGTCTTCATCCGTCAGCTGACCGTCCCACGCCTGCCTGGCCATCATTCGGTCGAGCATCCCGGGCATCACCATACTACCCAGTATCGCCTGCAGCGACGCCTTGCCCAGCCACAGTTCCCGCGGTGCCTCGGTTGCTGCGCGCAGTATGGCCCGCGCAGCGACGTCGGGCGTATGGATCGGCGGCACGGGTTGTGGCCGCTTGCCCATGTGATTGCGTACCCAGTCGAACTGCGGGGTGTTGTGCGCCGGGAGCTGGACCATGGTGATCCGGATCGCGCTGTTTTCATGTATCAGCTCACAGCGCAGCGCATCAGTAAAACCCCGTATCGCGAACTTGGCGGCGCAATAGGGCGCCTGCAGGGGAATGGCGCGGTAGGAAAGGGCGGAGCCCACCTGGACGATGGTGCCGCGATTGCGCGGTTGCATCCTGCGCAGTGCCGCCTGAGTCCCATGCACGCTGCCCAGATAGGTCACCTCGCTGACGCGGCGGATTTCCTCGGCCGGAAGCTCAGCAATAGTGCCAAACACAGTCACCATGGCGGCGTTCACCCAGAGATCGATTGGCCCGAGCTCTGCTTCGATCTGATCTGCTGCCTGTTCGACCGCTGCGGCGTCCGACACATCCACCGATAACGCCAGGACGCGTGCGCCGAAGGCTTCAAGCTCCGCTCGCGTATCGTTCAGGCCCTGCTGTCCACGGGCCAATAGTGCGACCTGATAGCCTACCTGCGCCAACGCCTTGGCCGTCGCGCGTCCTACCCCAGCGTTGCCGCCGGTAATCACTGCGGTGCGTGGTTGCTCGCTCATATCAATACCTTATGGTGGCACGCTGGAGTCGAGCCCCGGCCGGATCCAGCTGCAAAAAATGAGGGTGCTACCTGAACCGACTGGACTGCGGGCCGACGGTTCCCGAGTCGCGGCAACGGGCGAAGGCACTCTGCTGGCTGGGGGAGGGTCTTGTACCGCCGACGGCATGGCATAAAGCATTGGCAGTGCGCTGCGGGTAACCCGTAAACTTGGCCGCTTGAGCCTGGTCAACAAGCCCTTGAATAGTCCGGCTGACAGGGTCCCCGTCATTTTCATCGGTAGATTCACCGTTACGCCTGGAGGCACTATGGGGCCAACACTCTTGGAACACCTGCGTGAGCGGACACGGCCAGCGCATGTGGCCCTTGAAGCTCAGCCGCTGTTGAAACGCCTGTTGTCGAGTCAACTCACCGAGTCGCAATACCGCGAGCTACTGCAGTCCATGCTGGCTTTCTACCAGGCCCTGGACGCGGAGCTGGTCCCCGCCACAGCAGCGCTACTGTCACGATTTCCGGATCCGGATTATCGCTATCTGCCTCGCGCGCCCTTGCTGAGCAGTGACTGCGAAGCGCTGGGTTGTGCCATGCCGCCGGTGCCTCGACCGACCGTCGAGCCCCATCTGAGCGGTCGTGAGGGATATCTGCTGGGAGTGCTCTATGTGATCGAGGGCTCTACCCAGGGTGGTCGGTTTATCTCCCGACATCTAGCTGACACCCTGGATCGGGACGAGCATTCAGGTGCCGGTTTCTTCAACCTTCATCGAGGCAACGACTCCTGGGCGGCGTTTCGTCGCTGGTTGGACAAGGGCCTGGCATTTGAACACCGGAATGACATCGAGAATATCATTGAGGGAGCGGATATGACGTTTTCTGCATTGCGTACTCATCTTGACCAGTGGCAGCTTCCCACCCATGGAAACTAAACCCATTTACTCCGAGACGGAGATCGAAGCAGCTCTCGCCGTCTGTGACAGCGAACCGGTACATATTCCTGGTGCCATTCAACCCTTTGGCGTGTCCATTGTTCTCGATCGGGAATTGACCCAGGTTAAACAGGTAAGTGCCAATATCGAGGCATTGTTGGGCATCTCGGTCAAGGACAGCCTGTCGACTTCGCCGCAGTTATTGTTGGGTAGCAAGGCTTGCCGCAGCCTGCATGAAGGGCTTGCCGACAGTGATCAGTTACTCCCGGGGCTGGTAGTTGGACGTAAAATCGAAGGCACCATTTGTCGATTTCATGTGATGGCCTTTCACACTGGCGGCTCCGTGGTAGTGGAGCTGGAACCCGTTGAACCCGGAACACGTTATCGCTGGCTCTCCCTGGTTAACCAGCATTTAAACAGGCTGGTCAATACCGATACAGAAGCGGGTGTATTGGATGAACTGGTCGCCGCGGTCAGGGATATAACCGGTCATGATCGCGCTATGGTTTACCAGTTCGACGAACATTGGAATGGTCGCGTGGTGGCGGAAAGCCGTAACGAGCGGTTGTCGTCGATGTTGAATCACCACTTTCCAGCCAGTGATATCCCCCCTCAGGTGCGCGCGCTCTATCAGGTTAACCAGCTGCGCTTTATCGCCGATGCGCATCAGGATCCGGCACCTCTGGTGCCGTCCCAACAACCGCCCATAGATTTGAGTTGCGGGGCTCTGCGCGCCGTATCTCCCGTGCACCGGCAGTATATGCGGCACATGGGCGTCGCTACGTCACTGTCCGTGGCTATTCATTCGAGTGCCGGGCTCTGGGGGCTGGTGGCGTGTCATAAGCGCGATGCAGCAGTGCTGACGCCTTCGGGTCGCGATAGTGTCGTGATCCTGGTGCGGGTGGCGGCCCAGCGCTTGTTCCTGTTGAAAGCCGAGAAGGAGGCTGGTTATCGGGAGCAGATTCATCAAAACCGGGTCATGGTAGCGCGCGAATTACAGGAGCAGGGACCAGAGCAGATTCTCGCCGAACATGCTGCCGACTGGCTGCGACTATTTCGGGCCAGAGGCGTGGCGCTGGTGTACCGCGACCGTACCTCACGGCATGGCTGTACCCCGGAAAAATCCCAGCTGTTAGATCTGTCTGGCTGGCTGGCCGAGCAGTGGAAAGAGCTCAATCCCTGGTCTACCACTTGCCTGGCGGAGGTCGGGTTCCCGCAAGTCAGGGACATCGATTGTGGCTGTTGTGGGCTGCTGGCCATGCCCCTGGTGATAGATGTCACGACCCGCGGCTGGCTATTGTTCTTCCGCCGCGAGCAGGTAGAAACGATTGATTGGGCCGGTCAACCGCAAAAACAACTGGAGCAGGTGGGCGACCAGCTCGTGCTTACGCCCCGACAGTCGTTTGCCGTATGGCGGGAGGAGGTTCGCGGGAGAAGCCTGGCGTGGCAGCCGGAGGAATTGGTGGCAGCCAGAGACCTGGGTGACGATCTGGCAGTGTTGGCTTCGGCCCACGAAGTGACGCATTTGAACGAGCGCTTGCAGGCCGAGCGAGAGGCACTTGCTCGCGCGAACAAGCATCTCCACGAACTGGCAATCACTGATTCGCTGACCGGGGCGATGAACCGCTATCGAATAGAAGATCTGGTACAAACCGCCTTGGCCAACGCCGAGCGCTATGGTCATGGTTTTTCCCTGATACTGTTTGATATCGACCACTTCAAGCAGGTGAACGATACCTACGGGCACGACGAAGGCGATCGGATTCTAAAAACCTTGGTACACAGTCTGCAAACCTGCCTGCGAGAGGGCGATCAGTTCGGCCGCTGGGGCGGTGAAGAGTTTATGGTCCTTGTCCCCGGAACAGACCTGCCAGGCGCCACTGAACTTGCCGAGCGCATGCGGGCAAGCGTAGCAGCCACGGACTTTGGCTTGCGCGAGCCGGTGACGGTGAGCCTGGGGGTCACCGAGTGGCTGCCGGGAGACAGCCTCAAGGATGTGTTGGTGCGCGCGGATAGCGCGATGTATCAGGCCAAGGAGAGCGGGCGAAACCGGGTTGTCACTGATAACAACCACATACTGTCAGCTGCTGATCCTGAGTCCAGAATCCCGGACGGGGCTTGAACGGTGCAATCAGTCCTTGATGCGCAGATTCTTCACTGAATGCGCGCGCTGCTCGTCCAGCGAGTTGTAGTAGGTATTCTGGGTTGTGCTGAGGCTGTTATGTCGGAGATCTGCTTGCAGGTCCTTCATGTCCCGGCGTGGTGCGTCGAAGGTGGCCGAGGTATGCCGTAACCAGTGCAACGAGGCTGAACGCAGATGATCCACTTCGTCATCCGTCCAACCTTCGGCGACCATTCTTTCCAGTGTTCGGTCGAACACCTGCTGCAGTAACAGCCGCAGGTGACGATCCGAGAGCCCACCGCGCCCTTTGAGTGTGGACAGCAGCGGTTGGCTTTCATGTGGTGAGGGCAGGGCAGGCAACCCGAGATGTCGGCGATACCTCGAAAGATAATTCTCAATGAAATCGTCACGCACGCTGATCTTCGCCGCCTTGTTGCCTTTACCCACAACGTGGAACCACCAGTTACCCGCGGTATCGCGTCGGAAATCGCCCATCGTCGGTTCCCAGTTGTCGCGTCCGACCAGGTCGGATACGCGCAGGTACATGGAGAAGAGGGTAGTCAGAATGAACAGCGTTCGCTCGTGGGTTTCATCTTCGTTGGCCATCTGCTCGGCCACGTCGATGACATAGTTCCATTGCAATGGCGTCAGCGACCGGCCGGCGACATCCAGCGTATTACGCTGCTTGTAGATGGATTTTTGTTTGACGGCGCGAAAGGGATTCACTTCGGTAAGGCCTTCGTCGATCGCATGCTGGAAGAAGCTGCCGCACACGGCAAATACCTGAGCGACCGAACCCTGGGACATCTTGTAGGGTCGATTCGCCAGGTCCTGACTGCTTGCGTCAGTCATCAGGCGGTTACGCTTGGGCACGGTAACGCTGAACGGGCGCCAGGCCTGGTTGACGTCGTAATGATCAGATTCGAGTTTTTTACGGCCACCGACACGCACAAAACGCGCCTTGACCATGGGTCCGACCCAGTCGGCGGGTGGCCTCAGGCAAAACTCCATAAAGGCTTCGGCATCCCGGCGCCGCAGCTCGAGCAAGGGCTTTTGCGCGACAAGCAGCGCCCACAGCAGCAGGCGTTCAACATGGGTGCGATACGAGGTATAGGTTGTTGCGTTTCCCGAATAGGATTTCAGAAAACCACGAACGGCTGAATATCCCTCAGCAGCGTGGACCTCGGGCGGAAACCGGGAGAGATAATCGCGCACCAGGGGCAGTTCATTGCTGATCTGGCTGAAGTTCAGCTCCAGGAATCTGTCGTAGGTTTCGAACAAAGGAGCTGGAGATGTTGGCATCGGGGTACGCCTTGGAGCTTGAGTGACTCATTTGAAGGCTCTAGTGTGCGGGTCCAGCGCCTTATATGCAATATCCGGGTCTAGCTGTTATCGGATATTGCATATACTTCTATCCATGGGCTATGGACCCTATTGACGCTTTCATAGGTGCTGGGTGGTATGGGCTTGATGCTGACAGTTTGCGCTGATCGCCCATTGGTTGGCCGTATGGCGCAAGACGCCGTGAATCCATCCCTGGAGGCTTGGTGAAAACATCCCTGTTTTCACCACTTGCTCCATACGGCCAATCGGTGGTCTTGAACGGGAATTTCGTATGGCGGAGAGTTAAAAGGCAGTGCGTGAGGCGCTATTTGGGACCGGGTATAGATCTGGCCTGAAACGGCACTTAGTAGTGCAGGCTTTCGAGTGACGCGCTGTACGGCCACGCGATCTTGCTTCGCCTTGGCGTAGGGACTTATTTGAATACGGTTTTCGCGTAACGACGGGGCGGAGGCTGGCTAGTTGGAATCTTGTTGTAGCCAGAGCCAACGGGCGGTATCTGGAGGATGTGTACTGAGCGGAAAGCGTCCACCGCAGATGGCGGTGTTACCTGCAGTCCTGTGCTGGCGCGACAGCGCGCCAGCGTTCAGACTCACTTCGTGTATCAGGACTCGTCGACGCGATCCTTGATCGCATCCTTTACGTCGCCTTTCAGGTTTTGTGCTTTGCCTTTGAGCTCTTGGGCCGCACCTTCGCCCTGAAGGCTCTCGTTACCGACCGATTTGCCCACAGCCTGTTTGCCCTTGCCAACGATTTCATTGGCCGTGCCTTTGATCTTGTCCGTGGTGCTGGTCATGGTGGTGCTCCTGGTAACGGTCGGAATTCGACCGTACTTTCATTAGACAACACATCGGTCCTTCAATTCATCAGTTCAATAATGTCACCGGAGGAATCCCCATTGCCCGGATTCTTTCAGCTGATCGCTGAGCCCTGGCTGAGTGGCAGTGCGAGCGCTTAATAAGATCGTTGTGCGAGCACAGAGCTCAAACAGTGAACCAGGGCCTGAACACTTGGGGCTAGCCTTGCTAGCGTGTAAAAGTCCTGGCGGTTGGACTACCGGAACAGGTCGAACGCAATGCAAAGCTTACAACGGTCATTGTCCATTAAGCGCTTTAAGTGACTGCCGGCTATGAGAGTGTTCTGTGCCACTCAGCATCTGAAAGCCCCCTGACCACTCCCGTGCCACCTACAGGTTAAGTTCGTATAATCTATATTATGTTAAATCATGTATTAGGGACTCCAGAGAAGCTAGTACAAAGCGTGTCGACACCATGCTAATGACACCCCAACTCCACGAGATTTCTGGGGGACGTTTTGAGCCTGTGACAGCGAACGTCCTCTTAATTCATCAGAAGAAAAAGTAAGCAACGACCAACATCAGCGCAACTAGTGTGATGATCAAAGCAATCAGCGCGAGAAATCCATCCCAGGCAATCAATGCAATACCAAACGCTGCCAACGCAGCACCTGCGCTCAGCGCGCTGAACGGTATCAGCTCCATGACCGGAAGCACCAAGCCGATCAGGACACAGGCAATCGCAATCAGATAAAGGCCAGGGCCTTTGATCAGCGCTGTCAGGCGAGGTTTGAACAACCGGTCGATGAAATCCGCGGCCGGTCTGGTACGCCGAACGGCCTTGTCGAGCTTGTCCCGCGCCATCGATCGATTCAGCAAGGCGTCTGGTAGCCAGAACGCGTGGCGTCCGAACAGCAGCTGACCTGCAGTGAGCAACACCATGACGCCCATACCGTCGGCACGCCGGGGATTCCGCCAATCACAGGCACCAGGGTGATAATCCCGGCCAGAAGCAGCAATGGACCGAATGCTCGCGTTCGAGAGTCTAAAGAATGGACCCAAGCTATGTTTGCTGACTGTATGAGTGATCCTTAGGCTCGCCGATACGATCCACCAGTTCCTTTACTGTGGTCAGGTCGCTCGGCATGTCTGCGCCCTCTCCCGCTTAAACGCGTTTGATTTCGGTGCTCAGCGCATGGGATTCGCCAGGTTCAAGGATGCGGGCGTCCGGACCGGCGTTGGCGGCTTCGATGCAAACCATTTCGAGATAACCGTCGTCAGGGAATTGGCTGAGTCTGGCGCTCTTTTCAATCCAGGGGTTCCATACCACCACGGATTCACTGCCGTCGCGGCTGATGACCAGCAGGTGGTCGTCACCGTTTTCCAGCTGAATCGGTGACCGATGATCATAGTAGATGCGGTCTACCTCACCCGAAAATGTTACGGCACCATGCTGGATATTCGAGGCTACGCCCGTGACCTGATCAACATACGACGCGCCTTCAAGCCCCCAGAGCCGAGTCGAATGGATGCTGCGCACAGGCAGATAGGTGTGCAGTGCCTGACTGAGTACTTGCGGTTTATCGCTGAGGTTGGTGGAGATAAGGTTTACCGACAAGGTCTGGCCCAACACAAATTCGGCCTGGAGCCGCCAGCGCTCACCGGGCAGCTGTCGGGTAATGGCGGCTTCGGGCAGTTCAAGCATGAGTCGTAGTTGATGCGGCGCACTGGTTGTATCGGTGAGGACCCATTGGCTGGTGCGGGCAATCCCGTGTGCCGGACCGGGCCGCTCACCAGCGAACCACGGCCAGCAAATCGGGATGCCCCCGCGCAGCGGTTTGCCAGGTTCCTCTGGATCAATCGGACTCATCCATAACAGCGGTTTTGCTCCAGAGGGCGTGCAGGAAACGATATGCGCGCCCTCCAGAGAAATCCGCGCCCGAACGGCCGGATGATTGATCTCGAGGAACTCTCGACCATGGATGTTACGCACAACATGAATTTCTTCGAAGCTAGCGGCCATATTTGCCGTCATATCCCGTCCTTTTTGAGCTGAAACATTGAGCGGTATACCGCTAAACTAACGATAGTGTTTACAACATTCCACGAGCCGTTTGGCCATTTCGGCGCTATCGCACTTGTCAGCGATATCACTGAGCGACACCACCCCGATAAAATCCTTGTCATTGGGATTATCCAGTACAACCAGCCGTTGAACCTGGAACTCCCGCATCTGACGCAGAACGTCGGTAATGTCATCCTGCTCGTAACAGAACAAGATTTCCTTGGTCATGATGCTGCTGACCTTGTCAGCAGCGCTCTTGTCGTCGGCCAGTGTTCGCAGCGCAAGGTCGCGATCAGTGACGACACCGACGAGCGCTTCACCGTCTGCAATGGGAACAAAGCCGCTCTCCTGCTCAATCATTCTGCGTGCAACATCGCGGATGCTGGTGTCGGCATCGGTGAATTCAGGTCGAGAAGTCATTACCTGGCTGACTTGCATGGCGGATCCTCCTGCAGGCAGTGGGAACAGTCTTGATACGGCGTGTCCTATTGGTGACTCGAACGGGGCGGGAAAGTTGCAGCTTCTAGCGGGACGCGGTTGATCACCACGGCAATCTTGAAGCGAGGAGTTTGTTGGCAGAATGATGCAGCCAGGGAAGGATTACGGAGTTCTAATACTAGATAGACAAGCGTCCCGTGAGCCGGGACGCCTTAGTGAAGCCTGGTCAGCGTAGGATAATTAAGCGCTGGCCTCGATACGGAAGCCGACCTTGAGCACTACCTGGAAGTGCGCGACCTGGCCGTATTCAACATGACCTCGAGTCTCCTGAACCTCAAACCACTCCACGTTGTGGACGGTCTTACTGCATTGGGCGATGGCGGTGCGAATGGCGTCGTCGATACTTGTCGTTGATGAACCGACTATTTCCACTCTCTTGTATACGTGGTCTGACATGCGAATCTCCAATTCCAGGTTGTCGTATGTCTATGGCAAAGGATGGGATTGTTAGTTCAACCCAAGGCTCTGCCCTGCTCTGCCACGCGTTAACACCCAGGCGGAGAACAACGGGTCTTTAACGCTGGCGAGTCGTGTCACGGGAGGTGGTATCCCGCCGATCATTCTCGGTATGCGTTTGAGTGGCGTTCTGTTGCTGCAAGGCACGCCAGGCCTGACGAAGGAGTCGGCAGGAACCTGCCATTTGTGTCGCTGCGGCCATGGGTTTGTCTCCGTAAACGTTAAGGTTCACAGATATTAGCTACTCCATAATCAATGTCAATGAGAACGATTATCATTTTTAAAGGAGTGGTCGAGCATCTCCCCTTCCCGGCGAAGTGTTCAGCCATTGTCAGAACAGGTTCGGTGCCGGGGACAGCACCGAGGTGGGCGGGGGTTAGCGGGATAGGCAGACGTTAGCGGCTTGCGACCATTTTCTCGATGCAGTGGCGGGAGTCCTCAGGCACGTGAGTGAATTGCAGGCCGGTCCAGAACTGACCGCCTGCGATACTCTCACGGCGCCACTTGCTTTCGGCGTCCAGCATGAATTCGGTAATGCCATTGAGCGTCATCGGCAGGTTCACCTGAAGCGCGTAGGACTTGAACATTTCGATCGGCTTTTCGCTTAACAACATCAATCCTTCGATGTGCAGGTCAACCACTCGACCTAGCAAATCGCCGGTATCCAGATCATAGACCTCTAGGCTGCTGCTCACTCTGTGACGCTCCAGTTTTCGTCTCTCGTTCATCTGCTGCTCATCCACTGTGTTATGCATCACAGACTCCTGGTTAGCACTTGCTGAGGAGTGTGCGGTATTTGCCGTCAGGCGAAAAGTCGCTCGTCTGTGCTTTTAGGTCAACTCAATCACAGTTCACTGATCGGGTGAAAAACGCTGCAACCTGGGTCACATATCAATATGCCATTATCCGAAATGGAATGCAGCTCCGCCTCCTCAATCGGCTTCCGTCACGCAATAAGACCGGGGCGCAACCACCTTCTGCCGCTTCAAAGGGTCGCGCCCTCTGTGCAGCAGCGACTGCGCCGGCTACTCTTGGATACTCATCCAAGCTGCTGGAGTCACTTGTGCATTTTAATAAGACCGTACTTGCTGTTGTCGCTGCCGCGTGTATGGCTGGCCAGGCCATAGCCCATGACTATCAGGTCGAGAGTCTGGTTATCGATCACCCTTGGGCTCGCGCGATGCCAACCACTGCGACAACGGGCGCTACCTATCTGCGGATAGATAACAATGGCGAGGTGGGTGACCGTTTGCTTGGAGTCGAAACCCCTGCCGCCAAGTCTGCCGAGCTGCATGAGCATGTTCATGCCGGTGGCCTGATGAAAATGCAGAAGGCTGCAGACCTCACTATTGACGCTGGTGAGAGCGTCATCCTTGAGCCAGGTGGTTATCACATCATGTTGATAAACCTGCAACAACCGCTCGTGGATGGCGAAAAATTTCCCATGACGCTGCGTTTTGAGCAGGCAGGGACAGTGGAGGTTGAGGTCGCTGTGCATAAGGACGCACCGAAGCCGAAGAAAAAGCCCGCTGTCGAAGCCCACAGCGATCACCCGCAATAATTAGTGGTTGGACTTGACGAGCTCAGTCCCGATCCAATAGATGAAAGCGCGGTAACTGCAGCTGCCAACGGATGGCAGCTAGCCGGATCACCAGCACCGAGAGCATGGCCAGGGTCACATCCAGGCCGGCTGGTGCATTCATCCGGGACAGGAGGATGTAGAGCAACGAGCCGACAATGCTCGCAGTCGCGTAAATTTCCTTCTGGAATATCAATGGGATCTCGTTGCAAATGATGTCGCGCAACACCCCGCCCGCGACCCCGGTCATGACGCCCATTATCACTGCAGCACTCAGTGGTACGTCCACCGCGATAGCCACTTGCGTGCCAATCACCGTGAACACCGCCAGACCGAAGGCGTCGGCCACCAATAACCCGGTCTCATGGATGGGCCGCGTCAGGCGCACCCACAGCACCGTTGCCAGGGCCGCGACTATTGCCACCACGATATAGGTATCGTCCCGTATCCATACCACCGGATGGCGGTCGAGAATAACGTCGCGCAGCGTTCCACCGCCCAACGACGTGATGACCGCTATGACCAGTACACCCAGCAGGTCCATCGACTTGCGCCCGGCCATAAGTGCGCCGGTGATCGCGAAGACCGCCACCCCGAACAGGTCAAAGGCATAGAACCATGTCATGACTCAGGCTCCGCATGTCGATGCGCTCAGCTTGAAACGGCTTAATGCGCAATTGAGCTGCGCCAACCGTGACGCAGCTACATTTTCAGGCTTCGCGCCCGCCCTTGCCAGAGTCTAGTCTTCGCGGGTCGGCGTACGCATGGTGACGAACTCTTCTGCCGCAGTCGGATGAATCCCCAGGGTCGCATCAAACACAGCCTTGGTGGCGCCCGCCTTCACCGCCACGGCCAGCCCCTGAATGATCTCGCCTGCGTCCGGACCAATCATATGAATGCCCAGTATGCGGTCGCTGTCCTTATCGACAATAAGCTTCATGAAACTCTGCTCGGCACGCCCGGCGAGTGTATTGCGCATCGCGCGGAAACGGCTTTCATACACCTTGAGGCGATGCCCTGCGGCCCGGGCCTGCTCTTCGTTCAGGCCGAGTGTTGCAATGTTCGGAATACAGAACACGGCGGTAGCGATATGCTCGTAGTCGACCGGAATGTACTCATCCGGCTTGTACAGGCGGCGAGCGAGCGCCATGCCTTCAGCAAGGGCCACGGGTGTCAGCTGCACAGTATCGGTTACATCGCCAACGGCAAATACGGCCGGATCGCTGGTCTGGTAAAGCTCATCAACCTCCACAAAACCCTTCTCGGTCAGTTTGACCTCAGTGTTCTCCAGACCCAGACCCGCGAGATTCGGATGGCGACCGGTTGCATAGAGCACCAGGTCGGTTTCCAGGGTTTGACCGTTTTTCAGGGTGAGACGCAGGCTGCCGTCGTCCAGTTTGTCTATGCGCGCAACATCTGCATTGAACTGCAGATCCAGCCCCTTGGCCTCAAAGGTGCGCGCCATGTGCTCGCGCACGTCCTTGTCGAAGCCCCGCAGAAACAGGTCGCCGCGATACAGCAAGCTGGTTTCGCAACCGAGGCCATGAAAAATGCTGGCGAACTCGACAGCGATATAACCTCCACCCACCACCACCGTACGCCGCGGCAGTTCCTTCAGAAAGAACACATCGTTGGAACTGATGACATGCTCGTTCCCGGGAAACTCGGGGATGTGGGGCCATCCACCCGTAGCGATCAGGATGCGTTCAGCACTGTAGGTCATATCACCGATGATGACCCTGTGCGAGTCAACGAACCGTGCCCGCCCTTCCACCAGCGTAACCCCGGCGGAAATCAGCAGGTTGCGGTAGATACCGTTGAGCCGGGTGATTTCAGCGTTCTTGTTCTCCAGCAAACGGCTCCAGGTGAATCCGGCCTTTTGCAGGTCCCAGCCGAAACCGGCTGCATCTTCAAAATCTTCTGCAAAATGCGCGGCATAGGCGAACAGCTTTTTGGGGACACAGCCTACGTTGACGCAGGTTCCACCCAGATAAAGGTCTTCTGCTACTCCGACCCGCGCGCCCAGCGCCGCCGCCATGCGACTTGCTCGAACCCCGCCGGAGCCCGCACCGATAACAAACAGATCAAAATCGTATTGCGCCATGCTCTATTCCCGCCGTGCAAAAACGTCAGCATACCTCATCAACTGACCCGATGAGACACTCCCCAGCATGCGTGGTGCGGCTTTGCGCAGCCATGACTGAACGATTTACTGAACAGTTACAAGCTATGTGCTGTCGAAACTGCGATAGTGCCGGAACTGCGATATCTCTCTTCTGGTCAGCCAAAGCGTATAAGCCCTGATTATCGGGCTCTGCACCAGGTGGAGCCAGTGACGGAGACGTAGTTCGTATATCCGTAACCAGGAGTTGGGACCATGTCTGATCATTTTCTTTTACACGCCCCCAAGCGGCTGATAGCCGCTGTCACGCTTGGCGCCGCCGTAACCCTCGCTGGCTGTGCCGGCACCCCACCACCGACTACGCAACTTGCGGTCGCAAAGCAGGCAGTGACCGCAGCAGACACTGCCGAAGGCGCCGAGTACGCACCTGTTGAATTGCGCAAGGCGAGAGAGAAGCTCTCTCAAGCCGAGCAGGCCAGCCTCAACGAGCAGTATGACAAGGCCAGACACCTGGCCGAACAAGCTGAATGGGACGCCCGGGTAGCCGAGCGCAAAGCGCGTGCTGAAAAAGCGCGACGCGCCCTGCGTCAGGCAGAGGAAGGCAGCATTGAATTGCGTGAAGAAAGCCTTCGCCGTAGTAACTGAACCACCCGGCCCATTTGTTTTTTGCAAGGAGTAGATCCATGCGTACTTATTTCGCTCTACCGGCCTGTTTTGCCATGAGCCTGTTGGTGACGGCCTGCGCAACTCAGCCTAATCCCAATTTTGAAAAGGCGCAGCAGAATGTAAGCGACCTGCAAAGCCATCCGGACGCACGCCAGTACGCTGCTATCGAAACTCAGGATGCAGTAAAAGCCCTTGAAGAAGCCGAGCAGGCGTTGAACAAGGGTTCTGATCAGGACAAGATTGATCATCTGGCTTATCTGACGGACCGTCGAGTCGAGCTGGCACGCCAGACGATTGTCTTGCGTACAGCTGAAGAAGCTTACGAAAAGCTGCCGGAAGAACGCGCGAAAACCCGCCTTGCCGCTCGTGAAAAAGAGATCGATCAACTGCGCGAGCAACTCAACGCGAAGGAAACCAAGCGTGGCTCGGTTGTCACCTTTGAAAGCGTATTGTTCGACGTAAACAAAGCGGATCTCAAGCCGGCGGCCAACTCCAGCATTCGCAGCCTGGCGGATTTTCTGAAGAAAAATCCCGAGCGCAAGATCCTGGTAGAGGGCTTCACCGATAGCACTGGTAGCGATGCCTATAACCGCCAGCTGTCTCAGGCGCGAGCCGACTCAGTGCGACATGCGCTGGTTCGTGAGGGCGTTGAGCCCGGCCGCATCGATACAGTGGGTCTGGGTAAGGCGCATCCTGTAACCGATAACGACACCCCGGCATCCCGTGCGATGAATCGTCGTGTGGAAGTCACCATTTCGCATGACGAGGACGAAGTACCGTCGCGGTAATGATCCGTAGCTAAATCGCCCACGTCCATCACGGACGTGGGCGATTCTTCCATCAGATGATCAAACGGTCCCTGTAATATGGGCCACGCTCGCCGACTCCTGCGCTACGCCAATCTCCTCGATATCAAAGCGATTGCCTCGCACCCCCAGATCAGGAATCCAACTCCTTGTCTCCCTTCTCTTTTCCGTCCTGCGAGGCATGTTCGATCACGGCATTTATCTCTGCGCCAAGCAGCAATACGGCCGAGGATATATAAAAGAACAACATCAATACGATAACGGCCCCTACGCTGCCGTAAGTCGCATCATAGTCGCCGAAATTCTGCACGTAATAACCGAACGCCAGCGAGGCGGCTATCCAGACGAGGACGGCAACCACCGAACCGGGCGTGATAAAGCGGAAGCTTTGCTCCACATTCGGCGCGACATAATAGAGAAGCGCGACCACCAACATCATCAAAAAGATTGCCACGGGCAAGCGCAGCCAGGTCCAGATGGTCACCACGATATCCTGCAACCCCACCTGCGCGGCCAACCATTCCATCACCTGCGGGCCCATGATCATCAGCGCGGCGATCAACAGAAGAACGATAGCAATGCCAATGGTGTAGACCACAGAAAGCAAAAACACTTTCCAGGTCGGCCGTTCCTCGGTGACGTCATAGGCCTTGTTCATCGCATTCATCAGGGAGCGCATGCCTGCAGATGACGTCCAGAGCGCGATCAGAATCCCGAAGGAAAGCAGCCCGCCGTCCTGCGACTGTAGCTGGTCGATTACCGGGTTTATCTGCTCCGCCGCGGTTTCGGGTAAGACCGTCGTTGCCTGCGAACGCAACCACTCAAAGAACTGTGGCAGATGCAGGAAGCCGAGCATGGACATCAGAAACAGAATAAAAGGGAATATCGAGAAAAGTGCCTGGTAAGCCAGCGCCGCCGAGTAAGACGACATGTCGTCAGCACCGAACTCCTTGAGCGTGCGCTTAGCCAGCGTGCCCATACCAATGTCGCCCGTACTCAAGATCGCCATATACGTTGCTCCGAATCAGAGTGGTTCAAGCTGAGACGACGCCTGAGGCGGGTAGTTCGGCCCAATTCAGGCGCAACGCGGCAAAAAAGCTGGAACAGAGCGGTCGTGTTTGTCGTCGGGCCTCTGAACGCTTACCATGCGGCCCGCACCATTGGCGGTGTTTAACGGAGTAAGGCTGCATGTTCCACCTGATTGCCGTCACCCTGTTGTGGGCGGTCTCCTTCAGTCTGATAGGCGAATATCTCGCCGGCCAGGTCGATAGCTACTTCTCCGTGCTGACGCGGATCGTACTGGCAGGACTGCTTTTCCTGCCATTGCTGCGCCCGGCGCGCCTACCGCGGGGGATGATTCCCGGCTTGTTACTGGTCGGCGCACTGCAGTTTGGCGTGACCTACATTTGCCTGTATCTGTCATTTGAACTGCTGAGCGTGCCCGAAGTACTGCTTTTCACTATATTCACACCCCTGTATGTCGCGCTGGCAGACAATGTCCTCAGACGTCGATTCAGCATCGGCCCAGTGGTGGCGACGCTGATAGCGGTGCTCGGCGCGGCCGTCATCCGTTACGACGGGATCAGTGACAGTTACATCCGCGGCTTTCTGTTGTTGCAGCTGGCCAACCTGACCTTTGCGGCCGGACAAATCGGTTATGCGCATCTCGTGCGGCATTATCAGGTCGACGTACGCCAACAATGGCACGGCTTCGGTTTCTTCTTTATTGGTGCACTCCTTGTCGCAGCGCCCGCCTGGTTATTGCTTGGCGATACGCACCGGCTCCCCCATACAGCCGTTCAATGGGGCGTTCTGAGCTGGCTGGGCCTGGCGGCGTCGGGGCTAGGATTCTTCTTCTGGAACCGTGGGGCAACGCAGGTCGACGCAGGCACCCTGGGCATCATGAACAACGCGCTGATCCCTGCCGGCCTGGTGGTCAATCTGATTATCTGGAACCAGGAGGCGGATATTCAACGCCTGCTGCTCGGAGGGGCGCTCATCGGATTGTCGCTCTGGGTGAACGCGAGCTGGCCTCGCTGGAGCGGCACGCGAGGCTGAGTTTCAGGCGCTACAGGCCTCTGCAATAGGCCATACAGAGCAATAGCTGCCGTTGCAATTTCCACCCGAACAGGTGAAGTTGCGCGCAAGCCTGGTCGAAAACCCTGTGTTATGATCGGCCCCGTACGCAACCAGGACAGGACCCATTTATCAATCGACTAAACTTTCAGCAGTGGACCCACAAGTTCACTGCCCCCGTTCTGCTCTCCGTGTCCGGCTCGGCCGGCATGCTGCTGCTCGGCACCGATACCGAAGCCGCAGGCAACGCCGTCGCTGCCGCGGACCCGGTGCAACAGTTCGCCTACATGCTTGCTGCGCTCACTATGCTCGTGGGCTTGATCGGTCTCTTCCGGGCACTTTGCGCTTTCCTCGGTGGCCGCCCCATGGCGGTAACAGAAAACCGTCCCTGCAAGGCCTGTAATGACAGTGCCCAGCGCGCGCTACAGGCTTCCGCGGAACCCATCTGTGCTTTATGCGGGTCCGCTCGCAGCGGCTCGACATAAACCGCAGCGCCGGACAGCTACTTACCTCGTTAACGACTTTCCGGAATCCCCCGTGGACACAACACTGGCACGTACTTTTCTGGAGATCATCCGCGGCGGCAGCTTCATCGCTGCAGCTGAGCGCTTGCATCTCACCCAGGCCGCGGTAACCGCACGCATTCAATCGCTTGAAAGTCAGCTCAATTGCACGCTGTTCATCCGCAACCGCTCTGGCGCCAAACTGACCACAGAGGGTGAAATCTTCGCCGTGCATGCCAACCAGATGGTGCAGGCTTGGGAAGCCGCGCAACGCAACCTGCCGCTACCGGAAGGCCATCGGAACGTACTGAATCTCGGCGCAGAGCCGAGCTTGTGCAATCCCCTGGTACTGGACTGGGTGCGGCTGCTCAGGGAGCAGATTCCGACGCACACCGTGCGAACGGAAATCGGCGAGAGTCATCAACTGCTGCGCCGCGTCGAGGATGGAACGCTGGATGCGGCACTGGTTTACCAGCCCGAATATCTGCCTGGCCTGCAAGTCGAGGAGCTGCTCGAGGAAAAGCTTATTCAGGTGCGTCTACCGCAACGTCCCGATCCCTACGTGTATATCGACTGGGGTGAGAGTTTTCGTCGATTGCATGATGCCGCCCTGCCAGAACGCATTCGCGCCCCGCTCAGCTTCAATCTGGGGCCGCTCGGTTTGCAATACATCATAGAGAACGGCGGCGCCGGATATTTTCGCACCCGGGTTGTCCAGCCCTACCTCGATTCAGGTGTGCTCGAGCGGGTACCGCAGGCACCCGAGTTCAGTTTTCCGACCTATCTGGTTTATACCCGTCGACGGGAGTCGGACGCATTACAACAGGCCTTCAGCCTGCTGCGCGAAGTCGCCAGTAGCAACCGAGGCTGGTCCCGCCGTCGGGATTCGCTGTTCTAGTCAAGCCCTGCTCCGTGCTTAATCTGCCCTGCGTGCGCTAGAGATGCATTAACAGGTCCTGATGCAGCGCAGCGATCAGATCCGTCTGGGTCACCAACCCCACCAGTTTGCCGTTATCCATGATCGGTAACGAATGCAGCCCATGCCGGGACATCAGCGGGATCATGTCGACAATGTGCATGTGGCTGTCGGCGCTGATCACCGGGCTGGTCATCCACTTGCTCACCGGCTGATCGCGCCATATCTGCATCCGCGCGGCAAACAGCCTCCCTGGTGAAGCGTCCACCTGGCCCATCAGATCGCCCAGGCTCACGATGCCCACCAGTGTTCCATCCTGATCGATGACGGGAAAGGTCTTCACATGGTGATGGCGCAGCATTTGCAACGTCTGCAGGACGCTGGTATCCGGGGTCACCGATCGCACATCGCGGGACATCACCTGCGCAGCGCGGGTGCCACGCATCTGCCGACGCAATGCCGACCGCTCGGTGTTTCGCACGATCTGTTCGAGGTCTTCGCGGGTGATGTCGACAAATTCACCGAATTCGTCCAATGCACTGTCCAGGTCATCGTCGGTGATTCCGACTCTGCGCTCAGCCACGGGGTCCCGGGTGTGGTGGGTATTGGCGGCGGCTCCCTTGTCATGTTTGACGCCGGTGAGACGATTGAACGCCCGTGCGCACACCAGCAGACAGACCGCGATGCTCATTACCGGCACGCCCAGGGTCCAGCCCGGCGCGTCGATCGAGTTCCAGGTCAGTACCAGGACAATCGCCATGGCACCGCCGGGCGGGTGCAGACAGCGCAGCGGGAACATCAACAATAGCGACAGCCCGGCTGCCAGGCAGGCTGTTTCGATAGTCGCACCGAATACGCTAGCCAATAACGACGCCACCATAATAGCCACCAGATAACTGCCCAGCAGCGACCAGGGTTGCGCCAGGGCACCCGACGGAACCGCGAGCAGCAAAATCGCCGAGGCAGCCAGCGGGCCGATCAAGGCTACGGCAATATCGTGACCAAACAGAAGCTGGCAGAGCCAGGCGCTGACTCCCAGCGCCAATACCAGCCCCGTAGACAAGCGTAACCATTCCATGGGGCGCGTTGTTATCGCCTGCGGCATCCAACCCGCAATGCGCGCGGACATCAGAAATATTCGTTGTAACATGGGACTCCGTAACAGAGCGGCCTGGCAATACGCCGCGGCGCAGGTAGCCAGCCCTGTTCAATCAATAGCAATGCTGATCAGGCATCAAGATAAGCAACCGACGATTGGTCAGCAAAGGGTTCCTGGACGGGGCAAACCACCGTTTCGCAGCGTCGCCCGGTTTCCCGGGTCAGCTGCTCGGCGGCGTCCGGGTCATCCGCGAAGGGAATCAGCGCGGCTTGCTCAATGTGCGCCTCATCCATCACGCCGCAGGCCAGTGACAGGCCGAAGGCAACGATTAGCGCGAATGAGGCCAAGAGCATCATGGTCATCAGCTCGCGCTCTCAGCCGGTTGCGCCGCGCGCACGGATTCAGGTGCTGATTGCGACTGGCGGATCGTCAGCCAGCAATTGACCACCATCAGCAGCATGCCGGCAGCGAAGGTGCTGCCGCCGATCAGGCGGACGATGTAACCGGGATGGCTGGCCGACAGTGCTTCAACGAAGGAATAGGTCAAGGTGCCGTCCACATTCACTGCGCGCCACATCAGCCCTTGGGTAATGCCGTTGACCCACATGGCGACGATGTACAACACGGTGCCTATGGTGGCCATCCAGAAATGCGCATTGATCAGTCCCAGGCTGTACATCTCCTTGCGCCCATACAGCTGCGGCAGCATGTGGTAAATGGTGCCGATACTGATCATCGCGACCCAACCTAGCGCGCCGGCATGCACGTGGCCGATGGTCCAGTCGGTGTAATGAGACAGTGCATTCACGGTCTTGATGGCCATCATCGGCCCTTCAAAGGTGGACATGCCGTAAAACGCCAGCGCGACCACCAGAAACCGCAGGACCGGATCGGTACGCAGTTTGTGCCACGCGCCGGAGAGCGTCATCATGCCGTTAATCATCCCGCCCCAGCTTGGCGCCAGCAGGATGAGTGACATCACCATGCCCAGGGACTGCGCCCAATCCGGCAGCGCGGTGTAATGCAGGTGGTGGGGCCCCGCCCAGATGTACAGCGCGATGATTGCCCAGAAATGCACGATCGACAGCCGGTAGGAGTAAATCGGTCGTTCTGCGCGCTTGGGTACGAAGTAGTACATCATCCCCAGAAAGCCGACAGAGAGGATGAAACCGACCACGCTGTGCCCGTACCACCACTGGATCATTGCATCGGTCGCGCCCGCATAGACCGGGTAGGCTTTCAGCAGCGACACCGGTATCGACATGTGATTAATCACGTGCACCATGCCGGTCACTATTATGAAGGCGCCGTAAAACCAGTTGCCGACATAAATGTGTTTGACGGTGCGCCGTGCAATGGTGCCGAAGAACAGCCAGGCGTAGGCGACCCAGACCAGCGTTATCCAGGACGCAATTGGCCAGATCATCTCCGCGTATTCCTTGCTTGTCGTATAGCCCAGCAAGTAGGTAATCACGATCGCCACCAGTGCCAGTTGCCAGCCCCAGAATACGAATTGAGCGAGCCGGTCTGAGATCAGCCTGACGCGGCTGGTGCGCTGTACAACATAGAAGGATGTGGCGAAGAGCGCCCCGCCACCGAAGGCAAAGATCACCAGATTGGTGTGAATGGGACGCAGGCGGCCAAAACTGAGCCAGGGCACATCTAAGCTCAGCGTGGGCCAAACCAACTGGGCGGCGATAAACACACCCATTGCCATACCTATGACACCCCAGATCAGGGTGGCGATAGTGAATTGGCGGACCACGTCATAGTTATACGTGATGCTTGGCTCGGCTGGGCGGCTCATCGAATCTCCCTGGAATGGCAATAGACAGCTACAACAGCGCTGGAAAGCGGCTGTCACGGAAAGGCGGTTATTGTCGGTGCTGACATGATTCACAACAAACGAATAAAAATTGTCGTTGAGTTCAATTATATTTGATTTAAATCAAGTCGCTGGGAAGCGTTCGATGTTAAGCGTCCTCGCTGGCTTGAAGCCTGAGGGAGACGTATGGGGGGATGTTTTGCATCCGGCGGCATGGACGCCGCCGAATAGCCTGGCGGATCAGCTAGTTTTGAGACCCAGTCGCTTGGCCAGCTTATGCAGATTGCTGGGGTCGATGTCGAGCAGGCGCGCGGCGGCGGCCCAGTTGTGATTGGCCCGCTCCAGGGCGCTGCGCAAATGCTGACGCTGACAGGCATCGGTGAACTGTCTGAGGCTGGCCAGGTCGGCCCCCTTCTCTGCCGACGTAGCGGACAGGGTGTCCGCTACGGGCTCAACAGACTGGGACGACGAGGCGATATCCAGATGCACCGGTTCAAGGCTGATAATGCCTTGACGCGACCCGTTGCGGCCGAGCGCCTTGAGCGCGGCGCGGCTGATCACATGCTCAAGCTCGCGCACGTTACCGGGCCACTGATATCCCATTAGCGCCTGCTCGGCCTCAGGTGAGAGCCTGAGACTGCGCACGCCCAACCGGATCCTGTTCAACTCCAGGAAGTGCCCGGCCAGCAGCAGAATATCATTGCCGCGGTCGCGCAACGGAGGGATGTGTACCGGATACACCGACAGGCGGTGGTACAGGTCCGCACGAAAATCACCGGCGGCAACCGACTCAGCCAGCTTACGGTTGGTCGCGGCAATGATCCGCACATTCACCTTGATCGGCTTGTCTGCACCGATACGCTGGATCTCGCCGTTCTGCAAGGTGCGCAACAGCTTGGCTTGAATTGACAAGGGTAGCTCGCCTACCTCGTCGAGAAGAATGGTTCCACCGTGCGCCGCATCGAAGCGCCCGCCCCGGTCGGCAGTCGCGCCAGAAAACGCGCCTTTGACGTGGCCGAACAACTCGCTCTCGGCCAGGGTTTCAGGCAACGCGGCGCAGTTCACATGCACCAGCGGTTTGTTCGAACGGCGCGAGTTGCTGTGCACCCAGCGTGCGAACAATTCCTTACCGACACCGGTTTCACCTGCCAACAGAACCGGAAGATCCGAGTCGGCCACCACGCTCAGCTCTTCAAGCAGACCCGTGATGATCGGGCTATGGCCGAGCACATGCTCGTCAATCGCCGGCAGACCAGGCTGTTCTCCGGTTCGTGACAGGCGCAGTGCCCGATTTTCCTGCTCCAGCCGGGTGACCCGCACGCATGCCTCGATCAAGGGGATCAGCGCTTGCAGTTCGCGTCTTGCCGTTTCGTCAAAGGTGCCCGCCCGCAGCGCGTCCATCGTCAGCGCGCCCCACACGCGCCCTTCTCCATACAAGCTGACGCCCATGCAATCGTGAACGGGCAATGGCTCACCCGGTGAACTGTCCAGCAGGCCGTCATAGGGATCAGGCAATGGGCTGTCCGGATCGAACCAGGTAGGCTCCTTACGCGACATCAGGGCGGCCAGTCGCGGATGACTGGCGATATCGAATCGGCGCCCAAGCGCCTCCTGTACCAGACCGGTAGCGGCGAGAGGCTTGAGACAGTCTTCGGAGCGCTGCAACAACACCACAGCACCACAGTGAAAATGTTCGCGTAGTACATGGACAAGTCGCTGCAGACGCACGGCAGCGGGCAGCTCAGCGACAAGATCCGGGAGTATCAGGGGTTCGATCATGGGTCTAATTAACCATTGCAAGGGCTTTATTACCCTTCAGTGAGAGGGTACAAGCGACCCTTTTATACTAATTCCCATTGGAATTCAAACGCTTGAGACATGGCACAGGCTTTGCTTTGGGTAATGCTACCGAGTAACCATCCTTTGAGACTCCGCCATGACGCTTGATTATCTGAATACTTCCCTGGGCGATATTGCCCGCTCCATCCCTGGCGCTACCCGCGTTCTCCACGAACATCGGCTGGATTTCTGCTGTAACGGACATGTCACCCTGGCAGAAGCAGCCAACCGTAAGCATATCGATGCTGAAGCACTGGCTGCGCAGCTGAAGACGCTCCAGGCGGCCGGCGATGCGACCGAAAAGGATTGGCGACAGGAGTCACCCTCTGTACTGATCAATCATATTCTCGAGCGCTATCACGACGCTCACCGAGAGCAGCTGCCGGAACTCATTCGCTTGGCACGCCGCGTTGAACAGGTGCACGGCCGACGGCCGAATTGCCCGAACGGCTTGGCCGATCACCTCAATAACATGCAGCAAGAGCTTGAGAGCCACATGCTCAAGGAAGAAACCATTCTGTTCCCGATGTTGATCGAAGGACAGCAGAGTGAAGCGGCGGGGCCAATCAGCGTCATGCGCTTCGAACACGAACAGCATGGTGAATCCCTGGATGAACTGATCAGGCTCACCAACGACATTACCCCGCCCGCAGATGCATGTAACACCTGGCAGGCGTTGTATCGCGGGCTCGAAGAGTTTCGACAGGACCTGATGCAGCATATCCACCTGGAGAACAATATTCTCTTCGCCTTCAGCCCACGCATCACCGACACTCCCGCAGACAGTTGCTGTTCCGTCTGCTCTGGCAACTAAGGACAGACACATGAAAAGCAATACCGACTCGTCGCGGCCCTTTGGTCAGCGACTTGTCGACCGCTTTACAGCTGGCTTCGTTTACAGTGGTCATAGCAGCAGGAGCAGCGGCCGACTGACAAACCAGCACACCTTTGGTCGTGCTGAGCCCAGGCAGGACACCGGGCAACGCGCTCAGAGATCGGGCAAGGGAGCCCGGCTCCGCCAGCGCAATGTCTGGACCTGCTGATGCCAGCCGGTTGAACGCGTGACCTTTGATTGACCAAGAGAGACCATTATGCAAAGCAGCAGTACCAGACCCATCGCACTGTTCGGGTTGAGCTTCAGGCCATTTTTTTTGGCCGGCGCGGCCTATGCCTTGCTTGCCATCCCCTTGTGGATTGCTGCGTTTCTGGGATATATCCCCGCGTGGCAGCCTTCCGGCGGTTGGTTGGCCTGGCATCGGCACGAGATGTTGTTCGGCTTTTCTGCTGCAATCATCGCCGGATTTCTGTTGACCGCAGTGCAAAACTGGACAGGTGTGCCTGGTCTGAGCGGTAGGCCACTGGTGTTGCTGGCTGGATTATGGCTGGCGGCGCGCGTGGCCTGGCTCGCGAATGCGCCCCTGTGGTTGCTGATGCCGTTGGAACTGGCATTTCTTCCAGCGGTTGCGATCGCCTTTGGCGGGAATCTGTGGCAGGTGCGCCAGTACCGTAACGCGCCAATTCTCGTGGTGCTCGGTTTACTTGCACTGTGCAACCTGTGCTCGATGCTCGGCATTCAGTCAGGCGACGATCTGCTGCAGCGTCGGGGTGCGCTCGGTGCCTTGTGGTTGGTCGCCGCGCTGATGTCTGTCATCGGCGGACGGGTCATTCCGTTCTTCACCCAGCGCGGTCTCGATTTGCCTGCGGCGTCGCCTGCCCTGCCCTGGCTGGACAATTTCATTCTGGTCGGCAGTATTCTGATAGCAGTGCTGATGCTCAGTGGCTGGGGATTGGCAGTCAGTATCTGGCAGGTGCCGTTGTTCCTGCTGGTGGCCGCAGCGCAGATCATGCGTCTAGTCCGCTGGTACCATCCGGGCATCTGGGGCGTGCCGCTGTTGTGGTCGCTGCACGTCGCCTACGCCTGGATGGCCGCTGCACTGCTCGCCATGGCAATGTGGCATGCGGGCTGGGAAATTGGCCTGAGTCAGGCGACTCACCTGATGGCCATCGGCGGTATGTCAGGCTTGATCCTCGCCATGCTGGCGCGCGTTACGCTGGGGCATACCGGGCGTCCTTTGCAGCCACCGAGTTACATGAACCTGGCCTTCATTCTGCTCAGTGTGGCGGTTCCTGCACGGGTGTGGCTGATCGAATGGTCTGCACTCGCAGGCTTCTGGCTTGCCGTGCTGTGTTGGAGCATCGCCTTTGCGCTGTACCTCTGGTACTACGCTCCGCTGCTCTGCAAGCCACGCCCGGACGGCAGACCGGGTTAATCAGGTTGTGCGGGCGGGTGTCTGGATAATCCGGACACCCGCGCGAAAATGTTCAAGTTAGCTGCCCTCCTGCTCGCCTCGTTACCTGTTCTACATCCGCCACTCTCCCTCCAAGTCTGACCCCTCTAACCCGGGCATCCCGGGCATTCAATACCTCTTTATTTCCACTTCCAAATTTGCCCATATGCCGGTTCACTGCTATCACTTAACCACGTGATTTAACTGAAGCGCCGGGGGATCTATGCAACGCTTAGTCAGCTCCATGAAAATTATCGGCTTTGCCGTACTGTTTTTTATGGTTATTGCAATTTGTTATGCCACTTTTATGTCAATCAAATATTGGAACGGGATCTCGGTATGAGATGTAAGGGATTTCTTTGACAATCTGGCGGGCGGAAAAAAATGAATAAAAGACAAACCAGGATATTCGCTCTAGCGTCCACGGCGATATCGGCTCTGGTGTTTCTGGTTCTGACCATTGATAGCCATCGGCAATTTCCAGAGCTGACCAACGCCGATGCCATCACTCCTCAGGTCACCCACGGCAAAGACGTATGGCATAAATATAACTGTATCAATTGCCATACCTTGTTCGGCGAAGGTGCTTATTACGCGCCCGATCTCACGAAGATCACTCAACATAGGGGCGAAGCTTACCTAAAAGCCTATATGCGTGATCCGTCAAATTTCTATGACGAGGAAATTCATCGCAGGCTGATGCCCAAACAGGATCTCAGCGAGGAGGAAATCAATGACCTGATTATCTTCCTCGACTGGGTTGCCAATGTTGATAACCAGGGCTGGCCGCCGCGTCCTATTCTGGTGACCAACAGCTTCGCACAGCATCAGCCTGGTGCTGACGTAACCACTGACCCGAGTGTGACGCCCGTGGACAGCGGCTCTGACCCCCGCGCACTGGGTGAGAAGCTGTTCAACACCGCGGTGCCATCTTGTAATGCCTGCCACTCCATCGCTCCTGGCGTGACCATGGCGGGCCCGACGATGGCGGGACTATTGGATCGAGCAGAACAGACGCTTGCGTCTGACGAGTACACCGGCGAAGCGACAGATGTCGAGGGATACATCCGCGAATCCATCGTCAGCCCGAGCGCGCACCTGGTACCTGGCAGCATGTTCTCGGCGGACGGCGTGTCGTTCATGCCAACGACTTATCCGGAAAGCTTGACCGAAGAGCAGATAGACCAGTTGGTGGCCTATTTGACCTCGCTCAAATGAATTGCGCCGCGCGCCATAAAAAGTTGACGGAGAACAAACATGCGCTATAAATCCCAATCAGTTGCTTACTGGTATTTCGCAGTAGCGATGGGGCTATTCGGATTGCAGATGGTATTCGGTCTGCTATCGGCCACCAAATATCTTGGTCCTGACCCGCTGCTTTACGTTCTGCCGTTTGATGTGACCAAGGTAATCCATACCAACTTGCTGATTGTCTGGGTACTGGCAGGTTTTATGGGCGGTACGTATTGGCTGGTACCAGAAGAATCACGACGTGAACTGTACAGTGTGAAGCTGGCTTATATTCAGCTCATTCTCTGGGTATTGATGGGGGTTACGGCCATTATTGGCTACCTGTTCCGTTACGGAACGGGCAATAAGCTGCTTGAACAACCCTTGCCGCAAAAGCTGGTTATCGTGCTGTGTATGGGGATATTCCTCTACAACATCGGCATGACCATCAAGAAGTCCGGGCGCTTCACCACCACAGAGGGCGTCCTGCTGCTCGGCTTGGTCAGTTCCGCGGTACTGTTCATCCCTGCCCTGCTGCACTATGAAAACTATACCGTGTCGATCTTCTATCGTTGGTGGACCATCCACCTCTGGGTAGAAGGCGTGTGGATGATGATCATGGGCTCGTTCCTGGCTTATCTGTTGATTCGCCTGTCCGGCGCGGATCGCGAAGTCATGGAAAAGTGGCTGTATGTGATCGTCGCGCTGGTATTTATCGCCGGCATCCTGGGTACTGCGCACCATTACTACTGGGTGGGTGTGCCGACCTACTGGTTGCCCATTGGCGGTATGTTCAGTGCGCTCGAGCCTGCAGCGTTGGTCGGTATGGCGGTCCTTGCCTACGGCGCCATCCGCCGTTCAGGTATGGCGCACCCCAATGCCCTTGCGCTGCACTGGGCGGTCGGTAGCGCTGTATTTACCCTGTTTGGCGCCGGTCTGTTGGGGCTGGCTCACACCTGGCCGGGCATCAACAAGTGGACCCATGGCACGCTGATTACCGCCATGCACGGGCACGCGGCGTTCTACGGTGCGTACGTGATGATCATTCTGGCGATGATCACCTACGCCCTGCCGGCGCTAACCCGCGGTCGTCCGGAAGGCGGCACCACCATGGGTTACTGGGCGTTCTGGTTGCAGCTGGCTGGCATGTTCGGCATGACCTTGTCCTTCGCCACGGCAGGCATCGGTCAGGTGTATCTGGAACGCGTGATGGGCATGGGCTACCTGGATGCGCAGCTCAAGATTCAGGTCCACTTCCTGATGCTGATCGCCACAGGCACGGTCTTTGTTACCGGGGTGGGTTTGTTTATCTACGACTTCTTCCGGTTCCCGCCACGTCTGATGATCTCGGACGACACGGAGCAGCTGTCACCACGCGAACCGGTTGTTGACGATGCGAGGACCCGAGTTTGACCGTCATGTCCACACAAGTGCCTCCCCAGCAGGGGGAGGCACCCTTCTATGTCCCCAGCGGAGATGAAGTTGAACTTTTTGAGCAGTCTCACTCCCGCAATCTGGCGGTCATGCTCAAGGGGCCTACCGGTTGCGGCAAGACGCGCTTCGTTGAACATATGGCCTGGAAACTGGGACGGCCGCTGGTGACTGTCCAGTGTCACGATGATCTGACTGCCAGTGATCTGATCGGTCGTTTTCTGATTCGAGCCAACGACACCGTCTGGCAGGATGGGCCGCTCACCCGGGCCGTTCGGGAAGGTGCCATCTGCTATCTTGACGAGGTGGTCGAGGCGCGGCAGGACACCGTGGTGATACTGCACTCACTGACGGATCATCGCCGAATCCTGCCGCTGGACAAGACCGGTGAACAACTCGTCGCCGCTCCGGGGTTTCAGTTGGTGGTGTCCTACAATCCGGGATATCAGCGGATGCTCAAGGACCTCAAGCCCAGTACCCGGCAGCGTTTCGTTGCGATGGATCTGGATTTTCCGCCGCCCGAGCGAGAAGCGCACATTGTTTCCAGCGAAAGCGGTATCGACGAGCCCACCGCACACGCGCTGGTTGCCCTCGCCGTTCGGCTGCGTGAATTGCGCGACCACGGTCTGGCTGAGGTGCCGAGCACGCGTTTGCTGATTGCTGCCGCCAACCTCATCGCCAGTGGCATCAAGCCTCGCACGGCGTGCTACGCAGCGGTGATCTCGCCTCTGTCCGACGACGAATCGCTGGTCGCCGCCATGCGCGACCTTGTCGACGCCACCTTTATCTGAGTATCCATGGCCGAAGCTGAAGATGTAATCACCGATGCCGCGCGCCACGCCACGATTTTCACCCGGAACCTATGGCGCCGGTATCGTCCCCCTCCTCCGGGTCCTGTACTCCTCACCCTGAACGATGTTGCCAGTCGCCTCGACCTGTTGTGCACCGGGGTGTTCGCCAATCGTTTCCCGATCCGCGTGGCGCAAATGGGCGCGCGCTCAACGCTGCTGACGCTGGTGTTCAGGCGCGATCCTGCACCACGCACCCGCGCTGCCATCCCCGCAACGGATGGTGTCAGCATCTGGCTTCCACGCGATGCCGGCACGCCTGACGTCACATTCGGGTCGGCCTGGTATCGCGTCCTGGCGTTGCAACAGGCGATGCGCGTTGAACGCGGCAGCGCGGCGCTCATCGCGCCGGACATGAACCCACTGTTGCGGGATCTGTATCTATTGCTGGAGGCGTTCAATGCCGACCAGGCTCTGAGCCAGCTGCTGCCCGGCATGCGCGGCGCGCTGGATGTCGCCCGCCAACAGGCACTGGCAGCGCGCCCCGAGTTGGAGCGGTTTTCCGCGCCCCGTCAGCAACTCGAGTTATTCCTGCGCCAGTTACTACAGAGTCCGTGCGCTGAGCCGCCGAAAGCGCTGCTTTGTCCTACCCCGGATCAATCCCTGCAGCTGGCGGCCGACATGACGGCTCAATTTGCGCCTGACGACAGTTCGCGGCGACTTATGGGACTGCATCCCCTGTACCCTGATTGCTGGACCGGTGCATTGCTACCTACCCCGGTTTCCCAGCAGCACGGTTTGGGACCGGCGGCCGACGCCACGGACGAGACTGAGCATGACGCCCCGGCACCGCGCAGTGCCAGACTCGATCGAAGGCCGACGATCCGCGAAGCCAAGGATGATGAAGACGATGATTCAGGTCCGGGCCCCTGGATGGTGCATCCTGAAGGAGGCCACGAACACGCCGAGGATCCGATGGGGCTCAAACGTCCGGTTGATCTGGATGATGCCACCAGTGCCACCGAATACGGTGAGCTGGTATCCGAGCTCCCCGAAGCCAGACTGATCTCGACTCCCGGCAGACCCAAGGAGGTGCTCCTCACCGATGACCCCCCAGAGGAACGTGCCCGTCGCGCAGCCGGACGCAGTGATCCGCGGGGCAAGCGCATACGCTATCCGGAATGGGACTACCAGAGCAGCAGTTACCGCGATCCAGGCGCAACAGTGCGGCTGCTTGATGCAGGCGCCGGCCCACAGGAATGGGTTGATGAGACGCTGAGAAAGCATCGGCCCATGCTGAATTCAATTCGCCGGCATTTCGAGATGCTACGCGCCGAGCCCGTGCTACTGCGGCGCAGGCAGGATGGCGACGACATCGATCTGGACGCCTATCTGGAGAATCATGCGGACTTTCGCGCCGGGCTGCCACGCTCCGACGCCTTATATCAGACCCGTCGTGCCATCCGCCGGAATGTGGCCATCACCTTGCTGATAGACGTCAGCGGGTCCACCGATGGCTGGGTGTCGGGTAATCGACGGATCATTGATGTCGAACGCGAGGCTGTGCTGCTGGTATGCATGGCGCTGGAAAGTCTGGGCGAGCCCTACGCCGTGCAGGCGTTTTCCGGTGAAGGACCTGGCGGTGTTACCGTGCGTGAAATCAAGGGCTTTGACGAGCGCTACAGCAATGCCATCGCACTGCGCATCTCCGCTCTCGAACCCGAACACTATACCCGCGCGGGTGCCGCCCTGCGCCACGCAACCAGTGGCCTGATGCAACAGGGTGCTGAACACCGACTGCTTATACTGTTATCCGACGGCAAACCCAACGACATTGATGACTACGAAGGACAGTATGGGGTGGAGGACATGCGCCAGGCAGTCAATGAGGCGTCTCTACAAGGCATTTTCCCCTTCTGCCTGACCATCGACCGACAGGCCGCCGCCTACCTGCCCAAGGTGTTCGGGGCAAACCGCTACGCCTTGCTGCCTTCACCGCAGCGGCTACCGGCGGTGCTACTGGAGTGGATCAGGCGCTTGCTGGTTTAACGTCGACTCTTAATCGCATATCCCCCTCGCCTTGCGTATCCACGTGAGCCTACCACCTCCGACCACATCCCCTTGGGTAGTACCGGCGGAAGGCCTCGGTTATGATCTACCCATAAAGAGGCATGGCTTGATCCAGATCAAGTGCTTACCCTCCCACGCACATCCAAACGCGAATTCCGACCATGCAACTGTCTGCACAACATCATCACCGAATCCTCCAGCATCCGATGCTGTCGTCGTTTCCGCCTGAGGTTCAGACCGAAATGCTGGCAGAGACCGTTTACCGCGAGTACCCTGCCCAGACCTTGATCCTGCGCCAGGGTGACCCGGCCGAGCGATTCTTTCTGGTGCTCGAAGGTGCTGTGAAGCTGTTCCGTATCTCGCCCGACGGCAAGGAAAAAGTGGTCGAGGTCATTCAGGCGGGTCATACCTTCGCTGAAGCTGTGATGTTTATGCAGCGGCCTGTTTACCCTGTATGTGCCGAGGCGTTACAGCCGGTCCAGCTGGTGGGTTTCTCAAACAAACTGATGTTGCGCAGTCTCGAGACCAATCCGCAAACCTGCCTGAGGTTGCTGGGCCACCTGAGTGTTCGCCTACATCAGCGACTTGATGAGCTCGAGAACCTGACGCTGCAGAATGCGACGCAGCGCTTTGCCTTATACCTGGTCAGTCAGATCAAGGACCGCTCGGACGACAAGGTCGAACTGGATCTTGGCTTACCCAAGGGCCTGATCGCTGCGCGACTGTCGATCAAGCCGGAAACCTTGTCCCGGGCGATGGCCACATTGCGAGACCTCGGATTGATCGGCAGCCAGGGCCGCCATATTCAGATTCCGAGCGTCAGCAGACTGCTGGCCGAGTTTGCCTGAGACAGCTGCCCGGAAAGCGTTTACAGCTGAATCCTCAGCCGGAAGTTGAATTCATGTTCAGGCAATTATTATGGCGCACCTTGGCGTCTGTCAGTCTCGGACTGGGTGCTCTGGGCATCGTGCTCCCAGGCCTGCCGACAACTCCCTTTCTGCTCGTCGCTGCCTGGGCCGGCTCCCGCGGGTGGCCTGCATTGGAAGCCCGCCTTCTGGCCCACGAACGCTATGGTCCACTGATACGCGACTGGCGCAACGATGGCGCTGTACCGCGCAAGGCCAAATGGTTTGCCTCGGCACTGATGCTGAGCAGCGTGGTCATGATCTGGATCTCCCCCGCGCCTGATCTGGTGCGCTGGCTGCTACCGGCGTTCCTGCTATGCGTAGCCATCTGGCTCTGGGCACGACCGGAAAGTTGAAGCCGTGTCCCTGATGGGTTCATATCACCATAATGGTTGAAAGCACCTTACCCTCAGGTGGTTCGTTCGACCACTTCCGATAAAAAGATATATAAATCAACAAGATGCTATGCGGCACGGACCTTGCTTTGATATAAGTCAAGAAACCAAAAATTTGGTTCTGACGTCTATTCAAGGAGCATATCTGATGCCTAGCAAAACTCTTGGCCTGGTTCTGGCAATCGCCCTCACGGCTGTTCCGGTGAGTCTGTCTTATGCCGAAACCGCCGCCCACGAGCACAGCGATGCAGCGCACCAACAACAGGGCGCCGATGCAAATGCGCTGCACCTGGACAACGGTAGCCAGTGGAAATCCGACGCGCCACTGCGTAAGGCAATGGCTATGCTGAGAAGCGATCTCCACCCGTTGATGCCTGTGATTCACCAGGATGAACTTGCTGTTGATCAGTACGAGAAGCTGGCCGACAGCGTGAACACACAGGTCAACTATATGATCGACCACTGCGAGCTGGAGGGGGAAGCGGATGCGCAGTTGCATCTGATCATTGCGGATCTGATGGCTAGTGCCAACGCGATGCAGGGAGAGGCAGAAAACCAGGCCCGACGCGATGGCGCTATTCGGATGGTGGGTGCGTTAAACAACTACGCTACCTATTTTGACGATGAGAGTTTTGAAGCGCTCGATCACTAAGCGATATCACGGATGGGCCGCGTCGCCGGAGCTATTCGATAGTCCGGCGACGCGGAACCGGGCGTAGCGCACCGCGCTACACTCCCAGGCATGCGTTCAATGGCCGCCATCGCCGTGCTGGGAGGCAGCGGCCTGCTGCAGTACCTGCTGATCGATTTCTTCAAAGCGCAGCACACGTCCGCCGTGCTCGTCGGCGAGCGCCTGCGCTGCGGCCTCGTCCGAAAAGCTGGCCAGCGTCGCGCCCATCGCGCTCTTCAGCGGAGTGTCGATAACATAATAGGCAGTCGTCGCGTCGATCAGGTGCGCATCATCCGGTGCGCTCCATTCACTCTGTCCCATGTCATGGACGAACAATGACGCATCACTGATGCGATTTTCCGGCTGCAACCACCAGCCGAGCATTTCGGCGGTGGAGCAGAACTTGCGCACGCCATTATTGCCCACACTTTGCCCTTTGGGCCCTTCAAACTCACTGATCACCATTCCGCAAACATGGCATGAATCGTCCTGATGGAATGCCACCGGCTCACGTACGACCTGTTCTTCTTCCTCCGTGCCACAGGCCAGCAGGCCCAGACTCACCAGGGTAATGGCAACCAGGCGCGCGCTGCGCCCTTGAAGATAACGCATCATTTTCATTTCCTTGGGGCTACACAACCCGTCGACGGAACAACCAATAAGCCAGAAGTAGAGAAATACCAACCCAGCCAACCAGACACGCCCACAACAGCCAGCCGGATATGGGCAGATCATCACCCAGCGTCAGTACCCCGACCGCACTGCTACCCACATCGAAGCCGGTCAGGTTGATCAGCCGATAGATATCAGTGGGGTTGAAGAGCAGCAACCAGGGTAGAAGTTCAGGGTTGAACTTGCCTTCGCTGATCACCAGTACAGCCAGCAGGGCCAGATCAAACACCAGCACGAACAGAAACCATAGGCCGAGGGCCAGGCCTGCCGCGGTCGACTTCTCCCGGGCCAGACTGCTCAACACGTAGGCCAGCGCCAGGAACACCCAGCCGAGCAGCGTCGAGGAGATCATGAAGCGGCCAAACGCCCATACCAACAGACTCAGTTCGACATCCTCGACCAGCACCGCGATAGCGACGGCAGCGCAGCCAAAGCCGATCAAGGTGGCCAGCGCCAGAATCAGGCCGTGACCGAAAAACTTGCCCAGCAGTATCTGTCCGCGGCCAAGCGGGTAAGTCAGCAGCAACATCAGTGTGCCGCCCTCCTCTTCACCAACGATCGCATCGTAGGCCAACATCAGCGCGATCAGCGGCATCAGGAAGGTCGCCAGGCTGGCCAGACTCGCGATAGTCGCCGGAATCGAAGTAAAACCAACCTGACCGGACGCGGCGGCGCCAAACCAGGCGATGCCGACTGCCAGCAGCGCGAACACCAGGCTGATCGCCAGCAACCAGCGATTGCGCAGGCCGTCATTGAGTTCCTTGCGCGCGATATTCCATATCTGGTTCATGCAGACACCCCGTTAGCCTTGTCCATATAGTGGCGGTACAGGTCGGTAAGCGATGGCTGATGGATTTCGATGTCAGTCAGCTTTTCGCCGGCCAGCAGCTGCCTGAGCAGGTTGAGTTTCTGATCACCCCGCGCGACTACTTCGATACCGTCGTGGCCGAGCGGCGTGGCGCTATGGCCTGCTGCGTTCCAGCGTTGCATCCAGGACTCCCGGTCAACCACCCCGCTGACCCGGATACGCTCCGGCAATGCTGCTTCATGGCGCAGACTGGTCAGTGTGCCAACCGCTTGCAGGCGACCTCCGGCCAGAATGGCGCCGCGGTCGATATGCCGCTCGACACCCGGCAGCACGTGGGAACACAGGATGACACTGCAACCTTGCTGGCGAAGTCCATCGATCAGGCTGTACAGGTCTTCAGTGGCTACAGGATCAAGGCCCACGGTGGGTTCATCAAGCAGCAGCAGCCGCGGTTCACCCAACAAGGCCTGCGCCAGCCCCAGGCGTTGGCGCATGCCCTTGGAGTAGGTGCGCACTCTACGGTCTGCCGCATGGCTCAGGCCGACCTGTTCCAGTAGCTGCTCGGTCTGGCTGACCGGGGCGCCTTTGAGGCGTGCGAAATGCCGTAAGGTTTCGCGGCCGCTGAGCTGTCCGTAGAAGGTGACGTTCTCAGGCAGATAGCCGAGTGTACGCCGCACCTGCGGATCGTTCGGCTCGCAGCCCAGTACACGTACCTGGCCTTCGGTGGCGTTGAGCAAGCCGAGGATGAGTTTCATGGTGGTGGTCTTGCCCGCGCCGTTGTGCCCGAACAACCCAAGCACTTCACCTTCACCCAGCGTCAGGTTCAACTCTTCAAGCACCGTCATGGCGCCGTAACGCTGGGTAAGATTCTGGATTTCAACTGCATTCATCGAGTGGATTCCTGAGCCAGTGCCGGACTGTCGGCCGGTAGCTGCATTAACGGATGACTGTCCTGCACGCCCGGTGATTTGGTGACCGGGAAAACACGCTGCACCCAGCGCAACAGTTCAATAGCTGGGCTGTTCATCAACAAGCGCACCTGCGGGTAAAGCCAGAGCAATCGGTCGATGTTGTCGTTTGGTTCGTAGGACACATCACCGATGCCGTCGTCATCGCGATCCCAGCCGAGGTAATCACTCCAGTAGTTCCCCTGCCCGCCCACTGACCATTCCTGGGTGCGGGTGGCGACGTATTTGACCTGCTGCTGGTTGCCGACGAAGGCGTTACGACTGACCTTGTTATCCTCAGAACCAGCAGTAAGATGTATCCCCAAGCCGCTGTTTTCAAAGTGATTATTTTCTATGGTATTGAACAAGGAGTTGTAGATGAATAACGCCTTGCCTTCCGCGCCGGAGATCATGGCGTCACCATCCCCCTGATGCGAATCGGATACGAAGTTATCGCTTATCGTGGAGTAGGTGATGTAGTTCATCAGAATGCCGTAATTCTGATCGTGCTCGGAGCGGTTACCGGTGACCGTCAGTTGACGGCTCTGCATCAGCGCATAGCCGGTACGGGTATTGCGCGTAGTATTACCGATGACCGTATTGTCGTGGGAAAACATGTAGTGCACGCCGTAGCGCAGATCTTCCAGCGTATTGCCCTCGATCTGATTGCCGTTGGAATTGCCGATATATACGCCGTCACGTGCGTGACGCACATGGTTATCGATAATGCGGGCACCCTTGGTACTGAACATATGGATGCCATTGCCACGGTTTTGCGAGCGAACCGTCTCATCGCCCTGGATGTCGTTGCCGATCACGCTGACGTCATTGGCTTGATCGATCCAGATGCCAAAACCTGGCCCCCGAAGCCGGTTACCGCGCAGCGTCGCTCGTTCGGCTTGCGGATGGATAAAAATCCCCGCATCCAGATCGGTCAGGTTCGCCCCCCAATCCCGCAAGGTACAGTTCTCGAGGGTGACGTCCGGGGCTCTAATCTCGACCAGGTGACCGGTGCCCTGTCCGCGTAATATTGCGCCGTCTTCGCAACGCAGGTGGATAGTCTGATCAATAAGAAACTGGCCCTGATACTCCCCTTCAGGGAGGGTCCAGCGGTTGTCACTGTCGGCAGACAGTGGCAAGTCGATAATATTCTGGGGAGCCGCTTGGGCAACTCCAGAAACGTACAGTAATGCACATACTGCACCAAGGCGCGAAACCACTCTCGCCAGTCTTTTCGGCACTGCTGTTACCTTCTTCGGGTGCTATAGGAAAACAGCCCGGCGAATTCGCCGGGCTGTAATACGTGCTGACAATCTACTTATCAGGCCGCTGCTTATCAGGCAGGCTCGACCATCATCCGTCCACACATTTCCATATGCAGCGCGTGGCAGAACCAGCTGCAGTAGTACCAGAACAGGCCGGGTTTGTCGGCGGTAAACGTAATGGAAGAGGTCTGCTGTGGGCTGATTTCCATGCTCACACCATGGTTCACCATGACGAAGCCGTGAGTCACGTCCTCGATCTGGTCAATGTTGGTGATGGTCACAGTTACTTCGTCGCCCTGTTTCACGGTGAACTCGGTCACGCCAAAAGCAGGCGCCAAGGAGGTCATGTATACACGCACCTTGTTGCCGTCACGGATTACCTTGTTGTCGGCAGTCAGGTTGATGCCATCCGCTTCCGCGCTTTTCACGGTTTCGGCAAAGAACGGATCATCGCGGTCCCAGATCTTCTTGGTGCGGATCTGATCACGGCGCGCCATGATGCAGTCATGCGGCTCGGCGAAAGCAGGACCATCATGAACCAGCTTCATTTCATCGCCGGAGATATCGATCAGCTGATCGTTCTCAGGATGCAGCGGGCCTGTCGGCAGGAAGCGGTCCTTGGCAAACTTGCTGAGTACTACCAGCCACTTGCCGTCTGCTTCTGATGTTTCCGTCAGCGAGGCATGGGTATGACCTGGTTGATAGTGGACATCCAGCTTTTGCTTGATGTACTTCACGTCTTCGCCGTTGTAAGCGCGTATCGCGTCATCCATGTTCCATTTGACGATCTGGCTATCAATAAACAGGGTTGTGTAACCATTGCCGCGCCCGTCAAATGTGGTGTGCAGTGGCCCCAGACCCAACTCGACTTCGGCGATCACCACTTCGCGCGGATCCTCGAACTTGTCATCGAACAGGTCGTCCAGACGGTCGATCGCCAGCATGGTGACGGTGGGCGACAGCTTGCCAGCAGCAATGAAGTACTTGCCATCCGGAGAGGTGTTAAGCCCGTGGGGGTTTTTCGGAACCGGGATATAACGCGTCAGCTCGGAACCGGCACGGCCATTCAACACCGGCACCTTGGAATCGCCCAGAGTGGCGAAATCACCCTTCTCGATCGCGGCTTCAATGCGCGGAATATTGAAGACCACTACCCAGTCGCGCTCAGCGCGCATCATGCCACCCAGGTCGGTCGCTTCTTCCGAGTTGTAGCAGGTTGCCGCTGCGTACTTGCCGGTGTAATCGGCGTCGGTGTTGTCCAGGTTACCGTCAACAATCACCTGAAACGCGACTTCCATACTTTCGGCATCAATGACGTTGAACATGGTGTAAGCATCATCACCCGACAGATCGAAATTGGTGCCGTCGTTCGGGTGCGGGATGATAAATTCGGCATTGGCGAAAACATACTTGGTATGCGGCACCTTCTGCAGACGCAGACCATGGATCGACTGCACGTTGGGAATCGTGGTGATCTTGTCGCACTTCATGATATCCAGACGGATACGGGCAACGCGGCTGTTGGCCTTGTCATTGATAAACAGATACTTGCCGTCGTATTTGCCATCAGTCATGGAGATGTGCGGGTGGTGGCAGTCGCCGTTCATGAACTTGGCACTGTCGCCCATGATGCGCTTGCTTTCGTTGGTCAGACCCCAACCTGTCGCAGAATCGATGTTGAATACGGGAATACGCATCAGCTCGCGCATCGACGGAACGCCCATCACGCGCACTTCACCCTGGTGTCCACCGCTCCAGAAACCGTAGTAGTCATCCAGCTCGCCCGGCGCCACGTGGGTCTTTGACTTGGCTTCCTTGGCAGCCTCGGCAAAGGCTTCACGGCTCATGATCGAACTACCCAGCGCTGTCGCACCGACAACGGCTGCGCCAGTCATGGCGCTGGCACCGAGGAAGCCACGGCGGCTTAGGCCCTTGGACTCGAGTACTTCGGTGCTTTTCTTCTCTTTGTCACTCATTCTTTAGCTCCTTGGATACAGCATCTGTCTTCAAATTCGGATCTTGAACGTTTCGGTTGTCGGGCGCTCAAGGTTCAACCACGTGTACAGGTATCAGCTCGGGTACGGGCTCCTTCTTTCCTTTTCGGGCGCGCTTGTTCTTGAGGATCAAGGGCGGACATTTTTCGTCGTTGTGATACGTCATCTGACAATCCAGACAGTAATGGCATTCGTTGTGATTGATATGCCCATCCGGATGAATTGCCTGGATCTCGCACTCCTTGGCGCACAGCTGGCACGGATCGCCACATTCCTTGCGACGCTTCAACCAGTCGAACAGGCGGAATTTCGATGGGATAGCCAGCGCTGCACCGAGCGGGCAGATATAACGGCAGTAAACCTTGCGAGTGAAGATGCTGACTACCAGCAGGATCACCGCATACAACACAAACCACCACTGACGATCAAATTTCAGCGTGATGGCCGTCTTGAAAGGCTCTACCTCAGCCGCCTGCTCTGCGACAGACATGGATTCCAGTGATATGGCAAAGAGCACCATGAGCACTATGTATTTGATCGCCCACAGTCGCTCATGTACCACGAAGGGTAGCTCGTACTGCGGCACTTTCAACTTGCGCGCCGCTTCGTTGATCAATTCCTGCAGCGCGCCGAAGGGGCATAGCCAGCCGCAGAACACCCCGCGACCCCAGAGCAGAATACTGGCCGCTGTGAAGACCCAGAGGATGAAGATGATCGGATCGGTAAGAAACAGCTCCCAGCGGAAGTCCTGAAACACGGCGTGCACGAAGGTCAGCACGTTGACTATCGACAGCTGCCCCAGCGCATACCAGCCGAGAAAGACCACGGTGAAGATCAGGTAACCGCGACGCAGCCAGTGCAGCATGGTCGGATGCTTGGTGAGCTTGTCCTGAAAGAACAGAATGCCGAGCAACACCAGCAGTGCCGTAACGACCACGCCGATCTTCCAGCTCTGCTGATACCAGATGTTTACCCACATCGGCCGGTTGGCCTCTTCGATGGCAGCCAGCTCCTGCTCAGTTGGCTCTGGCCGTTCGATGTAGTCCTCTGGCAGCTGGTATGGCAGCTCGAAGCTGGTGAACATGCTGCTGACCGGACCGGTTTGCCGGCGAACCAGCAATTCCAGCGACCAGGGTGCGCCGGGATCGAAGCGATGGTTTTCGCGCACAATGAAAATCGACATTTCATCGAACGCGGGGATGCCCTCAGCGAACACATCTGTTAGCCGCTCATGATCCATATCCCGGAAGCTGACCATCTCGCCAAACTGCCGCAACTGCACCCGGTCGAAGATACCGCCACGTACATAGCCGGACCCTTTGTACGAATAGTCTCCACGGCCCATCACCGCGATGGCGTGCTCGCCGGGCTCGAGATCCTCCATCAGAAAGCGATACTGATTATCACCGAGCAGGTTGCGACCAATGGTCGGCGGGTTGAGATGCGCGGCGTACATATCGATAAATGTCGAATCGACCTGATCAGGGGCCGCTTCGTCTATGCCCTCTGCTTCTGTACCGCGGAAGGCTTCATCAATCTGGCCATGAGTAAGGTGCAGACGGCGGATTGCACCGTTGCCGGTAAGGGTCGCCCAGTCAGCCTTTTCATATACATCATCGCGTACGATGGCAGGCGCAGCGCCCGCACCACTCGTTGCTTCGACCAGCCCCAGCGATACCGCCACCGTATGGGCAGTGCCCATAACGATCTCATTGACCACCATCACGGTGACCGTCGCGCCGCTCACAGCGTCGATAGTGACCGCGTTCTCGTCCCGTGAACGGCCCACCACAACACGCTGGTTGACGGAGATGCCGTCATACTTGGCCGTAAAGTCGTGCAGTTTCTGCTCGGGAATTCCAATCAGCAGAATGGGCTCATGATGCTCCAGTACGTAGGCATCACGGACCACGCCCCGCGGATCCAGGATCACATGGAGATTAATGGGTTTGCCCGAATAGGCAGGAATAGTGGTGACATCGATGCTTTGGTAGGTATAACCGACTACCTCTTCACCTGCATACAGAGTACGGACGTTGTACTCACCCTCAGGTTCGGAAATAGTGTCGACATCAGGCAATGCGGTATCGATTCGCTGCTGCACAAGCTCTGCATATTCCTGGGCAACAGCAGTTTGAAAGGCTCCCAGCCCAAGGACGATGCAGATAATAGCTCTGCATACCCATGCGGCACTAATTGGGTGTGTCATCTAACGGGACTCCGGGTACTAACGAGGTGACTTGCGGGGTTTGGGCATGAGTGTAGACCTCCTTTGAGCGTGCCGAATTGATACCGGTCAATTACAACCGCACCTGGGAGAGCTCGGGCGCGGCGCACGTTAACGTTCACCAGCGCTCATCTTCTGCCATATCCCAGAACTAGTAGCTAGACGCACCTAAAAGGTCATCTTTCCGTTGCCTAGCGCGACCTTAGGTCGCAGGTTGACGGAAACCTGTTAGTGAGCTCGAGAGATAGTGAAGAACTGTCTTCATAACTGCCATACCCATTCTTATCTCTTGACTCTGTCGGCGGTTATAGATAAAGCGCGAAGCGAAACGGTACATCCAACCCATGGAGGTAATATTTACCATCATCAAGTTGGGTCGAAAATACTCATCTGCTGATAAATCCTTTAAAAACAACTATATACGAATTGGCATGGTGCTTGCTTATAGTCCTGCACAAGCATCCGATTCGCTTCGGTGAGCGCAAATCCACCGAAACGGATCCAGATCAGGACGACAAACATGAACCAACTGGCAAATACGACCACACTGCGTCAACGCGATAATGACGCAATCTATTATCGGGCGACCGGTAATGAAACCGAGTTGTTCGAGCAGGCTGCCCAGCACCAGCTCCCTGTGCTGATCAAAGGGCCAACAGGGTGCGGCAAGACCCGCTTCGTACAGCATATGGCCGAGCGCCTGGGCCGCAAGCTATACACCGTTGCCTGCCACGACGATCTGACCACCGCTGACCTGGTCGGTCGGCATCTCATCGGCAGCGATGGCACCTACTGGCAAGACGGCCCCTTGACCCGCGCGGTGCGCGAAGGCGCCATCTGTTATCTGGATGAAATCATCGAGGCGCGCAAGGACACCACCGTGGTACTGCACCCACTGGCGGATGATCGGCGCATCCTGCCGCTGGATGCGACGGGCGAGTGCCTAGAAGCCGCACCCGGTTTCATGCTGGTGGTGTCCTACAACCCCGGCTACCGCAACCTGCTCAAGGGACTCAAGCCGAGCACCCGCCAGCGGTTTGTGGCAATGACCTTTGATTACCCGGAAGCAGCAGCCGAAATCGAAATTCTCACCCGCGAAGCTGGCGTGGACATTGAGCTGGCTACCCGGCTGGTTCAGCTATGCAACGCGTTACGCCATCTCGGCACCCATGACCTGGAGGAAGCGCCCTCGACCCGACTACTCATTCATACCGCCCGCCTGATGCGTTCCGGCCTCGATCCCATTGCTGCCTGCGAGGCCTGTCTGGCCCAGCCGTTGAGTGACGATCCGACCACTCAGGCCGCCATTCTGGACGTGGTCAAAGCGCACTTTGGCTCCACCAACCAACCCGCAGCATCCACACAACGAATGAAAACCAGTGCATGAAGCCTGGTTAGTCCCAGCTTTCGAACTACTAACACGATGAGGAAGTAATCATGTCGGAGCGTTTCACCAAGGGCATGGCCCGCAATATCTACTACGGGGGCGGCATGTTTTTCATGCTGCTGTTTATAGGACTGACCGTCGATACGGTGGTAGCAATACCGGAGCGCGAAAATCGGGACATGCTCACCGCCGAAGTCGAGCATGGCAAGGAGCTTTGGGAGAAGAACAACTGCGTTGGCTGCCATTCCCTGCTCGGCGAGGGTGCCTATTTCGCACCGGAACTGGGCAACGTGTTTGACCGACGCGGTATGGGTAACGAAGAAGCCTTTCATGCGTACTTCTCCGCCTGGATGAAGGCGCAACCAATCGGCGTGCCTGGCCGCCGCAAGATGCCGCAATTCAATCTGACCGACGAAGAACACCGCGCCCTGTCCGAGTTCCTGATCTGGACATCGCGAATCGATACCAATGAGTGGCCGCCGAACAAGGAAGGCTGAAGCTTACCCGGTTCCCATTACGCAAGGATTATCACACTATGAAATACGCAAGTCAGTCGGTAGCGAAGCCCTACTTCGCTTTCGCCATGATTTTGTTCGTCGGTCAGATCGTATTCGGTCTGATCCTCGGAACCCAGTACATCATCGGCGACTTCATGTTCCCGGAAATACCCTTCAACGTGGCCCGCATGGTCCACACCAACCTGCTGATCGTGTGGCTGCTGTTCGGCTTCATGGGCGCGACCTATTTCCTGCTACCCGAGGAAACCCAGTGCGAGCTGCATAGTCCCTTGCTGGCTAAAATACTTTTCTGGGTATTTGCCGCAGCCGGCACGCTGACAATCATTGGCTATCTGGCTGTGCCCTACGCGACGCTGGCGGAGCTGACAGGTAACAAGTATTTCCCGACCATGGGACGGGAATTCCTTGAGCAGCCGACCATTACCAAGATCGGCCTGGCCCTGGTGTTTATCGGCTTTCTGTTCAACGTCATCATGACCGTGCTCAAGGGTCGCAAGACTGTGGTCAGCATGGTGCTGACAACCGGTCTGATCGGTCTGGCAGCATTCTGGATGTTCGCCTTCTATAACCCCGCCTCGCTGGTGATGGACAAGTACTTCTGGTGGTGGGTCGTGCACTTGTGGGTTGAAGGTGTATGGGAACTGATCCTGGGTGCCATCCTGGCGTTCATTCTGATCCGCACTACCGGCGTAGACCGTGAAGTCGTCGAGAAATGGTTGTACCTGATCATCGCCATGGCTCTGATCAGCGGCATTCTCGGAACCGGCCACCACTTCTTCTTTATCGGTGCCCCGGAATACTGGTTGTGGATCGGTTCGATCTTCTCGGCTATCGAACCACTGCCGTTCTTCATGATGATGGTCTTCGCATTCAGCATGCTCAAGCAGCGTCGCCGCGACCACCCCAACAAGGCGGCCGTCACCTGGGCAGTCGGTTGCACCATCATGGCGTTCCTCGGCGCGGGTGTATGGGGCTTCCTGCACACTCTGGCACCGGTGAACTACTACACCCACGGCACCCAGCTGACTGCGGCCCACGGCCACCTGGCCTTCTATGGCGCCTACGTAATGATCGTGCTGGCAATCATTTCCTACGCCTGGCCGATCCTGCACGGACGGCAAGCCAACAGCCTGCAGTCACAACGCCTGGAGATCGCCTCCTGCTGGACCATGAGCATCAGCATGCTGCTGATCACTCTGTTGCTGACCGCTGCCGGCGTGGTACAGATCTGGTTGCAACGCATTCCGGACGATGCCGGTGCGCTAGGTTTCATGGCCACTCAGGATGCGATCACAGTGATCTACTGGATGCGCCTGGCCGCAGGTGTGAGCTTTGGCATCGGGGTATTCATGTACCTGGCCAGCTTCGTGGTCGCCGCACGCACCAGCGAGCCGACCGAGCCGCTCCTTGCTGAAGGCGCTATGAGCTGATCATAACGACAACCCGGTGCTGGCAGTTTCCACTGCCAGCACCGCCCTACCCACCAACCTGACTGAGGCGAAGACAACATGAAGCTTGCAACCCTTCGCCGAATCAGTCGCAGCGCTTTTTTTACCCTCTTTCTTGTGGCACCTGTACTGGATCTGTTTCGTCTCGATCTGAGCAGGGGCCATTTTGTTTTTCTGACCATGGACTGGACCCTGGGGCTTGATCCCCAGACCAGCGCCCTTGATCCCACCTCCATCACCCTCCACCTGCTGCTGCGTCTGGGCTTGCCCATTCTGCTGACCCTGGGCGTGCTGCTCTGGGTCGTCTGGCGCTGGGGACGTCTGTATTGCGGCTGGCTATGTCCGCATTTTTCGATGGTTGAATGGATCGACGGCCTGATGGCCCGCTGGCTTGGACGGCGCTCTGTATGGGAAAAGCCCTCTGCCCCCCGACGGGCAGGCGCACGCCTGGTCATGTCCGTGATGGTACTGGGCGGATCGGCACTCTGGGCCATCACGCTGTTGAGCTACCTGGTCCCACCGGTGCCTTTGTGGACAGGGCTGGCAAGTCTGAATCTGCCGACCTGGCACTGGTTTTTCATCGGTATCGGCACCGCCCTGTTCAGCATCGAATTTGCCCTGGCCCGGCATTATTTCTGCAAATACGGCTGCGCCGTGGGCATCTTCCAGAGTTTGATCTGGGCGGTGAACAGCCGCGCCATGGTGATCGGTTTCAAGCGCGAACGCGCCCGAGATTGCCGCGACTGCAATGCCTGTGACAAGGCTTGCCCGATGCGCCTGCCGCCACGCGGCATGAAGCGTCACAAGATTACCTGCACTCAGTGCGGAGTGTGCGTCCAGACCTGCTCGCAGGTTCAGGCCAACAACCCCGCCGGTTCGCTTCTCCATTGGACCAGTGGCGATAACGCCCTCGTCATGGACAAGCAACCCAGTACCAAAATCCACGTGATCGAGAAGGACTGAACGATGGAAGAACTCGTAGGCATGCGCTGGCACAATCTGGTAACGCGCCTGGCGCGTACCAGCTACCCCGAAGCTCAGGTTCGCCTTGAGGACCAGGGTCCTCGGCTGGCCATGGTGTTCCGCGCGCTGGGCGGCGATCCTGGTCTGGTGATCAAGGCCGCTACCGAGCGCGCCTTCAAGCCGCCGCGTCACTGGCTTGAGAAAATCGCCGGCACCGGCCGACAGTACGCCATGGCATGGCGCGATCACGATAGCGTGCGCCTGCCTGCGGTGATCCAGACCTATCCAACGGTGGCGCTGAATAATGACCTGTACCTCTGGCTGGTCGCCCTGGCCAGCCAGAGCGGCGCTCCGGCCAGCGGCGAGTGGCTGGAGTGGAACCAGACACAGGTCGCCGCCACCCTCCAGCGCTTCCCCGGGCTGGTCTCACTCTATGAACGTCTGGCTTCCGAGCTGGTAGCACTGCGCCCGTCACTGAATACGCTGTCTGCGGCGCAGGCCCACCGTGAGCGGTGTCTGCAGGCAGCCATACTGGAACCCGGCAGTCAGCCCGCGCTGCCCGCAGCCGATGGCGATCCTTTGCCCGTACCCCTGTGGCTGTATCCGGCCCTGCATCAGGACCAGGCTGCGGTGTCACGCACCGATGAAGGCGATGGAACCAGCACTGTCCCGGCCAAGCCCAAGCAGGGCAAGGGACGCAAGCGCGCGGAATTCGTTGATGACATAGAGGGGCGCGACGGGCTGATCGTGTTCCGCCTGGAAAGCCTGTTTTCCTGGTCCGAGTTTGTACCCGTGGACCGTACCGTCGACGACAGCGACGACGATGATGCCGATCGCGTCGCCGAAGACCTGGACCACCTGACCCTGTCGCGCCACGGTGACGCCGGTGCGTCCCGTCTGCGTCTGGATCTGGATCTGCCCTCCGCCGCCGAGGATGACATCCCGCTAGGCGAAGGCTGTCTGTTGCCCGAATGGGACTGGCGCAAGGAGCTGTTGATTCCCCGGCACTGCAAGGTGATACCCATGCTGCCGAAAAACGCCGTGCCCTGCGAGCTGCCCTCACGCCTGCAACCGCTCGCCGCAGAATTGCGCCGCCGTTTCGAAGCGTTGCGCCCTCAGCAAGGTTGGAACAAACGCCAGACAACCGGCCCGGTACTCGACATGGAGGCCTGCATTAATTTCGCCACCGCGCGTCAGCGCGGCGAAGCCAACGCCCAGCCCGCGTTATGGCGCCAGCAGTCTCCGCAGCAGCGTGATCTTGCCTGTCTGGTCCTGGCTGATCTCTCTTTGTCCACTGAGGCCTATGCTGATAACGAACACCAGGTCATCGATGTGGTTCGGGACAGTCTCGAATTGCTCGGCGAAGCCCTGGATGCCGGGGATGATTCCTTCGCCATGTACGGGTTCTCCTCACGCCGGCGCGATCACGTGCGCTACAGCCTGATCAAGAATTTCGCCGAACCCTGGGGTGCACCGATCCATGGCCGTATTCAGGCTTTGCGGCCTGGCTATTACACCCGCATGGGCGCAGCCATCCGCCAGGCAACCGAGATCCTCAAGGAGCAGCCAGCCGAGCAACGGCTACTGCTGTTGCTGACTGATGGCAAGCCGAACGACCTCGACCTGTATGAAGGTCGCTACGGGATGGAAGATACCCGTCACGCCTTGATCGAGGCGCGACGCGCCGGTCTGGAACCCTTTTGCGTGACCATCGACCAGGAAGCGGCCGATTACCTGCCCTACCTGTTTGGTCCGCAGCGTTTCCATCTGCTGCAAAAGGCCGCCGACCTGCCAGCACTTTTGCCCCAACTGTATTTGCTCTTGACCGGACGGACACCATGAATGCGCCGGAGCGAATAAACCTGCCGCTGAGTGAGGCGGTAACAGAGGAGGAAATACCCGGCGACCTGGCGATGTGGTTCTTCATCTTCGCGGAGCTGGCCGTCTTTGCCCTGCTGCTTGGCGGGATGGCCTTCGCCCGTGGCACCTGGCCGGAAATGTTCAGCGCCGGTGTCGCCACCCTGCATCCGGAGGCCGGGTTGATCAACACGCTGGCCCTGCTCACCGGCAGTTATGCGGTCGCGCGCGGCGTGGCCGCGGTCCGTGAGAGGCGGTTGGAAAAACTGCCGGTCTGGTTCTTCTGGGGTGCGCTCAGCGGCGTGTTTTATGTGGTGGTCAAGAGTGTGGAATACGTTCAGCTATTCAACGCCGGATATAACTTGCGCACCAATACCTTCTATTTTTTCTACTTTTTTACGACCTTCTTTCACTTGATGCATGTGGTACTGGGCATGGTGATTCTGTTGGTCGTCGCCAGACGTTGGCAGCGGCAGGTCTATCAGACTGCCGAAACCCGGCGGATGGCCGCGGACTCGGCAGCCAGCTACTGGCACATGGTCGACCTGGTATGGCTGATGCTGTTTCCACTGCTCTACATTCTGCCGTGAGGTACGCATGACCACTAAATTGACGTTCGGCTGGCTATCCCTGCTCGCTCTTACCGGATTGGGCTGGTGGCTGGGGCATTACACCGAGGGCACTTGGCTTCTTTGGACAATCATTTTGTTAAGCGCGATCAAGGGACAATGGCTGATTGACCATTTCATGGGACTGGCGCGCGGGCCAAAATTGTTCCGGGCAATTGTCAGTGGCTGGTTGTTCCTGGTTCTCACTAGCATGGCGCTGTTTTTATAGAGGTGCGCTCGTATGATGGTCTGTTATCGTCGGGGTTCCTCCGCGACCCAAACGCACAAGATAAGACATGAATAAAGACACACCCAACGCCAGAGACTTTCCCGATACTCCGGCCTTCGAACCACGCCATTCGATCGTATCCAGGGCGATTATCGCCTGCGCGACCATCATCTGTTTCACGCTGCTTGGGATACTGGGCAACACCTACATGACCGAGGCGCTGGAGGGCGATGCCGAGGCGATCAACGTCGCAGGCAGCTTGCGCATGCAGGCCTGGCGACTGACAGCCACGGCAGACTCCGAACCAGCCCGGCTGCAGGCCGACATAGAGCTACTGGACACCACTCTGCAATCGGCGGTGTTGCAGTCAGCGCTGAAACGCCATGACGCTTCTGCGCTGCCAGCGCTGCATGCGGCAGTCGTTAACCAATGGCAACAAAGTATGCGCCCGCTGCTCCTAGTTGCCGAACCCTCGGCGCAATCCTCGAGGCAGGTTTTTCGAGATCAGGTGCCGGTTTTTGTCGATCTGCTGGACGGCATTGTTACGAACTTGCAGCGCCTCTCCGAGCGTAATCTGGCAGTGATTCATGCGATCCAGCTAGGAACCCTTTTGGTTGTACTGCTGAGCGCCTGCCTACTGATTTTTGATCTCCGACGGCACCTTGCCGGACCCTTGCGGCAGCTCACCACCCTCGCGCACCAGGTCAGCCACGGGGATTTCAGCGGCCGAATCAGGCTTGGCAGCGGAACCGAGCTCGATCTACTCGCCCGCACACTGAACAGGATGAACGAAGAGCTCGCGGGGCTCTACGCGGATATGGAGTCCAAGGTCAACGACAAGACTGCCGAGCTGACGCGCAGCAACGCCGCCTTGCACCTGCTCTTTGACAGTGCCCGGATGCTCTATAACCAACCGGACGACCCGGTACGCATGATGGCCCGCTCCCTGGCAGGGGTGAGACAGGCGCTCGGATGCGGCCCGGTTTCCTTGTGTTTGAACAGCGGCGCAGGGGCAGGCAATTATGCCGCTGTGACCTCCGAAGGCGTCGAGCCACCGCATTACTGCCGTTTATCCAGCTGTGCAGAATGTCCAGCGGAGCTGCCTGGCGCGTTGCTCGGCCATGGCAGCCAGCTAACCAGTTTCACCCTGCATTCCAGACATACTCACTTCGGCAGTCTGCGCGTTGAACAGTCCGCGAATGAACCGCTATTGCCCTGGCAGGAGCGGGTACTGGTGACTCTGGCGGACCTGTACGCCGCCTCACTGAGTCTGGCAAATCTCGGCCAGCATCAGGCGCGTCTGGCTTTGATGGAAGAGCGTGCGGTGATTGCCCGCGAGCTTCATGACTCGCTGGCTCAGGCGCTCTCGGCGCAGAAGCTGCAGCTGGCCAGGCTCAAACGTCAGGTCGAACTGGGCTGCGGGCCGGAGGAGCTCGCCGAGACTCGCGAACAAATCGAACAGGGCTTATCTGCGGCGTATCGCCAGTTACGCGAATTGCTGACCACCTTCCGCATCCAGGTCAACGAGCCCGGGCTCAAGCCTGCGCTGCAGGCGACGGTAAAGGAATTCAGTCGTAACTCCGGTATCCAGATCAATCTGGATTATCAGCTCGATCATTGCCCACTCACCCCAAATGAAGAAGTGCACTGCCTGCAGATTGCCCGCGAAGCCATGAGCAATGTTCTCAAGCACGCACAGGCAGACCACTGCTGGATTACGCTGCGACAGGACGACAATGGCATAGTGTCCTTGTCGATCGAGGACGACGGTATTGGCATACCAGACATGACTTCTCCGGAAGGTCATTACGGCCTGAGCATTTTGCGCGAGCGTGCCAATAGCCTCGGCGGTACGCTGGAGATCGCTCGCCGGATGGACTTTGGAACGCAAATTCTGGCGCAATTTCCGCCGGCTTATCGAATAGCTGTCCCGAAACAGGAACACGCAGTATATGAATGAAGTAGAGACTATCCGCATTCTGCTTGTCGACGATCACCCCATGATGCGACGCGGCTTACGTGATCTGCTGGCCATGGAGGCTGATCTCGATCCGGCCGGCGAAGCAGGCAACGGTGCCGATGCCATTCGCCTAGCCCATGAACTCGAGCCTGACTTGATTTTACTGGATCTGAACATGCCCGGGATGGGCGGACTGGAGATTCTCCGGCAGATGCGCCAGGAACAGATTGATGCGCGCATCATATTTTTCACCGTATCAGATGACCATGGCGATGTGCTGGAAGCGCTGCGCAGCGGTGCTGACGGGTATTTGCTGAAGGATATGGATGCCGAGCAACTGGTAGAACAAATTCGTCTGGCCGCGCGGGGCAAGTTGGCACTCAGCGCCGAACTGACCATGGTGCTGGCCGAGGCTATCCGCAAACGCCCGGAGGCTGAAGCGTCAGAACCACAGGCTAACCTCACCCGCCGGGAAAGAGACGTGCTACGTCAGATCGCCAAGGGCCAAAGTAACAAGATGATCGCCCGTGAACTGGATATAAGTGAAGGTACGGTGAAGGTGCACGTCAAACGTGTTCTGAACAAACTGGGCATGCGTTCGAGGACTGAAGCAGCGGTATGGGTGGTAGAGCAGAACCTGGCATAGAGGATCGGCTCAAGTGTGCTCGCCCACCCTGGGGGTGTAGCGCGCCTGCGCTACGCCAGATTCTCAGCCACGCAAACCTTACGGAGCCTGCTAGCTCGGCAATCGCTGCGCAGTATTGTTTTGAGTTTTGAGTCAGCATCCGCGAGCCGACAGGGCTGCGCTGACACGCTGCAAGTACGTCCCTGTAAGCTCGCCGATGACATCCATGTCATCGAACGGTCATCGCAACCCTATCGCCTCGCTCCGCCCTAGAGATTCGTGTTGCCGGCAGAATCCTGAAAATCGGTCTTAATCTCTATGCCACACCGACGCTCGACCAAGCCCGCCGACTGTCAGGGTGAAGCAAGTGTTGAAAACAGGGATGTTTTCGTCAAGCCCCCAGGGATGGGTTCACGGCGTCTTGCGGAGTCCCTGACAGATGGCGGGCAGTTAGCTCCGAAATTTCAGCGCAGCGTTTTGAGAGCTGAGGCTTCCAGCCGATAGTTCAGACAGCCTCGTCCTGAGGGCGACTGTTATGAATCAACTCCACAATCTGCACCTCCAGCTCATCAGCTTGCTCCGGCGTGCAATCTTCACCAAATCGTTTACGTACACCGAAGTCACTGAGTAACACGTGAATCTCGGGTTCGACGCCAACGTTGTTCAGGCAAGCTTTGGCACATTGCAATTTGCAGCCGTCCACCGCGATTATCTGGCGGCCCGATTGAGCTGTTTTTACCAGCGGTGCAACCTTGCCGCCGACACCAGCAATGCAGGACATCTCGGCAATCCCGGCGCGATCGATACGCAGAGCGAGAGTATTGGCGAGCTGCGCCACGTTGGAACAGCCCGAGCAGGAATAGATAAGCGGGGAATTTTTTGCAGCAGACATTAATACCTCCAAAGGGTCTATTGATGCTTCATCGCGGCCGCGACGGAGCGCCATCAGACCCTTGCCATTGTCATGCTGTGTGCTGGGCCCCTCCTTGACCTGGGTCAATTCCGGACGCCCCGGCCCCCAGCCACTGAATCAGCTGCCACAATCGCGGTGGCAAACGATCGGGGTCCAGGCTGTCCATCAGGTTCTTGATTTCCAGGCCCAGCTCGGTATCACCTTCAATAATCAGGCGACGACGGAAAAACAGGGTGTCGGGATCTTCCTGACGGCTGGCCAACAGCAGAAATTCGCGCCAATTACCCCTAATGCACAAGTCGGTCGGCGCGTGACGATCCAACCGAAGGCCAGCGTCTGTGCGGGTTACGTTCCAGGCCATACCCAGATCTGACACTTCCAGCCGTAACCAGCGTCCTCGCAGGCAATCGAACTCACCGTCAGCAACCGGCTCGGCAAACACCTGCGACATGACCTTCTCGATCACCAGTCTCTGCAACCTGAATGGCACGTGGCGGCTCAAGGGTAGCAAGGGATCACCAGCCCGCAGCACCAGCTTTGCCAGGTTCAACATAAACCCGCCTCCTCTACTCTCAGCATGCCCGGCTCGCCGTACCAGTAGCCATTGCAACCGTCGATCGCCAGCGGCGGCTGAGCGCCACGTCTAACCTGATCGAAGGTTCGAATAATCTCCAGTGTTCCGTTTGAGGCGGGGCTTATCCGCAGCGCGTCGATACCCATATCACGCATGCGCGGGTATTCGGCGAGCAGGTTGCTCACGCCGGCGGACATGGTCTGGATACCGTTCAGGGTGAAGAGTGCCTGGTCTTCCTGGCTGGTCATTGGCAGACCGTCGGGATACTCCTGGCAGATGAACCCGCAGTCATCCTTGGGCCGATTCTCTGCTCGAGCGGTGAAGCAGCGCGCCGAATAGGCGAGCGGCAAATGGCCCCAGGCAAATACCTCGATTTCGGGCAGGGTGAATCCCTCTTCTGCCGCCTGATGCATTACTGCCCGGATCAGCTCACCGGAGCATTCCACCGGCGGCACCCAGCGGACCATGCCCTGCTCGGTCAATTGTTGCAGCGCCAGCGCGTTATACAGATTGAGCGATGAGCCACCGACAAACTCAACGCCTTTGCTGGTGAGGTAATGCACTGCAGCCATATCATTGGCTTCGACCATGATGTCGCCGTTGTCGCACAAGCGGCGCAGCCCGGACAACTCAGAGGCTGCCTCGATCAGCGCCAGACCTGAAATCACGACCTGAGCACCGCTCTCGCTGCGCAGATCGCGCGCCAGTTCCAGCCAGTCGTCCAGTGATAAAGCGCGGCGTTTGGAGCACACCGTTTCGCCGATATAGATGACATCCAACGGCTCGCTGGCAACGTTGGCATAGAAATCCATGATCTGTTGCCGCGTCCAGTAGAACAGGATAGGACCCAGTGTTAATTTCATTTCTCTCCCCTTTACTGCCAGGCGCGGTGATAAGCACCCAGGGTGGTTTGACTGCCTTCTGAAACCTTGTCGAGTGCCTGCATCCACGCAGACTCCACAGAATAGGCCTGTGGATTGGCGGCATAGCGGTCCAGCGCCTGGCGCCAGACGCCCGTCACCTGCTCGACATAAGCCGGACTGCGCTGGCGACCCTCGATCTTCACAGCCGTCACCCCGATCGCAGTCAATTGCGGTATCAGATCCAGGGTATTCAGGCTGGTAGGTTCCTCCAGGGCATGAAAACGTTTGCCGTTGACCATGAAGCGACCTTTGCACAGCGTCGGGTAGCCTGCCGCTTCGCCCTCTTCGTACCGGTCTATCAGTACGTCATTCAGGCGCGAGCTCAGCACATCCTTTTCCTGATTCCAGCGCACAGCACTGGCCGGCGAACACACTCCGGAGAGGTTCGGTGATTCACCCGTGACGTAGGAAGACAGGTGGCAGCGTCCTTCCGCCATGATGCATAAGCTGCCGAATGCGAAGACTTCAACCGGCACCGGACTCGCCTCGGCTACCTGACGCACCTGGTTCAGCGATAGCACCCGGGGCAGTACCGCTCGGCGGATACCGTAATGTTCATGGTAGTACTGCAAGGCAGCGGCATTGGTAGCCGAACCCTGCACGGAGAGGTGCAAATTGAGTTTGGGATGATGTTTCGCCGCATAACCCAGCACGCCGGGGTCCGCCGCGATCAGTGCATCCACGCCCAGATCCGCAGCGTGATCGACTGCCCGCCGCCAGCGCGCCCAGCCATCAGGCAAGGCATAAGTATTGACCGCAATATAGATCTTGCGCCCTTTCTGGCGAACCAGGTCTACACCGCTCTGTAATTGTTTGTCAGTAAAATTAAGGCCAGCGAAATGACGTGCGTTAGTGTCGTCGCGAAAGCCGGTATAGACAGCATCAGCACCCTGACGCAGCGCCGATTTCAGTGCGGGCAGGCTGCCTGCTGGACAGACCAGTTGCATAATGGCTCCCTGATAATTTGAATCGCGAGCCACTCTGCGCTTATTCCGGTCAGCCGGCCTTGATCACGATCAAGGCATCGGTGCTCGAGCGGCGCATATGCGCCGCTCGAGCACCGATCCGGATGGTCAGTGCTTGTGGTCCGTGCGAAGCACGTCAGGCGGCGTCAGATAATCGCTGCTGCTACCGCGACGCTCCTGACCTGCTGCAATCTCCATTCGAGCGATACTGCGCAGGTGTACCTCATCAGGGCCGTCTGCAATGCGTAACGCGCGGGAGCTGATCCACAAATCGGCCAAGGGTGTGTCCGGGGTCAGTCCCATCGCGCCAAATACCTGCATGGCACGATCGATGACATTGCTGAGCATGGTTGGCACCACCGCCTTGATCATTGCGATCTCGCGACGGGCCTCACGTGCGCCGCTCTGGTCGATCATCCAGGCGGTTTTCAGCACCAACAGCCGAGCCTGCTCAATTTCCATCCGTGAACGGGCGATCCAGTCGGAAATACTGCCGTGCTGATGCAGATAGCGTCCAAAGGTGCGGCGCTCCTGGGCACGATCGACCATGAGTTCGAGCGCCAGCTCGGCCATTCCGATTGCGCGCATGCAATGATGCACCCTGCCCGGCCCGAGCCTGGCCTGGGCCATCATGAAACCATCGCCCTCGTTGCCGAGCAGATTGGTCGCCGGTACTCGCACGTTACGGAATACCAGCTCACTATGGCCCTCCGGTGAAACGTGGTGCATCACGGGGATATTGCGCACGACTTCTACGCCAGGCGTATCGAGCGGCACGATGAGCATGCTCTGCTGCTTGCGCGCTTCACCATCCGGGTCGGTCTTGCCCATAACGATCAAAAACTTGCAGTCAGGGTGCGACGCATTGGTGATAAACCATTTGCGCCCATTCACCACATAGTCGTCGCCATCCCGGCGAATCAGCGTCTGAATATTGCTGGCATCAGAGGAAGCCACATCCGGCTCGGTCATGGCAAAGGCTGAACGTATCTCGCCTTGCAGCAGCGGCAGCAGCCATCGCTCGCGCTGCTCAGGGGTAGCGAACATGTGCAGCAACTCCATGTTGCCGGTATCCGGCGCATTGCAGTTGAAGACTTCGGACGCCCAGCTGACGCGGCCCATGATCTCGGCCAAAGGTGCATATTCAAGATTGGTCAGGCCCCTACCTGGCTCGTCTTCAGCCAGCGATGGCAGAAACAGGTTCCACAGGCCCTCCTCCCGCGCCAGCGCCTTCAGATCGGCCATAAAAGAGACCGGAAACTGACCCGCCGCAACCTCGCGCTGCCATTGACCCAGACGGGGCACGATATACTGGTCGAGGAAGTCGCGTACCTGAAGGCGCAATGCCTGGGTGGCGGGACTGTATGCAAAATCCATAGTGGCTCCTTTCTTGAATGCCATGCAGCGCTGGTCTTACAGCGTCATGAAGGGTTCAGCTTGCTGATCGGTAAACTGCTGAATCTCGAAGGGCGAGAGCTGCGGCCCGGGCATACCCGGACTGCCCTGCGGCATTCCCGGCAGGGTGATGCCGTGAATGGCTGGCTGCTGCTTGAAAAGTTCGGCTATGGCGTCATAGGGCACATGCCCTTCAACATGATAGTTGCCGATTTTCATCGTGTGGCACGAGCCAAGCCCGTAGGGCAACCGCGCCTCTTGCTTGATCTGGCCCATATTGGCATCGTCAACAATAGTCACCTGTATCCCTTGAGTTTCGAGATGGCGAGCATATTCGTCGCAACAGGTGCAGTCAGGATTCTTGTAGAGAGTAGCTTCGTCAGGTATTGCCGCCTGGGCAACGGCCGCTGCGCCGAGTAGCGCGGAGCCGGCAAGTACTGGAATAAGGTATCGAAACATGAAAGGCCCCGTATTAAATGAGTGCAGACTCATTCAATCACCGCTCAAGGGCTGCATCCTTGATCTGGCTCAAGGACCTGAAGGTTATAACCAGCTCATGGCTTGCTCGCCGCCCAGAGAGCATGGGCCCAAACGAAAAACGCCCCGGAACACAAGGTTCCGGGGCGCCTTTGTAGCCGTTGGCGATCAGTGACCGCTGGCGTGGTCTACTGCCTCCTCAGTTTCGAAGATCTCCGCATCCGCGTCGCCGTTCACGGTCAGGATACCGACCAGACCTTTCTCTGCGCGGGACAGAGCGTGGTCAACCAGAATGTACTTGCCTGGGTATTCGGTATCGAACTCGACCATGGTGGCGCCGCCCGGTGGAACCAGGGTGGTTTGCACGTCAGTCAGCGGTGGGCTGGTCAATGACGCCTGATCGTATACACGGTCGAAGATCTCACCGATAACGTGGAAGCTCGATACCAGGTTCGGGCCGCCGACACCGAAGAAGATACGGACAGTCTCGCCGACATCGGATTCCATAGTGTGCGTTGCAGACAGCGCATCCATCGAACCGTTGAACATCATGTGCTCGGGACGCTCGTCAAGCAGCTTGTCCAGGGAGAACTCCTGCAGACCGGAAGAGCCATGACGCTGCGCGGTGTACAACTCACCTTGCATCACATAGTACTCACGATCAACTGGGGACAGACCGCCTTCGGGCTCGACCAGAATCATGCCGTACATACCGTTGGTGATGTGTTGCGCAACCATCGGTGTAGCACAGTGGTAGACATACAGGCCGGGAGCCATAGCCTTGAACGAGAAGCTCTTGGTGTGGCCAGGCGCAGCCTGAGTAACCGCCGCACCGCCGCCAGGACCCGTCACGGCATGCAGGTCGATCGAGTGGATGTGAGCGCTCTCGATAGAGTTCTTCATGTTGATGTTGACGGTGTCACCTACCCGTACACGCATCATCGGACCAGGAACGGTGTTGTTGAACGTCCAGAACTTGTAGCTGGCGCCATCGCTCAGACGACCTTCAACTTCTGTGGTCTCCAGGTCGAAAGTGACTTCTTTCGCTTCGCGCTTGCCAACGGGCTCGCCCACTTCGCTTGGGTTCTTCGACAGGTCGGGGAAGTTGCTGGCAGTCGTCTCCTGGGGGTCACCCACGATCAGCTTGCCAAACATACCGGCAGCCTTGTGGCCGGGCAGCGTACACAGGTATTCGAATGTGCCGCTTTTGTTTGCACGGAAGACGACAGCCGTTGCTGAACCCTTGCCGCCGATCTGGTCAGACTTCACGTCGAACTCAGGGATTGCGAAATCATGCAGAGCGCCATCCCCATTCAGGATATTAATCTGGACCACAGCACCTTCGGCGACGCGCATCTCGGGGTTAACTTGACCTTTGGTCGGGCCCGCTTCGCTGATATAGACCAGCTTGCCATCGGCTATATCGGTTCGCAGAGTGAAAACGACATCAGGTACGTACTTTACATCCGCAGAATTGTCGGGGTGCTCGGCAAACGCCGGCGCACCGAGCCCTACAAGGGTGCAGAAGGTGAAAATATAGAGAAGGAAGGTTCTCATTGATTTAATCCCAGATCAGGTGAAACCCTGCCACTGCAGAGTCATAAAATGCCCGGTCGAGAGCGAACAATGTCAGTCTGATCGCAGACCCCCACTCTCTTCCAAGCTCGAACTCAGGCTACAAGCGGCAGGGTAGCTCACCCTTGATGGATATCAAATAGTTATAAGAACTGGAGGGTTCAGAGCGCGGTTGTTTGTCGCAGGTCGCGCAATGCCGCATGCCAGAGCCGCTGCAGCGTCGAGCGAAATAGCACAAGGAAGGTAGTAATTGCCTGGGCGTACAAAAGGAGGAAGAAGTGAACACGCTGAATAACGGACTGCGGGAGGGAACGGAGCGTCTGTACTGGGATGGTGCCCGGAGCCGGAATCGAACCGGCACGGAGTTGCCTCCGAGGGATTTTAAGTCCCTTGCGTCTACCAGTTTCGCCATCCGGGCTAGCAGGTACTAAGTCCAGCAGGTACTGAATAATGGAGGCCGAGGTCGGAATCGAACCGGCGTTGACGGATTTGCAATCCGCTGCATGACCACTCTGCCACCCGGCCTCTGAGGGTGTGCTGCATTGGCGAAACCAACACAACATAAAACTGGAGCGGGAAACGAGACTCGAACTCGCGACCCCGACCTTGGCAAGGTCGTGCTCTACCAACTGAGCTATTCCCGCTTTGGAACGGCGCTCATTCTATCTTTCTGCGCCGGTCTGTCAAGTCATTGATTCAGAAAATATTATCTGTCGTTCTTTTGATCGGCATCCATGCTCATGTAGGGCCAGGCAGCGCGCAAATAGACATACATCGACCAGAGCGTCAGCACCGCCGATATCATCAGTAGCACATAGCCAAGGATCACCCAGTTGGTAAGCACCGGCGGATTGGCCAGCAGCACGACCAGTGCAACCATCTGCGCGGCGGTCTTGTATTTGCCAAGCTGCGAAACGGCGACATGGGCCCGTGCGCCGAGCTCGGCCATCCACTCGCGCAGGGCGGAAATGACGATCTCACGACCGATGATAACCATTGCCGGCGCAGTCACCCAGAAGTTGGCATGACTTTGCACCAGCAAGACCAGCGCCACGGCAACCATCAACTTGTCGGCCACCGGGTCAAGGAAGGCACCGAACGGCGTACTTTGCTCGAGCTTGCGCGCCAGATAGCCGTCCAGCCAGTCAGTGAGGCTCGCCAGAGTGAACACGACTGCAGCCGCCAGATAGCTCCAGGGATATGGGAGGTAATACAGCAGGATGAAGACCGGGATCAGCCCGACCCTCAGCAAGGTCAAAATGTTGGGAATGTTCATGAAGTCTCGGCAAATGGGTTATGCAAGCATTCTAATCACTATGCAGCGCGGCATAAATCTGTTCCGCCAACTTTTTACTGATACCGGGGGCCTTGCCAATTTCGATAGCGCTGGCGCGCTTCAGTTCCTGCAGCCCACCGAAGTGCCTGAGCAGCTCACGGCGGCGCTTCGGGCCGACCCCTGCGATACCCTCCAGTGTGGAGGTATTGCGTGTCTTGCTGCGCCGTTGCCGGTGACCTGTGATGGCAAACCGGTGTGCTTCGTCGCGGATCTGCTGAATCAGATGCAGTGCTGGCGAGTTGCCGGGTAATACCAGTTCATTATGCGGATCATTGAGGTACAGGGTTTCCATACCCGCCTTCCGGGTAACCCCCTTGGCCACGCCGAGCAGTGTCAGTTCATGCACCATGAGTTCATTGAGCACCTCAATGGCCATGCTCATCTGCCCTTTCCCGCCGTCCACCAGGAGAATATCCGGCATCTTTCCCTCGCCTTCCTTGAGTCGGTTGAAGCGTCGACTCAGGGCCTGGCGCATGGCGGCATAGTCATCACCGGCGGTAACGCCTTCAATATTGAAACGCCGGTAGTCACTCTTGATTGGCCCTTCAGGCCCAAACACGACGCAGGAAGCAACCGTCGCCTCACCGCTTGAGTGGCTGATGTCGTAGCACTCCAGCCGCGTAGGCGTTTCCTCTAGCTTGAGCGCCTCCTGCAGCGCTTCAAACCGCGCTTGCATGTTCTGCTTGTTGGAGAGCATGCCTGCCAGCGCCGAATCGGCGTTTGTCACCGCCATGCTCTGCCAGCGACTGCGCGTGCCACGCACACGGTGACTGATAGCTACGCCAAAGCCACGCGCGACAGCCAGGGCTTCGGCGATAACTGGCATATCCTCATGGATGTCATTGACGATGATCTCGCGGGGCAGTTCGCGCTCGGCATCGCCCAGATAGTATTGCGGCAGAAAGGCAGCCAACACTTCCCCTGGAGTCTGTTCGATAGGGACGCGAGGAAAATGGTTCTTGCTGCCCAATACCCTGCCCTGACGAACCATGATGACGTGCACGCAGGCGCCGCCTGGGGATACCGAAGCCGCAATCACATCGACATTACCGTGTTCGGTATCAACGTTTTGCTGATCCTGCACCCGGCGCAGCAAGGCAATCTGGTCTCGCAGCTCAGCGGCGCGTTCGAAATCCAGGTTCTCGGCGGCAGCGTCCATGGTCCGATGCAGCTCATCGGCCAGCGCATTACTGCGCCCCTCAAGAAACATGACCGAATGGCGGACATCCTGATCATATTCGAGTTTGTCGACCAACCCGACGCAGGGACCCTTGCAGCGTTTGATCTGGTACTGCAGGCAGGGTCGGGTGCGATTGCGGTAGTAGCTATCGTCACATTGGCGAACCTTGAATGCCTTTTGTAACAGGCCAAGGCTTTCGCGAATCGCCCCGGCGCTGGGGTACGGGCCAAAATAGCGACCTTTGGCTTTCTTTGTGCCGCGGTGCAGGCCGAGCCGGGGGAAGTCATCCTCACTGGACAGAAATACGTAGGGATAAGACTTGTCGTCGCGAAGCAGAATATTATACGGCGGCCGCGACGCCTTGATCAGGCTCTGCTCAAGCAGCAGCGCCTCGGTCTCGTTTGCTGTGATGGTGGTGTCGACCTGACGGATACGCGCAACCAGCGCCTCGGTCTTGGGGCTCAGGCCGGTCTTGCGAAAATAGCTCGCCAGGCGTTTCTTGAGATTCTTTGCCTTGCCGATATAGAGCAGCGCGCCCTGCTCGTCGAGCATCCGGTAAACGCCAGGCTTGTTACTTGCGGTGGCCAGAAAGGCCTGCGCATCAAAGTGCGTATGGGTCATGCTCAGTAGCGTACGGTTTCGATCATGCCGTGGCGTACTGCAAGCAGCGCCAGCTCGACGTCGCTGTGTATGCTCAGCTTCTCGAAAATGCGGTAACGGTAGGTATTGACGGTCTTGGGGCTCAGGCACAATTTGTCGGAGATACTCTGGACCTTTTCGCAGTTAACAATCATCAAGGCGATCTGCATTTCACGCTCGGAGAGACTATCAAAGGGACAGTCGCTGGAGGGGTCATAGAGCTTGGTGATCAGCAGCTGGGCGATATCCGGACTCATGTAACGCTGACCGGCATACACCTTGCGAATGGCGGTGACCATCTCATCCAGTGCCGCACCCTTGGTCACATAACCGGTCCCACCGGCCTGCATCAATCGGGTGGGAAACGGCTCTTCATCGCACACGGTGACCGCGACGACCTTGAGATCCTTGTTCTGCAGGATAAGCTTGCGGGTGGCTTCCAGGCCGCCGATGCCGGGCATGCGTACATCCATCAGTACTACGTCCGGCTTTAACGCACGGGCCTGCTCGATGGCGGACTCTCCACTGTCGGCCTCGCCTACGACGATGAGCCCTGGTACATCACTGAGCATGCGACTGATGCCCATGCGTACCAGATCATGGTCATCAACCACGAGTACCTTGATCAAATCCCACCCTCTTGCCAGGAAATCCGGGAGACGTATTGTTCCCAAAGGTCTCCGGCAGACCTCAGGGCAGAGCGAGCGGCGCTCACTCCGTTATTCACTGCCGCCACAATAGCAAACTGGGCCGCATAGTGAAATGCAGCATCAAGCACACACCCTGTCCGGCCCCGGCCCTGATAACCGTGGTGCTAGCCCGTCGCAACCAGCTTGCCACTGGTCAGCTTGGCTGCCAGTTCATCCAGACAGCCCGGATCATCGATGGTCGACGGAATGCTGTAGGTCTCGCCATTGGCCATCTGACGCATGAGCCGTCGCAGAATCTTACCGGAACGGGTTTTAGGCAGACGGGGCACAATCAACGCGCCCTGAAAGCATGCCAGCGCGCCGATATCCAGACGTATAAGCGTGCGCAACTCGGCGCTGAGCTCCTGCTCGGAAATGTCCACGCCGTTCTTGAGTACCACCAGCCCCAGCGGGAGTTCGCCCTTCAGCTCATCAGCGACCCCAATTACGGCGCACTCGGCAACGGCGGAATGCGAGCCCACCACTTCCTCCATTTCGCCGGTGGACAGTCTGTGCCCGGCCACGTTGATGATGTCGTCAGTCCGACCCATGACAAAAACATAGCCGTCGCGGTCGATGTAGCCTGCGTCGCCGGACTGGTAGTAGCCGGGAAACTTCTCCAGATAACCGGCGCGGTACCGTTCCGGGTTGCCCCAGATCCCTGTCAGACAGCCTGGGGGCAGCGGTAATTTCAAGCAGATATTTCCCTGCGCGCCTGGTTCCAGTGACTGGCCGTCATCATCGAGGATTTCCAGCTGATAGCCTGGCATGGGCCAGGTGGCCGAGCCCGGCTTGGCATCCTGAATTTCATAGCCGGCTGGATTGGCAGCAATGGCCCAACCGGTTTCCGTCTGCCACCAGTGATCGATCACCGGTATGCCAAAGTGCATTTGCAGCCAGTCCCAGGTCGGTGGATCAAGCCTTTCGCCGGCCAGGAACAACCGTTCCAGGCGACTCAGATCATAATGCCGTGCCAGCTCGGCATCGGGATCTTCCTTGCGGATCGCACGGAACGCAGTGGGTGCGGCGAATAGCGTTTTAACGCCATATTCGGCGCAGACTCGCCAGAAGCTCCCTGCATCCGGAGTACGCACCGGCTTGCCTTCATACAGAACAGTGGTACAACCGGCGAGTAGCGGGCCATAGACGATATACGAATGACCCACCACCCAACCCACATCCGACGCGGCCCAGAACACATCTCCGGTCTGTGCGCCGTAAACCGCCTGCATGCTGTAACGCAGCGCCACGGCATGCCCGCCGTTGTCGCGTACGACGCCCTTGGGCTTGCCTGTCGTACCGGAGGTATAGAGTACGTACAAAGGGTCAGTGGCCATCACTGGCACCGCATCCACCGGGGCGGCACTGTCTATTGCCTGTTTCCAGTCGATATCACGTACCGCTTGCAGCTGGGATGGACATTCAGGTCGTTGATACACCACACAATGGCGAACCGGATGCGCCGCTTCGCTGATGGCGGCATCTACGAGGGGCTTGTAATCAATCAGCCGGTCGGCCTCTATACCGCAGGACGCCGTCAGCACGACATCCGCCTGGGCGTCGTCGATCCGGATGGCCAGCTCATGCGGCGCAAACCCGCCGAACACGACGCAATGAACCGCTCCCAGGCGGGCGCAGCCAAGCATGGCAATCACCGCTTCGGGGATCATGGGCATGTAGATCACCACGCGGTCACCCTTGGCAACGCCCAGCTCCCGGAGCATGCCAGCGCAGCGCGCGACGCTGTCAGTCAGGCCACTATAGGTAATCTGCTGTTTGATGCCGGTCACCGGCGAGTCATAAATGATCGCCGTCTGGCTGCCTCGTCCGGCCTGGACATGGGCGTCCAGCGCCAGCCACGAGGTGTTCAATTTTCCATCGGCAAACCATTGGTGCTGACCTTCAGCATCCTGGCTGATGACCGTCGACGGCGGTGTATGCCACGCCAGTTCGGCGGCCTGCTCGGCCCAGAATAAAGCAGGTAGCTGGATGGATTGCTGGTAATCGTGCTGATAGGTGTGGGTGCGGGTCATGGAAGGTGTCCTCTTTCAATACCCTCAAGACTAGTCCTCGCGGTTGGAAAGGAAACTAGACTTATGTCGGTGCTTAGACTTAGGTAGATCCTATACTTAGGTCGGATGGGAGCCGCGCAGCACGCAGCGCAGACTCGCAAATACACCACTGACAGGCCACGTCGATGACGAAAGAAGAAGCCTTCTCGCAGGCGGGTAAAACAGCAGTTCTGCAGAACATTCACGGCACAATGACCTTTCTGCAGAAATACCCGCCATTCAACAGTATGGAGCCCAGCCATCTCGCCTGGATGGTTGAGCATTGCCAGCTGCGCTTCTACTCCAAGGGTGAGTCGATCATCAGTCCGCAGGAAGGCGTGGTGCAGGACTTCTACATCGTCAAGCAGGGGCTTATTCGCGGCGAGCGTCTGATTCCGGGTCAGGAAACACCGGACACCACCTTCGAGATTGGCGTCGGCGAGTGCTTTCCGTTGGCGGCCCTGGTGGGTGAACGTGCCACGCGCACCGAGCACATTGCCAGCGAGGACTGCTTTTGCCTGACCTTGCCGCGCGTGCATTTTATCAAGCTGTTCAAGCTGTCGATGGTGTTCCGAGACTTCGCGTTGCGCGGTGTCAGCAGTCTGCTGGATCAGGTGAACCAACAGGCGCAAGCACAGGCGGCCGAGCAACTGGGCGAGCAGTATTCGCTGGAAACCAGACTCGACGAGTTGGCAAACCGCGCACCGGTAACCTGCCAGCCCGATACGCCGGTACGCGAGGCGGTAAAACACATGCACGAAGCAAGTGTCGGCAGCATTATCATCACCGACCAACGGCTGCGTCCCCAGGGGATTTTTACCCTGCGCGACCTGCGCGCCATGGTCGCTGACGGCGATATTGGACTCGACGCCGAGATCCGCCAGGTGATGACCGCTTCACCTTTTCATCTGTCCCCGGCACATACCGCGTTCGATGCGGCCATCGCCATGACCAGCCGGCATATTGCCCACGTCTGCGTGGTCAAGGACGACATACTAGTCGGTGTGTTATCCGAGCGCGATCTGTTCTCCCTGCAACGCGTGGACCTGGTGCATCTAGCGCGCACTATCCGTCAAGCGGCGGACGTCGAAGCGCTGGAGGCGATGCGCGAGGATATTCGCCGCCTGGCCGAAAGCATGTTGGCGCATGGGGCTTCGTCGACGCAGATCACCCGGATCATCACGCTGTTGAACGATCACACTGTGTGTCGCGTGATCGAGCTGTGTATCGAGAAGCATGGCGAACCGGCTGTGCCCTTCACCTGGCTGGTGTTTGGCAGTGAGGGGCGCAGTGAACAGACGCTGCACACGGATCAGGACAACGGCATGCTGTTTGAAGCCGAGTCCGCCGCCCAGGCCGAGCAACTTCGTCAGCAGCTGTTACCCCTGGCGGACCGCATCAATCATGCCCTGGCTCAATGCGGCTTCACGCTGTGCAAGGGCAACATTATGGCCAACAACCCTGAGCTGTGCCTGTCGCGCGCAGAATGGGGCCAGCGCTTCGACAAGTTCATCCGCACCACCACGCCAGAAAACCTGCTGTCCTCGTCCATCTACTTCGACTTTCGGGTGGTCTGGGGCGATGCATCCGGCGCGCAGGAACTGTTTGATGGGGTGCTCCGGAAGGTGGCGAACAATACGCTGTTCCAGAATCGGATGGCACAGAACGCGCTCATGTTCCGCCCACCGATTGGCCGATTCCGCGATTTCGTCCTGGCTCGCAGCGGTGCCGAGAAAGATACTCTCGACCTGAAAACCCAGGGTTTGACGCCCTTCGTCGATGGTGCGCGGGTGCTTGCATTGGCCAACGGCATCAGCGAATGCAATACCATTGAACGGTTCAGGCAACTGTGCGACGCAGGCGTGATTGAACCGCTGGATGCTGGCGCCTATGAGGAGGCCTACCACTTCATTCAACTGATACGGATGCAGCAGCACCAGAAACAGGCCCGCTCCGGGGAGCCATTCAGTAACCGCGTTGACCCCGACACGTTAAACCATCTGGACCGCCGCATCCTGCGCGAATCCTTTCGCCAGGCCAAGCGCTTGCAGTCGAGTCTGGCATTGAGGTATCAGCTATGAACGCACTGGCCTGGTTGCCACAACTGCGGGCGCCGAAACTGACTGCCGAGCAGATTGCTCGCCGTGCCGCCCTGCCCCCGATACAGCCCCTGGACGATACGTCTCTGGATGACACGCGTCTGGTCGTGCTTGACCTTGAAACCAGCGGTCTGAACGTGCACCGGGATCTGATCCTTTCGATCGGTGCGGTGGCCATCGAGCAGGGTGTGATTCACTTCGGCAAGCAGTTCGAGCGCACGCTGTATCGCGCTAACCACCCACTGACCGAGACGGTATTGATACACGGCATCTCGCCCAGCGAGATCGAGCAAGGCGGGGCCGCCGCCGCCACGCTGCTGGACTTCATGGAATTCGCCGGCCAGTGTGTTTTCCTCGCCTACCATGCCCCTTTTGATCAGCGCATGCTCACTCGCGGACTGCGCCTGGATCTCGGCCACAAGCTGCGACACAAATTTATCGATGTTGCAGAGCTGGCTCCCATGCTCTGCCCGGAAGCCGAGCTTGGCAGAGCCTCGCTGGACGACTGGGCCGGGTACTTCCGACTGAACAACAGTCAGCGGCACAACGCAGCTGCAGATGCCATGATTACCGCTGAAATTGCACTGATCCTGCTCAGCAAGGCGCGAGCACAGGGCATTACCACACTGGCGCAGTTGCACACCCGCCTCGGCCATTGGCGACAGCTGCGCCAGGCCCGGAATGCCGGTGTCTAGGCATGACTGGTGGGTCACGTTTTGCGCTGTAGGCCGCATGATACCTACTGATACCAGCACGATCGCCAATAAATCTCTTTTCACCCATAGCTAAACCGTAGAAATCTTGGTAGCTTGCGCGGCTTCATTTATCCCGGAGTATCGGATGAAAAAGTCTGCCTGGTTCAAAACCACCCTCGCCGTGGCAGTTGCCACTATTTCCAGCCACAGTTTCGCTAACGGTCTGACGATCAACGAGCAGAGCGCCAGCAGCATGGGCACTGGCTTCGCCGGTCGCTCGTCGTCTGCCATTGACGCCAGCACGGTGTTTGGCAACCCGGCGGGCATGTCGAAACTGGACCGTGCCGAAATCAGCGGCGGTTTCGCTGTGATCGACGCCAGCACTGATATCCGTGGTGGCAATAACGGACGTGGCACCAACGACGGGGACATGGTGCCTCTGGCTGCAATCCCCTTCGGTTACTACGTGCGGCCGTTGAATGAGAAAATGCATTTCGGCCTGGGCATGTATGCTCCCTTCGGCGTGATCAGCGACTACGAAGACAGCTTCGCCGGCCGCGAGCACGGCCTGTACAGCAAAGTACAGGTGGTAACCCTGCAGCCTACCCTGAGCTACCAGATTACTGACCGCGTATCCGTTGGATTCGGCCCGACCATCAATAAGATCGATGGCAAGCTGACCAAAAACGTCACTGCACTCAACGATGCCGAAGTGAACATCAAGGGTGACGATATCGGCTACGGTTTCAACGCCGGCGTGCTGGTTGATGTGACCGACAAAGTCGCATGGGGCCTGACCTACCATTCCAAGGTCGAGTACGAGCTTGAAGGCCGTACCCGTATTACGGGTGCGCCACCGCTCGGGATTAACGGCAGCTACGATGCAACGCTGGACTTCACCTCCCCCGAGTCGGTCGATACCTCTATCACCTACCAGTTTGATGATCAGTGGACGCTGCATGCCGGCACTACCTGGACTCGCTGGAGCCAGCTGCAGGAAATCGTGGTTGATAACCAAGGCGTCACCGGACCCCTGGCTGCTCGCTTTACTACGGTAGAGGAAGAACTCAACTGGAGCGACACCTGGTCCTTCGCCTTCGGCGCGGCCTATCAGTTGAATCCGCAATGGGTACTGCGTACCGGTTTCACTCTGGATGAATCCCCGACTACTGATGCCGACCGTACCGTGCGCATCCCTGTGGGTGACCGCAAGATCCTGTCCCTCGGCGCAGGTTGGAATGCGACTGACGATCTGACTGTCGATGTGGCCTACGCTTATCTGCGCGAAGATAAGTCCGAGGTACACCAGGGCGACTACCACTCAAGCTATCGCAATACTGCTCATGGCTTGAGCGCCCAGGTAACCCACCGCTTCTGATTGACCAGAAACGCCCTGCTCTGCCGGGGCGTTTTTATACCCTGTAACGTCCCCTGGTGCGCGCGCCAGACTCGGACCTGATGCCCGCGTCGAGATGTCGGCTGCAATGCACTTGCATGCACCTACCCGTTCTACTGTCTCGGATACAGACCTCAGGGCGCCACGCCTGCTTGCACTCCGAGCGGGTTCGCTTCCAGCGGATAGGCCGCCAGGAACCGGTCACGGTCACAGAGATACAGCATCGCAATTTTCTCAGGCATATGAATCAGCCCCTTCGACTCATAGCAGAGCCCTTCAGCGACTACTTCGTAGGCCTGAACGCTATGGTCAGATTCTCCGACGATTCGGCGGGCAGGCGTATGCTGGAAGATGAAGTGCGACAAGGTGCGCACAATAGGCCGTAAGTGCCCCTTACCGTATGCTGACAGCTCGCCAATCAACAGGTGCCAGCCGATGTCTTCCGGCTCCGCTGGATAATAACGGGCAAGCCGATCACGGGCGGCTTCGTATATCTCGGCATACCCCACCCATTGACCATTCACACTGATCAGATAGAGCCGCTGATGATCGTCGGCGAGCATCTTCTCAAAATGTACATTCAGCTCGGTGGTGGGCTTGTTCAGATGCCACTGGGGGATGACGTGACCTGCATGCATCCAGCGATACAACAGTGGCATGTCTTCCGGGTAGCGAACCTGGCGCAGCCCGATGGCGGTGTGCTGGAAGTCGTCCAGTCCATATTGATCCGGAAGCCGGGAAGAATGGGTATCAAGCATGGCTCACCCCTCGTGTGCTGGCCGGAAGCTCCAGGTTTCCCAATACCGGTCAAGATCTTTATTCAGCTCGACGGCGCCGAGCGTCGGGCGCTGACAATATATGGAATATGAGCTGGCAGCGGACGCCTTCAGCGTGTCACTCAGTAGCTGTCAGCACCGCTGTCGTCTTCAGCGCTGTCCTGTACTAAACATAGTGCAGAAAATCGACGAGCGGGTAATAAAGCGAGGGACAACACTGCTTGGGGAAATGACAGATGCCGGTGACCTCCTAGCCAGACACAAAAAAGCCCTCATCTCTGAGGGCTTTCTATTACTACGCTTGGAACCTTAGTGAGCGACTGCTGCACCAGCTCCGCGCGGTACACGAATGTCCTCGATCAGGTGCTGGATATGCTCCGGCGGCGCCTTAGTGACCGCAGCCACAGCTACAGCGGCGATGAAGTTAAAGACCATGCCGAGGGTACCAATGCCTTCCGGTGAGATACCAAGCCACCAATGCGCTGCGTTATCCATCTCAGGGCTGATGAACTTGAAGAACACGATGTAGCAGAAGGTAAAGGTAAGACCAACGGACATGCCGGCGATTGCGCCTTCCTTGTTCATCTTCTTGGAGAAAATACCCATGACGATGACCGGGAAGAAGGACGCGGCTGCAAGACCGAAGGCAAACGCCACCACCTGTGCCACGAAGGCCGGTGGATAGATACCAAAGATACCGGCGATCAGAATCGCCACCCCCGCAGCAACACGCGCTGCCAACAGTTCTTTCTTCTCACTGATGTTGGGCATCATGTTGCTTTTCAACAGGTCGTGGGAGACCGATGTCGAAATCACCAGCAGCAGACCTGCCGCAGTGGACAGCGCCGCCGCCAGACCACCTGCTGCAATCAGCGCTACCACCCAGCCAGGTAGCTGCGCAATTTCCGGGTTGGCCAGAACGATGATGTCGCGGTCGATATACACTTCGTTTTCCGTTGCGGTGGGCTCGTTGCGAACCTCACGCGCGCCCAGCTCACCGCGATCACCGGTAAAGCTTGGAGCACCTACAAAGGGAGCGCCAGGGCCATACTGCATCACACCGTCGCCATTCTTATCCTGCCAGGCAACCAGTCCTGCAACTTCCCAGGTAGTAAACCAGTCAGGTGCTTCCTCGTAAGCCACGTTCGGAATAGTGGTCAGCAGGTTGGTCCGTGCGAAGGCCGCAACAGCCGGTGCTGTGGTATACAGAATCGCAATGAACAGAAGTGCGTAACCTGCTGATTTACGTGCATCACGTACTGTAGGCGTGGTGAAAAAGCGCACAATCACGTGGGGCAGACCAGCGGTACCAACCATCAGCGCCATAGTGATGAAGAACACGTCGATGGTCGATTTGGTGCCATCGGTATAGGCATCAAAACCCAGCTCCGCGCCCAACCCGTTCAACCGATCGAGCACCGACATGCCGGTCCCCGTCACCTCACTACCAAACCCCAGTTGCGGGATCGGGTTGCCGGTAATCAGCAGGGAGATGTAAATCGCCGGAACCATGTAGGCGAAGATCATTACGCAGTACTGCGCCACCTGGGTATAAGTGATGCCCTTCATGCCGCCAAGCACGGCGTAGAAGAACACGATCGCCATGCCGATCAGCACGCCCATGTTGATGTCGACCTGCAGGTAGCGCGAGAACACGATACCCACACCGCGCATCTGGCCGGCTACATAAGTGAAGGAGATGAAGATCACACAGATTACGGCAACCACACGCGCCGTCTGCGAGTAGTAACGCTCGCCAACAAACTCCGGGACGGTGAACTTGCCAAACTTGCGCAGATAGGGTGCCAGACACATTGCCAGCAGCACGTAGCCGCCTGTCCAGCCCATTAGGTAAACACTGCCGTCATAACCCGAAAAGGAAATGATACCGGCCATGGAGATGAAGGATGCAGCTGACATCCAGTCAGCGCCAGTGGCCATACCGTTTGCAATAGGGTGCACACCCTTGCTTGCCACATAGTATTCACTGGTGCTGCCTGCACGAGACCAGATTGCGATCCCGATGTATAGCGCAAACGTCGCGCCTACAAACAGGTAGATCAGGGTTTGAGTTTCCATTCAATGGCTCCTGTTATTATTCTTCGTGGACATCGTATTTACGATCGAGGCGATTCATCTTCCAGACGTAAACCCAGATGAGCGCGACGAAGGTATAAATGGAGCCCTGTTGAGCAAACCAGAATCCCAGCGGGAAACCGAAAAACTGGATGGCATCCAGTTCATCGACGAACAGAATGCCGGCTCCGAACGATACTACGAACCAGATGGCCAGCAGAATGAACATGAACCGCAGGTTCTCCTTCCAGTAGCCTCGCGCTGCGTCTTCTTTAGACAAGGACATAACCATCTCCAATTGTTGTTTTTATTGCATAGTCACGTTAGCACCGCATCGGCAAACGTCGACTACGACTTTGGTAGGAAATAACGCATCTTTTTTGACTGGTCGCTAGTAAAGATTCTAGATTGATCATCTAACACATTGTATCTAATATATTTATTATCTATTTTTTCGCGCATTTTCACGAATGATGCCATATTGCCTGCTACTAATGTCGTAGTCATTTTCGTGGACCAGGTACGCAAGAAAACTGTTACCGATGGGCTCCACGGCTGATTCGCTCGCTGGAAAGCGATAGCTGGGGCTAATCACCCGCGCGCTCAGGTCTTGCGCAGGCAGGCCAAACGGTGTGTTTTGATGGATGTTGATCGTGCTGCAGCAAGCCCGCCAGGTGGGGGCTTGTTGAATCTCAGCCGCCGACAATGCGCGTCTTCCAGGTTCTTAGCGAGTCTATTTCACGGAGCGCAACACCCATATCCCGCCAGTTTCCCGGATGACAGCTGAACAACAGAATCTGGTGGCGTTGTGCGGCGTCGAACAGTATCCGTTTCATCTGGGCAAAACGGTGCGGGTCGCTGTGAACCAGCGCATCGTCAAGAATGATCAGCGTAGGCCGCCCTGCTTCTTTCAACAGATCTGCGTACGCCAGGCGACTGATAAGTCCCATCTGTTCCCGCGCACCGAAGCTGAGTAGATCAAAATCACCTCGTTCCTGACCGGCACGCACCAGCTGCCCCGGCACCAGATTCTCGTCAACTTCCAGTACCGCCTGGGGAAATAACAGTTGCAGGTAGTGGTTAAGGTGTTTCTGCAGGGGTGCCTGCAGCTGCCGCGTCAGTGCCTGACGCTTGTCATGCAGCAGCCCAGCTAGAAGGCTCAGCGCCTGGGCACGTTGTTCGAACTGTTCAAGCCGCCGCCGCTGTGCGCCCAGTTCAGTCGCGGCCTTACCCTGGCGCTCTTCCAGTCCGTCGGCATCCTGCGCCTGGAGCTGGCTTTGTAGGCGGATCAGCTCTTCCTTGCGCTGTTGATTGGCCAGTTCCAGCTGAGCCGCGCTGGCCTGAAAGCGCTTGATATCCTGCTGCAGGATATCCGGCCGCGCCGTCTCGATCAGTTCGGCACGCTGAGCAAGAGCCTGTTCAAGTTGTGATTGCTCATGACGCAGCACAGTCAGCGTTTCGTTACAGTCGCGTTCCTGCTGCTGGCGTTCTGGGCTGGCCAACCGCGCCTCAAGCTGCTGACACTCAGTCTGTGCGGTATTTAGTGCCTGCTGGCACTGGATCAACCCTTCCTGCAACTGACGTTCGGTCAGTTCAGCCTCTTGTAGCGCGGTGGAGGCCAGTTCCAACTGCTGATCAGCCTGCTCTGGGGAAAGCGACTCAGCAGACGCAGTGGTTGGTGGTTGCGCCTGCATGTCGGCGTCAGCCTGCTGGATCTGCTCGTTCAATAACGCGATTTCCTGCCGCAACGCTGCGATGCCCTGCGGTGCGTGGAGCGCCAGCATCCTTTCATTGCCGCTGATGTCCGTACGCAGCGTACGGGAGTCTTCTGCCCGCTGGACAGCCTGAGCAATATCACGCACCTGGGCAGTCTCGAGCGCGCTCGCCAACTGCTCACGGGCTCGTTCGAGCTGGCGCGCTAACTCGGTGAGATCCTGACCGCCTGGTGCAATGCTCAGCTTACCAATACCTTCGATGTGCAGTTCGGTCTTTTTCAGCAGGCGTCGCTCCCCCTGGCCGGTCAACACCTCGCCATCGAGCAGGAGCCGAGGCCCGGACGTCAGTTCGAATGCCAGCAGTGTAGCGATACTCTGCTGACGTATCTCCAGATCCCGCAGCGCACTGCCAAGGCGCTGCAGAGTGGCGAGCTGCTTTTCATCCAACTGAGTAGTCGCCAGAGTGCGCTTCTGCTCCTGCAACAGCGCATCCAGCGTAGTGGCCTGGTCGCAGGCTGCGGTGAGCTGCAGGTGCCGATCGATCATCGACTGGCGCTTATGTTCCAGGTCCCGCCGCCGCGCCTGTTGCCTGCTCGCGCGATCATTGGCCCGCGCGGTGTCGTAAGCCTTAACTGCCTGGGTGAGCATTTCCTTGACGATCAACTGCTGCGCAGTCAGCTCCTGCGCCTGGCGTTGAAGTGCGTCCCGCGTATTTTTTCGCTGCGCAAGTTCCTCTGCCTGAGTCTGAAAGCCGCGAAGCTGCTCCACCACCACCTGCAGGTGATGACGGCATTTGAGCAATGCCTGCTCGTCTCGAGCCTGCAGCTCGCCAAGCTGCTGAACCTGCGCAAATTTTACTTCGGCAGCCGCTTGCTGGTCCCGTAGCTCCTGCCAGGGACGCTCGACTTCATCCAGCCGCTGCTGCGCTGTCAGGTCGCTGAAGCGATCGACCTGCTGGCGATAGCGTTCGACTCGTTCATCCAGTTCGGCCAGAGTCTGGGAAAGAATGTCTACCTGCTCAAGTGCTTCCTTATAACGGCCACGCGGCTTGCCAGTTGGAGTGAGCAGCTCTGCGCGTTCGCTCTCCACACGACTGAGTACTTCATCACCCCTGCTACTGGTGACTTGACCCAGCGTTGCGCCGAGCACGGACTTGAGATGGTCGCCGGCAAACTCCACGGCCGATCGCAGTTCGTGCCCGCTACCCTGTTCGATCCATAACAGCCCCGGAATTCCCCAGTACTCGGACTTGCTCGCGCCACGGCTGGGAAACTGAAACCCCAGCATGGCCGCCAGACGGTCTTCGGCTTCGTCGCCAGACAGGGTTTCTGTTCCAATGGTGAGATCGCAACGTTTGCGTGCGAGAAAGCGTTTCTTCACTCGACACGTCAGACCGTCATGGTCGAATTCAAGCTCGACTTCAGGCGCTGCACCGGAATCGCCCCAAGGGCGCAAATCATCCACACTGCTGGAACGATGGCGCTCGAAGAAGGCCGCACGAATGGCAGCGGCCACCGTGCTTTTGCCTGATTCATTAGGTCCACAGAAAAGATTTAGCCCGGGATCAAAGTCTTTAATTTCAATGGCCTGACGAAACTGTTTAAACTGATTAATACGCAGATAGCCAAGCTTCATTGCGCTTCCCCATTGTCCTGTCTGTCGCGCAGCAAGCCAGTGAGAATGACCAGCGCCTCGCGGGCCGTACCGGCGGCTTCGCCCTCCTGCGCCTGACGCAACTCTTCGACCACCTCGCCGAGATAGCCGTCGGCATGCAAACCGGCAATGTCCTCCTCAGTGGGGTACAGCCGAAGGTCGTGGAAGTCATATTCGAGGTAACGGTGTAGCGCCTCAGCCTTGCTCAGCGCCTGATGCAAGCGCTGCTCGCCCGCCAGGTCAAGATGCCCGGACAGCGCGATACTGAGTACTGAAGACTGGGTTAGCTGCTGCAGGTGTTCGATAAACAGGTCCAGATCCGAAGGCATATCGAGCTGTTGCTCCCACTGCAGCCAGGGAAACTGCCCGATAGCCACTGTCGTCACCTGTGGCTCGCAACCGGGGCGCTCGATGGTGACATCCAGCAGTCGCCCGGCGCCGTTGCTCTTGAACCGATCCTGTTCCGGCGTGCCGCTATACCAGGTACGCGCATCGATCTGTTTGCAGCCGTGCCAATCCCCGAGGGCAAGGTAGTCCAGGTTAGCGCGGGCCACCCGATCGGGTGCGATGGGATTGGGCGAGTCGATATCCTCGGCGAGAATGCCCTGGATGCTGCCATGGGCAATACCGACACGCAGCAGCTCCGGTGGCGTCTCGGCATGATCGAACCAGTCGGTGAGGTCGCTGTAGGTATGTCGTTGCGTGAGTGGAGCCGGCAGGATGGCCATGCCCTGCTCGGCGAGCATCAACACCTGCGGCGCCAGCAGGACATGCACGTTGGCGGGAATAGCCTCGAGTCGTCTGGCGCGGGTCCAGACGCTTTCGGCCAAGGCCGCATCATGGTTGCCGGGAATCATGATCCATGGCCCCGCATACCCTTGCATGGCCATGAACAGACGGCGGATAGTCCGATCCGAAACCGTCTGCGCATCAAATACATCCCCGGCTACCAGCACCGCATCGACGCCCTGCTCACTCGCCAGGCGCGCGATGCGCTCTACGGTGCTGAGCCGCGCTTCTGCCAGGACCGGCCCGTCTTCCGGGCCAAAACGATCATATTGTCGACCAATTTGCCAGTCGGCAGTGTGCAGAAAACGCGGCATTGAGTGTCCTTGCGGTCTTACTATCCAGCAACGCCGACTTCCGGGTAAGCCGATAGTGATCTATGAGTATCAGGCCGGCTGCAGTGTCGACATGTCGATTACGAACCGGTATTTCACTTCGCTTTTGAGCATGCGCTCGTAGGCCTCGTTGATCTGGTCCATCGCGATCATCTCAACGTCAGAGACGATACCGTGTTTGGCGCAGAAATCGAGCATCTCCTGCGTTTCAGCAATGCCACCGATCAACGAACCGGCAAGTCGACGGCGACGGAAAATCAGGCCAAATACATCCGGCGCCGGGTGTGGCGTGGCGGGCGCGCCAACCAGCGTCATGGTTGCGTCGCGCTTGAGTAGCGCCATGAAGGCGTCCAGGTTGTGCGGTGCAGCGACGGTATTGAGAATGAAATCGAAGCTATCCCGGTGCGCGTCCATTTCCTCCTGGTTCCTGGAGACCACAACCTCACTGGCACCCAGACGCAGCGCGTCCTGCTTCTTGTCCGGCGAAGTGGTGAAGAGCACGACCTTGGCGCCCATCGCGTTGGCGATCTTCACTGCCATGTGACCTAACCCGCCTAACCCAACGACCCCGACCTTCTGCCCTGGCTCGACCTTCCACTGGCGCAGTGGCGAGTACGTTGTAATGCCCGCGCACAGCAAGGGCGCTACGGCGGCCAGGTTATCTGTGTGGCTGATGCGCAGGACAAACTTCTGATCGACCACAATTTTGCTGGAATAGCCGCCGTAGGTGTTTTCACCCCCAGCTACCGGCCCGTTGTACGTGCCGGTAAACCCGTTCTCGCAATATTGCTCCAGGCCCTCGGCACAGGACGCGCACGATTGGCAACTATCGACCATGCAACCTACGCCTGCGATGTCGCCAACCTTGAAGGCACTGACCTGCGGACCCACTGCTGATACGCGGCCGACAATCTCGTGACCAGGTACCGACGGATACAGAGTGTTGTTCCATTCGTTGCGTGCGGTATGCAGGTCCGAGTGACAGACGCCGCAATACAGAATATCGATCTGGACATCCTGCGGGCCCGGTGTACGGCGCTCAAAACGAAAAGGGGCAAGAGGTGAATCGCCATTGGTCGCGGCGTAACCCTGTACTTCGGTCATGGTTCTCTCCTATCAGGTGCAGCGTCGCTCACTGTTAAGCGATGCAAGGAGAATAACGGCACGCATGGGCGATCAACTCGCAACCCATGATTCGGCACGTCATTCTTCAGGGGTGTTACTGAGGGGGCGTCAGCAACCGGTCTCATCTCGACTCAACTATGCCGTGTACAGTTCCGCAGTACCGGAGCTTTCCGAAACAGCGGATGGCTCACAGGGCATACCACCAGACACCACCCTACCCTGCATCAACACACCGCAAGCCTTGAGGTACCGGTAATCCGATCGATTATCCGGACAACACTCGGGCCACTATTTCTTCGTCGCTGCTTCTTTTTTACTCGGCGGATCTGTTTTGGTGTTCTGAGGCTCTTCCTCGTCGAGAACCGACAACGCCTCGGGGTTACTCTTGAACGCCTTGGCAAAAATGTCCCGACGCCTTGCCATGTAGAGACTCGCTTCCTCCGCTTGCTGTTCTGACAGTGACGGTACGGCTTTCAGCAGAACGCCGCCAAGCGCCTCGGCCAACTCCAACATTTTATCGTGACGGTCGGCTTCGGCTTTATCCATGAACAGATGCTCCGGGTCTCTACTGCTTCGATATACAATTTCAACGGCCATGCTTCACCTCAGGCTGTACGTGAGTCCTTTTGTACCGGGATCAGGCAGGCAACATCCACGATCTCGGCCGGGGATATTGTACTGTATAGGTATACAGCATCATAGAGGGAGCAGTTCATCCGCTGGCGCAGGGGCCAGCGGATGCACGCAGAGCGGTCTGGCGAGTGCTACGAGCAGACCGGACCGGCGTGTTTCGCAGGGGCGGTCTGGCGACCAGCGATGGGGTTGTTGAGGATCTTGTACACGTCACTCCACATAGCCTGGGACTGTTTTTTCAGCGCATCGGAACGAAGCATCAGCCGAACCGACAGCTCCTGCGAGCGCTGTTTGTCAGTCAGATATTCCAGGACATGATCGAGCTCTTCGTCTGACATGCCGATATCCAGAATACCGGGCTCAAAACCGTAATCCGCAAACAGCATCTGATACTTATGGCTCCACCCGGTAGCCAGCGACGGAACACCCTGCGACAGGGCGCTCACCAGACCATGGAAGCGGCTGCCAACTGTACCGCGGCAGGCACCAAGCAGACCTTTGATGGCCAGCGGATTCGCTTCGATGATGACCGGTATCCCGCCAACAGCTTGCGACACCTCGCGAGCCAGCTTCAGATCGTCTTCGCCTTCATGGACCAACATGAAGGGCTTTGCGCCTTTGTCCAGGAGCTTCTGCGCTGCACGTTTCAGGAAAGGCACATACCCTTTGGCGACGGCTTCACTGGTCTTGTCCATCATCCGGTAATTCGGAACGATGGCGATCTGGTGTATGGCAGGATCGAAGTACTCGGGTACCGTGCCTTCCAGCAGATTAGTAAAGTCAGGGCACATCTTGATCTTGTCTTGCTCACCTACAATGTCTGTCAGATATTTGTAGGAGATCGGCTCGCGGGCGAAGATCAGGTCGCTATTGGCGACAAATTCCTTCACCGCAGTCTTGCTTTTCTCATCGCGGAAAGGGCCAAATGCCTGAGGCATCAGGATGACTTTGGTACCGCGCTTCTTCCACCGGCGACTGGCCCGTGCCAGCTCTTCGGATAGCTCAGCGCCCCACTGATCGGTGTAGGCGAATCCCGCTGCGTCCAGCACCACATCAATTTGACTGTCCAGCACGACTCCATACATTTCGCGCAGACGACCCGGCACCAAGGCAGCCAGATCGCCGAAAGGAATATTCTTGCGCCAGAGCCAGGCCTTTTGGTACAGACCCAGCTCGGCTCGGCCGCGGTATGGATAGGGGCCGGTTTCTCGGCTCGGTTCCATGACGAGTCTGGCATTGGGGCAGTTGCGGCGAAGCTGCTGTACTACAGCGTGCAACATCAGCTCAGCGCCCTTGTTTACAAACCCAGCCTTTCGGATCTCGATATACATACTAACCTCGCCTCAATTCTTTGATCGTCTCGGGAACGCTGATAAAGGCATGAAACATCATGCTTTTGCTCATCATGACGAACAACTCCCGAGTCTTGCTGGACAGCAGCAGGCTAAAATATCCCGCTATGGAATAGGAAATCAACGTAGCAACAGCGGCCCCGGCCACGCCATGACTTCTTATAAAAAAGTAATTCAAAACGATATTGCTGATTGCACCCAATCCCTGCGTAATCAGGGAAAAGATAAACACTTCCTCCAGAATGATCCACTTGCTGAACAACGCACGCATGAATACAAATATTGATGCAAATATGTGCACAGCCAACACTTGTGCTGCAGCGGAGTACGCATCGCCATATAGCACATCAATCACTTGATCTGAAAGTATAAACACTACAACCGACAAACAGAATGCTGAAAGAAATAACAGATCGAAGATGACCTGCATTAACCGCTTGTATTTTTCTTTGCTGTGCGCTCGAACATCAATAACCTTTGGGAAGATCGAAGCCATCAGTACCGTCGGGATGAGGTACCAGGCTTCCGACAGCTTGGACGCTGCAGCGTATTGCCCTACGGCATTATCACCCAGCATATACTGCAACATGATCTGATCTACTTTGAGGTAGATCACCGCTGACAGCGAACCCAGGAAAATCAGGAAGCTCTTGCCCAACAACTCTTTGCTCAATGACCAGGAAAAATCGAAACGAAAAGAGCGTTTCAATGCCAGAGCGTAGATGACCAGGATGAGCGAGGTGAGCATGATGATCACAACGTGCGCAGCGGCGATCCATACCAATCCCAGCCCTGCCACGGCGAGGATGATCTTCAGTCCGTTGCCGCCTATCTGGCCAACGGCCCCTGCTATAGCCGCATACTTTGCCTTGACGCGCGCCTGGAACCAGTCGATCAAGACTTCAAAGGGGGTAAAAAACAGCGCCAGACCAATAAGAGCCAGCACCATAAAATTGCGGTCATCGCCAATGAACCAGGTACCGATCAATATCCCGTACGCAACGATGGACGCTGCCACCTTGGTCATGAACACAGATGAGAGTATTCGGTCCTCCTGTTCGGGCCTGACTCTCAGTTCCTTGACCACCAGCCCGGTGAGCCCGAGGTGGCAGACAATGGTCAGCAAGGCCACCAGCGATAATGCGTAATTCAGATATCCAAACTCTTCTGGCCCCAGGTAGCGCGCCAACACCACGGTCGCGGTAAGCCCAACGGCCAGCATGAGAATCTTCTCACCCAGCATCCAACCGGAATTTGACAGGTAACGCCTGAACTCTTTGAGCTGGGCCGCCTTCATTCGCCGCTGGTGCCCAGGCTGCTATATACCCGCGCCTCTTCGAGGGACAGTTTCTGGGAGTACGGCACCAGACCTTCTTCCGCCGCGTAACCGACGGAGATGAACATCACAATGCGCTCATCGGCGTCGAGGCGAAGCAGTTTGGTGGCAGCGTCTTCCCGTTCAGGGATGTCTGGCCAGTTGATCGAACAGGAGGCCACACCCTGCGTTTCAAGAGCGAACATGAAAGACATCGCTGCCAGTGCGCCATCAATATAGATGACATGTCGATCACGCACGTGTGGGTATGCACGCAGCCGCCCTACCACCGCTATCATCGCGGGAAAGTTATGGCTGAAACCGGCGACGCCCATGGGCAGCTCGGACACCTGCGCAACGGATTCGGCGTCGTCAAAAATCATGAACTTATAGGGCTGACGGTTGCAGGCGCTCGGGGACTGGACAGCCATTGCTACGGCGTTGTCGATGACCTCGCGAGGAACCGGACGGTCCTGATACCAGCGTACTGAGCGACGACGCATGCACAGCGCGGTAAAGGATTCAAAATCAACGGGAGGAGTGTGCATGTACGCAGAAAAAGGCACACGCTCTGTTTCAGGATGACGCAGACTCGATGCGCAGGAATAAGGTGACTCCAGCTGCTGGAAAGCTGTGCGGGCAGCGCTTATAACCGGATGGTTACCAGTCGTCTCGAAATACGTCTTGAGCACGTCGTGCGCCCAGCTCACTTCATCGCGATCCACTGTTCCAACCAGCGAGTCGCGATAGGAGTCAACTGTTTGCGTGATGTAGTCGACCGCAAACACGTCGCGGCGAGGCTGCATGATCAGGCCTTTCTCTATGCGGTGGATGGCCCGTCTGAGGAAGTAATTTACCGATTCCGCGCCGGACTGATTCTCTTCATGCTGCAGATGGCCACCTATTACTGCGCGAGCCTCACGATCAAATGCGTCAGAGAAAAAAGCATAATGGATGCGCCGCATTAAGGCAGATCGTGATAACGCCCGCAACCAGGCGAGCGAAAGCTGTCCTTGATACTGCTTCAATTTGCGGACGCTATCTGGCCGCAATACCTTCTTCAAGGTTACTTTCAGCTTTTCCATTTAATAACTGCACCATGATTAGTTTAAAACGCTGCGAACCCGTACAATAAAGTCTATTTGATATCATATGAGCATTAAAGTTCACCAATACTCGTCCACTTGGCCAGCATAACGATGCCATTGAACCTTTTTACCGACTTATCGCCGATATGACTTTTCGAAGGGCGTGAAGTTTAGTCTTATCCTGCCCTTTTTACAATTTGCAAACTCTGTCACATATTGCGACCAAAATTCATCGGGAACGACTTGCTGATCACCTCTGGACTTTGTTAAGAGGCGATGCAGGGTTCTAACTGTGATGTGCGAGCAAGTGTGTCAGGTTCACTCCCCCTAGCCAAGCGGAGCTGATGAAATTTCAGTCGGGGTTCAAGGTTCCGCCTGGTTTCCATGGGTGCAACGTACTTGCAGAATATGCCTTAAGGATTGACAGCTCGTGGCAACCTTCCACGCGGTAATTCCAGGATTTCACCCGCTTCGAACGCATACACCTGATTATCGACAAATACCTTGTGGGGTCCTGCCCAGCCGTCCGGCGCCGCGATCCTTAACAGGTCATGAGTGATCTGTAGCTCCAGCCAATGTCCGCGAAAGCGAAACCGAAAACTCAAGCAGGATACTTCTTTGGGCAAGCCAACATCGAGCGAAAGGGTATCGTCATGAACCTCCAGCCCGGTCTGTCCACGCTGCACCAGATCTACCGTACCGGCCATGGCGCCGAGGTGTATACCTTCAGCGGTTGTACCGCCCTGCACATCTGCAATGTCACTTTCCAGGGCTTCGTTCAGCAGGTTCCAGGAGTGACGCCGATCCAGGCGGGCCAGTACCCAGGAGGACACAATGCGGCTGAGAGTGGAGCCGTGGGAGGTGCGCTGCTCGTAGTAGGCGATGGTGCGCGTCTTCCAGCCCTCTTCCAGCGGATACCCTAGCTGGTCAAAGGTGTTGCTCAGCTCATGCGCAGAAAACAGGTAAAGCAGCATCAACACATCGGCCTGCTTGGAAGCTTTGTACCGATTGACCGTATCGCCCTCGGCTTCCAGCAAGCGGTCCAGGCGGTGAATGTCACCGTACTTCGCCCGGTAGCCATCCCAATCGAACTCCTCCAGTTGCTCATAGCCCTCGAATTGGCTAACGATCCCATCGCCGTGAAACGGCACGAACAGTTTACGGCTGATATCATCCCACTGGTTGGGTTCATCTGACGATAGGCTGATCGCAGCGCAGAGCTCGTTCTGACACTCAACGCCCACAAGTTGGTAAGCATCTACAGCCCGCTGTAAAACCCAGGCCACCATGACATTGGTATAGGCGTTATTGTCCAGGCCAGGGGCTTCCCGCCATGGGTAGCGGTCGTGAAATTCGTCAGGGCCCATGACGCCACGGATATCATAACGCTGGCGCTCGGGATTCCAGGTCACTGCACTGGTCCAGAAGCGGGCAATCTCGAAAAGCATTTCTGCGCCGAAGAATCCCATGAACTCTCGGTCACCGGTTATTTCGTAGTAACGCCAGACGTTGTACGCCACGGCTGCGTTAACATGGCGTTGAAGGTGTGTGTGATCTTCTAACCAGCGTCCGGATTTCGGATTGAGGTGCACCCGCTGACTTTCTTCACGACCATCACTGCCGCTCTGCCAGGGATACATCGCACCCTTGAATCCGGCTTTAGCCGCCAGTCGGCGCGCTTCGTCGAGCCGACGATAGCGATAGCGCAGCAAGGCGCGCGTTATTTCCGGTATACGCGAGTTCAGAAAGGGGAAGATGAACAGCTCGTCCCAGAAGATATGCCCCCTGTAGGCTTCGCCATGCAGCCCGCGCGCAGGGACACCCACATCCAGGTCGATGGTATGCAGCGAAGCGGTTTGCAGCAGGTGAAATATATGCAACCGCAGAATCATCTGCGCACGGTCGCTCCCTTCCAGTCTCACATCGCAGCGATGCCAAAGACGCGCCCAGGCGCCGGCATGCGAGTCAAACAGCTCGGCGAAACGCCCAGCCCGCGCGACGACCTGACGTGCCGCCAAAGCGGGCTCGGAAATAGCGTTATCCCGTGACGTATGTAAACCAACGATTTTTTCGATCTGGATGGTCACGCCTTGCTCTACATTGAGTACAAGGTGTTGCGCTATATAGTCCTCCTCGGCAACCAGGTTACGCTCCACCTCAACTGCTAGGCCCTGTCGGTACACCTCAGTGCGTGCGGTCTGGGCAATGCGGAAGCGCGATTGACAGGTTTCACTCAATAACTCGATCGTTTCGCTGTTCACCAAGTTCGCAGCGACCGTGACCAGATGCGTGCTGGAAAGCTGGCTATACCGTGCAACCCCTGCGTTGATGACTCGTCCGTCGAGCGCTGAACAAACCGTTATTCGACCTGTCCAGTTCTCCGGCGTGAGCTCCCAGCTCAACGCGGCAAGATGAGGATTGCCCATATGCACCAGACGGCGCGTCAAGAGTGTAGTTTCTCGACCCTCACGATCACGAAAACGCAGCCTGCGCTCCAACACGCCATCTTTCAACTCGAGCTTCTGAGTATAAGCCAGCACCTCCACAGCCAGCAGATTGAACCAGTCTCCACCGTCAGGGCGAAAGCTCAGGCATAACCAGTTCGGCATGTTAACCAGATCTTCATTGATGATTTCGCGCCCGGCTATTTCCGTTGCCAAACGATTGTAGCCCCCTGCCAGGTACGTACCGGGATAGTGGATTTCTCCCGCTTCAGCCTCCTCCGCCGCGCCGCGGGTGGCAAAGTACCCATTGCCCAAGGTGCACAACGCTTCCCGCAGCCCTTCTTGATCGGGGTCGAAACTGTCATATTCCAGCGACCAGGTGGGCATCAGTTCTGCTCCTGTAGCTGTATAAGCCGTGATAGGAATGTTTCAGCGGCGCGTGGATCACGGAGACGGTATTGGGCGGCCGTTGGACAGACCTCGGCGGCGACCAGAATGCCAATGCCTCCTCGCTCGCGCAGCACCTTGAAAGCGTCTTCGTCGGTCTCGTCGTCACCCAAATAGAGGGGAGCCACCGCACTGGGACGATTGAGTTCGAGTGCGTCAAGTAACCAGATCAGCGCTTGGCCCTTATCCCAAGGCAGGCTCGGGCGCAGCTCGAAGATCTTCTTTCCGCCGGCGCGGCGCAAGGTTGGTGCCACCTCGGCAATTGCCGAATCTACCGCACTACTGACTGCTTGAAGGTGCGAGTCCGCAACCAGCCGGTAATGCACGGCGATGGCATACCGCTTACGCTCCACCAGTACACCCTCAACCTTAACGAGCTTTTCTCTCAACAGTTTTTCAGCTCGGTCGAGAGCAGGAATTACCTCCTCGGCCTGCTCATTTTCCATGTGCAGCCCCTGCGGCCCTTTGATATCGAATCCATGGCTCCCCGCATATATCAGATTCTCCAGCCCGACCAGGTGCTCGACATCATGTCGATCCCGGCCACTGATGATCGCTACGGTGTAATGAGTGGCGAGCTGCGCGAGCGTAGCGCGGGTCTTGTCATCCAGAACGGCCAGCTCGGGACGGTCAACAATCGGCGTGAGGGTTCCATCATAATCAAGGAAGATCACCGGCCTCGCGTGTTCCAGCCGCTGAGCGATGTGGGCAAAGTCGGCCAGCGCATCGGGTAGAGCAGGATCGGCATCTGTCTGCGCCAGAGTGACCTCGCCAAGATCATCAACGACTTCATGGGCGCCACTCGCTAGCAGATCCTTGCGCAGGGTACCGCTCCGATCTATGCCGATTACCAGCTTATAACCTGCATCGCGCGCAGACCGCACACCCGACAATGCATCTTCGACCCCGATAGCCTGCTCCGGCGACACGCCCAATAGTTCGGCGGCCTTTTGGAAGATATCCGGGTGGGGCTTACCCTTGAGTCCGAGGCGAATCGACTCGACGCCGTCAACCCGAGCGTCAAACAGATCGCTTAAACCGGTCTTATCCAGTATCACCAGGGCATTCTCGCTCGATGTCACGAGAGCGGTTTTCAGGCCATGATCGCGTAACGTTCGGATAAGTCTGACCGTGGTCTCAAACACCTCCACTTCGCCCTGCTGAAGAAGCTTCTTGAACAGTACATTCTTGCGATTTCCGAGGCCGCAGATGGTTTCTTCATTGGGCGCGTCTTCAGGCGCACCGTAGGGCAGCTTGATCGAGCGTGAATCGAGGAAACTTTCCACACCCTGATAGCGAGGCTTGCCGTCGACGTAGCGGAGGTAGTCTGTATGCACATCGAAAGGCAGGAAGGGCTCGCCGCCCTGTGCGGCTTTCTCGAACAGGTAGGAGTCAAACAGCGCCTTCCAGGCTGCGCTATGTACCGTGGCGGTGCGCGTGACTACTCCGTCCAGGTCAAATACAGCGGCACCAAATGCGGCAGTATCAATGGTAACCATACGTATCCCCTGACTTGGCAACTAATACCTTTAGGCGCCACGGGGAGCGAGTCGTTCCGAATTATGTTTTGTGGGGTTAGAGAGCTGCAAAGAGGACCGTCGTGAGGAGCGCAACGCGCTTGCTCCCTCTGGTGCTTATTCAACGATGAAGCCGTCGGATTGCAGCCGCCAGAGCGATTCGAACTCACCCTTACGGCTGCGCAGTTCCTGAGGGGAACCCTCTTCCATAAGCTTGCCGTTTCTCAGCACAATGATTCGATCGAATGAAGACAGTGTGGACAGACGATGGGCTACAGCAATCACCGTACGATTCTGCACCAGAGCGTTGAGGGCGACCTGGATCTCTGCTTCAGATTGGGAGTCCAGTGCCGAGGTCGCTTCGTCAAGTAGCAGAATCGGTGCGTTTTTCAGAAATGCGCGGGCAATGCCCAGACGCTGTCGCTGGCCTCCGGAGAGCTTAACACCGCGCTCCCCGACCAAGGTGTCGTAGCCTTGGGGAAGCTCGCGAATAAACGCGTCACAAAATGCGGCGCGCGCGGCTGCGATCACCTCGTCATCAGAAGCATCTGGACGACCATAGCGTATGTTTTCGCGGATGCTGCGATTGAATAGCGCGGTCTCCTGCGGTACCACAGCAATCTTTCCCCGCAGGCTGTCCTGACTGACGTTGCGTACATCCTGCCCACCAATGAGAATGCGCCCGCTTTGTACGTCGTCGAGGCGCTGAATGAGACTGATCAATGTTGATTTGCCCGCGCCGGAAGGTCCGACTATGCCGACTTTCTGGTCAGGCTCGATACGCAGACTGAACCCATCAAACACGGGCCTGTTGCCGGGATAGCTATAGCTTATGTTGTCGAAAACAATCTCACCCTCCGCCAGCGCAACATGATGTACCGGGTCCTCAAGACCATGCGGCTGTAAGATAATGCGCAAGGTATCGTCGATCGCACCGATCTGCTGGCTGGTATCCACCAGGGCCAGCGCCAGATCACGTGAGCCATGCAGGATGCGAAAGGTCAATGCACTGACCAGCACCACGTCACCCGCAGTGACGTCTCCAGATAACCAAAGCGATATGGCCCAGATCAACATGCCGCCGGCCATGACGGCCAGGCATATGTCGTGCAGCACGCGCGCCTTTTCCAGATACATCCAGCTCCGTCGCTGGGCCCGGGCTTCATAGCCAATTGCTTCGGCAAGGCGCTCGCTCTCCCTATCCCGAGCCGAGAATGCCTTGATGGTCCAGACATTCGATACCGCATCAACCAGCTCCCCGCCCACGCGCGCCGATTGCGCAGCGAAGCGCTGGTGTTTGGCGCGACCACGGATGCCGAATCCGGTGATCAGCACCGCGACAATCGTGACAAAGAAGATCAGCGCCACGGCCATGCTCCAGTCCACTGTAAACAACAGCACCACGGCACCGAGGAAGTCCACCACAGGAGGGATGATTTTCCAGGCCAGTCCGCCGAAAATCGCCCCTGCCGAGGCACCCAGTGCTGAGATCCGATTGCCCAGAGAGCCGGCAAAATGCTCATTGAAATAGCGCATCGGATGCCCGGTCAGATATCTGAATAGATCGATCCGAATGTCCACGACACTGGCGATGACGGTATTGCAGCCGAGCCAACCTCCCAGCCGCCAGAGGACATTTTCGACGACAATGAGGGTCAGAAAAAGCGTCAGTGGGAACCAGACCGCGGCAGTCGCCCGGTTTCCTTCCGCCATCGCATCGACCAGGAGTTTCATGCCGTACTGCACGGCAACAGCACACCCTGCCGCGCCGACAATCAGCATGAACAGGCTGGCGAAACGCCAGGGGCGCCGGACTACGTAACGCCAGAGAAACGCCACCGGACTGTCAGGCAAAGGCGGCTCCGTTACTGAAGGCGGTCTTTCGGGGGCGTTCATGGTCGTGCGTTGGTGAGGATGGCAGGCTCTGTGAGCGGATCGAACCGGGCCTGCTGCACTCGCAGTTCGTCAGCGAGTCCCTGATGAACCAGCCGATTACCGTTAGCGTCCGGAAAGCCAAGTAAACCAACCGGACAATGGCGGTCATCTGTCCATCCGGGATAATCCACCACGGGATACAGGCAAATACCCTCTACTGGAATACCTTGTTGCATGGCCAACCAGACCTGCTCGCCGACGTAGCGCAACCAGTGACCGCGCAAATCACCCTCAGCGCCGGTCTCGGCAACCAGCATAGGGCGGCGATATCGATGATGAATCTCGCTCAGAATGCCCCTGAACGGCCGATAATCAGGGCTACCCCGCTCAATGACAGGCCCGTTCAGATACCACTGATTATCCGAATAGTAATTGACGCCAATGATGTCCAGATACTCCGGCGCGCCGCCCAATCCGGGCCAGAGCTCACCACACAACATGTCCCACGCCTGGAACTGTGACAGTCGAAAATTCTCCGCTTCGCGCACTGAACCAGGGCGGACATTTGCTGCAATCACATGAATAGCGGGATCCGCCTGCACAAAACGTGCGCGTGGCTCGACCTGACGTATCGCATCCATAGCGGCGATGGTCGCCCGGACCAATTGATGCTTGAGTTCTGCCCCCCTGCCACGCGTCATAGGATTGAAATAGGCCTCGTCTCCCCCTGCCCAGGACCAGAAGGAAATTTCGTTGAGTGGCGAGTAGTGAGGGATGCGGTCGGTTTCATCTTTGATCAGTTGCGCAACGGAACCTGCATATGCAGCGAAGCGTTCGACAAAGCCAGGACGCCAAATATCGATGTGATCTGGCCAGCCGTAGTGGCACAGATCCCATATCACTTGCGTTCCTTGGCACTCTGCCGCCTTCAACATCGGCAAGAAACTGGACCAGTCATAACGTCCGGAGCTGGACTCGATCAAGTGCCAGCGCAGGCCATCGCGCACGCTATTAATTCCGAACTGGTTGAGTGTCTTATAGTCCTGCGCTGCCCACTGCGCGTGACCTGTGACATCCAGCATGTCCAAGCGTCGCCCATCGCTGCGCCGATGGTTCGAACACTCGAATCCACCGAGAAAAAAACTTTCAAACAGCCTTGGCTGATACATTGTCATCCTATTCTTCACCCCCCTGATCAGCCGATTTATGACATTCCCCAGTAGCTATTACAACGCTGCTTTGCGCTCTTAACTGTGTGTCGATACGCTTGTACAGTGCCAGAGCCTGCCCAACGACCTGGTCCATGTTGTAATACTTATAGGTTCCAAGTCGACCAAGAAAGGTTACGTGCGGCACGCTTTCGGCGAGCTTCTGATAACGTTTATATAGCTCGACATTTTCCGGACGCGGGACCGGATAGTACGGGTCCCCATCGTCTGATGGGATCTCATAACTGATGCTCGTCCGGGGATGGATCTGCCCTGTGAGGTGTTTGTACTCGCTGATACGAGTATAGGGTACGTCTTCGGACGGATAGTTAACGACTGCAACTTGCTGGAACTGCTCCTGGTCCAATGTCTGATGCTTGAACGTCAGCGAGCGGTACGGCAATCGACCTAACCGGTAATCAAAGAACTCATCAACCGGGCCGCAATATATCAAGTGGTCATAGGCAACTTTACCGCGTAATTCACGGTAGTCAGTTTCCAACATAATGCTAATGTTCGGGTGGTCCAGCATTCTCTGGAACATCCTGGTATAGCCATGCTTTGGCATCTGCTGGAAGCTGTCAGCGAAATAGCGGTCGTCGGTATCAGTGCGCGTGGGCACCCGCGAAGTGACCATCCTGTCTAGTTGGGAGGGGTCAAGCCCCCACTGTTTCCGTGTATAACCGCGGAAGAACTTCTGATACAGCTCGCGTCCAATCTGGCTGACGACAACGTCTTCGCTGGTTTTTATTTCATTGACCGGCTCAGCTCTGGCTGCAAGAAATTCTGAAGCCTCGGCCTCACTCGCCAGGTTCAGCTTATAGAGCTTGTTCAGCGTGGTTCTGTTGATAGGAATGGGTAACAACTGCTTATCCACATCCGCGAGAACCCTGTGTTCATAGGGTCTCCACTGGGTAAACCTCGAAAGATAGTCAACGATGCGTTGGGAATTGGTGTGGAAAATGTGCGGCCCGTAACGATGAATCAAGATCCCCGCTTCGTTGTAAAAATCATAGGCATTTCCGCCGATATGCGGACGCCTATCAATAATCAGCACGCGTCGGTTTGATCCTGCGGCGAGCCGCTCGGCAATCACGCTACCGGCAAATCCTGCGCCTACTATCAGATAATCAAACCCAACACTTCGACTGGGCTGACGCGCCAGAAGGTTGCGTATTCTGCTGTTGGAACCTGCCGACAGTTGACCCTGCACATCATCGAATGCTCTTATATCGCGCATTTTATTTTCTCCATCATCGATGCCCAGGTGTTGTCCCAGGACACATCACCAAGAATTGAGTCGGCAGCGTCACACAACCGATCAGGGTCTCTCGCGAGTAACAGAGCGCCTTCTACGGCTTTAACGAATTCCTCTGGCGTGTCTGCGATATACACTATGTCAGTGTCTCCGTAGGTACGGACCACATCATTGATGGGCGTCGACACCACAGGGCAGCCTCCCGCAAGAAACTCGGGAGTCTTCGTTGGACTGATGAAACGTGTGGATTCGTTCAATGCGAAGGGCATGATGGCTACGTCCCAGCCGGCCAGATACTGCGGAAGTTCTTCGTAGGTTTTAGGTCCTAGATAATGGAGATTGGGGAGCTGAGGCAGGCTGGTTGGATCAATCTTGACTACAGGTCCTACGAGCACTATATGCCAGTCCGGTCGTAGCTCGACGATACGTGAAATAAGCTTGAGATCCAGACGCTCGTCAATAACCCCATAAAACCCGAGACGTGGGTGGGGAATATCGATTTGATCGAGCGGCTCGATCTGAATGCTCCGCGCCGAAGAGAAATGTGAGACGTCAACGCTGCTGGGAAATGCATGGATATTATTGTGTAAATTGCGTTTGGCCTCCCATAGGCTGTAACCCCCGGTGAATACAAGATCTGCGCAACGCAACAAGGCTTGTTCGCGCTCAATCAACTCCGGTGGCGCACCGCGAAACGCCGAAAGCTCATCCATGCAGTCGTAAACGATTAATCGAGGGCGCAGCCCGTCGGTGATGTTCAGCGCCATTGGCGTATAAAACCAGAGGATCGGTTCATCTATACCAAGCCGGCAAAGGTAGTCCTCGAGCAGATCTCGTTGCGCTCGATCCCCAGCCGCGCCCGCGCAGCCATGCGGAAGTCGCGGGACCAATACCTGTACGCCCTTTTCTTCGGGACGGGCTTCCAGCCAAGGTTGCGCCTCGTCAGAAAACAACGGCTCTTCAAGAAAAAGAACATTGAAGTCCTTCGTGAATCGAGACATCAGATGCTGAGGACGCTGATAAACAAAATTCCAGCGCAAATGGGATAAAACCAGAAGGGTTGGTAGATCTTCGGAATATAAAAGATCCGTGGCGGCCGGGCCGGGATCGCGAGATTTGCCGATATTGGATTGGTAGGGACCTGCCCAGCTCATATGGCACCTTGATCGTCGATCAGCCGGTGCTGCTGGGATCCACTTTCCAGGCACACGGCGCGAGAAGGCAGCGCAGCCATGCGCAGATTTGAAGTACCAGAAGAGGTGCTTCTGCCGCAGTGGCGACAGAACATCGACAGCTCTTGGGACTGCCGCGCAAATTATCAGCGCCTAGTTTATTGACGCAGCGAACAGGGATCGGTTCCCTGGCATCGGCTGGCCAATGCCTAAGCAAGTCAGTCGAAGGTAAGCGTCCGGCAATCCCGTC
>NZ_VTVA01000001.1 GCF_008638345.1 Pseudomonas saliphila | reverse complement strand
CGACGGCGTGCGCAGCGCGCCCGTCTTCTGGCGTTTGTCGTCAGCGAGCGCTGGATGGACCCAGGCTGTCCTGCGCCAGCTCTCTGACATTGGCGTAGGGATAGGCTTCCAGCGCCGCAAAGCCGGGCAGGCTTCTGGCCTTGAGTCGGGTGAACAGGGGCACACTGATACCGCACAGAAAACGCGCCATACAGTCTGCGGTGGGCGCATGCTGCTGGTCGCCCCGATAGCGTTCCACAAAGGCTGCGCCGAGCTGCTGAAGGCGCTCCAGCGACAGTGGCGCTAGCGCCGGGGGCTCGGGCAGCTGGGCCGGCTGACCATGACAGACCGAACAATGGCCGCAACGCTCGGGCACCTGATCATCGCCAAAATAAAGCGCCAGCCGCCGGCTCAGGCAGTCCTGGGTGGCAAACAGATCGAGCATGGCGTGGATGCGGTTGATCTCGCTGGCTTCCTGCCGATGGAAATAGTCATGCAGTACTTCGCTCAGGCTGGCGGCGTCGAACTCCGGCTGCAGCAGCTCGTAGACCTCGGTCATCTGCTTGCTTTCCAGCTCGACCCAGTTCTTCTCCTGAAAGTAATCCAGCGCCTTGATCACCCGGCCCCGGTCGGCCCGGTGCTGCTGCCACAGCACATCGAAGTCCACCGTGCACCAGGTGCGCGCGCGCCGTGAGGTACTGATGATCGCTTCGACAAATTCCTTACGCTCACCTTTGAACTGCTGCGCCAGCTGCTCGGGTTCGAGCAGAAACTTGAAACGGTATTCGGCAAAGTAGGCGTAGCGGGGCGCGATGATGCCGCGCAGTTCCAGCTGTACCAGCAGCGTCTTCAGCGGCAGCTGGCGGATATTGCTGCGCGTGGAGAGCGCGTTGAGCATCAGCTCCCACTGCCCGCCTGGGGAATCGCGCTGCAGTTCATCCAGCACGCAGCGGATGCCGGCGCGCTCGGGCGTGTCGCCATACACAAAGTTTTCCAGCACGTTCAGGCTGTCGCGGTTGGCCAGCACCAAGCAGTCCGAGGGGTTGCCATCGCGGCCTGCGCGCCCAATTTCCTGGCTGTAGTTCTCGATGGATTTGGGCAAGTCAAAATGCACCACGAAGCGGATATCGCTCTTGTCGATGCCCATGCCGAAGGCGATGGTCGCAACAATGCAGTTGATAGCGCCGCCCATGAAGTCGCGCTGGATGCGCTCGCGTCGCTCATGGTCCATGCCGGCATGGTAGGCCGCTGCCTGGATGCCATGCTGGCTGAGATAGCCGGCGACGTCTTCGGCGGTTTGTTGCTGGGTGACGTAGACAATGCCCGGCTCGGCGCTGCGGGCGCCGAGCCATTCGACCAGACGCCGGCGTTTGTCTGCCCCGGCAACCGGCTCGACCAGCAGATTCAGGTTGGGCCGATAGAAGCCAGTGGTGATTACGTCCGCCTCGGCAATGCCGAACTTGCGCTGCATATCGGCGATGACCGGCGGCGTGGCCGTGGCGGTCAGCAGCAGCGTCTGCGGGATACCGAAGTCTTTCTGGTACGCGGGCAGCTTGAGGTAATCCGGGCGGAAGTTATGGCCCCATTCCGATATGCAGTGCGCCTCGTCCACCACCAGCAGGGAGATCGGCACCTGCTGGATAAAGTTACGGAACCGCTCGTTCTTCAGCCGTTCGACCGAGATCATCAGAATCTTCAGTTCGCCGCTTTTGGCCTGCGCCATGACCCGGCTGGCTTCCTCGCGGTCCTGCGAGGAGTCGATGCTCGCCGCGCTGATGCCGTGGCGGTGCAGAAACGCCAGCTGATCCTGCATCAGCGCCAGCAAGGGCGACACCACCAGGGTCAGGTGCGGCAGGTGGATAGCGGGCAACTGATAGCACAGCGATTTACCCGAGCCGGTCGGGAAAATGGCTGCGGCTGAGCGCCCGGCCAGCACTGCATTGATGGCCGGCTCCTGGCCGGGGCGGAAGCGGTCATAACCGAAGGTGTCGAGCAGAGTTTGTTTGATCATCGCGCCATGGTGGCGATTTCCACAGCGCTTGTCTGCCAATGGACACACATTGAATGAATCAGGGTACCGGGCGGTAAGAGTGACGCTCTGGCTGTCCGCCGCGGTGGGCGTCCTCGTCGCGATCAATCAGATACGCCGTCTTGATCAACGCCAGGTGCGATAGCGCCTGGGGGAAATTGCCGAGCAGGCCGTATGCGGGGTCGTATTCCTCGGCCAGCAGGCCCACGTCATTGCGCAGACCGAGCAGTTTTTCAAACAGCGCTTCGGCCTCCTCAGTGCGTCCGCTCATGGTCAGCACATCCGCCAGCCAGAAGCTGCAGGTCGGGAAAGCGCCCTCGCTGCCGGCAAAGGCATCCTCATCCAGGAACCGATAGACCAGCCCGTCCTTGCAGAGAGTTTCTTCAATCCAGGCGAGCGTGGCCTGAACGCGCGCATCGTCAGCGGGCAGGAAGCCCAGCAGGGGAATCATCAGCAGGCTGGCATCCGGGCGGGCTTTATCATAGGTCTGCTGAAAGGCGCCGCGCGAAGGCTCTATCCCGTTTTCGCAGACATCCGCGTGAATCTCATCGCGGACGTTGCGCCATAGCTCCAACGGGGACTTCAAGCCGAACTCCTCGGCGTCCCGTATCGAGCGATCAAAGGCCACCCAGGCATACACCTTGGAATGGGTATAGTGCTGCGGCTGCCCGCGTAATTCCCAGATGCCTTCGTCGGGCTCGCACCACTGCTCGACCAGAAAGTCCATGATCTTGCACTGATAATCCCAGGTCTGTGAGGTGGTCTCCATCCCGCTGCGCCGGCCGATATGCAGTACATCCATCAGCAGACCGTAGACGTCCAGCTGATGCTGATCCGCGGCGGCGTTGCCGATACGCACCGGCCTGGAATTCTGCCAGCCAGGCAACCAGTCCAGCTGTTGTTCGGGCTCGGGGTGCTCACCGGTGATGCTGTAGAGCACGTCAACATCGACGTCTCCATTGCCTTCGTTAATCGCACGCAACAGCCAGTCATGCCAGGCACGGGATTCGTCAAACAAGTTCGAGTCCAGAAAGGTATCGACTGCCAGCACTGCGTCGCGCAGCCAGCAGAAGCGGTAATCCCAGTTCGCTGCGCCACCGGGCAATTCCGGCAGGGACGAGGTGGGCGCGGCGACCATGCCGCCGCTGGGGGCATAGGTCAGCGCCTTCAGGGTAATCAGCGAGCGCACCACGGCCTCTCGCCAGCGACCCCGATAGCTGCACTGGCGCACCCATGAGCGCCACCAGCCAGCACAGTCCTCTATGGCGCCTTCGCTGCACTGTGCGCCCTCGGGTTGGGTGTCCGCGTTCAGGTGCGTGAGCTGCATCAGGCGGTGTTCACCTGCGTTCAGCGTGAACGCCGCGGTGACCCGGTCGTCGCGCAGTTCATATGACACATCGGTGAACAACCATAACGGGTGCTCTGTGCCTACCAGGCAGACGCCGTGGTCCTGCTGCTCGATGCGCGCCGCATCCTTGCCATAGCCGAAGCGGGGCAGCAGGCACATCTCCATCTCGACGCAGCCTTCCAGCGCCTCGACATGGCGCAGAATGGTGACGTTGTCATCGAAGGGCATGCAGTCGGTGATGCGTACACGCCCGCCGGCTGTGCTCATCTCGGTGCAGAGCACCAGAGTGTCCGGCTGATAGTAGCGCTTGATCTCGGTGGGTTCGGCGCTGGGCGCCAACCGCCAGTGGCCATGCTCATGAGTGCCCAGCAGCGCGGCAAAACAGGCCGGTGAATCGAAACGGGGCGGGCAGAACCAGTCGATGCTGCCGGTGCGGCTGACTAACGCGGCGGTGCACAGGTCGCCGATCAATGCATAGTCTTCGATGGCTTGTGGCATTGGTACTCCAGGCGTCGCGGCAACTCACCGCTCGTGGTCGTCTTCTAAGCTAGCGACCCCTGGATTTTGACTGAAGTTCCGATAACGCCTGTGCCGAATCGCTTAGCGCTTCTTCTTTTTCAGCTGTTCGATCAGCCCCTTGGGCGGATGCTTGATCACCAGCGAATCACCGGTCTCGTCATACTCGACGCGCTCGCCCAGCAGGTGGGCCTCGAAGCTGATCGACATGCCATCGGCCTTGCCGTAGTAGCGCATGAAGTTGGTCAGGGTGCGTTTGTCCGGAGGGATCTCGGCGTTCAGGCCGTAATCCTTGTTGCGGATGTAATCGTAGAAGGCGCGGGGTTGTTCCTCGTCGATCACGCCGGACAATTCCTCCAGCGCGACCTGTTCACCCTGGCGCGCCTGGCCGCTGACGTAACCGCTCATGGCCTTGGTCTTGCCCTTGAGCTCATCGGCGGGCATGTCCGCTTCGCCTACGTAATCCTGAAACGCCTGCAGCAGGGTAGTGGTTTCCTGCTCGGGATTGGCGCCTTCGACACAGCCAACGAAGTCGCGGAAGTAATCCGACACGCGCTTGCCGCTGCGACCGCGAATGAAGGAAATGTATTGCTTGGAACTGGCGTTCTGTTTCCACTCGGTCAGGTTGATCCGCGCCGCCATGTTCAGCCGGGACAGATCCAGATGCCGCGCCGCCGCCACGTTCAGGTCGTCGGTCACGGTCACGCCCTCGGTATGGTGCAGCAGGGCGATGACCAGAAAGGCCGTCATGCCCTGGCGGTAGCGGATAAACAGCACATGCCCGCCGAGGGCCAGATTGGAGCCCTCCATCAGCGTCTTCAGATGCTCGGTGGCCTGGGTCGAGAAGCGCAGGAAATCCTGCTCCTCATCCAGCAGTTGCTGCAACCAGCCGCTGAACGGGTAGGCACCACTCTCCGGCTGGAAGTAACCCCAGGCCTTGTTCGGCTTGCTGTTATAGGCCTCGATCAGACCGGCCAGCAGTTGTTCCAGCGCCTCGGAGCTGGCCAGTTCGGCATCACGCAGCGTGAGGCTGGCTGGCTGTCCGTCGGGCTTCTTGTGTATCTGATGAACAATGCTGTTGTCGATGGGCATGGTGGTATCCGCAAACTCAAGGGAAGGTGGCGCAGGCCGGCAAGGTAACCCAGTTGCCGCGTGGCGTAAACCGGATGCGATGTGCGCGCATTATAGGGGAAACAGCCAGGGCACCAGTGTCACACTGATCACCAGGACCAGCACGGTGAAGGGTACGCCGATGCGCACAAAATCGGTAAAACGATAGCGCCCCGGATCCAGCACCAGCGTGTTCACCGGTGAGGCAACGGGCGTCATGAACGCCGCCGAGGCCGCCAGCGCAACGATCATGGCAAAGGGATAGGGCGAGGCATCCATGGCCTGCGCCGTGGCAATCGCAATCGGCGCCATCAGCACCGCGGTCGCCGTGTTGGAAATAAAGGAGCCGGTGATCGCGGTACAGATGAACAGCGTGGCCAGCAGCGCCCGCGGCCCGGCATCGCCAAACAGGTGCAGCAAGGTGCTCACCGCCAGATCAATACCGCCGGTTTTCTGCAGGGCCAGGGCAAAGGGCAACATGCCGACAATCAACAGCAGGCTTGGCCAGTGAATCGCCCGGTAGGCCGAATCCATGGAGATGCAACGAAACACGCCCATCAGCAAACAACCGATTAGGGCCGCGAGCAGATTGGGCACGAGCCCGCTGACCATCAATGCAATCATCACCGCCAGGCTGAACAGGGCATAGGGTGCCTTGCGCGCCGCCGGGGCAATCTCGTCGATTTCCGCCGGCACGCTCAGCGGCAGAAAATCCCGGCTCAGCCCATGCAGGCGATTGATGTCCCGCCAGTCGCCGGCAACCAGCAGCGTATCTGCGGCCTTGAGCTTTTCATCCACCAGCAAACCCGGCAACGCCGCACCATGGCGGCGCAGGCCGACCACGTTGAGCCTGAAGCGGCTGCGAAACGCCAGTTCCTGAATGGTCTGGCCGGGCAGGCGCGAATCCGGCGGCAATGCCACCTCAGCCAGGCCCATCTGATGCGAATACAGACTGTAGTAGGAGGTTTCCAGCGGCAGCGGCTCCAGCCCGAGTTCGTCATAGGCACCAAGCAGCGCAATGGCCGGGCTGGCCAGATCGACCAGCAATACATCGCCGGGCTGCAATAAGGTCTTGCCGTTGGCCAGCTCCAGAAGGGTACGGAACCGTCGCTGGCGCTCGATGGCAATCACGTTGATGCCGTAGTCCTGGCGCAGCTCCATCTCCACCAGCTGCTTGTTCGCCAGCGGTGAACCGGGGCGCACGCGCAGACGGCGTTCGCGCTCGGTCAGACGATAGGATTTGGCCAGATCGGCCAGGCTGTGGCGAGGTTCGCGCTCATCCTGCTCCGCCGCCCGGCCACCCAGCCAGCGCCGTGCCACCAGCATATAGAGCACGCCGGTGGAGAGTATCACCAGGCCAATGGGCGTGAAGCTGAAGAAGGAAAACCCCGGCAGACCGGTGCGCACCAGTTCGCTGTTGACCACCATATTCGGAGGCGTGGCGACCAGCGTCAGCATGCCGCTCATCAGGCCGGCAAAGCTGAGCGGCATCATCAATCGCGATGGAGGGATGCCCATGCGCACCGCGACGCTGAGCACCACAGGAATGAAGATGGCGACCACGCCAGTGGAGCTCATCACCGAACCGAGCCCGGCAACGGTCAGCATCAGCAACACGATCAGCCGCGTTTCGCTCTTGCCGGCCTGGTGCACCAGCCAGTCACCCAGCTGGTAGGCGATGCCGGTGCGCACCAATCCATCACCAATCACGAACAGCGCCGCGATCAGCAACACGCTAGGGTCGCTGAACCCGGCGATAGCTTCGTTGATAGTGAGAATGCCGCTCAGCGGCAGGGCGACGATTACCAGCAGGGCCACGACATCCATGCGCGGCTTGTTGCGTACGAACAACACCATGCTGATCAGCAGTAGCGATACAACCAGTATCAGATCACTGTTCAGGCTCGTCATTATCCGTCCAGGCCGTTGCGCTAGATGAATGGCAGCCCACCGAATGTTGCTGGCTCACACGCGCGCAGCAAACCCACCTGGTGTGGCCAGGTGGGTATCGGGCAATTACAGGCTGGCGATGTGCGTGCGTTGCTCGCTGAGCTGGGTCAGGGCCTGTTCGGCCTCGGCCAGCTTGGCGCGCTCCTTGTCGATCACCGCTGCGGGTGCCTTGTCGACAAAGCCGGCATTACCCAGCTTGCCGGCAACGCGCTTGACCTCGCCTTCGAGTCGGCCGATTTCCTTGTCCAGGCGCGCCAGTTCGGCGGTCTTGTCGATCAGCCCGGCCATGGGCACCAGCACTTCCAGCTCGCCGACCAGTGCAGTCGCCGACAGTGGCGCTTCGTCGGACTCGCCAAGCACGGTAATAGACGACAGCTTCGCCAGCTTTTTCAGGAAGGCTTCGTTCTCGCCCAGACGGCGCTGGTCTTCACTGTTGGCCTTGCGCAGCAGCAGCTCGAGCGGCTTGCCGGGGCCGATGTTCATTTCCGCGCGGATGTTACGCACGCCAATGATCAGACCCTTGAGCCATTCGATATCGCTTTCGGCGACCGTATCAATGCGGCTGTCATCACTCTGCGGCCAGGGCTGCAGCATGATGGTCGGGCCTTTCTTGCCAGCTAGCGGCGCAATACGCTGCCAGATTTCTTCAGTAATAAAGGGCATGAAGGGGTGCGACAGGCGCAGCGCCGCTTCCAGCACGCGGACCAGGGTGCGGCGCGTGCCACGCTGGCGCTCGGCCGGCGCGTTCTCGTCCCACAGTACCGGCTTGGACAGCTCCAGATACCAGTCGCAGTACTGGTTCCAGATGAACTCGTACAAGGCGGTCGCGGCCATGTCGAAACGGAACTGATCCAGATGACGGGTCACTTCGGCTTCGGTGCGCTGTAGCTGGGAGATAATCCAACGGTCGGCCAGCGTCAGCTCAACCGGCTCACCGTTGACGCCGGTATCGTTTTCCTCGCACTGCATCATCACGTAACGCGCGGCGTTCCAGATCTTGTTACAGAAGTTGCGATAGCCCTCGACCCGGCCCATGTCGAACTTCACGTCACGGCCGGTGGAGGCCAGCGACAGGTTGGTGAAGCGCAGCGCGTCAGTACCGTAGGGCGCGATGCCCTCGGGGAATTCGGCGCGGGTCTGCTTCTCGATCTTGGCCGCCAGCTTGGGCTGCATCATGCCGCTGGTGCGCTTGGTCACCAGCGATTCAAGGTCGATACCGTCGATGATATCCAGCGGGTCCAGCACGTTGCCCTTGGACTTGGACATCTTCTGGCCCTGGCTATCACGCACCAGGCCATGCACATACACCGTCTTGAACGGGATCTGCGCGCGGCCGTCGTCATGCTTCATCAGATGCATGGTCATCATGATCATCCGCGCGACCCAGAAGAAGATGATGTCAAAACCGGTGACCAGCACATCGGTGGGGTGAAAGGTCTTCAGCGCCTGGGTCTGCTCGGGCCAGCCGAGGGTTGAGAAGGTCCACAGGCCGGAACTGAACCAGGTATCCAGCACGTCTTCGTCCTGGCGCAGCGTGGCGTCACCCAGGTTGTACTTGGCGCGCACTTCCGCCTCATCGCGGCCCACGTACACCTTGCCGGCTTCGTCATACCAGGCCGGAATGCGGTGGCCCCACCACAGCTGGCGGGAGATACACCAATCCTGAATGTCGCGCATCCAGCTGAAGTACATGTTCTCGTACTGCTTGGGTACGAACTGGATGCGACCGTCCTCGACCGCCGCAATTGCCGGCTCGGCCAGCGGCTTGGTGGACACGTACCACTGATCGGTGAGCCAGGGCTCGATAATCACGCCGGAGCGGTCGCCCTTGGGCACCTTGAGTGCGTGGGGCTCGATCTTCTCCAGCAGGCCGGCGGCGTCGAAGTCCTCGACGATACGCTTGCGCGCCTCGAAGCGATCCAGCCCGGCATAGGCGGCGGGCAGGGTGGCATCCACTTCGTCATTGACGCTGCCATCGATGTTGAACACCTGGGCGCGGGCCAATACCGCTGCGTCCTTGTCCAGAATGTTGATCAGCGGCATCTTGTGGCGCTTGCCGACTTCATAGTCATTGAAGTCATGGGCCGGGGTGATCTTCACGCAACCGGTACCGAACTCGGGGTCGCAATAGTCGTCGGCCACAATCGGAATGCGCCGGCCCACTAAAGGCAGCTCGACAAACTTGCCGATCAGCGCCTGATAACGCTCGTCATCCGGGTTCACCGCGACCGCCGTATCGCCCAGCATGGTCTCCGGACGCGTGGTGGCAACGATCAGATAATTCTTGCCCTCGGCCGTGGTCGCGCCATCCGCCAGGGGGTAACGCAGATTCCACAGCGAACCGGTCTCGTCGTGGTTCTCCACTTCAAGATCGGAAATCGCGGTGTGCAGCTTGGGATCCCAGTTCACCAGACGCTTGCCGCGGTAGATCAGGCCGTCTTCATGCAGACGCACAAAGGCTTCCTGAACCGCCTCGGACATGCCTTCATCCATGGTGAAGCGCTCACGGCTCCAATCCACCGAACTGCCGAGCCGGCGAATCTGACGAGTAATGTTGCCGCCGGACTCTTCCTTCCATTCCCAGACCTTTTCCAGAAACTTGTCGCGGCCCAGATCATGACGGGACTGACCCTGAGCGGCGAGCTGGCGCTCAACCACCATCTGCGTCGCGATACCTGCGTGATCCGTGCCCGGCTGCCACAGCGTATTGCGGCCCTGCATCCGGCGGAAGCGGATCAGCGCATCCATGATCGCGTTATTGAACCCGTGGCCCATGTGCAGGCTGCCGGTCACGTTCGGCGGCGGCAGCGCGATGGTGTACGACTCGCCGGAGCCCTGCGGAGCAAAGTAATTGTTCTGCTCCCAGGTCTGGTACCAGGAAGATTCGATGGCGTGCGGCTGGTAGGTTTTTTCCATGGGTGTTTGGCTGTCCGGTGATGGCTGGCGACTTTAACGCGGTACCACAGCATGCCACGCATAGCCTGCAGGTCGCCCTGTGAATGAAGGGGCGCAAGCGCAGAAACCAGCGGATGCCATGGGCGGTTGGCGCAAAACGGGCATTATAACGAGGTGGGGCGGGGGAGGCATCATTAGTCGCTGACGCAGTGCGCGTCGCGCCCCTTATAGCCCTTGGATTCAGCCTCGCGGCTCTCAAGCTATGGCCAAGCGCCACTCCCCTGCGCTATGTTGCTGGTTCGGCAATGGATTGCAGCAGTTCCCGCCCAAGGGGCAAGGACAGCCTACCTTCCATACCCGAATTGATAGCGTACCGGCTTGCCTGCCAAATGAGGGTCGGGCGGTAGCGTGGTTGGTGGGGCGTGGTGGAGACAGGGGTCTGGAAATCGACAAATGCGGAATTCACGCGATTACGTGGTCGTCTGCAGCGCCATCGTTAAGTTGTTGATTTGAAGAAGGTTTAGGCTTTGGCGGATGGGCCGGTTTGGTTTGTGTCGTTATCGGGAAGTAACGAATATTCCATATCGGGAATTCCATATGATCACTGTTAGCCCACAGAGGTATTATGAAATATTTAGCTATACCAATAGTTTTTATGGCACTTTCAGGGTGCGCCTCGAATCCCCCAGGATCAAGCTGGGCCGTAGCCGATTTTAATAAATACGATCAAAACTACGCTGCCTTTCCAATCAGCGAATTGATTATTGGAATGTCCAAAAAAGAAACGATATCTCTATTTAATTATGGATATGAAGCTGTTGAAGCGAGCTCGGAGCATGAAGTAATTGCGTATCAACAGTGGGTTTCAGTTGGCGGCCCAGATTATGTGGGAAGGACCTTGTACTTAAGTTTTTCGTCAGAAAAACTTGCGAACTGGAAAATTACTACGGACACGACATCAATTGTGCCAAGAAGCTGGTAAGGCTAACAAGGCGCTGAAATCGCTCATTTCATTCGCTGGGACCGCGTGCCGCGGCCCCTTAGCTTCATCGTTAGGTCTCACATGCAAAAGCCGTCGCACAGTGCTTTGAACTCATCGAGCATATCCTTTGTCACCGACAAGTTGGGCCTTGGCGTGCTGATATACGCTTACGCGATGCTCTTGGGTTCCGCATACATATTCGGCTACTGGAGAGTATTCGGTTTCGATGTTTTCCCATATGCATCTTCCATCGACTACATAAGCGCTCCGCTTGATCGATTACTAATACTCATATCGGCCCCTTTGCTTTTCTCGCTCGTCTTGTTTAGTCAGTCGGATCATACAGATTCGGAGCTCCTCAAAAATCTATCTGCTTACCTGATCCTCCTATATTCAATCGCCTTCGGGATTGCCTACTATCAGGCTATATCCAGATTCATTCGAAGTGATTTTCACTACGAGGACGAAAATAGCGTCCTAGCGCTCGCTGCAGCGCTATTTTTTGCTGGTTGTTGCTTCACTTATCGAATCTTCAAGCACGAAAAGAGCGCTCTCATCTGCTCCAGTGCACTGATCCTCATGCAACTCGCCGGCACTGTCGCCGCCGGTTACTCAGACGGGAAGGCCATCTTCAATGGTGCTGCGAACACATTCTTCCTTGAAAACAAGAACCTCTGTGAGCCTGAAGGCGCTCGAGATTGGGTGTATCTTGGCAAGTTTTCTAGCAGAGTTTTCTTCATGAACACCATAGATAAGCGCCTGTGTATCACAGTCGCCGACTCTTTCAGCCTCACCCCAAGAAAGTTTGCAGAAGGGTTATGAAGTGAGACCTAACAGCCGACGCCTCTTCGCTGCGTGGCTCAATTCAAGCGTTAGACGGCACACCAATCACCACTAGGAGGCGAAGTGGAACAAACAGATATTGAAAAGTTCACAGAGGCCGAGCAGTACCAGCTCAAAGCAATGTTTATCCTGCATGAGTTACAGGCCAACAAGCAGGTCTACGGGTCCAATTCATCCATAACGGGTGCGGCGCCTGCAAACATCGACTTGGCACTGCAGTACATAGACCGGTCAATCGAGCTTGTTCCGGACAGCGCCATTTACCTCAACCTGAAAGCTCTACTCCTGTGGGAAGGGAACGGAAATAAGGAGGCTGCAATTCCGTTGTTAGAGAGAGCGGCGCAGTTGAGTCCGCGTGACATAGACATTCAAAACAATCTCAACGCCATCAAGACGTCACAATGCGTAGTGGCAACCGCTGCATTTGGTACGCCGCTAGCGATAGAGGTTAACCTCCTTCGTTGGTGGAGAGACAAAATCTTGAGCAAATCTGCGTATGGGAGGCTTTTTGTATCCTCCTACTATTCAGTTAGTCCGCCTATCGCAAGATTTATCTCCAGCCACAACAACATCCGGGCGCTGGTTAGATTATTGCTGCGTCCAATCATCCGGCACGCGCAGCGACTCAAAAGTTCTGTCTAACAATTCGTTAAAGCCGAACTTGCTTCGCTACACCAACAGTATGGCAGGAAAAAGCTTGCCATGTTGTTGGCTCCGCTATGCAAGTCTACTTAACTAAGGCGTTAGGTAGAAAAATCAACGCGTATGAATTATGGAAATAGGGCTATGTCATTAAAGAAAAGCATGCGGGATGAGTTTAATCGCTCGCCTATTGCGACTACTGAAACAGAAATTGGGGTCAGATGAACATTAACCGAAAGTTTTAATCGGAAACCGTCATCTGACCCCAATCTCCCCGGCATCCTTTGGGCGGTAGCACAGGGATAGCAGTCTTTTGTTATCTTAGTTTTCTTACTTGCAACTCCTATTTTTCAGGGAGCGGTAGAGGCGTGGTGGGACAAAAGACAAGAGGTAGCCCTGCTGGAGGCAGATGCTCAGGTCGACAGCAAAATCTCGAAGCGCTAGCTAGTCTTCGTGAAAGCCCGGGGGGCTGCATATCGAAGCGCCGGCCATAAATCTAGTCGTTACGCATAAATAATAGGGGAAACCACCTTGATCACTCTAAATACAGACAAAGGGCTCATCACGGTAGCTACATGGGAAGATATTACATCTAGGCCCGGATATATGGCGGATTTGGATCCTAAGGATAAGAAGATGAAGTCCGTCATAGGGAGTTACCAATTTAAAGATAGGATTAGATGCGGCCTCTCTAACTGCCATACCCCGCATGCGAAAGGCTACATAGCTGTTACTGAAGATGGATACGAAACGAATATTGGCCAGGACTGCGGAAAGAAGTACTTTGGTGTTGACTTCGAAACGCTTTCGAGAAAATTCGACCGTGATGTTATAGAAAAAGAAAATCGGGAGAGGCTTTGGATATTCGCAAGCAGGTTGAAAGAGCTTGATGAGAAGATCGATAACATTAGAGGGTCTCTCGGCGGAGATTGGATCTATAAAAATATTCAGGCGCTTACGAATTTAAATCAAGGTTGTCCACTGGGAGTGGTCAGACGCATGCAGGCGATGGCGAAGTCCCGGAATGGTCTTATAACGACGCAACGGCTTGCCACAGATAAGGAGGTTGACGAGCTGTCGACGATACAGGGGCGTGCGATCGAGAAGCCGTATTACATAGAGGAGCCGTTAGCAGAGATACAGGGCCTTGAAGCTCTTTATCCGGAAAATGATCTTCGGGTGTTGTTAGTTAAAGGTCTTGGTAACGATATCAAATTATTTCGAGAGAAGGATATTGATGAGATGAGCTATGAAGAGCTCGCCAAGTGGGCCAAGTGGCTTGGAACTGTCGAGGGGACGCTGGCTCAGGCGGAGCTGGCAGTGGTTGCTGGCAAAAAGCTTCTCTCTGCTGATAATTTGGAACCGCTCCTAGCTGTTATTGACCAGAAAGATGATGCTCTAGGATTTACAGTGTTTCTCAGGTCGCTCTTACGTAAATCAACTTAATATGCAGGGAAGAAATTGGGCTCAGGTGAACATTAAACCTTTTCTTTCCCACGAAACCTGCCCAAATCGTTTTGCTCATTGAGTCGAAGCTAACTCGGAGGAAGGCCGGTTCACCACTGAGCGCTGTATGGCGGCGTGCAAGGCCAAGCCGTTCACGACACCCAGGGATGTGTGAATTGGGGTCGTATGAAAGTTTCAGATTAATGCTCATCTGACCCAAATGTGTTTTTAAAGTGAGTTGGGTGAAATCACCCGATATAAAATATTAATAAGCGCAAGCAGTCTGGGTGCTTCCTCGCGGGCACTCCTAAGCTTCCGTTGTTGCGGGCGTTAACATTAGATCGATTACCTGCCTAAGGAAAGAAAATGATAGTCGGAAAAGAAGAGCTTTATGAGGAAGCAAAGGAATCACTAAGCAGAATTCAGAACTTTGATGTGGCTAGTCTTCCAAGGGTTGAGGATCTCGGTGCCAGGTTGAACTTTAATGAGGTCGTTGAGCCAGCACAAATCTTAATCGATTTATACAAGCGGCTATCTGTTACAGCGCTACAAGATTTCCCTGACAACGTGCTCACACCAATTCGAGACAATTCTAACAACCATTACAAGTTGTTTACGCAAATAATGGAGTTTAGTCCCGAGCAACAAGATCCAGGTACTGCAAGAACAAATCTTGTTAAACAGGTAGTAGGGGCCTATCCACCTGCGTTTCAAGCGCTCCATCAATATATTTCGTATTCTCTGCATAGGTCTGCTGACTTTCAGCGGCTTGACTCTGATGCAAGGGCGACTCTTCAAGCAATTGAAGACAAATCTAATAAAATATCAGGAGATCTCGCCAAACATGAAAAAGACGCAAAAATTGTTCTTGACGAAATTCGGCGTGTAGCAGCGGAAGAGGGCGTTACAAAACAAGCAGCTCACTTCAATGCTGAATATGAGCATCACACAGGCGAAGCTGACCGTTGGCAGGGTTATGCAGTCAAATTGGCAATTGGATTAGGCGTGTTTGCTGTCATAAGCTTGTTTTTACATAAAATTCCATTTCTCAATCCTGAGACAACCTACGACGCAATACAGCTCTCAATAAGTAAGTTCCTAATTTTCTCAGTTATGGCATATATGCTGTTTCTTTCTGCGAAAAACTTCCTTAACCATAAGCACAATGCAATAGTTAATAAACATCGCCAAAACGCGCTAATGACCCATGGTGCCTTAGTTGAGGCTTCAGGCGATGAAGGTGTGCGTGATGCTGTATTACTTCAAGCAGCTAGTTGTATTTTTTCACCTCAATCAACAGGATATGCGGTGAGTGGCGAAAATGATTTTTCGAATCAAAAATCCATGGTCGAGATATTATCTAGGCCTGTGGTACAGGCAGTAAGCGAAGTTAACAGATAGCTTCACAGAAAATGTTGCTAAGTGGAGAAAGGAGACGAAAAAAATTGGGGTCAGTTCATCATGTCCCCTTTCTTTCCTCATACCCGAATTCAGGTGGATCTCGCTTCAGGAAACGAGCAGAGCTGGGTGCCATTCGAAACCCGCCCAAATCGTTTTGTTCATTGCGTCGAAGCTAGGAGGAAGGCCGGTCCACCACTGAGCGCTGCATGGCGGCGTGTAAGGCCAAGCCGCCCACGACACCCAGGGATGCGTCGCCATGGACCAATTGGCTATCAGGGAAGTGCTCGCGCACTGCTTCAGCGATGTAGGGTGCGCGAGACATGCCTCCGGTGAGGAACACTACGGGGTTTCGGCTGGCCGTCTCTTGGCTTACTTGACGCAACAGGTCAGAGAATGAACGTTGGAAGGCTTCGTACCCTTGTTCGAGGTGCGAACGGTCTGCAGTAGCTCGCAGGTCAGGCTCGATATAGTCGAGCGTCACCGCCGCCTTGGTTTCTGTGCTCAGTGCGATCTTGAGTCGCTCGACATCCTGATTAAGCCGAATGGCCACGCCATTACGCTGCAAGGTACGCAGGCGGCTCATAAACGGTTCTGGTACACCGTCCAGTCGCGTCTTGCGAAAATCCAGCTGCCGATTCAGATCGCTGACCGTTGCGGCGTTGACATAGACCGGGGCAAGCAGGCGGCAATTGTCCTTGCCGAATTTCGGCATCACGGCCGTCAGGGAAAGACCCAGGTCAACATCGGTGCCTCCTTTGCCCATTCCCCAGGTCGCTTCGATTTGCGGCTCGTTGGCGACGCCGCCGATGACGCCAAGTGCGATGTCGGTGGTACCGCCCCCGACATCTACAACGACAACCTCATGCGCAGCAGCCGACTGGGCGTGATAATTGATCGCCGCCGCTGCCGGCTCGGCTAGAAACTCTACCGCGTCAAAGCCGGCTTGCGTCGCTGCTTCGCGCAGCAAACCAATGGCTTGTTCGCTTCCGGCGTCGCCCATTGAGCTTCGAAACGTGACGGGGCGACCGATCGTAGCTTCAGTCACCTCGACTCCTAGTTGAGTGCTCGCTGCCTGGCGGACGTGGCGCAATACATTCGCCACGATACGTACGATTGCAACGCGTTGCGGCTCACCCAACTTGTACCCAAGAAGAGATTTCGGAGACTGGATCAATCGGCCGGCTTCGTATGCAAAGAATTCCTCTATAGCCTCTTCGCCGAATACTGCCGATTCGTCGACTGTTATCGAGCGCTCGCGGCCTGCTGTGATTTGGTCCTGGACCCACTGACGGCGAATCGCTGCAACCGCAGCGGTTTTCAGTGCTTCATCTGACTGGAGCACCGGCTGGTTCAATGCCGAAAGCGCCACTTCGGTCTGTCGGCGTGCGGCGTGCGGCTTCGTCTGAGATCTCACCGTCGCGCGCCTGCTTTCGGTAGGTCACTCGAATCTGACTTGCCCTCTGCTCGTATTCTTTCAACCTGGCGCGATAGCTGCTCTTCTCACTCCTGACGATGTTCGCGACCTCCAGCTCGTAAACGGATTCATCGAACTGGCTCATGTCGACAGGCGTTTCGGGAATGAACACCACCGTGCGGAATTGGCTGTCGCCATGGAAGCTAATGTGCTCGATAGCGCCCTCGACGGCAGCGGCTGCCGCCGTATAGCTTGTTCCAAAGTCAATTCCAATTCGCATCTACGCATCCCATCAGTACTGGTGTTCGGTGACCGCAGCCCAAACGGACGGTTCGGTGCGGAAAAAAAGCTTTATGCCATCGCGCGGTAGGAAAAGCCAGCCATCCATCTTGCGTAACTCCGTCAATGACGTATATTGGGCCCATGCTTACGATCATCGAAACCCCTACATTCGAAGCGGATGCCCGAACGATCTGGAGCGAGGAGGAGCGCAGTGCATTCTTCGCCTGGCTGGCAGCCAACCCGGAAATCGGCGATCCCATTCCAGGCAGCGGCGGGTGTAGAAAGGTTCGTTGGTCGATAGCGGGTTCAGGGAAGCGTGGTGGAGTACGTGTCATTTACTTCACCAGGTTGGCCAATGGTGAGATCTGGTTGTTGGTGGTCTACAAAAAGGCCGTTAAGGAAAACATACCCGCGCATATCCTGAAGTCGATTCGTGAGGTGCTGGAAAATGAGCAATGAGACTCTGAGCGGTGAGGAGCTTGGCAACAAGCTCCTACAGTCTGTGAAAGAAATGAAAGCTGGCAACGTCGCGCGAATCACGCGTGTGGAGCCAAACGAGGTAGCAGAGGCTCGTGGCAAGACTGGCCTGACTCAAAAGGAGTTTGCTGAAGTCTTGCATATTTCTCCGCGTACGTTGCAGGAATGGGAACAGGGCCGACGTAAACCCTCTGGTCCGGCAAAAGCGCTAATCGAGATTGCGTTTCGCCACCCAGAGGTCATCCGGGAAGATTTGGAACTCAGGGGTTAACAGGCGGCCGTCGTCGAATAATCAGAATTGGCGAAAGTGGGGTCTTTGAAATTGGGGTCATGAAATTGGGGTCAGATGAACATTAATCGAGAAACCTTCATCTGACCCCAAATTCCTGAGCGTCGTTTTTGGTATGGCTGCATCTCATCCGCACTGTTTGCAACCGGCCCTGTCAGTCGTCGACTACTACTCGAGCCGTATCCGGTAGACCTCGGCCAGGGAGATGATGCCCTTGCGCGCTAGTTCCAGGGCACCTTCGGTCAGCGGGCGCATGCCGTCCCGGCGGGCCTGCTCTTCGATGTCCTGGGCGGCGACATTGGCCTTGATCAGGCGGCGCACTCCTAGCGTGACTTCCAGTAATTCGTATACGGCGATCCGCCCGGCAAAGCCGCGATTGTCGCACCGGTCGCAGCCTTTGCCGACGCTGAAGCGTTCGTCGCTGCTCAGGCCCAGGCTCTCACGAACGTGGTCAGGCAGCTCTTCATCGACCAGACAGTGCGGGCAATTGCGTCGCGCCAGGCGTTGCGCGAGCACCCCGGTCAGAGTGGCGTTTACCAGGTACGGAGGGATGCCGATTTCCAGTAGTCGCGTCACCGAGCTGGCCGCGCTGTTGGTATGCAGGGTGCTGAGTACCAGGTGCCCGGTCAGCGCGCTTTCGCTGGCCATGACGGCGGTTTCCTGATCGCGAATCTCGCCGACCATGATCACGTCTGGGTCGTGGCGCAATATGTGGCGCAGGGCGCGGGAAAAGGTGTAGCCAATGGAGGCGTTCACCTGGATCTGGCGAATGCCTTCAATCTGGAACTCCACGGGATCTTCTACGGTGATGATGTTCACGCCGCTCTTGCGGATATCGTTGATCGCGGCGTACAGGGTGGTGCTCTTGCCACAACCGGTGGGACCGGTGACCAACACTATGCCCTGGTTGAGGCTGACCAGCCGCAGAAAGCGTGCGGCATCGGTGTCGCTGAAGCCCAGCTGCTCAAGGCTTCTCAGGCTTTGCCCGGTATCCAGAATACGCATCACCACGCTTTCGCCGTGCACCGTCGGCATGATCGACAGGCGCAGGTCGACGGTGCGTCCGGCGATTTTGACCATGTAGCGGCCATCCTGTGGCAGTCGCCGTTCGGCTATGTTCATGCCGCCGATGATCTTGATTCGGCTGACGATGGCCGGCAGGGTGGAGCGCTTGATGTGCCGCACATCCTGCAACAGGCCGTCGATGCGCAGCTGTACCACCACATCCTTTTCACCGGGCCGCAGATGGATATCCGAGGCGCGACGGTTGATGGCGTCTTCCACCAGATTGTCGACAAAGCGTACTGTGGGTTTATGCTCAGCCAGTGCCTTGATCTGTTCCAGGGACAATGCCGGATCGTCTCTGTCGTCCTCTGGCAGGGTTTCAACTGTAACCGAGCCATAGTGCTCGTTGATGGCACGTTCGATCGAGCGGGCATCGGCGTAGACAGCCTCCACCGGCTTGCCGGCAATGAAACTGAGCAGGTGCAGCAGTTCGTGCTGAGTGGGGTCGGCGCAGGCAACGATGAGGAAGTCGTTGTGCTCCATTAGCGGCATCACCTTGCACTCCCGGGCGACCTGCTCGGGAAGGCTGCGCAATTGGTCAAGGTCGAAGTCAAAGGTATCCAGGTCTACCTCAGCCACGTTCAACTGTTCGGCAATCGCTTGCTGGAGCTGTGCAGGCTGGATGATGCCCATCGAGAGCAGAATGGCTCCGAGCCGACCGGACTCGGGTGTCTCGTGCTGCAGCGTGAGGGCCGCATCCAGCTGCGTGGAGGTGATCAACTTATGCTGCAGAAGGATCTCGCCGAGCCGTTGCTCGGGCAGCTCCGAACCGTGTCGCTTCAGGCAGGTTGCGAGCTGTGCCTTGTCAGTTACCAACATGGCGACTCCACAGGGGAAAAGTGATTGGCAGATTGCAGCCAGGCCGATGGGCTGCGCTCCCGGATACCCATGCAGGCTTCTCTGGTGTTTGCATGATGGTAGTTTGATTCTACGGCGTTCTGGCGAGAAGCGGCTTGATCTGGATCAGCGGCGATGAGGTGTTGTCGCGGAGAAATCGGGGTCAGATGAACATTGACCACTACCTTTCTAATCACCATAAACAGAACGGCACCCCGGATATCAGCGCATCCCGTGATTCGGTCTCCTCCGGTATTGTATGCGCATCGCCTACGACACGGACTCGCTTCATGAACGCATCCCAAACGAACGACAGCGTACTCGCTGAACGCCATGGCCCTACGCTCGTGCTTACCCTGAACCGGCCGGATAAGCGCAATGCTCTGGAGACGGCCATGTATATACAGATGGAAAGCCATATTGATGCGGCGCTGGACAATCCGGACATCGCAAACATAGTGCTACGCGGCGCTGGCGATTTCTTTTGTTCAGGCGGCGATCTGCGTTCGCTGGAGACCCGCGCGGCGTTGTCTCTGGCGGAGCGCGAGGCGCTGATTCAGCGTCTGCATGATCTGGTGCTCAAGCTGAAGTTCTGTCCCAAGCCGGTGATTGCCGCGATCGAAGGCGGGGCGGCGGGCGCCGGGGCTTCGCTGGCCTTTGCGGCGGACCTGATTGTCGCGGCGCAGGGCAGCTACATTTCTCTGGCGTATGTGAAGGCCGGTCTGGTGCCGGACGGCGGTGGTTCTGTATTTCTGGCCACCGGTCTGCCCCATCAACTGGCCGCTGAAATTGCGTTGTTCGGTGGCCGGCTGCCGGTTGAGCGATTCGCTCAGGCAGGCGTAGTCAATCATATTGTGGCAACAGGTAAGGCGCTGGAAACTGCGCTGGAGCTGGGAGCCCAGCTCGCCGAAGGTGCCCGTGCGTCGCAGACTGCCATTTTGCAGCTGCTCGATGGACCCGTCAGGGAGGTCTTCGAGCGCCAGCTTGAACGCGAAAAGCAGCTGATGGCGATCGCTCTGGGTGGGGCGGAGGCAGCGGAAGGTATAGCCGCCTTCAAGGCAAAGCGTGCGCCTCGGTTTCCCCGACCCGATTGATGCAGTTAAAGCCACTATGGTCGGTTGGCATTGGTTCGGGGAGCATCACCCCGCCGGGTGCGCTGCTATAACCCCAAATACTCTGCTATCAAAAACGCCTCACCCTTGCCCTCGTGCTTACCGAAATAACTGACCGGCTCGCGGGCATCGTCTTCTATAAAACCTACCTCGCAATCAATGCCATATTGGTCGGCCAGGCGGTTGAACAGGTCTACGGGGAAATTGAGGTGGATGTTCTTCGTCACTGGCTGGCTGATTCCTAACTGCCAGTCTTCGCAATCGTCGCTCTCGCACTCATTGATCAGCGTGACCTGGTTGGCTGCGTTGGCATCAACATACGCCTGCAAAGCCGCTTGCAGCTCCGGCAGGTTCTGCCTCAGTTTTTTCTCTCGCTTTTCTTCAAGGCGGTCGCAGGCGATCAGAAGGTATATAAGCATTGGGACTTTCCGGATTGAATTAGCGGCTATTTTACCATAGGGGCTCTGGCCTTCTGCGCACGTCCCGCCAACCGCCACAATGGTCGCCGCTTGAAAGACAGCAGCACCAGCGCGACCAGGCCATAGATCAGCGGCTCCAGCTCGAACCCTTTGACTGACCACCAGAAATGCACGCACACCAGCACCAGCGCCAGATAAATCCCACTGTGCAGGGTGCGCCAACGGCGGCCCAGTTTCCGCACCAGTTTCGGTAGCGAGGTGACGGCCAGCACCAGCAGTATCAGCAAGGCTGTCAGGCCGACGACAATATAGGGTCGCTTCACCAGTTCCGAGGCGATCAGGCCCCAGTCGAACTGCAGATCAAACGTCAGATAATTACTGACATGTGCGACCGCCCAGAGCGCGCTGTAGAGCCCGAGCGGGCGTCGCAGGCGCATCAGCCGTGGCTGCTTGAACCACCGGCTGAGGGGCGCGACCAGCAAGGTCAACATCAACAGATGCAGGGCGCCCTTGCCGGTGTAATGGATAATGGCCTCCACCGGATCGCCGCCCAGCTGGTCCGAGAAACCCAGGTAATACACCCACCCCAGCCACGCCAGGCTCAACCCGTGAACCAGCAGCTGCAAGGCTTTAAAAGGCACGTTTGAGGTCCATGTCCTTATACAGATGCGCCACCTGTTCTGCGTAACCGTTAAACAGTTGCGTGGGGATGCGCTCGTCGCTGCCCAGTCCGCCGCGGGTAATGCGTCGCTCACTGGCCTGGCTCCAGCGCGGGTGATCCACCTGCGGATTCACATTGGCGTAAAAGCCGTACTCGCCGGGTGCAGCCAGATTCCAGCTGGTGGGCGGTTGCTCTTTCACCAGTCGGATGTTGACCACCGACTTGATGCTCTTGAATCCGTATTTCCAGGGTACGAGCAGCCGCACCGGCGCGCCGTTCTGCGGAGGCAGGGTCTTGCCGTACAGACCCACCGCCACCAGCGTCAGCGGATGCATGGCTTCATCAAGACGCAGCCCCTCCACGTAGGGATAGTCGAGTCCGCCGCCGGTAAAGCGGTTGCGCTGGCCGGGCATGTTTTCCGGGTCGTGCAGCGTTTCAAACGCCACATAGTGGGCATCGGAGTTGGGGTCGGCCCGCTTCAATAACGCTGCCAGCGGAAAGCCCACCCACGGAATGACCATCGACCAGGCCTCGACGCAGCGCAGTCGGTAAATGCGCTCTTCCAGCTCAAAGCGGAACAGATCGTCGTAATCCAGTGTTAGCGGTTGGTTGACTTCGCCGCCCACGGTCAAGGTCCAGGGCTTGACTTGCAGAGCCTGGGCGTTGCGTCGCGGGTCGGCCTTGTCGGTGCCAAATTCGTAAAAATTGTTGTAGCCAGTGACCTTGTCTTCGGTGGTCAGCACCTGTCCGGGGCTGCGGTCAGCGGCGGCAAACGTGAGCGGCTCAGTGCTAAAGCCCGTTTCTGCGGGCGTATCGGTAAGGCCCAGCAAGTCCAGCAGGCCCGCGCTGGCAGGAGTGGATGCACTGGCCAGCAGGCCACCAGCACCGATAAAGCCCATCTGGCGTAGCAGCTGACGACGATTGAGAAATACCGACTCGTCGGTGATATCGTTCTCACTCAAGCCGGAATTGAAAGCATCGGTACGTTTCATGCGGGCCTCCTCAACAGACGTCCCCGACAAAAGGCTGATGCCGGCGGTTATTGCCTGTTCAATACGGATGATAACGACAAAACGATTAATACCGACAGCCGAGAGACGAAAGGTGCAAGAATCGGTCTCGGATGAAATTAACCCAAGTGAGTAATGGAATATGCAACGACGTAAAAGCGTGATGACGCTGTTGATCGCTGGCAGCCTGTTCGCCATCGCCGCGCAAGCCGCTCCGCCGGAGGGCAAGGGACCGCATCATAAACATTCTGCCGAGCATCAGTGGCAGTCCGGTAAGGGTAACGCGGGCAAAGGGCAGGGCGGTCGGGATCGTGAGGATCAACATCGCGATCGGGACATCCTTGATTCGCTGGTGCATGCGGGCATTACCGCAACGCGCGCCCGGGAGTACGCGCGCACCGCCGGTTTTGATGGGTACGCCGAATTGCCGCCCGGCATTCGCAAGAACCTGGGACGGGGCAAGCCGTTGCCGCCGGGTATTGCCAAGAAAGTGCAGTCCGGCGCCTTTCTTGAGCGCCTGCCGCAGCATTCTGGCTACGAATGGCAGGCGGCGGGCAGTGAGTTGATTCTGGTGTCCGTTGCAACCGGCGTGATTGCCGATATTCTCTACGACGTGTTTGATTAAGCGCCAATAGCCGCCGTGTCCCGGCCACAGAGAGCCTGAGCCCAATCCGTGAAAAAGATTCTGATCGTTCTGGCCTTTGCGTTTGGCCTGTTCCAGCTTCAGCAGGGTGGGCATCTCGATGCCTTCCTTGATGACGCCGGCTTTTCCCAATCCGGTTCTGACAGCGCTTCGCATCTGTCGGCGCAGGAACAGGAGCTGTACAACACGCTGGAGCGGATTCGTCGGAATGGGCCGTTTCCCTATCAGCGTGATGGCATCACCTTTGAGAATCGGGAGCGACTGTTGCCGAGCAAGCCGAGGGGGTACTACCGGGAATACACGGTGGACACGCCCGGCCTGTCACACCGTGGCCCGCGGCGGGTGGTGACGGGCGGTAATCCGCCTGTGGAGTTCTATTACACGGAGGATCACTACCGCTCCTTCACCCGCATAGAAGGGCATTGAATGATCACCTGGCAGCCAAGGGACCAGCTTGAGCAACCGGCTATCGCGCTGGATGCCGATCACCGGTTGGACAAGGCGACCATCCTGCAGGCGCTGCGTGAGGCTTTCAGCTTTCCGGATTACTTCGGTGAGAACTGGGATGCAGCCTATGACCTGTTGCTCGATGAGGTGGATCAGTTGGCCGAGCCCGCGCTCTGGCGCTTTTCAATTGATGGCGCGGCTGAGGTGAATGAGGCTGATCTGGCGGCCTGGCTTCAGTTGATGGCCGATGTCTGTGCCTATGCCGATTCCCATCAGCACGGGGTGCGAGTCGTGATATACAGTGACGCGGAGATAATGGACTAACAGGGACGAGGGATTGGACCATGAATAAAGACGGCTATTTATCCGAAGTGGAAAGACGGTTACGCAAGTATTTCTCGGCATTGAGTGAAGGCTACAAAGTCCCGGCAGAGGACCGTCACCGCCTGGAAGGCTTCATGCAGGGCGCGGACTTTTTGGGGTTCGCTACCGGTAAGGAAATGGCCGAGTTGATGGAACGGGCGCACTTTGCCGCGTTCGGTAAGACCATCGATGCCCGGCGCACGGAAAGTGTCTCGCATTGGCAGGATTCGGTGATCAACTACGCCCGATACGATCAGCCTGCCTATAGGCGAAAGAAGAGCTGACGCTCTGGGCACCGTCCCGGGTGCGATGATTTTTTATGAGCTGATTTCATCGATCTATACTACCGGCAGCTGCACAATCATCACTTACAGGTCTTATCATTAATGAATTCCCTAGAGAAAAAATTCGAGCAGTTCCTGTGGCACTCCCGTTTTCTGGTCCTCATTGCGGTGCTCTCCAGTCTTTTGGGCTCTCTGACGTTATTCGTCGTGGGAACCATGGATATTCTCCAGCTGGCAATGGCTACCGTTAATTATTACCTCGGCACAGGAACGACAGATATCCACGAGTTCCTGGTGACTGACATCATCATTGCAATTGATATCTATTTGATCGCGGTCGTGCTGCTCATTTTCGGGTTGGGCATATACCGGCTGTTTGTGTCGCCCATCGAGGCGTCAGAGGAGAGTGGCAAGAGCCATCCTTTTAATGTTCAGTCGTTTGACGAGCTGAAGAACAAGATTGTCCGTGTGGTTATCCTGGCCGTGATCATCGAGTTCTTCAGAGCAGTTATGGATATTCGCTTCCTGACGCCGCTGGATATCATCTATCTGGCTCTTTCGGTATTGGCCTTGGCGGCTTCACTGTTCCTGATGGGGAAAAGCCATACCAATCATCACGAATGACTCTTGCAGTGATGAACATGTTGACTGAGTTGGTACCGCGCTGAAGAACTTTACTGAAGGCTCAATCGCCCGACACCTGCGACGCTTCTCCCTGCCGATTGTCGTTACCAGCCTGCTGCAAGTATCCATCCAGCTGATCAATGGTCTGTGGGTGGGTAACCTGCTGGGCAGTGCGGCTTTTGGTGCGGTCACGGTCGGTACCATTCTGATGATGGTCGTGCTCGCGTTTGTCATGGGCGTCAATCAGGCCACCCTGACCATCTTTGCCCAGCTCCGTGGCAAGGGCGACGCGGGGGCGATCCGTGCCTATCTGAGCACCTTCGTCTTCATTCTGTTGTTGCTATCGGTGTTTATCGGAGTGGCTGGCTACGTCTTCGCCGATGCACTGCTGAGGCTGCTCAATACGCCCCCGGCAATTTTCGACCAGGCGCGGGTGTACCTGCAGATCACCTTCGGCGCCACTTTATTGCTGGTGGGCTACAACTTCATCAGTACCGTTCTGCGTGCCTTTGGTGATAGCCGCACCCCGTTGTACTTTGTGCTTCTGGCCACGGCGCTGATCACGGTGCTGTCACCCCTGTTCATTGGGGTATTCGAGTGGGGCATCACCGGGGCGGCGTTGGCATTTGTCGGGGCCCAGGGCGGAGCCTTCCTCTACAGCCTGGTGCACCTGGCGCGCAAGTATCCTGGCCATGGTTTCCGTTTGCAGCTGCCGCGCTGGGTCGAGGTGCAGACCATTTTGCGGTTAGGGATACCCTCCGGGTTGCAGATGGTAGTGATCCATTCCGGCACCACGGTCATATTGTCGCTAGTAAACAGTCTGGGGGCGCATGCGGTGGCGGGCTTTGGCGCCGCCCAGCGGCTGGATCACCTCATACTGCTGCCGGCGGTGGCCCTCGGGACAGCCATTACCGCCATGGCCGGGCAGAATATCGGTGCCGGGCACTGGCGACGGATCAGCCAGATCACCCGAACGGGCGTCATTTACACCACCAGCATCATGCTGCTGTTGGCCGCGGTGCTCTATATCTGGGCGCAACCGCTGGTCATGCTGTTCATACAGGATGAGGCCAGTGTCGACTTTGGCACCCGTTATCTACGCACGATTGCCTTCTTCTACCCCTTTATCGGACTGAACTTCGTCTTCAACAGCGTGGTGCGTGGGGCGGGGGCCATGTTTGCGGTGCTGGCGCTGAACATCATTTCTCTGTGGATCCTGCGGATCCCGCTGGCCTATGGCGCGACCGCCCTGTTCGGCGATAACGGCGTGGCATTGGGGATAGGTATCAGCTTCATGATCAGTTCGCTGTTCTCTCTGGGCTATTACCGTTGGGGCGGCTGGCGCAGCAGGCTGCTGTTCACATAGCACTCTCTGATCACCGTGCTGTTTTCATCGATGGCAGCGAGATCTGATTTTTTCTGAGCTGATTTAGTCGATCTATACTCTTCAGGTTCTACGATTCAAGTTGCTTGTCTGACGTCTTCTGGCCCGTCGTCCATTCACCAACAGGTGCCCACTCCGACGGGTCCGTAAGGGCACCCGGAGGCTTTCAAATGAGCGATAACAACCCGGTAGTCTGGACTGAAATCTATGTTCAACAGCTTGAGCGAGCCAAGGCGTTCTACGAAGAGGTATTGCAGGTTCGCCTGGAAAATATCGGTGACATGAATATGGAGTATTGGGTGTTTCCGGCTGACCCAGGCCGGCATGGCGCCGGTGGCGCGTTGGTCAAGAATGAGCAAGTCACACCCGGCCAAGGCGGTACCTTGGTGTATTTTGGTTGCGAGGATTGCGCCGTCGCCGCCGGCCGTGCCGTAACCGCCGGTGGCAGTATCCATACCGAGAAAATGGCCATTGGCGAACATGGCTTTATCAGTCTGGTGCACGACACGGAGGGCAATCTGATCGGCCTGCATTCTATGCAGTAGTACCGTTTTTCAGTCAGATAGGGGGCGCCTCGGTGGGTAAGAAGGGCGCCCCTGGCGTTGTATTAACAAGCTGAGCAGTGAAGCTTAGGCGGGGATGCCCGCGTGCCTCATCTCGGCGGATTTTTATGCGCATTCGGATGGATCAGTAAATATGACTAAGCATATGAAAAATAACATGAATAACAGTATGTTCACGCTAATGAAATGAGTAGATCTGCTGATCTGTCTGCTGGCTTTATTGAGCGTAATTCGGGAAAAAAGAATTGGGATCCGCTGAACATTCCCACTGGCATGGAGAGTCCAGAATGAAGTTACTGTTGGTGGGGGCGAGCGGACTGGTCGGCAGTCATGTGCTGCGACGTGCGCTGGCCGATGAGCGAATCAGCGCGGTGGTGGCACCGTCCCGTCGCCCGCTGAGTGAACATCCGAAGCTGTCCGCGCCCGTGGTTGATTTCGAGCACCTACCGGCAAACGCCGCCTGGTGGCAGGCCGATGCGGTGATATGTGCCCTCGGCACTACCATGAAGCAGGCCGGGTCCAGGGACGTCTTCAGGCGCGTGGATCACGACTATCCGCTGGCGGTGGCGAAACTTGCGCAACAGCACGGCACGCCGAGTTATGTCCTGAACTCCGCGATGGGCGCTGATGCGGCGTCGCGAATATTCTATAACCGGGTCAAAGGGGAGCTGGAGCAGGATCTGGCCGGTTGTGGGTTCGCTTCGCTGACCTTTGTGCGACCTGGCTTGATCAGCGGCCCACGCCAGGAATTTCGGCCAGGGGAGCGCGCGGCCGAATGGGTACTGAAAGCCCTGGGTCCCGTTTTGCCACGTGGTATGCGCGTTAACCTGGCGGATAATATTGCCCGCGCCTTGCTCGAGTCAGCTATTGCCGCACAGCCGGGTGTGCAGGTAGTAAAGTCAAACGCGCTGGTCTGAGCGCTATCTTCAGCAACCCAGTAAACTGTACGCCCAGTCATCAAAGCGGAGCTCAGCATTGGCAGCACTCAGATACCTGAGCGGTTACGGTCCGGACCTGCGAAACCAGGTGCAGCAGCTGATAGACGCTAACAAGCTCGGCACCTGGCTTGAGCAACGTTACCCGCCGGCGGACCAACATTTGATCCAGAGCGACGCCGCGCTGTACGACTACACTCAGCGCCTGAAACAACAGCATATGCGCAGCAGCGTCCCGGTGAGCAAAGTGTATTTTGATACGCGCATGCACGTCATCGATAACGCCCTGGGCCAGCACCAGTTTGTCAGCCGCGTGCAGGGCGGCAAGCTCAAGCGCAAAAACGCAATCAAAGTCTCCGCCATCTTCAAAACCCTACCCGAACCCTTATTGCGTATGGTCGTCGTGCATGAATTGGCACACCTGCGCGAGAAGGAACACAACAAGGCCTTCTACCAGCTGTGCCAGCATATGGAGCCGGACTATCACCAGTTGGAGCTGGATCTGCGGTTGTTTTTGACGTTGAGGGGATAGGTGGGCTGCAACCCGATCCAGCTCAGATACAGGTACTCCCCCCATCGACCGGCAGTGCGATGCCGGTGGTAAAGCCTGCACCTTCCGAGCATAGATACAGTACGGCGGCGGCAATCTCTTCGGCTTTGCCGATGCGGCCGATAGGATGCATGGCGGCGGCGAACTCGGCTTTGCGTGGCTCGATTTCGGCGGCGCGGCGGAACATCTCGGTATCGATGACTGCTGGGCATACGGCGTTGATGCGAATGCCCTTTTTGGCGTATTCGACGGCCGCTGAGCGGGTCAGGCCCAATACGGCGTGCTTGCTGGCGGCATAGATGCTCATTTTGGGTGCTGCGCCCAGGGCGGCGATGGAGGCGGTGTTCACGATGGCGCCGCCGCCGTTTTTCAGCATCAGCGGGATCTCAAAACGCATGCATTGCCAGACGCCTTTCACGTTGACGTCCATGATGCGATCGAACACGGCCTCGTCGCCGTCGGCCAGCTTGTGCTGTTCGAACTCTACCCCGGCGTTGTTGAAGGCGCAGTCCAAGCGGCCGAAATCGTTTTCGATCATTGTCAGCAGCGCTTTGACTTGCTCGCCATCGGCTACGTCGCAGCGGCTGAACACGGCTTCGCCACCGCGCTCACGAATGCCCGCTACGACTATCTCGCCGTTGCTGGCGTCGATATCTGCCAGTATCAAGCGCGCACCCTGCGCGGCGAAGGCTTCGGCGGTTGCCTTGCCGATGCCGGCGGCGGCACCCGTTATCAATACGACCTTGCCCGAATACGCTGAACTCATAAACCTGTGCTCCTGAGCGATGGGCGCAGCCCCATGCTGCGCTCCGCCGTGAACAGGGAGAATACCAACGCGGAAGGTCAGTTTCGTCTCGATTAGGGCTGTTGTTTATGCATCATGCCGGTTACTGATAAGTCGCGTCAGTGAGACTTCTGGGCAAGGTCGAGACAGTTCTCATCTGCCTTCCACGCTGGGTTAATGGTTTTCTGAACTTCCCACGATTGCGCATGCTCTTCTGAATGAACAATTCGATGAGTGTTGATCTGCAATGGGGATAATTCCATCAGAAAAATGGGCGGGGCTGAGCACCGTCTTTGTGGCAACCGCGGCGCTATGCTGGGGGTTATCCGGCGGTATCGCCGCTATGCTCATTGCCGAAGGCTGGGATGCGTTAGTCGTGGCGTTATACCGCGGTGTGGTCGGGCTGGTGTTCGTTGTGTTCTGGCTGGCATTGCGTCCGCGGGACAGCGGGCTGGCAAGTCGCCGCTTGTGGTTCTGGTCAGCGATTGCCGGTCTGGGCGTAGCGGGTAATTTCGTGTTTTATTTTTTGAGCATCAGAGAGGGCAGCGTCGCGGTTGCGGCCACATTGATGTATTGCGCTCCGGTGTTTGTCTACCTTGTGTCGTTTGCGCTCAGGCTCGAAAGCCCTAGTCCGCTGAAGTGGGCAGCGATTGCGACGGTGATGGTCGGGATCGTATTGCTTACAGGTATCTACGATATCGACGCCAGCGATGTCACGATAATTGGCGTGGTTGCCGGGCTGCTTGCTGGACTGTCCTACGCCGTATTCATTTTTGGCTTCAAGTATGCGGCCCCGCACGGCAGTCCTCAGGCCATTCTCGTAATAGCGTTCGCGGTACTGGTTGCTGCCCTTGCCTGGCCGGCTGATGTCGAGCAGATAGTTGCCGTTCTGCATGCACCGGTTTGGCCGCTGTTCTTAGTGCTGGGAGTGCTCGGTGCAGGGTTGTCATTCATCATTTACATCGTCGGGCTTAACCATACAACGCCGGGCGTGGCCTCGGTTGTGGCAATGGTGGAGCCAGTCACGGCGTCGTTATTTGGGGTCGTGGTATTGGGTGAGAGGTTAGTTGGCCTCCAGATCCTCGGCATGGGATTGATTCTGGTTACAGTCACTGCACTCAGCGTATATTCGCACGCTCGGTGAGCCGGAAACCGATCGTACACATGGTGACAAGCCTCGCTGCCAGCCCACGTTCGACGCGACGCCTGCAGCGATCCGCGTGTAACCTTGTTGTGGCGCGGTGCAACGGCATTTCCAACGGTGAGTTCTGTAGAGGCGACAGATTAAATGATAGATCAGGCCCACGTGCTGGCATTTGTAGTCACCCTGAGCACGGTTATTGTGGCCGTCATGCTGCACTTTGAATCATTTATCCTGTTCGGTCGTATCGTTAGAAAGTTTAAGTTTGCTCATCGGCGCCGCATGCTTTTACTCATATTCAGCTTGCTATTGGTTCATGTTGTCGCCATCTGGAGTTTTGGTGTGAGTGCCTGGTGGCTCGTAGAGATGAACAGTATTGGGATGGTCTCGGGTTACGAAAACATGTCATTTCTTGACTATATATTTATGTCAGCTGTGACGTACACGACGCTAGGATATGGCGATATGATCCCCTTGGGGCCCATTCGTTTTCTCTATGGCACACAGGGACTGGTAGGCTTCGTTCTAATTACATGGTCCGCTTCCTTTGCCTTCCTTGAGATGCAAAGGAACTGGAATAAGCTTGATTGATTGTATTGAGAACCCTCCAGACCCTACTTGCTATGCAGATTCGCAGCTTTGGTGATCGTCAGCGCGCTTTGACGCTGCGCTAGATCCTTTTCTGAACTTCTCACGTTCGCGGGCACTCTTCAGGTTGCACGATAAAACCGCGTGTTTGAGCCTCGATAGCCCCGGAGATGCAATGCCAAGACAACCGACTGAAGCCGAACAACGAGCGATACTCGAGCGGCTGGACAAGTTCAGCCGTTTTACTGACAGCAGCATCGGCCTGCCTTTTACACGGTTCAAGATTGGGGTCGAGGCCATCGTTGGCCTGATCCCAGGCGTCGGGGACCTGCTCGGGTTGGCGATGTCCGGCTATGTGCTGCTGGAGGCGCAGCGGGCGGGTGCGAGCGGTGAGGTAAAGCGGCGCATGCTGCGTAATATCGGCATCGATTTTGTTGGCGGCCTGATCCCGGTGGTGGGGGATGCCTTCGATGCCGTCTACAAGGCCAACACGCGCAATACCCGATTGCTAAGAGATTATCTGCACACACAGCTTGAGGTAGAGTCGCCCCCGAAATCGTTTCCCTGGAAGGTTCTGATCGGTTTGTCTGTCCTGTTTGCCGGCATTGCTGGAGGTGTGGTCCTTCTTTTGTGAAAGTGCGCAGGCAGGTCTCGCGCCAACGCCAAGTATCAAACCCCCCGTTCGTTATTCCAGATCAGCACATGCAGTTGCGGCAGTACCCGCGGCCGGTACCAGCGATCAGCAATTATCCGCTCCACCAACCAGCGCAACTGTGCGTTCAATGCGTCTATGTCGGCTTCGCGGTCCGGTTGCTCGGGCGTAGCCGGCGCGGGGTTGCAGGGCTGGAGATACAGTGGCAGTTGTGGGTATAGGCCCGCCAGGGCTTTTGCCCATTGGTAATCCGCCTCATCGGCTATCACCAGCTTGAGGCTGACCCGGGTGTCGGCTCCGGCAGCGGTCAGGCAGGCCTCGAATCGCTCCTGGCGAAAGGGCATACCCGAGGAGGGCGGTTTAGGGCTGAGCGTGAGGTGATCGAGCATATCGAACCAGGCTTGTGCCTTGCTGCCCTGGGTTTCCATGGTAAAGCTGTGGCCCTGCTGGTGGCCGAGCTGTAATAGTTCACCGAGCGGCTGCAGCGCCGGGTTGCCGCCGGAGAGTGTTATCAAAATCGGGTCGCCGCCACTCAGCCTGTTCACCTCGGCAAGGATCGCTTCGGCAGTCATGCTCTGCCAGTCTGCCCGAAAGCGTGGTTCCACCGCATAAAGGGTGTCGCACCAGCTACAGCGAAAGTCGCAGCCGCCGGTGCGCACGAAGACGGTGGGCACGCCGATTAACGCGCCTTCGCCCTGGATGGTGGGACCAAAGATTTCGCTGATGGCGATCACGGTCGGTACTCCGCCGAGGTCTTGGGCGTTTCCGACACCATCGCTGCGCTCACTTCAGGCCAGCGAGCCCGGGCCCAGTCGTACAGGTGGCGGGCAAGGCGTTCGGCGGTGGTGCAGTCGTCCCCCAGCACCTCGTTGAGGTGGCGGTGATCCAGCTCGGCGTCGATGTACTCCTTGAATGCCTTGAGTTCCAGGTAATCACATACGAAGCCGTACTGGTCGAGGGTCTCGCTGCGCAACTCGATTACTGCCACGTAGTTGTGGCCATGCAAGCGGGCACAGGGGTGCCCTTCGGGCATCTGCTTGAGCTGGTGGGAGGCGGAAAAGTGAAACTCTTTTCTTATGGTGTACATGGCTTGACCCTCGCGACTGCTTCGCGCCAGTACTGCTCATCTTTATAGGCGGTGGGATCGGTCACGCCGGCCAGAGCCATGGCTTCGATGCGCTCCACGCAGGTGCCGCAGCGGCCGCAGTGAATGTCGCCACCCTCATAGCAGGACCAGGTCTCGGCCACCGGCACCGCAAAGCGCGCGGCGTCACGGGCGATCTCGGTCTTGTCCAGGTTCACATAGGGGGCGAGCAACGCCACCTCGGCTACGCCCTCTAGCGCTTTGGCCTGCATCTCGCCGAACAAGCGGATGAAGTCGGGTCGGCAGTCGGGATAGATGAAGTGATCACCGCCGTGCACGGCCAGGGCCACGGTGTCGAGGTGGCGGGCAGCCGCGATGCCGAAGGCGATGGTGAGCATGATGGCGTTACGGTTGGGCACCACCGTTACCTTCATGTTCTCTTCGCTGTAGTGACCGTGGGGCACGGCGATGTCATCGGTCAGGGCCGAGCCAGATAGTTGGCGGCCGATATGAGCGATGTCCATCACCAGATGGGGCACTGCGAGCCGCTCAGCGCACTGACGGGCTGCATCGATTTCTTTGCGGTGGCGCTGACCGTAGTCGAAGGTCAGCAGGGCGCCGAGGGACTGTTCCGCCGCCAGCCGGTAGGCAAGCGTCACGGAGTCGAATCCGCCGGAGCAGATCAATAAAGCATTCATAGGTGTCCTTGTTTTTTCCGGGTAGGCTGCGACCGGTTAAGCGGGGGGCATTGTAACGGACGGACCTATCTTGTCTACCGATCTCCGTCAAATGGCCCCAGAGTGGGATGGTCTCGCCCGACGCGACCTCTGCTGCGCAGGCGTCTAGCGACGTATAATCTGGCCTCGGTAAATACCCACCGAGGCTCGGTGGACGCGGGCCTCAGCACGCGAATCTGTCTCCGCAGGTTCTGCCATTGAATCGCTGTTGAGCCGCTCGCGCATTGCCGCGATAAGGCTTTTGCTGGCTGGTGCGGTCTCCTCGGGGGCCCGTTGCGACATCATCATTTCTGCAAGGCGCAAGCCCAGCTCGCGCACGTCATCCTCCCTGGAAGTAATGCTGAGTTCGATCATCTGCTCGACGGCATTCGGGTCGGCCAGGCTCACTGTCACGCCCATCGCCTGTCTGAGCCGTCGGCGCAGTGCAACCATGCAGCCTAATGTGGATCGGTCGAAGCGCGCTTCGGCTATTATCATTCCCTGCCTCCTTTTTCCTGTTTTCATAACTAAGCAGAATATGTACCAGTTTCAACTATCGCAGCTTCCGCGGCTTGTAGCGGAGCAGGGCGCTGGCAATGCCGGCTTGGCGCATGGAAGAATGCAATACTCTGGCGCAGGCTTGCACCGCTCTAGCGCAGCGGGCTTGTTGCCGAAGTGAGGTGAGAGAGGCTCTCGCAGACAGGCGAGTGTCTGAAAGGTCCGGCAGTGCAGCCGGAGCGAGTTGCGTTGCGCTGGTGCAGACTGAAGCGGATGTGACAGCAAGTGAGGTGGAATTAAACAACCCTGCACATCCGGGTAGCCGTCTTCTACTCCCGGATCGATACGGTCATCCCCAGCGCTCAAACGGCTAATCATTGGTGAACTGCAACATGCGCGAAATTGGTTTAACGGTACTGCTGCTTACCCTGAGCAACGTGTTTATGACGTTTGCCTGGTACGCCCACCTCAAGGAATTGAGCTCCAAGCCCTGGATCATCGCCGCGCTGATCAGCTGGGGCATCGCCTTTTTCGAGTACATGCTGCAGGTGCCAGCGAATCGCATCGGCTACGGCGTGCTGTCCCTCGGGCAGCTCAAAATCCTGCAGGAAGTCATCACACTCTCAGTGTTCGTGCCCTTCGCCGTGTATTACATGAAAGAACCGCTCAGGCTGGATTATCTCTGGGCTGGTCTGTGTATTCTGGGTGCGGTTTTCTTCATCTTTCGTGGGGAGCTGGCGGGTGCGTGATGTTGTTTCGCGAGTGGATACCCGTGGACGGTGATTATCTATTTGCGAACTCTCTCGGCAGGGCAGTATTCCCGTACGGGAATAAAATACATAAATACGGTTGGTTGGCGACCACATATTCCCGTTCGGGAATATTTTATTGAGTTGTCCTCTGGAAGCGCTTAATCTTACCGATCGGTAATCTTTTGGAGCGGCCATGTCTGTGATCAGAACCCCCATTGAGCTGGGAGCAGCAATCAAGCAGGGGCGTAAACAACTAGGACTCACCCAGTCGCAGTTGGCATTGGCTGCAGGCGTGGGTGTGCGCTTTATTGGGGACCTTGAAGCAGGCAAACCAACTGCACATCTGGGTTTGACGTTGACCGTGATTCAGGCCTTGGGTGGCGAGCTGACGCTGGCAGGTATGCCGCTGAGCGAGGAGACGGAACGTGCGTAAATCGCTTTTATCCGATGATTCTTTTTATGGCTACTGGCTATCAATATGCATTACCTTGGCTGACGCAAGGGAATGCGGCCAATCTGCTCTATGGGGTGGGTAGTCTTATTCCCTTGAAACAACTCTTAGGGGGATGGAATGAAAATATTAAAGTTTGCGGTCGTTCTATATGGATTGTTTTTGGTTGGATGCGCATCCAATCCCATGTCAGTTTCTTCTGGTGTAGCGGCGAAACGACCGGCTGGCGATCAGGCCCAAGTACTGTTCATGCGCGATTCATTTGTAGGCAGTGCGATCAGCGCTTCAATTTACGATGTCTCCGGTAACGAGCCCGTCTTCATCGGGATACTGAACAACGGAACAAAGGTCGCCTATAACACTTTGCCTGGTAAACACACTTTCATGGTGGTGTCAGAGGCAGCTGATTTTATGGAAGCCGATCTGAGTGCCGGCAAAACGTACTACAGCATCGTTACGCCCAGGATGGGGGCATGGAAAGCACGTTTTTCAATGTGGCCCATCAAGCAGTCAGGCTCGAAGTACCGTCTCGATAGCAATGACTTTCAAGCTTGGACACAGAACACCAAACTCGCAGGCATGACACCCAAAGCCCGCTCCTGGTACGGAGCGAATAGAGACAGCGTCATCTCGAAACAACAGAAATATTGGCGTGTTTGGCAGCGCAAATCTCAGGCCGATCTGCAGCTGAGAACATTGCACCCGCAGGATGGCTTGTAACTCCCTTTTCCTATCACGCCATTAATCACCGCTTATAAGCGATCCTGATGTGTCGCTCTGCCGACGCATAGGCGCCCTGAGCGCCGCTGCGAATATGCTAGTGTCAGATCCAGATTGCAGGCGGACGCCCAATGCGGCGTATCGCTGGCTGCCATAGCGTATGAGGAGATGACGGGTGAATTACGAAGAAGTCGTATTCGGGCGGCGCAGCATTCGCGCGTTCAAGCAGCAAGCGGTTCCGCGTAGCCTGATCGAGGAAGTTATTGCACTAGCCATTCGGGCGCCATCCTCGATGAATACGCAGCCATGGCATCTGCATGTGCTGACCGGAGAGCCACTGGACCGGATTCGCGCGGAAAATACCGAACGTATGCTGGGCGGCGTGCCGCCATCGAAGGAAAGCCGTGGCATCGATGCCTATGAAGGCGAGCACCGGGACCGGCAGGTGGAGATCGCGGTACAACTCTTCAAAGCCATGGGCATCGCCCGTGACGACAAGAATAAGCGCCAGGACTGGATACTGCGCGGCTTCCGCCAGTTTGATGCGCCGGTCTCTGTGGTAGTGACCTATGACCGCGTCTTGCGCGACGGCGACATCGCCCAGTTCGACTGCGGGGCGCTGGTCAATGGCCTGGTGAACGCCGCCTGGTCCCGCGGCTTGGGCTGTGTGGTAAACAGTCAGGGCATTATGCACTCACCGGTGGTGCGCGAGCATGCGGGCATTCCGGAGGATCAGGTGATCATGATCTGCGTTGCCATGGGCTTTCCGGATGAAGACTTTCCGGCCAACGCAGTGGTGTCGAAGCGTCGCGCTGTCGACGAAGTGGCGACCTTTGTCGGCTTCGACGAGACGGTTTCCTAGCGCGATCTGCCGCACGACAATATTCCGGATTCAGGACAGCATGAATCCGGAATACCCTTCGATGGCCTTGAAAACCAGCAATATTCCCGTAATTACCAGCAACCCATACACCACCTGACGGAACCGCTGTTCATTCAGGCGGTGATGCAGGTATTCGCCGAGCAGCACGCCAACCACTAGCAGTGGCAGATAGAGCGCCAGGCGCGGCAGGCTGGGGATGAGCGTGCCGTCGAACAGAAACAGTGCTGTCAGGCAGCTGTTCAAGGTAAGCCACACGACCAGCAGGGTGGCGCGCATGCGGCTCTTGTCGAGCTGGATGCCGCCGATAGCGTAGACCAGCAGCGGGCCGCCGGAAGCGAACAAACCGTGGGTGATGCCGGCGCCGAAGGTCAGGGCGCGGCTGAGTATCAGCGGGTGCGGGGCGATCACGATCCCGCGGTACATGCGCCAGAGCTCGCGGCTGGCGAACCAGAGCACCAGCATGCCGAACAGCAGTTTCAACAGGTTGTCGCCGAGCCAAGGACGCAGTACATAACCCGCGGCCGTACCCAGTACCATCAGCGGCAGGATCAGTTTGAGCAGCACCGGCCAGTAAATATGCCTGCGGTGGCGCCACACCAGATAGCTGGTCATCAGCACGTTGAGCGGCACCACCACCGGCATCATTTCCGAAATCGGCAGGATCAGTGCGCCCAGCGAGAGTGCAATGACCAGGCTGCCGAAACCGGTAATGGCTTCGACGGTGTAGGCCAGCAATATGAACACACCGAGCCATAGCCAGGGATCAAGCAGCATCATTGAGCCTTATTCTGAAAGTAGTAGTGGATAGTAGTCGGGAGGCTGAGATGGAGCCCGGTCGTCCAGGGGAGGTGTGAACTGGGAGTGTCGAGTTCCATCTCGACAAAAGTGTGAGCCGAGACGCCGTTGGTCGAGATGGAACTCGACCTTCCCAGGGAGGGGTGTTGGATCGTGGCATGACGTTAGCGCAACTCCCCGGCGAAGCGCTTACGCACCTGGCGCAGGTACAGCGATGGCGCGATGCGCCAGAGCAGACTGCCGAATCGCGAGACCGGTTCAGGCAGTATCCAGCGCTTGCGCCGCTGTAGTCCGTCATCGATCAGTTTGGCCATCCATTCGGCGCTGCGCATGCCGCCGACCATCGAGCGCGGGTGCTTGGCGACCTTGCCATCGCGCCCCAGGGCGTGATGTTCGATCGGCGTGTCGAGAAAGCTCGGGTAGGCCATGAGTATGTGGATGCCATCAGGCTCCAGCTCCAGGCGTAGCACCTCGAAGAACTGCGTCAGCGCGCTTTTGGCGGCGCAATAGGCAGCGCGGCCGGGCACCGGCATCCAGCCGGCCATCGAGCCGATGCAGACGATCGAGCCGCCCGATTCGCGTAGTAGCGGTAGCGCGGCCATGGTCAGCTCCACCGGGCCTTGCCAGTCCACCGCCATGACCTTGCGAAAGACGTCCGGGTGGGTCTGATGGGCCGGGGAGCGGTGGGTGATGCCGGCATTGTTAACCAGCAAATCGAGCCGGCCGAAGCAATAACGTACCTCATCGATCAGAAAGCAGATGTCGGCTGCCTGGGTAATATCCGCGGTGACGGTTAGCACCCGCTCCGGGTCGCCCAGTTCTTCGGCGCGGGCGGCCAGGCCTTCTGCGTCAATGTCGGCCAGCACCAGACTGTGTCCAGCGGCAAACCAGTGGCGCGCCATGGCCCAGCCGAGGCCGGAGGCGGCGCCGGTGTTCAGGGTGACGTGCATGGGCTGTTCTCTCCGTATCAGGGTTTGCGCAACCCATTGCACTCGACGAAATACTCGAAGGTTTCGGCGGATGTCTTGGCCAACGGATACCCGAATTCCTCCTTCAAGCGCCGATTGCTGAGTACCGGGCGGTAGCGCAGGAAGTTGACCTGCTCTGGCCCGGTTGGCTTGCCGCGCCATTTTGCAATCTGTAGCCCGGCTTTGACCAGCCATACCGGCAAGGTCAATAACGGCTTGTTCAGGCGGTGTGCAATTTCCTGCATGGTCAGCGCGCCATCACCGGCCATGTTGAAAATGCCGGTCTTGTCCTGGCTGATGCCCATTTCCATCGCGCCGATCACATCCTGATCCCAGATGAACACGAAGGGCGAATCGCTGCCCTTGAGCGCGAGGATGCGCGGGGCCATGAACAGGCTGGTGATCTGATTGCGCGTCTCGGTGCCCAGCACGGTGCCGGGGCGGAAGATCAATTGCTGCAGGTGTGGATGGCGCAGACGGTAATCGGCGAGCATCTCTTCTATCTGCCGCTTGTGGTCTGAGTAGGCAAATTCGGGATTGCCGCGTAGGGCGTCCTGTTCGTCGATCCAGGCCGGGTTGTCCGCGTGGTAACCATAGGCGGCGCCGGAGCTGGTAACGGTCAGGTGTTGCACGCCGGCCTTGATGCAGCACTCGAGCACGTTGCGGGTGCCGTTGACGTCGATGTCGTAATCACGGGCGCGGTCCGGGGAGGCCTGGAGCACCGAGGCCAGATGCACCACGTGGGTGATCTGTGCGCGTTTCATCAGGTCGGCCAGGTTGTGTTCACGCACATCGGCGATTTCCAGCGCAAAGCGCAGGTCGTCACGTGTGCGTAAATCCGTGCCGGTCACCGCAAAGTGCTCGGCCAGGCGATTGCCCAGCTGATGACCGATATAGCCGGCCGCGCCGGTGATCAGTATGCGTTTAGTCATGTGCGGTCCGCGCCCAGATGTGTGAAAGAGTGATGCCCGACACCAGATGCCAGACGCCCCAGAAGGCGGTGATCAGCATCATGCCGCCGGCTTCGGGGAAAAAGGTGAACAGGATGACCAGACCCAGCCCCGAGTTCTGGATGCCGACTTCCATGGTCACCGCCCGGCGGTCGGCCACGGGTAGCTTGAGCAGCAACCCCATGCTGTAACCCAGCGACAGCGCCAGCAGGTTATGCGCGGCTACCAGCCAGAAGAAACTGTGGAAACGCTCGAGGAACAGGCCGAAATTGTTGGTGAAGGCGATCGCGACGAAGCCCAGAAACACCAGCAACGAGATAATGCGCAGGGGCTTTTCGCTGCGGGCGACCAGGCCGGGCAATCGGCGTCCGATCGTCATCCCGAGCACCAGGGGCAGCGCCAGTACCAGCAACACCAGCAACAGAATGCCGCCTGGCTCCAGGGTGATGTGCGTCAGGTATTCGCGGGTGTGCGGATTGAGCCAGCCATAGAAGGCGAAATTCAGCGGTGTCAGCACCGTGGCGGCCAGGCTGGACACCGCGGTCATGCTGACCGACACCGCGACGTTGCCGCGGGCCAGCCAGGTCATGATGTTGGAGAAACTACCGCCCGGGCACGACGCCACCAGAATCATCCCCAGCGCCAGTTCGGCATCGATCCGCAGCGCCCAGGTGAACAGGCAGGTCGCCAGCGGCAGCAACAGGAACTGGGCGAACAGCCCGGCCAGAGGTGCGACGGGTGCCATAGCGATGCGCTTGAAATCCTCCAGCCTCAGGCTCAAGGATACGCCGAACATCATGCACGCCATGATGACGTTGAGCAGGATCAGGCTGGCCGGGTCGAACTGGATCGGTAATGCACCGCTCACGCTGCGGGCACCGGCTTGGCTTCGTCCACGCTGAGTCCACTTTGCAGTGCGGTTATGTGCTCAGCCAGCGTCTTCAGGTATTCATCCTTGTTCACGTAATAGGCCATGCGCGCCAGCTTGATGTAATCGTAACCGCCATCGAGCGTCACGCCCGCGCGCTCGTTTTTAATCTTGTCGAACGTTTTGGCAGCCTCCGCGTTTTGCTGGCGCTGGCGGATATACAGCGCTACCAGGCGCGCTTGCTGATTACGGCCCTCCCAGCCGAGCCCCGCGGCCTCGATCATGCCCATCATGAACAGGTTGTCGTGCTCGGGATGGAATACATTCATATACAGCTGCGGCGCGTCCTGCTCGGCTGGCCAGTTCAAGTGCTGGCGCTCAATGAAAGGGTAATCCAGCAGGTAGCCGGTGGACATCAGGATCAGGTCGTACTCCTTGCTCTGGCCGTCGGCGAAGGTGACCTGTTTGCCGCTGACCTTGCTGATATCGCGGCGCGCATGGATATCCCCGTGACCGAGGTGATGCAGGATCAGCGAGTTGATCACCGGGTGGGACTCATACAACCGGTAGTCCGGATTGGGCAGGCCGTAGTCCGAGGGCTTGCCGATGACCAGGCGGATCATCGCGCCATCGATGCGTTGCTTGAGCGCACGCGGCAGCTTGACCTTACCGCCGAGGGTGTCGACCGGCCGGCCCTTGATGAACTTGGGCACGAAGTAGTAGCCGCGGCGCAGGCTGATGTCCACCGATTGCGCGTGGTGAACGGCATCCACGGCGATGTCGGCGCCGGAGTTGCCACAGCCGACAATCAACACTCGCTTGCCCTTGAATACATCGGGCGTGCGGTAATCACAGGAATGCATCAGCTCGCCGCTGAATTCGCCGGGCAGTGTCGGCATGTTCGGCTTGTGCAGCGTACCGTTGGCAATCAGTACGCCATCGAACAGGCGCGATTGCTGTTGGCCGTCATGCTCGGTGGTGACCTTCCATTGCGCGCCGGCGGGTTCGACGCTGAGCACCCGGGTGCTGAATTCATAATGGCGGCGCAGATCAAACTGGCTGGCGAAATCCTGGAAATAGGTCTTCAGCGCGCGGTGGTGTGGATAGGGCGCGACGTCATCCGCCATCGGGAATTCTTTGAACTCCGTCATGCGCTTGGATGAGATCAGGTGCGCGGTCTCGTACATGGTGCTGTGTGGGTTATCGATGTCCCACAAACCGCCCACATCGCTGTGCAGGTCGAACCCGGTGAAGGGGATGCCGAGTTTCTGAAGGTTACGGGCTGCGGCCAGGCCCATCGGACCTGCGCCAATCACGGCGTACATGGGTGCTACCTCGGAAGTCTTTGTTGTTATGCTTGCCAGTCTAAGGGATGCGCTGCGAGGCGTATCGCACCAAACAGGACAAAGGACCGGCAATTCAGGCCATGGGCGACATTTCCGAACACAGCGTCACGCCGCTATACAGCCAGGCGATCGTGCAGGCCGCCGAACGTCAGGGTCTGACGCTACCCCGAGAATTGCTGGCAGAACTGCGCCCGGACCAGCGCGTACCACTGGTCCGGCAGGACGCGCTGTGGGAAGCCTTTTGTGCCGCCAGCGCTGACCCTCTGGCCGGGCTGCGTCTGGGGCTGGAAATGCAGATTGGTCATCTGGACAGTGCCGGCATGCTGCTGGTGACCTCCGACACGCTTGGCGAGGCGCTGGACGAATTGGTCGAATATGCCCCGGTGATCGGTGACGGCGGTGAGTTCAGCGTGCGCCACGCCGGCGAGCGGGTATTCATCGATTATCTGCCGGACTATTCCGTACGCCAGGCCGAGCGGGTGGAGGCGGTGCTTGCCAGCCAGCTCAACCTCACGCGCTGGTCCACCGGTGGGCGCTTCCGTGCCGCCGGCCTCTGGCTCAGCCATGCGCCGCTTACCGGGCTGGATGACTATGCGCAACTGATCGACTGTCCGCTGCATTTTGACGCGGCGCATAACAGCCTCGGGTTTGCGGCGCAGCAGCTCCATCTGCCACTGATTCAGGCCAACAGTTCGCTGCGTGAACACCTGCGCCAACTGGCCGATCAGACCCTGGCTGCGCTCGGCCAGCACAGTCTGACGGCCGAGGTGCAACGCCTGGTGCGGCAGCATCCCCGCTGGGGCAAGGAGCGCGTAGCAGGTGAACTGGAGCTGAGCGGCCGGCATCTCAACCGCCGTCTCGCGGAGGAAGGGCTGTCGTTCAAGAGTCTGCGCGAAAGCGTGTTGCAGCAGATGGCTTGCCGGGCGCTGCGCGGAGAACAACGGGTTGCGGAGATCGCTGAGCGACTGGGCTTTTCGGATGAGGGCGCCTTCGTGCGTGCGTTCCGCCGCTGGCAGGGCGTTACGCCGGCGCGTTATCGCGATACGGCTGGTGGCAACGTGGCGCTCAGCTGAATAAATGGCAGGCTGAACAGAGGGCAGAGCGTCAAGCGCTACCAGGAAGCACCGCTTCCTGGTAAGCAGGAGGGCTATCTAAGATCGCTAGCGAGCTTATCGATCTCTTTGTATGTCTTGCCATCCAGCTCTTTGTTTATACGTGCTTCGGCTTCCATCATGCTATTGAGGCTCAAGCCGTCCGGCGGATTCAGTGCGTAATGCAGAGTAATAGACGCCAGATTCCTGCCGAGTTTATTACGCTCCTCCGGCGACAGATCTTCCATCATCCTGTTCATGCTCGCCTCAGCGTTTGCAGGCGAAGACGTATCCAGCGATGGATCGCCGCACGCGGCCAACAGCGAAGCCATCCCGACTATCAGTGCCAATTTCAGTGTATTCATTGCATACCTTCCTGGTAGAGGACCGTCCGTACCAACTGGCTAACGGCCTATTTCAAGCGCAGCGCTATTATCATCTGCTGGCCTGCTGAAACCGGGGTGAGATTAACATCAATTTCCGGATGCAGACGTGCGCGTCGGATTGGGGCGTGGGTTATGTGTTTCTAGCTGCCGTGATTTTTCATTGTCCCAATGAATTGCCTATCCTCGGTAAATGGGTTGTTGCTCTCGGGGAGACGCCAATGAACCGCTATAAAAATCTGAGTGGAAATTCAGGTGTGCTTGCCTACGAGCTCTCACCAGGGGCCATAGTTGTGCAATTCAACAACGGTTGGAAATACGAGTACACCGACGACAGCGCTGGCGCTTCCGCCATTGCGACGATGCATCGTCTCGCGCGCTCGGGGAAAGGGCTCAGCGGTTTCATATCCGTTAACGTTTGGGACGCTTATACACGCAAATTTCAGTAGCAAGTCACGATTAACGGCTCGAGCCGTTTAGGCTGTTTCATCAGCCTTCGCAAGGTCACCACAGCCAACCCAGCATCAGCAGCACGCCAATGATCCAGGCGCTGAGGGCGACGGTGCCGGGTTGCCACAGGCGATTCCACTGGCGCTCATAGCGACGCCACCGGTCGCTGTCCACATGGGGTTCGGTGGGCGGTAGAGGCGGGCGTTGCAGCAGGCGTTTCAGGCGTAGCGAAGCGATCAGTGCCGGATTCGGTAGGCGGGTCAGCGTCGGGGGGATCTGCCAGCCGATCTTGAGTATCAGAGCGGCGAGGGCGGTGGCGGCCAGTACCGGCCATAGCGACGCCCAGATGGCGTACAGCGGCAGGCTATCGAGCATGGCGCCGCGCAGTGGCGGCCATAGCCACGGCAAGGTGATCGGCATCAGGCAGAGCAGTGCCCAGGGAAGCATTTGGCCGGCGGGCGCTGGCGGTAGCGATTCGTTCTGCTGCTGACTTGCGCGCATCAGCCACAGGGCACGCAGTACCAGCAAGGTGGTGCCGAGCGAACCGGCGGTGAGTAGCGGCATCCAATCCGCCACGGCGCTGGCATCGACGCCGTCCTTGAGCAGCGCCTTGACCGCCGCGCCGCTGGTCAGCGGCAGTCCGGCCAGGGCCAGCGCGGGCACCGCCATCAGTAGCCAATGCACCGGTCCTAGCCGGTTATGGGCACTGAGTCCGGCGCCCATGAACAGCGCGCCCTTGGCCAGGCCGTGATGCACGCCGTAAATGGCGAGCAAGGTGGCCGCCGCGGTTCGGTATTCCGGTTGCTGCCAGGCCAGCGCGAGTATGGCCAGCAGATAGCCCATCTGGCTGACCGATGAATAGGCCAGCACGGTTTTGGTTCGTGTTTGCAGCAATCCGAGCAGCACGCCGTAAAACGCGCTGAATGCGCCGATCGCCAGCAAAACGGGAGCCCAGCCTTGTAGTAGCGGATCCTCAGTTGGCAGGAAGCGCCACAGGCCGAGGATGCCTGCCTTGAGCATTGCCCCTGAGAGCACTGCACTGGCTGCGGCGGGCGCGGCCGGGTGGGCCAGCGGCAACCAGACATGCAGCGGCCAGAAGCCAGCCTTGAGACCAAAACCGACCAGCAATAGCGTGGCGGTCAGGGTGCTGGTCGGCGCGTTTTGCCAGGCATTCAGATCCAACGCACCATCGGCCTCGTGAATACGCAGCATTATGCCGGCATAGAGCAGCATCTCGCCGAGCACCGCCAGTTGCAGGTAAAGCCTCCCGGCCTGGCGCGGGGCTGGGCCGCGCAGGTGAACGACCAGGCCGTAGGCAGACAGACTCATGAGGGTAAAGCCGACATAGAAGCTGCCTGCATCCTGAGCGATGACCAGCTGCAGGTTGCCGGCCAGCGACAGCAGCCAAAAGATCCAGAATCGCTGCCGGTGGTTGTCGTCCCTCAGATCGCCCACTGCAAAGCGGGTCGAGCAAGCCCAGAGCAGGGCGGTGAAGCCGAGCCAGGCGCGGCCGAGCTGATCATCCAGCGCCCATTCGGCCCCCGGCCAGAGGGTCGAGATCGCCAGTGCCTGCGGCGGCCAGAGGCTGAACAGCAAAGCCGGCAGGCAGCTTAACCAGAGCCAGCTGCCGGCCTGGCGTGGCTGGCGCCATACCAGCAGCGCGGCGATGAGCGGCGCGCCTGGCACCAGTAGCCACAGCAGCGGGCTCACAGGTTGAACTCGCGGTTGATGATCAGCTCACTCCAGCTCAGCGGGCTGAAGCCGGTGCCGGCCAATATGCCGGCGAGTAATGCCAGCAGCGCGGTGAATAATACCGGGACCAGCAGCATCCAGTGCGTCTCGCCCAGGCCGGGGCGGCCGGTGCCAAGCGAGCGTTCCTCGGGCCATTCGGCCGGAGGGCGGGCAAACCAGCCGCGGTAGATCAGCGGCAGGAAGTAGGCGGCATTCAACAGACCGGATATGACCAGCACCAGCAGTGCGATGTCCCAGCCAGCTTCCAGCGCGCCCAGACCGAGATACCACTTGCTGATAAAGCCGGCAGTCGGCGGCACACCAATCATGCCCAAGGCGCAGAGGGTGAAGGCGGCCATAGTCAAGGGCATGCGCCGGCCAATGCCGTCCATCTCCCGGATCCGGTGCACGCCCAGGGTCTCGGCGAAGATGCCTGCGCAATAGAACAGCGTGACCTTCATCAGGCCCTGATGTACCAGGTGCGCCAGGGCACCGACACCGGCAATTGGTCCCATCAACGCGACCCCCATGGTGATGTAGGACACCTGGCTGATGGTGGAGTAGGCCAGGCGTTTTTTCAGCTCCTGCTGCTGCAGGGCCTTGAGCGATCCGTAGATGATGGTGGCCGCCGTCAGCGCCAGCAGCGGCACGTTCAACCCCAGTGCCTGCACCGGTTCCACGCCGTAGACGTCATATACCACCCGCACGATGCCGAAGGCGCCGGCCTTGACCACCGCCACCGCGTGCAACAAGGCGCTGACCGGTGCGGGCGCGATCATCGCCTGCGGTAGCCAGCCATGCAGCGGCAGTAACGCCGCCTTGACGCCGAGCCCGGCGATCATCAGTGCAAAGGCGACAATCAGGCTGGTGCTGTGTGCTTCCAGCATGGGTTGCAGGTAGCCGCCGGTAACGAAATCCGGACTGCCGGTCAGGCTGTGCAGCAAGGCCACGCCCATCAATAACAGGGCGCCGCCGCCCAGGGTATAGGTCAGATAGACACGTCCGGCCCGCAATGCTTGCGGGGTGCCGCGGTGCACCACCAGCGGGAAGGTAGTCAGCGTCAGCAATTCGTAGAACAGTAGAAAGGTCACCAGATTCCCGGCCAGCGCTACGCCGACAGTGGCGCTGACGCACAGGCTGAAATACCCGAAGAAGCGCGAGCGCAGCGGCGAGTCCTCCAGGTAGCCGATGGCATAGATGGTGGTCGCCAGCCATAGCACCGACGACAGGCTGACGAATTGCAGAGACAGCGCATCGCCCTGCAAGACCAGGCCGCCGCCAGGCAGGAAAGGCACGGCAAAACGAAACTCCAGCCCACGGTCGACGCCCCAGAGCATCAGCCCGACCAGCGCCAGCTTGAGTAACACGCCGGTCATGTTGAGCAGCACGCGCAACCTGTTCTGGTCCTCACGCAGGGTGAATATCAGCAGGCCGGGCACCAGCGAGCTGAGCACGATGAGCAGGGGCAGCAGGCTGGACCAACTGGTGATCATCGGTTCACCTCCGTCAGCCAGAGGATCAGCGGCTCGCTGTACAGCGCCATGCCCCAGACCACCAGCGCCGGCAGCAACGCCAACCATTGGGCGAAGGCGTCGGGGTTATAGTTGGGCGGATTCGGATCGGCCCTGTCGAAGGCCAGGGCAACTACCCGAAAGACATAGGCGGCGCTGGCCAGGGTGCCAAGCAGTACGCCCAGTGCCCAGGGCCAGTGCACGGGGTCCGCCAGCAGCGGTTGCAGCAGCACCCATTTGGCGACGAAACCGCCGCTGGGCGGCAGACCGATCAGGCTGCCACCGGCCACGGCGAAGGCGAACATGGCGATCGGCATGGTCTGTGTGGCGCCCTTGAGCGAGGAGACCCGTTTGCTGCCGAGGGTGGCCTGCATTTCCCCGGCGGCGAGGAACATCGATACCTTGGCCAGCCCGTGGGCCAGCACGAACAGCCACAGCGCCGCGGACAGCTCGGTCTGTTGCCAGCGCAATAACAATCCCAGGGCGAGCAGCGCGTAACCCAGCTGGGCGACGGTGGAATAGGCGACCAGGGTTTTCAGGAACGGCGTACGCAGCGCCGCCCAGCCGCCAGCCAGCAGCGCGACGATGCCCGCCAGGGCAAACAGCAACCCCGCCGGTTGCGCCACCTCGACCGGCGCCATCCGGCTCCACAGCATCCAGAGAATGAACAGCGGACCCTTGACCACCAGGGCTGACAGGAGCGCGCTCACCGCTGTTGGCGCACTCGCATGGGCGGCGGGTAGCCATAGATGCAGGGGCCAGAGCGCGGCCTTGAGCATCAGTCCGAGAGTCATCAACAGCAGCGCCAGGCGCGTTGTGTGATTGGCGTCGATCATGGTCGCCAGCAGGTCAATGTCGAGTACGCCGTACCGGCCGTAGAGCAGCGCGACGCCGAGCAGGTAGCAAAGCGACGCGGCGAGGGACAGCAGCAGATAACGCAGCGCCGGCCCGTAGGCCTTGGGCCCGGAGATGATGATCATGGCGACCGCCACCAGCCCGAGCAGCTCCAGGGTGACGTACCAGTTGAACAGATCGCGGGACAGCCACAGCGCGGCGAGGCTGCCGTGCAACAGACATGACAGCGGCCAGTAATCGGTGTCGCGGGTCTGGCTATGGCGGCTGCGCTCGGCATATACCGCCACCAGCAGATGAACCAGTGCGGTGAAGGTCAACAGCAGGGCGCTCAGCAGGTTCAGTTCAAACCGAATGCCCAGCGGCGTGTCCCAGCCGCCGATGGCCAGGGTCTGGGTACCGTGTGCGACCACCTCGGCCAGCGCCAGACCGGCGACAATCAGGCTGAGCAGGCTGGCGATGATCACCCAGGCGCCGGCTCGCGAGCGCAGGAAAAGCAAGAGTAACGCCGTGGCCAGCGGGATCAGCAGACTTGCCAACGCCAGGGTCATTCGTTTGGCTCCGGCGCCTGCTGCTTACCCGACTTGTGCGCACTGATTGCCACCGCCAGACGCAGCGCGAAGGCGGTGGCACTGACTGCCACCACCAGTCCGGTCACTACCAGCGCATGTAATACCGGGTCGCTGTGTTCGCCGCGGTTGGCAAGCGCGATCATGACCATGAAGGTGCCACTGCCCATGATGTTGATCGCCATGATGCGGCGTATGGGGTGGTGCAGGCGTGCCAGCCCGTGCAACCCCATCAACCAGAGGACGCTGCCTGCACAGAGAAAGATCAGCGTGCTGCTCATGTGCCCAGCTCCTCGCGCTCACCGATGACCAGCAGGCTCAGACTGGCGGCAATCGACAGGGTGGCGGCGACCTCAATCAAGAGGATCAGGTTGCCGGACCACTGCGGCGGATAGTTCAGCCAGCCACTGCCGAGCCAGGCGCCCGCCGCGGCGATTCCGAGAAACACCACGATGCCCATCAGCACCAGCGCGCGCATCGGCCAGTCATCCCAGCGCAATACCGGCAGCAGCCCGGCAAGACGCAGCAGCACTATTCCAGCAGCCAGCAGCGCGCCAGCCTGAAAGGCTCCGCCGGGCGCGTGGCTGCCGCGCCATAACAGGTAGCCGGCGATGATCACGCTCAACGGCGCGAGAATCCGACTCCAGGCGCGCAGCAGGGTCCAGGCGTGCGCCTGTTTATACCCCGCCGGTTGCAGCTGGCGCACGCCGAGCACAGCCAGCAGCAAAACCACCAGTTCCAGCAGTGTGTCCCAGGCGCGGAAGTTGAGTAGCACCGCCGTCACCGGATGGCTGACGCCACTGGTATCGAGATGGGCGCTGACCAGCCCGGGCAGAGGCTGGGGTCCCTGCTCCAGGGGCAGTACGGCGCGGATCAACAGGATCAGCACCAGCACGCCAAGCACTCCCGCAGACAGTGCTCGAGCGGGTGGTCTGCGCGGTGGCGGCTCCGGCCCGATGCGCGCCAGGGCGGCCAGCAGCAGGACGCCGGTCAGGCCGGCGCCAATCGCCGCCTCGGCCAGCGCCAGATCCGGCGCACCGAGCCGGGCCCAGGTGATTGCCAGCAGCAGCCCGAAGGCGACGAACAGAACTATGCCGGTATACAGGTGACGCACGTGCAGAGCGGTGCCGGCGAGAATCAGCAGCAGTACGCTCAACGTAATGTCGAACAGCAGCTCAAGGGAGAGCATCATCGTCCTCCTGTTCGGGGTTCCGATCCTGCTCGCGCTGGTAGCGCGCCAGCAGTTGGCAGGCGGTGGTGCTCGAGGCCATCACCAACAGCCAGACCGCAAACATGATGGCGATCGCATGCCAGCTCTCGGCACGCAGACTGAGACCGAGCACCACGAGGCCGAGGCCCAGGGTGTCGGCCTTGGTCACCGCGTGCAGCCGACTGTAGACGTCGGGAAAGCGCAGCAAGCCGAGGGTGCCGGCGACGAAGAAGAAGCAGCCGAACACCAGCGCTATGCCGCTCAGCCAGGCCAAAAGATCAGTCATCACTCGGCGGCCTCCGCAGCAGCTGCACCAGGGCGGCGGTCACCACCGCTGCCAGCAATGCCAACACCAGCGCCGCATCGAGCAGTGCCGGCTGGGCCTGGGAGTGGGCCATCAGCATGAGCAGCGCGGCACCGGCGGTGCCGAATAACTGGATGGCCAGCAGACGATCGGCGCGGGTCGGTCCGTGGAGGACCCGCCACAGACCGGCGAGGATGCTCAGTAACAGGATGACCGCCAGTAGCGTCATGCTGGGCCCTCGCCGAGCACGTGCATCAATTGTTGCTCAAGGCGAGCCACGCTCTCTAGCCAGGGCTGCGTATGGTCGAGTACATGCAGTGCCAGATGATCTGCTTCAATGGCGCCGGCCAGCGTACCCGGCAGCAGGCTGACCGCCGCGGCGAGCAGCAGGCGGGAGCGCGGGTCGCGCGCTGTGAGTGGATAACTGACCCAGGCGGGGTCCAATGGCATGCGCGGTTGCACTGCCCGGCGAGCGACATCCCAGCCGCCGGCCACCAGCGCCCGGAGAAAAAACAGCAGGAAACCCGGTACCGCCCGCGGGCGGAAAGTCCAGACTGGGTTGCCGAGCCAGCAGGCCAGCATGGCTGCGGCCAATGCACAGGGTATGCCTATATACCAACCCTTGCCGCCCGCAAGCAGCCCCCATAGAGCGACATACAGCAACGACCAGAACAGCATGCGTCGTGACAGAAAGCGATCCGCCCAGGAATAAGGCACAGTAACTCCCGTTGTGTCATTGGATTCATGTTAGGTCACCATTGAAGGCGGCTCAATGGGGCGGTATCCGATGATGCCCCCTGGCAGCGAAGGCTTGCTAGACTCTCTCGCATGATAGTCCTGTTGATGGCTTCCCTACACGACAGAGAGAAACCTATGTCTCGCAACATCATCGTTCTTGGCGCCGGTATGATCGGCGTTTCCGTGGCCTGGCATCTGGTGCGTCGCGGTCATAGCGTGACGCTGGTCGATCGTCGTGAGCCGGGTCGTGAAACCTCTTTTGGTAACGCCGGTATCATCCAGCGCGAGGCCGTGCGGCCTTATGCGTTTCCACGTGACTTCAGTACGCTGTTGCGGGTTTTGCCCAACCACGAGGTGGATATTCGCTATCGGCCCTTCGGCATGCTGCACGCAGCCGGCCCGCTGTTCCAATACTGGATCAACTCGGGCGGGGCGCGTTACGAGCGCATCGTCAAGGAATGGGCATCGCTGATCATGCGGTGCCAGGACGCGCACGCGCCGATGATCGAGGCGGCCGGTGCGGGCGAACTGGTACGCAAGGGCGGCTGGCTGGAGTTGTATCGCACCCAGAAGGCGCTGGATGAGCGGCTGGAAAAAGCGCGTATTGATCAGGGGCGTTTCGGCGTGGAGTTTGACGTGCTCGACGCCGCCGGGCTGTATGCCATGGAGCCGCATCTGGGCAAGGGGCTGGTGGGCGCCATTCACTGGACCCAGCCGTGGATGGTCTCGGATCCGGGTGCGCTGGTGCAGGCCTATGCCCGACATTTTGAACAGCAGGGCGGTCGCCTGGTACAGGCCAGTGTCGAGGAAATCCGTCATGAGGGCGCTGATTGGCAGGTGGTGACCAGCGAAGGGCCGATCGAGGCAGAGCAGGTGGTGATCGCCATGGGGCCTTGGTCAGGCAAGGTGCTCTCGGATATCGGTATTGATGTGCCGTTGTTCGTTAAACGCGGCTACCACATGCATTACTCGACGGAGCAGGGCGCCAGCCTCAACCACTGGGTAATGGATGCCGAGAAAGGTTTTCTGCTCGAGCCGATGCGCGCCGGGATTCGCCTGACGACAGGGGCCGAGCTGGCGGATCTGGATTCACCGCCCCAGTACCGGCAGCTCGCGGCCGCTGAACGCGCCGCGCGTGAATTGTTCCCGCTCGGCAAAAGACGCGACGCCGAGCCCTGGAAGGGCGCACGGCCCTGCATGCCGGACATGAAGCCGGTGATCGGTCCGGCCCCGGACAAACCCGGGCTATGGCTGGCCTTCGGGCATGGACACCAGGGCTTTACCCTGGGACCGGCGACCGGAGAGCTGCTGGCGCAGATGATGGATGGCGAACAAACGCCAATCGACATGACGCCATTTCGCGCGGATCGGTTCTAGAGTTTCGGAGGGTGTGTCGATTTCACGGTCCCGGGTTCGACCAGATCAGGAAAAGAAACAACGTTCCGCAAATCGACAGGAGCCTGAAATGATCAAACTATACGGCACACCCCCAACCCGCCTGCTACGCGTTACCTGGTTGCTTAATGAGCTGGGTCTGGAATACGAGTCGCACCCGATTGACCTGATGAAAGGTGAGCATTTACAGCCGGACTTTCTGGCGCTCAACCCTGCCGCCAAGGTCCCCGTACTGGTTGACGGCAGTCTGGTGTTGACTGAGTCGTCTGCCATACAGCTTTATCTGGCGGAAAAATATCCAGAGGCCGGGTTCATTCCGCAGACGCTGGAAGACAGAGCCCAGATGTATCGATGGATTTTCTTCCTGGTGACGGAAATCGAGCAGCCGCTGTGGCGCATCGCCCGTCAGACCTTTATCTATCCGGAAGAGCGGCGTTCTCCTGGCGACGTGGAAAAAGCGCGGGAGGAGTGCCTGGAAATGGTGGCAGTACTGGAGCGCCACATGGCGCAGCGGGAATTTATCGTCGCCGACCGCCTGACCGTGGCCGACTTCAATGCCGCCTACACACTGGACTGGGCCAACGAAGAGAAGATGCTCGAAAGCGCACCAAGGCTGAGCGCCTACCTGAAGACCATGTATTCACGCCCCACGGCGCCGCAGACTATCGCGGAGGCGTTTGCGGCGGGGGAAGGTTAGGATTAGGCAGTATCACTTTGAGTTCGGACCAAATGGGGCCTGGCACGCTGGCTGATCCCAGATAATTGATTCACCGTCGCTGCTCCGACTATGGTGTAAATGAGCTGGAGAGTGAGCGAAAGCCGCCTAGGGTGCTCGGCCTCTTCAGCCGTTGGTGCCCTCATCCGGCCTCGACGATCACAATCCCTTCGTTCTTGGCCTAGACAGGAAAGCTCCATGACAGCCTATGTAATCACCTACCTCGACGTCACCGACGCCGAGGCCTTTGCGGAATATCAGGCCGTAGCGTTCCCAACGATCGAGCCGCACGGCGGGCGACTGTTGGCCTCGGGGGATAAACTTGAAGTCATGGAAGGCATACTCCGTCCGCAAACAGTGGTGATCATCGCGTTCGATTCGATCGCGCAGGCGAAGAAATGGTACGCCTCGCCGGAGTACGCGGAGACGATTCCGATGCGTCAGCGTGCGGCAAGCGCGAGCATGATTTTCGTGGAGGGCTTGCCGCCGAAGCTCGGCTAAGGAGTGTATCGAGCACTGATTGGCCTTGACGCGTTCAAATGCCATATCCAGGCTGCAGTTGATGTATGGGGAAAAGCTTTTGACTGACGATGAGATAGCGGCGTTCAGCGAAGAGGCCAGAGCGGCTGCAGACAGATGGTTGAGCTTCTTGAACGAACGGGACGACTGACCACGCAGTCTGCACAGAAGGCCCCGCGTCAGCGGCCTGCCTGGGGTGTTCTTTACTTCAACTGTTCGCGCACGATCTCTTCGACCTTGCCGCGCAGCCGGTTGCGCAGTTCGGCTTCGATGGCAGGGATCATGTCGTCAATTACATCCTGCAACACCATCTGCACTTCCGAGCGCAACCGTTCCTCCAGTCGAAATTCCTTGGCGCCGGTAGGCGGTTCTTCAGTGGCTTCCGGCTGCGGCAGGTACTCGGCCATCAGCTTGTCGAGATGGATGCGTTCCTGAGCCAGGCGCGCAAGCGAATCGTAGGGCAGGAAGGGGTTGGCCGACTGCTCGGCGGCGATCGGTGTCAGCTGATAGGGCGGCGACTCGGGTTCGGTCGGTGCTTGGGGTGGCTCTGCTGGCTCTGCGGACTCAGGCCCAGGCTCGATAAATACATCCTGCAGCAGCGGTATGTCGAGTTCCGAAAGGTCGAGCTCCTCCTCGGAATGCACTTCCGGGTGCTCATCCAGCAGCGTACGGATGGACTCGAGGTCCTTCAGCAGGCGTGAGGGTTCATCGGAATCGTGCGTCATGGTCATGGTGCCACGCGGATTGAGTGTGAATTTAAAGGATAGCCCCGTTCGCGGTAGAAGCGAAAGCGGTCCCGGGCGGGAACGCGAACGCTATCATGCTCGACGATTATCTCGGCCAGACGGCTGAAACGGCTGAAAAACTGCGGTGTGGCATCGGTGACATTGATCAGCAGATCGTGGTGCGGCGAGGGATCGTCTCCGCTGCCGCAGACCACGGGCTCATCTGGATGGTCACTGTGCAGTCCGTGGGGCACAAAGCTGTCGGCGCGGAACGACCAGAGCAGGTTATCCAGCTCTGCGGCCTGCTCCTCGCTGGCGCAATGCAGATACACCTTGTGCCCCTTGCCCCACGCCTTGTGGGCCAACCGACAGGCGTAATCCAGGCGTGCGCCAGGTTGGTCGCTGGACAGGAGATAAAAATCGATACGGGTCATAGTCCTCGCCGTCCGGTGATCAACAATGTGCCTTCCAGCTTTTAGACCTGCGCCTGATTCAGCAGATACTGGGTCAATAACGGTACCGGCCGTCCGGTTGCGCCTTTTTCCTTGCCGCCGCTGATCCAGGCCGTGCCGGCGATGTCCAGGTGCGCCCAGGGGTAGGCCTTGGTGAAGCGCGACAGGAAGCAGGCGGCGGTGATGGTGCCAGCCTTGGGCCCGCCGATGTTGGCGATATCGGCGAAGGGGCTGTCGAGCTGCTCCTGATATTCATCAAACAGCGGCAGTTGCCAGGCGCGATCGTCGGACTGCTTGCCGGCGTCGAGCAATTTGCCGATCAGCTCGTCGTTATTGCCCAGCAAGCCGGTGGTGTGGCTGCCAAGAGCGACAATACAGGCACCGGTCAGGGTAGCGATGTCCACCACGCTGGCGGGTTTGAAGCGTTCGGCGTAGGTCAGCGCATCGCACAGTACCAAGCGGCCTTCGGCGTCGGTGTTGAGCACTTCGATGGTCTGGCCGGACATGCTGGTGACGATGTCGCCGGGCTTGGTAGCCGTGCCACTGGGCATGTTCTCTGCGGCGGCAATCAGGCCGACGATATTGATCGGCAGACGCATGCTGACAGCGGCCTTGAGCACGCCAAACACCGTGGCCGCGCCACACATGTCGTATTTCATCTCGTCCATGCCGCTGCCGGGCTTGAGGCTGATGCCGCCGGTATCGAAGGTGATGCCCTTGCCGACCAGTACGTGGGGCTGGTCCTTCGGCTTGCCGCCCTGGTAGCTGAAGCGAATCAGCTTGGCGGGTTCTGCGCTGCCGGCACTGACTGACAGCAGCGAGCCCATGCCCAGCGCTTTCATGTCCTTCTCGTCGAGAATTTCGATATCGAGCTCGGGGTGTTGCTTGCCCAGGACCTTGGCTTCTTTTGCCAGGAAGGTCGGGGTACATACGTTGCCGGGCAGGTTGCCCAGGGTACGGGTCAGGTCGGTACCGTCGCTGATGGCCTGGCCATGGGCAACGCCGCGGCTCAGTGCATCGCCATCGGATTTGTCCGCAGACCACATCAGGACTTTCTTCAGGCGCGGCTTGGTGGCCTTCTTGCTCTTGAACTGGTCGAACTGATACAGGCTCTCGCGCGCGGTTTCGACCAGCAGGCGGGTGCGGCTGTAGAGGTCGCGCTGCTTGACCGGCAGGGCAGCGAAGGTAAACAGGGCATCGGTAGCGCCGCCGTCCTTGAGCACGGCCATGACTTTTTGTACCAGTTTGCGGTAGCTGCGGTCGTTCAGTTCGTCTTCTTTACCGTAGCCTGCCAGCAGCACGCGCTGGGCCGAGATACCGGGGAGACCGAACAGCATCAAGGTCTGGCCGGCCTTGCCACTGATGTCGCCGTGCTTGACCGCCAGGCTGATCTGGCCGCCGCAGGCCCGGTCGAGTTCCGCCGCCGCGCCGGCCAGTTTGCCCGACTCATTGATGGCTACTACGACGCAACCGGTTTTTATTGTTTCAAGTGTGCCGTGCTTGACGTTGAACTCCATGGTGCTCCTCAAGACAAATCGTGTTGTTTGACTGATAATGCAGGCCCTTACCCGCCTGAGACCAAGCGGGTGGTGTGTTGCAACCAGGTGTGCTTTCCCTGCATTCTGGCCTATTCCCGTGTGCCCATAAAGCCCTGGAGCCAAGGAAGTTACTGTGATTGTCTTTCGTTATTTAAGCCGTGAGGTCCTTATGACGCTCACCGCGGTCAGCGGCGTGCTGTTGCTGATCATCATGAGTGGGCGTTTCATCAAATATCTTGCGCAGGCTGCGGCCGGACAACTGGATCCGGGTGTGCTGTTTGTCATCATGGCCTACCGGTTGCCCGGCTTCATGGTGCTGATTGTGCCGCTGGGCATGTTTCTCGCCATTCTGCTGGCGTACGGGCGGCTGCATCTGGAAAGCGAGATGACGGTGTTGTCCGCCACCGGTATCAGTGACCGCAAGATTCTCGGCTACACCCAGGGGCCGGCATTGCTGGTGGCGCTGCTGGTTGGCTTGCTCAGCCTGTGGGTAGCGCCGGCAGGCGTGGTCAAGACCCAGCAGCTGTTCAATGAGCAGGACGCGATGACCGAATTCGATACCCTGGCGGCTGGGCGATTCCAGTCGGTGGGCAAGGATGCGCAGCGGGTGACCTATGCTGGTGGTCTGTCGGACGACCGCACCGAGCTGCAAGAGGTGTTTATTGCCGAGAAATCCGGCTCTGGCGAGGATGCCAATATTGGCGTGCTGATCGCGGAGGGTGGTCGACAGCAGATGAACCCGGACGGCAGCCGTTATCTGGTGCTCAATGATGGCTACCGCTATGACGGCACGCCGGGTCAGGCGGATTTTCGTCGGATCGAATACGAGACCTATGGCGTGCTGTTGCCCAAGCCCGAGGTAGTGACCGAAATCACCGATCGTGAGGCAATCCCCACTCGGCAGCTGATAGGCGACCCTGATCTACGTACGCGCGCCGAGCTGCAATGGCGTATCGCTCTACCGATTCTGGTGCCCATTGTGGCCTTCTTCGCGGTACCGCTGGCGCGGGTCAATCCGCGGCAAGGGCGCTTCCTCAAACTGCTGCCCGCGGTACTGCTGTACATGTCCTATCTGGCGCTGCTGATCAGCGCACGTGGCTGGATGGAATCAGGGCGCGTCCCCGCGATACTCGGACTCTGGTGGGTGCATGTGCTGTTCCTGGCAATCGGCGTAGGGCTGAATTATCGCTCACTGTTCGCCCGCAGCACTCCAAGGAGACGCAATTATGCGGCGGCTTGATCGATATATCGGCAATTCGGTGCTGTCGAGTGTGGTGCTGGTATCGCTGATTGTGCTGGGTCTTGATGTGCTGTTTGCCTACATCGGTGAGCTGGAAGATCTGGAGGGCGGCTACGGCGCTGTCCAGGCGCTTGGCTACGTGGTACTCACTCTGCCGCGTCGGCTGTATGACCTGTTGCCAGTGGCGGTACTGGTTGGCTGTCTGGTGGGGCTGGGTACCTTGGCCAGCAACTCCGAGCTGACCGTCATGCGCGCTGCGGGAGTATCGGTTGCACGCATCATCGGTGCGGTGATGAAACCGCTGGCGGTGGTGATGCTGGCAGGTGTGCTGCTCGGCGAATACGCCGCGCCCTACACTGAAAGTTTGGCGGAAAGCCGCCGGGCTATTGCGGTGGGCAGTGGCGAGGCGATCAAGTCCAAGGGTTTGTGGCATCGCGAAGGCAACGATTTTATCCATATCAATGCCGTGCAGCCTGACGGCCAGCTGTATGGCATTACCCGTTACCGCTTCAATGAAGACCGCGAATTGCAGGAGTCCAGCTTTGCTGCCCGGGCAACGGTGCACGAGGAGGATTGGCTCCTGGAAGAGGTCAAGCTGACGCGTTTCCTGGACACGGGGTTGAGTGAGGTCGATACGCTGGAGCAGCAGCGTTGGGATGTGGGCCTGTCCCATGAGCTGCTGCGGGTGGTGCTGCTTGATCCGGACGTACTGCCGATCAGCGGGCTGTGGCGCTATCAGCAATATTTGGCCGAACAGGAGCTCGATAGCAGCGCTTACTGGCTGTCGTTCTGGAAGAAGGTGTTCCAGCCGGTGACCACTGCGGCGCTGGTGTTTGTGGCGATATCCTTCATTTTCGGCCCGCTGCGGTCGGTCACTCTCGGTCAGCGTGTGTTCACCGGGGTGCTGGTGGGTTTCAGCTTCCGCATCGTGCAGGATCTGCTCGGGCCATCCAGCCTGGTGTTTGGTTTTTCGCCGCTGATCGCGGTGTTATCGCCGATCCTTGTGTTGGTCTTGATGGGTGTGGTGCTGATTCGTCGGGCGGGGTGATGCTGGCGGGTTCTTCGTGGCAGGAGAATCCGCTATCGCGCCGGGTCGGCCCTCCCACGGGAAAATCTGTGCCAGCCGACAATTTCCGAGTTTTAAGTTAAGTGAGGTGCAGTCTGCAAATAGCAGGCAGCGCCGGGTTGGCCAGCCAAAAAACTCATTTGATATCAATATGATATAAAGCATGACCAGTTATCATTTACCCAATCGGGTGAGATAAACCGGCTCTGTTATCCGCTACTTTCTGCCCCGCCATGAGCGCTGTTGTTGGTTCTGACCATTGAGCTCAATTCAGAAACCCCAACACAGAGACGACAATGCACTCACCCCTATTGAAACTCAGCACCCTGACACTCGGTCTCGTATTGGCCGCTGGCGCCTACGCGTTCAACCCAGGCAATCCCGGGAACGGAAGCAACCCAGGCGGTGATCAACCCGTCGAATCCGGCTTTCCGTCAGTGGGCAACTTTGCAGCGTCCGGCTCGTTCGCGACCACCAGCGCGTCTGAAGGACCTTCTTGCACTGTCTACCGTCCACGTACCCTGGGCGAGAATGATCTGAAACACCCGATCATCCTCTGGGGTAACGGTACGGGCACCGCTCCAAGCGGTTATTCCGCGCTGCTTAATCACTGGGCCAGCCATGGTTTCGTGGTCGCCGCAGCCAATACCACCAACGCCGGCTCCGGCCAGGAAATGATCGCCTGTCTGGATTATCTGGTTGAGCAGAACGGCCGCGGCTCCGGCCCCTATGCCGGCAAGCTGAACCTGGACGCTGTCGGTTCATCCGGTCACTCCCAGGGGGGAGGGGGCTCGATCATGGCCGGTCAGGACAGCCGCGTTACCGCGACCGCACCGTTCCAGCCGTTCGTTCTGGGTCTGGGGCACCGCAGAGCGTCGCAGTCCAACCAGAACGGTCCTATGTTTCTGATGACCGGCAGCGCTGACACCCTCGCGGGTTCCGAAGCCAACGGCCGTCCGGTATTCAGCAATGCCAACGTTCCGGTGTTCTGGGGTGAGTTGCAGGGCGCCAGCCACTTTGTGCCGGCCTTCAACGGCGGCGGTTTCCGTGGGCCATCCACCGCCTGGTATCGCTACCAGCTGATGGGCGACAAGAATGCCGAAAGCACCTTCTATGGTCCGGATTGCACGCTCTGCACCAGCAGCGAATGGAAGGTGCAAAAGAAGGGCATCGAGTGATCTGAATCCTGGGTTTATGCCAAAGGGGCTGGCCGTTTCGCGGCCAGCCCTTTTTTGTGGTGGTTAATACCGTATGGCTGGGTTTATTGAACCCGTCTTGATGGGGTCGCTATGACCCTCTGCAATCTAATTAATTGATTCATATCAAATTTAGGATTGGCACGGTTAATGACTGTAACTCCGTACATTAATCATTCAGAGTTGTTCATGAAAAAATCAATGGTGTCAGTCGCCGCTATCCTGTTGTTATCGAGCAGCCTGGTTCAGGCGGATCAGGTAGTAGAGGCGAAGGAAGATCGTATGGTGGGCGGTGGATTCGGCGGGCTCACCGGCTTTATGGTCGGCGGCGCGGTGGGCGGTCCGATCGGCGCTCTGGTGGGTGGCGGCCTGGGTTACTTCGGTGGCAAAGGGGCTCAGCAGGCCGCCGGGCTCGACCAGACGCTCTATGTCATTCAGGCCGAGGACGGTAGCCTGAACCGCGTGCGAACCTCTTCAGCCGATGGTTTTGCGGTAGGCGAAGCGGTAAACCGCGACGGCTCCAACCTGAGCGCAATGAATCACTGAGATTTTGATTTTCAGATGTTTATCCACGGATCTCCAGCGGCTACCCGACCCCAAGGGGGATCGGGTACATGCTGCTGAACGATTGAATTAGGGGGCGCTGGCAGTGGTCTTGCTATCCCGGCGCGCGACGCCAAGCTCGCCCAGCGTAGCCGCCATATCCTCGGCTGAGGTGGCGGGCTCAACGTCGGTATCGATCTTCAGAATCCGACCATCCTGGTCGATGTAGAAGGTATGCCGTTTTGCATAGCCGAGCATGTGCAGCACGTCATACGCCTTGGCGACTGATTTGTCCTCGTCACTCAACAACGGAAAATCGGCACCGGTCTCTGCGGCAAACTCCTTGTTCTTTGCCAGGGGGTCGACACTGGCCATGAAGTAGGTAACGTCGTATTCGCGAATCAGATGGCCGTTTTCTGCCAGGGATTTGCATTCGATGGTGCAGCCGGACGTGAAGGCCCGCGGAAACCAGGCCAGCACCACCGCTTGCTCGCCACGATAGTCGGCCAGGCGATACGTTTCGCCATCCGCTCCCGGCAGCTCGAAGTCGGGCGCCATGTCGCCCACTTCCAATGCACTCGCCGTCGCAGCGGCCAAGCTCAGGCAAGTCCCTAACAGCAATGCTTTAACTGATGTGTTCATGTCACTTTCTCCTTATCGATCCGGGTTGGCTTACTCGCCAACCTGAACGAGCGAAGGCACCGATAAACCATAGCTGTGCACGGGCACAAGCGCCACTGGCAAGGCCTGCGTTCAGGCGTCAGGCCACGGTCAACTGTTACCTGTTTATATCCATGTTCCTGGTTTCCTTGCCAATCACCAGTGCGAGCAGGGTGATTGCGGCCATCGATGCGAGGTAAACCCCGACCAGGAACGGACTGCCATCACCCACACTCCATAGCCACACGGCGATGAAGGGTGCGACAGCGGCGCCGAGAATGGACGATACGTTGTAGGAAATGCCAGAACCGGTGTAGCGCACGTTGGTCGGAAACAGCTCCGGAAGCAGGGCGCCCATCGGGCCGAAGGTCATTCCCATCAGACTGAACCCCAGTACCAGCCAGAGCATCACGCCGACAAAGCCCATCGACAGCAGCGGCACCCATAGCAAAGCAAACAGAATGATCGCCAGGGTCACGCAGATCAGCGTCTTGCGTCTGCCCCAACGGTCCGCCAACACGCCAGACAGCAGGGTGAAGATGCCGAAAAACACAACGCCGAAGATCAGCATCAACACAAAGTTGTTATAGCTGTAGCCAAGACCGGAGAGCTGGCCGGGTGCAGGGTCAATCGGCGCGCGGCCATAGCTCAGGGAGAAGGTCGTCATCAGATAGAAGAGTACGTAGGTGGCGAGCATGTAGAAGGTGCCGAGAACCAGTTCGCGCCAGTTTTTACGGACTACTTCGCCGAGTGGCAGCTTGACGACTTTGCCCGCGGAGACCGTCTTGGCAAACGTGGTGCTTTCCACCAGGTTGAGGCGAATCCACAAGCCGATGATCACCATGACCGCGGAAAACAGGAACGGAATCCGCCAGCCCCAATCGAGGAAAGCTTCGGATGGGCGCGATGGATCATCTGATGGCAGCATCGCTGCAACGATCAGGAACAGCCCGTTAGCGATGATGAAGCCCAGGGGCGCGCCCAGTTGCGGGAAAGTACCGAACAACGCGCGTTTGCCCGCCGGTGCGTTTTCCGTGGCGACCAGCGCCGCGCCGGACCACTCGCCACCAATGGCAAAACCCTGCGCCAGACGGAGGATGACCAGCGCCAGCGGCGCAAGCCAGCCAATGCTGTGGTAGGTCGGCAGCAGCCCGATCAGAAAGGTGGCGATGCCCATGGTCAGCAGGGCATAGATGAGCGTGGTTTTGCGTCCGACCTTGTCACCCAGGTGCCCGAAGAACACCGCACCAAGCGGACGTGCAATCATCGCGGCGCCAAAGATGGCGAAGGACGCCAGCAGTGCAGCCGTCTCGTTGCCTGATGGGAAAAACAGATGCGGAAAGACCAGAACGGCAGCCGTTGCGTACACGTAAAAGTCATAGAATTCGATGGTTGTGCCGATCAAGCTGGCGAACAGCACCCGCGAACGGGAATTGGCTGGTGCTTGCACGGTATCGGCAGTGGCGATGGCGTCGGACATGGGCTGCTTATATCTGGAGTGGAGGAAAGGCCGTAGGGCGCGATGAGGCGCTATTTTCACTGATCAACCGCGTTAAGGGTAGCGCTCGCTCGAAAACCAGACCTGCTGTCCTGCGGACAGCGTCGCCGCGAGGGCGCACCTCCTACGAAAACCAGCCTCCAACCTGAACCATCACCTCTCCACCAACCCCAGCCTCCCATCTGTGGTCAACCGATACCGCGCAAAATCCTCTGCCAGAAACAAACTGCCCGAATAGGTGGCGGCGGCCTCGTTGCGAATGTCGTCAATGGATGGGCTGCGTTCGGGGTGGGCCTGATAGCGGGCGCTGAAATGCGTCAGCACCAGATGCGGTATGCCGGTTTGCTGGGCAAAGGCGGCCACGGCGGCGGCGGTGCTGTGACCGAAATTGGCACGGTCGTTTTCGGCAATGGCCTGGGTGTAGGTGGATTCATGCACCAATACTTGCGCGCCTTCGCAGGCCTGCGCCAATAGCTCGGGCTTGTCGTTGTCGCCACCCACCACGATGCGCCGGGGCGTGCGGTTGAAGATCAGATACTCATCGCTGTAGAGCGTGCGGCCCTCATATTCAACATCAAAACCGCGCGCCAGCTGACCCCATAGCGGACCGCGCGGAATGCCCTGGGCATCGAGCTTGTCGATATTGAGCTGCGGGTCCGGCCTGGCTTCGGTGAAGCGATAGCCGTAGCTGGGCACGCGATGGGAGAGGGCAATGGATTCGGCGCGCAGAGTGTTGTTGCGCCATTCACCCAGGGATTCGCTCGCATGGAAGACCAGTTCGAAGGACAGGTAGCTATGGCTGAAGCGCAGGCTGGCGTCGATCCATTCGCTGATGCCTGCCGGGGCAATGATATCCAGCGGCCGGGTCCGGCCCGACATGCCGGCGCTGGCCAGCAAGCCTGGCAGGCCGAAGCAATGATCACCATGCACATGGGTGATGAATATGCCGCGCAGGGCATGCAGAGAAAGCGGGGTGCGCAGCAGCTGATGCTGTGTGGCCTCGCCGCAGTCGATCAGGTACCAGCCCTTGCCGGTGGTTTCGGTCAGCGCCAATCCACTGACATTACGTGAGCGGGTTGGCGTACCGGATGAGGTGCCGAGGAATAACAGGTCCAAGCGGGGCTCCCGTTCCAGCAGCGGCTCCGAACGCAAATGCTCGGTTCGCCGACATCAGATGACGTGCTGCAGATGAGTGTTGCTGGCGCCACTGTAGCGCCCCAATGCCGCGTATCGCTACTGGCTGGACTGCTGAGTCTCTACCGGCAGTCGTCGGATGGGCAAGCAGGCGTGAATTGACGCTGCCATAGTAGATCCATGACCTGTGCAACCTTTCGCTTCTATGCCCAATTGGACCGCTTTCTGCCGGGTGACCGGCGGGGGCGCGCATTCGATATCAGCTGCGCCGAGCGATCGACCGTCAAGCACATGATTGAAGCGCTGGGTGTGCCACATACCGAAGTTGCCCTGGTGATTGCCAACGATACGCCAGCGGGGCTCGACCGGTTAATCGCCGAGGGCGACCGAATAGCCCTGTACCCCAAGTTCGAGTCACTGGATGTCTCTGCCATCAGTGCCACTGCGCCTCGCCCACCCGGTCCACCGCGGTTTGTGGCCGACTCGCATCTTGGCGCACTGGCCCGGCTGCTGCGTATGGCCGGGTTCGACACGCTGTATGACAATCACTACGCCGATGCAGCAATCGTTGAGTTGGCCCAGGCCGAGCAGCGCATCGTGCTGACCCGTGATCGCGAGCTGCTCAAGCGACAGGCAGTCGTCCATGGCTGCTTTGTTCATACGCTCAAGCCGGCAGCCCAGTTGCGGGAGCTGTATGAACGGTTCGATCTGGCAGCTGCAGCGCAGCCTTTCAGGTTGTGCATGGATTGCAACCTGCCGCTGCGCGGAATTCCAAAACAGCAGGTACGCGAACGGGTACCTGCCCGTGTGCAGGCGCGCCACGAACTCTTCTTTACCTGCGACCAGTGCGAACGGGTGTTCTGGGAGGGTACGCATTGGCGCGCCATGCGCCAGGTGCTGGATGCGTTATCGGCAGCAAAGTGAGCGGTTGCCGCTCCTGGAGAGGCGGGCAACGCATAGCTTCAGGGTTTTTTTACGGGCTTGGGCAGCAGTACGACGCGAGTGCCTGAGGCGATATCCTGCCAGGTGCGTCCCTCACGATCCCAGAGTGCCCACAACACACCCAGGCCGCCGCACAGCCAGGCTGGAATGGCGACCAGAAAGCGGATCACCGCCTGCTTCCAGGTAATCGCAAGCCCGCCTGGCTGTTGCACGCGCAATCGCCATACCTGCATGCCGAGGGTCTGGCCACTCAGCGTCCAGAACAGGCCAAAGAAGGCCAGCAGACTCAGCAGCATGATCAGGCTGAGGATCGGGTCCTGATCGAGCGCGCCGGATTCAGACATGCCCTGCAGGGTCTGCGCACCGTATATCTGGCGCAGTATCCCTTGCTGATAGGCCAGCGTCAGCACCATGATCATCGCCAGGCTCAGCAGAAAATCATAGAAGGCGCTGGCAAGGCGACGAATCAGGCCGGGCGCCGGAAAATCTCCGGCAGGTATCAACTGCTTGGCCGCCATGCGGGCTCCGGTTACGGTTACGTTCAACGCCGGCTCAATGGCTGGCGCTCGAAGGACACGCCGGCGAGACCCTGTTGCATCAAGGCGCGAATATTGGCATGGCTGTCACCGTCGGGGTCGGCCAGTACGGATCGATAATGTTCGGCGAAGCACTGCAGGGCCTGCTCGTCCGTCAGGCCCAGATCCAGTGCCATCGCCAACACCTTGCAGGAGCCCTGATTCTGCTCGGCGCTGTTATGCACAGACCCGTTATCGAATGCGCTGGGTTGGTATTCGTAATGCTCATCGATGAATGCGAGGGTATCGACAAACTGATGTTGCGGCGTACCGAGCTGCGCCAGAAAACCTGCTGGAGTCATGCCTTATCCTGCTTTGACTGGTCGAATGCGGCCTGCTGGGCAGGCGTGGCGTCCTTCTGATATTTGGCTTTCCACTCCGCATAGGGCATACCGTAGATGGCTACGCGGGCTTCGTCCGGAGTGACGGCAATATCCATGTCGTCTGCGGCGTTCTTGTACCACTTGGCCAGGCAGTTGCGGCAGAACCCGGCCAGGTTCATCAGATCGATATTCTGTACATCCTTGCGGCTGTTCAGATGGCTCACCAGATTACGGAAGGCTGCGGCTTCTACTTCGAGGCGCTCTTGCTTCGTCATGGTTCTACTCCGGATGGGTCAGGGCGTGCTTGCTCGGATAATACTGAGGGAAGAACCGGCCAGCAATCGCTTGCCAGCGCTTCGTGTTCAGGAGCTGATTCAGCGCCTGCGCCATCCTGGCTGTTTATTCCCTGCCGGCACTGAGAGTGATGGAAACCGACTCGGCAAAGCGTAGCGCATGCGGCTTGTCCACCTCTACCTCGGCATACCGTACCTGCGGGTACCGCATGACTATGTCCAGCAGCTCCTGGGTCAGTCGTTCCAGCAGGGCGAAGCGGTTTTCTTCGACGTGGCTGATCAGCGCTTTGGTGACGGTGCGGTAGTTCAGCGCATGGTCAATCTCGTTGACCTGCACCGCGCCCATGGCCGGGTAGAGGATGGTGACGTTGATCACCACGTCCTGCCGGTTGCGCACCTCGTCGTCGTTGATGCCGATAAAGGTGCGCAAGCGCAGGTCCTTGATACGGATGCGTGCCAATCCGGGAGTCAGCGTATGCATAATCCTACCTTGCGATCAGTTGCAGGAATTCCTGCCGGGTCGAGCCGGACGTGCGGAACGACCCGAGCATGACGGACGTATGCATCGAGGAATTCTGCTTCTCCACGCCGCGCATCATCATGCACATGTGCTTGGCTTCGATCACCACTGCCACGCCGGCGGCATGGGTGACACTCTGCATGGCGTCGGCGATTTCCCGGGTGAGGTTTTCCTGGATCTGCAGCCGGCGCGCATACATGTCGACGATACGCGCTACCTTGGAAAGGCCGATGACCTTGCCGGTGGGCATGTAGGCGACGTGCGCCTTGCCGATGAAGGGCAGCATATGATGCTCGCACATCGAGTACAGCTCGATGTCCTTGACGATGACCATCTCGTCATTGTCGGACTCGAACAAGGCGCCGTTGACGATTTCCTCCAGCGACTGCTCATAGCCACGGCAGAGAAACTGCATTGCCTTGGCTGCACGCTGGGGCGTGCCTTGCAGTCCGCCGCGCAGGGGGTCTTCACCGAGGTTGGTGAGGATTTCGTGGTAATTCTGGGTCAGTTTTTCCAGGCTCATCGGGGTGCTCTCATGCAATCATTTGAGGTGCCTGCCGCCATTGAGCTGCAGGCAGGTACCAGTTGTATAGGGTGAATCCATCAGATAGCGGATGGACTGATACACCACGTCGGGGCCGGGCTCGATACCCAGAGCGGACTTGCTCAGCGCTTTGGCGCGGTAGTTGGCATCGTCCCGCTGGTTGAACATGATCAGCGCTGGGGCGATCGAATTGACCTTGATATTCGGAGCCAGGCGCGCAGCGAAGGATAGCGTCAAGGATTCGAGCCCTGCCTTGCTGGCGCAGTAACCGGTGTGCTTGGCGCTGCCGCGGCGCACGACATCATCGGTAATGTGGATGATATCGGCAGCCTTGCCGGGATCGAACAGATCGGCGCAGGCTTCATTGAGCATATAAGGCGCCTGCATGTGCACCATGAACATCTGCTCGAAAGCATCGGGCTCGCCGTCGTCGAGCCATAGCGAGGCATTGTGAATCAAGGCCCGCAGCCGAAGCTGACGGTCCGTCAGCTCACCGATCAGAGCCTGAATGCCGGCGCGCGTGGAGAAGTCGGCCTGGATCACGTCAATACCCTGCAGCGGCGCTGTTGCCCATTCGGGGCGCAGTTGGCGACAGGTGATAATGACATCGTAACCGTCGTCAACCAGACGCCGCGCGCAATGCAGACCTACCCGTTGGGCGCCCCCTGTAATGACAACAGTCGGCCTGTTGCTCATCGCCTTTCTCCCTGCGGTGCATCGCTTACGTTGCTGGTGTAACGGTCGTTACGCTCGGCCGGGGATATTAACATGCCTTGTGCCGCAGAGGGCCGGTGCGACCGAGCATAGTATTTACGGCATAATGCGCGTTTTCCAAACAATGGCAGGGGGAACAATGCATCTGGGGATAATAAGCGGTTCGGTTTTCGGCACGGCTGATCTGGTTGCCGACGAAGCGGCCACGCACTGTGAGGCGGCCGGGCTGCAGGTTACCCGCATCAAGCAGCCAACGGTCGATGCGCTGCTGGGCGCGTCGGTGGATGCCCTGCTGGTGGTATGCTCGACGACTGGCATGGGCGAAGTCCCAGAGACCCTGATGCCTTTTTATCTGGAGATGCAGGATCGCTTTCCGCTGCTGACCGGCGTTCCCTTCGGTGTGATTGCGCTGGGCGACGCGGGTTATGGCGATACGTTCTGTCAGGGTGGTCAGCAGGTCAGGGAATTGTTGCAGGAATTGCAGGGCCGCGAAGCGATCGCGATGCTGGAGCTGGATGCCAGCGAGACCGTCACACCGGAAACCGATGCCTTGCCCTGGCTGGATGCGTTCATCAAGCAACTGAAAAGCGCCTGACAGGCGCTATTCAGCCTCTTCCAGCGTGGCGCTGCCAACGGCCAGACGGGTCAGCGCTGGCTCATCGAGAATGACGATCTCACCATAATTGATTTGCAGCCAACCGGCCTGCTCCAGGCGCTTGAGCAACCTGTTGATGCTCTGGCGCGAACTGTTGAGCATCAATCCCAGTGCTTCCTGGGAGAGCTGGATCGACGGCCGTGCTTCTTCACTGCGGGTCTCGCCATAGGCATGCGCGTGCGTCAGCAACCGTTTGGCCAGCCGTGACGGCAAGGGCAATAACGCGCTGTCCTCCAGCATGGAAAAGGACAGGCGCAGTCGCCGGCAGAGCAGGCGCATGAAGTGCGGATACAACTCCGGGCGCCGCTCAAGCAGCTGGTGAAAGCCCTGGCGCGGAATCATCAGCAGTTCGGTGGCGCCGCTGGCATGGGCGTCGTGGGTTCTTGGCAGGCCATCGAACAATGAGATCTCGCCAAACCAGCTTCCGGGGCTGAGTACGGTCAGCAGCGCTTCACGGCCATCGGCGCCGGTATTGCTGATTCTCACCGCGCCAGAGATCACGCCGTACAGCCCGTCGGGCGGATCATCCTTGGCATGCAGGCGCTCGCCGTCGCCCAGGGCTCGCACGCGCGCCAGGCTGAGCATATCCTCGAGACAATCGGCCGGCAGCTCGCGCAGCCAGCGATTACGCTGTATCAAACCTGCATATCGGCCTGTCTCGCCGCTGGACACTGTCTTCTGCTTGACAGTCCTTTTAGCTGCCACTCTCTAGACTCCTGCTACTGTGAATAATCGCGAGTATGCCGCAAGACGCCATTTGGCGCCCGGCTTCTGTGAACAAGAGGAACACATCCATGAACGCAATCCAGTCCCTTGAGAATCTTGATGTGAAGGCGCAGGTCAGCGCGGAAGAATGGCAAGCGCGGGTAGACCTGGCGGCCTGTTACCGCCTGATTGCCATGTATGGCTGGGATGATGTGGTGTTCACCCACGTTTCGGCGAAGATACCCGGCACTGAGCATTTCCTGATCAACCCGTACGGGCTGATGTTCGAGGAGATAACTGCCTCGAGCCTGGTGAAGATCGATCTGCAGGGCAACAAGCTGATGGAGTCGCCGTTCGAGATCAACCCCGCCGGTTTCACCATCCATAGCGCGGTGCATGAAGTACGTCATGAAGCCGGTTGCGTGATGCATACGCATACCCCGGAAGGCGTGGGCGTATCCTGCCAGAAGGACGGGATTCTGCCGATCTCGCAGCAGGCGCTGTTCGTGCTGTGCAGCCTGGCGTATCACGATTACGAAGGCGTCGCGTTGAACGAGGACGAGAAGAGCAGACTGCAGGCTCACCTCGGCCGCGCCAATAACCTGGTGCTGCGTAATCACGGCCTGCTGACCTGTGGTCGCAGTATTTCCGATGCCTTCCTGACCATGTACACCCTGCAGCGCTGCTGTGAAATTCAGGTCGCAGCGCAGGCTGGCGGCAGTGAACTGACCACCATTTCCCAGACCATTCTCGACGGCGCCGTGGAAAGCATGCGCAAGGTTACCCGCGGCGCCGGCAGTGGTATCGCCTGGCCGGCGTTGCTGCGCAAGATCCAGCGGGTTAACCCGGGATTTGATGTTTGAGCCATTCGGTCGAGGGCATCGATCTGGACAGCTGGGTCGAGCAAGCCCAGATCTTCGATTTCGACGGCCATCAGATCCGCTATTGGGCGGCGGGGGAGGGCGAGCCGCTGCTGTTGATTCACGGATTTCCCTCCGGCTCCTGGGATTGGCAATACCTGTGGCGCCCGCTCGCCCAACGTTACCGGGTGATTGCCTGTGACATGCTCGGCTTCGGTTTTTCCGCCAAGCCGCGCGGTCACCGCTATAGCCTGATCCAGCAGGCCGAGCTGCAACAGGCATTGATGGCGCATCTCGGTATCGAGCGCTACCACGTGCTGGCGCATGATTACGGCGACAGCGTGGCGCAGGAATTGCTGTCGCGGGACGGGGCAGGACCGCCGTTCCTGGCCAGCCTGTGTTTTCTCAACGGGGGGTTGTTCCCGGAAACCCACCGTCCGGTGCTGCTGCAAACACTGCTGATGAGTCCGCTGGGGTTTCTGATAAGCAAAGGCTTCAGCCGCAACAAGCTGAAGCAGAATTTCGGACGCGTATTCGGTCCGGATACCCAGCCGTCCGAGCAGGAGCTTGATGGGTTCTGGGAGATGATCGTCCACAACGACGGGCCGGCAGTGATGCACCGGCTGATTCGCTATATGTCTGAGCGCAAGGTGCACCGCGAGCGCTGGGTCGCAGCCATGCAACAGACCCAGGTACCGATGCGCGTCATAGACGGTGCGGTGGATCCTGTTTCGGGGGCGCATATGGTTGCCCGCTACCGTGAGGTGATCGCGCGGGCCGATACCGTGCTGCTGGACGGCATCGGCCACTATCCACAGGTCGAAGCGCCGGAGCAGGTGCTGGCGGCATATCTGGCGTTTCGTTCGGCACCGGCTGAAGCCGCTTGAGCAACCGTTAGAAGGGTGCCGGTACGCGCCGCGAACGTGCGGCGCGTTTTCATTTTAGTTAACGCTGCTCTTCGCGCAGAAATACCAGCTTGTTTGGCGATGAGCTGGCGGAATTGAAGCGGTATCCATCCAGACCGAAATCCTTCAGGCCTTCCGGATCGGTCAGACGTTCCTTGATCACATAGCGGGCCATCAGGCCGCGGGCTTTTTTCGCGTAGAAACTGATGATCTTGTACTCGCCGTTCTTGCGATCCTTGAACACGGTATCGATCACCCGGGCATTCAGCGCTTTGGGTTTTACCGCGCCGAAATACTCCTGGGACGCCAGATTCAATAGCACGTCGTCGCCCTGTTCGGCCAGATCCTTGTTCAACCATTCGCTGATGCGCTCGCCCCAGAAGGCGTACAGATCCTTGCCCCGCGAATTGGACAGCTTGGTGCCCATTTCCAGCCGATAGGGCTGCATCCGATCGAGCGGACGCAGCAGACCATAAAGGCCTGAGAGCATGCGCAGATGCTTTTGGGCAAACTCGAAATCTGCTTTGCTGAAGTCCTCGGCTGCGAGTCCGGTATATACGTCGCCTTTGAAGGCGAGAAGCGCCTGCTTGCTGTTTTTCGCAGTGAATTTCTCGGCCCAGCTGCCATAGCGGGCGACGTTCAGCGCGGCCAGCTTGTCAGACAGTTTCATCAGCTCGGCGATGTCCTGCACGGACTTGTCCTGCAGGATTTCAATCAGCTCGTTGCTGTGCTCCAGATACCGCGGCAGTGTGTGGCGCTCGGCCGCGGGCGGGGTTTCGTAATCCAGGGTCTTGGCGGGGGAAATCACCATCAGCATGACAGACAGCTCCTAGTCGCATAGTGCTGGCTATTATGCCGCAAGAAGGAGGTGATCAGGGCTTATGGGGTTAATAGGTCTGGGCTATTAAGTTTGAAGCTGGCGCCCAACTGCAAGTGGCCGGGAAGTCCCGGCACTTGCAGTCGTGGTTCCGATCAGAGATGCGTCTCGGCATATTCCGCCAATATCGAGCGCGGTACACCCTGCAGGTGGATGTGCACGCCGTGGGGGAAGTCCTTGAAGCACTCGGTCAGGTAGGTGAGCCCTGAACTGGTGGCGTTCAGGTAAGGTGTGTCGATCTGCGCCAGGTTGCCGAGGCAAACCACTTTGGAGCCGGCGCCGGCGCGGGTGATGATGGTCTTGATCTGGTGCGGGGTGAGGTTCTGGCTCTCATCGATCATGATGAGACTCTGCTGGAAGCTGCGACCCCGGATGTAGTTCAGCGATTTGAACTGCAGGGGCACCCGGTCGAGGATGTAATCCACGCTGCCATGGGTGCATTCATCGTCCATATGCAGGGCTTCAAGGTTGTCGGTAATAGCGCCCAGCCAGGGCTCCATTTTCTCCCGCTCGGTACCCGGCAGGAAGCCGATGTCCTCGTCGAGCCCCTGGGTGCTGCGGGTGGCGATGATGCGCCGATAGGTCTTGCTGACCATGGTCTGCTCGATGGCAGCCGCCAGGGCCAGGATGGTTTTACCCGAGCCTGCCGCCCCGGTCAGGTTGACCAGGTGAATGTCCGGATCGAGCAAGGCGAACAGCGCCAGCGACTGGAATACATCACGCGGGCGCAGGCCCCAGGCTTCCTGATGCAGCAGCGGTTCCTGATGCAGGTCCTGCAGCATCACGCGCCCGCCCTCGCGGGATCTGACCCAGCCGACAAAACCCTGGCCATCAACGATGAAGTCGTTGATGTGCAGCCCGGGAATCGGCGCGCTGAGTTCTACTTGGTGCATCGTCTTGCCCAGGCGTTGCTGGGTTTCGACCTTGGTCACGCCATCCCAGAACGAGCCTTCAAGCTCATGGTATCCCCGGGCGAGCAAGGAGATGTCGTCGAGCAACTGATCGGTCTGATAGTCCTCCGCGTCGATTCCACATGCACGCGCCTTGAGCCGCATGTTAATGTCCTTGGATACCAGCACGATGCGGTTGTCAGGGTGGCGCTGCTGGAGTTGGCACAGCTGGTTGATGATCTTGTTGTCGTTGATGTCATTGGGCAGGCAGTGGGAGGGGATGGGTGCCTTGTCCATGAGTATTGCGAGGGTGCCGATGTTGCCGAGTTTGCCGCGTTGGATGGGAACGCCTTGTTCAACCAGGTCGGGGGGAGAGTCTGCCAGTGTGTGATCTATCTGGCGTATGGCCTGGCGACAATCTGCTGCTGTGCTGGTCTTGCCAGACTTGAGTTTGTCGAGTTCTTCCAGAACGGTCATCGGGATGATGACGTGGTGTTCTTCAAAGTTGAGTAGCGCGTTTGGGTCGTGTATCAGGACGTTGGTATCAAGGACGTAGTAGGAGTGTCGGGTTCGTCCGGACGCTTCCATATGCCATCACCTCGCAGGCCGAATATACGTGGCTGTATCAGACGTTAACTCTACGCCTGGCAGTCCGTAGGGCCGACTCTGGGAGGCCTGTCAGTATCATGGGATCACCGTCAGGCTTCCGGTCGGTTAATTTGTGTATAGCGCAGGAAAGATGACATTCACAAGCACCTGAGTGATGTTTGTGAAATAAACGGGCAAATTGACAGACGGCGATTTTCAGCGGCTGCGTTAGCGCGCTATATTGGTGGGCCAGGTCGGGTTTGGGTGGTGATTTGCTCTAAATCGGCTGGCCTATCGGCCAGATCGCCGCGGGTCGCGCCTCCCACGAATTACTCCGAAGTCGCTACGACCTTTTTTGGAAGGGGGCGACCGCCGCTACGGTTCGGCGTGATCGCGCTTCCCAGGGGTTTAGTGCCTGGACTCCGAACAATCACACAGTTTCATTGCCAGTGCTCGGAGTAACCTGTGANAGTTTCATTGCCAGTGCTCGGAGTAACCTGTGAGAGGGGCGACTCGCCGCGATCGGCGTCCGCAGGACGCCTTGTCTTTGTCTCAACGCCGACGCTGCCTATCCCCAGAAGGCCTCGAACGCTTGCGATTGGCCGCAGCGGCGGCGCCTTGTGCCGCTTCATTGGCATCGCTGGCAGCCTTTTCCTCGGTGGTCTGGTTGCGGCGCGGAACGGGTTTCAGATATATCTCTTCAGGCGGCAGACATTCCAGTTTGCTGCCGAGCATTTCTTCAATCGGTGGCACCTGGAATGCATCATCCTCGCCGGCAAAGCTGATCGAAGTCCCCTTGGCGCCAGCGCGGCCGGTACGGCCGATGCGGTGCACATAATCCTCTGCATCATCCGGCAGCGTGTAATTGATCACATGGCTGATGCCGTCGATATGAATCCCGCGGCCCGCGACATCAGTGGCCACCAGCACCCGTAGTTTGCCATCGCGGAAGTTGTCCAGCGTGCGGACCCGCTTGTGCTGCGGCACATCGCCGGACAGCTGGGCGGCATCGACGCCATCACGGACCAGCCGTTCCTGAATGCGGCGCACCTCATCCTTGCGGTTGGCAAATACCATGACCCGCTCCAGCTCCAGCTGGGTGACCAGGTTGTAGAGCAGGGTGTACTTGTCCTTGCCGCTGACGGCGTAGACCTTCTGGGTGATGTTCTCCGAGGCGGGGCGTTCGGGTTCAATCTCGACCACCGCCGGATTATCGGTCCACTGCTGAGCCAGGTTCATCACGTCGTCGCTGAAGGTGGCGGAGAACAGCAGCGTCTGCCGGTCACCCTTGCGTGGGGTCTGGCGGATGATTTGGCGTACCTGGGGGATGAAGCCCATATCGAGCATGCGATCGGCTTCGTCCAGTATCAGCACTTCGACCAGGTCCAGATGGACTTCGCCGCGGTTGCAGAAGTCCAGCAAGCGTCCCGGCGTGGCAACCAGAATGTCGCAATAGGTGTTTTCCAGCTGACGGATCTGCTTTTCGAAATCCATGCCGCCGACAAAGCCCATGACGTTCAGCGAGCAGTGTTTGGTCAGGCCCACGGCGTCATTGGCGATCTGCATGACCAGCTCGCGGGTCGGCGCAATGATCAGCGCCCGCGGCTCGCCCATGAAGCGCTCATCTGGTGGAGGTGTTTCCAGCAGCTGGGTGATAGTCGAGATGAGAAACGCCGCGGTCTTGCCGGTGCCGGTTTGCGCGCGGCCGATGGCGTCATGGCCCTTGAGCGTATTGCCCAGCACCTCAGCCTGAATCGGCGTGCAGTAGCTGAAACCCTGCTCGTTGATGGCGCGCATCAAGCAGTCGGGCAGCGGGAAATCATGAAAACGCGTCTTGCCTTCCATCGGCTCCACAGCGAAGTCTGCAAGCGACCAGGGCTTGGCTTCGGCGGGCGGAGACTGACGAGGAGCACGTGGCGCAGCGCTACGCTTGGGCTTGGACCGGGGCGGCGTGGACGGCTCGGTACTCGCGGGCGCAGAGGTCTGGTTGGTTACCGGTGCGGCTTGGGGCGTTGCGTTGGCCGACTCGACATGCGGCGCGGGCGTCTCTCCGGGTTTGAACAACTTCTTTAGTGCTTTGAGCACAGGCGTCTCTCGATCTGGCGTGTGGATAATAATTGGCCAGTGTAAAGCAAGCCCGACGCTTAGCGAAGCCTTGGTCGCCTTGTCAATGGGCGCCCGCTAAAAGTCTGGCTTTTATTTCAACCAATGGAGCCCGTCTCAGAGCCCTAGGCGCTGTGTCAGCCAGCTGCGGATGTGCACGATTTCTTCCGGGCATACCTCGTGCGACATGTCGTAATCGTGCCAATGGGTAGTATGGCCGAGGGCTGCAAGGCGGTCATGGGCGTCACGGCCGAGCGGCGTGGGCAGAATGTCGTCGTAACGGCCGTGGGCAAAAAAGATGTCCAGCCTTGGCTCGGCTGACGCATCCTGTAGCAAAACATCCAGTGTCGGACCATAGGTAGACAGCGCCATCAGACCGCCAAACGGCAGACGGCTTTCAAGGGCGGCGTGCAATGCCACCGCACCGCCCTGGGAAAAGCCGGCAAGGATGATGCGTTCGATGGCGATGCCCTGCTCGCATTGCTGTTGGACCAGCTCGAGCACAGTGCGCACTGATTCATCCATCTGTTGGTTATTGATGATCCGCGCGGGTGACAGCCCAAGAATGTCGAACCAGCAGGGCATCGGAAAACCGTTGTTGATCGTCACCGGCCGGGTCGGAGCCTGGGGAAAGATGAACCTGATGCCGTGCCCAGGCGGCAGCCGCAGGGCTTCCACTACCGGCACAAAATCGTAGCGGTCGGCGCCCAGACCATGCAGCCAGATTACACAGGCGTCTGCCGGGCCAGGTGGATCAAGGATCAATGGGGATTGGCTCATGGTCGTGCTCCTTTCGTTCAGTGTCTGGCCTGTTCAGGCCCGTGACATGAATTTTCCAGTGTCGGTATTGATACGGACGACTTCGCCAGTGGCCAGGTATTCCGGGATCTGGATTTCCAGTCCGGTCGCGAAGCGCGCAGTCTTGGAACGTGCGCTGGCTGAAGCCCCCTTGATCGCCGGGGGCGTTTCTTCGATGGGCATTTCCACCACCGCAGGCAGTTCGACGCCGACCATGTTGCCTTCAACGATCAGCCCGAACAGGCCCTGAATGCCTTCAGCCAGATAGGGAATCTGTTCATCGATCTGGTCAGGGCTGAGGGTGTACTGGCTGAAATCCTCGTTATCCATGAAGGTGTAGCCGTCAGCGTCCTGATACAGGAGCTGAATGGCGCGTTTCTGGAAATCGATGGCGGCGAGCATGTCATCGCCAGTCAGACTCTGATCGAGTTTCTGTTTGGTCTGCACGTGATTGAAGCGAATCTTGTACAGCGTGGTGCCGCTGCGTGAAGACGGGCTCTTTACGTCAATAGTGGAGACGATGTAGGGCTGGCCATTGATCTGTACGATCTGACCTTTTTTTAACTCGGACGCTCTGGGCATGGGGCTGACTCATGATTGATGCAGCCGGTATTCTGCAGCGGGGGAGCCTGCTGCTGCAAGCGTATCTGGAAGCAGCCGGCCCGCGCCCTCAGGCGCCGTCCGGCCCGCGCTGATACGCTAGCAACTGCTTTTCGGGCTCAGGGTCTGGCATTTCGTGCGCGGTGGCAGTCGGCGCTTCCCCGCTGGATGCCTGCGCGGGTCCGGCCGGCAGCACCCTGCTGTTGATCAGCCGTTCCAGGCCCTCGCTGTTGCGCAGATTGACGTCGAGCTGACGGTAGGCGATGACAATGCCGTGTTCACGGAACTGGCGATCGACTTCCCGGTTGATCTCATCGATGGCGAAGTTGCGGTCCATCAGCTCGCGCACATGGATGCGCAGCTCGTGTTCGAGCCGGTGATCGCCAAAATTCAGAAACAGCACCATGGGTTCGGGATCCTTCAGCACCCGTGGATTGTCATCGGCAATCTGCATCAGCAATTCCTTGGTCTTGGCCAGATCGGCGCCATGGGCAATACCCAGCTTCAGCGACACGCGGGTGATGGTGTCGTCCAGCGACCAGTTGATCAGCTGCTCGGTGACGAAGGTCTTGTTGGGAACGATGATTTCCTTACGGTCGAAATCGGTAATGGTTGTCGCCCGAATCCGTATCTTGTTCACCGTGCCGGATAGCGGGCCGATGGTCACCACATCGCCGATGCGCACCGGGCGTTCAAACAGAATGATCAGACCGGATACGAAGTTGGCGAAGATCTCCTGCAAACCAAAGCCCAGCCCCACACCCAGCGCCGCGACCAGCCACTGCAATTTGTTCCAGCTGACGCCAAGCGCTGATAGCGAAAGAAAAATACCCAGGCTGACGATGGTGTAACTGAGCAAGGTGGTGATGGCGTAGCTGCTGCCCTGGCGCAACTCTATGCGCGACAGCACCAGCATTTCCAGCAGGCCGGGCAGGTTGCGACCCAGGGTGAAGGTCAGCGCGACGATGGTCAGCGCGCCGAGCAGGTCGCCGGCGCTGATGGCGTCTAGCTGAGGATTGTCCGCGCTGCCGGCGTTGTACTCCCACATGGTTACCGATTCCAGGTAGGAGGCGGCACTGATCAGATCCGACCAGGTGAAATACACCAGCACGCTGAAGATGATGGTTAGACCGAGCCGGGCCAGGCGCAGCGATTGCTGGTTGATCTGCTGGATGTCCATCTCGGGAACGTCGATGGTGGCTTCCGGCTCCGGATGGTCCAGCTGTTCCTGGTGTTCGGCGGCCTGGCGCTTGCCCAGCGCGCGCTGGTAGGCGAGGCGACGCCCGGCGACGTTCAGGTTGCGCACCACGGTGCCCTCGAACAGCATCCATATGGTGATCAGATACAGCGTGGTGATGAACCGGTCCGACAGTATGATTGCCGTGTAGTTGTAGCCCCAGGCCACCAGGCCGGCCAGCGCCAGGGGCGCCAGCGTCAGGATCAGTGCAGCCAGCAGATGCAGTACGCGCGAATCATAGATCGGATCGCTGCGCTGCATCATCCGGCCCAGTAGCCAGGCCAGTCCGAGCATGCCCAGGAACATGAACAGCCGACCCATGACATCGTCGCCAATCTGTTCGGGGAGAATCTCGCCTACTGCGACCACCAACACCAGTGGCAACAGAATCCATGCGGCCCGGCGCGTGAGACGGCGCAGGCGTGACACCTGGGCGGGGTCCCAGCGGAAATGTCGAGTGGCTATGCCCTGCGGATCGAATACGCGGTACAACAAATGAATGATGAACCAGGCCAGGGCCAGTTCACTGAGCCCCTGACCGAGGGCAGGCATCGCCGGCTCCTCACCCAGACTCAATAGCAGGCCCAGGGAAATCAGCACCATCGGAACCGGGATAATAGTCAATGCCGTCAGCATCAACGCGCGGGGCGTGTGGTGCACGCTGTCGCGCCGGAAATGCCCGACATCCTCATGCAGGCTGCGCAGCTGTTCGCGCAGGGCTGGCAGACGCCAGTTATAGAAACCCAGCAGCAGTGCCAGCAGGATCAACCAGCCGACATTGTCGAGCAGTATGTTGCCCAGCTTTTTAACATGCACCAGCGGATCGATTATCTTCCATTGCTCGGTCATCTTGCGCGGCAGGTCCAACAGCCAGGCGCGGTCGACCGGACGGTTGCTGGCGACCCAGAACAGTTGATCGTCAATCCGCCGCTCCAGGTCCTCACTGAGTTTTTCGACCTGCCGCTGGTTGATCTGCACGCTGATCGCCAGACTCAGCAGGGTGTTGATGTTGTCGCTCAGCTTGTCGACCAGACTGATCCGGCTGCTCACCAGGCTCTCGAATTCGTCACGCAGCTCTTCACGTTGCTCCTCCGGCAGGCGGTCGATCAGGCGATCACGGTAGGCGGTGGGATTAACGATTTCGTCACGCAGCTGGTTGAGTTCGAACTGGCGTAGTCGCAGATCGGCGATCTGGTCAGCCAGCGTGGTGTCATAGCGGACGCTGGGCAAGGCCTGCTTTTGCTGATGCAGAATGCGTGACAGCAATACGCTGCCTTCAAGCACGTCGATCTGCTGTTCAAGGGCACTCTCGATCTGGCCGAGACTGTCGACCTGTTGCTTGGTCTGGATGCCCTTGCGGGTCAGCTCACCGACCTGGGTGGTGGCGCGCAATAGCTCTTCACTGAGCTGCCGGTTGATCGCACCCTGATCACTGAGTAGCTGATGGTTGCTGGCCTGCAAGGCTTGTTCGGTGGCTTCGGTAACTGTCTGCTCGGACTGGCTGCGGCGTTTCTCGTTGATTACATCCTGCAGGACCTGAATCTCGACCTCGAAGCTGCTGATCTGCTGGGCCAACAGGTCACGTTGCTGGGTCGCCAGGTCCTGGAGAATATTGTTCGCCGAGAGACGCTGGCGCAGCAGATCACTGGAATATTGCAGGCTCTGTTGTTCGGCGCGCAGCAGACGGAGGCGGGCATGGGTTATCGGCGTTTCACTTTGACGTTGTAGTGCGCGGATCTGATCGTTGAGTTCATTTTCGCGGGTCTGGTTCTTCGCGACGCTGGCCTGTGTGCGCTCCGGGCGGGTTTGCGCGGCAATCAGTTCGCTATTGATGGCAGTCAGTTCATTCTGCGCATTGAACATGCGCGCGACCTTTTCGCCTAGAGACCTTTCCAGCTCTCCCAGCTCCTGACCTTCGAAGCTGGCGCGCATCTTGTCGAGATCTTCGTCCTCAATCTGTTCCAGTTCCTGCTTCGCACTTCGAGTGCGCGCGGGTGCCTCTTCCTTCTGCGTCTGGAGTTCGGCCAGTTGCTCAATCAACTTTTCGGTCCGTTGCAGATGCGTCAGGGTCTGCTGAAAGATCTCCCTGAGCTCGACTTTGTCTGGTTCTGAAAAGGACGCTTCATCCAGGCCCTGAATGTCAGCGCGCACGGATTCGATCGCCGCCGTGGGTTCCTCCTGCGCGTGCAGGGGAGCGATGAACATAACCAGGAGAGCCAGCAGCAGGCCGACGGGGAGCGAGAAAAGCCGGGACATGAAAGAAATTTCCACAGTAGAAGTTGCTGGCGCAGAGTAATCCTGCGGGTAGTTCATGGGAAGTGTCGCGATGACGGGTGTAATAGCGAATGTAAACAGACCGCCGGGAGGGCGGTCTGTTCAGAGGTGGAATTTCAGGATTAGTTCACAGTTTAATCAGAACCAGTCGTCCTGCATGTCGAGACAGGTGGTGTCGCGACGCTCAAGCACCGCCAGCGCCTGATGGCAGCTGGGAACTTCCCAGGTCAGGAAGAACCGGGCAGCCTGCAGTTTGCCCTGATAGAACTCGCGGTCGGCTGGCGAGCCGCTTGCCAGGCCCTGTTGGGCGCGAATCGCCTGTTCCAGCCAGCGCCAGCCGATCACCATGTGACCGAAGGCGTTGAGATACAGCGCCGAGTTGGCCAATGCCTGATTGACCTGGCCTTTGCCCATGTCGCCCAGCAGCGCCAGGGTCACCTTGCCGATATGAGCGTGCAGTGCTTCCAGTGGTTCGCGCAGCGCAGTGAGTTGCTCGAACTCTGAAGCACGAGCGCAGCAGTTCTGGATCAGCTCGGACAGTTGCTTCAAGGCCGCGCCATTATTCATCGCCACCTTGCGTCCGAGCAGGTCCAATGACTGGATGCCGTTGGTGCCTTCATGGATCGGATTCAGACGATTGTCCCGGTAGTACTGTTCCACCGGATATTCGCGCGTATAGCCCGAGCCGCCGAGGATCTGGATCGCCAGTTCGTTGGCCTTGAGGCAGAACTCCGATGGCCATGCCTTGACGATGGGCGTCAGTAGATCAAGCAGTTGCAAGGCCGTCTGACGCTGGTCTTCAGTTTCCAGGGTCTCGGTATCGTCGAACAGCCGCGCTGCGTACAAGCCCAGATCGAAGGCGCCTTCGACATAGGCCTTTTGCGTCAGCAGCATGCGCTTGACGTCGGTGTGCTGGATGATTGGCACCTGCGCTGCCGCCGGATCCTTGCCGTCGGGCAAGCGACCCTGCGGACGTTCACGAGCATAATTCAGCGAATACAGATACCCCGCGTAGCCCAGCATGACGGCGCCCATGCCGACGCCGATACGCGCTTCGTTCATCATCTGGAACATGTACGGCAGCCCCTGATGCGGCTTGCCCACCAGATAGCCCACGCAGTTGCCATTGTCGCCAAAATTCAGCGCAGTCGAGGTGGTGCCCCGCCAGCCCATCTTGTGAAACAGGCCCGCCAGGGTCACATCGTTGCGCTCGCCCAGGGAGCCATCGTCGTTGACCAGAAACTTGGGCACGATAAACAGCGAGATGCCTTTCACGCCCGCCGGAGCGTCGGGCAACTTGGCCAGCACCATATGTACGATATTGTCGGACAGCGGATGATCGCCGCCGGAAATGAATATCTTGTTGCCCTTGAGCCGATAGCTGCCGTCGCCGGCCGGTTCGGCGCGGGTGCGGATGTCGGATAGAGAGGAGCCGGCATGCGGCTCGGTCAGCGCCATGGTGCCAAAGAAGCGGCCATCGATCATCGGCTGCAGGAACCGCTGCTTCTGATCCTCGTTGCCGAAGGCCTCGATCAGGTTGGCTGCGCCCATGGTCAGCATGGCGTAGGACGACGTCGCTATGTTGGCTGACTGGAAATGCGCAAAACAGGCTTGCGACAACAGATTGGGCATCTGCATGCCACCCTGTTCGAACGTCCGGGTGGCATTGAGGAACCCGGCTTCGAGGAACGCATCGACCGCGGGTTTGACCTCGGGAATCAACTCCGCCGCACCATTAACGTATTGGGGCTCGTTTTCATCGCTCTTACGATTGTGCGGCGCGAAAAACTTCTCCGCGATAGTGCGGGCAGTGCCCAGGGCGGCGTCAAAGGTTTCGCGATTATGCTCGGCAAACCGCGGGCGCTGGGTCAGGCTTTCGGCATCCAGTACTTCGTACAACTCGAAGGCCAGATTGCGGGTATCAAGCAGGGTATCTGTCATGGCGCTCGTCTCGAAAATGAACGCCTGGCAGTGTATGCGTTCCGAATATGACTGCAAACGCCTATTGATACGACTGATGTCACCAGATCAGAACAGCCGAAGCGGTGGCTCATCCAGGGCGGCGCGTTGCTCGCGCAACGTCAGGATCTGGTCTGCCCAATACCGTTCGTTGGCGAACCAGGGAAAGTGTTTGGGGAAGGCCGGATCATCCCAGCGGCGAGCCAGCCAGGCGCTGTAATGGATCAACCGCAGGCTGCGCAGCGACTCGATCAGCGGTAACTGGCGTGGATCGAAATCGTAGAACTCGTTGTAGCCGTCTGCCAGTTCGGCCAGTTGCGCCTGGCGCTGGTCGCGCTCGCCGGAGAGCATCATCCACAGATCCTGGATTGCCGGGCCCTGACGGCAATCGTCCATGTCGACCATATACAGCAGCTCGTCACGCCATAGCAGGTTGCCGACGTGCAGGTCGCCATGCAGGCGAATGGTCTCATAGGGGTGCGCTGCATAGATCTTGTCGATCTGCTCCAGCAAGTCATCCGCTACGGAAAAATAAGCCGGGCGCAGGTTTTCTGGCACGCTGTTGTTTTCGCGCAGCCAGGCGATGCTGTCGTGACCGAAGTTCTGTGGCGTCAATGAGGGGCGATGCTTGAACGGACGCATCGAGCCGACGGCATGCAGACGTCCCAGCAGACGGCCAAGCATGAGCAGATGATCTGGATTGTCGAACTCGGGCGCACGACCGCCAAAGCGTTTAAACAGAGTGAAGCGAAAACCGGCGTGTTCAAACAGCGTTTGCCCGTCGATTTGCATCGGCGGTATGACCGGGATTTCCAGGTCGGCGAGTTCGAGAGAGAACTGATGCTCCTCGAGGATCGCTTCGTCGCTCCAGCGATTCGGCCGATAGAACTTGGCAATCAATGGCTCGCCGTCTTCAATGCCAATCTGGAATACGCGGTTTTCGTAGCTGTTCAACGTAAGCGTACGGGCGTCACTGACATAGCCGAGCGATTCCACCGCATCGAGAACGGTGTCAGGTGTGAGCAGGGCAAAAGGGTGTAGGTTGTCCATGGCGTCGCACCGTCAGTTGAGGATGCACTATGGTGTCACATTTCAGGGCGGATAAGTTCGCAGGGTGCTAATCGGTGGTCAGCATTCGCGAGGTTCTGCTTCGGGTGGAGGAGTCAGCTTTCGCGAGGCGACAGAGCCGCGCTGACACGCTGCAAGTACGTCCCTGTAAGCTCGTCGATGACATCCCTGTCATCGCACGGTCATCGCGACCCTGTCGCCTCGCTGCGCCACCAAGATTTGCGTTGCCGGAGGGAGAAGTCAGGTCGTTGCCTGGGGGTGTAGTGCGCTGCGCTACGCCAAGCTTTCCGCAACCTCGAACCCCGCCAGAGACTGGCTTCATGACAGTCAAATCGATGTGTGACGAGAAATCCCCCCTAGCCCCCCTTTTACCAAGGGGGGAACTGGTCCGTGGTGTCTGGTGGTTTTGATGTCTGAGCCATGCCGATGCGGGAGCAAGTCCGCTGGCTGTCAGGGTGGAGCAAGTGTTGAAAACAGGGAAGTTTTCGTCAAGCCCCCAGGGACGGGTTCACGGCGTCGTGCGTAATCCTGACAGTCGGTGGGCGGCAGACTCCGATGTTCCCAGCCAAGTGGGTAAGTCAAGGCAGAGTGAAAATCCCATCAAGCATCAGTGCGCGCCACGCACCAGACACTGACACTCGCCGCGCCAGCATCCAGCAGAACCCGGCTGGCTTCTCTTACTGTCGCTCCCGTGGTGACCACGTCCTCAACCAGGGCGATGTGTTTACCGAGAACCCGCTCTGGCTTGCGGCAAACAAAAGCGTCCTTGAGATTGCGGCGCCGGGCTCGGGCGTCCAGACCTTGCTGGGCTTGGGTCGCACGTTGTCTTAACAACACACCGTGCTCAACGGAAATAGTCAGGCATCTGGCCAGTGGGCGGGTGAGCTCCATCGCCTGATTGAAACCGCGTTTAGCCTGACGCGCACCGTGCAGCGGCATGGGGATCAGGCAGTCGGGCAACGCCTGTTGCCGCTCCTGATAATGAAAGCGCACGGCATCAAGCAACAACAAACCAAGCATCCGACCATAGGTCAGTTGATCGTGATGCTTGAAGGCCAGAATCAGACTGTCGATGGGAAAGCCATACACAAAGGGCGCCACGATCTGGTTGAAGGCGGGCGGGCTGTTCATGCATTGGCCGCAGAGGCCTTCGGCAAGCGAAAGCGGTAGCGCGCATTGGCGGCAGTGTGATCCCAGCCAAGGCAGGTCGGCGCGGCAGGCCTCGCAGATTCCCAGTTGGGAATGCCCGCCATAGCTCAGGCAAAGCAGGCAGGATGCGGATTGGTTATTAATTAACCACTTGTAAACCGTGCTTGATTTCAAAGGTTGACGCTTTCCCTGTCGTCGCTATGATGCGACAAACGTTGAAGCCAAACCGATCTTCAAGCAAACACCAGGAATGTTTTTGATGACTGCATCCCAAACCCGCCACGACTGGACGCCGGCAGACGTACTGGCCCTGCTCCGCCAACCCTTCAATGATCTGCTCTTTCAGGCGCAGACGGTGCATCGCCAGCATTTTGATGCGAACCGGGTGCAGATCTCAACATTGCTTTCGATCAAGACCGGTGCTTGCCCTGAAGACTGCAAGTATTGCCCCCAATCCGGGCATTACAACACCGGCCTGGACAAGGAAAAACTCCTTGAGGTGCAGAAGGTGCTGGATGAGGCCGCTGCAGCCAAGGCCATCGGCGCAACGCGTTTCTGCATGGGTGCGGCATGGAAGCACCCGTCCGAAAAGGATATGCCTTACGTTCTGGAAATGGTTAAAGGCGTGCGCAAGCTCGGCCTGGAAACCTGCATGACGCTGGGCAAACTGACTAAGGAACAGACCGCTGCGCTGGCCGATGCCGGACTGGACTATTACAACCATAATCTGGATACCTCGCCGGAGTTCTACGGCAAGATCATCACCACCCGCACCTATGGCGATCGTCTGCAGACGCTGTCCTACGTGCGTGACGCGGGGATGAAGATCTGCTCAGGCGGTATTCTGGGCATGGGCGAGTCGCTGGAAGATCGCGCCGGGCTGTTGATTCAGTTGGCGAACCTGCCGGAGCATCCGGAAAGCGTGCCGATCAACATGCTGGTCAAGGTCGCCGGGACGCCGCTGGAAAATGCCGAGGACCTGGATCCCTTCGACTTCATCCGCATGTTGGCTGTGGCGCGCATCATGATGCCCAAATCGCATGTGCGTCTGTCGGCCGGTCGCGAGCAGATGACTGAGCAAACCCAGGCCCTGGCGTTCTTTGCCGGAGCCAACTCGATCTTCTACGGTGATCGGCTGCTTACCACCTCCAATCCGCAGGCAGAAAAGGATATGCGTCTGTTCGAGCGCCTGGGCATCAAGCCCGAAGAGCGCGAAGAACATGATGATGAAGTGCATCAGGCAGCCATTGAGCAGGCGCTGGTTGAACAGCGCGATAGCGCATTGTTTACCAACGCCGCGGCGGTCTGATCACGTCCCTCATGAGTCATTACCATGCCTTTCGACCTGACTGCCCGACTAGCTGAACGTCGGGCGGCCCACCTGTATCGTCAAAGACCATTGCTTGAGGCGCCGCAAGGCGTGCGGGTAGTGGTCGACGGTCAGCCGCTGCTGGCGTTCTGCAACAATGATTATCTGGGCCTGGCCAATGATCCGGAAGTCGTCGAAGCCTTTATCGACGGTGCCCGCAAATGGGGCGTCGGTGGTGGCGCCTCGCATCTGGTGGTCGGTCACAGCACTCCACACCATCAGCTTGAGGAAGCGCTCGCCGACTTAACCGGCAGGCCTCGTGCGTTGCTGATGTCGAGCGGCTATATGGCGAATCTGGGTGCAGTGACCGCGCTGGTCGGGCAGGGCGATACGGTGCTGGAAGACCGTCTGAACCATGCGTCGTTGCTGGACGCGGGCTTGCTCAGCGGCGCGCGTTTCTCCCGTTACCTGCACAACGATATCGAAAGTCTGACGTCGCGCCTGGCCAAGGCCACCGGCAATACCCTGGTGGTGACTGATGGCGTTTTCAGCATGGACGGTGACCTGGCGAACTTGCCCGCGCTGTGCGCTGCGGCACGAGAAAAGAACGCCTGGGTCATGGTTGACGATGCCCACGGGTTCGGCTGCCTCGGCCAGCAGGGCGGCGGCATCGTCGAGCATTATGGGCTGGGGGTGGAGGATGTGCCGGTACTCGTCGGCACCCTGGGTAAGGCGTTTGGTACTTCAGGTGCGTTTATTGCCGGCAGCGAGGAGCTGATCGAAACCTTGATCCAGTTCGCGCGGCCCTACATCTATACCACCAGTCAGCCACCGGCCGTGGCGTGCGCTACGCTGAAGAGCCTGCAGATCCTGCGTGAGCAAAGCTGGCGACGCGAGCATCTTGCTCGACTGATTGCCCAGTTTCGCACTGGCGTGTCCGACTTGGGCCTGGAACTGATGGACAGCCCCACCCCGATCCAGCCTATCCTTATCGGCAGCAGCGAGCGCGCCATTGCGATATCGGCAGCGCTGCGCGAGCGCGGCATTCTGGTTACGGCGATTCGCCCACCGACCGTCCCGCGCGGCACCGCCCGGTTGCGCGTGACCCTGTGCGCAGCGCACAGTGAGCGCGATGTGGCGCATCTTCTTGATGCGTTAGAACAAGCCATAGCTGCTGTGCCGGAGTGTGAATGATGACTAATATTTCCCTGTTGCCTGGTTGGGCGATGTCTGCTGCTAGCATGGAGCCGCTGCGCGGGGCGCTGCTTGAGCGTCTGCCGCAGGCGCAGGTTCAGTGCCATGATTTACCCTCCCTGCAGATGTCCAGCATCGAAACGGATCTGGCACGCCTGGGTGAGCAGTTGCCGGATGGCGTTCTCATCGGCTGGTCGCTTGGCGGCGTGCTGGCGCTGCAGTTGCAACGGCGTTTTCCGAAGAAATTTTCCGCGGTCATTACCATCGCCAGCAATCCCTGTTTCGTCAGTCGGCGGGACTGGGCTGAGGCCATGCCAACGGACACCTTCAAGTCCTTTTATGCTGACTTCCGCGACGAGCCGGAAAAGACGCTCAAACGTTTCGCCCTGCTGGTCACGCAAGGCAGCACGCAGGGTAGGGCACTGAGCAAAGCCTTGCAGTGGGACGACGCGGACCATGAGCAGCGCCTGCATGCGCTGGCGATTCTCGGTGTGCTGGATAGTCGCTCCATTCTGCGGCGCTCCAGCCTGCCGACGCTGCACTGTCTGGCGGGGCAGGATGCCCTGGTGCCTGCGGCGGTTGAAGGGTCGCTTACGGAGCTGGATGACCACTCCCGCGTTGCGGTGCACGCCGAGGCCAGCCATGCGCTGCCGCTGGAGCAGCCGTTATGGCTGGCTGAGCAGATAGCCCAGTTTTTGCAGGTCGGCGATGACTGAGCAGGCGATCGACAAACGCCGGATCGCTGAATCCTTTGGTCGGGCGGCCACGACCTATGACCAGGCTGCAGCTTTCCAGCGCACGGTTGGCGGTAATCTGCTGGCGCGCCTGTCTGCCGATTATTGTCCCGTGGCGATCGCGGATCTGGGTTGTGGCACGGGCTATTTTACCCGGGCGCTGCATAGGCATTATGGCCGTCCGGTGATGGGTATTGATCTGGCGGAGGGCATGCTGCAGTTCGCCCGCGATGCGTCACCGGACTGCGGACCCTGGGTTACGGCTGACGCGGAAGCGTTGCCGCTGCGTGCCGGTTCACAGGATCTGATCTTTTCGAGTCTGGCGCTGCAGTGGTGCGCCCATCTGCAGAGGGCGTTGAACGAGGCATACCGCACCCTGCGCCCTGGCGGCTGTCTGGCGTTCAATACCTTGGTTGAAGGGTCGCTTGATGAGCTGCGCCAGGCCTGGCAGCAGGTCGATGGTTTCGTTCACGTTAATCGGTTTATGTCGGAGACCGCGTTGCGTGAGTTGCTGGCTGACGCAGGCTTTGCGCAGTATCGCTGCGAGATCGAGCAGCACCTCCTGCATTACGGACAGCTCAGCGAACTGACCCGCGAACTCAAGGCATTGGGCGCGCACAATGTGAACCCTGGACGTCCTGGCGGACTGACTGGCCGCGCCAGGCTGCGCGCGCTAACCGAGGCGTACGAGCACTTCCGGGATAACAAGGGTTTGCCAGCCACCTATCAGGTTGCACAGATCCTATTGATAAAGGGGCCGGCGTAGGTGCCGGAAGCAAATATGCTCAAGCGTTATTTTATTACCGGTACTGATACCGAGATCGGCAAAACCACCATTGCGGCGGCCCTGCTGCATAGTGCGCGGCAACGGGGATTGACCACCGCTGCCGTTAAACCCGTAGCGGCTGGATGCGAGCGCACCGCTGAGGGTCTGCGCAACGATGACGCGCTGGCGCTACTGAGTGAGTGTCAGCCGTCACTGCCCTATGAACGGGTTAACCCGGTGGCGCTGGAAGCGGCCATCGCTCCGCATATTGCAGCGAGTGAGGAGGGCGCAACCCTGAGTGCTGAGCTGCTGGCTGCCGGATGTCAGACCGTATTCGACACCAATGCCGATCTGACGCTGGTCGAAGGGGCGGGTGGTTGGCGTGTGCCGCTGAATGCACACCAGACATTGGCGGATCTCGCCGGCTTGCTCAGCGTTCCAGTAGTGATGGTGGTTGGCATGCGGCTCGGCTGTATCAATCATGCGCTGCTGACCGCTGAGGCGATCAAGGCCGACGGGCTGGTACTGGCCGGCTGGGTGGCGAACCGAGTGGACCCTGATATGAGCCGGCCGGACGAGAACCTGGCGACGCTCAAGCAGCTGATTGCAGCGCCCTGTCTGGGCGTGGTGCCCTGGCTGGAACAGCCGTCTGCCGGCTCGATCGCTGCGCATCTGGATATCAGTACGCTGCTATGAACGCAGCGCTACCCATTTACCCCGGCCTGTGCTTGAATGGCCGTATAGGCTGAATGGAGGCGAAGTGCCATGGCTAGCTTGGATCTAGTGTCATCCGGGATGAATAGCGTCAGACAGGGGCAGTATCGTGCGAACACCGCAGCGGCGGAAATCGCCCGCAGTGGTGTGCAATCGGATCCCGCTGCGTCTCAGGCCATCCCGCTGCAGCCCGCCAATGGCCAACCCGCTGCCACAACGACCGTCGATTCCAATCGTCCGGTCAACCTGGTCGATAGTCTTGTCGAGCTGCAGTTGGGGCAACGCAAAGTCGAAGCTGGCGCCGCCGTGATCGATACCGCCAACGAAGTGCTTGGCACGCTGCTCGATGTAACCGCCTGAATCACATTTCCCTTTACGATCTTGCGCGGTCGTTCTTCTAACCGTCACTGCCGTATTCGCGGCCAGCTGGCGGTTTGCTCGTAATCGGTGTTTCCCCAACCTGAAAAATACTTGCCCGGAGCGACCGGGCGGGCTTGACATGTCTGCGCGGTAAACGTAAGTTTCAAACGTCTGTTTGAATGCTGCCGTCGGCAGCCCTGTTTGCAGCTTTCGTCTGCTCTTGAAATCCCGATATAACCGTTGAGGTCAAGTTACCATGCCAGATTACAAGGCTCCCCTGCGTGACATCCGTTTCGTCCGCGACGAAGTTCTGGGTTATGAAGAACACTACAAGAGCCTGCCGGGCTGCGAAGAAGCCACCCCGGATATGGTCAATGCCATTCTGGAAGAGGGCGCCAAGTTCTGTGAGCAGGTTATCGCTCCGCTGAACCGCGTTGGCGATAGCGAAGGCTGCACCTGGAGCGCTGAAGGCGTGACCACTCCGACTGGCTTCAAGGAAGCTTACGCCCAGTACGTTGAAGGCGGCTGGCCGAGCCTGGCCCACGACGTCGCCCATGGCGGTCAGGGTCTGCCCGAGTCGCTGGGTCTGGCGGTCAGTGAAATGATCGGTCAGGCCAACTGGTCCTGGGGCATGTACCCGGGCCTGTCCCACGGCGCGATGAACACGCTCGACGCCCATGGTACTGACGAACAGAAGCACACCTACCTGAGCAAGCTGGTGTCCGGCCAATGGACCGGCACCATGTGTCTGACCGAGCCGCATTGCGGTACCGACCTGGGCATGCTGCGCACTAAGGCCGAGCCGAACGCCGACGGCAGCTACAAGATTTCCGGCACCAAGATTTTCATCTCCTCCGGTGACCACGACATGGCCGAGAACATCGTCCACATCGTACTGGCGCGCCTGCCCGACGCACCGGCTGGCACCAAGGGGATCTCGCTGTTCATCGTGCCGAAGTTCCTGCCTGACGCCAATGGCGACAAGGGTGAGCGCAACGGCGTCACCTGTGGCTCGCTGGAACACAAGATGGGCATCCACGGTAACGCCACCTGCGTGATGAATTTCGACGCTGCGTCTGGCTATCTGATCGGGCCGCCGAACAAGGGTCTGAACTGCATGTTCACCTTCATGAACACGGCCCGCCTGGGTACCGCGTTGCAGGGGCTGGCACATGCTGAAGTCGGCTTCCAGGGTGGTATCAAGTACGCCCGTGATCGTCTGCAGATGCGCTCGTTGACTGGTCCGAAGGCACCTGAAAAAGCCGCTGATCCGATCATCGTGCACCCCGATGTGCGCCGCATGCTCTTGACCATGAAGGCTTTCGCCGAAGGCAACCGGGCAATGGTGTACTTCACTGCCAAGCAGGTTGACATCGTCAAGAACAGCCCTGATGAAGCGGCGCGCAAGCAGGCCGACGCGTTACTCGCGTTCTTGACGCCGATTGCCAAGGCATTCATGACTGAAGTCGGCTTCGAAGCAGCTAACCACGGCGTGCAGATTTACGGCGGCCACGGTTACATCTCCGAGTGGGGCATGGAGCAGAACGTACGTGACGCACGTATCGCCATGTTGTACGAAGGCACCACCGGCATCCAGGCACTGGATCTGTTGGGCCGTAAGGTACTGATGACCCAGGGCGAGGCGCTGAAGGGCTTCACCAAGATCGTGCACAAGTTCTGCCAGGCGCAGGAAGGCAACGAGGCGACCAGCGAGTTCGTCGCACCGCTGGCGGCGCTCAACAAGGAATGGGCAGACCTGACCATGAAGGTCGGCATGGCCGCCATGAAGGACCGCGAGATGGTTGGCGCTGCCTCCGTGGACTACTGCATGTACTCCGGTTACGCCTGCCTGGCCTACTTCTGGGCTGACATGGCGCGCGTCGCGGCTGAGAAGCTGGCTGAGGGCACTGCCGAGGAAGCCTTCTACAAGGCGAAGTTGCAGACTGCGCGGTTCTATTTCCAGCGCATCCTGCCACGCACCCGCATGCACGTTGAAGCCATGCTGTCGGGTTCTGCAAACCTGATGGATATGGACGAAGAGGACTTCGCGCTGGGTTACTAAGCCCGGTTGCGGTTTCCAAAGGGCTGTCCCGCGAGGGGCAGCCCTTTTTTCGTCTCTGGATTTTTATTCGGGGTTGGTCCGTCCAGTGGGCCACATGCGCGCTCGCCGAAGCGTCTGGTGTTGCTGCGAAGCTCTGGCGTAGCGCAGGCGCACTCCACCTCAGGAGGGCCCGACGTAGAGGGTGATTTACGGGGCTGCGCCCCTGGTTGGTCCGGCGCAGCAATCTACCGTGCCAGCCGTAGCCCGGAAAACTGCCAGCGTGCCTGGGTTGGGAAAAAGTTGCGATAACTGAGGCGCGCATGGCCGGGTGGTGTCGCCAGCGAGCTGCCGCGCAGCACCATCTGGTTGATCATGAATTTGCCGTTGTACTCACCCACGGCGCCGGTCGCAGCCTGAAAACCGGGGTAGGGCAGGTAGGCGCTATTGGTCCATTGCCAGACCTGGTCGAACAGACCGCTCAGATCTGGCTGCGAGGCGGCGGCATGTTCCCACTCCGCTTCGGTGGGCAGCCGCGCCTGGGCCCAGCGGGCATAGGCATCGGCTTCATAGAAACTGACATGCATGACCGGCGCATCGTGGTCGAGCAGCTGTTCGCCGTGCAAGGTGAAACGCCGCCAGTCTTCCCCATCATGACGCCAGTACAGTGGCGCCTGCAGGGATTCATTGCAGCGCATATCCCAGCCGTCCGATAGCCACAGTTCGGGTCGTTCATAGCCGCCGTCGGCCATGAACGCAAGGTAGTCACCGTTGCTGACGTTGCGCCTGGCCAGCTCGAAAGGCTCAAGCCAGACCCTGTGTCGGGGTTGTTCGTTATCGAAGCTGAAGTCACCGCCCTCGTGTCCGATAGTCACCAGCCCACCGTCAAACTGAATAAAACTGTTCGCGCACTGCTCATTCGCGGCGCCGTCTGCGGAGGCGCTGCGCCAGGCGGGCAGCAAGGGGTTACGCGAAAAATGATGCTTGAGATCGGTGAGGATCAGCTCCTGATGCTGCTGCTCATGATTGAGCCCCAGTTCCAGCAGATCCAGCGCCTCATCGCTCAGAGTGCCGCTTTCGATATGGGCCTGCATGTGGTGATCGACATGGGCGCGGTAGGCGAAGATCTCCTCCAGCGAAGGGCGGGACAACATGCCGCGTTCGGCGCGGAGATGGCGTTCGCCCACGCCAACGTAGTAGGAGTTGAAGAGCACCTTGAACGCTGGGTCAAAGGCTGCAGGGGCATCCGGTGCAGCGGACAGGATAAAGGTCTCGAAGAACCAGCTGGTATGCGCCAGGTGCCATTTGATCGGACTGGCTTCGGCCATGGATTGCAGCTGGCAATCCTCTGCCGACAGACCTTCAGCCAGTGCCAGGGAATACTGGCGCACCTCATGGAAGCGTGCGGCAAGTTGCGTGGAACGCGAGACAGGTTGGTGAATGCTCATGGGCTGGGCTCCGCTAGAAAGACCCCGAACCATTGGTCGGGGTCGGTCCATAACTGGCAGCGTCCGAAACCGGCTTCCTTCAGCATGTCACCGAAGCCGTCCGGCGTGTACTTGTGCGAGTACTCGGTCAATACGTGCTCGCCGGTATTGAAATAGCGACTCGTCTGACCGCCGAGATCGACGCGGTGCTCGCGCTGAGCGACCAGCTGCATTTCGATGCGGTTCTGTACGCCATCGTAGCGTGCCCGATGCCTGAAATTATCCCGATTGAAATTCGAGCCGAGCTGGTCATTGACTACGTCCAGCACATGCAAATTGAACTCTGCAGTGACGCCCGCCGCATCGTCGTAGGCTGCCTCCAGGATCTCGATGGGTTTGACCAGATCAATGCCAATCAACAGCCTGCCGTGCTGGCCGCAATTGCGGCGGATGTTGCGCAGCAGCCTGAGTGCATCGGGTCGGGCGAAGTTGCCGATTGATGAGCCGGGATAAAAGAATACCGGCGGCGCATCGGGGCATTCACTGAGCAAGGCCGACAGGTCGAGGTCGCGGGTGAAGTCGCTGACGACGCCGATACATTCTACCTCCGGATTGCGGGCAGCCAGTTCAATCAGGGAGCTTTGCAGGAAATCGCCGGCAATATCAACGCCGATCAACCGTTCAGGCGCGACGTGGCGCAGCCATTGGCGGGACTTGGAACAATCGCCGCAACCCAGATCGACCCATTGCGCTCCTGAAGGGAGGGCCTGGGTGATTTCCTGGGCATACAGGCTGAATATCCCCGCTTCGGTGCGGGTTGGGTAGTATTCGTCGAGTTCGCAGATACGGTTGAACAACTCGCAGCCGATATCATCATAGAAATATTTTGAATCTATTCGGGCGATGGGCTGCAGGAGACCGTCGAGCAGGCTGGCTATCTCAAGGGAGGCGTTAGGGTGCAAGGTATTTTCGATGCGCGGCAGCGGGAGAGCGATATTCACGGGATGCCTCAAAGTCAGGTCTACGATCTTTGAAACTAGCAGCCGCGCGCTGCTTGTGCCAACTGGATGACGCGCTACGTCATCCTGAGGCGGTCTGGCCCGGCCGGGCTCAGCCCTCGTTCTCGACGATCCCGCGGATCATCTTGAACAACTTGCGTGAGGCCGCTGGCGGTTTGTTTTCCGCGGCTTCCTTGACGCCCTGACGCACCAGTTGCCGGAGTTGCTGGCGGTCGGTTTCAGGATGGAGCGCGACGAAGGCGTCCTGCTCTTCGGGTTTGCCGGTCAGCAGGCGATCACGCCACTTTTCCAGATGGTGGAAATGCTGAGCATGTACCTGGCTGCTGCTGTCCAGCCGATCAACGTAGGCCTGAATGGCCTCGACATCCTGGTCGCGCATCAGTTTGCCGACAAAGCTCAAATGCCGCTTGAGGGCGCCACGTGCGGTATGTCGGTGGGCTTCTTCCAGTGCCCGGCGCAGCTTGTCGGTCAGCTCGAGCTTTTCCAGCTGCGCTGGCTTCAGTTCGGTCAGACGACGTCCGAGTTCCTGCAGGTCGTGCAGCTCGCGCTTTACCTGGGTTTTGCTCTTGCCCTCGTCTTCGTCGCCCTGCTCTTCGTCGTGAAAATCTGTCATGGTGGTCCCGTTACGGCCTTTCGCCGGGTCTGTTCGATGCGCCATGATACCCGTTCACAGTGCAGCTGTCCGGAGTACAATGGCGGCCACAAAGGAGAACCTATGACTGATAACCTGCCTACCCGGAACGACGATCCCCAGGCCCTGCAAGGGTCTCTCGAGCAGCGAGTGGCCTTCATCCTCGATGAGTCGAAACGCCAGGGCGCTTCAGCCTGCGAGGTAGTGGTCAGCCACAACACGGGTCTGTCGGTGGGCGTGCGCCAGGGCGAGGTCGAGAACGTCGAGTTCAATCGCGACCAGGGCTTTGGCATTACCCTGTACTCAGGCCAGCGTAAGGGTTCTGCCAGTACCTCGGATACCTCGGACGATGCCATACGTTCGGCTATCGAAGCGGCGCTGGTGATTGCCCGGCACGCTTCCGAAGATCCCTATGCAGGTCTTGCTGATCCTCAGCTCATGGCCAAGGCTCTGCCTGATCTGGACCTCTACCATCCCTGGGAGCTGGGCGCTGAAGCTGCCATCCAGCGGGCGCTGGACAGTGAAGCGGCGGCTCTGGCGGTGGATAGCCGCCTCACTAGCGATGGCTCACATGTCAGCAGCCATCAGGGTTGCCGGGTCTACGGCAACAGTAACGGCTTTATCGGCAGCTCGATTGGCACGCGCCACAGCGTGGCGACGCTGACCATCGCCGCCGATGAGCAAGGCATGCAGCGCGACTACTGGTATGGCGTTGACCGTATTGCCGAGCGCCTGCCTACCGCCGAGGCGCTAGGCCAGAAGGCCGCGGAGCGAACGCTGTCCAGACTGGGCGCCCGCTCCATTCGTACTGCCAAGGTGCCGGTGCTGTTCGCTGCGGACCAGGCGGCCGGCTTGCTGGGCCATCTGGTCGGCGCAATCGCGGGTGGAGCGGTCTATCGCCAATCAACTTTTCTGCTTGATGCCCTGGGCCAGCCGGTATTTCCTGACTGGGTGACCATCGACGAGCGTCCGCATCTGAAGCAGGCGCTGGGCAGCTCCGCTTTCGACGGCGATGGCCTGGCCACGCGGGAGAAATCCTTTATCGAACGCGGCGTATTGCAGAGCTGGATTCTGAGCACCTATTCCGGTCGCAAACTGGGTTTGCCGAGCACCGCTAACGCTGGCGGTGTGAATAACCTGCATGTTTCCTGCAATATCGCAGGCGGTCTGGATGCATTGCTCAAGGAAATGGGCACCGGTTTGCTGGTCACCGAGCTGATGGGGCAGGGCGTGAATGGCGTGACCGGGGATTATTCCCGAGGAGCGGGTGGGTTCTGGGTGGAGAACGGTGAGATCGCGTTCGCGGTGAAGGAAGTCACTATTGCCGGTAATCTTCGCGACATGTTCGGTCAGCTGCGGTGCGTAGGGGCGGACGAGGAGCGTCGTGGCAATTATCTCACCGGCAGCTGGCTGGTTGATGGCATGACCGTCGGCGGGGAGTAACGAGCGGCTTAGCGACCCTCTCAGGTCTATTCACCTTCCTCGAAGTAGTTATTGACCAGCGCCAGGAGCTCCTCCATGGCCTGGTCAGCCTGCTCGCCTTCGCAGCAGATACACACCTCGGTTCCCTTGCTGGCAGCCAGCATCATGACCTGCATGATGCTCTTGCCATTCACCATCTGCTCGCTATCACTGCATCCGATGCGGACATCGCAATCATAACGGTTGGCGACGCCGACAAATTTGGCGGCGGCCCGCGCATGCAGGCCCAACTTATTGATGATTTCGACGTTGGCTTTCGGCATGTCAGGGCAGGTCGCGGTGGCGTATCAGCAGGTTAGGGGTATGCGCGCCGAGCTCCCGGACCAGGCGCTCGGCGATGTACACGGAACGGTGATGTCCACCGGTACAACCGATGCCAACGCTCATGTAGCTGCGCTCGCCGGCGGCGTAGCGGGGCAGCCACTTGGCCAGGAAGTTGTAGATATCCTGGTACATCTCCTGCGCGTCGGGTTCGCCCTCAAGGTAATCACAGATTTCCTTGTCCTTGCCGCAGAACGGGCGTAATTCCGCTTTCCAGTAGGGGTTGGGAAGGCAGCGAACGTCGAACACCAGGTCCGCATCGACCGGTACGCCGCGCTTGAATCCGAACGACTGAATGAGTACCGAGGGCGCATTGCCGTCGCTGCTCAGCAGGCGTTGTTTCAGTAGATCCCGCAGTTGATACAGGGTCAGATGACTGGTGTCGATCTTCAGATTGGCCAGGTCGATAATTGGCTCAAGCAGGCGCAGTTCCGCCGCGATGGCTTCACCCAGCGATTTGCTTTCGTCAGTTAGCGGATGTTTGCGGCGTGTTTCGGAGAAGCGCTTGATGAGCACTTCGTCGGTGGCGGCAAGAAACAGCACGTCGCAGCGGATACCGGTAGCACGGACCTGTTGCAACAGCTCGGGGAAGCGTTCCAGATCGCTCGCCAGGTTGCGCGCATCGATACTGATAGCCACCTTGGGCAGATGCTGTTCGGTGTCGTTGGCCTGTCGGGCCAGTTCGGGCAGCAGCCCGGCGGGCAGGTTGTCGATACAGTAAAAGCCATTGTCTTCCAACAGATGCAGTGCGGTGCTCTTGCCGGAGCCGGATCGGCCACTGACTACAACCAAACGCATTATTCTCTAACTCCCGTCGTCGGTGCCAACCATCACTTCATAGAGGGTCTGGGCATCGGGTGATTGGCGCAGGGCTTCTCGCAGCGATGGCTGGTCGAGCTTCTCTGCCAGCATTTTCAGAATCTGCAGATGTTCTTCGGTTGCTTGCTGTGGCACCAGTAGCACGAATATCAGGTCTACCGGTTCGCCATCGAGGGCGTCGAAATCGATTTTACTGTCAAGTTGAAGAAGTGAGCCGATCGCCTGGGTGCACCCTGGCATGCGGCAGTGGGGTATGGCAATGCCATGCCCGAATCCGGTCGAGCCGAGCTTTTCCCGGGCAACCAGACTTTCGAAGATGGCGTCAGGATCCAGGTTGGTGTGCTGGGAGATCAATTTTCCGATCAGCTCCAGCACACGTTTCTTGGATGCCCCCTGCACACCTGCAAAGGTGCGCTCGGGGGTCAGGATATGGTCTATTTGCATGGTCACGCGGCGTTGTTGGCCTTAGCGGTCGTTGACGCCCTGTAGGCGATTGAGGTTCTTTTCCTTGTATTTGATCAGCTGTCGATCAAGCTTGTCGATCAGCATATCAATTGCCGCATACATATCGGTATGTTCTGCGTTTGCTACGACTTCGCCCCCTGAAACGTGGAGAATGGCTTCGGCTTTCTGACGCAGCTTTTCGACTTCGAGGATGACCTGAACGTTGGTGATCTTGTCAAAATGCCGCTCGATGCGTGCCATTTTTTCAGTGACGTAGTCGCGCAGTCCGTCAGTGAGCTCGAGTTGGTGACCGCTAATATTGAGTTGCATACGGCTTCTCCTGATTGGTTTTATGGTACTGGGTGAATACCGATCACCCGGTGGTGCCACCTTGATTCCTTTGTACTGTCAAACCAGTCGCTTGCGTTCGCTCGATGGAGCGATATTGAGTGATTCCCGATACTTGGCGATGGTGCGGCGCGCCACGTGAATGCCCTGTTCCTCCAGTAAACCAGCGATCTTGCTATCGCTCAATGGTTTCTTCGGGTTTTCCGCCGCGACCAGTTTTTTGATCAAGGCGCGAATGGCCGTCGATGAAAATTCTCCGCCTTCGCTGGTACTGACGTGGCTTGAGAAAAAGTACTTGAGTTCGAAGATTCCGCGCGGCGTGTGCATGAATTTCTGCGTGGTAACGCGCGATATAGTGGACTCATGCATACCCACGGCCTCGGCAATGTCATGCAGTACCAGAGGTTTCATCGCCTCCTCGCCGTGCTCGAGAAAACCGCGCTGGTGCTCGACGATTTGCGTCGCCACTTTCATCAACGTCTCGTTACGACTCTGCAGGCTTTTGATGAACCAGCGTGCCTCCTGCAGATGATTGCGCAGGTAGGTGTTGTCATTGCTGGTGTCGGCGCGACGGACCATGGAGGCATAGGTATTGTTGACGCGGACCTTGGGCACCGACTCCTGATTCAGCTCCACGACCCAGCGATTGCTGTCGCGGCGCACGATGACATCGGGAATCACGTATTCGGCATCGCCGGAGGCGATCTCGGAGCCCGGTCTGGGATTGAGCGTCTGGATCAGTGCGATGGCATCGCGCAGCTGATCTTCCTTGAGCTTGGAGCGGCGCATCAGCTGGGTGAAGTCGCGGTTACCGAGGAGTTCGAGGTGATTTTCGACTACGCGTTTGGCCTGTTCCAGCATCGGGGTATCGGCGGGTAGTTGCCGCAGCTGCAGCAATAGGCATTCACGCAGATCGCGGGCGGCCACGCCAACCGGTTCGAACTGCTGGAGTCGATGCAGGACCATTTCAACTTCGTCGAGATCCGCCTCCAGCTCCGGATCAAGGGAGGAGAGGATATCCTCCAGTGATTCCTGCAAATAGCCGTCGGCGTTGATCCCGTCGATCAACGAGATGGCGATCTGATGATCCGTTTCGGATAGGGGAATCAGATTCAGCTGCCATTCCAGATGGCTCTGCAAGGTTTCGCCGGTGCCGGTGCGCGAGGTGAAATCCCAATCCTCGTCATCATTGCTGGGCAAGGAGCTGGCGGAGGTCTGATAAACATCTTCCCATTGGGTGTCGACCGGCAGCTCGTTGGGTATCTGTTCGTTCCAGCTGCCTTCATCGTCTGCCTGGCCATGCTGTTCAATAGCATCAAGAGCAACTGGCTCGGGAAGGGTGACGGCGGCGGCATCATCGCTATCCGGGGCGCTTGCGGCATCGCCGGAAAAATCATCATCGCCATCGTCCGCCATTTCGAGCAACGGATTGGCTTCCAGGGCTTCCTGAACTTCCTGCTGCAGATCCAGACTGGAAAGCTGAAGTAAACGAATGGCCTGCTGCAGCTGGGGCGTCATGGTCAGCTGCTGCCCCATCTTGAGGACGAGCGTTGGTTTCATTTTCCGGTGAACTACCTTGTGCGCTGAATCAGAACCGTGTGAACGCCGCGTGGCGCTTTGCCTGTAAGATCATGCCTGAACCCAAGCGGCTTTTACAGACGGAAGGCGTGACCGAGGTAGACGTCCCTCACCAACTGGTTGGCTAGCACGGTCTCCGCGTCGCCTTCAGCGATGATGTGGCCGTCGTTGACAATGTACGCCTTATCGCAGATATCCAGTGTCTCGCGCACATTGTGGTCGGTTATCAGCACGCCAATGTCCTTGTCCTTGAGGTGCTGGATAATCTGTTTGATGTCGTTGACGGATATCGGATCCACGCCGGCAAAGGGCTCGTCGAGCAATATGAATCGCGGCTCTGTGGCCAGTGCGCGGGCGATCTCCGCTCGCCGGCGCTCGCCACCGGACAGGCTCATGCCCTTGCTGTCCTTGAGGTGATGGATATGAAACTCGCGCAATAGTGACTCAAGCTTGCCCTCGCGACCCTTGCGATTGAGATCCTTGCGGGTCTCGAGAATCGCCATGATGTTCTCGCCGACGGTCAGCTTGCGGAAGATGGATGCTTCCTGCGGCAGGTAACCAATACCCTGGCGCGCGCGACCGTGCATAGGCAGACCAGTCACGTCGACGCCATTGATCTGGATCTTGCCTTCATCAGCCTTGACCAACCCGACGATCATGTAGAAACAGGTCGTCTTGCCCGCACCGTTCGGCCCCAGCAGGCCGACCACTTCGCCGCTGGTGATCGACAGGGAAACATCCCGCACCACCTTGCGCGACTTGTAGGCTTTGGCCAGGTGGTGCGCCTGTAGCTTAATCATTATTGGCCGGCTCCGGCGTGCGATTGCGCGGCTGAATCACCATCTCGATGCGACCGGGCTTCTCGGCGCTTTCGCCGGGGCGTCCGGCATCGACGATTTCTTCGGCCACGTTGTAGGTGACATATTCACCTTCAAAGGTATTGCCGTCCTGGTCCAGATGCGCGTTATTGATCAGCACCACCCGTTCCTCGGCGGCATAGTATTCAATGGTCCGTCCGCGGGCGTTGACCGGGCCTTTATTCGGGTTGGGCGTCTGTTTGAACGTGGCGGGGTTGCCTACGCTGACGATTTTGCTTACCTCACCTTCAGCATTGGTGGTCAGGGTCACCTCGTTACCGGTCAGGCGCATGCTGCCCTGGGTCACAATAACGTCCCCGGTGTACACGGCGATATTGCGCCGGTCGTCGAGGTTGGCCGTATTGGCCTGAATACGAATGGGTTGATTGCTGTCTTCGGGAAGGGCTAGTGCCTGAAAACAGGGGCCGAGCAACAGGGCAACAAGCGCCAGGGATTTAACGCACCTCATGTAGGCCTCGTACGTTGGACAGCAGCTGCATGCGGCCGTCTTGGAAATAGACATGCATGCCAGTGGCGGTGGTAACGCCACTGACTGCTTCGATTCTAACGTCCTGATCAGTCTCGGCGTAATCCCTCGAGGGGAATACCGTCAGGGCCGATGTGGTCATCTGCGATACCGGTTCGTCAGGTATCTCCTGCTTGAGCAACACATCGTCATTCAGCTGGACCCGGTCACCGCCTTCGGTAATCCATCCCGTGCGCGAAGTTACCAACCAGGGTTGCTGCTCGTCCGCGCGGTAGTACAACAGGTTTGGCGCTTCCAGCCGAGTGCTGTCTTCGTTGGCCAGGTGCGTGGCGCGTCGGCTGGTGAGCTCATAGCGTACCGTGCCGTCGGGATTGAGCATGGTGATGTGACTGTTTTCCATGAAGAAATCAGGCTGGGTCGGGTCGTCCACCAACACTGTTTCGCTGAAGCTGCCGGGCCGAATGTTCCAGTAGCCCATCGCCAGCGCAATCGCCACGGCGATCCCGACAATGGCACCGACCACCAGGTAGCGGGGCGGATTGAAACTCACAGGTAGGCAGCCTGCGCGGCATCAAGCGTGCCCTGGGCGCGCATGATCAGCTCGCAGAATTCGCGTGCAGCCCCCATCCCGCCGGCATTCTGCGTTACGCCATGGGCGTGTTCGCGTACGAAGGCGTCAGCGCTGGCGACAGCCATGCCAAGGCCGACCAGGCGCATCACCGGCAAATCCGGGAGATCATCGCCCAGGAAGGCGATCTGCTGATATTTGAGCTGTATCTGTTGGCGCAGCTCCTCCAGCGCATTGATCTTGTCTTCCCGGCCCTGGATCAGGTACTGGATGCCCAGGTTGGCAGCGCGCTTTTCTACCAGGGGGGAGTTGCGCCCACTGATGATTGCCGTCTCGACGCCCGAGGCAATCAGCATCTTGATGCCATGGCCGTCCAGGGTGTTGAAGGACTTGAACTCGGTGCCGTCGGGCATGAAATACAGCCGCCCGTCAGTCAATACGCCGTCCACGTCAAAGATTGCCAGGCGAATAGCCTGAGCCCGTTCGAACAGAGGAATTTCCGGAAATTGCTTCATACCACTCCCGCCCGTAGCAAGTCATGCATGTTCAGCGCTCCAACCGGTTTACCGGCGTTGTCGACAACGAACAGACCATTGATCTTGGCGTCCTCCATGACCTTCAGCGCCTCGGCAGCCAGTGCACCCTGACTGACAGTCTTGGGCCGAGACGTCATCACACTGGCGATGGACGCGTTATGGATGTCGACGTTGTGATCAAGCGTGCGACGCAGATCGCCGTCGGTGAATATGCCTACCAGTGAACCGCTTTCATCCGCCACGCCGGTCAGGCCAAGCCCTTTGTGGGTCATTTCCAGAAGCGCATCGCGCAGTCGGGTGTCCGGTGAAACCATCGGCATGCGCTCGCCAGCATGCATGATGTCATCTACCAGCAGCAGCAAGCGCCGGCCGAGGGTGCCGCCTGGATGTGAAAAAGCAAAATCCTCGGCGCTGAATCCCCGGGCTTCGAGCATGGCGATAGCGAGGGCATCGCCCATGACCAGTGCCGTAGTGGTGCTTGAAGTCGGTGCCAGGTTCAGCGGGCAGGCTTCCATTTCGACGCCAGTATGCAAATTGGCGATCGCAGCCCGAGCCAGGGTCGAGTCCGGATTGCCGGTAATGCTGATCATTGGGACGCCAAGACGCTTGATGAGTGGTAACAGGGTGACCAGCTCGGCGGTATTGCCCGAATTGGACAGGGCGATGACCACGTCATTGCGGGTGATCATGCCCATGTCGCCATGCGAGGCTTCGCCGGGGTGCACAAAAAATGCCGGTGAGCCGGTGCTGGCCAGCGTCGCTGCCATTTTCCGGGCGATATGACCGGATTTGCCCATACCCGTGACCACGATGCGCGCTTTGCAGTCCAAGAGGGTCTGGCAGGCAATGCCAAAATGTTGGTCGAGCCTGGCCAGCAGGCTATTGACGGCGTCGCGCTCCATGCTGATGGTGCGTTGTGCTGAGGCGATAAAATCGAATTCGGACATGTAATCTGCGTCTTGGTTTGATCAGGCGGCGAGTATAACGCCTTGTCCCGTCCAACTCACGCTGGGTCGGCCTGTTTGGCGCAGCATCGGTTGCTCGTCGCGCTTGAAGCAGCCGCGCCGTGCTCGTCACGCGTTGTTTTGCAACCAAATGAGTCCTGTCGCGGTGTTTTTAACCCGCAATTGGTTGTGAACACTGCGCACCTTGGGGCGAGCCGGTTGAACTGGTATATTAGCGCGTTCATTTTTGCCGCACCTTCGCGGCACCCCAGGATCAGGTTCGTTCATATGGCCGTATCGTCGGACTACATCGTTGATATGCAAAAGGTTTCCTTCTCGCGAGGAGAGCGCCTGATCTTTGATAATGTCGATATCCGCATCCCTCGAGGCAAGGTCACCGGCATCATGGGGCCGTCCGGTTGTGGCAAGACCACGCTGTTGCGCCTGATTGGCGCCCAGCTGCGTCCGGACAGCGGCTCTATCATGGTTAATGATCAGGACATCCCCAAGCTGGGCCGTAGCGAGCTGTTCGAGGCTCGCCAGCAGATGGGCATGCTGTTCCAGAGCGGTGCGCTGTTTACCGACCTTAGCGTATTCGAGAATGTTGCCTTCTCACTGCGCGTGCATACCGATCTGCCGGAAGAAATGGTCCGCGACATCGTGTTGCTGAAACTTCAGGCGGTGGGTTTGCGTGGCGCATACCAGCTGATGCCCGACGAGCTGTCTGGTGGCATGCAGCGCCGCGTGGCGCTGGCCCGGGCTATTGCTCTTGATCCTCAGCTGTTGATGTACGACGAGCCATTCGTGGGCCAGGACCCGATTTCGATGGGGGTATTGGTCCGTCTGATCCGGCTGTTGAATGATGCGCTGGGGCTGACGAGCATTGTCGTCTCCCACGATCTGGCTGAGACCGCCGGCATTGCCGACTATTTATATGTGGTGGGCGATGGCATGGTGCTGGGGCAGGGCAAACCCGAGGATCTGATGAATTCGGATAATCCGCGCATTCGGCAATTCATGCAGGGCGAGCCGGATGGTCCGGTGCCCTTCCATTATCCGGCGAATGGCTACGTCGATGATCTGTTGGGCAAGGAGAGCAGATGAAAGCTTCGATGACTGACCGGATTGCCCTGCTGGGGCGGTCCGGTCTGGATGTGGTAGGCACGCTGGGGCGCTCGGGCATATTTCTGTTCCAGGCATTGGCGGGCAGGTCACAGTTTGGTAACGCATTCGGTCTGCTGGTGCGCCAGCTGTACGCCGTCGGCGTGTTGTCCATGGTCATCATCGTGGTGTCCGGGCTGTTCATCGGCATGGTGCTGGCGCTGCAGGGCTACAACATTCTGTCCGGTTACGGCTCTGAGCAGGCGGTCGGACAGATGGTGGCACTGACGCTGCTGCGCGAGCTGGGACCGGTGGTCACGGCATTGCTGTTCGCGGGTCGTGCCGGATCGGCGCTGACGGCGGAAATCGGCCTGATGAAAGCCACCGAGCAGTTATCCAGTCTTGAGATGATCGGCGTCGATCCGCTCAAGTATGTGATCGCCCCGCGGCTCTGGGCGGGATTTATCTCCATGCCGTTGCTGGCAATGATCTTCTGCGTCGTGGGAATCTGGGGTGGCGCCATGGTCGCGGTCGACTGGCTCGGCGTATACTCCGGCTCCTATTGGTCGAATATGCAGAACTCCGTTCAGTTTGGTGAGGATGTTCTCAACGGCCTGATCAAGTCAGTGGCATTTGCTTTCGTGGTGACCTGGATTGCAGTATTCCAGGGCTATGATTGCGATCCGACCTCCGAAGGCATCAGCCGGGCAACCACCCGCACTGTCGTCTACGCGTCCCTGGCCGTTCTGAGCCTGGACTTCATTCTCACCGCTTTGATGTTTTGATTACCCAAGGAAACCCAAGATGCGTATGCGTACTCTGGAATTGACAGTAGGCGTGTTCATTCTCGCCGGACTGCTGGCGCTCGCGGTCCTTGCCGTGCGGGTCAGTGGCCTGTCAACGAATACTACCGGGGATGTCTATAAGGTCTATGCCCATTTCGACAATGTGTCAGGCCTGACTACCCGAGCCCGCGTCACCATGGCGGGTGTGACAATTGGCCAGGTGACCGATATCCAGTTTGACAAGAACCGCTACACCGGCAGAGTAGAGATGGCCATATTCAGCGACGTGGATACCTTGCCGGCGGACAGTGCTGCCTCGATTGTGACGGCGGGTTTGCTTGGTGAGAAGTACATCGGGATTTCGGTAGGTGGTGATGACATGATGCTTGCCGAGGGTGATGAGATCTATGACACCCAGTCGGCCCTGGTGCTTGAAGAGCTGATCGGGCGCTTCCTGCTCAATACCGTCAGCAGCGATGATTAATCGGAGAGAAAAATGCGTAACGTAATCAAGTTGGCCCTGGTGCTGGCTCTGTCGGTTCCCCTGTTTGCTCAGGCGGCTTCCGCTACACCGCAACAAGTGGTGGAGGATACGTCGAACCGCGTGATGGACGTGCTCGACTCCAATCGCGAGCTCTATAAAAAGGATTCCGCCGCTTTCCTGGAAGGCCTCAGCGAAGTGCTGGATCCGGTGGTCGACTATGAAGGTATCGCGCGCAGCGTCATGACCGTGCGATTCAGCCGTGATGCCAGCCCGGAGCAGGTCCAGCGGTTTATCGAGACCTTCAAGCGCAGCATGGTGCAGTTCTATGGCAACGCCTTGCTGGAATTTGATAGCGGCGAAATCAGCGTTCTGCCGCCGCGCAACCGCGACAAGCGCGAGGACCGCGCCAGCGTCAACATGGAAATCAAGACCGCCAACGGCACGGTTTATCCCGCGACCTACACCATGGTCAACAAGGATGGTCAGTGGATGGTGCGTAACGTCATTGTCGAAGGTATCAATATCGGCCTGCTGTTCCGTGACCAGTTCGCCCAGGCCATGCAGACGCATAACAATGATCTGGACAAGGTGATCGACAACTGGGGCGGGGTGGTAGCTGAATCTCGCGAGAAAGTTGCCAAGGGTGAGGCGCAGTGAAGGCAAGGGTTGTCAGCGAGGAGGGCGCCCGGATCAGTATCGAGGGTGAGCTCGACTTTGCGACAGCTGTATCCGTACGTTCTGAGCTCGAGAGCGCGATTGACAGCGCTGGGCAGGATGTTCTCCTTGATCTCTCAGGCGTTAGCCGGGCGAACAGCGTTGGATTGTCGTTGATTCTGGTCGCTGCCCGCAGACTGAGCGAAAAGGGCGGCAATTTGCGCCTGACCGAGGTGCCGCAGGCGCTGCGCAGCATCGCCACCGTATGCCAGCTTGACGAGTGGCTGGCTTCCGTGACTGTTTCACCGCAAGCCAACTGAACCGCACCGCAACGCAACGCCACAGGAGAAATGCTCATGCACGCGCACGAAGTGAAAAAGTTACTTGAAGAGCAACTACCAGGAGCGCAGGTGGAAGTAGAAGGCGAAGGCTGCAATTTTCAGCTCAACCTGATCAGTGACGAACTGAAGGCATTGCCGCCGGTCAAGCGTCAACAGCAGGTGTATGCACTGCTCAATCAGCCGATCACCGACGGCAGTATTCATGCCGTCACAATGAAATTTTTTACCCTTGAAGAATGGACCAGCCGTTCCTGAAGGAAGGCCCCGACTAAAGAGACCCGAATGGACAAACTGATCATCACCGGTGGCGATAGCCTCGACGGCGAAATCCGCATTTCCGGGGCCAAGAATTCGGCTCTGCCAATTCTGGCCGCCACCCTGCTGGCTGATGAGCCGGTTACTATCTGCAATCTGCCGCACCTGCATGACATCACCACCATGATTGAACTGTTCGGTCGCATGGGTATCGAGCCCGTCGTCGACGAGCGGCTCAATGTGGAAGTGGATTCGACGCGCATCACTACCCTGGTGGCGCCCTATGAGCTGGTCAAGACCATGCGCGCTTCGATCCTGGTATTGGGACCGATGCTGGCGCATTTCGGCCAGGCCGAAGTCGCACTGCCGGGCGGTTGCGCTATCGGTACGCGTCCGGTTGATCTGCATATCCGCGGCCTGGAAGCCATGGGTGCGGAAATTACCGTGGACGGCGGTTACATCAAGGCCAAGGCGCCCCCGGGCGGCCTGCGCGGCGCGCATTTCTTTTTTGATACGGTCAGTGTGACCGGTACCGAAAACGTGCTGATGGCGGCAACCCTGGCCAAGGGGCGGACGGTACTGGAAAACGCTGCCCGCGAACCGGAAGTGGTTGACCTGGCTGAATGCCTGATCGCCATGGGCGCCAATATCACCGGGCATGGCACCGCAACGATCACCATTGAAGGCGTTGAGCGCCTTCACGCTGCGCGCTATTCGGTCATGCCGGACCGGATCGAGACCGGTACCTATCTGGTTGCTGCTGCAGCCACTCGCGGCCGCGTCAAGCTCAAGGGCACCGATCCATCCATTCTGGAGGCGGTACTGCTCAAGCTGGAAGAGGCGGGCGCGCAGATCGACACGGGCAAGAACTGGATCAGTCTCGACATGAAAGGCAACCGGCCCCGGGCGATCAACCTACGCACCGCTCCGTACCCGGCCTTTCCGACGGATATGCAGGCGCAGTTCATCGCGATGAATGCGGTCGCAGAAGGCACAGGCACGGTCGTTGAAACCGTGTTCGAGAATCGCTTCATGCACGTTCAGGAAATGAACCGCATGGGCGCTCATATTCTGATCGAGGGCAACACGGCGATCGTTACCGGCGTCGAGCGGCTCAAGGGTGCCCCGGTCATGGCGACTGATTTGCGCGCCTCAGCCAGCCTGGTCATCGCCGGTCTGGTTGCTGATGGCGACACGCTGGTTGATCGTATTTACCACATCGATCGCGGCTATGAATGCATCGAGGAAAAGTTGCAAGCGTTGGGGGCCTGTATTCGTCGGGTGCCCGCTTGAGGGAGCAGTAATGAGCCAGAGTCTGACAATTGCCCTGTCCAAGGGCCGTATCCTCGATGATACCTTGCCGCTGCTGAAGCTCGCCGGCATCGAACCGATCGAGGATCTGGAAAAGAGCCGTAAACTGATCTTTCCCACCAGCGATCCGGACGTACGTCTGTTGATTGTGCGTGCCACTGATGTGCCGACCTACGTGGAGCTCGGCGCCGCCGATCTGGGCGTGGCGGGCAAGGATGTGCTGATGGAGTACGACAGTCAGGGGCTGTATGAACCCCTGGATCTAAAAATCGCGAACTGTAGACTGATGACTGCAGGTCCGGTCAATACGCCCGAGCCCAAGGGACGGCTGCGTGTGGCCACCAAGTTCGTCAATGTGGCGCGGCGTTACTACGCAGAACAGGGGCGCCAGGTCGAAATCATCAAGCTCTACGGCTCCATGGAGCTGGCACCCCTGGTGGGCTTGGCGGACAAGATCATCGACGTAGTCGATACCGGCAATACGCTGCGTGCCAACGGCCTCGAGCCGCAGGAGCTGATCTGTCATATCAGCTCGCGGCTGATTGTCAACAAGGCAGCAATGAAGATGAAGCATGCCCGCATCAAGGCGTTGATTGATGTGCTCGGTGATGCCGTCGAGCGCCGCACTGAAACTGCTTGATCTGTCACTCTCTTTACAAAGGTAGCGCGCCCATGAACACGCCATTGAAAATCGCTCGTCTCGACGCCGACCAGGTCGATTTCAATCAGCATCTGGATACGCTGCTGGCGTGGGAAGGGGTATCTGACCGCGCGGTGAACCAGCGCGTCGAGGAAATCATTGACGCTGTGCGTCAGCGTGGTGACGCCGCCGTGGTCGAGTATACGGCGCGGTTTGACGATCTGAACGTGGCGCAGATGTCCGATCTGATTCTCGGGCGCGAGCGGCTCGAACTGGCCCTTGAACGCATCACGCCGGAACAGCGCACCGCGCTGGAAGTGGCGGCTGAGCGTGTTCGCATCTATCACGAACATCAGCGTCAGGAGTCCTGGCGCTACACCGAGGCTGACGGCACCGTACTGGGTCAGCAGATTACCCCGCTCGATCGGGCGGGGCTCTATGTGCCCGGTGGCAAGGCGTCCTATCCCTCCTCGGTGCTGATGAACGCCATCCCAGCCAAGGTCGCAGGCGTGCGTGAAGTGGTCATGGTGGTGCCAACCCCGCGGGGCGAGATCAACGAGCTGGTATTGGCCGCGGCCTGTCTGGCCGGTGTTGATCGGGTGTTTACCATCGGTGGCGCCCAGGCGGTGGCGGCGCTGGCCTACGGTACCGAAAGTGTCCCCCGGGTCGACAAGATTGTCGGGCCTGGAAATATCTACGTGGCCACTGCCAAGCGCGCGGTGTTTGGTCAGGTCGGTATCGACATGATCGCCGGACCCTCGGAAATCCTGGTGATCTGTGACGGTCAGACTGATCCGGACTGGATCGCCATGGATCTGTTCTCACAGGCTGAGCACGATGAGAAGGCCCAGTCGATCCTGTTGTCACCGGACGCGGCGTTTCTCGATGCGGTCCAGGCCAGTCTCGACAAGCTGCTGTCCAGTCTGGAGCGCTGCGATATGGTCCGGGTGTCGATGGAAAGCCGGGGCGCGCTGATCAAGGTTGCCAGTCTGGAACAGGCCATCGAGGTGTCCAATCGGATTGCTCCGGAACACCTGGAGTTGTCTGTTGCGGATCCGGACGCGCTGTTGCCGAAGATTCGTCACGCCGGCGCCATCTTCATGGGTCGTTTCACGCCTGAGGCGCTGGGCGACTATTGCGCGGGTCCGAACCACGTGCTGCCGACGTCCGGTACCGCACGGTTCTCCTCGCCGCTTGGCGTCTATGACTTTCAGAAACGCTCGTCGGTGATCTTCTGCTCACCAGAGGGCGCCTCGGAACTGGCGAAAACCGCATCCGTGCTGGCGCGGGGCGAAAGCCTGACCGCGCATGCGCGCAGCGCAGAATATCGAATCAAAGATTAACAGCGAGAGCTGAAAATCGGCTGGATGCTCGTCGGTTTGAGCTCCCGCGCTTTTAGCTCAACGCTTCATGCCGAGGATTGATCAGTGAGCCGCTTCTGGAGTCCCTTTGTCAAAAATCTGGTGCCCTATGTTCCGGGCGAGCAGCCGAAGCTGGATAACCTGGTCAAGCTCAACACCAACGAGAATCCCTACGGTCCGTCACCGCAGGTACTTGAGGCAATACGCGGCGGCGTCGATGCCAGCCTGCGGCTCTATCCTGCGCCCAACGCCGACAGTTTGAAGTCGGCAATCGCCGATTATCACTCGGTCACGCCGCAGCAGGTTTTTGTGGGTAACGGCTCCGACGAGGTGCTCGCGCACATCTTTCATGCGCTGTTCCAGCACGATAGGCCAGTGCTGTTCCCGGATATCAGCTACAGCTTCTACCCGGTGTATTGCGGCCTGTACGGCATCGAAGCTCGAACCCTGCCGTTGGCCGCGGATTTCAGTATCCGCCCAGAAGACTATCAGCAGCCAAATGGCGGCATTATCTTCCCCAATCCGAATGCGCCTACCGGTGTGTTGTTGGGCCTGGACAAGATCGAAGTGATTCTGCAGGCCAACCCTGACTCGGTGGTCGTGGTGGATGAAGCCTACATCGATTTCGGCGGTGAAACGGCAATCAGCCTGGTTGACCGTTATGCCAATCTGCTGGTGACTCAGACCCTGTCCAAATCGCGCTCACTGGCAGGGTTGCGGGTCGGTTTTGCGGTGGGGCATCCGGATCTTATCGAAGCGCTGGAACGGATCAAGAACAGTTTCAATTCATATCCACTGGACCGCCTGGCTATCCTCGGATCGGTCGCCGCGTTTGAGGATGACGAATATTTCCGTGCCACATGCCAGGCGGTCATACGCAGTCGCGAGCATCTTGCCACAGCACTGCAGCTCCTCGGATTCGAGGTGCTGCCTTCCGCGGCCAATTTCATTTTCGCGCGACATGCCACATGTGACGCTGCCGGGCTGGCGCAGGGCTTGCGGGAGCAACGGGTGATAGTGCGGCACTTCAATGCGCCGCGGATTGACCAGTTCCTGCGCATTACTATCGGTACAGAAGAACAGAATCAGGCGCTGCTCGAGGCACTGAAGCAGCTGCTCTGATGACCTGAGGCGAAGGGGCGATCAACGCCCCTCTGCTGGCCCGTCAGGGCTTGAAGCTGGGCCGAACGCCCACCTGCGCGACGAAGGTATGGGTGTTGCCGTCGCGCAGGACCTCCATGGTCACTGTTTCGCCAGGATCAGCACGTGCCACCTGATTCATGGCGTCGCGTCCGCTGCTGGCGGGTTGATTGTCGATACGCAAGATCAGATCACCGGGTTGCAGCCCTGCCTGCCATGCCGGGCCATCGCGATACAGTCCGGTAATCACGATCCCTTCATTCTGTTTCAGGTTGTACGAGGCTGCCAGCTCGGGCGTTACGGGCTGCACCTCTACACCGAGCCAGCCGCGAATGACCCTGCCAGCCGCGATGATTTCGTGCATGACTTCATAGGCCAGGCGAGCCGGGATGGCGAAACCGATCCCCTGGGAGCCGCCAGATTGGGAGAAAATCGCCGTATTGATGCCGATCAGGTTACCGTGGGCATCGATCAGCGCACCGCCCGAATTGCCCTGATTGATCGCAGCATCGGTCTGGATGAAGTCTTCATAGGTATTCAGTCCCAGCTGGTTGCGCCCCGTGGCGCTGATAATGCCCATGGTCACCGTTTGGCCCAGGCCGAAGGGGTTGCCGATGGCCATGACTACATCGCCGGTGCGCTGTCTGAGTTCATCGCTGGAGCTGATGGTAACGGCCGGCAGGTTGGGCAGATCGATTTTGAGTACCGCCAGATCGGTTTCCGGGTCCGTGCCGATCAGCCGTGCGAGTGCTTCGCGACCATCCTGCAAGGCCACCAGAATCTCGTCGGCGTCGGCGATCACGTGATTATTGGTCAGCAGATAGCCGTCGGGGCTCAGGATTACCGCCGACCCCAGGCTCGACTGGCGCCGGGCGGGCGCGGGCATGGTGTCGGAATAATCCCTCAGGGTCCGGCCACGCTGCTGCCCATTCGTTTCACCTTCGAGTTCCTTGCTGGTGAAGATGCTCGCCACTGCCGGGGCGGCGCGCTGAACGGCGTCGCTATAGGAGGCAGGGCCGACCGACGGAGCGGCGGCCTGCGGGGCCATCTGGATGGCGACATTGCTAGTTTCCGGCAAGCCGAGCCAGTGTGGGTATTTCTGGACGATCAGCAGCGCTGCCAGCAGGCCGCAGGCCACCGGCCAGGCGAGATTACGCACGAGATCCTTCATAAATCTGTCCCTTGAGACCGTGGTCGGCCAGTCGATTAACCCGCCATTATAAGTACATGCGGCGAGCCTGTGGAGCGTGAGTTCTTGAAAAGGCTGCGTCTGGGTCTGAGAATGCAGAATCTGTTCATCGGTTGGAGAATATCATGAGCGAAAAAGGCTCGGTCGCGCGTCGCGACCTGGTTGCCTATTGCGATGCCATGCTGGAAAGCGCGGCGTTCCAGGACTACTGCCCGAATGGGCTGCAGATCGAAGGTCGCGATCGAGTACAGCGCCTGGTTACCGGCGTCACTGCCAGTCAGGCCTTGATTGACGCCGCTATCGCGCGGGGTGCGGACATGCTGCTGGTCCACCATGGGTACTTCTGGAAGGGCGAGTCCGCTCCGCTGACCGGTATCAAGAAAAACCGTATCAAGGCGTTACTTGATCACGATATCAGCCTGCTTGCCTATCATCTGCCGCTGGATGTGCATGCCGAGGTGGGTAATAACGTCCAGCTTGCGCGCTTGCTTGGCTGGCGGATTCGCGGCGGGCTGGAGCCGGAGAACCCGCGCTCGGTGGGCCTGCACGGCGAGCTTGAAAAACCGCAATCGGCCTGTGAAATGACCGAAAGCCTGACGCGCGTACTCGGCCGGGCGCCCTTGCATATCGCCGGGAATGACCGACCTATCAAGCGTATCGCCTGGTGCACCGGCGCGGCCCAGGGCTACATCGAAAAAGCCATCGCCCTGGGCATGGATGCCTTTGTCACAGGTGAAGTATCCGAGCCGACGGTCCACAGTGCGCGGGAGAATGGCATTCATTTCTTTGCGGCTGGCCACCACGCTACCGAACGTTACGGTGTACAGGCGCTGGGGGAGAAGCTGGCGGAGCAATTCGGAATAGCGCATGAATTTGTCGATATCGATAACCCGGTCTGACCCGCTGCGCTTGCGCGTCCTGTTGAATCAGCGCCAGCCTGCCCAGTATATGGTTATGCTTTAAAGGTATTAAAAGGCAGCTTATTAGATGCATGTGGCTTTGTTACAATGCCGGCCTATCTGACTGCCCTTCATCGTGAGTACGCCATGCTCGAAAAACTGACACATCTCAAGCAACTGGAAGCCGAAAGCATCCATATCATTCGTGAGGTGGCCGCCGAGTTTCAGAATCCGGTGATGCTGTATTCGATCGGCAAGGACTCCGCGGTCATGTTGCATCTGGCCCGCAAGGCCTTTTACCCCGGTCGTCTGCCGTTTCCGGTCATGCATGTCGACACCGGCTGGAAATTCCGCGAAATGTATAGTTTCCGCGAGCGCATCGTCGAGGAAATGGACCTGGACCTGCTGGTTCACAAAAATCCCGAAGGTGTGGCGCAGGGCATCGGACCCTTCACCCACGGCAGCGCGGTGCATACCGACGTGATGAAGACCCAGGGTCTGAAGCAGGCATTGGACAAGTACGGCTTTGACGCGGCCTTCGGTGGCGCCCGCCGTGATGAGGAAAAGTCACGCGCCAAGGAGCGCGTCTATTCCTTCCGCGACAAGCATCACCGCTGGGATCCAAAAAACCAGCGTCCCGAGTTGTGGGATATCTACAACGGCAAGGTGCACAAGGGTGAAAGCATTCGCGTGTTCCCGCTGTCGAACTGGACCGAGCTGGACATCTGGCAATACATCTATCTGGAAAGCATTCCCATCGTGCCGCTGTATTTCGCCGCCAAGCGTCCGGTGGTCGAGCGTAACGGTTCGCTGATCATGGTTGACGACGAACGTATGCCGCTGGAAGAGGGCGAAGTGCCGGAAGAAAAGATGGTCCGCTTCCGTACCCTGGGCTGTTATCCGCTGACCGGCGCGGTGGAATCCACCGCTGCCACGCTGCCGGAAATCATTCAGGAAATGCTTCTGACCCGCACGTCCGAGCGCCAGGGCCGGGTGATCGACCACGATCAAGCCGGATCGATGGAAGAAAAGAAACGCCAAGGCTATTTCTAAGCGCTCACCCCGGAGAATTACATGAGTCACCAATCAGATCTTATCAGTCAGGACATCCTGGCCTATCTGGGGCAGCACGAGCGTAAGGAGCTGCTGCGCTTTTTGACCTGCGGCAACGTCGACGACGGCAAAAGCACCTTGATCGGCCGTTTGCTGCACGACTCCAAGATGATCTATGAAGATGACATGGAAGCCATCACCCGCGACTCCAAGAAGTCCGGCACCACCGGTGAGGAAGTTGACCTGGCGCTGCTGGTCGACGGTCTGCAGGCCGAGCGCGAGCAGGGCATCACCATTGATGTCGCCTATCGCTACTTTTCCACTGCCAAGCGCAAATTCATCATCGCCGATACCCCCGGTCATGAGCAGTACACCCGCAACATGGCCACCGGGGCCTCGACCTGTGACCTGGCGATCATCCTGATTGATGCGCGCTACGGCGTACAGACGCAAACCCGCCGGCACAGCTTTATCGCTTCGTTGCTGGGCATCAAGCACATCGTGGTCGCCGTCAACAAGATGGACCTGATGGAATTCGACGAGACTGTATTCGATCGGATCTGCGACGATTACCGCGACTTCGCCAGTGGCCTGGAGCTGCTGGACGGCAGCAGCGTGCACTTCGTGCCGATGTCGGCGCTGAAGGGCGACAACGTAGTCAATCGCAGCGAGCGCAGCCCCTGGTATACCGGGCCTTCGCTGATGGAGATTCTTGAGACCGTCGAGATTGCGGCCGATCGTAACCTTACAGATCTGCGTTTCCCGGTTCAGTTGGTCACCCGACCGAACCTGAACTTCCGCGGCTTCGCCGGTACCGTGGCGTCCGGCATCGTCCACAAGGGCGACGAACTGGTGGTGCTGCCTTCGGGCAAGACCAGCCGGGTCAAATCCATTGTGACCTTCGACGGTGAGCTGGAAAGCGCCGGCCCCGGTCAGGCCGTGACCTTGACCATGGAAGACGAGGTGGATATCTCCCGCGGCGACATGCTCGCCCACGTGGATAACCGGCCGCTGATTGGCGATCAATTCGAAGCCGATATCGTGTGGATGGCCGAGCAGCCGATGCAGCCGGGCCGCAAATACGACATCAAGCGTGCCACCAGCACCAGTCCGGGCTCCTTTACCCGGATACTGCACCAGATCAACGTCAATACGCTGCAAAAGCAGACTGCTGCGCAGCTGGAATTGAACGAGATTGGCCGGGTCGAGCTGGCGCTGGAACGGCCGATCGCCTATGACGATTACCGCGCCAACCACGTCTCGGGCGCCTTCATCGTTGTCGACCGCATGACCAATGGCACCGTTGGCGCGGGCATGATCGTGGCCAAGGGGCTGCTTGGGCAGAACACCAGCGGTAGTCATCATGGTCGTCTGGCCCACGTGACCGCATCGGAACGCGCTGTGCGTTTCGGTCAGGAGCCGGTCACCGTTCTCTTTACCGGGTTGTCCGGGTCCGGCAAAAGCACTATTGCCTACGCAGTAGAGCGCAAGCTGTTCGATAGCGGCCGCGCCTGTTACGTACTGGATGGCAAGGTGCTGCGTCAGGATCTCAGCAAGGGTGTCGGCCAGGATGCGCTGGGCCGCGCGGAAAATCTGCAGAAGGGTGCTCGCATCGCCAGACAGCTCAATGAAGCGGGGCTTATTGCGTTGGGCGCCTTTATGGCACCGACCGAAGAAGGCCGCGCGGCTGCCAAACACATTCTGGGGGAGCGCTGCCTGCAGGTGTATCTGGATGCGCCGCTTGAGGTCTGTCAGACACGTGATCCTTCGGGTCTCTACGCTGCGAATGCGGACAACACCGTGCCGGGAGTTTCCTATCCCTATGAAGCGCCCGAGGAAGCAGCGCTGGTGCTGAATACCGCGGAGATGGATCTTGAGAGTTGCGTGGACAAGGTGATCGGTCTGCTCCGTGAGCGGTCACTGATCTGACCTATGAAACCTGCCGATATTGACTTCATGCGTCTCGCGCTGGCGGAGGCCGAACAGGCCGCCGCCTGTGGCGAGGTGCCGGTGGGGGCCATTCTGGTGCAGGATGGCCAGATAATCGGCAGAGGCTTCAACCAGCCCATTACCAGCCACGACCCCAGCGCTCATGCCGAGATGGTCGCGCTGCGTCAGGCGGCAGCGACGCAGCAGAACTACCGCTTACCCGATTCCACCCTATACGTGACCCTCGAGCCCTGCACCATGTGTGCGGGGCTGCTGATTCACAGCCGGGTCAAGCGGCTGGTATTTGGCGCCAGCGAGCCCCGCGCGGGCGCGGTGATGAGCCGAAGCCAGATTCTGGCGCAGTCCTGGATGAATCATCGCGTCGAAGTGGAAGGCGGGGTGCTTGAGGAGGAGTGCGCTGCTGTTCTGACTGCGTTTTTCAAGGCGCGGCGCGAACGCTAGTTTCATGTTTCATGGCACATCCCGAGGCGTCCTGAGATCTTTTCATTGGGTAACCGCTGCTCGTCCCCGCCGCTCTACCGTACCGGTAGTTGTCTGCTTGTGCCTGATTACCGAGCCCGAACGCGCCACCCAGCTGCATTTGTGGGAGGGGCGACTCGCCGCGATTGCTATCAGCCCGCACAAGCCATCAGAACTGGACACAGTTAGTCCGGTGCGTACGAGTTATTGTTTTGCTTGTAGCCAATTAATCAAAGAGTTTTGCGCTTATCGCACGAAACCAATCGCGGCGAGTCGCCCCTCCCACAGGCTAATCGTCGCGCATCATCAAATCCCCTGCGGTAACTGCTCCAGGATGCCCGGCGTATGGTAGTTGCTGTCCGGCAGCCGGCCTGTCTCGGACTGGGGCTGGGTTATCCATTGCAGGATTTCGTAGTAACGCCGGATGTTCTGCACGTAATTGACCGGTTCCACACCGCGGGCGTAGCCGTAGCGGGTCTGGGTGTACCACTGCTTCTTGGCCAGCAGCGGGAGATGGTCTTTGACATCGATCCAGCGGTTTGGGTCGCGGCCGTTGTTGCGGGTCAGAATGCGCGCGTCGTCGAGATGGCCAAGGCCGACGTTATAGGCTGCCAGGGCAAACCAGGTCCGGTCCGGCTCGGGTATATCCGTTGATAACTGATCCCGTACCCACACCAGATAGCGGGCGCCCCCGAAAATACTTTGCTTTGGATCTACCCGATTGGTCACGCCGACAAATTTGGCTGTGGGCAGGGTGAGCATCATCAGACCCCGCACGCCGGTGGGCGAGCGTGCGTCCGGGTCCCATAAAGATTCCTGATAGCCCATGCCGGCCAGCAATCGCCAATCGAGTGCGTACTGATCGCCGGCCTGACGGAAAAGGGTTTCAAAGCGTGGCAGTCTGTTCTGCATGTGCCGAGCGAATGCGCGGGCGCCTACATAGTCGAGCACATCCGAATGGCCATAGAAGCGTTCGACCAACTGATCCAGTGTCCCGTCCTCCTTGATCGTTTCGAAAAACGCAGACACCGCTTCAAGCAAGCTGTTGTCGTTGCTGTGCGGCAGTACCCAGGCGATAGGTTGGGGCTGGTCGAGATCAAAGCCGACCCGCACGGCGGGGTAGAACGCCTGGTTGACGACCAGCTCGTTGGAATAGACCACTGCGTGATCGATTTCGTTATCGTTGACCAGCCGCAGCAGGTCCACCACTTCCAGGTTGTCTGATTCCTCGAACATCAGCTCAGGGTGTTCGAGCTGCAGATCGCGTAACTGGTCGGCCAGTGTGCTGCCCTTGAGCACCATCACCCGTTTACCGTAAATGTCTCCGAGGTTGCGCGGTTGGCGCGTGCCGCGTCGATACACCACCTGCGGCGTGGCGTCGAGATAGGGTTCGGCAAAGCGCACCTGGCCCTCGCGCGCCGGGTTGATGGTCAGTCCGGCGGCGGCCAGGTCCGGGCCTTCCTCGGCACCGAGGCGCTGGTACAGTTCGTCGAGCGTGTTGGAGGTAGTGAGATCCAGCTCCACGCCGAGGCTGTCGGCAAAACGTTTGCTGAGCTCGTACTCGAGGCCGGTATCGCCGTTACGGTCCTGATAATAGGTCGTGGGGGTGTTGCGGGTGATGACGCGCAGAACCCCCTCTTCGTGGATCTCCTCCAGGCGGTCGGGCTTATCGCAGCCGGCCAGCAGGTTTGCCAGGAACACAACCGCCAACGTTGTTGCCCAGCCTTTGAACGACCATGGCGCTGTCGTACGTCTGAGGCCACGCGCGAGCAGACTCGACGCGCCCGGCGCGCTCAGCGGTGAGTGCTGCCGTGTGCTGGCTGCCTCGCCTGGATCTTCCGCGGCTGTGTTGATCAGGGGTATGGGACGCATGCGCGCAAGTATATGCAAATCCGCCGCTTCGCAATAGCGGCGGGAGGCGGTAGTGCTTCGCTTGTCACCGAGAGCCTGATCACGGCCTGGGAGTGTCGCTCCTCAGCGTGGTGGGAAAGCACCTCTTGAGGTATCCTATGGGCCTTCAATTTTCCCTTCCAGCACCCCGAGGCCTATATCGACATGCAAATCCTGCGTGGAGCCCCAGCCCTTTCCGATTTTCGCCGTGACAAGCTGCTTGCGCGGCTTCAATCCAGTGTGCCTGCGGTGCAGGGCCTGTATGCCGAATTCATGCATTTTGCCGAGCTCGGGGCGGAGCTTGATGAGCACAGCGAGCAGGTGCTTGCGCGTCTGCTCAAGTATGGCCCATCGGTTACGGTGGAAGAGCCCGCTGGCACGCTGATTCTGGCTGTTCCACGTTTCGGCACCATCTCGCCCTGGTCGAGTAAAGCCACCGACATCGCGCATAATTGCGGTCTCGACGCTGTCGTTCGGCTGGAGCGGGGCACGGCCTATTACATCCGGGGTGAATTGAGCGCTGCGGATCGGGCGATCGTGGCAGATCTGCTGCACGACCGCATGACCGAGCTGGCGCTGGAGGATCTGCAGGTGGCGGAGAATCTGTTCAAGCACACCGAGCCCAAGCCGCTGAGCACCGTCGATATTCTTTCCGGCGGACGCGAGGCACTGCAGCAGGCGAATATTGAGCTGGGTCTGGCACTGGCCGACGACGAAATCGATTATCTGGTGGACAGCTTCAAGGGCCTGGAACGCAACCCCAGCGACGTTGAACTGATGATGTTTGCCCAGGCTAACTCCGAGCATTGCCGACACAAGATATTCAACGCCACCTGGGATATCGACGGCGAGGCTCAGGACAAGAGCCTGTTCGGCATGATCAAGAACACCTACGAGTTGCACAGCGAAGGCGTGCTGTCGGCCTACAAGGATAACGCGTCGGTCATCGAGGGCTTTGTCGCTGGGCGCTTCTTCCCGGATGCCGCCAGCGGTGAATACCGTGCTCACCAGGAGCCGGTGCACATTCTGATGAAGGTTGAGACGCATAACCACCCGACGGCGATTGCACCCTTTCCGGGTGCGTCGACCGGTTCCGGTGGCGAGATCCGTGATGAGGGCGCCACCGGTCGGGGTGCCAAGCCCAAGGCGGGCCTCTCCGGTTTCACCGTTTCCAACCTGCGTATTCCCGGTTTCGTACAGCCTTGGGAAGAGGACAACGGCAAGCCGGATCGTATTGTCACACCCTTGCAGATCATGATCGAAGGCCCGCTGGGCGGCGCCGCGTTCAACAATGAATTTGGCCGTCCGAATCTGACCGGCTATTTCCGTACCTTCGAGCAGACGCTGGCGTCGCCGCGCGGGCCGGAAATCCGCGGCTATCACAAGCCGATCATGCTTGCCGGAGGGTTGGGTAACATCCGCGCCAATCACGTGGAGAAAGCCGAAATCCCGGTCGGTGCCAAGCTGATCGTGCTTGGCGGGCCGGCCATGTTGATTGGTCTGGGCGGCGGCGCGGCCTCGTCCATGGCCACCGGCAGCAGCGCCGAGGATCTGGATTTCGCCTCGGTACAGCGCGAGAACCCGGAAATGGAGCGCCGCTGCCAGGAGGTCATCGACCGTTGCTGGCAGCTGGGTGACAAGAACCCGATCCGCTTCATTCACGATGTGGGTGCGGGTGGTCTGTCCAATGCCTTCCCCGAGCTGGTAAATGACGGCGGTCGCGGCGGTCGTTTCGAGCTGCGCAACATACCCAACGATGAGCCTGGTATGAGCCCGCTGGAAATCTGGTCCAACGAGTCCCAGGAACGCTACGTGATGGCCGTCGATCCAGCGGACTTTGAGTGTTTTCAGGCCATTTGCGAGCGCGAGCGTTGCCCCTTCGCGGTGGTTGGTGAAGCCACTGAAGAGCGGTTGCTGACCCTCAGCGACCGCCATTTCGACAATATGCCGGTGGATATGCCGCTATCGGTTTTGCTCGGCAAACCGCCGCGTATGCACCGCAGCGCCGAGCGTGAAGCTGAGCAAGGCGACGACTTTGACGGTACCGGGCTTGAACTGACGGACGCGGTAAGCCGCGTGCTGCGTCTACCCGCGGTGGCCAGCAAGAGCTTCCTGATCACCATCGGCGATCGCAGCATTACCGGTCTGGTGGCGCGCGATCAGATGGTCGGGCCCTGGCAGGTACCGGTCGCTGATTGTGCCGTTACCGCGACCAGCTTCGATGTATACACCGGTGAAGCCATGGCCCTCGGCGAACGCACGCCGCTGGCGCTGCTGGATGCGCCGGCGTCAGGCCGTATGGCGGTGGCCGAGGTGGTGACCAATCTCGCCGCGGCGCGTATCGATAAACTCTCGGATATCAAGTTATCTGCCAACTGGATGGCCGCTGCGGGCCACCCCGGTGAAGACGTCCGTTTATATGAGACCGTCCACGCGGTCGGAATGGAGCTGTGCCCCGAACTGGGTATCACCATTCCGGTGGGTAAGGACTCCATGTCCATGCAAACCCGCTGGCAGCAAGGTGACGAAGCAAAAAGCGTGACCTCACCAATGTCGCTAGTGGTCACCGGCTTTGCGCCAGTGCAGGACGTGCGTCAGACCATGACGCCTCAGCTGCGCCTGGATCAGGGTGAGACCGATCTGATTCTTATCGACTTGGGACGTGGGCAGAACCGGCTTGGCGGGTCGGCGCTGGCGCAGGTGTACAACCGCATGGGCAGTGAAGCACCTGACCTGGATGATGCCGAGGATCTGAAGGCCCTTTTCGCGGTGATCCAGGGTCTGAATAACGATGATCTGTTGCTGGCATACCACGACCGTTCGGACGGTGGCCTGCTGACGACGCTGGCTGAAATGGCCTTTGCTGGGCATTGCGGTCTGCAGATCACGCTGGACGTGCTGGCCGACCAGGTCGCTGATCTGCCCGCTGCGCTGTTCAATGAGGAGCTGGGCGCAGTCATTCAGGTGCGTCAGGCCGCTACCGAGGAGGTGCTCAATGCATTGAGCGCGGTGGGTCTGGGTAATTGCAGTGCCGTCATTGGTCGCCCGGTGAAGGAGCAGACGCTGAGCTTCACCTATAACGAGCAGACCGTGCTGAGCGGAACGCGCAGCGAATGGCAACAGGCGTGGAGCGAGACCAGCTGGCAGATTCAGCGGCTGCGTGACAACGCCGATTGCGCTGACCAGGAATTCGACAGCCTGGCGGATGACGCCAATCCCGGTTTGCAGGCGCTGCTCAGCTTCGATGTGAACGAAGACGTCGCCGCGCCCTATATCAACACCGGTATCCGTCCGCGCGTAGCGATTTTGCGCGAGCAGGGTGTAAACGGCCAGGTGGAAATGGCAGCCGCCTTTACCCGCGCCGGCTTCAACGCCATTGACGTGCATATGAGCGATATCCTCAGCGGCCGCATTGAGCTCGACAGCTTCCGGGGTCTGGTTGCCTGCGGTGGTTTTTCTTACGGCGACGTGCTCGGTGCCGGCGAGGGCTGGGCCAAGTCGATCCTGTTCAACGATACCGCGCGGGAAGCCTTCAGCAATTTCTTCGCCCGTCCGGAAACCTTCGCGTTGGGTATCTGCAATGGCTGTCAGATGTTGTCCAATCTGCGCGAGCTGATCCCCGGTAGTGAGCACTGGCCGCATTTTGTACGCAACCGCTCCGAGCAGTTTGAAGCGCGGGTGGCGATGGTCGAGGTGCAGCCGTCTGCTTCCATCTTCCTCAGCGGCATGACCGGCTCGCGGCTGCCGATTGCGGTTGCCCATGGTGAGGGTCACGCCGAGTTCACTTCGAGTGAGGCGGTGGATGCCTGTGAGGCAAGCAGCAGCGTTGCCCTGCGCTATATCGACAACCGTGGCCGCATGACCGAGCGCTATCCGTCCAATCCGGGCGGTTCCCCGCGCGGTATTACCGGTCTGACCACGGCGGACGGCCGGGTAACCATCATGATGCCGCACCCCGAGCGGGTGTACCGGGCGGTGCAGAACTCCTGGTATCCGCAGGAGTGGAGCGAGGATGGCGGCTGGATGCGCATGTTCCGTAACGCGCGAGCCTGGGTCGGCTGATCCAGCTGGCGCTGAAAAACCCGGAGCCTGGCTTCGGGTTTTTTTTGCCCTGTGATTAATGGATTGGGCGTGCCGGATGGACGTCAACCACTGCGGGTATTTGTGAAATGCCCGGCGCGCTGCAAGACTGCAACAAATCCTCATGTGCGGAGCGCTCTTATGTACAAACTGTGTTTTTACGTCCCCGAATCGCACCTCGAGCCGGTCAAACAGGCGATATTCGATGTCGGCGGCGGTCGTATCGGCGATTATGAGCAGTGTTGCTGGCAGGTGCTGGGGGAAGGTCAATTTCGGCCGCGGGCGGGGGCCCAGCCATACATTGGTAAACGGGGCGAACTGGAAAAACTGGCTGAGTACCGCGTCGAGCTGGTGTGCAGCGACGAGCTGATCGAGCCATCGGTGGCGGCACTGAAAACCGCGCACCCTTACGAAGAGCCAGCCTATGATGTCTGGCGGCTAGCTGATATCTGAAGCTTGTTGGGGGTCGGGACTCATTAAATGCGTGGCGCCGTCCCTGGCGCCTGCATCTGTCAGCCGAGCGAAATCGTTACGCAGGTTTCGCTGATGCAACCTTCACTCGCTTTCTGCTTTAGTCGCCTCTGGATTGAGCTCGAAGGGAATAGGCTGCGGGGTATCGTTGGTAGACGGTGGCAGATGCGGTAGCTGAAAGTCAGGCTGATCGCCGGTCAAGGTTTTGAGGAAGGCAACGATATTGCCGATCTCGTCTTCCTTCAGTTCCCGTCCCAACTGCAGACGACCCATCACATCCACGGCCTTCTCCAGCTCCCAGTAGGCGCCGTCGTGGAAGTAGGGGTAGGTCAGCTCGACGTTGCGCAGGGTTGGCACCTTGAAGTTGAAACGGTCGCTGTCCTTGCCGGTGACGGCGACGCGGCCTTCGGCGGGGTTGGTGGTCTGATAGGGCTCGACCACACCCATGCGCTGGAAAGAGGTCCCGCCCGCCGCCGGGCCGTTGTGACAGGCCACGCAGCCGATGTCCTTGAACGTCTGGTAACCGAGCAGTTCCTCGTCGCTCAGGGCCTTGTCGTCGCCCTTGAGCCACTGGTCGAAACGTGAATTGGGCGTGACCAGGGTTTCTTCGAATACTGCGATCGCGTCAGTCACGTTGTCGATAGTTACTTCCTTGGTGCCATAGATCTCCTCGAACGCCTGCAGGTACTGCGGTATCGAGCTGATCACATCCAGCGCCAGGACGTGAGTCGACGCCATTTCCATGGGATTGGAAATCGGGCCAGCGGCCTGCTCCTGAAGGTCGGCTGCCCGGCCATCCCAGAACTGGGCCACGCTCAGGCTAGAGTTCAGTACTGTCGGCGAGTTGATCGGGCCTTGCTGCCAGTTGTGACCGATGGAGGTGGGCAAGTTATCGCTGCCGCCGCTGCTCAGGTTATGGCACGAGTTGCAGGAGATGAAGCCGGAACGGGACAGGCGCGGATCGAACCACAATTTCTTGCCCAGCTCGACCTTGGCGGGTTCGGTCACCTTGGCTTCTTCGATCGGCTGAATGGGTTCGCTGGTAGCGCGATCAGCCAAGGCCGCCGAACTCAGGCCAAGACCCGTGGCAAGGGCCAGATACAACAATTTGATCTTCATGGAAATCTCCTCTCTTGAACGACAACTGGCCGACCATTCGCCGTGTCCTTGATGATGAGAGTCTCCCTGATGTGCGCGAGTCGGATGTTGACCTGGGTCAAGGTCTGATTTCGACGATAGTTCGATCGGGAACCATGTTCCACAGTTCCTGCATGCTGGCGTTGTCCAGGGCGATACACCCGTTGGTCCAGTCGAGGCCCTTGAAGAACCATTCTGGATATTCCTCGTCAACCGGGGTGCCGTGAATCATGATCATGTTGCCGGGATCCAGCCCGCGCTCATAGGCGGCCGTGCGGTCCTTGAGGTTAGGGTAGTCCAGGTGCAGGCTCAGATTGTAATTAGGGCTCTCGTGGCGCCAGTCGATACTGTAGATACCTTCCGGGGTCCGCTCATCGCCCCGCTGGCGTTTGTGTCCGACTGGTTGCTTGCCGAGCGACACCCGGTATTCACGAATGACCTTGCCGTCGCTGATCACTTCCAGTCGGCGCTCCTGCTTGTGAATCAGCAACTTGTCGACGGGTGGCGGGCTGGCCAGGCACAACGACGCGAACAGGAGCCCCAGCAGGGCCGTTATCAGTCGAGTCATACGATCGAGCCGGGGCGTCGGTGGGGCGGCCAGGTTATGTCGAGCATGCGCACCGGAAATTCGCTGGTGCGCACATCGGCGTAATACTGGCGCAGGGTTTTGCTGATGGTGGGAAACGCCAGCTGATCCCAGGGAATGTCGGCTTCACTGAATAGCCCGACCTCGAGGCTTTCTTCACCGGCGGCGAAGTTCATGTCTGCCAGCCGCCCACGGAAGAACACATACACCTGATTTATATGCGGCAGGTTGAACAGCATATACAGCTGCTGCGCCTCTACTCTGGCTCGGGCTTCCTCCCAGGTCTCCCGCAGGGCGGCCTGTTCGGTGGTCTCGCCGTTCTCCATGAAACCGGCAGGCAAGGTCCAGAAGCCGTGACGTGGCTCGATCGCACGGCGGCACAGCAAGACCTGGTGCTCATGGGTCACCAGGCATCCGGCGACGATTCGCGGATTCTGGTAGTGGACGGTCTCGCAGTGAACGCAGACGAAACGGACCCGGTTATCGCCGGCTGGAATGCTCTCGGAGACTGCCTCCCCGCATTGGCTGCAAAATTTCATCGGATTGCGGATTAGCCTCGTTTGGAACGCTTGTGTCATATCTTGCGGTTCATTGCGTCATGCGGCAAGTCTGGCGATATGCCGCGCGTGGTGAGCTCTATAAAGGGGTATTCACACCAGCAGGGTTCTGGTTCTTGCCAGATGATCATGACATCATACGATGCTGTTGATGCAGTGCAGCGAGCCAGCACGATCGAACCTGACGCCGCCAGCGGATCGGGCGTGGGTCATCTTTGGATTAGCTGAATGCGCTGTCTGATCGGGCGCAACTGCACTCGCTCTGATACACGCGAAAGACGTTGATGTGTCAGCTGACGAAAGCTCAACAGACTCAAGGCAAACAGCGAGGTATGTGCATGCTGGACAAGCTGCGCATGCGGGTAATGGATCACAAGCCGCGCATCATCGAAGCGGCGGGCCTGCCGGAGGCTGGCGTGCTGATTCCCATTACCTGTGTGCACAATCAACCTGAGATCATCCTGACGCTGCGCTCGAAACGGTTATCGACGCATTCGGGAGAGGTCGCCTTTCCCGGTGGAAGACGCGATCCGGGCGATGTCGATCTGCAATTCACTGCCTTGCGCGAAACACATGAGGAAATCGGGCTACGCCCCGAGCTGATTGATGTCATCGGACCGATGGACAGTCTGGTATCGCGTTTTGGCATCAAGGTTACTCCTTACGTCGGCATACTCCCTGACGTCTACGAACTGACGCCGAATGCGGATGAAATCGAAGAGATTTTCAGTGTGCCGGTGCGGTATCTGCTCGAAGATCCCCGTGAGATGACGCACCGCATCGATTACGAAGGTCGTAGCTGGTATGTACCCAGTTACCGTTATGAAGGGTTCAAGATCTGGGGGTTGACCGCCCTGATGCTGACTGAACTGATGAACGTGGCCTTCGATGCCAATATTCCATTAAGCATCCCTTATGACTCGGACCTGGAGAAGAAATCACGATGAAATATAGCCTCGGAGAGAGCCGCGTCGAGATGGCCGATGATGCCTGGATCGCCGAAACGGCGGTTGTGGTCGGCAAGGTACGCCTGGAAGCGGGTGCCAGCGTCTGGTTCGGAGCGGTCCTGCGCGGCGACAATGAGCTGATACTGCTGGGCGAACACAGCAACGTCCAGGACGGCGCCGTCATGCATACCGATCCCGGTTCGCCCCTCACCCTCGGCAAGGGTGTGACCGTCGGGCATAACGCCATGCTGCACGGCTGCACCGTAGGCGATTACAGCCTGATCGGGATCAATGCCGTCGTCCTCAACGGGGCAAAAATAGGCAAACACTGCATTATTGGCGCCAATGCGCTGATCCCCGAGGGCAAGGAAATCCCCGACGGATCGCTGGTAATGGGCTCGCCTGGCAAGGTGGTCAGGCAGCTGAGCGAGGATCAGAAAAGAATGGTCGAGGCGGGTGCCGCGCACTATGTGCATAACGCTCAGCGCTACCGTCGCGACCTCAAGCCGCAACTCGATTGATGGTCATGCACACGACAGTACGCTCCCCCTGCGTCAGCATCTGCGTGCTGGATGATCAGGATATCTGCACCGGTTGTCAGCGTACCGGTCAGGAAATCACCCGCTGGAGCCGCAGCAGCGATGCACAGAAGCGGGAGATCCTCGGCTTATGTGAACAGCGCGCGCGCCGTCAGGGCCTGTGGATCGATTCGTCAAAGAGCACTCAAGGAAATCGGGTATGACTGCCATCGGAACACCTCACGCTGCAGACGCCACGCGGGTCATGCTGCTGGGGTCGGGCGAGCTGGGCAAGGAACTGATCATTGAGCTGCAGCGCCTCGGCTGTGAGACGATCGCAGTGGACCGCTACGACAACGCCCCAGCGATGCAGGTGGCGCACCGTCGTCACGTGCTCAACATGCTCGATGGTCGGTTGTTGCGCGAGGTGATCGAGGCCGAACAGCCCGACTTTATCGTGCCCGAAATCGAAGCCATCGCCACACCCATGCTGGTCGAACTTGAGCAGGAGGGGTATCACGTTATTCCCACCGCTCAGGCTGCCTGGCTGACGATGAATCGCGAAGGGATCCGCAGGCTCGCCGCTGAAGAGCTCGGCCTGGCTGTTTCGCCCTACCAGTTCGCCGAGACTCAAGAGCAATACCTCGCGGCGGTGGACGCGGTGGGCTTGCCCTGCGTCGTCAAACCGGTGATGAGTTCATCCGGCAAGGGTCAGAGTCTGGTGCGCGATCAGGCAGACGTGGTCCCGGCCTGGGACTATGCGCAGGCCGGGGGGCGCGCGGGGCAGGGCAGGGTCATCGTCGAAGGCTTCATCGATTTCGACTATGAGGTCACGTTGCTGACCGTTCGCCACAGCGGTGGCACAGACTTCTGTGCACCCATTGGGCATCGTCAGGAAGCGGGGGATTATCACGAGTCCTGGCAGCCCCAGGCGATGTCTGAAGCGGCACTGCTCGAGTCGCAGCGAATAGCGCTGGCGGTGACGGACGCGCTCGGCGGGCGGGGTGTATTTGGGGTCGAGCTCTTCGTCAAGGGTGATCAGGTCTGGTTCAGCGAAGTGTCGCCGCGGCCACACGATACCGGCATGGTCACCATGATTTCCCAGGATCTGTCCGAGTTCGCTTTGCACGCGCGTGCGATCCTGGGGTTGCCGATTCCAGTGATCCGCCAGCTGGGACCCTCCGCCTCGGCCGTACTGCTGGTCAACGGCACGTCGGAAAATGTCAGTTTCGGTAATTTACAGCAGGCGCTTACGGAGGCAGATACCCAGCTGCGCCTGTTTGGTAAGCCCGGGGTCGAGGGTCAGCGGCGTATGGGCGTTGCCTTGGCGCGTGGAACCACGGTGGAAGAGGCCCGCGCCAAGGCAATACGCGTCATAGGGGCGATCGACGTCACGCTATGACGCAGCGGTGCTAGCGCTTCAGGGAAGCTTGAGGCTCTTGGCCGCCATTACCTGATCCAGCGCCCGGTTCCAGACGCGGGCGCTTTTCACCATGTTGTCCTTGGTCTGCAGGATCTCGATCCGATAGGGGCCGATCGCCAGGCACACGCTGGTCTCCGGGATGCTTTCCAGCTGTTCGGTAATCAAGCCATTCAAAGTCTTGGGGCCATCCGCCGGCAGCTTCCACTGCAGCTGCCGATTGACGTCGCGCAGTGCTGCGCTGCCGTCGATGACAAAGGTGCCGTCATCCTGTGGATGCACGTCCTGGCTCGGCATCAGGTCGGTGGTGAACTCGCCGACAATCTCTTCAAGAATATCTTCCAGCGTCACCAGACCGATCACATCGCCGTATTCATCCACGACGAAGGCGATCCTGCGTTTGTTCTTCTGGAAGTTGAACAGCTGGGTATGCAATGGCGTGCTTTCAGGAATGAAATAGGGCTCCTTGCAAGCCAGAATCAGCGATTCCTTGGTCAGCGTGCCGCGGCTCAGCAGGCGTGCGATCGAGCGCATGTGCACGATGCCGGTGATGTTGTTGATGTCGCCCTGATACACCGGCAAGCGTGTGTGGTGGCAGGTGCGCAACTGGTTGAGGATGGTCGACAACGGATCCTCGAGATCAATACCCATGGCTTCATTGCGTGGCACCATGATGTCATTGACCGTCATTTTCTCCAGATCCAGGATACCCAGCAGCATGTTCTGGCGGCTGCGGGTAATCCCCAGTCCGGCTTCACGCACCACGGTACGCAATTCCTCAGTGGAGAGCTGGCCTTCATCAGCGTCAGCCGGGTTAACCCCGATCAGCTTGAGCAGACCGTTACTCACCGCGTTACAGACCCAGACAATGGGATAGAACAGCCGCTGCAGCAGCTCCAGAATGATGCCGACGCGGAAAGCAATCAATTCCGGGCGCAGCGCCGCCAGCGTCTTGGGCGTGATCTCGCCGAATATCAGGATGACTACAGTCAGCCCGATGGTGGCAATCGCGATACCCGCGTCGCCCCATATGCGCACGGCAACGATGGTGGCGATCGAGGCGGCAAGAATGTTGACGATATTGTTGCCGACCAGGATCGTGCCCAGCAGGCGATCAGGCCGCTCAAGCAGGCGCGAGGCGCGTTTGGCGGATTTGTTTCCTTCCTTGCTCAGATGTTTCAACCGGTAACGATTGAGGCTCATCATGCCGGTTTCGGAGCTTGAGAAAAAAGCGGAAAGAAGGATCAGCACTGCCAGGCTGAGCATCAGCATGCCGATGGGTGCTTCGTTCAAAGGGTTGCCTCGGAACTGTTTAAGGTGGTCACAGGGGAAGTATGAATTCGCGCATCAGTTTGCTACCGAAATACGCGAGCATCAACACCATAAAGCCGGCGAGGGTCCAGCGAATTGCATTACTGCCGCGCCAGCCGCGGACGTGTCGGCCCCACAGCAGGATGCCGAACAATACCCATGCCAGACAGGATAGTAGTGTTTTGTGGGCGACATCCTGGGCAAACATGTTTTCGAGAAACACGAAGCCGGATATCAGTGCCAGAGTAAGCAGGATTTCTCCGCACATGAGGAACTGGAACAGTAAGCGTTCCATGGTCTGCAAGGGCGGGAAGGTGCGGATGAAGCGGGTAGGGCGCTTGTGCTTGAGCTGATATTCCTGCACTGCGAGCATCGCTGCCTGAAAAGCCGCGATCGACAGGATCCCGTACGCGAGAATTGATAGCAGTATATGCACTATCAGACCGTGGCGGTCAGCGACAAAAATAGTGCCATGATCCGGTAGGAGCGCGGCCAGCAGCACCGTCACCAGCGCCAACGGATACAGGCTCAGCAGTAGGGTCATGACCGGTGCGCGGAAACTGGACGCAAGCGTCAAACCCACTACCAGCCAAGCAATCAGCGATGCGGCGTTGAAAAAGCCGAGCGACAAGCCCTGTTCGGAGAACAGTTGCAAGAACAGACTGATTGCGTGAACCAGAAGCGCAACAAAACCGACCACACGTAGAATGTGGACATTTGCCGTCAGACGTTTGCTGACGCACTGGAATTGATAAAGCGTGCCGCCCAGGTATAGCCCGGCAGCCAGCATGCTAGGAATCAGAGCAGTCATACGTCCTTGAGAGTGGTTATCAACAATACCGGAGTGTGGCATAAGCCGCGGTGCTGATAAAGCGCTTCCCTGTAATCTGAGCATAGGCAAAGGTATACTTGCCGGCTAACAGGCTTCTCCCCCGTGGCGGGCGCGCGAAGCAAAGGAGAAACATCGATGTTTGAAAATCTTACCGAACGCCTTTCCCATAGCCTGCGCGGCGTTACCGGCCGGGCCAAGCTGACCGAAGAGAATATCAAGGACACATTGCGCGAAGTGCGCATGGCCTTGCTGGAAGCCGACGTGGCCTTGCCTGTGGTCAAAAGTTTTGTCGACCAGGTGCGGGATCGGGCGGTGGGTCAGGAGGTATCGCGCAGCCTGTCGCCCGGCCAGGTGTTCGTCAAGATCATCAAGAGCGAACTCGAAGCCGTCATGGGCGAGTCCGAGGGGCTCAATCTCAACGTTGCGCCGCCGGCGATCATCCTCATGGCTGGCTTGCAGGGCGCGGGTAAGACCACGTCCGTTGCCAAGCTGGGTAAAACCCTGCGCGAGCGCCAGAAGAAAAAGGTGATGGTCGTCAGTGCCGACGTCTATCGCCCGGCGGCAATCAAGCAGCTGGAAACGCTGGCGGCCGAAGTCGATATCAACTTCTTCCCGTCGGATATCAGTCAGCGTCCGGTGGATATTGTCGAAGCGGCTATACGTGAAGCACGCAACCGCTTCATGGACGTTCTGATTATCGACACCGCCGGCCGTCTGGCTATCGATGCCGACATGATGAACGAGATCCGCGAAGTACATGCGGCGGCCAAGCCGGCCGAAACGCTGTTCGTGGTCGACGCCATGACCGGTCAGGATGCGGCCACCACGGCGCAGGCCTTTAACGAGGCACTGCCGCTGACCGGGGTCATCCTCACCAAGGTGGACGGCGACGCTCGGGGCGGTGCCGCCTTGTCGGTGCGTCATATCACTGGCAAGCCGATCAAATTCCTGGGTGTCGGGGAAAAGACCGACGCGCTGGAAGTGTTCCATCCTGATCGGATCGCCTCACGTATCCTCGGTATGGGCGATGTGCTCAGCCTGATCGAGCAGGCCGAAAGCAAGCTCGACAAAGACAAGGCCGAGAAGCTGGCCAAGAAGCTGAAGAAGGGCAAGGGCTTCGATCTGGAGGACTTCCGTGACCAGCTGCAACAGATGCGTGGCATGGGCGGCCTGGGCTCGCTGATGGACAAGTTGCCGATGATGGGCAAGATCAATCCAGCGCAGATGGAAACAGCCCAGACCCAGGCAGAAAAGCAGTTCAAGCAGATGGAGGCCATCATTAACTCGATGACCCCCGCTGAGCGACGCAACCCTGATATAATCAGCGGTTCGCGCAAACGCCGAATTGCCGCCGGTTCCGGTTCTCAGATTCAGGACATCGGACGCGTCATCAAGCAGCACAAACAGATGCAGAAGATGATGAAGAAAGTCAGCGGCAAGGGCGGTATGGCCAAGCTGATGCGCGGCATGGGTGGAATGGGTGGTGCAGGTGGCGGCGGTGGTATGTTGCCCCCTGGTGGCGGTATGCCCAAATTCTGACCAGACCTGCCGCCGAACCGGCGTCAGGCAAATAACTGTTTTCAATGGCCGCGTTATTCCGTAGAATACGCGACCTTTCGGGCTATAGGCTCGTTGAAATATTGTAGCGTTACTCAAATACAGGAAACGATGTCCACATGGTAACCATTCGTCTAGCTCGTGGCGGCTCCAAGAAGCGCCCCTTCTATCATTTGACCGTCGCTAACAGCCGCAACGCCCGTGATGGCCGTTTCGTAGAGCGCGTAGGTTTCTTCAACCCGGTTGCTGCCGGTGCTGAACCGCGTCTGTCGGTCAACCAGGAGCGCGTCTCCTACTGGCTGAGCATGGGCGCACAGCCGTCTGAGCGTGTTGCATCACTGCTGAAGGAAAATCAGGCTTCCGCCTGAGTATGACCAGCGTGCCTGAGTCCGCTGAATCGCCACTGGTGGTTCTCGGCAAGATTGTCGGGGCTCATGGAATTCGCGGGGCGGTCAAGGTGTATTCACACACCGACCCGTTGGATAACATTCTGGACTATCCGCAGTGGACGCTCCGAAAGGGCACCGAAACGCGGACAGTAACCTTCACCGATGCCCGGGTTCAGGGTCGGGTGCTGGTAGTGCAGCTCACAGGGCTGGACGACCGCAACCAGGCGCTTGAGCTGACGGACTTCGAGATATGCGTAGTGCAGAAAGCATTGCCCGATCTTGAGGAAGGTGAGTATTACTGGCACCAATTGGAAGGTTTGCAGGTAGTGACCCTCGAGGGTCAGTTGCTTGGTCGTGTAGACCATATGCTGGAAACCGGATCCAACGACGTGTTTGTGGTGAAGCCCTGCGAAGGCAGCCTGGACCAGCGCGAGCGGCTGTTGCCGTATCTGCCGGGCCAGTATGTGAAAGACATCAATCTGACGACAGGTGTTGTGCAGGTTGATTGGGACCCGGAGTTCTGACCGGTGTGGGCCGGTGTAGTTACTCTGTTTCCCGAAATGTTTGCAGCGCTCACCGACTACGGCGTAACAGGTCGTGCGGTAACGCGTGGCCAGCTGAGTGTTGCGTTCAGTAATCCCCGCGATCACGCCCATGATCGTCATCGAACCGTCGATGATCGTCCATTTGGTGGCGGACCGGGAATGCTGATGAAAGTGGAGCCATTGCTTGAGGCCATCGAGGCTATCAAACAGCAGGCCCCAACGCCGCCCCGGGTGATCTATCTCTCTCCCCAGGGACAGCCGCTCAGTCAGAAGCGAGCCGGCGAGCTGGCGCAGTTGGAAAGTGTAGTGCTGCTCTGCGGACGCTACGAAGGCATTGACGAGCGCATTATTGAGCGCTGTGTCGACGAAGAAGTGTCCATCGGCGATTACGTTCTGTCCGGTGGCGAGCTGGGAGCCATGGTGCTCCTGGATGCAATAACCCGGCTGATTCCTGGCGTGCTCGGGCATGCGGATTCAGCGGTAGAAGATTCATTTTCGGAAGGGTGGCTGGATTGTCCACACTACACCCGGCCGGAAGAGTTTGCAGGGCAGCGCGTACCGGAGGTGTTGCTCAGTGGTAACCATGCATTAATCCGGCGCTGGCGACTCAAGCAGTCCCTGGGCAGAACCTGGCAACGCCGACCAGAGTTGCTCGAGGATCTTATGCTGAGCAAAGAACAGCAACAGCTGCTGGCGGAATTTATCCGCGAGCAGAAAACCGATAACCATTAGCAAGTCCGGCGGCTTGTGCAGGAGTTTGTGATGTCTAACATTATTGCCCAGATCGAAGCTGAACAGATGACCAAAGAGATCCCCGCGTTTGCGCCGGGTGACACTGTTATTATTCAGGTAAAAGTAAAGGAAGGTGATCGTCAGCGCCTGCAAGCCTTTGAAGGCGTGGTTATCGGTAAGCGTAGCCGCGGGCTGAACTCTGCCTTCACCGTGCGCAAGATCTCCAACGGTTTCGGTGTAGAGCGTACCTTCCAGACCTACTCGCCGCTGATCGACAGCATCAACGTCAAGCGTCGCGGTGACGTGCGCAAGGCCAAGCTGTATTACCTGCGTGCGCTGTCCGGTAAGGCCGCACGTATCAAGGAAAAGCTCGGCTGATTTCAGTCTTGCAGCACAAAAAGCAGCCTTCGGGCTGCTTTTTTGTTGCCTGATGGTTTTATCATGAGCACCCACCCAGCCGAGGTAACTATGCCCGCCAGTAGCGATCCGGATCGACCGCAGGAACGCGCATCAGGGGCAGCGTTGCCCGATGCAGCGTTGCCGGCAGCGGACGCGCGTGCCATCGAGCGCTATCTTGAAAGCCTGTGGCTGGAGCGCGGTCTGTCCCGTCAGACCCTGGCGGCCTACCGCACTGATCTGGAGCTGTTGGCCGGGTGGTTGAATCAGCGGCGCTCGGGTTTGTTGGCCGTAACAAGGTCGATGCTGATGGAGCATCTGGCCTGGCGCATCGGCAAGGGGTATCACGCCCGGTCCACCGCGCGGCATCTGTCCTGCATTCGGGGTTTTTACCGGCACGCGCTGCGCCAGAGTCTGATCATCGAAGATCCGACGCTGGACATCGCTTTGCCCAAGCTTGGACGCTCATTGCCCAAGTCGCTCAGCGAGGCCGATGTCGAGGCGCTGCTGGATGCGCCAGATGTGAGCGATACGCTGGGGCTGCGTGATCGGTGCATGCTGGAAGTGCTGTACGCCTGCGGTCTGCGAGTGACCGAGCTGGTCGAGCTGCGCCTGGATCAGGTCAACCTTCGCCAGGGTGTGGTGCGGGTAAGCGGCAAGGGTAACAAGGAGCGCCTGGTGCCGCTGGGCGAGGAGGCCATGAGCTGGATCGACCGCTACATGAAGGAGTCGCGTCCGGCTCTGCTCAACGGTCAACCCAGCGATGTGCTGTTTCCCAGCAAGCGGGCGCGGCAGATGACCCGCCAGACCTTCTGGCACCGAATCAAGCTGCACGCCTCTCAGGCGAATATCCGCAATGGACTGTCGCCGCACACCCTGCGGCATGCGTTTGCCACCCATCTGCTCAATCACGGGGCGGACCTGCGCGTGGTACAAATGCTGCTCGGACACACCGATCTGTCTACCACGCAGATCTACACCCACGTCGCACGCCACCGCCTGAAGGATCTACACGCCAGCCATCATCCACGTGGGTGAGGGGGCGGTTTCATGCTAAGCTTGCGCGTCTTCCGGAGGATCGAATCAATGCGTTTCAGATATGTTGCCGGCTGTCTGCTGGCCCTGTGCGCTGCGCAGGTCTCGGCCGATGCCGAAAAAGCCATTCGCGCCAGCCTCGACAAGCTCAACCTGAGCGGCGAGATCAAGGCTGTGAGCCCTGCGCCTGTGGACGGGTTGTACCAGGTTCAGCTGGAAAGCGGTCGGTTGCTGTACGCCAGTGAAAATGGCGACCACATCATCCAGGGCGCGATATTCGATGTCAGTGGCGCGCAGCCGCGCAACCTGACCGCCGAGGCCGAAGCCAAGGGCATCGGTGAAGCGATCGATGCGATCCCGAGAAGCGAGATGGTGATCTTTCCCGCCGCAGAGCGGAAGGCGCACATCACCGTGTTTACCGACACGGATTGCGGGTACTGCCGCAAATTACACACCGAAATCGACGAGCTGAACGAGCTGGGTGTCGAAGTCCGCTACGCGGCGTTCCCCCGTGGCGGCATGGAGACCGAGACGGCGCGGACCATGCAGTCAATCTGGTGCGCCAAAGATCAACAGGCGGCGATGACCCGGGCCAAGCAGGGCGACAGCGTCAAAGAAGCGACCTGCGATGATCCGGTGGCCAAGCAGTTCGCACTCGGCCGCCAGGTCGGCGTACAGGGTACGCCTGCCATCTTCCTGGGTAACGGCGTGCTGATCCCCGGCTACAAGCCGGCAGCAGCACTGGCCAAGGAAGCGCTTGCCAACCAGTAGCGGCCTGGCAGTTCAATCCTGACATGGCTGGGTGGGTCTCCCATTCAGTTAAATAACACAGCGGATAAGTAGGGGCCTTAGTTTGAAACCGGTCAAAGTTGGAATATGTGGTCTGGGCACCGTTGGCGGTGGCACCTTTAATGTCCTGCAGCGCAATGCAGCTGAAATCGTGCGGCGTGCGGGGCGCGACATCGAGGTGGCGCAGATTGCCGCGCGGCGACTCAACCCGGCGTGCAGTCTCGGTGATACCGAGGTGGTTGATGATGTGTTTACGCTGGTCAACAATCCCGAGATCGACATCATTGTCGAATTGATCGGTGGTAACGACGTGGCCAGGCAAGTGGTCCTGCAGGCCATTGCCAACGGCAAGCACGTGGTGACCGCCAACAAGGCCCTGATTGCGGTGCACGGCAACGAAATCTTCGAAGCTGCCCGGGAAAAGGGCGTCATGGTTGCCTTCGAGGCGTCGGTAGCTGGCGGTATTCCGATCATCAAGGCGCTGCGTGAAGGCTTGGCTGCCAACCGTATTGACTGGGTTGCCGGCATCATCAACGGTACCGGTAATTTCATTCTGACCGAGATGCGTGACAAGGGCCGTGCCTTTGCCGATGTGCTGGCCGAAGCGCAGGCGCTTGGCTATGCCGAAGCTGATCCGACCTTTGACGTCGAAGGTATCGATGCGGCGCACAAGCTGACCATTCTGGCCTCTATCGCCTTTGGCATTCCGCTGCAGTTCGACAAGGCCTACACCGAAGGTATTACCAGGCTGACCACGGCTGACGTCAATTATGCCGAGGAGTTTGGCTACCGCATCAAGCATCTCGGCATCGCCCGGCGCACCGAGTCCGGCGTTGAGTTGCGCGTGCATCCGACGCTGATTCCCGCTGATCGCCTCTTGGCTAACGTCAAGGGCGTGATGAATGCGGTCATGGTCAACGGTGACGCAGTCGGCTCCACGCTGTACTACGGTGCCGGCGCCGGTGCAGAGCCTACCGCTTCTGCGGTGGTGGCGGACATCATCGATGTGGTGCGAACCTTGACCACCGATCCGAACAATCGGGTTCCGCATCTGGCATTCCAGGCGGATTCGCTGTCTGATTTCCCGGTGCTGCCGGTGGGTGATGTGCACACGGCCTATTATCTGCGCCTGCATGCCAAGGACCGTCCCGGTGTGCTGGCCAAGGTCGCTTCCATCCTGTCCGAGCGCGGCATCAACATCGAATCGATCATCCAGAAGGAAGTCGAGGAACAGGATGGTCTGGTCCCGATCATTCTGATGACGCACAAGGTGCGCGAACAGAGCATGAATGACGCCATTGCCGCTCTGGAAGCGCTGGATGATATCGCGGCGCCGCTCATGCGGATCCGTGTAGAACAACTGAACTAAGAAAGCAGGAGGCGGAGGCGGGAAGCTGGAGGTGCAAGCCTTCGAGCTTCGGGCTTCTGCTTCAAGCTAAAACCTGAAGGGTTTTACGATGCGCTATATAAGCACCCGTGGGCAGTCACCGGCCCTGAACTTCGAAGATGTCCTGCTTGCAGGCCTGGCCACCGACGGTGGCTTGTATGTTCCCGAGAACCTGCCTCGCTTCACCCAGGAAGAAATTGCCTCCTGGGCCGGATTGCCCTATCACGAACTGGCGTTCAACGTGATGCGCCCCTTCGTCGCCGGCAGCATTCCGGACGCGGATTTCCGCGACATCCTGCGTGATACCTATGCGGTATTCGAGCACCAGTCGGTCGCACCACTGCGCCAGTTGGGCGCCAATGAATGGGTCCTGGAACTGTTCCATGGCCCGACCCTGGCGTTCAAGGATTTTGCCCTGCAGTTGCTCGGCCGTTTGCTGGATTACTTCCTGATCAAACGCGGCGAGCGCGTGGTGATCATGGGCGCTACTTCCGGCGATACCGGCTCTGCCGCGATCGAAGGCTGCCGCCGCTGCGCCAATGTCGATATCTTTATCCTGCACCCGCACAACCGCGTGTCCGAGGTGCAGCGTCGGCAGATGACGACCATCGCCGGCGATAACATCCATAACATCGCCGTAGAAGGCAACTTCGACGATTGTCAGGAGATGGTCAAGGCCAGCTTCGCCGACCAGGCGTTCCTCAAGGGTACGCGTCTGGTAGCCGTCAATTCGATCAACTGGGCGCGCATCATGGCGCAGATCGTCTATTACTTCCACGCGGCTTTGCAGCTTGGCGGGCCAGCGCGATCGATGGCCTTTTCCGTGCCGACCGGCAACTTCGGCGATATCTTCGCCGGTTACCTGGCGCGCAATATGGGCCTGCCGATCAGCCAGTTGATCGTGGCGACCAACCGCAACGATATCCTGCACCGCTTCATGAGTGGCAACCAGTACGACAAGGACGCGCTGCATCCGTCGCTGTCGCCGTCGATGGACATTATGGTCTCGTCCAATTTCGAACGCTTGCTGTTCGATATGCACGGACGCAATGGTCCGCAGGTGGCCAAACTGATGGATCAGTTCCGCCAGACCGGGAAGTTGTCGGTGGACGAAGAGCGCTGGACTGAAACCCGCCGTTTGTTCGATTCGTTAGCCGTTGATGATGAGGCGACCTGTGCCACCATCACTGACGTCTACAAGGAATGTGGTGAACTGCTGGATCCCCATACCGCGATCGGTGTCCGCGCCGCGCGCGAGTGTCGGCGCTCCATGAGCCTGCCGATGATCACGCTGGGCACGGCCCATCCGGTCAAGTTTCCGGATGCGGTACGCCAGGCGGCCATCGCCGAGGAGCCGGCACTGCCGGCGCATCTGGCAGATCTGTTCGAGCGGGACGAGCGATTCACCGTTTTGCCAAACCATCTGGTCGATGTTCAGCAGTTCGTCGCTGCGCACGGCAACCGGGGCAAGCCGCTCTGACCGTAGCTGCGGCCCGGATTACCCCGGGCCGCGGCTATTTTCACCGAACTAACGCAGCCGAACCCCTCTCCAAGCTTTGAGCTCTAGCGAGGATGACCAACGGGCATGCGTCCCCCCCTGCGAAACCTTCAACAATTGCTGGACCATCTCGCCAGACTGAATCGGGGCAGGGATGAGGTCTCGCTGCGGCTGGTCGTGGAGTCCATCGGCACGCGCTCTTTCGGGCCGTTGTTGATGCTTGTCGGTATCATCCTCGCGTCTCCCCTGAGTGGCATCCCCGGCATGGCAACCACCATGGCGCTGTTCATACTGCTTATTGCCGTGCAAATGCTGCTCGGGCGTAACCAGTTCTGGCTGCCGCAATGGTTGCTCAGCCGCTCGGTCAAACACGACCACCTGATCAAGGCGATATCCTGGGTGCGACCGGTGGCGCGGCGCATCGACGCAGTACTGCGCCCGCGATTGACGGTGCTGGTGACCAACAGTGCCGCCTATGTGATTGCGCTGATCTGCGTGCTCATCAGCATAGGCCTGCCGATGATGGAGATCATTCCTTTCTCTGCTTCGATCGTGGGGCTCGCGTTGACCGCCTTTGGCCTGTCGCTGGTGGTGAATGACGGTCTATTAGTGATCCTGGCTGTTGTGCTGGTCTGCGCAACTTTTGGTCTCGCTGTTGTCAACATACTGTGACCTGACACAGCGAACTATAATAAGGAGACAGCCCAGCGCATGCTCTGGTTTCTCGTGCCACACCTGATCGGTTTGCTGTTCTGGGCTGCCTCGCTGTTGTATCTCCCCGCTTTGATTGCCGGCAGTCTGGTTCGAGAAAACGCCTTTCGTGAACCCGCAGATCCCTTCGATTCCATCTCGCGCCTGGTCTTTACCCGTATAGCCACGCCCTCGGCGCTGTTTGCGATCATAGCGGGGACACTGGTGTTCCTGTTCGATCACACGGTTGATATCTGGCTGATCGCCAAGTTGACACTCGTAGCAGCGCTGGTGCTGTCGCATGCGGCGACCGGCTTGCTGATCCTGCGTGCCGAGTCAGGCAACGGCAAACCGGTGATTGGTTGGTGCTGGGTGCTAGGCATTGTGCAATGCCTGCTGATGATCGCCATCGTCTGGCTGGTCTTGGGTAAGCCGTCACTGCAGGAATGGTTATGAGCAGGGCGGTGTCAGGGGTCGACTCCCAGCCGTTCGGCGCGTTCTCTGATCTTCTCGTGGGACACCCCGACGGCGTGGTCGTAGACCAGTTGGCCGCCGAGAAAGCTGGTCAGCGAAATCATCACACCGCTGAGCAGCGAGAGATAGATTCCCCATGGAAACAGGGCACCCGCCGGGTCGTCGAGGCGTATCAACCAGTTGAGGGTGGCGAGCGACAGCATCATTACCGCCAATATGCCGTGACACCAGGCGGTGATCAGTCGGCGGATCTGGCTGACAATAACCAGGTCGAGCAGCCCGATGGTTCCCGATACCCAGCCGCCCAGAGTGCCGATACCGACCAGCCAGAGGCTGGCCCGCGCCCAGAAATAATCCTGCGTGAGCACATAGGCGAGATCGCTACCGATCACGCCGATCAACGCAGCCACAGGAAAGTGAATCAGCATTGGATGAATGGGGTGACCATGAATGGCGAGCTTGCTGGCAATGGAAGCGGAATTCATCGTGATCCTCATGGTTTCGCGAAAGTCATCGCCGGTTTCCATTCCGGGCCGTTCTGCAGAAGGTTAGCAGGCGCCGGGCTGATTGGCATGTGCTTGCTTGTCACCGGCTGTGGTGGCCCGTTTTCCGCGTTGAATCCTGCAGGCCCGTCGGCGACCGCCGCGTCGTGGCTGTGGTGGGGCATGTTCGGCTATTTCAGTCTGGTGATGTTGGCGGTATTTGCCGTGTGGTTCTACGCGATGCGCCGGGATCCAGGCGACATCGACCAACAGCAGTCGCAGCGGTTGCAGAATCGCTGGGTGTTCTGGGGCGGGCTGGTCCTGCCGACCGTCAGTCTGGCGGCGGTTCTGGTTGTTGGTTTGCCGATAGGCCGGGCCATGTTGCCGCTACCCCTTGAGCAGGGCGAGCCCCTGCGCATCGATGTAACGGCGCAGCAATGGCGGTGGGATGTGAGTTACCCCGATAGCGCCATCATGCTGGAGGACCGGTTGGTGATCCCCGCTGGCGAGCCGATCGACGTACACCTGAACAGCGCGGACGTGATTCATTCATTCTGGGTGCCGCGTCTGGCCGGGAAGCTGGATGTGATCCCCGGCCGGACCAATGTGATTCGTATCCAGGCGGATCAGCCCGGAATTTACCGGGGACATTGCGCAGAGTTCTGCGGAGCGGGTCATGCGCACATGCACTTCGAGGTCGAGGCCGTTGAGTCCGAGGCATTTCAAACCTGGCTGACGCAGGAGCAGGCCAATGAGTGAACTCAGAAACGCAGGCAACCGGTCGCGGCTGGCACAATTCGACAGGGTATGGGGGAATCTGCCCGGCTGGGGCCAACTGTCCGCCGTTAACCATACGTCTGTGGGGCTGCGTTTTGTCGTCACCGGGATGGTGTTTTTCCTGATTGGCGGCATTCTGGCAATGTTGATACGCACCCAGCTGGCGCTGCCGGAACAGGACATTCTCAGTTCTAGCGCCTACAACCAGATTTTCAGCATGCACGGCACGGTGATGATGTTTCTGTTCGCCATTCCGGTGCTGGAAGGCGCAGCGATGTACCTGATCCCGAAGATGATCGGCACGCGTGATCTGGTATTTCCCCGGCTCAGTGCGCTGGGCTATTACTGTTATCTGTTCGGCGGCATCATCATCGTCTCGAGCCTGTTCCTGAACATGGCGCCCGATGCAGGATGGTTTATGTACACGCCCCTGAGTGGCTCGTTCTATTCGCCGGGGCTGGGACCCGATTTCTGGCTTTTGGGCATTACCTTTGTCGAGATTTCGGCGATGTCCGCGGGGGTCGAGTTAGTGGTGTCGATTCTGCGTACGCGGGCCAACGGGATGTCGCTGCGCAAGATGCCGATCTTCTGCTGGTACATTCTGGCGATGGCCCTGATGATCGTGTTTGGCTTTCCACCGCTGATTCTGGGCAGCATTCTGCTGGAGCTTGAGCGCGCCGCGGGCATGGTGTTCTTCGAGGTAGCAGGTGGGGGCGATCCACTTCTGTGGCAGCATCTGTTCTGGCTGTTTGGACACCCTGAGGTGTACATCATCTTTCTGCCGGGGGCGGGGATAGTCTCCACGCTGATTCCGGTGTTTGCTCAGCGTCCGTTGCTCGGTTATCGCTGGATTGTGATGGCCATCATCCTGATGGGCTTCATCAGCTTCGGACTCTGGGTGCATCACATGTTCACCGTCGGCATACCTTCGCTGGCGCTGGCATTTTTCTCCATGGCCAGCATGCTGGTAGCGGTGCCCACGGCCATCCAGTTCTTCGCCTGGATCGCCACGTTGTGGACCGGGCGGGTGGTATTTCATCTGCCCATGCTGTGGATTCTCGGCTTTCTGATCATCTTCGTTGCGGGCGGCTTGACCGGCGTGATGTTAGCGCTGGTGCCCTTCGACTGGCAGGTACATGACACCCACTTCGTGGTGGCGCACATGCACTACGTGCTGGTGGGTGGCATGCTGTTTCCGCTGATCGCGGGGTTCTATTACTGGTTGCCGCATGTGTCCGGGCGCATGCCATCGGACACGCTGGGCCGCTGGGGTTTCTGGCTGACCTTCATCGGTTTCAACCTGACCTTCCTGATCATGCATCTGACCGGGCTGTTCGGCATGCCGCGTCGGGTCTATACCTACGAGGCGGGGTTAGGCTGGGATCTGTTCAATCTGATTTCATCGATCGGCGGCTTTATCATGGCCATCGGTATCGCGGTGCTCATTCTCGATATCGCGCTGCATTTTCGCTTCGGCCAACGCGCGCGGCAGAACCCGTGGAACGCGGACTCGCTGGAATGGGCTGTGGAAATGCCGGTCAGTACCTATAACTTTGCCAGTCTGCCCGATGTGCCGACCCGCCACCCCATGTTCGAGGATCCGACGCTGCCGCAGAAGATTGCCGACGGCAAGTATGGCCTGGCAGATATCAGCCACGGCCTGCGTGAGATCTACGGTTCGCGGGCTGGCACTGGTAAGGTCATGCAGGTCATTCATTTGCCGACTAACTCATGGCTACCGCTGCAGAGCGCGGCGATCATTGCTGTGGTCTGTCTGGGTCTGCTGACCAAGTTCTACTGGGTGGCGCTGGTGGCAGCGGTATTCGCGGTACTGTCTCTGTTGCGGTGGAGCTGGCATAACGGCGCGCATGCCAGCAGTGCTCCCTTGACCGACGGTGAACGCACCGACCCCCCATTGCATTCGCGCATGCTAGACAGTCCCGGGTTGTGGGGCATGGTGGTTGCGATGATGGGCAACGGCACACTTTACGCGTCGTTGTTGTTCGGCTGGTTTTACCTCTGGACTGCCGCGCCGCAATGGGAAGCGCCGACGCAGGGGCCGCTTGCGCTGATGCCGCTGCTGCTCAGTGGTGCGTTGCTGACCCTCGCTGCGCTGGTGTTCCGCGTTGCGGTCGGTCGATTGCGGGCCGGAAACGGCAATGGCATGCAGGGCCTGTTCTGGATAGCGTCGCTCATCGGTCTGATACATTTCGGTCTGTTGCTGTGGGTGCTGCTCAGTGCACCGCTGGAACCGACCGAGCTGGCGCATGACTCGGTGCTGACCGTCATGCTGATGTATCTGCTGATTCATAGCGGCCTATCGACTGTCGTGACGGCGATGCAGGCGATGCGCGTGCAGCTCGGCTACGTCAGCTTGCGTGTGCCCTACGAGCCGATCGTGGTGTGGCCGCTGTGGGTCTATACGCTGGCTATCTTCTGGTTGGCAGTTGCTGCCTTCGTCTTGTTGCCAATGGGCTGGGGGGCCGCCTGATGCTCTCGATTTCGCACCCAATCCAGATAGTGATGGGGCTGATCATCTGGTCTGTCTGGTTTGTTGTGCTTTATGGACTGCAGGGAATCGGCTGCAATGTGGCGCCGCCTGCTGCGGAGCTCGGCCCCTGGACCTGGATCAACGCGCTCCTGCTGGGGCTGGGAGTCTGCGTCACGCTGCTGCTACTGTTTGCCGCCTACCGATGTTGGAAAGCCGGGCAGGATCAACGCGTGGAGGAAGACTCTCACCGGCGGTTCATCGCCCGTATCAGCGGCGGCATCTATCTGTTTTCAGCGATAGCCGCGGCTGCGGTTACAGTGCCGGTGGTGATCTATCCGCCCTGCGTGTAAGCCGTTCGTATACACCATGCGCACTGCAGCGTGGTGTTCACTCTTCCTGATCGCGCGAACGTGCCTCTTCGATGGTCTCGCGAGCTTCCTGTTTCTCCTCCGCGTCCGCCGTCGGCTTCTCGTGTTCGTGCGCTTCGTCCGGCGTGTAGCAGAGCGTGGCCATGATCGGAAAATGATCGGAGCCAAACTTGTTCAGACGCCTGATGCCACACAGCTTGAAGTGCCGGGTAACGAATATATGGTCCAGCGGCCAGCGCAGCAGCACGTGCCAGGCATTGTAGGTATTGAACATCCCGCGGCCACAGCGCAGATCAAGCATGCCACTCACGCGGCTGAAGGTGCGTGTGGTACGGGACCAGGCGACATCATTCAGGTCGCCAATCAACAAGGCGGGCTCGGCACGCTCATGGATATGCTTGCCGACCAGCAACAGCTCGGCATCACGCCACAGCGACTCCTTGCTCTCATTGGGGGCAGGTGGGCGCGGGTGTAACGCATGAAAATGGATGGTGCTGCCATCTTTGAGTTGCAGATCGCCATGAATCGACGGGATGTCGTCCTGAATCAGGCGCTTGATCTCGATATTCTCCAGCGGCAACCGTGAATACAAGTGCATGCCGTACAGGTTGTCCTGGGGAATGCTGACGCGGTGCGGCCAGTCGGTCAATGCGGCGTCCAGTTGGTCGCCCCACCAACTGTCGGATTCGAGTGTCAGAACGACGTCGGGTTGATGCGCCAGAATCTGGCTGACCAGACCATCCACGTTGCGATTGGGGGTCAGCACATTGGATATCAGCAGGGTGACGCAGCTGTCTTTCTCGGCATCTTCGGCATCCAGAACCTGAATTTTCCAGAGCCGCGTCCAGGGCAGAATACGGTACACCTGCAATGCCAACACCAGCAGCGCGCAGGCCAGCGTCGGAATCTGCCACGGCGCTTCACTCCAGGGCGAAAGCAATACCACCAGCAGTGCCAGGCTTGCGATCTGCACACGCGGAAACTCACACGCGCGCAGCCACCAGTCATGTAGACGGATTTTTGCAAGCAGCGTCATGCTGAGCAATAACAGGGCCAGAACGAATAATGGCAGTGTCAGCAAGCTCTACTCCGTAATGAGTGAATGATTGATCGAGCAGCGCAGCGAGTAGGGCTCAGCCTTGCCTGACTTCAAGGTTGGTAAGCACCGTGGTGCGCCTGTGGGGCGGCTTATTCGCTCTTGCCGGTGTCGTCAGCTGTACTTTCAGCGCCCGCTGCTGGGCTGTCGGCGGCCGGATCACCTGCCGCAGGACCGCCTGCCGCAGATTCAGCTTCGTTGTCGCCTGCCGCTTTGCGTGCGAGTTTTTCCTGACGCTTTTCTTCCTGCTGCTTGCTCTTTTTCAGCTCTCTCTGACGTTTTTCGAATGAGTAGTTTGGCTTGGCCATATAGGACTCCAGATTGTGTGTGCCCACAGTGTAATGGATGTTGCAGCTGGCTGCAGAATACGCCCGTGCGAGTGAACCCGGAACTTCAGGGTCGATAGTGGCACTAATCAGCTGCGTGTTTGTGTGCATTGTCATGGAAGTGTTCGCCGACCTGGGTCGGGAGCACTAGCGGCCCATCTCGGGGTCAACTGTTTAGCACTTGAATGCTCGCAAGGAACTGCTTAATGATGACCAGGTTTTTCTTCAGGGCGTTGCCCTTCATGTTGTCCATGCCGCTCCTGGCTCAGGAGCAGAATTTCGACTTCGAGTCAGTGATCGGAAAGGCCAGAGAGCTGGCCTCCAAACCCTACGCCGCGCCTGCTGAGGTACCGCGTTTTCTCCGCGACCTTAATTATCAGGATTATCAGGGTATCCGCTTCAAACCGGAAAGCAGTCTGTGGCATGACGAGGACACGCCGTTCAAGGTCATGATGATGCCACCGGGCCTCTTCTACCGGCATGCCGTGCGAATGAACATTGTTGAGGACGGCGCAGCCGACCCGGTCAATTTCGAGAAGCGGCAGTTCACCTATCCTAATCCGGATATCGAGCGGCTGGTGCCGGCCGACATGGGCTATGCAGGCTTCAAGCTGACCTTCCCCTTTGAAGGGCCTGATGTCATGAATCAGTTCCTTGTCTTCGGCGGTGCCAGCTATTACCGCGCGGTGGGCAAGGAAAACAATTTTGGTCTGTCGGGTCGGGGTATCGCGGTCGACACGGGCTTGCCGAGCGGCGAGGAATTCCCCTCGTTTGTCGAGTTCTGGCTAGAAAAACCCACGTCCGACGCTGAGACCATGACCTTCTACGGTCTGCTGGATGGCGAAAGCCTGGCTGGCGCTTACAAATTCACGGTGACCCCTGGCGAGCAGACCGAGCTCAAGGTCGAATCGGCACTGTTCCCCCGCAATCCGGTAGAAATGCTCGGCCTGGCGCCCTTGACCAGTATGTTCTATTACGGCGAGAACACCTTGCATCCGGCCGGTGAATGGCGTCCAGAAGTGCATGATTCGGACGGCCTTTTGATCCACGACGGCGGGACTGACGAATGGCTATGGCGTCCCCTGCGTAACCCCTCGACCCTGAGTATCGATTACTTCGCCACCCAGAATGTGCGCGGATTCGGGCTGATACAGCGCGATACCGATTTCACCAGCTATATGGATCTCGAGGCGCGCTACGAGTCGCGACCCAGTGCCTGGATAGAACCTGAAGGCGACTGGGGGCAGGGCCACGTTGTGCTGGTGCAGCTGCCTACCTCAGACGAAACCAATGACAATACCGTGGCCTTCTGGCGTACCGACGGCAAGATCAGCAAGGAGCAATCGCTGCACTTCAACTACACCGCGCGCTTCGGCAATGACCGCGTGGCTGGCGAGCCGCTCGCGCGTGCGGTGGATACCTATCTGGGTGATGGCATGCGCGTCGGAGGGGGCACTGAACCGGGCTCGGTGCGGGTGATTGTCGATTTCGTTGACGGCCCGTTGGCTGATTTGCAGCCTGACGCGCCGGTTGTTGGTCATGTCAGCGGCCTGGAAGACACCGAAGTGCTGGAGCACTTCGTCGAGTATGTCGAACCGCTGCACCGTTGGAGATTATCCGCCCTGGTACGACCCGCGGGCGACAAACCGCTGGCGTTGCGTGCGTACCTCAGTCAGCACGAAGAAACGCTGAGCGAAACCTGGAGCTACCAGCTGCCTCCAGGCAACGGCGTGCTGGGTGTTATCCAGCGCAAATGAATCGATTCAAGGAGCACACATGCAGCCGATCCGGGCTGAAATAGCGTTGGCGAGAGTACTGGCGTACCTGCAGTGGACGGGCGTGAATATCGATGCGCAGGTCGAGAGACAGGCATTGAGTATCGTCGCTGAGGCGCTGGAAACCGACGCGCCAGATTTCTTCCAGGCGTGCATGGAGCGGACCAAGGAGCGCTTTGAGCTGTCGCAGGCGGCTGTACCGGTGCCATCGCCGCCGATCTGTCGCGCCAGCATCGGTTACGGCGTCCACTGATGACCGCTCACCGTCCTGAATTACCTGAAGCCGGCCGGCACCTGACCAAGCCGCGTTGGCGCCGTGCGGCTGCGTTGCGCCGCAGCTTTCTGCTGTTGGCAGTGCTGCTGCAAACGGCCGTCGCTACCTATTTCATGCTCTCGGTATTGCCATATAACGGCGGTACCGGTCTGGAAATAGCCATGGCAGCGCTCTTCGCTATCCTGTTTACCTGGATATCGATCGGCTTCTGGGTAGGAGTGATCGGCTTTTTCATTCGACGGTTAGGTGGCGACCGGTATTCGTTACTGGCACAGCAAGACGACGCCACATTGGCTGGGACTGCGCTCACGCGTACGGCGATCGTCATGCCCATTTATCATGAATCGGTAGAGCACAGTCTGAGTGGTCTGAAGTCGGTGTATCGCAGTCTGGAACGGACTGGGCAACTGGAGCATTTCGACTTTTACATTCTCTCGGACAGTCGCGATCCGGACATCTGGCTAAGGGAACAGACCGCCTGGGCCGGTTTGTGCACGGAGCTGGGCGCCGCGAACCGAATATTCTACCGGCGCCGGACCCTCAATCTGAACTACAAGAGCGGCAATATCGGCGACTTTCTGCGGCGCTGGGGGCGTAACTATGCCTACATGGTGGTGCTCGATGCCGATAGTCTCATGGGCGGCAGAACGCTGGTGCGCATGGTTCAGCTGATGCAGCGTCATCCGCGCGTCGGCATCCTGCAGACCAGCCCGGCATTGCTCAACGGCGAGTCGGTATTTGCCCGGGTCCAGCAATTCGGCAATCAGTTATATGGGCCGCTGTTTACCACCGGGCTGGCGGCAGTCCAGCTGGGTGAGGCGGCTTTCTGGGGCCACAACGCCATTCTGCGTACGCAACCCTTCATGAGATACTGTGGTTTGCGCAAGCTTCCCGGATGGGGACTGTTTCGCGGGCCGATCATGAGCCACGATTTTGTCGAGGCCGCCTATATGGGTAGGGCCGGGCTCGAGGTCTGGCTTGAGCCGGGCCTGGACCAGAGCTATGAGGAGTCGCCGCCTACCCTGGTGGAAGAACTGACCCGCGACAGGCGCTGGGCGAAGGGCAATATGCAGCACCTCTGGTTACTGTTGCGCGGCAAAGGTATGCGCGCCGCGCATCGCATGGCGCTAGTGAACGGCATCATGTCGTACTTTGCCTCGCCGCTGTGGCTGGCGTTTCTGGTGCTGACGACCGTTGAAGCGGCACGCATGGTGCTGATGCCGATAGACTACTTTCCAGACCCGCACCAGTTGCATCCGCTTTGGCCGCAATGGGAGCCGATACGCGCCGTGGTACTGGTCGCCATTACCATGACCCTGCTGTTTCTGCCGAAGTTTCTTGCGCTGTTCGATGCGCTCCTGACGGGACGGGCGAGGGCCTTCGGCGGCTCGCTGCGAATGGCTGCGGGCGTCTTGATAGAGATTTTTCTTTCCGCCTTGCTGGCGCCGATTCGAATGCTGGCGCACTCCCGTTACATCCTTGAGGCTGTATTGAATGCCACGCTGCGCTGGGCTGGGCAGAACCGCGCCGGCGAAATCGGCTGGGGCAAAGCGGTGCTCAATCAGGCAGTCGGAACGCTGCTGGCAATTTCCTGGGCATCGTTCGCCTGGTGGCTGGATCCCTTGTTCTTTCTGTGGACGTTGCCGGTTGCGTTACCGCTGGTGCTGGCAGCACCTATCTTCGTCCTCCTTGGCAAGGTCCGGGTGGGGCAGGCCCTGCGCCGCCGGGGTTTGCTGATGATTCCCGAAGAGACATATGGTTCGGATCTGGTGGACGGTCTTGCCGATACCCGCGGTCTGGAAACCGCCAGCAGTGATTTTCCTGCGTTTTATGAGGCGGTTCTGCATCCGCAAATCAATGCCCTGCAGGTTTCCCTGGCGCGTGACCGCCGGCGGGGTCCGCGAGCGGACTGGCTCGAACACCTCTGTCAGGACTGCCTGGAGCAGGGGCCGGGCGCGCTGGACAAGTTTGAGCAGAGCGCGCTGGCTGGCGATGCCGTATCCCTGTCCTGGCTGCATCGCCAGGCATGGCGGGCCCCGGTCGATTCGCCCTGGGGGCGCATCCTCGGGATCCGGATGCAGGCGCGTCGGCGTGAAGACCAGGGGCTGCCCCCGGCGATCCTTACCGACTAGTCCTGATCTTTTATTGCGAATTTGCAGGGCTTTCGGCACGCCCGCTGGCCGCCATGTGAAGGCTTGTCTGAATAATGATGCGACTTAGTAATAATGCGCGCGCAAAAACTATATGAATGCTAAGTTGAGATCAGAACAAACTTTTTTGGACGTTACGCTGTCCAAAATCACAGCGGGACGGGGTTTGAAATATTTCGGGCTCCCCCGTTACATCAAGTAGGACCGCGGGAAATTGCGGTTCAGCTCTTAATTTCATACGAGGTAACCTCATGAACAATATCGTATACATCGTTGGCGCTGTGGTAATTGTATTGGCTATCCTGTCGTTTCTTGGATTCCGTTAAGAAACCTCTGGATAACTACTGCGCTCGGCCATGCTGCGTTGAAATCCTCCTCAAAATGCTCATTTACAACACGTAAACTGCGCTTTTTCGTTGGATTTCGCCTTGCTTGACCTTCGCTCGCTACGTTTTCAGAGGTTCCTTAATCGCCAAAACGATGGCGCGTAACATAAGGCGCCTCGCAAAGCGGTCGCGTCGTGCAGGCACGACGCCGTCCGCTTAAATTACCTTTCGTTCTTTCAGGGCTTCGATCTGTTCCGGCAGATACCCCAGCTCTGACAATAACGCATGGGTATGTTCTCCCAGAGCTGGTCCGGTCCACTCGGTTGATCCGGGTGTCGCGGATAGCTTTGGGATAATACCCGGCATCTTGAACGGCTTGCCGTCAGGCAATTTCCCTTCAGTGAACATGCCTCTTGCCAGAAATTGTGGATCGCTGAACATATCCGCAACCGAAAAGATTCTGCTCGCTGGTACGTCTGCCTTTGCCAGCACATCCAGTACCTGCTCCTGCGTTCGACTCGCAACCCATCGTTCTATAACGGCATAAAGCTCATCGCGACGTGCATCCCGGCCAGCGTTATCGGTCAGGCTGACATCCTCTGCCAGATCAGTACGTCCAATCACCTGCATGAATCGCTTGAAGATAGCATCGCCGTTCGCGCCGATCTGCACCGCCTTGCCGTCGGCGCAGGTATGTATGGAGGAGGGGGTAATGCCGGGCATGATGTTGCCGCTGCGCTCGCGCACAAAACCCATCACGTCGTATTCCGGCACCATACTTTCCATCATGGCGAATACGGCTTCATACAACGCCACGTCGACCAGTTGGCCTTCGCCGTTCCCGACCTCACGGTGCCGCAGCGCCATCAGCGCACCGATTACACCCCACAGGGCGGCAATCGAGTCGCCGATCGAGATACCTGTGCGCACGGGCGGACGATCCTCGAAACCGGTGATGTAGCGCAATCCGCCCATGGATTCACCCACTGCACCAAAGCCCGGCTGATCCTTCATAGGGCCGGTCTGCCCGAACCCTGACAGTCGAACCATTACCAACCGCGGATTTAGCGCGTGTAGCGCTTCCCAGCCCAGCCCCCATTTTTCCAGGGTACCGGGACGGAAGTTTTCAATCAGTATGTCGGCATCGACCAGGAGTTCGCGCAGGATGCGTATCCCGTCGGGTTCCTTCAGGTTCAGCGTCAGTGATTTTTTGTTGCGCGCCTGCACGAACCACCACAGGGACGTGCCTTCATAAATCTTGCGCCATTTGCGCAGCGGATCACCGCCATCCGGCGACTCGACCTTGATAACCTCCGCACCGAATTCAGCGCAGATTCGAGCAGCAAAAGGCCCGGCGATCAGCGTGCCAAGCTCTATCACCTTGAGTCCGGTTAGGGGTTTTTCGGCGTTCATGCAGGCTCCGGTGCGTCGAATGTCGGGTCATTCTAACCGGATTTGGCAGCGCTTATAGCGCCGTGACGCATCGAATCCGAAAGGCCAACTTCCCCTGACCCCCCTATTTCAAGGGGGGAGCTGAGGTGTTGTTACGTTATTCCAGGCACTATCTTCAAGCCGCGATCTGGCAGCCCCGCAGTAATCTTTCAGTGCTTGGGATTACCGGCATTACCGCGGTTCTGTTGTGGAGTGCCTGTGCTGATCCCCGACGCAGCTGTATCGACCTGCGGCGTGCTGCTTGTCTGCGGAGCGGGTTTGTTAGCAGCTTCATTGGCGGCCGATAGAGAGCTGACCTCAGACTGGTCGAGTGAACGGGCGGGGGCTTCGCGCAGGTTTTGGGTCAGAGTTCTGGCCATTTTAAGGTGGTGCTCGAGTTTGCCCAGCGTGCGTTGGGCAAAATGGCTCACTTCGAAATCGTCAAGCTGAGCGCCTTGCTGGAATATGGCGACGATCTGTTCATGTGCTGCGACCTGATGGTCCGCATAAGCAGTGTCGAATCCATCCGTTTCGCGCAGACTCAGCAGCATCGACCTGGCTCTGTTGATCAGGTCGGTTTCCTCGTCCAGTTGGTGACCTTTTTCCCGGGCTAGCTGCCTGAGCTCCTTGTTGATCGCCAGGTGGTCCTCAATCATTTTATAAGCAAAGGATTTCACCTCCGTCGATTTGGTTTTTTCCAGCGCGAGTCTTGCTGCTTCAATCTCGGAAAACCCCTTGGCTGCGGCAGTATCGATAAAGCGCGCTGGGCCGAAGGCCTTCCGTTCCGACATCCGGTGATAAATAAACGCGGCGGCCCCGACAGTGGCAGCCCCGATAGTTAATGCTCGCAAGGTATTCATGACTTCTCCCGGTTGGACCTGATTGGTACAGCGTGTGGTCTTGAAACGAACGGAGGCCGGCATTTTTAGAGGGTGGTCTCCCAGCCGTCGCGATCGCCATGAGGTGCAACGTTGATTCAACCGCTCTGTCAGGACGCCTTTTTCAAGGCCTGGACCAATTCCTGTTTACGCATGGATGAGCGGCCGCGGATGTTCTTCGCGCGCGCTTTCTGCAAGAGCTCCTGCTTGGTTTCGGACTCAAGCGGGCGGTCCTTGCGCGGCTCACCCCGTTTGGTGGCGACCGCTCGCCGCGCCGACCGACTGGCGTCCTTACGTTTCTGCTGTGGGGATTTTTTCTCGCCGGAGCCGCCGGAACGTTCGCCGCCGCCTGACTGTTTATTAACGGTGGCCCAAGCCCGCGCCTCGGCTTCACCGTCGGAAACACCTTTCTCCTGGTAGGTTTCCTCGATGTGCTCGGCTTTGCGTTTTTGCTGTTCGGTGTATTTGTCTTTGCTTCCGCGTGGCATGAAAGTCCTCCTCGCCGCTAATGACAAGTCGCGTCAATTGTGTGAGTTATGACTGGACGCCGTTTGGCGAGTTCAGCACGAGGGATGAACGGTGTAACGGAAGGGGATTTTTGAACTTGGCCGGGCATGTGTAGCCATACTTCTAAATAGCTTCAATCGAGGAGCGAAGCGATGGAGGCACTTGTACTGATCGGTTTAACGTTAGTGATTGTTCTGCTGGTAGATCTCTGGCTGGCGGCCAATATCATGAAAAGCGACAAGCCAAAACGGAATCGTTACGGCTGGATTGCGCTCATCTTTCTCCTGCCGGTCGTGGGTTGGATAATCTGGGCGCGAATGGGGCCGCGCGGCATGGCGAAAGCGCCCGCGTCCCCGGAACACAGCAAATAGATCAATGCGCCTGAGCCTTGGCGCGACGCGTTATATCACTGCGCATGGCGCCCATGATGATGGTCGCTTCGATCTCTTCGAGAAGGTGGCGTCCAAGTCGTCGCAATGATTGAACGTCGCGGTACTGGTCCCGGCTGATGCCTACCACAGTGAAGTCTTCGTTCTGATAACTGAGTTGAACGGTAAGAGTGCGATCAACCTCGACCTTGCATTTACTGCGCACCGACTGCATGGAATTATTCAACACGGTTTCGATGTCCGCGACGGTAAGGTGTTCAGACCTCTTCATGGCTAGCCCTATGCTCATTGTATGCCCCATACGCTCGATAAAGGTTGCTCGTCCAGTGTTTCAAGATCGTGGCAACAAACCGAAATACGTCGGCAAATGGTCGCTAGCCGTCGGGATGCACACCGAATAGTCCGTTTTCAGGAAGATTCTGACGCGCCAGACAGTGATGGCGCGAAAGCTCAGTGCAAAGCTATTTTTTTAAGCTGTAAATCGCCGGGCGAAACCTATTTCGCTAATTGGCATCATCTTATTATTTCTTGCTTCGCCAGAATTATCAGAAGTTCCTTCCCTCTTTCATTTATGTGCTGCAGTTACGTTTTTAGCAGCACACGGTCTCTCGATCAAGCGAATTTAGAGAGTAGTTGAAATTTTCAGGCGAGCAAACGCTGGATAGTATCGCTATGGTACAAATGTCGAAATAGAGCGGTTAACAGCCGTTACGAGACGATGATTTATTAACGTGTTACGCCATCGAATGGCGTTAAAGACAACAAGTTTTATTATATTTTGCGATATATATATTCGATGGCGAACGCGCGTTTTTTATGGCCATTTTGATCGCAGCGCGAGAGGTGAAGTACGGAGGGCCAGGGAGCGGCGCCGACGGGCGTCATGAATCCGCAGGTATGCGCCGATGTCGCCAATGGAGGGGGCCAATGACTGAGGGCAGTCGTGCGATGGCCGTGGTAGCTCTGAGCCGCAGACTGGAAAACTGGAAGCCCCTATAAGCGGGCTCGTTCCCCGGCTCGGTTGGCTCGGGAGGCAGGTCTGTTTGAGTTTCGGAATAGTCCAGTTCAAGGTAGTGACGACGGCTGATACGCAATATTCCCCAGAGCGTGGAGCTTGCCACCAGCAGCCAGCAACCGATCAACAGCAACACATAACTTTCCGGGCTCACGCACTACCTCCCTGGTACTGAACAGCTGAATACTTTTGGATTTACCGTTCGCCGCGAGTCCAGACGAAGCGGCTGTTGATGAAGCATCGTTGTGCCATCTTTGAGCGCGCGGCTGCTTGATAGTTCCCCGTGAAATAAGCCGGCGGCAGCCGCTCAGCCCCTCACGAGGGGGTGTGGTGCTCGGGTGTCGTGCCGCCATCCTTGGGTTCAATCATCTGTTGAACCTGCACATCGGTGATCTTCCCGGTGCCGCTGTGTTGCTCTTTGATCATGGTCAACGCCTGCTCAGGTGTGAGCGTCTGTGCATCGGATTCGATTTCACAGCTGGCTGGCTGGTTATCCAGGATGTAGCTGACCAGAAACAGATTTTTTTTGCCCATTGAATATCTCCATTGGTTGGGTTGGCTAAATCAATAGACCTTCGCCGGCGACTGATAAGTTCCGCTCGAGCGAACACGCCAGCAAACTACTCGGCGGCAGGGGAGTCACAGCAGAACGGCCAGTGCTATTGCTGTGACCGCATAGGCAGCGACCAATGATGAGGAGGCGGACCACGTGTGGGAAACGATACTCGCCACGATAATCAGCGAGTTTTCTGATCTGGACGATGTTGAAAACGCCACGCGGGTAACCACGCGGCTATTGTTCGCCGCCTTGCTCGGCGGTCTGCTTGGCTTTGAACGCGAGCAGCAGGGCAAGGCAGCCGGGATCCGGACCCATATGATGGTGGGTCTTGGTGCTGCGTTGTTCGTGATCGCCTCGCTGCAGGACGGCGCCATGGACGATGCCATGAGCCGCGTGATCCAGGGCATTGTTACGGGGGTCGGCTTCCTTGGCGCCGGGACCATTCTCAAAACAGAGAGCCTTAAGGATGTTAAAGGGCTCACTACCGCGGCGGGAATCTGGTTCACCGCAGCCATCGGGGTAGCGGTCGGTCTTGGTCACGAGATGACGGCGATGATCAGCACCCTGATCGCGCTGGTCATCCTGCATCTTTTGCCATTACTGACGCAGCGCAAAGAGGATCCCGGAGCCTGAATTCAGCTCGCTGTTTCGGGTAAAGGCTGCCGAAGGCGCTCGGGCTCCGCGGCCACTGCCCGACCGGGGAATGAAACTTTCCCCCACGCGCCAGGGTCATCCGAACACAGGTTAAAGGCGAGTAACGGCAATGCCCCGATCAATCTGGAAAGGTGCTATCAGTTTCGGCCTGGTTCATATCCCTGTCGGTCTGGTGTCGGCTACGACCTCGCAGGGAGTGGATTTCGATTGGCTGGACAAGCGCAGCATGGATCCGGTCGGTTACAAACGGATCAACAAGACCACCGGCAAAGAAGTCACCAGCGAGGATATCGTCAAGGGTGTCGAATTGCAGAAGGGTCAGTATGTGGTCATCAGTGAGGAGGAGATCCGCGCTGCGCACCCGGAAGCGACCCAGACAATAGATATTTTTTCCTTCGTCGACAGCTCACAGATCCCACTGCCCAATTTCGAGAAGCCCTATTACCTGAGCCCGGTGAAGCGCGGCGAAAAGGTGTACGCCTTGTTGCGCGAAGCGCTGGTGCAGACCAACAAGGTTGCCCTCGCCAATGTGGTGATACGCACCAAGGCGCGCCTGGCCGCGCTGATGCCGCTGGACGGAGCACTGATGCTGGTTATGCTGCGCTGGCCCTCCGATGTGCGCGGCCTGGAAACGCTCGAATTGACCGATGCCGTCACCAAAGCGAAAGTGACCAAGAAGGAACTGGATATGGCTACTCGCTTGATCGAGGACATGAGCAGCGACTGGCAGCCGGAGGAGTATCGCGACGAATTCCAGGACAAGATCATGGAGCTGGTTGAAGAGAAGGCCGCCAAGGGCAAGATCGAATCAGTGGAGGAAGAAGAAAGTGTCGAGCAGCGCCGCAGTGCCGACGTCACCGATCTCACCGAACTGCTCAAGCGCAGTCTGGGTGGCAAGCCGGGGGGCAAGGGCGGCGGCAAGGCCCCTGCACGCAGTAGCAAGGCCAAGAGCGACAAGGAAGATGACACGCCGAAGCCCAAGCGGGCCTCACGCGGCTGATTAGCTCGGGCGCCCCGCAGAAAACTCAGGTCCCGCACTGCCGCGTTTGAGCCTACGCAAGAGCGGCGACCCGCACATCCCCCGGTAGGAGTGTCGCCCTCGGCACGACGCTGGCCGCCAGGCCAGCCAATGTAATTGAACTCAACCCCCTCCACACCAGCGCTGCGACAGGGTACCCCCACGCCGCCGTTTTATCCGCTTATCGCCTATCCGTCCCGATTGACAGGAACCAATGTTTCCGCGGTTCTGTCCGAAGATACACGTGGTCCACACCTTCGGAGGTCATCATGTCCGAGCAGACGCTTCCCCCGCAGCATCAGGAGCATCGCCCCGGTAAAGAGGGCGAGATGCATCCGGAACCGATTTATATTTCCGATCACTACAAAGCCGCCGGCAAGCTGGAAGGCAAGGTTGCGATCGTGACGGGTGCCGACAGCGGTATCGGGCGCGCGGTTGCGGTGCATTTTGCTCGGGAAGGCGCCGATATCGTCATGCTCTATCTCGAAGAGCATGCCGATGCCGAGCACACCCGCAAGGAAGTCGAGCGTACCGGGCGCAAGGTGAAGGTCTACGCTGGCGATGTGGCTGAGGAAACGCTGTGTCGACAGATCGTCGAGGAGACGCTCGCCGAGTGGGGGCAAATCGACGTGCTGGTCAACAACGCTGGCGAACAGCACCCGCGCAAGAACCTTGAAGATATTCCGCAGGAACAGTGGGAAAAAACGTTCCGCACCAATATTTTTGGCATGTTTCAGCTGACCAAGGCCGCGTTGCCGGCAATGCAGTCTGGGGCGGCCATCATCAATACCACGTCGGTGACGGCCTACAAGGGCAGTCCCATGCTGCTCGACTATTCGTCTACCAAGGGTGCGATTACCGCCTTCACCCGTTCCCTATCGATGAATGTTGCCGAGCGGGGTATCCGGGTCAATGCCGTGGCACCGGGGCCGATCTGGACCCCACTGATTCCCTCTACGTTTGACGCCGAGAATGTTGAAACCTTCGGCTCTAATACGCCCATGAAACGCCCTGGTCAGCCCGCCGAACTCGGGCCAGCTTACGTCTATCTGGCCTGTGACGATTCCAGCTACATGAGTGGTCAGGTCCTCCATATCAATGGCGGCAATGTCGTTAACGGTTGATAGCCGATGAGTGCGTTGTCCCTTTTCCCACCCGCCTGGCCAATCCGGGCGCAAGGAGCCTAAACAGATGTCGCTCGAACATACCAATGAGCGTTCGCATGATGCGGTGCTCTCCATTGAGGACGCTATCCGACTCCCGCGTATCGCCATCGAAGCGGTGAAGCCCCAGGTCGAAGCGGGTCGGTTTGCAGCCAAGGCTATTCAAGGCCAGCCGTTTGAGGTGTCTGCGGTGGTCTTTTCCGATGGTCATGACAAGCTGGGTGGCCGCCTCATCTGGCGCTCGGTGCGCGATAACGACTGGCAGCGCGTGCCGCTGGAATACGTTGCCAACGATCTGTGGCGCGCCCGGTTTGTCCCGGATCGGCTGGGCCGCATGGAGTTCGCGATCGAAGCCTGGGTTGATACTTACGCGACCTACTGCGATGAGCTGAAGAAAAAGTTTGCCGCCGGCGTCCCGGTTCCGTTGGAGCTGGAGGAGGGCGAGCAGTTGTTGCGAGAGGTGAAGTCGCATGCTTCATCTGATCTGGCCGCCGTGCTCGATGGCGTGCTGCAGCAACTGGCCGAGGTGACCGAGGTCGATGACAAGGTGACCATTATGCTGGCGCCGCAAACGGTTGACGCAGTGATCGCCAGCGAAGCGCACCCGCACAAGGTGCGCAGCGAGGCTTACCCGGTGGAGGTGGATCGCCGGGAGGCAGAGTTCGCCAGCTGGTATGAGCTTTTCCCCCGTTCGGTGACAGATGATCCGCAGCGCCACGGCACCTTTCGCGATGTGATCGAGCGGCTGCCGGAAATTGCAGCGATGAACTTTGATGTGTTGTATTTCCCGCCGATCCATCCGATCGGCCGCACCCACCGCAAGGGGCCGAATAACTCGCTCATCGCCGGGGAAAATGATCCGGGCAGCCCCTATGCCATCGGTAGCCACGAAGGCGGCCACGAAGCGATTCACCCCGAGTTGGGTACGGTCGATGACTTCCATGCACTGGTCGACGCGGCCAAGGCGCACAACCTGGAAATCGCACTGGACTTCGCTATTCAGTGTTCGCCCGATCATCACTGGTTGCAGGAGCATCCTGGCTGGTTCAGCTGGCGCCCCGACGGCAGCATTCGTCATGCCGAGAATCCACCGAAGAAGTACGAGGATATCGTCAACGTCGATTTTTATGCCGAGGACGCCTTGCCCTCATTGTGGGTGGCGTTACGTGATGTGGTGCGCGGCTGGGTCGAGCATGGGGTGAAGATGTTCCGGGTGGATAATCCGCACACCAAGCCCATGCCGTTCTGGGAATGGTTGATCGCCGATATCCGCGAAGACCACCCTGATGTCATCTTCCTCTCCGAGGCCTTTACCCGGCCGCCGATGATGGCGCGTCTGGGCAAGCTCGGTTTCAGTCAGAGCTATACCTACTTCACCTGGCGCAATACCAAACACGAATTGCAGACGTTTTTCACCGAGCTCAATCAGGCGCCGTGGAAAGACTGCTATCGGCCGAATTTCTTCGTCAATACGCCGGATATCAATCCGTACTTTCTGCACGATTCCGGGCGCCCGGGCTTTCTGATCCGGGCGGCGCTGGCAACGATGGGTGCCGGGTCCTGGGGCATGTATTCAGGCTTTGAAATCTGCGAAGCCGCGCCCGTATTAGGCAAAGAGGAATACCTCGATTCCGAGAAATACGAAATCCGTCCACGCGATTACTACGCCCCCGGCAACATTGTCGCGGAAATCACTCACCTCAACCGGATTCGCCGCGCCAATCCCGCATTGCAGACACATATGGGATTTCAGGCCTACACCGCCTGGAATGACAACATCCTGTATTTCGGCAAACGCACCGAGGATCTTCAGAATTTCATTCTGATCGCCATCAGCCTGGATCCACACAACGCCCAGGAAGCCCATTTCGAACTGCCGTTGTGGGAGTTCGACTTGCCCGATGACGCCCAGATGATTGGCGAAGACCTTATGACCGGCCATACCTGGACCTGGTATGGCAAGACCCAATGGATGCGGATCGAGCCATGGAGCCAGCCCTTCGGTATCTGGCGTCTGCGGCCGTTACATCAGAGAGACCAATAATGCCCAAAAAACAACGTAGTGCAGCCTTTATCGACGATCCACTGTGGTACAAGGATGCGGTCATTTATCAGGTACACGTCAAGTCGTTCTTCGATTCTAACAATGATGGTATCGGCGATTTTCAGGGGCTGATCGCCAAGCTCGATTACATCGCCGACCTGGGCGTCAACACCATCTGGCTGTTGCCGTTTTATCCGTCACCGCGGCGTGATGATGGCTACGATATTTCCGACTACCGCAAGGTGCATTCGGATTATGGCCGAATGGCCGATGCCAAGCGTTTCATTGCCGAGGCGCACAAGCGTGGCCTGCGGGTCATCAGCGAGCTGGTCATCAACCACACGTCGGACCAGCATCCCTGGTTCCAGCGAGCGCGCAAGGCCAAGCCCGGTTCGGCCGCGCGCAATTATTACGTCTGGTCCGATTCTGACGAGAAGTACGACGGCACGCGGATCATCTTCCTCGATACCGAGACCTCCAACTGGACCTGGGATCCGGTCGCCGGCCAATACTTCTGGCACCGTTTCTATTCTCACCAGCCCGATCTGAATTTCGATAACCCCCAGGTGCTCAAGGAAGTGTTGTCGGTCATGCGCTTCTGGCTGGATCTTGGGGTTGATGGTCTACGCCTCGATGCCATCCCCTATCTGATCGAGCGCGACGGGACCAATAACGAGAATCTGCCCGAAACGCACGTGGTGTTGAAAAAGATCCGCGCGGAACTGGATCGGGTGTACCCCGACCGCATGCTACTGGCCGAAGCCAATCAATGGCCGGAAGACACCCAGATGTATTTCGGCGGTAACGAAGAGGGATTGGGCGATGAGTGCCACATGGCGTTTCATTTCCCGTTGATGCCGCGCATGTACATGGCCATTGCTCAGGAAGATCGCTTCCCGATTACCGACATATTGCGCCAGACGCCGGATATTCCATCCAACTGCCAGTGGGCGATCTTCCTGCGTAACCACGACGAGCTCACCCTGGAAATGGTGACTGATCGCGAGCGCGACTATCTGTGGAATTACTACGCCGCCGATCGCCGGGCCCGTATCAATCTGGGCATTCGCCGCCGACTCGCTCCGCTGGTTGAGCGAGACCGCCGCCGGATCGAGCTGCTCAACAGCCTGTTGTTATCGATGCCCGGCACACCGACCTTGTATTACGGCGACGAGCTGGGGATGGGCGATAACATCTTCATCGGCGACCGCGATGGCGTGCGCACCCCGATGCAATGGTCAGCCGACCGCAACGGTGGCTTCTCTCGCGCCGACCCGGCGAGCCTGGTGTTACCCCCGATCCAGGATCCGCTATATGGCTATCAGACTATCAACGTTGAGGCCCAGGCGGCTGATCCGCACTCACTGCTCAACTGGACGCGGCGCATGTTGGCGGTGCGTAAACAGCAGAAGGCCTTTGGCCGTGGGACGCTGACAATGCTGGCGCCGAGCAATCGGCGGATTCTCGCCTACCTGCGTGAGTTCACCGACGAACACGGCCAGACCGACACCATTCTGTGTGTGGCTAACGTGTCGCGGGCGGCGCAGGCGGTGGAGCTGGACCTCACTCATTACGTCGGCAAGGTGCCGGTTGAAATGATCGGCGGCAGTGCCTTCCCTCCCATCGGTCAGCTCAGTTATCTGCTGACGCTGCCACCCTACGGTTTCTATTGGTTCCTGCTGGCCGAGCAGAGCCAGATGCCCAGCTGGCATGTGGAGCCCCCAGAGAGGATGCCGGAAATGGCGACCCTGGTATTGAAACGACAGCTACAGGAAATACTCGACGAGCAGCCACTGCAGGTGCTGGAGAAAGAGACGCTACCGGCTTATCTCCCCAAACGTCGCTGGTATGCGGTGGTGGGCTCACGTCAGCCGAAGACCAGAATCCTTTATGCGGTGCCCTTTGGTGACAGCGCCCACCCGGCGTTACTCAGCGAGGTGGAGGTCAAGTCCGCCGATCATGTGGACTATTACCAACTGCCGCTGGGCTTTATCGGCGAGGACGATAGCAGCGTGCTCTCCGAACAGCTGGCCATGGCACGCATTCGCCGTGGTCGCCAGGTCGGGTTGTTAACCGATGCCTTCACCATGGAAACCTTCGTCCGGGCAGTGATTACGCGCCTGCGCAGCGGCAAGAGCATCGAGACCGATCGCGGCACGTTGACGTTCCAGGGCAGTGAAGCCCTTTCAGGCATGGAGTTTCCGGACGATATCGCCATCCGCTACCTATCGGCCGAGCAGACCAACAGCTCGGTCATCATCGGCGGCAAGATGGTGCTGAAACTGATACGTCACCTGCATCCGGGTATTCATCCCGAGTTGGAAATTGGCGCCTACCTGACTGATCGCGGTTTCGAGAACTGCGCGCCGATGCTTGGACAGGTGACCCGCACCGATCCATCCGGCGAGCCCTACGCGCTCATGGTGGTGCAGGGCTATCTGGATAATCAGGGTGATGCCTGGGAATGGACGCTGGTGACCCTGGATCGGGCGATCCGTGACCAACTGGCAGGCGGCATGTCGCAGCATGAGAACCAGTACGGCGCGCTCACCGAGCTGGAGGAATTCTCCGCATCGCTGGGTAAACGCCTGGGTGAGATGCACGTTGCGCTTTCCGCGCCCACCGATAACCCCGATTTCGCCCCCGAGCCTACAAGCGAAGAAGATACGCAGGGCTGGGCGCAGAGCATCCGCGGGCAGGTCGAGGCGGCGCTGGATGCGATTGAAGCCAGTGAGGCCCAGCTGGAAGAGGAAGATATCGCCGTCGTCGTGAGCCTGCGCAAGCACCGGCAGAGTCTGGGCCAGCGGATCGACGCGCTGGCGGCGAAAGCGGCTGGTGGTCTGCGCTTCCGCGTCCACGGGGACCTGCACCTCGGACAGGTACTGGTGGTCAAGGGCGACGCCTATCTGATCGACTTTGAAGGCGAGCCGTCGCGTCCCTTGCAGGAGCGCCGCGCCAAGCTCAGTCCCTACAAGGATGTCACGGGTGTACTGCGCTCCATTGATTACGCTGTGGCCATGGCCTGTCTCAATGCCCAGGGCACCGACAACTCCGACGAAGCCGAGCAAAGCCGCAACGAGATTGTCCGCGACTACCGGGATAGAGCCACCGCTGCCTTCCTGCAGGCTTATCGAGACGCTGCAGCGGAAATCCCCCATGACTGGGTCGATGCCGGCGGCGAAGAGGCGGCGCTCACCCTGTTCAGCCTGGAAAAGGCGGCCTACGAAATTCTTTACGAAACAGAGCACCGACCAACCTGGATCAGCGTTCCGCTCAATGGTCTGGCCGAACTCGTTCAGCAGCTTGAGGACAACACATGATGGATAGCCAAACGTCCGATGAGGATCTTCGCCTGGCGGATATTGATACCCAGGCGCTGGTAAGGGCCGAACACTGGAACCCATTTGCCGTGCTTGGCCCGCACGAGGTAAACGGGCAGATAGTGGTACGCAGTTATCTGCCTAACGCCCTGAGCGCCGAGCTGATCGACGCGCAAACTGGCGACGTGCTCGGGCCGATGGAACAACCGCAAATTCCCGGACTGTTTGTCGGGCGCTTGCCCGACCGGCGCGCTTACCGATTGCGCATCCGCTGGGCCAGCGGGATGCAGGAGACCGAGGATCCGTACAGCTTCGGTCTGCTGCTCGGCGAGATGGATATGTATCTGTTCGCCGAGGGTAATCACCGCGACCTGGGGCATTGCCTTGGCGCACAGGTAATGGATATCAACGGTGTCAATGGCGTGCGCTTTGCCGTCTGGGCACCCAATGCGCGTCGGGTGTCGGTAGTCGGTCCGTTCAATAGCTGGGACGGGCGCCGCCATCCGATGCGCCAGCGGCATCCCTCGGGTATCTGGGAGTTGTTCATTCCACACTTGCAGCCGGGTGAGGTGTACAAATACGAGATTCTGGGCCAGCACGGCATACTACCGCTGCGCGCGGATCCGGTTGCCTTGGCAACCGAAGCGCCACCAGCCACGGGTTCGGTGGTTGCGCCGCCCCTGCAACATCCCTGGCAGGACCAGGAATGGATGGCGCAACGGATAGAGCGCCAGGGACACTCGGCGCCAATGTCCATCTACGAGCTGCACGCCGGATCCTGGCAGCGTGAGGATGGCGATGGCCGTTTTTACAGCTGGCAGGAGCTGGCTGATCGCCTGATCCCCTATATCACGGACCTGGGATTCACCCATATCGAGCTGATGCCGATCATGGAGCACCCGTTCGGCGGGTCCTGGGGATATCAACTGCTGTCGCAGTTTGCGCCGACCGCACGCTATGGCACGCCGCATGATTTCGCTGCCTTTGTCGATGCCTGCCACTGCGCCGGGATCGGGGTGATTCTGGACTGGGTGCCAGCGCATTTTCCCACCGACGAACACGGCCTGGGTCGCTTCGACGGCACGGCACTCTACGAGTACGAGCATCCCTTCGAAGGCTTCCACCAGGATTGGGATACCTACATCTACAATCTTGGGCGGACGGAGGTTCATGGCTTCATGTTGGCTTCGGCGCTGCATTGGTTACGTCAGTTTCATATCGATGCGCTGCGCGTGGATGCTGTGGCGTCGATGCTGTATCGGGATTATTCGCGCAAGGATGGCGAGTGGATTCCGAACAAATATGGCGGCCGTGAAAATCTCGAGGTCATCGATTTCCTGCGGCACCTCAACGACGTAGTCGGCACCGAGGTGCCCGGCGCGCTGGTGATCGCGGAAGAATCCACTGCCTTTCCGGGCGTGACGCATCCGACCCGGGAAGGGGGGCTTGGCTTCTCCTACAAGTGGAACATGGGCTGGATGCATGACTCGCTCACGTACATGGCCGAGGAGACGATCAACAGGCGTTATCACCACCACCAGCTGACCTTTGGCTTGCTCTACGCCTTTACCGAGCAGTTCATTCTGCCGATCTCCCACGACGAAGTGGTGCACGGCAAGAAGTCGCTATTGGACAAGATGCCCGGTGACCGCTGGCAGAAGTTTGCCAATCTGCGGCTGTATTTCAGCTTCATGTGGACCCATCCCGGTAAGAAGTTGCTGTTCATGGGTTGTGAGTTCGGTTCATGGCGGGAGTGGAACCATGACCACGAACTGGACTGGTATCTGCTGCGCTACAACGAACACCAGGGCGTGCAGACGCTGATGAAGGACCTGAATCACCTGTACCGCGAAGAACCGGCTCTGCACCAGCTGGATGGCAAGGAGGACGGTTTCCAGTGGCTGATCGGTGATGACGAGGGCAACAGTGTCTACGCCTGGCTGCGCAAGGGGGAGGCCGGTGTACCGCTACTGGTGGTGCATAACTTCACCCCGGTGCCGCGCAACAACTATCGGATTGGCGTACCGCTGGAAGGCGCCTGGACGGTCCTGCTCAACAGCGACGCGGAGCGATACGCCGGTTCAAACGCCGGTTGTTCCACCGAAACCATGACCGAAGAGCAGGTTGCGCATGGCCAGCCCGCTTCCCTGGTGCTGGATCTTCCCCCGCTAGGCACGCTCATCCTGCGGCCGCAGGCGGGTGACATCGTCTGAGTCTTGCGGGTCGGGATCATCGGTCCCGGCCTGCTGCTTCAGGGTTTTGGCACGCTTTTCCAGCACCAGGTACATGACCAGGGCGATGGCTAGCGGAAACAGGAAGTAAATCGCCCGGTAGCCGATCAGCGCGGCGAGGATTGTTCCTGCCGGGATCTGATGTTGGAGCAGCCCCAGAAAGACGGCTTCAAGCACACCCAGACCCGCCGGGATGTGGGTGACTACGCCCGCAATGCTGCTCACCATCAGAATCCCGAGGATGGACGGGTAAAATGCCTCCTCCGGCAACAACAGGTAGATCAAGGCTGCCATCAATGACCAGTTGAGCGCCCCGAGCGTGGCTTGCATTAACGCCAGGCGCAGCGAAGGCAGCTCTATCTCGTGCTTGCGCCACCGCCAGACACGCTTTCTGGAGAACCGGCAAGCCAGCAGATACGCCAGTGAGACCGCCAGCAAGGCGAAGCCGATAAACTGCAAGGTAGTGGTGCCTATCGTCCAGTTCCCCGGCAACTCCATCAGGCGCAGGGAGAATACTGAACCGGCGAGGATCATGTAGCCCACCCAGTTGGCCAACAGACTGATACTCAGTACCCGGGTGATCGTCGGCACGCTCAGGCCCAGCCGGGAATAGAGCCGGTAGCGCAGCGCAATACCGCCTACCCAGGCACCGAGATTGAGATTGAATGCGTAGCAGACAAAGGCTGTGGACAACACCTGACTCACCGATAGCTTATGACCTGTGTAAAACCGTCCAAGCAGATCGTAGCTGCTGAAGACCAGGTAGCTGAGCAGGGTGATCGCAGCGCCCCCGAGGAGTATCGGCAGGCTGTAGCTCTGCAACGCCTCTTTGACCTCCTGCCATTCGACATTCTTGATCATGCTGAAGAGCAAGACCGGTATCAGGATGAAGAAGAACAGGGTGACGCCACGCTTCAGCCAGGCCATCTTGCGTGAGCGTGAATCCTTCTTCGAGGTGGCTTTGGATTGGGATTTCTTCACTGGGACTTCTCTTGGCTGCAAGACAGATTGGGGGGCGTGGTAATCGCGTCGGCAGGTGCCGCTTCGTCAGTCACAGGTTCAAGTTTAGGGGTATGCGCGGGCAGCCAGCCGATGATGGCCGGAAAATGCCGCAGGAAATGGAAGCTGGCCGAGATCAGTGGGGCGCGCCACCAATAGCCCTTGGCAGCTACTTTCAGGGTGACCGGCTTGCATTTGCTCCTGCCCAGCTCTACCAGATGTTCGTACAGCTGCTGATTCAAATCGGGGTCACGAATGAACAGGTTCGCCTCGAGGTTGAGCGAAAGACTCAACGGGTCGAGATTGCTTGAGCCGACGGTGCACCACTCACGGTCCACCAGTGCGATCTTGGCGTGCAGTGGCCGCTCACAGTACTCATGAATGATGACGCCATCGCGCAACAGGTAGTTGTATAGCAGCACCGACAGCCCGCGCACCCAAGCTCTATCCGGCTGGCCCTGGAGAATCAATGTTACCTTCACGCCGCGCCGGGCGGCATTGCGCAATTCGCGAAGGATGCGGTAGCCCGGGAAGAAATAGGCATTGGCCAGCAACAGGCGGTAATGTGCCGAGCGAATAGCGCGCAGATATTGCTGTTCAATATCGGTGCGGTGAGTCTGGTTATCGCGGATCGACAACAACATGCGCGAGTTTCCGGCTCGAGCTGTTACCGGTTCTATGTCTGGCAGCGGCTCGGCGATCTGGCTGTGTTTGAGGATGGCGCGGCTGGCGCGGTGCAGGTCGGCAACGATTGGCCCGCGCACCTGAACGGCATAGTCCTGTTTAGCCAGTGGACCGAAGTCAGCCAGGTGATCGGCCCCAAAGTTGATGCCGCCGACGAAGCCGATCTCGGCGTCGATGACGATGATCTTGCGGTGCAGCCGCCGGAACAAGTTGGTACGCATGCCGAGCACGCGAGGGCGGGGGTCAAACATCTGCATGACGATGCCTGCCGCTGCCAGCTCGGCGATGTAGTCACTGCTCAGATCTGCCGTGCCGTAGCCATCTACAATCATCTCCACATGAACGCCGCGCGAAGCAGCATCCAACAGCGCATCCTTGAGCGCACGGCCGACCTTGTCATCAAATATGATAAAGGTCTCCAGCAGTATTTCCCTGCGCGCGGCGCGAATGCACTCGAATACACGTGGGAAAAACTCCTCACCATTGATGAGTAGGTCGACGTCGTTGCCTTCCTGCCAGTTGAATCTCATAGTCGTACCTCGACAACCAGGGGAGCGTGGTCTGATAAATGAGACCACGGCCGTTTGGAAAGTACTGCAGGGGCATGGGTCGTTGCGTTGCGCACGTAGACGCGGTCCAGGCGCAACAGGGGCCAGCGCGCCGGGAAACTCTTCGCCGGTTTGCCGTAGGCGTTGACGAAGGCTTCGATCATGCCGCACTCATTCATGATGCCGTCGGCGCGTAATCGCCAGTCGTTGAAATCCCCCGCGACAATCACGGTTTCGTTCGCCGGCAGACTCTCGAGAAAGGTGCTTAACAGGCGCAGCTGCTCGTCCCGGTGCGTTTCACGCAAGCCAAGGTGCACGCAGATGGCATGCACGTCACGCTGGCCGGGCACGTCGAGTACCGAATGCAGCATGCCGCGTTCTTCGGTGCCGCTGATGCTGACGTCGAGGTTGTCGTAGCGCAGTATCGGAAACTTGGAAAGCAGGGCATTGCCATGATCGCCGTCCGGATAGACGGCGTTACGCCCGTAGGCGAAGTCCGGCCACATGGTATCGGCGAGAAATTCATACTGCGACGTATCGGGCCAGTTGTGCCAGCGTTCGGCGTGCACGCGGTGCGCGCCTAACACTTCCTGCATGAACACCAGATCGGCTGACAAGGTATTAACCGCGTCGCGCAGCTCCGGCAAAATGAAGCGCCGATTAAAAAAGGTAAATCCCTTGTGCACATTCGCCGTCATGATGCGTAGTGAATGTACCGGGGGGGCGAGTTGGGTTTTGGCGTGGGCGGAATAAGACGCTTGGGTCACTGCTTGGCTCCCGTGCCTTCGTCCGGCGGTTGCCCTGGTACGACTTCCAGCTTCTTGCCGAGGCCGAGTTTGTCGAGCAACTGGCGGGCGTCGTAGGGGGCGCGGACTTTAATATCGTTGTCGAAATAACAGTACAGATCGCAGGCCTTGGGCGGCGTCTTCTGCTGGGGTGCAATAAGCGTCGCATCCCGCGGTTGGCGGCCCTTGGTCCAGAGCTTGATACGTTTCTTCCAGCGTTCGAGGGCTTCGTCGGAATAGCCGCTGCTATAAAGCTCTTTGTCGCCATGCAGGCGGATGTATACGAAGTCGCTGGTGAGGTCTTCGTGATAGGGCCATTTGCCGGCGGTGTCCGCTATAACCAGCGCGATCTGCTGGCTGCGCAGCAGCTCGACGAATTCCTCATCGAGGCCCTTTGGATTACGGATCTCGACGGCATGCCGTATCCGCTGTTTGCTATCAATATCCAGATATCCTGGTTTCTTCAGCCGTTCGGCGCAGCCCTGGGCGAGTTTGGTTGCCTCGGCGGTGGAGCGCGGCAAACGCTGCAGGAAATCCTCGAACTGCTGCGGATCGAGTTTAAAATTCGCCGGAAACTGCCAGAGCATCGGTCCGAGTTTGCGGCCCAGATGCAGCGGACCCGACGCGAAGAAGTTCGCCAGGGGCTCTTCAATGTCGCGCAGGCGTTTGGTGTGGGTAATGAACCGCGGCCCCTTCACACTGAAGACAAAATCCTCCGGTGTTTCCTCAGCCCAGCTGGCATAGCGTTCTGGCGTTTGCAGGGCATAGAAGGAGCCGTTAATTTCGATGCTGTTAACTGCACGCGAGGCATATTCCAGCTCCCGGCGCTGCACTAACCCGTCTGGGTAGAAATCCCCGCGCCAAGGACGATAGCGCCAACCGGAAATGCCGATGCGAATGTCGCTCATTCAGCGTCCTTTTGCTGCCGAGGGGGGTCAATAGTTAGCTGGTGGGTCGCTGGCCGGGAAAGAGTCGTCGATCGTCTCGTCGATGCGGTCTTCCTTGTCCTCGGGGTTTTCAAGTTTCTCTCGAGATCCACGGTCCGGGTCGGGCACCTCTTTGTGTGGCTTATCATCTTTTTTCGGCGGATTGACTGCTTTCATGTTGGATCCTCGCGCTAACTGAACGGCTTACGAATCAATGCAGGCTTCTAATATTCCGACTTGAGGCTGCAGGTACGGTTCAGTTTTTTTGCGATCGCTGACTTAGGCCGCCGGCTCGGACCAGTTCCGCCTTGGTAGAAGGGGGGGCTAGAGGGGATTGAATTCAGCAAGTCAATTAGCCGGATCGGAGCACAGCGCCCACCGGCTGCCAGGCTGGCGCAAGACGCCGTGAACCCATCCCTGTCGCCTCGCGGCAGCTGACTTCGAAACACAAACCAGAGGGTGGGTTGTGTTGCTTCCAAGCGGTCAGATGGTGTCGCCCAGCTGTCAAACGATCACTGGACCCTAAACAAACACAACCTCATACGGCTGCTGCATCCGCTCAAGCATGGCAGGGGTCAGGGCTGGCGCGAGTCCGGCTTCGGGATCGCCGCTCAGCTGGCTGGCGAAGGCCTGGATGGCGTGACGTTTGCGCGCCTGGGTCCAGCGGTCCAGGTGGATCTTGCATGCGCGTTTCCAGGGGATTCGCGGATCCTCCGGGCTTGCCCATTGCCAGGCAAAGACCGGCACCTCATGCACGGCACAACCAATCTCCGCGCCCACAGCAATAGCCGCCTGGGCGACCGCCTGATGGTCGCTGTGGCCGTCATCACGCCAGGGTGTGAATACAACATCGGTAGGGCGAAGGTAGGTGCGGAGAAATTCGATCAGAGCAGGTTGATGACCGGCCAGCTCCGCGTCGGGGAAGCCGCCATGAATCCATTGCAGATGATTCATCGACAGACCCAGACGGCGAAGAGCTTCAGCACTTTCCTGAGGACGTATGATACCCAGCCGCTCCGCCGTCCAGAGCCTGGAGCCGGGATGGCTGGCGCTGCCGTTGGTCATGGACACCAGCATCAGGCTGCGCTGTTGCCGGGCGAGCAACTGCAATAACCCGCCGCAGCCAAGGATCTCGTCATCCGGATGGGTTGAGATGATCACCGCGCGAGCATGTGCTGGAACCAGCTGCTCGCAGGTAACCACCGGAACCAGCGCCATACGTTCCGAATTTCTCCAGGCGTGCAGCGGAGAGCCATCCCTGGTGCTATCAAAGTTCATCGTTTTCCCAGCTCCCTAGGAGGGTCAGCGCTATCTATACCCGAGGTCGGTCCGAAGCCCTACCGCTGGTCCTTGTGATGCAACTCAAACAACACCAGTGAGCGACTGGTGACCGCAAAATGGCTATCGAACTGGTGGTGCTCAAGCCGTCTGAGTTCCGGCCGGTTGGTATCGATCAGGCACACCCAGCCAGACCCTTGGGCAACTTCAGGAAGCAAAAAGTTCACTGTTTCGTGATGTGCGTTCATTAATAGCAGCAGGGTGGCGTCTTCTCCGCCGCGGCGGATGCCGGTGGGCTGGGCTCGCCCATCCATCAGCATGCCGATGCAGCGACCATTGGTGTCATGCCAGTGTTCTTCAGACATCTCGTCGCCGTCGGGCATCAACCAGGTCACATCCTTGACCCCGAGATCTTCATTGTAATGACCGACCAGGAAACGTCCGCGGCGCAGAACCGGGTGCGCTTGGCGTAGCGCGATCAGGCGACGGGTAAAGGCGAGCAGGGCGGTGCCTTCTTCGTCCAGACTCCAGTCGATCCAGCCAATCTCGTTATCCTGACAATAGACGTTGTTGTTGCCATGCTGGGTGCGGCCAAACTCGTCGCCGGCCAGTAGCATCGGCGTGCCCTGGGAGAACACCAGGGTCGCGAGCATGTTGCGCATCTGGCGCATGCGCAGCTCATTGATCTCCTGGTCATCGGTGTAACCTTCTACACCGTGGTTCCACGAGAGGTTGTTATCGTGCCCGTCTTCGTTGTCCTCGCCGTTGGCGTCGTTATGCTTGTCGTTATAGGTAACGATGTCACGCAGGGTGAAACCATCGTGGGCAGTAATGAAGTTGATTGACGCATAGGGGCGCCGGCCGCGTTGGTTGAAGCGATCACCCGAGGCAGTGAGTCGGCTGGCCAGCTCCGGCAGTTTGCCTTCGTCGCCGCGCCAGTAAGCGCGCACATTGTCGCGGAACTGGTCATTCCACTCGGACCAGCCCGGCGGAAATCCGCCCACCTGATAGCCACCGGGACCGCAGTCCCACGGCTCGGCGATCAACTTGACCTTGCTCAGTATTGGATCCTGCCGGCAGGCGACCAGGAAGCCGTGGCGTTCGTCGTAGCCGTCATGATGGCGAGCGAGGATGGTTGCCAGGTCAAAGCGGAAGCCATCCACGCGCATCTCGGTGGCCCAATAGCGTAACGAGTCGGTGACCATCTGCAGGACGCAGGGGTGACCCAGATCCAATGTGTTGCCGGTGCCGGAGTCATTGATGTAATGGCGCTTGTTGTCCGGCATCAGGCGGTAATAGCTGGAGTTGTCGATGCCGCGCATGGACAGCGTCGGGCCCATCTCATTGCCTTCGGCGGTGTGGTTGTAGACCACGTCAAGGATCACCTCGAGCCCAGCGCTATGCATGCGCGCGACCATTTCCTTGAACTCGCTGATTTTGCCGCTGGCCAGATAGGGCGCATGCGGTGCGAAGAAGGCAATGGTGTTGTAGCCCCAGAAATTGGCGAGCCCCTTCTCCTGCAGGTGCGGTTCGTTCACGAAGGCATGGATAGGCAGCAGCTCGACGCTGGTGACGCCCAGCGAACGGATATGCTTCATGACTTCATTGTGTGCCAGACCCGCGAAGGTCCCGCGTGCATCCTCCGGCACGGCGGGGTGTTGCATGGTGAAACCGCGCACGTTGGTCTCATACACAATGGTCTTGTTCCAGGGCACCCGGGGGTGATGCTGGTCCCCCCAGGTAAACGCTGGATCAATGACCTTGGCCTTGGGCACGAAGGGTGCGCTGTCACGTTCATCGAAACTCAGGTCGCCGTCCGGCGAGCCAATGGTGTAGCCGAACAGCTCGTCGGTCCATTCCAGCTTGCCTACCAATTGCTTGGCATAGGGGTCAATCAGAAGCTTGTGGTGATTGAAACGATGCCCGGCTTCCGGATCGTAGGGACCGTAGACACGGTACCCATAAATAACGCCGGGGTGAGCGTCGGGGAGGTAACCGTGCCAGATCTCGTCGGTATATTCAGGCAGCTCTATGCGTTCCAGTTCAACCTGGCCGCTGCTGTCGAACAGGCAAAGCTCGACCTTGGTGGCATGTGCCGAAAACAGTGCGAAGTTGACGCCCAATCCGTCCCATGTGGCGCCCAGCGGAAAAGGCGAGCCCTCGGTAATGCGGGACGTCTGCTTGAATTCGGGCTCCAGCGGACTGGTTTCGTGGTGTCGACTGCTCATGCTATGACCTCTTCAAAGCCTGCCCGGCGGGCAGGTTATTTGCTCTTGGGCGCCTTCGGCGTCTTGGTTGCTTTGGGTACTTTCGGCGCTTTGGGTTCTTTCGGCTCCTTGGTGGTTTTGGCAGCCGATGCCCGCGGCGCACGGGGTTTTTTGGCTGCCGCCGTCGGCGCGTTGGCTTCCGGCGTCAGGTTTGCCTCGGTAGGCCGGGTTACCTTGCGATTGCTGATAGTGGGTCTGGCGGCTTCCTGATTCTCGGCCTCGACCAGCTTGCGGGCCATTTCCCAGTGTCGGTCATGCATGCCGGCAGGCCGGCCTTCGGATTCCCAGATCTGGTAGGCGAATTCGCGGATGCGCATTTCATCTGCGGTCATAAGAGGAACTCCTGACAATGTGGAGTGGAACAAAGAAGGTTCACGGGGAAGTCGGCCAGTACCTCGGACAGTGCAATACTGCCCGCTTGAGGTTCGATGGCACGCGCGGAAAACACGCCGGTCAGCGCGTTTTCATTGAACGGGCTGGGCAGGCGGACCCGCGTATCGCCCCACTGCTCGGGTGGAATGTGTGGCGTGTCACGGCCATTCAGTAAATCGGAGGAGCGCAAGGGCGCGACGATGATCATGTAATCTCCTTCAAAGCATCGCGCGAACGCGATAGCGCGGTCGGCGTACTCGCCCTCGATCTCCAGCGGAATATAAGCGCCCCGGCTGAACATCTGGGGCTGGGCGCCACGTACAGTCAGAGTGCAGCGCAGCAGCCATTGTTTGACGCGGCCATCGCGCCAATGTTCCACCAGTTCCTGCTTGTCTGGCAGCTGCTTCAGTGCAGCGACTCGGGCACTGAAATCGACCGGGCGCCGGTTGTCCGGATCCACCAGGCAGAAATCCCAGAATTCGGTTCCCTGGTACAGGTCCGGGACCCCGGGCACGGTCATGCGTAACAGGCTCTGAGTCAGACTGTTCAGCGCACCAGCGGGGGCAATATCGGCGGCAGCAGCGGCGATGTCCTCACATAGTTCGCGGGCACTTTCATCGGTCAATAGACGGGTCAGAAACTCGCGACAGGCGGTCTCATATGTCTCGTTGGGTACGCTCCAGCTACTGCGCAATTTGGCTTCACGCAGGGCCTTCTCCTGCCAGCCGACCAAGCGCTGCAGGTATTCCTCCATGCTCGACTGGTCGCCCGGTTCCAACCCCAGCGGCCAACTGCCAATCAAGGTCTGGTACAGAATGTATTCATCCGCCGGACTGGGGGCGACGCCGTCCGCCAGTTCCTGGCGCAGGGGCGCGGCCAATGCCTGCCAATCCTGCACGCGGTGGATAAACCATTCGGCGCGCTCGCTGAGAATGGCCAGCCGGGCGCGGGTATCTTCGCCGCGCTTGTTGTCATGCGTGGCAGTGGTCAGCAGGTTTTCCGGGAAGTGGATCAACCGATCCAGACAGGTCTTGTGAAAGGCTTCCAGCGGTGCGCTGAAATGTTGCGGGTCATAGCCTACGTCGTAGCGTGACAACAGCACGCCGGAGCGGTAGCAGGCCGTATCCTCCACCGCCTTTGCCGCGGCAGGGGAGGTAAGTTGTTGAAAACGTGCGAGTATTTTCTGTCTTAGATGGCGTTCGTTGCCAGGCGGCAGCTCGCGCAGCGGCTGCCCACCGAGCCATTTGTCGAGCTTGTCGAGGATTGGCCAGTCCGCTTCGGAGAGCACCTCACGCGCACCTTCGAAGGCTTGCTGAAAGAATTCGGCGTCTGTGTGGGAGCGCCCGCAGGCGCCTGCGTAGGTTCGGTAAACCGGAAAATGCGCCACCAGCTCGGTCAGCGCCCGGCGTATCGAGCCCAGTGTCAGATCGCGGGTGTCGATATCCTGGCGAGCGATCTGCAGCAAACCCTGCGCCACGGTTTCCAGATCGCCGGCGAGGGAGCCGGCGAGCACCAGTTTGCGTGCCTCGTAGACCTCGACCATGAAATCCGTCGGCCGGCCACTGAGCTCGGCCCAGAATTCAGTCAGCGTGGGCTCGCCGCGCGGGTCGTGCTGCAACAACGACACCTGATTCATGAATTCGTAGCCGGTGGTGCCGTTGACGCCCCAGTCATTGGCCAGGGTTTCGCCTTCGGCAATGATCTTCTCGACGTAGATCGGAAATTGCTCGCCCAACAAGTCTGCTGGACGCTTGTCGAGCAGACTGTTGACCCGCCGGCGCAGCTTGCGGCAGTACGCGCGGGGGTTCGCCAGGCCGTCCACGTGATCAATGCGCAAACCGTTGAGCCAGCCCTTTTCGATCAGCTCGAATATCTTCGCGTGGGTCGCCTCGAACACCGCAGTGTTCTCGACCCGCAGCCCGCCGAGTTCGTTGATATCGAAGAACCGCCGCCAGTTGATGTCGTCCGAGGCGGTACGCCAGCTGGCGAGGCGGTAGTGTTGCCGTTCGAGTAGCTGATGCAGCCTTTCCTTGCCCTCCGGGGTATCCGGGCGAAAGCGTAACAGCGCCGCTTCTATCGCTTTCAGGGTGTCGGTATTGGCCGCCTGGATCGACAGATCACGGCGCAGCACGCGGGCCGCTTTCCACGCCCCGGCGGTGTTTTCCAGTTCGGCAAATTCGCTCGACAGGGCGACCAGGGTTGCATTGTCGCTGCCCTCTAATACGTCAGCGTAGGTGGGCGGATGCAAGGGGAAGCGATGATCGTAGTGGCTGGCATAGAACGCGCCTTCCTTGGCATCGAAATGCAGTTCAATCTCGCCGGAGGCGAGCACTTCGCCGTAATCCGTGCGCAGAAAGGGTACCAGCAGCTGGCCGTGCATCAGCGGGTCCAGCGACTGCCACTGGATATCGAAGAATTGCGCATAGTGGCTCATTGGTCCCCATTCCAGCACGTCCTGCCACCAGGGATTGGCATCGCCACCGACAGCCATATGATTGGACACGATATCCAGGATCAGCCCCATGCGGTGGTCACGCAGTTCGTTGACCAGCCGTTCCAGCGCGGCTTCGCCTCCCAGCTCGGGATTGATGCGAGTCGGGTCGACCACGTCATAGCCGTGCATCGAGCCGGGTCGAGCCGTGAGCAGCGGGGAGGCATAGATATGGCTGATGCCCAGTCGAGAAAAATACCGGACCAGAGGTACCGCGTCGTCGAGGGTGAAGCCCTTGTGAAATTGCAGTCTTAGCGTCGCCCGTAGATCGTTCATGGTGTGCTGTTCCGCTTGAAGTGTGTTGCTGTGGTCAGGGCTTGGTCGTGTTCCGCCGCGTTCGCGCTGAAGCGCGAGCAAAGGCCAGGCGCTGCAGCCGGCTCTTGACCTGCTTGTCATCCAGCATATGCCGCGCTTCCATCGGCCAGCGGCGGCGCCAGTTGGGGTGTTCATCACCGGGCCCAGGCAGATTCGGCTGCTCCTCGCTGGCCATGACATCTTCGATGGGCAATAGCACCAGCGGTGCCGGCGTGCTGCCCACGTACTCGATACTGGCCTCAAGCTTCTTGCTCAGGCCGGCATCCATCCGGTCCAGACAGCCGGCCTGGGTGAGAGCAGAGGTCAGGGCGCGCTTTTCTTTTTCGCGCGCCGGCCGGTCCTCCTCGGCATGCTCGGGGCAGATATGTCCTGCCTTGAGTCGCCATTCGATATCATGGCCCTTGAACCAGCCGCTGATGCTGGGCAGGTCATGAGTGGTGGTGGTCGCCAGAGCGTCCTTCGGCCATTTCGCCGGAGCAATGAAATGCCCCTCGTCCTGCTCGAACAGCAGCACGCGCATGCCGAGAATATTGCGGCTGGCAAGCTCTTCTCGCAGGCCAGGCGGCACCGTGCCCAGGTCCTCACCGACCACCAGAGTGCGGTGGCGCCAGGCTTCCAGGGCGATCAGCCGCAACTGGTCCTTAAAGGGGTAGTCGAGGTAGGCGCCCTGATCGGGGGTGGCGCCATGCGGGATAATCCATAACCGCTGCAGGCCCATTACATGATCGATGCGAATGCCGCCGGCATGCGCCATGTTGGTCTGCAACATCTCGATGAAAGCGCGAAACCCGTTGGCGCGCAGGCCGGCGGGAGAAAAGGCCGATATCCCCCAATCCTGACCGGTACGGCTGAGCAAGTCCGGGGGCGCGCCGACGGTGACCGAGGGGAGAAACTCGGTCTGCCGGGTCCAGACCTGGCTGCCCGAGCCGTTTGCACCGACGGCCAGGTCGGCAATCAGGCCCAGACGCATGCCCGCGTCGCAGGCGGCTTTCTGCGCACGCCGCAGACTGCGATCAATCAACCACTGGGCGAATACATGGAAGCCGACCTCAGCAGCATGGTCGCTGGCGAAACGTTCTACCTCGGCGCTGTGCGGGTTACGGAAGGGCTGCGGCCATTGGCGCCAGTCACCTGGCTGGCCCCCGCCAAGCATGTGCCCATGTAAAGCCTCGAAGCGACAGTGCTGGGCAAGCGCCTCGCCTCCCTGCTGCTCAAATAGGTCCAGGTCGTCGTGCAAGTCGGTCCGGGTGGCGCTGAAAGTGCGGTAGAGCTGGCGCAATAACCTGAGCCGCACGCTTGAGGCTGCTGGCCAGTCGATCAGATCCAGTGCTTCGAGCCGCTGCATTTCTTCGGCAAGGCCGCATTCGGCAATGGCCTGCGCTACCGCTTGTTCGCCCAGCACGCTCTCTGGCGCGGAGTGCAGAATGTTGAAGAACATGCGGCTGGAGGGGGAGTACGGGCTGTAGTTGCCGGTATCGGCGCTGAACATCGCATGTACCGGACTCATTGCCAGGGTGTCTGCGCCGGCATCGGCGGCGCATTGGGCCAGGTCAGCCAGCGCCGCTGTATCACCCAGGCCACCGTCGCCCTTGCGCCGCAGGGAGTAGAGCTGCGCCGTGAGCCCCCAGAGGCGCGCTTGGCTTTTCCCGGTCAATTCCTCGACGCTGGGGCAGGCGTGCGGCGCGGTGGCCAGCGTGATCTGTTCGTCGCCAATCTCCAGCTGATGGTAGCCCCAGTCGTCGATAGCCGGCAGTGCGCCGGAGGCGTCGAGTTTGCCCTCGCGGGTTTCGCCGTTTTCGAGCGCCAACCGAAAAGCCGTGCCGGGAGTGAAGTGCGGGGTCAGCGGGAGTTTCTGGCCAGCTTCCATGGTGATGAGAGGAGCCAGCTCTTTACCGCACTGCTGCGCCTTCAGGTGCGCGAGGCTTTCCCTGATCAGCGTATCACTGCCGGTGGCATAGCCCAGCGCTTCCAGCAGATCGCGCTGCACGGCAATCGAGACCTGCTGCGTTTCATCAAAGGCATCAATCCATTCGACATTGATACCGGCCGCTCTGGCCAGTCGGGTCAATAGCGCATCACTCATGCAGCGGGTTCCAGGAAGACGAGGGTACTTCGGGGCGACAACACACCGGCATCAGCGTCGCCGTTATAGGCGAACAGGCACTGGGCTGTTTCGGACGATGGGTCACAGGTGACATAGGCGTCGCTGAGATTGATGTCGATGCGCAACAGACTGCCGTCGCCCATGCGCCAGGAGGCCGACACAGCGTCGTCAGCCAGGACGCTGGCGCCGGCAAATCGGGCGCCGGCAAGCCGCGGGATGATCTGCTGATGGCGCAGGTTGAGCAGGCTGCTGTAGAAGTCACGCCAGTGCTGGTACTCGGGCCGGCTAATGGCGACATAGTCCGGTCGCGACGCCGAGAAGGTTTCCACGGCATTGGGATCGGGGATCTTGCGCTCGGGATGCTCGGTGAACAGCGAGAATTCACTGAACTCCCTCTGTCGACCTTCGCGCACCGCCTGCGCCAGTTCCTCGTTGTGGTCAGTGAAATACAGGAAGGGCTTCTTCGAACCCCATTCCTCACCCATGAACAGCAGGGGCACCATGGGCGAGAGCAGCATCAGCGCGATGGATGCCTTGAGCGTGGCCTCGTCAGTCAGCAAGGTCAGGCGTTCACCGAAGGCGCGGTTGCCAATCTGGTCGTGATTCTGCAGGAACAGCACAAAAGCGGAGGGCGGCAGATGGCCGCTGGGTTCGCCGCGGCTGACGCCGTGTCGCGAGTCCTCGCCCTGGAAGATAAAGCCTTCGCCCAGGCAGCGTGCCAGCTTCAGCGTCGGCTGCTCGGCAAACTCGGCGTAATAACCCTCCTGCTCGCCGGTTAGCAAGGTATGCAGGACGTTATGCGCGTCATCATTCCACTGGGCGTCGAAGCCGCGCTGCAACAGTTTGGCCGAGTTATCCTCATTCTCCAGGACCAGATGCACATGGCGCTCGGGCCCCGTCGCCTCACGCACCCGCTGCGCCAGCTCGACCAGGAAATCCTTCTCGCTGATGGCATGCACTGCATCAAAGCGCAGGCCGTCGACGCGGTAGTCGACCACCCACATCAGCGCGTTCTCGCAGAAGAAGTTGCGCACCTCAGGCCGCCGGAAGTCGATTGCCGGGCCCCATGGGGTCTCGATGTCCTGACGGAAAAAATCACTGGCGTAATGCCCGAGGTAATTACCATCAGGGCCGAAATGGTTGTAGACCACATCGACATAGACCATCAGTCCGATGGCATGGGCGGCATCAATCAGCGCTTTCAGGTCTTCCGGGGTGCCGTAGGAGGAGTCCGGGGCGAACGGCAACACGCCGTCGTAGCCCCAGTTGCGCGCGCCTGGAAATTCACCCAGGGGCATGAGTTCTATGGCGGTAATGCCCAGTTTCTGCAGGTAGGGCAGGTAGGCCTGAACGCCCTTGAACCCGCCGAGCAGGCCGACATGCAATTCATAGATGATGGTCTCGTGCCAGGGACGTCCTTGCCATTCCGAGGTCTGCCAGTTGAATGCGTCGTGATCGACCACGGAACTGAAGGCATGCACATCCCCGAGCTGAGCGCGGGACGCGGGATCCGGTACCCGCAGGTCACCGTTGATGATGAAGCGATAACCGGTGCCGGCCGGGCAGGGCACCTCTGCCCTGAACCAGCCGTCGGCTTGCGATCTCAGGTTATGAATGGCACCACTGACCAGCTCAACCGAGACCTCACGAGCATCGGGAGCCCAGAGACTGAAACGGGTATCGCCGTTGTCCAGTACCAGTGCGCCATGGGTGGGCGCGCCTGCCGTCAACTTCGCCTCCCGACGTCTGCTGCCAATGCCTGGGGAACCCGTTCGCGAACCAGGCCGCGGTAGAGCTCATCGTAGGGTTTGACCGATTCCGCCCAGTACATGGGGGACATCATGGCGCGGCGACGCATGGCGTTCATGAGCTCCGGATGCTGGTAGATCCTGATGGCGCGCATTACCGCATCGCGGTAGCTGTCCGCAGTGGCGTCACTGAACAGGAAACCGGTGACGCCATCTTCGATGGTGTCGACCAGGCCACCGGTGCGGTGCGCGATCGGCAGCGAGCCGAAACGCTGCGCATACATCTGGCTCAGTCCGCAGGGTTCGAAGCGCGAAGGCATGAGCAGAAAATCGCTGCCGGCATACATGCGCCGTGCATCCAGTTCGTTGAAGCCAATGTGGACGCCGATGCGGCCGGGGTAGCGCTCTTGCAGCTCGACCATTTCCGCTTCCAGCGCCCGCTCGCCGCGACCAATGACGGCGATACGGCCACCCGCGGCGACGATATCGCCGGCAATTTCCCAGGTCAGGTCAATGCCTTTCTGGTGTACCAGGCGCGAGACCACCACGAACAGCGGCCCGTCCTCCGAATCCAGCCCGAAGGTCGCTTCGATATAACGCGCATGTTCGGCTTTGCCGTCGGCTTCCAGGTCGGTAAAACCTTCGATCAGGTGCGGATCACTGCCCGGTTCCCAGCTTTGATCAATTCCATTGGTAATACCGGTCAGGCGCCCTTCAGCCGCGCGGTGCCTGAGCAGGCCGTCGAGTCCACAACCGGCTTCTGCGGTGGTGATCTCATGGGCGTAGGTTTTGCTGACGGTGGTGATGTGGCTGGCGTAGACGATACCGGCCTTGAGAAAAGATAATTTTCCGTAGAATTCGAGACCTTCTGGCACAAATGCCTGCTGAGGAATGCCCAGCTCGGGCAAGCACGCGGCATCACACACGCCCTGGTAGGCCAGGTTGTGGATGGTGAAAACGCTAGGCGTTCGGTCGCCTCGCAGGGCCATGTAGGCCGACGCCAGACCGGCGGGCCAGTCATTGGCGTGCACCAGTTGAGGGCACCAACTGATCCCCGCATGCCCCGAAGCCAGATCGGCAGCTGCCAGGCCGAGGCGAGCAAAACGGATATGATTGTCGGGCCAGTCGCGGCCCTGCTCGTCAGCGTAAGGAGTGCCTTCACGCTCATAGAGTTCAGGGCAAATGAGCACGTAGATGATCAGCCCGTCGGCCATATCGATGCGCCCAATCCGGCACGGGGGGATCGCCGCGCGACCTTCTACCTTGCCGACGATTCTGATCGGATGCCCGCTGTCCATTACCTGGCTGTAGCCGGGTATTACCACGCGAATATCATGATAGGCGGCAAGCGCCCGCGGCAATGAAGAGGAGACGTCTCCCAGGCCACCAACCTTGACGAGATCGGCAAATTCCGGGGTGACAAAGAGCACTTTCTTTTTCTGGCTTTGCTGACTCTCTACATGAAGTTGTGGCCGGACTTTTACTTGACCCGGATCGGCGGAACGCACTGTTGTTACAACATTTCCCATACTCACTATCCTCCGCGTATTGGGCCTCTGGCGTGGCAGCTCCTGTCTGAGTGCTGTGCACTTTTTCGGTGCGCAGTACTGCCCAAACCGTCCATGGCAGAAGGCCTCTAAATCCGCGCGCTATAAGCAAGGGGGGCTGCTGCTGCGGATAAAAAATCCGCTTACATTGATGACCTGAATCCAGGGGCTTAGTTCCAGTTTTGCGACGCAGTGCGCAACAGGAAATGTCCGGAACTTTGGTAATTGCGACTCCCTCTTACTTACAGGCTCTCCGGGCCGTTAATAAAGGGGCAGAGTAAATATGCAAAGTGTCAAAGTCGTGATCGATTTTCTTAAATCGCATCAACTAAAACTGTCCACCGCCGAGTCCTGCACGGCCGGTCTGATGGCAACCAAGTTGGCCGATATCCCGGGATGCGGTGCGGTATTTGAGCGTGGTTACGTGGTGTACGCGCCAGAGGCCAAGAATGATTGCCTGGGCGTCAGCTTTGCCACCATTGAAGAGCATGGCCTGACCAGTGAACCTGTGGCGCGGGAGATGGCACTCGGCGCGCTGCGTAACAGCGAGTCCAGCATGGCGATAGCCAATACAGGTGTCGCTGAGTCAGAGGATGAGGACCTGGATGGCACTGTGTGTTTCGCCTGGGCGCTGAGGCAGCATGGTCGCGAGCACGTGGTCAGCGAAACAAAGCAGTTTGACGGTAGCCGCAATCAGGTCCGAGAGCTGGCTGCGCAATACGGGCTGTTGAAGATCCCGGAATGTTACCGCCAGATGCTTGATGCTTAGTCGGCTGGAGTTTCGCTGACCGAGCGGGGCGGGACTGCACCCTCGCTGCGGTGACGCAGCCGTTTAGGGTACACTGCCTGCCCCTTTTTCCCGTCGGGAACCCCATGGCCCAGCAAGCGACACCCTACAAGGTCCACCTCGGTCTGTCCGATGTTGACCAAGGCATCTACGAGTCGGTACGCATCACCATTGCGCGTCACCCGTCGGAAACCGAACAGCGCATGACCGCGCGCATTCTGGCCTATGGTCTGTGGTATCAGGAGCGGCTCGCCTTCGGACGAGGCCTATCCGACGTTGATGAGCCGGCGTTGTGGCACAAGAGCCTGGATGATCGCATCGAACACTGGATCGAAGTAGGCCAGCCGGATGCCGACCGCCTGATCTGGTGCTCGCGTCGGTCCGAAAAACTCTCCCTGCTAGCCTATGGCAACACCCGCGTCTGGGCGAGCAAGGTCTTACCCGCCGTGGCTGGATTGAAGAATCTGAAGATCGCCGTATTGCCGCAGGAACCGCTTGATCTGCTGGCAACCGATCTGCCTCGCACCATCGATTGGGGACTGATGATCAGCGATGACGTGTTGTATGTCAGTGATGCGCGCATGCAGCATGAGCTAAAGCTGGAATGGCTGCAGGGCGAACGCTGATGCGCATCGAAGCCCGCCCCGTCCCCATCGATCTGCCCGAGCTGGGCGATTTGCCGCCGCTGTTACAACGCTTGTATGCCGCGCGCGGTGTTGCCAGCGCTGCTGAGCTGGACCATAGCCTGAAATCGCTGCTGCCCTTTGATTTGTTCAAGGGCATGCGCGAGGCGGTGGCGGTGCTGCGCCGGGCGCTGGAACGGCAGCAGCCTATCTTGATTGTGGGTGATTTCGACTGTGACGGCGCCACCGCCTGTAGTGTTGCGGTACTGGGTCTGCGTGCCCTGGGTGCCGGACGGGTGGACTATCTGGTGCCTAACCGCTTCGAATTCGGTTATGGCCTCACCCCGGAAATTGTCGAAGTGGCGCTGAGAAGCCATCCAGAGGTACTGGTCACCGTGGATAACGGTATCTCCAGTATCGAAGGGGTGGCCGCCGCGAAGGCGGCCGGGCTATCGGTGGTGGTCACCGATCATCACCTGCCGGCCGAGCACCTGCCGGCCGCCGACGCCATCGTCAATCCGAGTCAGCCTGGTTGCGATTTCCCGAGCAAGGCCATCGCCGGGGTAGGCGTGATCTTCTACGTGATGCTGGCGCTGCGCGCCGAGCTGCGTGAAAGCGGCTGGTTCAATACCGAGCGCCCCGAGCCGAATCTGGCTGAGCTGCTTGATCTGGTGGCCCTGGGCACGGTTGCCGACGTGGTGCCGCTGGATGCCAATAACCGGATTCTGGTGCATCAGGGGCTAGCGCGTATTCGTAGTGGCCGCTGCCGGCCCGGTATCCGCGCTCTGCTGGAAGTCGCCGGGCGGCCGGCCCAGCGGCTGGTGTCCACGGACCTGGGGTTTATCGTCGGACCCCGCCTGAATGCTGCGGGGCGCCTGGACGACATGAGCATGGGCATAGAATGCCTGCTCACCGAGAACGAAGATCTCGCACGGGATATCGCCCGTGAGCTGGACGGGCTGAACAAGGACCGCAAGGCCATCGAGCGGGACATGCAGCAACAGGCGCTGGCCAGTCTGGACGCGGTCAGCGTGTCGGAGCAGGAATTGCCCTTCGGCTTGTGCCTGTTCGATCCGGACTGGCACCAGGGCGTCATCGGGATCCTTGCTTCGCGCCTGAAGGACCGCTATCACCGCCCGGTCATTGCCTTCGCTGATGCCGGAGACGGCATGCTCAAGGGCTCGGCGCGCTCGGTTGCCGGCCTGCATATTCGTGATGCACTGGACGCCGTGGCGGCGGCGAATCCTGGGCTGATCAGCAAGTTCGGGGGCCATGCCATGGCGGCCGGATTGTCTTTGCCCGAAGCGCTGTTCGAGCAGTTCTGCGGTGCCTTCGATGCCGAGGTGCGCCGTCAGCTGGTGGCAGATGACCTGACCGGGCGCGTGTTGTCCGATGGGGAGCTGTGCGCAGAAGAATTCAACCTTCCGCTGGCAGCCCAGCTGCGCGAGGCAGGGCCCTGGGGGCAGCATTTTCCAGAGCCGGGCTTTCATGGCGAATTCCAGATTATCCAGCAGCGTCTTGTCGGTGAGCGCCACCTGAAGATGGTGGTGCAACTGCCCGGCGCCACCCAGCTGCTCGATGCCATCGCCTTCAATATCGATCCTGCCGTCTGGCCGAACCCGTCCATCCAGCGGGTGCTCCTGGCCTACACCCTGGATATCAACGAGTACCGCGGCCAGCAGAACCTGCAGCTGCTGGTCAAGCACGTCGAGCCGGCGTGATCGGGCCGGCTTTGCTGCCCTCGGCGTTCAAGTCTTGATCTGAGCCAATACCCTGTACGACACAGGCAACTACACTAGGGTTTTTGCCGCTCCACTCGTTGCCGGGAAATGCCCATGGATCAAAAGCAGCTACCGCCCAATTGGCACGCGCACACCGTCGCAGAGGTCCGAGAGCAGCTCGGCAGTCACGATAAGGGGCTGAGTGCTGCCGAGGCGACCGAGCGGCTTGCTCAATACGGACCCAATCAGCTCACCGCTGCGAGCGTCCGCCCCTGGTGGCGGCGCTTGCTCGCCCAGTTCCAGAATGTGCTGATCTATGTGTTGCTGGTGGCGGCGGTGGTCACCGCGCTGCTGGGCCACTGGCTGGATACCTCGGTCATTCTGGCGGTGGTATTGCTACAGGCTGTAGTGGGCATCGTGCAGGAGGGCAAGGCCGAGCAGGCGTTAGCGGCTATCCGGCACATGCTGGCGCCCAAGGCCACGGTGCTGCGCGACGGCGAGCGCCAGCGAATTGAGGCCAGCGAACTGGTACCCGGTGATGTGCTGATGCTGGAGGCCGGCGATCGCGTGGCGGCGGATGTACGTCTGGTGCAGTTGCATGGTCTCAAGGTGGACGAAGCGTTGCTGACCGGGGAATCGGTGCGGGTGGATAAACTCACCGATCAGCAGGCTGGCGACGCGCCATTGGCGGAGCGTTTCAATATGGCGTACTCGGGGACGCTGGTGAACGTCGGCACCGCCCGTGGCGTTGTTGTGGCAACGGGCGAGCAGACTGAGATCGGCCGCATTTCCGGCATGCTCAGCGGCGTTGAAACACTGCAAACGCCCTTGTTGACGCAGATGAACCGTTTTGCCAAATACCTCTCACTGATCATCGTGGTCATCGGTGCGCTGGTGTTTTTTGCGGGCTGGATGTTCAGTGAGCGCCCGCTCAATGAACTGTTCATGGCGGTCGTCGCGCTGACCGTCTCGGCGATTCCGGAGGGGCTACCGGCCATTCTGACCATCACCATGGCAATTGGCGTGCGGCGCATGGCGACGCGCAAAGCAGTGGTGCGGCGCATGCCGGTGATTGAAACGCTGGGTGCGGTCTCGGTGATCTGCTCCGACAAGACCGGCACCCTGACGCGCAATGAAATGATGGTCGCCGCGTTGTCTCTGGACAGACACATCTATCCGGTCAGTGGGGAAGGCTATGCGGTTGAAGGCCGCATCGGCGATGAGCAGAGTGGCGACCCGTCGCCCGTGCTGCTTGAATACATGGCGCAAGCTGGTCTGCTGTGCAACGACGTCGAGCTGCAACGCCAGGGGGACAGCGTCAAGATCATCGGTGATCCGATGGAGGCCGCCTTATCGGTGCTGGGCGCCAAGGTCGGGCTGGATACGACGTCCTACACCGCCGAATGGCCACGCCGCGATGAAATTCCCTTCGATGCCGACAAGCGCTATATGGCGACCCTGAACCATGATCATCATGGTCAGGCGGTAGTGCTGCTCAAGGGGGCGCCGGAGCGCGTCATGGCCCTGTGCAATAGTGCGCTGGACGCGCAAGGGGAAGCCGTGGCGCTGGAGCCCGCTGACTGGCAACACAGCATCGATGAGTTGGCAGGACAGGGTTTGCGGGTGCTGGCTCTGGCGCGCAAGCCGATCGAGCCCGAGCAGCAAGACCTCGATGGTGACGAGATGGGTGCCGACTTCCAGTTGATCGGAATCGTCGGCCTGCTGGATCCGCCGCGACAGGAGGCCATGGAGGCCATCGCCGAATGCCACCGTGCCGGCATCCGGGTGAAGATGATCACCGGTGATCATGCGTTGACCGCGCGCGCCATCGCGGCTCGCCTGGGCCTGCGCAATACTGAGCGAGTCGCTACCGGGCACGACCTGGATAGCCTGGACGACACTCAATTGATGCAGTTGGCGCAGGAGGTCGATGTATTTGCCCGGACCAGTCCTGAGCACAAGTTACGGTTGGTACAGGCACTGCAGGCGGTCCATGGCGTGGTAGCCATGACCGGTGATGGGGTCAACGATGCGCCGGCATTGAAACGGGCGGACGTGGGCATCGCCATGGGCGTGAAAGGCTCCGAGGCGGCCCGCGAGGCAGCGGATATCGTATTGCTGGACGACAACTTCGCCAGTCTGGCTGCGGCGGTCCGCGAAGGCCGTACCGTTTATACCAACCTCAAAAAAGCCATCAGCTTTCTGCTGCCGATCAATGGCGGCGAAGCGGCCAGTTTGATCGTGGCCCTATTGATCGGGCTCACCCTGCCGATAACCGCTTTACAGATTCTCTGGGTCAATCTGGTCAGCTCCGTGGTGCTGGCGATGGGACTGGCCTTCGAGCCGGCCGAGCCCACCGTGATGGAAAAACCGCCGCGCAGTAGCGGTGAATCGCTGCTGAACAGTTTTCTGGTATGGCGCATCGTGCTGGTGTCGCTGCTGTTTCTGGCGGGTATTTTCGCCAGTTTCCAGTGGGCGGTGCAGGCCGGCTACAGCAGCGAAGTCGCCCGCACATTGGCGGTCAATACGCTGGTCGCGATGGAAGTGTTCTACCTGTTTGCAGTGCGTTATCTGGACAGCGCATCGCTAACCCTGCGCGGGATGCTGGGCACGCCGGCGGTATGGATTGTGGTGGTACTGGTGACGCTATTACAGCTGGTCTTTACCTATGTTGGCGTGATGCACACCTTGTTTGAGTCGGCAGCGTTGAGTATTCCTCTGTTGCTGATTCCGGGTGCTGCGGGTGTGGTTGTGCTGGCGGTGCTGGAGCTGGAAAAACGCGTACGCGGCGGTGACCGGAGGGTCAGTAATTAGATTTTATGATGAGACAGTTATGTGTAATGCTTCACAAATCTGAGCGAAACGGTAAGCCGTAAGCAGTCGCATGATGGTGTTTGATACCAGGGAGAGCCAGGTCTTGCCTGACTTGAAGAAACGTCTGAAGGGAATGCAGAACCATCTCGGCCTGAATGCGGGTGATATCCGTACACGGCTGCGCCTGTTGCTGCTGGATGAGCAAAGCATCAGCGCGCTGTCGGGGTATCTGCCTGAGCTGGAAGCCGTGCATGTGCGATGTATCGATGCGCTGCACGAGCATCTGCTGCAGTTTCCCCATGCCGCAGGTTTGCTCAATCGCCCCGGCATGCTGGTACGGCTGAAGGATCAGCAGCGGCACTATTATCAGCAGATGCTGCGTGGCCCCTACGACATGCAGTATGTGCGGCTGCGCCTGCTCGTTGGTATTACTCACGAGAGCGTCGGGCTGGGTCAGAGCGTGTCATTGGCCAGCTACCATTTCTATCTGGATTTCATGCACGCACAGCTGCGCGAGCGCTGGCCGGCGCAGCCGGAGCTGGTGCATCGCCTGTTCAGCTGCCTGCTCAAGGTGGTGTTCTTCGATATGACGCTGGCGGTTGATACCTATTCTGCCGCCAGTCAGCTCGCCCTGGAGGAAAGCCAGACGCGCTACGCCCGCGCCATGCATGGCACCAATGATGGCATCTGGGAGTGGCATGTCACAGAGGATCGGCTCGACGTCTCCGAGCGCTGGTTGACCGTGCTTGGACTCGATCCCGGCCAGGCGCCGACCAATCTGGCCGAGTGGTTGTACATGCTCCCGGAGAGCCAGCGCAGCGGCTTCAAGGCGTCGGTCATGGCGCATCTGGAAGGCTATCGGTCCGAACTCAAGATCGAGTGTCAGTTACGGCATGCCCAGGGGGAGTATCGCTGGGTTTTGGTGCGTGGTGAGGCAACTCTGGATCACCATGGCGACCGTCTGCTGTCCGGCTCTCTGACCGATATTCACATTCGCAAGACCGCCGAGCAGGAGCTGGCGCACGCCACCTTGCATGATCCGCTGACCAATCTGCCGAATCGCGAGCGCATGAATCAACTGCTGTTGCAGGCATTGCAACGACAGGCCAAGCCCGGCGCGCGGCACGCAGCGGTGCTGTTTATCGATCTGGATCGATTCAAGCTGATCAATGACAGTCTCGGCCACCAGGTCGGTGATCAGGTGCTGATTGAGGTCGCGGCGCGGATCGAACGTTGCCTGCGACCGGGCGATCATCTGTGTCGATTCGGCGGCGACGAATTTGTCGTGTTGCTCAACGACATGGCCGAGCCGGGTGATGCGGAAAACGTCGCCAAGCGCATCATGCAGGGGCTGTTGTCGCCCTTGCTGATTGGTGAGCGACGCCTGACGGTCACCGCCAGTATCGGTCTGGCCCCGCTCAAGGGGCATGATCAGGAGCAGGATGCGCTGCGTGAGGCTGATCTGGCGCTATACCGGGCCAAGACCTTCGGCAAGTCGCAGCTGGCGCTGTACAGCGAAAGTTTGCAGCAGGAAGTTCACCATCGCCTGGAATTGGAAAACGCCCTCAGCGAGGCGCTGAACCGCAAGCAATTCGAGCTCTACTATCAGCCGATCGTCAAGGTAGAGGGCGACAGCTCCAGCGTCATCGGCGTCGAGGCGCTGCTGCGCTGGTGGCGTAACGGCAAGATGATCGCGCCGGATGAATTCATCCCCGCCCTCGAAGACTCCGGACAGATCGTCGAAGTAGGTGCCTGGGTGCTGCGCCAGGCCTGCACCCAGGTGCTTGAGTGGCACGGAAACGGTCATCCTGCGCTGCGCTGCTCGGTCAACCTGTCCAGCCGTCAGCTGCGAGAGGATAACTTCGCCGGCACGGTCGCCGCGATACTGGAGGAAACCGGCTTCCCGGCGAGCAGCCTGGTGCTGGAAATAACCGAAAGCCTGCTCATGCAGGACGGCCCCGATACCCTGGCCACGCTGCGTGAACTGGAAAGTCTGGGCATCCGGATTGCCCTCGATGATTTCGGCACCGGATTCTCCTCACTCGGCTATCTGCATCGCTATCCGCTGCATATCATCAAGGTCGACAAAAGCTTCATCTCCCGCGCCCCGGATGACGAACGCCTGCGCGCCATCAGCCGCGCAATCATCGGTCTGGGCCACGGCCTGAGCATGGACGTGATCGCCGAAGGCATCGAAACCATCGAACAAATGGATTTTCTCAGCACCGAAGGTTGCCACTATATCCAGGGCTACTGGTTCAGCCGCCCGCTATCGGCCAGCATGATCAAGCCGGTGTTGAATACGCTGGCGGGGTTGGATGTTGAGGTGCTTGTGGAAGGCATCGTTGGCGAGGAAGTCTAATCCGGACCTGACAGGTTTCGTCGCCCGCGGCGACGAAACCCGGTACATCTATCGCAATATGCTCGGGCTACCCTGGCCCTGTACTGCTTTCAGTTCCTCGTCTTCCAGCCACTGGGCGGGGTCTATGTCACTGACCTCGGCTGCCGCGGCGACGACATGGGCCCAGCTGGAGCGGTTGGTGAACAGCATGCCGGCTTCATCCAGCGTGCCGCCGCGGTTTATGTAGCCGAGTACGCGACTGTGTTGTGGATCGGGTAGCAGGTTGTGCAGGTGACCGCGGAACACTTCAGGACGCATGTGGGTGAGCATGATGCGGCGCGGATATTTACTAGGGAAGATCAGCTGAATCAGTTCCGCGCTGGCTGCGTATTCTGCTTCGAGCGTATCGCGGGGAATGGCAAAACGGCCGGGCTCCTGCAGATACACCAGACGCCAGCTGACGTTGTGCGCTGTCAGACGTTCGGCGGCGCGCTGCATGGCACCCATCTGATAGGCACCGCAGGCGATCAGTAACACGGCCTCGCCGTTGCCCTGATGTTCCTCAAACACCAGCGCACCCTGTTCGGCTAGCTGGACCGCCTGCTCGGGGGTGAAACGTGAGGGCTGGTCGCGTTTGGCAATCACCATGCAGCTCAGTCGGCCGCGTTCGGTATAGATGCTCGGCAGTACCGCCAGGGTGCTGTTGTAATCAGCGGTGAGCACGACGCGCATGACATCGTGCATTTCCCCGAGCAGCGCTTCGCAGAAGGTGGTGTCCTGGTGGGATTGTTCGTTCTTGCCGTTTTCCCAGGTATGGGAGGTGGCAATGACCGGAAAGCCCAGCCAGGCAGCGGGACGGCCAACTTCCTTGCGATGCCGGGCGAAGATAATATCTTGACGCACCGCGCCGAGCATTTTCACGCAAAAGGCTTCATAGCTGGCGACCAGGTTCAGGCCGGCCTTGTTACCCAGGCACGCCGACACCACAGCCTCTTCATTGAGTACGGTGATGATCCGCCCATCAATCGCTTCCAGGTCGCTTTCCGGATCGCTCACCCGGTGCTTGAGCGCACGCAGTACGCCGCCCAGCTTGTTACTGGCCAGCTCGTCCGGATTGCCGACGCGGGCGCGCAGGCCGGGATTGGCTTCGGTCATGCTGACGAAGAATCGGTCCACTGCCAGCATCGGCGAGGCCGGTTCGCTCATCCACTCGGGCTCGGGCAGCACCGGCGTTTTTGGGTGACGCTTGGCCAGTGCATGGTCGCGTTCCAGTGGTCGGCCCTGTTGGGCGTGTCGCGTCAGCAGATCCCGGGACTGCTCTAGCTGCTCGGGACTGACCCAGAGTTTGCCGGCGTGCTGATTGAACAGGCTGCGTGCGGCTTCGTCATGCCGCGGATTGCCGGGCAAGGGCAGGTTGTGGGCGGCGTTTTCCCCGGCGCCATAGAAGCCGAAACCCTTGGTGGTCTCGGCGATGGCATAGGGGATGGGCAGGGGATACTTGAGCAGACCGCGTTGATGTTCCTCGACCCGACGATCAAGTCGCTGCTCCATTTCGTACAGTGTGCAAACAAAAGCTGCTGGATCGCGGCCGTCAAAGCGTATCGGGTCGAAGCCGCAGGCGGTCAGATGCTCGACGAAACCATCCAGACCCTTCACGGTGCCGAGTTCGGTGCGCTGTTCAATACGCCGACCGTTGGCAATCATCACCGGCAACGCCATGCCGCAGTCCTCTGCGCGCCACCAGCGGGGTATCCAGTCGCTGCCGCGCTGTTCTTCAGCGGCACCGTCGGAGAGGAAGGCCACCAGCTTCTCGCCCGGCAGCGGCATATGAGCGTAAAGCAATTCGGCGAAGCCGAGATAGCCGCCTTCAATGATGCCGCCGGCAGTGTATGGATTGACGTGACTGCCCAGTGGCGCGGCAGGGCGGCCATCGGGTTGCTGGGCGTATCCGTAGAAATCCTTCAGCAGGCGGTCAAGCCCGCCATCTTCGCCGTAGCGTTCGGCCTGTTCGGGGTGAAGGTTGCCGGTGAGGATGTTCAATGCGTCGATCGCCGCTACGCAATGACCCTGACCCATCAGCCAGCTGCGGGTGCTGCCGGTCAGATTGTTCAAGGCCAGATAGGCGGCGTAGCCAGGCACCATATTCAGGGCACCGCCGGTATGGCCTTCGGGATTGCGCTTGAAGTCCTCGGCGTTGAGCTTAGTGCCGTCCGGATGGCAGCGTTTGGCATAGGTCATGTGCACGACCAGCCACAGACCGGCGCTGGTCACTCGATCAAGCGCGGTGAGCATGCGGTAGGCACTGTCCAGATCGGGTTGCGCGCCGCTCTGCTGCAGTTGATGGGCCAATCTGTATACGGCCGCCTGGGTCGCCGGACTGTGCTCAATGACACCATAGCCTGCGCGCCATTCGGCGAAGGCGGGGTGTTCTTCAGCATGCTGGTCGAGGATGTTCTGGTCGGGTAATAACTGGCTCACGAATAACTCCTGGCGGGTAATGGTCGCTTGCGAATAGACCCAGTCTAGCGTGATTTCATGGATAGGCTCCCTGACCTGCATCAAGCCCGGTGGGCCTCGCTGTGCTGGCTGCCATCTGATAATCAGAGGAGGCGAACGGGTCTGTTTATACACTCCGGTCCGTTGCACCGTGGTGGCGCGGTGTCCTGCGAGAACGCTGCACGGCTGCGGTAATTTCCGCTACAATGACGCCCTTTTTCCTGACGGGACTTGTCACCATGGAAATCAACCCGATTCTCAATACCATCAAAGATCTGCGTAGTCGCTCCGAGACTATCAGGGGGTATCTTTGACTACGATCAAAAGCATGACCGCCTGACAGAAGTCGAACGCGAGCTGGAAGACCCCAGCGTGTGGAACGATCCCGAGCGCGCGCAGAGCCTGGGCAAGGAGCGCTCGCAGCTGGCGCAAATTGTCGAGACACTGGATGGCATGCAGGTTGGCCTGGCGGACGCCTCCGAGTTGCTTGAAATGGCTGCCGAAGAAGAAGACGAGTCCGCCGTAGCGGATGTCGTCACTGAACTGGAACGCCTGCAACTGAGCCTGGAAAAGCTCGAGTTTCGCCGCATGTTCAGTGGTGAGATGGACCCGAACAATTGCTATCTCGACATCCAGGCCGGTTCCGGCGGAACCGAAGCCCAGGACTGGGCGAACATGTTGCTGCGCATGTATCTGCGCTGGGCCGATCAGCGCGGCTTCGAGACCGAGATTATCGAGCTGTCGGCTGCAGAGGTCGCTGGTATCAAGAGTGCGACCGTGCACATCAAGGGCGAATACGCCTTTGGTTGGCTGCGCACCGAAATCGGCGTCCATCGCCTGGTGCGCAAGAGCCCCTACGACTCCGGCAATCGCCGTCATACATCCTTTTCGGCGGTGTTTGTCTCCCCCGAAATTGATGATGACATCGAGATCGATATCAATCCCTCCGATCTGCGCGTGGACACTTACCGCTCATCCGGCGCGGGCGGTCAGCACGTGAATACCACCGACTCAGCCATCCGTATCACCCACGTGCCGACCAATACCGTGGTCAGTTGCCAGAACCAGCGCTCACAGCACGCCAACCGTGACACTGCGATGAAGATGCTGCGCGCCAAGCTCTATGAGCTGGAAATGCAGAAGCGCAACGCGGCCGCGCAGGCGATGGAAGACACCAAGGCCGACATTGGTTGGGGTCATCAGATACGCTCCTATGTGCTCGATCAGTCGCGGATCAAGGATTTGCGTACCGGGATCGAGAACAGTAACTGCAACGCGGTGCTCGATGGTGACCTCGATGAATTTATCGAGGCGAGCCTCAAGCAGGGGCTATGACCCCGCTTACGTGAAGCGTTGAACATCTGGGTGTGACCCGCATTTATCAGCACCTCATTGCCTGCCCCGACCGCGTTGCGGTCGGGCGGGACTGAGGGCTCAGCAGTATCAATACAGATTCTTCAGGATTAGCGAACATGACCGATCAGCCGCACGACCAGCACGCACAGCACGAGGAAGAGAACAGTTTGATTGCCCTGCGCAAGGAAAAGCTGGCGGCTGAGCGGGCCAAAGGTAACGCCTTCCCCAATCAATTCCGTCCTGACAGCTATGCCGGCACGTTGCAGCAGCAGTACGCCGACACGAGTAAGCCGGAGCTGGAGGAAGCCGCTATCCCGGTCAAGGTCGCCGGTCGCATCATGCTTAACCGTGGCGCGTTCATGGTGATCCAGGACATGAGCGGGCGCATTCAGGTGTATGTCGATCGCAAGGGCTTACCCGCGGAGACGCTTGAAGCGATCAAGAGCTGGGACATGGGCGACATCATTGCGGCCGAGGGTACGCTGGCGCGGTCTGGCAAGGGCGATCTGTATGTGCACATGCGCGATGTGCAGCTGCTGACCAAGTCGCTGCGGCCTTTGCCGGACAAATTCCATGGCCTGACCGACACCGAGCAGCGGTATCGCCAGCGTTACGTGGACCTGATCGTCAACGAGGAAACGCGTCACACCTTCCAGGTGCGCTCCAAGGTGATCTCGCATATTCGCCAGTTCCTGGCTGAGCGCAACTTCCTCGAAGTTGAAACGCCCATGTTGCAGACGATTCCCGGCGGGGCGGCGGCCAAGCCCTTCGAAACCCATCACAATGCGCTGGATCTGCCGATGTTCCTGCGCATCGCGCCCGAGCTATACCTCAAGCGGCTGGTAGTGGGCGGCTTCGAGCGGGTATTTGAGATCAACCGCAACTTCCGTAATGAAGGCGTTTCGACCCGGCACAATCCCGAGTTCACCATGCTCGAGTTCTACCAGGCGTATGCCGACTATGAAGACAACATGGACCTGACCGAGGAGATGTTCCGCGAGCTGGCCATGGCAGTGTTGGGCTCTACCGACGTGCCCTATCAGGGCAAGGTGTTTCATTTTGGCGAGCCCTTTGCGCGGCTGTCGGTATTCGACGCGATCCTCCAGTTCAATCCGGAGATCACCGCCGCCGATCTGCAAGATGTCGACACTGCACGGGCCATCGCCACCAAAGCCGGCGCCAAGGTCCTTGGTTTTGAGGGACTCGGCAAGCTGCAGGTGATGATCTTCGAAGAGCTGGTTGAGCACCGCCTGGAACAGCCCACCTTTATTACCCGTTATCCGTTCGAAGTCTCGCCGTTGGCGCGGCGCAGCGACGATGATCCGAGTGTGACCGATCGTTTCGAGTTGTTCATTGGTGGCCGCGAAATTGCCAATGCCTACTCGGAGCTTAACGATGCCGAGGATCAGGCCGAGCGCTTCCACGCCCAGGTAGCAGACAAGGACGCAGGTGACGATGAAGCCATGCATTACGATGCCGACTTCGTCCGCGCACTGGAATACGGCATGCCGCCGACGGCGGGCGAGGGCATCGGCATTGATCGGCTGGTCATGTTGCTGACTGACGCACCGTCGATCCGCGACGTGATTCTGTTCCCGCATATGCGGCCTGAGCACTGAGTTTCGGTTTGACACTCAACCCCGCGCCGACTGGTTCGGGGTGGCGTGCGCGGAGGTGGGCCATAGCGGACACGCTGCGAGCCATCCCTGGGGCTCGACGATGGCCATCCATGGCCATCGACGGTCCGCCATGGCCCACCTCCGTGCACGCTATGAATGCCGCAGCTGCCAGAGTTGTTCCGCCGGGGATCGATTGATGATGGCGAGCTCAGAGTTTGCCTGCGGGGCCGGGTAGTTGAACTGATGGACCGTCGATAGCCAGGGATGGCTATCGTCGAGCCTACAGGGACGTACTTGCGGCGTGTCCAGCAGTTCAGCTACCCGGCACAGCGTTGCACCTACCCCCGATGCCTCGTAATGTCTTGGCACCAAGAGCAGGAATAAACAGCATGGCGATCAAACAGAGCGAGCAATACCAGCTGGTCATACGCAGCCTGTCCGACCGGCTGGTCGAGGCGCAGGCGCCGATTCGCATACTCGATGCCATCAAATGGGATGATAGCCTGCGCGACGAATTTTTCCGCAAGGGCTGCAACACCATCCCTGATGTGGGTCCGGATTACTACGCCGGGCGCCCCATGAACTTCGACCCGGCCGAGCGTTTGCAGCTGTTTCAGGACATCGAACGCGATATTACGCGTCAGCTCGGCACCTTCAATCCGGTCGGGCAGATCATGCGCCGCATGTGCCGTGAATACCGCATGGTCATTCGCATGCTGGAAGGGCGTGGCACGCCGGAGCTCGGCCGTATTTCCCAGGAACTCTATGGCTCGGCTTCGGATGCCTTTCACGCGGGCGATCCGACCCTGACCGACCTGAGTATCACGCTCAGCGAATCACTGGCCAATATCGGCTCGGATCTCGGCCGGGAACCCAAGCACATCCCGGCGCCGGAAGCGGTGGCGATCCTGCAGGAGAAAATGAATCTGGCGTTTCCGGACGACCAGGCGGTGCGCGTATTCGAGTCCGACGGCATCGTGGCCGATGCCGCAGCGGGTGCTGACTACATCAAGATCCGCAGCGACGCCATGTTCAACCAGCGTGACCTGAAGATCCTTGCCGTGCACGAAGGCATGGTCCATGTGGCAACCAGTCTCAACGGTCAGCATCAGCCCATCTGTACCTTCCTGGCCAAGGGGCCGCCGTCATCGACGGTCACTCAGGAAGGGTTGGCGATCCTCATGGAAGTGATCACCTTTGCCTCCTATCCGGCGCGTCTGCGAAAGCTCACCAACCGTACCCGGGCCATTCAGCTGGCCGAGACCGGTGCTGATTTCATGGATGTGTTCAGGTTCTATCTGGAGGAAGGGTATTCAAAGCAGGACAGCTACACCAATGCCAGCCGGGTGTTCCGGGGGTCGAGCAGTAATGGTCTGCCGTTCACCAAGGACCTGGCGTACCTGAAGGGCTTTATCCTGACGTACAACTATATCCAGCTGGCTGTACGCAAGGGCAAGCTGCAGCAGATTCCGCTGCTGTTCTGTGGCAAGACCACGCTCGAGGACATGCGCACGCTGGGGCAGTTGGTGGAGGAGGGGCTGGTGGTGCCGCCGCGCTATCTGCCAGAGCCCTTTGCTGACCTGAACGCCCTCAGCGCCTGGATGTGTTTCTCCGGCTTTTTGACCAACCTGAGCCTCGATCGTATCGAGGCTGACTATGCGAATATTCTTTGATGGAGCCGTTTGATGTCTGACGATAATGAAATCAACAAACTGCCGTTGATTCTGACTGCACTGGGTACGCTGCTGGCGACTGTTGCGATCCTGCACTTTTATGGGTACCTCAATTTCGTACGCGAGGAGGAAGGGTTGCTCGTTGCCGAGTTCAGCCTGGTCACGGTTGGCACCGAGGAAGCCGGACAGGTACGCAGCAAACCTGCCTATCAGGTTGCCGAGTGTGTGGACGGCGTTCTGATACTGCACGACAGCCGACACAATGGGCTGTCCGGTCTGCTCGTCGACGACCGGCAGCGTATTGTGCGTTGTGATGCGCAGAGCGTGCCGGCGCTGCAATAGCTATGGTCGACCAGGCGAGCATTCAACTGGAGCCAGGCTGGCGCGAGGCATTGGCGGAGGAATTCGACAAACCCTATATGCGTGAGCTGAAAGCCTTCCTGCTTGAGCAGAAGGTGGCGGGCAAAAACATCTACCCTCCCGGCCCGCTGATATTCAATGCGTTGAACAGCACGCCGCTTGAGCAGGTCAAGGTAGTGATTCTGGGTCAGGATCCCTACCACGGCCCAGGGCAGGCGCACGGCCTTTCCTTTTCTGTGCCTCCGGGGGTGGCGATCCCGCCTTCGTTGAGAAATATCTTCAAGGAGCTTGAACGTGATCTTGGCCTGGCACCGCCCCGGCATGGCTGCCTGGAAAGCTGGGCCGGGCAAGGCGTGTTGCTGCTCAATGCAGTGCTGACGGTCGAGCAGAGCCTGGCTGGCTCGCACGCCAGGCACGGCTGGGAACGTTTGACTAGCCGCATAATCGAAGTGCTTAACGAGCAGTGTGAGCATCTGGTATTCATGTTGTGGGGTGCTTACGCGCAGAAGAAGGGCGCGCAGATTGATGCATCCAGGCATCTGGTGCTGACCTCCGCCCATCCTTCACCGCTGTCTGCACACCGCGGTTTCATTGGTAACGGACATTTTTCCTCTGCCAACGCCTATCTACAAAAACATGGCCGGAATCCCGTCGATTGGAGTTTGCCCGACTGCAGGTAAACCCCTTATGGGCGGCATTCAGGCGTCAGGCGGGCCATACTGTAGGCTCACCGGAAAGGAGATTGTTATGGAGCATGTGCCTCAACCTTACACCGCACTGGTGCCCCGCACTGACAAGCTGGTTGTGCAGAAAGTCGGCCACACGGCGCTGGTGACCATGGATAACCCACCTGCTCATACCTGGGATTCCGATACGCTGCACGGGCTGTATGAACTAGTGGATCATCTCAATCACGATCCGGAAATATACGCCGTGGTGCTCACCGGGCGCGGCAATCAATTTTTCTCGGCTGGCGCTGATCTGAAGCTGTTGGCCGACGGGGACAAGGCCCGGGCAAGGATGCTGGCTCGATTGTTTGGCCAGGCATTCGAAGCGCTACGAGATTTCTCCGGTGTCACGATTGCCGCTATCAACGGCTACGCGCTGGGCGGCGGGCTGGAATGCGCACTGGCCTGTGATATTCGTATTGCAGAGCGCCAGGCTCAGTTGGGGCTGCCCGAGGCCGGCGTCGGGCTGCTGCCGTGCGCCGGAGGCACTCAGGCGTTGGCGTGGCTGGTGGGTGAAGGCTGGGCCAAGCGGATGATCCTCTGCGGTGAGCGAATCGACGGCGTCAAGGCCGAACGGATAGGGTTGGTCGAGGAGGTGGTTGAGGAAGGTCAGGCGGTGACCACCGCGCTGCGGCTGGCGGCCCAGGTCGCGCGTCAGAGCCCGTTGGCGGTCCGCCATTGCAAGCGGTTGATCCAGGGCGCACGCCGCCAGCCAATGAACAGTCTGTTGGCGGAAGAGCGGGAGCGCTTTGTCGATCTGTTTGATGCCGAGGACACGCTGGAGGGCATTAGTGCCTTTCTGGACAAGCGTCCGCCGCAATGGACCAATCGCTGACGCCCTGGTTGCCGGCTTCGCACTGACGGCATAATCGGCAGTCCCGCATGACTGCCGATACCCATCGGATTCAGGCCAGGAGCTGCATCGCAGCTTCCATCTCCGCCGACAGGTCCTCGTCTTCCCCTTCGTTCTGGGACAATCCCAGCTTGGCAAAGGAGGGCAGGCTGTTCCAGTCCATCTGGGTAAACGGATGGTCTGTGCCGCTCAGACCTTGCAGCATGGCCACCTGAATGATGTCCGCGTAATCGGTGGTTTCGGAGTTGCGCTGGAAGTCCAGGTGCTCCGAGGGAATGCGCCGCAGCGGCAAAGGGAAGTCCCAGGCTTCGAGGATACGGTTGCCCAGTACCGGATGCAGATGCTCGATGACCCTATCCAGGCTCGCCGGGTCGCGCAGCAGCTCTTCGTGTTCTTCTGCGTAGCTGAGTATGGGCAGCATCCCGATCTGATGAACCAGGCCGCCGAGGGTCGCCTGGTCGGGCTTGAGTCGGGTGTAGTGACGGCACAGGACATGGCATATGCCCGCGACTTCCAGACTGCGGGCCCACACCTGCCGCATCTTCTGGTCGATGACATCCGAGGTCGCCTGAAACATCTGCGCCATGGCAAGACCGGTGGCCAGGTTGGCGGTATAGGAGATGCCCATCCGATTCACCGCCATGGACAGATCGGTTATCTCCTGTCGGGTGCGCAGCAGGGGACTATTGACCACTTTGATCAGACGCGCGCTGAGTGCGGCGTCGTTGCTAATCTCATGTACCAGCGCCGGGATGGATACATCTGGATTCTCTGCAGCTTCTCTTACCCGCAGGGCCACCTCGGGCAAGGTCGGCAGAACCAGCTGATCCCTGTCAATAGCGTCCATTAGTTGGGCTTGCACCCGTTCAGCCAGATCTGTCATACAAAATCCCTTGTCAATTGTCCCTGTCGGCTTCGCTGGCTATCAGTTCGGACTCATAGGGTAGGTCCGCCATGGTAAGCAAGGGTCCGCCACTGTCTGCCACGCTCATGGTGGTCAATTGTGCCGCATCCTTCTGCAGCACGGCCAGCATTTCCACAATATGACTGCTGCGCGCGGCGATGACTACTTCGCCGAGCAATTTTCCGGTGTCGCGGTCGACAATGGGCGTGCCCGGAGGAGGAGGGGCCTCGCCGGCGAGTAACAGGCGATACATCCGACGCTTGAGCTTGCCCAGATACTCCATGCGCGCAACGATTTCCTGTCCTGTGTAACAGCCTTTGCGAAAGCTGACCCCGCCCAGCTGCTGCAGGTTGAGCATCTGCGGTATGAAGCTTTCATAGGTGGGCTGGGTGACCTCGCCAATGCCAGCGCGGATCTGTCGCACTTGCCATTCATCTGTGGCCGCCGGTGTAGCACTCCGGCACAGCCTGTCCAGCGTGGGCTGGGCCTCAGCGGTCGGCAGCCAGATTTCGAAGGCGTCTTCGCCTAGCCGGACCACCAGTGTGTGGCCGGTATGCGCTACATCATTGGTGCGAGCCGGCACATCAAGGTCGACGGTGCGCAACGCCGCCTGCGCGTCGGGACCCCAGAGACCCAATCCGACCCACTCTGTGGAGGCATCGGTCAGCGCGGTCTTGAAAAACACAGCGTACTTGCTCAGCTCGCTGACTTGTCCTGCGACCAGATCACGGTGCATGCACAGCAGGTACTCGTCTTCGCTGGGTCTGAGCAGACGGAAACTGGACTGCATGCGGCCCTTGGGATTACAGCGTGCGCCGAGGGTGCTGATATCAGTGGTGATTTTGTCGACGTCGCAGGTCACCTGGCCTTGCAGAAATTTGGTCGGATCGGCCCCGCGTGCGCTCATGACGCCCTGGTGTGCAAGCCAGGTAATAGCGGTCCCGTCAGTTTCCCTTTCCGCTTTCCGGGGGAACCGGTCAGACAGAAGAGAGTGAATGTCATGTGTCTGGGTCATGGGATTCCAAGTGTCGGTGAATGGGCCTGTTACATCATAGGATCAGGCGTGACCATTTGTCAGTCCTGTCGGTGCGCGTGTCAGGATTCGTGGGTGTTTCATCGCAAGCCGCGACGAAATGGCAACAGACCCTGGATGGACTTCCGGCTATAATGAATTTCAGCGTCAAGCAGCGTTCAAACTGGTAATGGAGATGTCGATGTCGGCCGAAGTGGAATATAAACGATTGTACTGGCACAGCCGCCGCGGCATGCTCGAACTGGATGTACTGCTTCTGCCTTTTCTGGAAGAAGCCTATCGCGATCTGGAAGACGCAGATAAGGACCGCTACCGGATGCTACTCGAGTGCGAGGACCAGGATATGTTTGGTTGGTTCATGCAGCGCAGTGAGCCGGAAGACGCGGATCTCAAACGCATCGTGAGGATGATATTGGATCGTGTCCAGCCCAACTGATTTTCTCATGCTCAAACGACAGCCCTCCCGGTTTCTTGGAGGTGTGCTGTTAGTCATGTCGCTTCTGGCGATTACGGCACTGTACCGAAGCAATCTGCCGGGTCTGCACGCTGGGATATTTGCAGCGGCGGTACTGGCCTATTGCTGGTGGGTATGGCCCCGCCAGATCAGTCTGCAGCACGCCCATTCGGTCACCGGGCTGCGCTTCGACAGCCATGGCTGGCACGTGCTGCGCCGCGATGGCTCGGAAGCCGGTGCCAGCCTGCAGCCGGATACCTTTGTCAGCGCTTTTCTGGTTGTGGTCAGGTTGCGTGAACCGGGTCGGTGGTTCCCTGTTTCGGTCATTTTGCCCGCTGACTCCGCCCCCGAGGATGCGTTGCGTCGGTTAAGGCTGCGGCTGCGCTTCAGCCGCCAGCGTTGGGCGGCTGCAGAATAGTATCTTTGGCTTCGGGCAATAGATCCGGGTAGTCCAGCGTGTAATGCAGTCCACGACTCTCCCGGCGCTCGATGGCGGAGCGAATGATGAGGTCGGCGACAACCGCCAGGTTGCGTAGCTCCAGCAGATCCCGGGTGACCCGGTAGTTACTGTAGAACTCATGAATTTCGGCCAGCAGCATATCCACACGATGTTTGGCGCGTTGTAGGCGCTTCGTGGTTCTGACGATACCCACGTAATCCCACATGAAACGTCGCAACTCATCCCAGTTGTGCGAAATAATCACGTCTTCGTCGGAATCGGTGACCTGGCTTTCATCCCAGGGCGGCAGGTTCTCCGGCATGCGGGTGCCGGCCAGATTGTCCAGAATATCCTGCGCTGCGGAACGGCCATACACGATACATTCAAGCAGCGAATTGCTCGCCATCCGGTTTGCGCCATGCAGGCCGGTGAAGCTGGCCTCGCCGATCGCGTACAGATTCTCCCTGTCAGTCCGTCCGGCGCGGTCAACCATGACGCCCCCGCAGGTATAGTGCGCCGCCGGGACCACGGGAATGGGCTCGCGGGTGATGTCGATGCCGAATTCCAGGCAGCGATCATGCACGGTGGGGAAGTGGCTGCGAATGAACTCGGCAGGTTTGTGACTGATATCCAGGTACACGCAATCGATGCCCAGGCGTTTCATTTCGTGGTCGATGGCGCGGGCGACGATGTCGCGGGGGGCCAACTCAGCACGCTTGTCGAAACGCGGCATGAAACGGCTACCGTCGGGCAACTTGAGGTAGGCACCTTCACCCCGCAGGGCCTCCGTCACCAGAAAGCTTTTTGCCTGTGGGTGGTACAGGCAGGTGGGATGGAACTGGTTGAATTCCATATTGGCGACGCGGCAGCCGGCCCGCCACGCCATCGCGATGCCATCTCCGGAGGCGGCGTCGGGATTGCTTGAGTACAGGTAAACTTTGCTGGCGCCGCCGGTAGCCAGAACGGTGAAGCGGGCACTGAAGGTTTCAACATGCCCCGTGGCGCTGTTCAGGATGTAAGCGCCCAGGCAACGGTTGCCGGGCTGGTTGAGCTTGGCTGAGGTGATCAGGTCGACCGCGACCCGGTTTTCCAGTAATTCGATATTGCCATGGGCCTGCGCCCGGCGGAGCAGGGTCGTAAAGATGGCGGCTCCGGTGGCATCCGCAGCATGAATAATCCGTCGATGGCTATGGCCTCCTTCGCGGGTCAGATGGAAGTCATCGGTCTCGTTGCCGTCTGCTCCCCTTTCCCGGGTGAAGGGCACGCCCTGATCAATCAGCCAGCCGATCGCTTCACGGCTATGGCCGACGATATGCCGGACCGCATCTTCGCGGCACAGCCCACCGCCGGCGTCGAGGGTGTCCTGAACGTGCGCGTCAACGGTATCGCTGTCATCCAGCACGCCTGCGACGCCGCCCTGGGCCCAATAGGTCGAGCCTTCCGACAGCTGGCCCTTACTCAGCACGGCAACGCGCAAGTGCGCGGCAAGATGCAGGGCGAGTGTCAAGCCGGCAGCGCCGCTGCCGATAACCAGTACGTCGTATTTCAATTCAGGCGTCATCTCGAACTCTTGTCAGTCAGTGTCAGAGGGTGCGAAGCAGTTACCTGGGTGAGTATATAGAAGCTGTCTGCCATGCAATACTTTCCTGTATGGTTGCGCTGCCAGGCAGGAATCTGCCAACCAAGGCACCTAATGGAACTTTTTTCGTCGCTATTGTTCCTATTGCTGAACCTGATAAGGGGAGAACTTTTGGCTACATTGCGGGTCTATCACAACAGGGCGCGACAGATACCTGTTCGCAACGGAGAGCCTGGGAATGGCTGAACAGACAGACCAGCAGTTGGTCGAACGGGTTCAAAAGGGTGATAAGCGGGCATTTGATTTGCTGGTCCTGAAGTATCAGCACAAGATTTTGGCGTTGGTTACTCGTTTTGTTCACGATACGCATGAAGCGCAGGATGTGGCGCAGGAAGCCTTTATCAAGGCTTATCGAGCCTTGGCGAACTTTCGGGGCGATAGTGCGTTCTATACATGGTTATATAGGATAGCAATCAACACCGCGAAGAATTACCTGGTGGCCCGAGGCCGACGTCCGCCTGATTCGGATATCGCAGCCGAGGATGCTGAGTACTACGAGGGCGACAGTGCCCTTAAGGATATTCACTCACCGGAGCGGGATCTGCTACGCAATGAGATTGAGCAGGTTGTCAATCGGACCTTGCAGCAGTTGCCGGATGATTTGAGAACAGCTTTGACCCTGCGCGAATTCGAGGGTTTGAGTTACGAAGATATTGCCGCTGTGATGGAATGCCCGGTAGGTACCGTTAGATCGCGTATTTTTCGGGCGCGTGAGGCAATCGACAAAGCCCTCAAACCCCTGCTGGAAGCATAAGCAGGCAATAGGGTTAACGCAGCGAGCCCTCAGGGCCTTTAGTAGAGGTACACCAATGAGAAGCGAATCCTTGCAGGAATCTCTCTCCGCAGTCATGGATGGCGAAGCCGGAGACCTAGAATTACGGCGGGTGCTCCAGGCAACGGAACAGGAACCTGCTGTGCGCGATACATGGGAGCGCTATCAGATTGCCCGGGCTGCAATGCATAAAGAGCCGTGGCAGGGCAAGGTGGATCTGTCCGCCGGGATCGCTGCTGCCTTGGCGAACGAGCCCACTCCGACAGCTTCCTCCCAGCCTTCTGCGCTCTGGCAGAATATGGGCAAGCTGGCTGTTGCGGCTTCCGTTACCCTGGCAGTGCTGGTTGGCGTGAAAATGGTCAATCAGGAAAACGTGCCTGGCGAACCGGCGATCGTTGCTGAGCGGCCTGCCCAGGAGGCTGCCCCCGCACCTTCAACGCCTGCTGCTGCTCCGGCAGTCAGACAGTCTGGCAGCGCGGTCCTGGCAGGGTTCCCCGCAACATCCGATGCGACGGCCCCATCCGACTGGCATGAAAAGCGGATCAGCAATTACCTTCGCCAGCATGCAGAGCAGGGCACCCAGGCTGCAGCACCGAGTCCGGTTCCCTACGCACGTGCCGCGAGCCTGGATGACAAATAGTGTTATCAAGGGGGAGCGTCCATAGGCGGTCCTGTTGGTTGTTCGTCATGCTCCTCGGAGCACCCGTGGCGATGGCAGGGGAAGCCCAGAACTGGTTGTCGCGTATGACCGAGGCAGCCGGGAAACAAAGTTTTCACGGCGCCTTCGTCTATGAGCGAACCGGAAGCTTTACCACTCATGAGATCTGGCGTCAGGTCGGTGATGATGTTACTACCGAGCGTCTGGTGCAGACCGATGGAGAATATCAGGAGTGGCTGCGCCGTAACGGTAAGTTGATTTGTGCCACGACCGGCGGGCCAGTAATTGCCAGTCAGGAAGCGTCGCAGACCATTAATCGGCCGGAGCTGCTGGAAGAATGGTACGAGCTTCAGGTACTTGGCGCGACGCGGGTGGCATCGCGACCTGTGACGGTGGTGGCGGTGAAGCCACGCGATGCTCATCGATATGCCTATGAGTTCTATCTGGACTCAGATACCGGTCTGTTGCTCAAGTCGTTGATGGTCAATGAGCGACAAGCTTTGCTTGAGCGTTTCCAGTTTGCCACCTTCGAGTTGAATCCGACCCTTGCTGATGCAATGGCGCCGGGCAAGGGGTGTCTCGAGGTCACCGATACTGAAGCTGAAGCCATGGTGGCGGATAGCCAATGGCAGCCCGCCTGGTTACCCCCCGGGTTCACCGAAGGTCGGCAGGCGCAGTTGCTTAACGAGGGTGACGGACAAATTATCAGTCAGGTCTACACCGATGGCTTGGCTCGCTTTACGCTATTTATCGAGCCCCTGAGCGAAGAGCATCAAGCGGAAGACTTGCGCGCCCAGCTTGGTCCCACCGTTGCGGTTAGCCGGAAACTGAATCTTACTGAAGGTCTTTTCCTTGCCACCGTTGTCGGAGAAATCCCACCCGCGACCGCTGAACGCATCGTCGGCTCACTGTTGCCCGAGCAGGGTGCTCAGACGCCATGATCGAAGAACAGGGCCGCGTGCTCAGCGTCGAAGAAGGCGCCGTATGGGTCGAGACTGTGCGTCGCAGCACCTGCGGCTCCTGCCAGGCGCGGGCCGGTTGCGGTCAGGCGCTGTTGCAGCGCCTCGGATCTGGCGCGCGGCAGGGTTTCATCCGGGTTGTGTCCGACCGCGAATGTCATGTGGGTGACGAAGTCGTCATCGGTATTCCGGAAGATGCCGTGGTCCGCGGTTCGTTCTGGGTCTACGTGGTGCCGCTAGCAGCTCTTTTTACATGTGGTTCGCTGGCGGGCGCGTTGGGTGCAGGCGAGCCGGGCACGATTGCAGCCGCGTTTGCCGGCTTGTTCGGTGGCTTTGGCATAGTGCACTGGCATGCGCGCCGCAGTGCCGCTGATCCTTCCCTGCAGCCCCGTGTTCTGAAATCTCAGCAATCGGTCGTTTCGCAGAGTTGATCCCGCCAGTCTTTTCTTGAACAATCTACCGAGTTCTTATCTCAATGGGGAGTTGGTTCACATGTCGATCGCGCAACGCTGGTTACTAGCGGCCGCCGGGACGCTGTTGCTGTCCTGGCAGTCCACATCCATGGCGCAGAACCTGCCGGATTTCGCAGACCTGGTTGAAGAGGCTTCGCCTGCCGTGGTCAATATCAGTACTCGTCAAACAGCCCCTACCCGAGGCACCGGCATGCCCCCTGGAATGCCTGACCTTGAGGGGCTGCCGCCATTGTTCCGCGAATTCTTCGAGCGCGGTATTCCTCAGCAGCCGCCCCAGCAGCAACGGGCGCCCCAATCGTTGGGCTCCGGCTTTATCACCTCAAAAGACGGTTACGTATTGACCAATAATCATGTGGTCGCGGGTGCCGACGAGATATTCGTGCGGCTGTCGGATCGCCGTGAAGTTGAGGCCAAGCTGATCGGCGCCGATCCCCGTTCCGATTTGGCCTTGCTGAAGATAGACGCTGGCGAAGACCTCCCGGTCGTGCGGATTGGTAAGTCTGCGGACATCCGTCCAGGTGACTGGGTGCTCGCGATTGGCTCTCCCTTCGGGTTCGATTATTCGGTGACCGCAGGCATAGTCAGCGCCAAGGGACGAAGCCTGCCGAATGAGAGTTATGTTCCATTCCTGCAGACTGACGTAGCGATCAACCCGGGTAACTCCGGTGGTCCGCTGTTCAATCTGGATGGCGAAGTGGTCGGTATCAATTCGCAGATATTCACGCGCTCGGGCGGCTTCATGGGGTTGTCCTTTGCTATCCCGATCGATGTGGCAATGGATGTGGCCGAGCAATTGAAGAAAGACGGCGTTGTGCGCCGCGGCTGGTTGGGCGTGATTATTCAGGAGGTTAACAAGGATCTCGCCGAGTCCTTTGGCCTGCGCAAGCCGGCGGGTGCGCTGGTGGCCCAGGTAATGCCTGAAGGACCGGCTGAAGAGGGCGGGCTGCAGGCCGGTGATGTGATACTTGAGTTCAATGGTGAGGAAATCAACCTGTCTTCGGATCTGCCGCACGCGGTGGGCCGCGTGCGTCCCGGTGAGAAGGCAAGCCTGGTGATCATGCGTAACAAGAAGCGCCAGAACCTTGAGATGACCATCGGCGCGCTGCCGGACGATGAGGAAATGGCTGCGGCGTCGGGTCCCAGTACGCCTGGCGGCGCCGCAACGGCCGCCAATCGACTGGGTCTGATGGTGGCGGACCTTACTGCTCAGCAGAAGCAGAACACCGGGGTCGAGTCAGGTGTGGTCGTGCGGGAAGTACGCCAGGGCCCGGGCGCAATGGTTGGTTTGCGGCCCGGCGACATCATTACCAGTCTCGATAATCAACCGGTGGATTCGGCGGAAACATTCGAAGAGCTGGCCGACAAACTGCCAACCAATCGCTCCGTTTCGATGCGGGTTATTCGTCAGGGGCGGGCCAGCTATATCACTTTCCGCCTCACTGAATAAGGTCGCTGCGGCCGTCAAGCCAAGGGGGCGGCGCCTGAACGGGCGTCGTCCGCAACCCCCGCGGCAGCATAGCGCAGGTGCCGGTTATCAGGTACACTCGCGGGCTGTTTTCGGGGAACCTCCCCGCCCATCGCCATGTCTGGCAATCTAGTCTGGAAGATCCTTGCTTTGAGTGACCTGAGCCTAATCCGAAATTTTTCGATCATTGCCCATATTGATCACGGCAAGTCGACGCTGGCAGACCGATTCATTCAGATCTGTGGAGGACTGACCCAGCGCGAGATGGCCGAACAGGTACTCGACTCGATGGATCTCGAGCGTGAGCGTGGCATTACCATCAAGGCCCACAGCGTCACGCTGTATTACACCTCCCGTAACGGCAAGACCTATCAGCTGAATTTCATCGATACCCCCGGTCACGTCGATTTCCATTACGAAGTCAGTCGTTCACTGGCGGCGTGCGAAGGGGCATTGCTGGTCGTGGATGCCGCCCAGGGCGTTGAAGCGCAATCGGTTGCCAACTGCTACACCGCCATCGAGCAGGGCCTTGAAGTGATGCCGGTCCTGAACAAGATCGACCTGCCGCAGGCCGAGCCGGACCGGGTCAAGGCTGAAATTGAAAGCGTGATAGGAATCGACGCGACTGATGCCGTCGTGTGTAGCGCCAAGAGTGGGGTAGGCGTGGAGGATGTTCTTGAGCGCCTGATCGAAGTGATTCCGCCGCCAGTGGGTGAGCTCGATGCACCGTTGCAGGCATTGATCATCGATTCCTGGTTCGACAATTACCTGGGCGTTGTCTCTCTGGTCCGTGTCAAGCACGGGCGAATCAAGAAGGGTGACAAGGTCCTGGTCAAGTCGACCGGCAAGATTCATCAGGTCGACAGTGTGGGCGTCTTCAATCCCAAGCATTCCGCTACAGCCGATCTGAAAGCAGGCGAGGTGGGCTTCATCATTGCCGGCATCAAGGATATTCATGGCGCGCCGGTGGGCGATACGCTGACGCTTTCCAGTACCCCGGATGTGGATATGCTGCCCGGGTTCAAGAAAGTAAAGCCTCAGGTGTATGCTGGCCTGTTCCCCGTCAGCTCCGACGATTTTGAAGATTTTCGCGAGGCGCTGTCGAAGTTGACGCTGAATGACGCCTCTCTGCATTTCGAGCCGGAAAGCTCTGATGCGCTGGGGTTCGGCTTCCGCTGCGGTTTCCTCGGCATGTTGCACATGGAGATCATTCAGGAGCGTCTGGAGCGTGAATACAATCTGGATCTGATCACCACCGCGCCGACGGTGATCTTCGAGGTGCTGAAGAAGGATGGCAGCCTCAGCTACGTTGATAACCCGTCTCATTTGCCTGATCCGTCGATGATCGAGGAAATGCGCGAACCCATAGTGCGCGCCAATATTCTGGTTCCACAGGATCATCTGGGTGGCGTCATCACACTCTGCATCGAAAAGCGCGGCGTACAGCATGACATGCTGTTCCTCGGCACCCAGGTGCAGGTGATCTATGACATCCCGATGAATGAAGTGGTCCTGGACTTCTTCGACCGGCTGAAATCGGTAAGTCGCGGCTACGCCTCGCTGGATTACGCCTTCGACCGATTCCAGGCGGCCAAGCTGGTGCGCCTGGACGTCATGATCAACGGCGAGAAGGTCGATGCGCTCGCGCTGATCGTGCATCGTGATAATGCGGCTTACAAAGGCCGTCAGCTGGTCGAGAAAATGAAGGAATTGATTCCGCGCCAGATGTTCGACGTGGCTATCCAGGCAGCGATCGGCGGGCAGGTAGTCGCTCGTTCGACGGTCAAGGCCCTGCGTAAGAACGTTATCGCCAAGTGTTACGGCGGTGACGCCAGCCGCAAGAAGAAACTTCTGGAAAAGCAGAAGGCCGGTAAAAAGCGGATGAAGCAGGTGGGCAATGTGGAAATTCCACAAGAAGCCTTCCTGGCAGTCCTGAAAGTCGATAATTAGGAATCTCGGTCCGCTACATGACGCACATCAACTTTCCGCTGTTGCTGGTGATCGCAGTCGCCCTCGCTGGTTTCCTTGCGCTGCTGGATCTTGTCTGGTTGGCGCCACGCCGCCGGCGCGCCATAGCGGTCTATCGCAAGCAGACGGATAACGTCGATCCGCAGATTGTGCAACAGCTGGATAAGGAACCGTTGCTGGTTGAATACGGCAAATCCTTCTTTCCGGTGCTTGCGGTGGTGTTGATTCTGCGTTCATTCCTGGTCGAGCCGTTTCAGATTCCCTCCGGGTCGATGAAGCCGACCCTGGAAGTCGGCGACTTCATCCTGGTGAACAAGTTTGCCTACGGCGTTCGTCTGCCGGTGGTCGATACCAAGGTGATTCAGGTCGGGGATCCGCAGCGTGGCGACGTGATGGTTTTCCGTTATCCCAATGATCCGCGTATTAATTACATCAAACGGGTCGTGGGCTTGCCCGGCGACCAGGTTCGCTATGCCGAGAAGCGGCTGTATATCAATGGCGAGGCGGTCGAGACCGAGCTGGTGGACACCCGCGCAGATGATGAAATCCCTGCCGGTCACCCGCTGCAGGCGGTGGCCAAGGCGGAGATATATCAGGAACAACTCGGCGACGTAACGCATCAGATACGCCACAAGCGGCTGTCGCAGCCGCCGCCCCCCAAGGAATGGACGGTGCCGGAAGGTCACTACTTCATGGTTGGCGACAACCGTGACAATTCCAACGACAGCCGCTACTGGAATGCGCCGAACATGCCGCAGGAGTTGTGGGGCATGGTGCCGGACAACTATATTGTCGGTAAGGCCTTTGCAGTATGGATGCACTGGCCTGAACCCAAGCTGAAGAATCTGCCGAGTTTTTCCAGCGTATCGCTGATCAAATAGGCCCACTCCCGGGTCGGCAGGAAAGCATAAGATCAACAACGGACGTTACGAGGTAAGCATGCGCCATTCTCAGAAGGGTATGTCTTTTTTCAGTTGGCTGGCAGTCATAGCACTGGTCGTGTTCGGCCTGATGGTGACCGTCAAGCTGGTGCCGATCTACATGGATCATTTCGCGCTGCGCAAGATCGTTACGTCGGTGAACGAAGACCCGACCATCAAGATCGGCTCATTGCGCGAACTTAGTTCGCATATTAACAAGGGCCTGCAAATCAACAGTATCCGAGATATCAACGCCGCCGAGGCGATCAAGATAAACGCCAACGGCACCGATACCTACACTGTGCTGATCAAGTATGACGTGCGCGCGCCCATGCTGCAGAACGTGGACCTACTGGTCCATTTCGATGAATCTCATATAGTCAGACCAATCAAGTGAGCAATAAGTTAGACCGGCTGGAACGTAAGATCGGCTACAGCTTCAAGGACCAGGAACTCCTGGTTCTGGCGCTGACCCATCGTAGTCTTGGGGGGCGCAATAACGAGCGCTTCGAATTCCTTGGTGACTCCATTCTCAACTTTGTGGCCGCGGACGCGCTGTTCGAGCGCTTCCCGCAGGCTCGCGAAGGGCAGCTTTCGCGCCTGCGCGCCAGGCTGGTAAAGGGCGTCACCCTCGCCGAGCTGGCCAAGGGCTTCGAGCTGGGAGAGTTTCTCCGCTTGGGTTCCGGTGAACTCAAAAGCGGTGGTTTCCGGCGCGAATCCATTCTCGCCGATACCACAGAGGCGATTATTGGTGCCATCTACCTGGATAGCGGGATGGAGACGGCGCGCGAGCGTATTCTGTTCTGGCTGACCGATCACATTGCCTCGCTGACTCTGGTCGACAATAACAAGGACCCTAAAACGCGACTGCAGGAATACCTCCAGTCGCGTCAGTGCGAACTCCCTCGATATGAGGTGATCGAAAGCAGTGGCGAAGCGCATTGCCGTACGTTCAAGGTTGAGTGTCAGGTCGCTCCTCTTGGGGAACCGACCTTTGGCGCTGGCAGTAGTCGTCGTTGCGCCGAGCAGGAAGCGGCGCAAAAAGCCCTAATCGCCCTTGGCGTGGAGAAGTTGGATGAGTGAAGTTTCCCGTTGCGGCTACGTAGCCATTGTGGGTCGACCGAATGTCGGCAAGTCTACGTTGCTCAACCACATCCTTGGTCAGAAGCTGGCGATCACTTCGCGCAAGCCGCAAACCACGCGTCACACCATGCTCGGTATCAAGACCGAGAACGGTGTTCAGGCCATTTATGTCGACACTCCCGGTGTGCACAAGGACAACGACAAGGCGCTGAACCGGTTCATGAACAAGAGTGCTACTCAGGCCCTGCGCGACGTGGACGTGGTGTTGTTTGTGGTCGACCGCACCCGTTGGACCGACGAAGACCAGATGGTTCTGGACAAGGTGCGCTACGTAAAATGCCCGGTTCTGCTGGTGGTCAACAAGGTTGATCGCATGGAAGAGAAGGGCGACATGTTGCCGCATCTGGAATGGCTGACAACCCAGCTGCCGGAAGCCGAAGTCGTTCCCGTGTCGGCACTGCACGGACGTAACATTGAACACCTGGAAGAGCTGATAGCTAGTCGTCTGCCTGAGAGCGAACATTTTTACCCCGATGATCAGCTCACTAACCGTAGCTCCCGGTTCCTGGCCGCCGAGTTGGTCCGTGAAAAGGTGATGCGCCAGCTCGGTGCAGAAATCCCTTATCAGGTCGCGGTGGAAATCGAGCAGTTCAAGCAGGAAGGCAAGGTTCTGCATATTCATGCCCTGATTCTGGTGGAGCGCGAAGGCCAGAAAAAAATCATCATCGGGGATGGTGGCGATCGTATGAAGAAGATCGGCCAGGAAGCGCGTCTGGATATGCAGAAACTGTTCGGTAGCAAGATCATGCTGAATTTGTGGGTCAAAGTGCGTCGTGGCTGGTCGGACGATGAGCGCGCGCTCAGCTCGCTGGGTTACCGTTTCGAGTAACTGTTTAGCGAGGCCGGCTGCCGGGAACGGCGGTTGGCCTGGTGATCCCCCCGTATGTGGCCGCAACACGATTATCCCGAAATGGTCGCTACTCGCACTGCGACGTCTCATGCGGCACGCTAACAGCCTCACAACCTCAAGAGACCCTGGATGAGCCGCCCTCTCAGCCCTGCCTACGTTCTGCATAGTCGCCCCTATCGCGACACTAGCGCGCTGGTGGATCTATTTACGCTTCACCATGGTCTGCAGAGGGCTGTATGGCGAGGCGCTCGTGGCCAGCGTAAAGGGCTCGTGCCGCAAGCCTTTATGCCGCTAATGGTCGCCACCGTCGGGCGCGGCGAACTGAAAACCCTGACTCAGGCTGAAGCCGCCGGCTCTTACGTGTTGTTGCAGGGCGATGCACTGTTCAGTGGTATGTATCTCAATGAATTGCTGATCCGCCTGGTGTATCCGGGTGATCCGCAGCCGGTATTGTTTGCCGCCTATCAACATGCCCTGGAGCAGCTTGCCAGTAACGCCTCGGTTGAGCCCGTACTGCGTCAGTTCGAATGGCAACTACTGGACGGGCTCGGCTACGGCTTCAGCCTGACCGTGGACGCCACGGGGCAACCGGTGTCAGCCGATGCTCGCTATGTGTGGCAGGCGGAGCAGGGCCTGGTGGTTCTGGAGCGGGATAACAACGGCGGCGTGCCTGGTAGCGCGCTGCTGGCCATGGCGGCCCATGATTGGCGCGAACCGCAAACGCTGCGGGCAGCCAAACAGTTGATGCGCCAGGCACTGGCACCGCACCTGGGTAATCGGCCGTTGATAAGCCGCTCGCTCTTCACTCGCCATCCCTTTATTGCCAAAGGAGATTTACCGTGATCAATCCACAGCGCGTACTGCTGGGTGTGAACATCGACCATATCGCCACGTTGCGTCAGGCACGCGGCACGCGCTATCCGGATCCGGTCCAGGCGGCCATTGACGCTGAGCAGGCCGGTGCTGATGGTATTACGGTGCATCTTCGCGAGGATCGCCGCCATATCCAGGAGCGCGATGTGCGCCTGTTGGCGGAGGTGCTGCAGACCAGGATGAACCTGGAGATGGCCGTCACCGACGAAATGCTCGCCTTTGCCCGCGAGATTCGCCCGGCGCATGTCTGTCTGGTGCCTGAGCGACGCGAGGAGCTGACTACCGAGGGCGGGCTGGAAGTCGCGGCTGATCAGGCAAGAATCCAGCGAGCGGTAGAGCAGCTGAATTCGCAGGGAGCAGAGGTCTCGTTGTTCATTGATGCCGATCCGCAGCAGATCGAAGCCGCGCGCCGCGTTGGCGCCCCGGTCATCGAGCTGCATACAGGGCACTATGCCGACTCCGAAGGCGATGAACAGGTCGCTGCCCTGCAGCGTATTCGTGAAGGGGTTGCCTACGCGCGCAAGCTTGGGCTGGTGGTCAACGCCGGACACGGCTTGCATTACCACAATGTCGAGCCGATCGCGGCGATTCCCGGCATCCACGAACTCAATATCGGCCATGCGATCATTGCCCGCGCATTGTTTTCCGGACTGGCGCCAGCCGTCAGGGAAATGCGTGCCTTGATCATGGGGGCCTCTTCCCCGCAATGATCGTTGGCATCGGAACGGACATAGTGCTGGTCAGCCGCATCGAGGCTGCGCTGGGGCGGCAGGGCGAGCGCTTCGCCCGGCGGATTCTCACTGATACGGAGCTGGAGCGCTTCAAGGCCCATTCGCAACCGGCGCGCTATCTGGCCAAGCGTTACGCGGCCAAGGAAGCCATTCTCAAGGCGCTGGGCACCGGGCTGGCCAAGGGCATGTCCTGGCACTTTATGCAGATAGACAATGATCCGCAGGGCGCACCTCAGGTCATTCTGAGCGGAGTCGCCGCCCAGCGGCTGGCACAGGGCGGCGGAGGGCGCATGCTGCTCTCGCTCAGTGACGAGCGTGAGCAGGCGCTGGCATTCGCGGTCTGGTCAGCCGAGTAGCGCGCGTTCGGCTTTAATGGCGGGCTATGAGACGTGAACTGAGCCCAGACGTGCATAGCTGACCTGCAGCCGCCCGGCTGCCTCCAGCAGGGCATGAATGGCTTCCAGGCTCTCTTCTCCGTGCTTGATCAGGGTTTCCGCCTGGTAGCAGCAATCGCGCAGCTCCGGCACCCCACAGTATCGCGTGGCGCCATGCAGGCGGTGCACCGCTTCGAGTAACGCCTGCTGGTCATTTGCCCGGCTCGCCTGTTCGATCTGCCGAGATTCTTCAGGCAGCCCCGCCAGCAACATATTCAGCATGTCTTCGGCCAGGTCAGCTTTGCCGGCAGCCAGTCGGAGCCCTTCCTCAGGGTCGAGTATTCGAGTATCGCCATACCCGGGTTCGGCGCGCAGTGGTTCACCCTTTGGCGGGTTCGGCCCGTCCAGTGCCAACAATTCCGCGCCGGTCCATTTCTGAATGCAATGGCGTAGCTGCTCCGGGTCGATCGGCTTGCTGATGTAATCGTTCATGCCGCATTTGAGCAGCTGCTGGCGTTCACCCGGCAGGGCGTGCGCGGTCAGCGCGATGATGGGCACTGCTGTACTGCGGGCGAGCGTTTCACGTTTGCGAAGCTCAACCGTGGTCTGCCGCCCATCCATGCCGGGCATTTGCACATCCATGAACACCAGCTCGACATGCTGATCTTCCAGCACCTCCAGCGCCTGCTCACCGCTGGTTGCCAGCACTACCTCGGCTCCCATATCAGTGAGAAGCGCCTGAACCAGTTTCAGGTTGGCCGGGTTGTCGTCCACGCACAGTACGCGTATGCCGGGGGACGCAGAGCGTGGCAGCAGATTGACGGAAGGGGCGCTCGTCGCTGGCTTGAGCAGCAGCTGCGTAGCGGCGCGGAAGAGTTTGCGTGTGCACACCGGTTTGGACAGCACCTGGCATTGCGCACGGGGCAGGGCATCGAGCTCCCCGTAATGCTCGGTGGTGTCGGTGAATAGCAGTGTTTTGCACCAGTCGTGTTGGGCCCAATAACCGATCATGTCGAAGATCGAGGTCGTCGAACAGGTGCTGCTGGTGCTGAGCAGCGCCAGGTCGATACGCTCCTTGCCCCCTTCCAGCGCCAGATGCAGCGTCTCAGGCGTATCGAACAGCTGTACCACCAAGCCGAGATCTTCCAGGATATGCATGATTGATTGACGGCTGAGCAGCTGTGGTTCGACCAATGCAGCGTGCATCCCCTGCAGCGGTTTGGGTGGTAAGTCGTCCAGCGCCTGGCTGGACTTGCCGAGGCGCAGCGTCAACCAGAACTCCGAGCCTTCACCCTGCTGGCTGTGCAGGCCGATCTCGCCCTGCATCTGCTCAACCAGGCGCTTGGAAATGACCAGTCCAAGGCCGGTACCGCCGCTCTGGCGTGACAGCGAGTTGTCCGCCTGACTGAACGCCTGAAACAGCGACTTCTGTTGGGAGGGGGACAGGCCGATACCGGTATCGGTCACGCTGATGCGCAACAGGGCGAAGGTATCGTCTTCCTGCTCCAGCATGACGCGCACGCTGACGGAACCGCGGTGGGTGAACTTGATCGCATTGCTGACCAGATTGGCGAGGATCTGCTTGAGACGTAGCGGATCGCCGCTGAGCCCGAGCGGCGTGTCGCGATAGATGATGCTGACCAGCTCAAGCCCTTTCTGATGGGCCGCCGGAGCGAGCATGGTCAGGGTGTCCTGAATCAGGTCGCGCAGGTTGAACGGCAGGTTGTCGAGTACCAGTTTGCCGGCCTCGATCTTGGAGAAGTCGAGAATCTCGTTGATGATCGCCAGCAGGTTATCGGCCGATTTCTCGATGGTGCCCAGGTACTCCTGCTGCCGACCGCTGAGTTCGGTGCGTTGCAGCAGATTACTGAAGCCGAGTATGCCGTTGAGCGGCGTGCGCAGCTCGTGACTCATGTTGGCGAGAAATTCCGACTTGATGCGGCTGGCTTCCTGAGCGGTCTTGCGGGCCAGATCCAGTTCGATGTTCTGGATCTCGATCGTTTCAAGGGTCTGGCGCAAGTCCTCGGTCGCCTGATCGATGTTCTGCTGGAGCTCGCCCTGAGCGCTCTGCAGCGTCTGCGCCATGGTGTTGATACCCACAGCCAGCTCATTCAGTTCGCGGCTGCCCTGCGGTGGCAGGCGGATATCCAGCCGTCCTTCACTGATGCGGCTGATGGCCTGATTGACCTGGGCGATCGGGCGGGTAATGCGCCGGCCCATCAGCCCCACTACCGCGCCGGTGATCACCAACCCGAGCACAATCAGCACCAGCGCGCTCAGCACCGTCTGGTAGCGGCGAATAATGGTGTTGCCGTGGCTAAGTTCGACTTCCACCCAGCCGAGCAGGGCATCCGGCTCGACCGTCGGCTGGGAGCGTAGGCCGGTCAGATCGGGGCTGGCCAGAAGGGGCAGTTTGAAACGGCTGCTGGAACTGCTGGCCTGCACCTGCAGGCCAGATCCGGCACCGAAATCACTCTGATGGATGCGCTCTGCCGTATGCATCTGCGGACCGCTGTGCTCCAGGCGCTGCATGTCGGCATCGTAAAGGGTGACGGCGCGGACATCGCGGTGATTGAGGGCGACCGACATCATCGGTCTAAGACGTTCCGGCTGGCCATCGAGCAGCGCAGCGGACGCCGGGCTTTGCAAATATTCAGCGGTCAGCAGGCCGCGCTCAAGTAGCTGCCGGTCCAGATCCTGCACATGCTGCCAGCTGAAATACACCCCCAGGGAGAGGGCCAAAATGCCAGCAGGAACCAGCGTCATCGCCAGGATGCGGGCCTTGATGCCAATCTCGTTCATTATGTGTATCCGTCTCTCCGATGCCGGTATCATATGCCGACTGACACAAAAGCACAGCCTTGCGCACGGCTTGACCGGGCGCGGCCGCAAGGGTGGATGATGAGCATCGAATTTCCGACCATTGCCGATTTCATCGGTAACACTCCCCTGGTAAGACTGCAGCGTATGCCAGGTGAGACCAGCAATACCATTCTGGTCAAACTTGAAGGTAATAATCCGGCCGGTTCGGTCAAGGATCGCCCGGCGCTGTCGATGATTCTGCGTGCCGAGCAGCGCGGCGAAATCCAGCCCGGCGATACCCTGATCGAGGCCACGTCCGGTAACACCGGTATCGCGCTGGCTATGGCCGCAGCTATCAAGGGTTACCGGATGATCCTGATCATGCCGGACAACATGAGCAGCGAGCGCAAGGCGTCGATGGCAGCCTACGGTGCCGAGCTGGTACTGGTGTCGCAGCAACAGGGTATGGAAGGTGCGCGCGATCTTGCCGTACGGATGCAGAGCGAAGGTCGTGGCAAGGTCCTCGACCAGTTTGCCAATCAGGATAATCCGCAGGCGCATTACGCCACCACCGGACCGGAAATCTGGCGCGATACCCAGGGCACCATTACCCATCTGGTCAGTTCGATGGGCACGACCGGCACCATCATGGGCCTGTCGCGCTATTTCAGAGAGCAGAACCCGGCCGTACAGATCGTTGGCCTGCAGCCGGTGGAAGGTGCAGCGATTCCCGGTATTCGCCGCTGGCCTGAAGCCTACTTGCCACGCATCTTCGATGCCTCGCAGATTGATCGCGTGATTGATATGGCCCAGGACGAAGCTGAAATCACCATGCGTCGACTGGCACGGGAAGAGGGCATCTTCTGTGGCGTCTCGTCGGGTGGAGCCGTCGCTGCCGCGCTGCGCCTGTCCGCTGAAGTCGAGAACGCCGTGATCGTTGCCATCATATGTGATCGGGGTGACCGTTACCTGTCCACCGGTGTGTTTGACCCCAAATCATGAAGCGTTCCTACGGACGGGCGCGGCGCACGACGGATGCGCCCGCTGCGATTGGGCAGCGTATCGAGGTGCTGCTCGAGCGCCTCAGTCATGATGGTCGTGGTATCGGCCGTTGGCAGGGCCGCACGACCTTCGTCGAAGGCGGTTTGCCCGGCGAGCGGGTAACCGCACGCGTCGTCCGTGCGCGCAGCAAGCTGATTGAAGCGCGCCTCGATCAGTTGCTCGAGCGTAGCCCCGACCGACAAGCGCCCAGATGTCAGCACGCTGACCTGTGCGGCGGTTGCAACCTCCAGCATATGTCCCACGCCACCCAGATCGAAACCAAGCAGCAGGCGCTGGCCCAGCAATTGCAACATTTCGCTGGTATAACACCAGAGCGCTGGATGCCACCGTTGCTCGGGCCGGCCTATGGTTACCGTCAGCGCACCCGCTTATCGGTACGCTGGGATCAACGGGCAGCGCGATTGCAGACAGGTTATCGCCAGCGCGCGAGTAATGAGCTGGTAGAGATCAGTGAATGTCCTATTCTGGTTCCTGTACTCGAGGCGCTGGTCAAGGCTTTGCCGGCCGCCTTGCAGCAACTGAAGGCGCGCACCAGTTTAGGGCACGTGGAGCTGATCGGGGGCGACGCGCCGGCTATGGTAGTGCGGCACATTCGACCGCTCGGACAGGAGGATATTCAGCTGCTTGAAGACCTTGCGCAGCGCCACCATGTTGATCTGTGGTTCGAGGGCGAGGGTGAGGCGATGCGCCACGGTGACGACGCGGCGGCAACCTCCGAACTGGCTTACCGGCTGGAAGAACAGCAATTGCGCTTCGCCTTCGCACCTGGCGACTTTACTCAGGTCAATGCAGTGATGAATCAGCAAATGGTCAACCAGGCAATGGACTGGCTGAACGTGGAGGCCGGACAGAAGGTACTGGATCTTTTCTGTGGAGTGGGTAACTTCTCGCTGCCGCTGGCACAGCGGGGTGCTGAGGTAACGGGCGTTGAGGGTGACGCGCGTATGGTCGAGCGGGCCAGCATGAATGCACAGAATAATGGCTTCGACGCTGTGCACTTTTGCCAGGCCGACTTGTCGAAGCCGTTCACAAACGAAACGCTGGATCAGCAATACCAGGCGGCTCTTCTCGATCCGCCACGCGACGGGGCCGAAACACTGGTGGCCGCGTTGGCCGAGCGAGGCATCGGCAGGATCCTCTACGTATCCTGTAACCCGGCCACGCTGGCCCGCGACGCGGGTATTCTGGCAAGCAAGGGTTATCGGCTGGTTCAGGCGGGCGTTATGGATATGTTCCCGCAAACGGCCCATGTGGAAGCCATGGCACTGTTCGTGTCGGGCAAGGATAAAAACCAAAATGGTACAAGTCAGAGCTGATTATCCGGTCAACCACGATGGAAGTGTTGACCTCGATGCCTGGATGGCTCGGATAGAGAAGCGAGTGCCCCTGGCGCAACCTGCGCGCCTGCGCGAAACATGCGAATGGGCCAAAGAATTGGAAGACGCGGCGATCGCCGCGGAAAATATCTGGGGCACCGGTAACAGCAGCTTCCAGACCGGACTCGACATGGCCGACATTCTGGCCGATCTCAAGCTGGATCAGGACTCCCTGGTCGCGGCTGTCATCTACCGCGCGGTGCGCGAACACAAAACTGATCTGGTTGAAGTCGAGCGCCGTCTGGGGCCCAGTGTCGCCAGCCTGGTGGACGGTGTGCAGCGCATGGCGGCGATCAGCGTATCGCAGAATCCCGGCAAGGCCAGCGCCTTCGGCACCCAGGCGCAGGTGGAAAATCTGCGCAAGATGCTGATCACCATGGTCGACGACGTCCGCGTCGCGCTGATCAAACTGGCCGAGCGCACCTGCGCCATCCGTGCGGCCAAAGACAGTTCGGAAGAAAAACGCTACCGCGTTGCCCGCGAGATCTTCGACATCTACGCGCCGCTGGCGCACCGTCTGGGCATTGGTCATATCAAGTGGGAGCTGGAGGATCTGTCCTTCCGCTACCTCGAGCCGGTGAAGTACAGGCAGATTGCCAAGCTGCTCGACGAGCGCCGTCTCGATCGCCAGGAGTACATCGAGGAGGTGATGGCGCGGCTGCGTGCCGAGCTGGACGCGGCGCACATCCATGGCGATATCACCGGACGGGCCAAGCACATCTATTCGATCTGGCGGAAGATGAGCCGCAAGGGCATCGATTTCAGTCAGGTTTATGACGTGCGTGCGGTGCGTATTCTGGTGCCGCAGGTACGTGATTGCTACACCGCGCTGGGAATCGTACACAGTCTGTGGCGACACATCCCCAACGAATTTGACGACTACATCGCCAATCCCAAGGAGAACGGTTACCGCTCTCTGCACACCGCGGTGGTTGGCCCGGAGGGCAAGGTGCTGGAGATCCAGATTCGCACCCACGCCATGCACGAAGAGGCCGAACTGGGCGTCTGTGCGCACTGGCGTTACAAGGGCACTGATCTCAAGCAGACCTCCGATGCCTACGAGGACAAGATCGCCTGGCTGCGCCAAGTCCTTGAGTGGCATGAGGAAATGGGCGATATCGGCGGGCTGGCTGAACAGCTGCGCGTGGATTTCGAGCCGGACCGGATCTATCTGTTCACCCCGGACGGCCACGTGCTGGACGTGCCCAAGGGCGCCACGCCGCTGGACTTTGCCTATCGGGTGCATACCGAGGTCGGGCATAGCTGCCGCGGGGCCAAGGTCAACGGTCGTATCGTGCCGCTGAACTACGTGTTGCAGACCGGCGAGCAGGTGGAAATCATCACCGGCAAGCAGAGCAGCCCGAGCCGCGACTGGCTGAATTCCAACCTGGGCTACGTCAATACATCGCGCGCCCGGGCGAAGATCCAGCACTGGTTCAAGCAGCAGGCCCGCGAGCAGAACGTGGTCGCCGGCAAACTGATGCTCGAGCGCGAGCTGACCCGGCTAGCGCTCAACGGCGCGGATTATGCCCAGCTGATCGATCGCCTCGGCATCAATACCCAGGAGGATCTGTTTGCTGCCGTTGGCTCGGGTGATGTGCGGCTTGCGCACGTGGTCAATGTCGCCCAGCAACTGGTTGAGCCGGATCGCAACATCGATCAGCTGACGCTGGTGCCACGTCGGGCGAACAAGAATGGCCGTCGGGGCGATGTATACATTCAGGGTGTGGGCAATCTGCTGACGCAGTTGGCCGGTTGCTGTCAGCCGGTGCCCGGCGATCCGATCATCGGCTACATCACGCTGGGTCGCGGGGTCACCGTACACCGCGCCGACTGCGCGACGGCCATGCAGCTGCAGGATCAGGTAGCGGAGCGACTGATCGAAGTGAGCTGGGGCGGCAAGCCGGTGCAGACCTATCCGGTGGAGATCTACATCAAGGCCTACGATCGGTCGGGCCTGCTGCGCGACATATCGCAGCTGTTGGCTAACGAGAAAATCAATGTGCTGGAAGTCAGTACCCGGACCAACAAGGAAGATAACTGCGCGGCCATGCTGCTGACGGTGGAGATACCCAATCTCAACATGCTGGGTCGGCTGCTGGGGCGCATCAGTCAACTGCCGAATGTCATCGAGGCCTGGCGTAACCGTCAGCAGAACCGGGCGTGACCTATCAGTTGGATGACCTGCTGTATCTGATGCGACGACTACGGGATCCTGCGCACGGCTGTCCGTGGGATCTCGAACAGTCATTCGAGACCATCGTGCCGCACACCCTTGAAGAGGCCTATGAGGTCGCCGATGCGATAGCTCAGGGGGATTTCGAGCAGCTGTCCGGAGAACTGGGCGATCTGTTGTTTCAAGTGGTGTATTACGCTCAGCTCGGACGTGAAGCTGGGCATTTCGGCTGGGACGCCATCGTCGATGGTATTACCCGCAAGCTGGTACGCCGGCATCCCCATGTGTTCCCCGACGGTAATCTGCGCACGCCACCGGGCACGCGCAGTCTGAATGCCGAGCAGATCAAGCACCGCTGGGAGGAAATCAAGGCCGAGGAGCGCGCCGCCAAGGCGAGCGCGCCGCAGCAGCTGTCACTGCTGGATGATGTTCCGCATGCATTGCCCGCACTGAGCCGTGCACAGAAGCTGCAAAAACGGGCCAGTCGCGCCGGTTTCGACTGGTCTGAAACGGCGCCGGTGATCGACAAGGTGCAGGAGGAACTTGACGAGATCCGGCAGGCGCTGGCTGCGCGCGACCAGCAGGCGGTGGCGGAGGAGGTCGGTGACCTGTTGTTCTGTGTGGTCAACCTGGCGCGTCATCTGCAGGTCGATGCCGAGTCCGCATTGCGGGCCGGGAATGCCAAGTTTGAACGGCGGTTCCGGTATATCGAAGCGCAGCTGGCGGCCGCCGGCACCAGCGTGGAGCAGGCAGCGCTCGAGCACCTGGACGCTTTGTGGGACGCAGCCAAGCATCACGGCCTGTAGAATACGGCGTTTCGTCAGCCTGGCGAAACGCCGCTTGTTCTAGTGTTCGGTTTCCTGTTGTTGTGCCGACAATGCCGCCAGATGTTTACGGCTGAGTGCCAGATAGCGCGGCGTGGGTCCGGTATCGCCATATAACGGGTCGCCCATCTCATCTTCAGCAATCACTTCTTCCCCAGGCTCATAGGGCAGCGACGCTTCGAATTCCTCCAGTGCTGCAGACAGCAGGTCGGTGATCAACTCCTCGACGCAGCGTTTGGGATACATTTCCTGCAGCGCAGCCAGGCGCGCTGCATCCTCCAGCGGCAGCTTCACCTGATAGGCGTTCTGCGTTACGCGACCCTTTCCGGTGCGTTCCCATTCCTGAGTAAGTTCACGGATCTTCATGGTTTTCCTCTTTGACTTCCGCTTGTGGCGATACTGTAAGCCTAGCGCAGTACCTGCGTCTTGTCTGGCGCTTGCCACTGCGCCGCCTTGAACCCATGCTGTAGTAAGTGAACGAACAGGAGCTGAGCATGACCGAGATCGATGCGCGTCTGCGCGAGGAAGTACATGAGCTGGGCGAGTTGCTGGGACAGACCATCCAGGCGCAGTTGGGTGAGGATTTTCTCGAGCGCATCGAGCGTATTCGACTCGGTGCCAAGCAAGGCCGTCAGACCAATCAGGCCGAGTACGACGCCCTGTTGAGCGCCATGCACGACCTGCCAGACGATCAACTGCTGCCGGTGTGCCGCGCTTTCAATCAGTTTCTCAACCTGGCCAACATTGCCGAACAATACCATCGCATCCGGCGTCGTCGTGACGATGAGCAGCCACTGTTCGAGGATCGCTGCCTGAGCGAGCTGCTTCAGCGTCTGCGCGATTCAGGCATGGATGGCAATAAATTGCGTGACCATATTGAGGCGCTGGATATTGAGCTGGTGCTGACGGCGCACCCCACCGAAGTAGCGCGCCGCACGCTCATCCAGAAGTACGATGCGATCGCCGCCGCCCTGGAGCGGGGTGATCATGATGATCTGTCGGCCAGTGAAACGGCCCAGGTGCGTAGCGACCTGGCGCGTCTGATCAGCGAGGCCTGGCATACCGATGAAATCCGCCGCAACCGTCCGACGCCGGTGGATGAAGCCAAGTGGGGGTTTGCGGTTATCGAAAATTCCCTGTGGCAGGCGTTGCCGCAATTTCTTCGCCAGCTGGACGCGCAGATGCATGACGCCACCGGTCACCGTCTGGACAGACGTGCGGCGCCGGTACGAATCGCCTCCTGGATGGGCGGCGACCGGGACGGCAATCCGAATGTCACCGCCGCCGTCACCAGCGAAGTGTTGCTGCTCGGACGCTGGATGGCCGCCGATCTGTATCTGCGCGACATCAGCGCCCTGAGTAACGAACTGTCGATGCAGGCGGCCAGTGAGGCGCTGATGCAACGCGCCGGTGGTGTGGACGAGCCTTACCGCGCGGTGATGAAGGCCCTACGTCAGCGGCTGCTGGTGACGCGCCGTTGGGCGCAGGCAGCCCTGGCCGGAGAGACGTTCGAATCGACCGAGGTGCTGCACCACTTGGACGAGCTGCGCGAACCGCTGGAGCTGTGCTACCAGTCCTTGCTTGACCAGGGCATGGAACTGATCGCCAATGGCCCGCTGCTCGATACGCTGCGGCGGGTCAATGCCTTTGGCCTGGCGCTGGTGCGCCTGGACATTCGCCAGGAAGCCAGTCGACACAGCGACGCGCTCACCGAGCTGACCGAATATCTGGGGCTCGGCAGTTATCAGGAGTGGGATGAAGCCCAGCGCTGCGACTTTCTGCTGACCGAACTGCACAACCGTCGACCGCTGCTGCCGCCGGCATGGAAATCGTCCGATGAAGTGGCCGAGGTGCTGGCCACCTGTCGGGTGGTGGCGACGCAATCGGCTGATCTGTTCGCCTCCTACGTCATCTCCATGGCGTCCTGCGCCTCGGATGTGCTGGCCGTAAAACTGCTGCTGAAATGTGCCGGCGTGGCCTGGCCCATGCGCGTGGTGCCGCTGTTCGAGACACTGGATGATCTGGACAATGCCGCGCCGGCGATCCGGCAACTGCTGGAGCTGGAAGGCTATAGAAGCCTGATCGGCGACGAGCAGGAGGTGATGATCGGCTATTCCGATTCGGCCAAGGATGCCGGGGCGCTGGCCGCGGGCTGGGCACAGTACCGTGCCCAGGAGGCGTTGGTCGACCTGTGCCGCGAACTGGGTGTGCGCCTGCGGCTGTTCCACGGCCGTGGTGGCACGGTTGGGCGCGGCGGCGCGCCGGCCCATATGGCCATTCTTTCCCAGCCTCCGGGGTCGGTTAATGGTCAGTTTCGGGTGACCGAGCAGGGCGAAATGATCCGCTTCAAGTTCGGTCTGCCAGGCATTGCGCTGCAGAGTCTGAACCTCTATACCAGCGCCGTGCTCGAGGCCACGCTACTGCCACCCCCGGCACCGCAGCCGCAGTGGCGCGAGAAAATGCAGCGTCTGGCGGACCGCTCGGTCACTATCTACCGGGGCGTGGTGCGCGACGAGCCGCAGTTCGTCGAATATTTCCGTCAGGCAACACCGGAACAGGAGCTGGGGCGGCTGCCGCTGGGTAGTCGGCCCGCCAAGCGGCGCAGCCAGGGTGGTATCGAAACCCTCAGAGCGATTCCGTGGATATTTGCCTGGTCGCAGACCCGTCTGATGCTGCCCGCCTGGCTGGGTGCAGGTCAGGCCCTGGCCGAGTCGATCGAGCAGGGTGAAGAACCGCTTTTACGCGACATGATGTCCCAATGGCCATTTTTCCGAGCACGGGTTGAGATGCTGGAAATGGTCCTGTCCAAGGCCGACGGCAACATCGCCCGATACTATGAGCAGCGGCTAGCCGAGCCCGATTTATGGCGCCTGGGCGAGACCCTGCGCACCGCACTGCAGCGCGCCATTGACACGGTGCTGCGCTTGCGCGACGCCGATCAGCTTCTGGCGCATGATCCGGTGCTGGCCGAGTCGGTGGCCGTGCGTAACCCCTATATCGATCCACTGCATTTGTTGCAGGCTGAGCTGTTGGCGCGGACACGCAGCCAGGGGGCCGACCAGGACGAGGATCTCGAGCAGGCCCTGTTGGTCACCGTCGCCGGAATAGCGGCGGGTCTTCGCAACACCGGGTAGCCGCGCTGGTGAGGTAGTCCCGGCCTGTCAGTCGGGACTATGGTCTGGCTTGTGCGTGCTGGGCTGTAAGTGTATGTTGAACGCCCTTTTCGCACTGCTTCTGTCGTGCGCGAATCTTGCGCGCCAGCCCCGGCTGGTGCCCGCCAGCCTCCGGTCATGCACCCCAGGCGGCCCCCCGGTTATTCAGTTAGAACGAGGAGTTCAGCAATGCGTGTAATCCTATTGGGCGCTCCAGGCGCGGGCAAAGGCACTCAAGCCCAGTTCATATGCAAGCGTTTTGGTATCCCCCAGATCTCCACCGGCGACATGTTGCGCGCCGCGGTCAAGGCCGGCAGCGAGATGGGGCTGTTGGTCAAGGAAGTGATGGACAGTGGCCGGCTGGTCTCGGACGATTTGATTATCGGCCTGATCCAGGAACGTATCACTCAGGACGACTGCACCAATGGTTTCCTGTTAGATGGCTTCCCGCGTACCATTCCCCAGGCCGAAGCGCTGGTTGATGCGGGCATCGTCATTGACCACGTGCTGGAGATCGCGGTCGACGACGAAGAGATCGTTAAGCGTCTGTCCGGGCGTCGGGTTCATGCAGGCTCTGGCCGTATCTACCACATCGAGCACAATCCGCCGCAGGTTGCGGGCGTGGATGATGCGACCGGTGAGGCGTTGATCCAGCGTGACGATGACAAGGAAGAAACCATTCGCAAGCGTCTCGAGATCTATCACACCCAGACTCAGCCGCTGGTTGAGTTCTACCGCCAGCTGGGTGAGGCTCAGGGCAAGCCGAAGTGCTCGCGGGTTGAAGGCGTCGGCACTGTCGAGGAGATTACCTCCAAAGTGCGCAACGCTCTGGACTGATCAGATCTGCGTGGCAAATGAGCCCGTGCGCCAGAAGTCGCACGGGCTTTTTCGTTTAGGTACAATCTCGCCCCCTCCGTTCGGATGACACATCACGCATGGCCACTCTGCTTGCCCTGGATACCGCCACCGAAGCCTGTTCCGCCGCGCTATTGCACGACGGCAAGGTTTATGCCCGCCATGAGGTAATACCGAGGCAGCATGCCAAGCGGTTATTGCCGATGATTGATGAATTGCTGCAGGAAAGCGGTGTGACCCTGAAGCAACTCGATGCGTTGATATTTGGTCGGGGCCCCGGTGCCTTCACCGGTGTGCGGATTGCCACTGGCATGGTTCAGGGTCTGGCCTTTGCAGCGGATAAGCCGGTGATTGATATATCCAATCTGGCGGCCCTGGCGCAGCGTGCCTGGCGCGAGCACGGCGCCGAGCAGGTCTGTGCCGCGATCGATGCGCGCATGGACGAGGTGTACTGGGGGTGTTATCAGCTGAACAAGGGCGTGATGCAGCTGGTCGGCACCGAGCGGGTCAGTGCACCGGAAGCAGTGACTTTGCCGTCAGGCCTGGACCGACCGACGGGTGCCGGGACGGGCTGGCAATATGCACAGAGGCTCGCGGTACAGGTCGACCAGGCCTGGCCTGAATTGTTGCCTGATGCGCGTGATCTTTTGAGTCTGGCGCTGCCGCGCTGGGAGGCGGGTGACGTGCTCGACGCGGCGGATGCGCAGCCGGTCTACCTGCGCGATCAGGTGGCGACACCGAAACAGTCGCCGAAGTAGAAGCATCTCGGCGAGCACGGTTCGAGTTTGTGGCAGAATGCGAGCTGGGGGATAATTGCCCCTGATTCGCTGTCACAGGTTGGTATTCCCCATCTGACTTTAGATCAGGACGGGGTTGGCCAGCGCCTTCATCAACCCGGAGTTCTCTATGCGTCTGGATGGTCATAATCCGTTCAATACGTTGCCAAGCCGCGGAATACGGCCGGTCATGCCGGCTCCGGGGAGCGAAGTGGCGCGCGTGGATCAGCCTGGGTCTTCAGCCAGGATCGAAATCGCGCGCAGTGCCGATGCCCGTATCGTCAGCGCCTCGACCTCCATCGCCGAATATATTCCGGCTCGCCGGGACAGCGTCGAACCTGTGCACACCCGGGCCGGCCAGGCCTTGGCCAGTTATAACGCCACCGCCAATATGATGATCAAAGACGAGGTCGAAGGCGTGTTCGGCATCGACCTGTACGCTTGATGAGCGTCGATAGCTTCCCGCCTATGTCCTCTTCTGCGCATACCGCGCCAATCGCCTCACTCGCCATCACCTGGCTGGCGCCTGAATATGAGGCGCGTGCTGCTGAGCTTGCTTCCCGCCTGGGTTATGCCTGTGTGGAACACGGGGACCCCGCTGTACAGATGCTGTTGCAGGTCGGCGTGGACGGACTGAGTCTTCAGGCAACCGGCCCGGACGCACCGGGCGCGGTGCGCGTTGACTTTGTAGAAGGCGCGCTGGCACATCGGCGCCTGTTCGGCGGCGGTGCGGGGCAGATGGTGGCGCGGGCGGTAGGGGTCAGGGGCGGGATTCGACCCAGTCTGCTGGATGCCACCGCCGGCCTTGGGCGGGACGCCTTCGTACTGGCCGGGCTTGGCTGCGACGTGATCATGCTGGAACGCCAGCCGGTCATCGCGGCGCTGCTGGCTGATGGTCTGGAGCGCGCTCAACGCAGCGGCGGGAAAGTCGCCGAAATCACCAGCCGCATGCGCCTGATTCAGGCCGATGCCATTCAGACCATGCATGAGTGGGAAGGGCCAGTGCCACAGGTGATTCACCTGGATCCGATGTTTCCGCATCGCGACAAGTCGGCGCTGGTGAAGAAGGAGATGCGCCTGTTCCGGCCGCTAGCGGGAGATGATACCGACGCCCCGGCGCTGCTGGAAGCCGCGCTGCAACTGGCCAGCCACCGCGTTGCGGTGAAACGTGCGCGCAAGGCGCCGGCTATTGAAGGCCAGCGACCCAGTGCCCAGCTGACGGGACAATCCAGCCGTTACGATATCTATGGCAAGCGCAGACTGGAGAGCTGACCTTCGCTCGCTACGCTCTTCAGAGGCTCCTTAATTCTCAGCCGTCCCTTAGTTCTCAGCTGCTCCAGGCGTACGCGCAACCTGCTTGATCGACAGTCTTATCTCCGCGCTCAATACCCGTTTGGCCGCGTTCTCGGCGATATCCTCCAGCTCCGGCTGATAATGCAGGTGCCCGTTCGGGTCGACCTGCAGTACCTCCGTCTCGATCAGCCGCTGGATAAACTGGCGAAACAGTGTCTTGTCGAAGGACTCCGGGGCATTCAGTCCGTGCAGTATCGACAGACGCTGGGCCATGACCGTGCAGAGCGCTTCGAGTGCCTCGGCGCTCAGGCTGCCGTTGGGATTGTTGAGTAGCAGGGCCGAGGCCATGTAGAAGCGTTCGAGCATCTGCAGGATGCTACGGGCCAGCAGACTGAGCAGGACGAACTCGGCTGAACTCGGATCGGGCCGGTGAATCTGCTGGTCATCCTCGTTCAGCAGATTCTGGTCGATCAGCCCGTCAATCCAGTTGTCGATCACCGCGGGCAATTGTTCATCGCGCCAGTGCATGAACAGCTCGCCCTGCAGATAGGGATACAGCGCCATGACCAGCCGCTGGATCTGCTTGCGAGTCATCCGGGAATTGTTCAGGAACAAACAGGCAATCAGTGCCGGCAGCGCCACCAGATGCAGCACGTTGTTGCGGTAATAGGTCATCAATACCGCCTGGGGCTCATCCAGGTAAAGAATTTCGCCCAGCGCATCGGACTGCCGACCAATCAGCTCCATGGCTTCGACATAACGAATGATGTCCTGTCCGCCGATATCGGGCAGGGTGATGCTGTCGCTGTACGGCACCCGGCGCAGCAATGCCAGATAGGCATCCAGCTGGCGCACCAGTCCACGCTCATCCAGCGCCAGCCTGGGCGTGGAGAGCATCACCAGTGAAATCAGATTCACCGGATTGACGTCCGCCGCAGCGTTGATCGAGCTCGCCAGGGTGCGTGCGAGCTGATGGGTGGTGCCCGGCAGCCAGTCGGGTTTGAAGTCGCTGCCATGCTCCATGTTGCGCCAGCCCGGTTGTTGCTCATCGAGGAAAGCCGATAGCGATACCGGTTCGCCGAAGTTCACTGCGACCTGCCCGAAACGCTGTTTCAATGCCGACAGCACGCGGAAGATATCGAAAAACGACTCCTTCTTTTTCTCCTGCCCGCGCAGTTCGCCCAGATAGGTGCGACCTTCGAGCACGCGTTCATAGCCGATATACACCGGAACGAAGACGATAGGCCGGCGCGATGAACGCAGGAAGCTGCGCAGGGTGATGGCGAGCATCCCGGTCTTGGGATTCAGGGTGCGGCCGGTGCGCGAGCGGCCGCCCTCGATGAAATACTCCACCGGGAAGCCGCGGCTGAACAGAATATGCATGTATTCGTTGAACACCGCGGTATACAAGGCGTTGTCGCGGAAGGTGCGGCGCATGAAGAAGGCGCCGCCGCGGCGCAGAATGCCGCCGACTACCGGCATGTTGAGGTTGATACCGGCCGCAATGTGCGGCGGCGTCAGGCTGTGTTGCAGCAGGGTATAGGACAGCAGCAAATAGTCGATATGGCTGCGATGGCAGGGGATATAGACAATCTCGTTGCCCCGCGCGATCTCCTGAACCCGTTCGATGTGGTTGACCCGAACACCCTCATACAGCTTGTTCCAGAACCAGGACAGCACCACTTCCAGAAAGCGGATGATGCTGTAGGTAAAGTCCGAGGCAATTTCGTTGGCGTACCGGGTGGCTTCACGCCTTACCTTCGCCGGGTCTTCGCCGCGCTCGAGTGCTTCGCGCTCAATGGCCTGGCGCACCGTGGGGGCGTGCAGCAGGCCCTTAAGCAGCGAGCGGCGGTGCGAGAGGTCGGGGCCCACCACAGCGCCCCGTTGCTGGCGAAAATGCACACGCAGCAGGCGGTTGATGCGGCGCAGACTGCGTTCGTGGCCGATCTGCTGATCGGCCAGTTCGCGTAACGGGATCGCCGCGCCAAAACGCACCCGGATATTGCGTCCGTGCAGCACAATGGCGAGCAATTTGCGCAGTCGCCCACTGACCGTCCAGTTATAGGCAAACAGCAGCTTGATCGGCGACGACTCGACATCCGGAGACTGGCCCCAGAAGACGCTGACCGGCACCAGTTGCACATCCAGCTGGGGGTTTTGCTCTACTGTGGTCAGCACGCGTTGCAGACGCGGCGACTGGTGGCGCGGATCGGGGCGGGCGGTCCAGGCATGGGTATGGCTGAGAAATACGTGCGCTTCTTCCTCGCTCAGCGTCTGGATGCTGCGCGTGGGGCGTGGCAGACCGGCGCGGTCACATTCATGATCCAGCACCAGTAAATCGGACAGCGAGCGATAGGGCAGCACATAGACTATGGGCAGCTGGGGGTCGAGCTGTTCGTTGAACGCCAGATCGCCGACGCTTTTCGAGCGAGACCAGAGATACAGCATGCGGCGCAGCAGGCCAAAACGCAGGCGGCCGAAAAACGAAGAATGAACAGCTGACATGGTGCTCCCTGCGAGTCTGGTGGCGGCTTTCATCAGCCGCGTGTTGCGCGGCCTGGATGAAAACAGGCTAGGCAGAATTCTAACGGTTTTGCTCGCGTGTGACAGGGTGCATTACAAGCCTCGTAAGCAAACCTTGAAAACGATGGGTGATACCCGCATATTCACGCCGTGCTCGGATACGTCAATGTCGGGCCGCAGAGGCTGCAGGATGCGCCTCAGTGCGTTGTTGCTGGTTTTGCCACGCTCACGTCCCGGGTTCGGTCTATCACCCTGCGGTTCGTCAATCCATGTATCCTTGCGCGTTGCGGTCGCCGCATGTTTGCGGCGCGCCAGTGTCTGTTGAGGTTTTCAGCACATTGACCGAAAACCTCAGCAGACCCAAAACTCTCGGGGGAGATGGAACAGAGGCCATGATAAAGATAAACAGCCTGACCAAACGATTTGGCGACCATGTCGCCGTGGACAACTTGTCCTTTGAAGTGCAGCCGGGGGAAGTACTCGGATTTCTGGGGCCGAACGGCGCCGGCAAGTCCACCACCATGAAAATGCTCACCGGGTTCCTCACACCCGATGGCGGTAACGCCTCGGTCTGTGGCTTCGATATCCAGTCGCAGATTCTGCAGGCACAGCAGCAGATGGGCTATTTGCCGGAAGGCGCGCCCTGCTACGGCGACATGCGGGTCAAGCGCTTTCTTGAGTTCATCGCCGAGGTGCGGGGATTCTCGGGTGCCGAGAAGCACAAGCGGGTGGCGCTGGCGGCCGAGCAGCTGGAGCTCAATGGGGTGCTCAACCAGAGTATCGAGACGCTGTCCAAGGGCTTCAAACGACGCGTCGGCCTGGCCCAGGCCATCCTGCATGATCCGCAGGTACTGATTCTTGACGAGCCCACTGATGGGCTTGATCCGAACCAGAAGCATCAGGTGCGCAATCTGATCCAGCAGCTGGCCAGCGGCAGCAACAAGATCGTGGTGATCTCCACGCATATTCTCGAAGAAGTCAGTGCTGTGTGTACCCGCGCAGTGGTGATCGGCCGTGGCCGGCTGTTGGCTGACGGTACGCCGGCCGAGCTTGAAGCCCGCTCCCGTTATCACCAGGCGGTGACTGTCGATCTCGAGCATGCGGTGGATAGCGCCCCCTTGATGGCGCTACCCGGTGTGCTCGATGTCGAGCAGCAGCGCGATGGCCAGCTGCTCACCGTCGTGGCCAAACCCGGCGAAGTGGTGTTCCCGGCCGTGGGCCAGTATGCCCGTGAGCACAATTGGCCGGTCAAGGAGTTGTCGGTCGAGCGGGGCCGCCTGGACGAAGTCTTCCGTCGTCTGACCGAAGGGGAGGCAGCATGAAAAACCTTGGCGTAATCTTCAAGCGCGAGCTGGGCAGCTATTTCTCCACGCCCCTGGCGTTCATCTTTATCGTCATCTTTCTGGTGCTGGCAGCGGTCTTCACTTTCTACCTTGGCGGCTTCTACGAAAGCGGCCAGGCCGACCTGAATGCCTTCTTCAACTTCCATCCGTGGTTATACCTGTTCCTGGTGCCGGCAGTGGCCATGCGGCTGTGGGCCGAGGAGCGCAAGTCCGGCACCATCGAGCTGCTGATGACCCTGCCGGTATCGCGTACCGATATGGTGCTGGGCAAGTTCCTGGCGGCCTGGGTGTTTGTCGGCATTGCGCTGTTGTTGACCTTTCCGATCGTCATCACCGTCAACTATCTGGGAAACCCGGATAACGGCGCGATCATCACCGGGTATATCGGTAGCTGGTTGCTGGCCGGCGGGTATCTGGCGATTGGTTCGTGCATGTCGGCACTGACCAAGAACCAGGTCATTGCCTTCATCGTCAGTGTGGTCGCCTGTTTTGTCTTTATCGTCAGCGGTCTGCCGCTGGTCCTGGATCTGTTCAGCGGTTGGGCTCCCCAATGGCTGGTGGATGCCATCGCCTCGCTCAGTTTCCTGATTCGCTTTGACGCCATCAGCAAGGGCGTGCTGGATCTGCGCGATCTGTTGTATTTCATATCGCTCATGGCCGTCTGGTTATGTGCCACAGCGATTGTCATCGACCTTAAAAAGGCCGATTGAGGCGAGGAGACCGAACAATGAAACGTTTAATGTATTCAGGTGCCGGCCTGCTGGTGCTACTGCTGGCCTTCGTCGCGTTCAACATGGCGTCCAGCGTGCTGCTGCCGGGTGCCCGGCTTGATCTGACCGAGCAGAAGCTGTTCACCATTTCTGATGGCACCCGACAGATTCTGAAAGATCTGGACGAGCCGATTACCCTCAACTTTTTCTTCTCCGACCGGGCCAGCCAGGACATGGTGGTGCTGCGCAACTACGCGCGTCGTGTCGAGGAAATGCTCAAGGAATACGAGCGCGTAGCCGACGGCAAACTGGAGCTACGGATCATCGACCCGCAGCCCTTCTCGGAGGCCGAAGACCGTGCTGCCGAGTTTGGCCTGCAGGCTGTTCCGCTGTCTCAGTCCGGCGAGCAACTGTACTTCGGTCTGGCCGGCACCAACACCCTGGCCCAGCGTGAGGTGATTCCGTTCTTTGCCATGGAGCAGGAAGGCTTGCTGGAATATGAGCTCAGCCGGCTGATCAACAGCCTGGCGCAGCCCGAGAAGAACGAAATCGGCATCATCGCCGGCTTGCCGATGTCTGGTGGCATGGACCCCATGTCCGGTCAGGCCAGCCCGCCGTGGATGGCCTTCGAGCAGGTGCGGCAGATGTTCGATATCCGCGAGCTTGAGCATGATATCGATGCAATCCCCGAAGAACTTGAGGTGCTGCTGTTGGTGCATCCCAAGGCGCTGAGCGAATCCGCGTTGTTTGCGATCGATCAGTTTGTCCTGCGTGGCGGCCGGTTGCTGGCTTTCATCGACCCACTGGCCGAGTCAGACCAGAGCCAGGAGGCCATGCTGGATATGATGGCTGATGGCAAGGCGTCGGATCTCGGGCCGCTGCTGAAGAGCTGGGGCGTGCGCTTCGATCCCTCTCAGGTGGTGGTCGACGCACGTCTGGGTATGTCAGTCGGCCGCGGAGAGGGACAGTTGCCTGCCCGTCACATTGGCTGGCTGGAATTGGAGCCAGCGCAACTCAATGTGGATGACACGGTCATGGCGCCCTTGAGTCTGTTGACCATTGGTACCGGCGGCGCACTGATTCCGGAAGAGGGCAGCGAGACCAGCTTTACGCCTCTATTTTCCAGTACCGCCAACAGCGCTCTGATATCCAGCGAACGTTTCACCTCGATGCAGGACCCCGAGGTGCTGCTGGATGGATTCAAGGCGGATGATCAGGTCTACCATTTCGCTGCGCGGCTGCAGGGACCGGCGCAAACCGCCTACCCGGACGGTCTTGCCGAGCGTGAGCCCGGCTTGACTGAGTCGGACAACATCAACGTGATGGTGGTGGCTGATACAGACATGCTCACCGACCGCATGTGGGTGCAGGTGCAGGACTTCTTTGGCGAACGCGTTCCACAGCCCTGGGCGGACAACGGCGGCCTGCTGTTCAACGCGCTGGACAATCTGTCGGGCTCCGAGGCGTTGATCAGCGTTAGGTCGCGTGGCGATTTCAGCCGACCTTTCACTGTGGTCGAAGAGCTGCAGCGTAACGCCGAACAGCGTTTCCGTGCCAGCGAGCAGCGGTTGCAGCAACAGCTGGCGGAAACCGAGCAGCGTCTGGCGCAGATGCAGCAAGGCCAGGATCCATCCCAGCTGAGCGAACTGACGCCCGCACAGGAGCAGGAAATTCAGCGCTATCTGGACCAGAAGCTGCAGATCCGCAAGCAGTTGCGCGACGTGCGCTTCCAGTTGAACAAGGATATCGAACAGCTCGGTACCCAGCTGAAGGTCATCAACATCGCGCTGGTACCGGCGTTGCTGACGCTGGGTGTGCTGCTGTGGCTGTTGGTCGGCCGTCTGCGCCGGCGTTCCGCCTGAGGAGGCTGTGATGAAAAAACTGATCGCAGCCCTGGCGCTGCTCACTGTGGTTCTGGTGGTGGTCGCCCTGCGTATGCAGGGCAGCGACCGCGTGGCGGATCTGGAAAGCCGTGCGCTGCTGTCGGAAGACCAGCTTGCTCAGCTGGCCGACGTGGAGCGCATCACGCTATCGCGGGCTGATGCCTCGGTGCAACTGGTGCGCACTGAGAATGACTGGGGCGTCGCCGAGCATGACCTGTTCCCGGCGCAGCGCGAACGTCTGGCGGCCTTGCTGCACGCCCTGCGGGGCGCGCGCATCATCGAGAATCAGACCGCCAACCCCGACTACCATGCCCGGCTGGGTCTCGACCCCGATGCGGATGCGGCCGAAACGCTTGCCGTCACATTGGCCGGCGAGGGGGAGATGACTCTGCTCTACGGCAATACAGTGGGCACCGGTCAGTTGGTACGCTTCGCCGATAATGATCAGGTATGGCTGGTCAACCGCCCGTTGAACATGACGGTCAACAGCAGTGAGTGGTTGGCCCTGCAGGTCACTGATATCCCCATGGAGCAATTGTCGAGCGCCCGCTGGGAGCACGCTGACGGTGAGGTTCTGGAACTCGATAAGGCCAGGGAGGGGGATTACAACTTCCGCCTGGTTGATCTTGAGCCAGCTCTGCAAGTGGGTAACGAACGCTGGATCAACAGCATGGTATTGGCGCTGGCCAGCCTGCGGGCGCAGGATGTAGTGCCGCGTCAGGATCTGCCCTTACAGGAGCCGGTATTACGTATGCAGCTGCAGACCTGGCAGGGCGCCGAGCTGCAAGCCAGCCTGCACGATCTGGATGGGCGTTACTGGTTGGTGATCGATCGTTACGCCAGTCCTGAGAAGGGCGAGCTGGAAATCAACGCCGATGAGCGTTGGGCCTTCCAGCTGGCAATCGGGCAGGTAGAGCAGCTGAACAAGCGTCACGCGGATATCGTGCGCAACCAGCCGGCTGACTCGGCGCAGGAGTAGCGCGCGGGAAGCGTCGCCGGCGCTGCCCGGCGACCGGGTGGGTCAACCGAGCTGCTGGTGGACCCACTGCTTGAACTGAGCTGCCGGCATCGCTCCGGCCATGCGGTTAACCTCTTTGCCGCCACGGATCATCATCAGCGTCGGGATGCTGCGGATGCCATATTGGCCCGCCAGCGTCTGCTCGTCTTCTGTATTGATCTTGACCAGTCTGGCGCGAGGCTCGATGGACGCTGCCGCGTGCTCGAATACGGGCGCAAATTGCAGGCAGGGCCCACACCAGGGCGCCCAGAAATCAACAACCAGCGGCAGGTCGGCGGATGCATGGATGCGAAATTGCGCCGCGTTCAACGAGAGCGGCTGGCCGGTAAACAGCGCCTGCTTGCAGACCCCGCAGCGTGGATCGGAATCCAGCCGGCTGAGGTCGAGACGGTTTTTCCGGTGACAGTGGCCACAGGCAACAATTATCGGTTGGTTCATCACATAGTCCCCAGGCTAAACGGGCGTTCGCTTGCAGTTCAGGGCTTCAGCGCCCAGGTGAACTCGGCTTCGCCTTCCTCATTCACTTTCATCCAGAGGTCCACATCGGCATCGCCCTGTTCCTCGGACCAGCCACCCACCGAACAGCGTACCTCGTGGCCGATGGCAGCATGAATCGCGCGCGCGCAGTCCAGGTCGGTGTCCCAGGGTGTAGCGTCGCTGTCAAACCAGACGCTGGCCCATTTGCCTGCGGCCTTGCGCACAATCATCATCGGAATGGGATGACCGTCCAGCATCAAGGTGCCGTGCCGGGTGAGGCCGTTCCATCCCTTGAGTTCGAGGCTGCCCAGCTGCTGTCCCAGCCAGTCGGTGAGTGCGTCGAGATTCTCTTCTCGCAGGTAGATTTCAATATCGGGTTGTCGCACGCAAATTCCTCTCAGCAACGTTGCAGCAGGACCATACGCATGGCCACCTCAAGCTCCGGCAGTCCCGTCTCCAGCAAAGCCTGCTGGCGTTCGGGGCGGCTGCGGAAGCCGTGGGGCGTCATGCCGATCAGGCTGGCCAGATCAGCTGGCTTCAGATCCAGAGCATAGCGCAGGACCTGATCATTGACGATGCGCAGGCCCTCCGGCAGTTGTTTTATCAGTTCCGGCGTTGGGTGGACGCTATCGTAGAGCTTTGCCCGCAGGCTCAGCAGGTGATCGGCATCGGGACCTACCAGCAGGACATGCCCGCCGGGTCGCAGGCTGCGCAGGCATTCATCCCAGGACCAGGGGCTGAATACGCAGAGTGCAGCGTCCAGGCTCGCATCGGCGACTGGCAAGCGTGCGCTGGAGGCTACCAGCCACTGGATGTCGCGGCTGCGACGGCAGGCCTTGAGCACAGCGTCCTTGCTGATATCCAGTCCACCGATGGCGGTGCCAGGCAAGGCGGCGGTGAGGCGGTGCGTGTAATAGCCTTCGCCACAGCCCATGTCCAGCAGCGTGCGGGGCGCCAGCTCGGCAATCAGCCGGTTGATCTCATCGCTCACCGGCTGATAGTGCCCGGCGTCGAGAAATGCCTGACGGCATGCCAGCATGGTCGGCGTATCGCCGGGCTGACGACTGTTCTTGTGTTGCACCAGCAACAGGTTCAGATAGCCCTGGCGGGCCTGGTCATAGCTATGGCCATTGGCACAGCGCCAGTTACGTTCGGTGGCGGTCAGTGGCTCGCGGCACTGGGGACAGATCAGATCAAGCATCAGCAGAGCAACTGTTCGAGGGTGGCTTGATAAATATCGGTCAAGGTATCCAGGTCGGCAGCGGCGACGTGTTCGTTGAGCTGGTGGATGGTCGCGTTGATGGGACCGAGCTCAACCACCTGGGTGCCCATTGCCGCGATGAAACGCCCGTCGGAGGTGCCGCCCGAGGTAGAGGGTTGGGTCTCGCGCCCGGTCACCTGGCGGATGGCCGCCGAGACGCCATCCAGCAGGTCGCCGGGCTCGGTGAGAAAGGGCAGCCCGGAGACTGTCCACTCCAGCTCGTAATCCAGCCCGTGTTGATCGAGGATATCGCTCACCCGCAACTGCAGACCTTCGACCGTCGATTCCGTGGAGAAGCGGAAGTTGATCAAGGCCTCGAGTTCGCCGGGCACGACATTGGTCGCACCGGTGCCGGAATGGATATTGGAGATCTGGAAGCTGGTGGGCGGGAAAAACGCGTTGCCGGCGTCCCAGCTTTCCTGTGCCAGTGTTGCCAGCGCGGGCGCCGCCAGATGAATCGGGTTGCGGGCCAGATGCGGGTAGGCGACGTGGCCCTGCTTACCCTTGATGATCAGCCGTGCGTTGAGCGAGCCGCGCCGGCCATTCTTGACCATGTCACCGACCAGCTCGGTGCTGGAGGGCTCACCGACGATGCACCAGTCGACTTTCTCGCCGCGATTGACCAGTGTTTCAACTACCTTGACCGTGCCCTCTGTGGCCGGACCTTCTTCGTCACTGGTGATCAGAAAGGCGATTGAGCCGTTGTGATCAGGGTGCGCGGCAACGAAGCGCTCAACCGCCACCACCATGGCTGCCAGGCTGCCCTTCATGTCTGCAGCACCGCGCCCGAGGAGCATGCCATCGCGTACGATTGGCTCAAAGGGTGGCTGATCCCAGCGTTCTACCGGCCCGGTGGGGACGACATCGGTATGCCCGGCAAAACACAGCACCGGACCTTCGGTGCCGCGGCGCGCCCACAGGTTGTCCACTTCGCCGAAGCGCAAGGATTCCAGCTTGAAGCCAACAGCCGCGAGCCGTTCGCCCATCAGGTGTTGGCAGCCAGCATCCTCCGGGGTGGTCGAATCGCGCGAGATCAGCTCGCAGGCCAGAGAAAGAGTAGGGGAGAGGTCGGTCATGGGCTCGGTTCGCAGGTCGTTGAAATTCGGCGCCATGATACCAGACCCAGGGTGCTGGTGACGCCGCAGTGGCCTAGCCAGGCATGGGCAATGCCTAGCTCCAGCGCGCCTTGCGCCAGGCACGACGCTGCTTCTTGTCGAGGAAGGTCCAGGCCAGCATCCGGCTGTGCTTGAGCCCCTGGGTCATGGGCACCACGCGTATGTCGCAGGCACCGAGCTGGCGCAATTGCTGCTGTAGTTCGTCCAGGTTGGCCGCTTTTGACACCAGGCTGCTGAACCAGAACACCGAGGTCGCGTATGCAATGCTTTCGTTGATCAGCCGCGTCAGGAAACCCACTTCGCCGCCGGCGCAATACAGCTCGCTGGCCTGGCCGCCAAAACTCTGATGCGGGGTCAGCTGCTTGCCATGGTGCTCTTCAAGGTTGCGCCACTTGCGCTGGTTGGCCTGCTTGGCTGCCTGGGCATCGGCATAGAAGGGCGGATTGCACAGACTGAAGTCAAAACGCTCATCGGCGCCCACAATGTTGTGCAGCAGCTTGTCAGGATCCGGTTGCAGGCGCAGCTCTATCTGGTTAGCCAGCGACGGGTTGGCGGCGATGATGCGGCGGGCGTTACTCAATGCCGGCGCATCGATGTCGGTGCCGACAAAACGCCAGCCGTAATCGTGATTGCCGATCAGCGGATAGATGAGATTGGCGCCGGTGCCGATGTCCAACCCAACCAGCTTCGGTCCGCGCGGGATATGCCCGTCATGGCTTTCGCCGATCAGATCAGCCAGCGCGTGCACGTAATCGGCGCGGCCCGGCACCGGTGGGCACAGGTAGCCTTCGGGGATGTCCCAGTCCTGTACGCCGTAGTGGTGCTGGAGCAATGCGCGGTTAAGCGCCTTGACGGCGACGGGATTGGTGAAATCCAGGGTGAGATTGTGCTCCTTGCCCGGAATCAGAAACTCGAGCAGCTCGGGCCGCAACTTGCCCAGCGCCTTGAAATCGTAGCGGCCCTGGTGGCGGTTGCGCGGATGCAGGGTCACTGCGGCTTTACGGGGTGCTGACTTGCTGGACATGAGAGGCTTCCGGAAAAGGATGACAGGATACAGGACGTCGCGCGCAAAACAGAATGCTCATCATGCCAGTGTAGCGATATCTGGCCGGCATGCAGCCGGAGCAGGGCGTCTGTCTCGTGCATTCTGCTGCGCCTGGCTGGCCCAAGCCGGCAGATGCCTGAGTTATACTGCGCGCAGTTGATAATGAGGTGCGCATGAGTACAGATGATCCCCGTTTCGCTGGCATTGCCCGGCTGTATGGTAATGAGGGGCTGGCCCGTCTGCGTGACAGCCATGTGGCGGTGATCGGCATCGGCGGCGTTGGTTCCTGGGCGGCCGAAGCGCTGGGCCGAACGGGCATCGGGCGCATCACGCTGATCGATCTCGATGAGGTGTGTCAGACCAATACCAACCGGCAATTGCCGGCGCTCGAAGGGCAGATCGGTCGGCCCAAGGTCGAGGTGATGGCTGAGCGCTTGCGCGCGATCAATCCCGATTGCGAGGTGACTGCGATCATGGATTTCGTCACCGAAAGCACCTTGCCCCAGTACATCACCGAGGAGCTGGATGCGGTGGCGGACTGTATCGATAGCGTGAATTCCAAGGTGGCGCTGATCGCCTGGTGTCGGCGGCGGCGCATCCCCATCGTGACGGCCGGCGGCGCGGCGGGCCAGATCGATCCCACGCAGATCAAGGTGTCGGATCTGTCGAAGACGACCAATGATCCACTCGCGGCCAAGGCGCGCTCGCAGCTGCGGCGCAAGCACAATTTCCCCAGAGACGGCAGCAAACGCAGTTTTGGTGTGCCCTGTGTGTATTCCACCGAGCAACTGCGTTATCCGTCATCCGATGGCGGCGTGTGTCGTCAAAAAACCTTCAATGGCGAGACGGTCAAGCTGGATTGCGAAGGGGGGATAGGAGCTGTGTCGATGGTTACCGGCGCATTCGGATTGAATGTTTCGGCGAAGATCGTCGAGCGGTTGCTGCGCGGGGTCAAGCTGGACGTCTAGCGGGGAGGGAGCGGTCAGAACGCATTCAAACGCCCGGCATACCCGGGCGTTTGATGTTGAACTCAGTTATGCGCGTGCAGCATATCGTTGAGCTGGATGGCGCTCTTGTTGGTCTTGCATTCGATAGCGCCGGTCTGCGAGTTACGGCGAAACAGCAGGTCGGTCTGGTTGGCCAGTTCGCGAGCCTTGACGATCTCCACCAGGTTATCGGCATCATCCAGCAAGGCAACCTTGATACCCGCCGTGATGTACAGGCCTGCCTCGACGGTACAACGATCGCCGAGCGGGATACCGATACCGGCGTTGGCTCCGATCAGGCAGCCTTCACCCACCGCGATGACGATATTGCCGCCGCCGGACAAGGTGCCCATGGTCGAGCAACCACCACCCAGATCGGAACCCTTGCCAACGAACACGCCGGCGGAGATGCGACCTTCGACCATGCTGGTGCCGGCGGTACCGGCATTGAAGTTGATAAAACCTTCATGCATGACAGTAGTGCCTTCGCCGACGTAGGCGCCCAGGCGGACCCGTGCGGTATCGGCAATGCGTACGCCGCCGGGCACCACGTACTCGGTCATCGACGGGAATTTATCGATGCTGTGTACATTCAGAGTCTCGCCCTTCAGGCGGGCTGCCAGCTGACGCTGGGGCAGTTCGTTGACATCGATGGCGCCGTGGTTGGTCCAGGCGACGTTCGGTAGCAGCGGGAAGATACCTGCCAATACTACGCCATGCGGCTTGACCAGACGGTGTGACAGCAGATGCAGCTTGAGGTAGGCCTCGGGGGTGGAAGAGGGCGCCTCGTCGGTAGCCAGAATGGTCGCCACCAGCGGCTTGTTGCTGCTGATCAGTTGGGTGACCAGAGCGCCGACTTCGGCGAAGCCGGCCGATTCGATCGCCTTGCCCAGCGTCTCACACTGAATGGCAGAAACCGCTATCGCCTGATTGCCACCTGCGTAACCGAGCTGATCGGCCACTACCTTCAACAGCCCGCTTTCGGGGTTGAGCAGGGGCTGCGGGTAGAACACTTCCAACCAGTCGCCTGCGCTGTTCTGGGTTCCAATACCGAAGGCCAGGCTGAAACATTCGCTCATGGGGAATTCCTTTGCATGGTTCGTGAAGATCAATCGAAAACGCGTGCGTAGAGATCGGGCTTGAAGCCCACCAGACGTTCCGAGCCGGTATCGAGTACCGGTCTCTTGATCATTGAGGGGTTGGCCTGCATCAGCGCCACGGCCTTATTAGTATCGATATCCTGCTTGTCAGCATCAGAGAGCTTGCGAAAGGTGGTGCCCTGACGGTTGAGGATCGTCTCCCAGCCGTGCTCACTGCACCAGGCCTGTAGCCGCTGCGCGTCGATACCTTCCTTCTTGTAGTCATGAAAGCGGTACACAACGCCCTGCTCATCGAGCCAGGTGCGGGCTTTCTTCATGGTGTCGCAGGCCTTGATGCCGTACAGGCAAACCGGGCTGGCGTCACCGCCGGATGTAACCTCAGACATGGGCGTCTCCACAAAGGCCAGGACCGAAAAAAACGTGAGCCGGATTATGCCACGGCGATGCTTCGGCTGTCAGTCGGGGCGACACTCAGAGGCTCTCGACGAAGCGGCGGATGCGCTGCGCCGCCTCGATGCAATCGGCCAGCGGCGCGACCAGGGCCATGCGTACCCGTCCGGCGCCCGGGTTGTAGCCCTCGACATCCCGGGACAGATAGCGGCCCGGCACCACCGATACGTTCTGTTCGGCGAGCAGCCGCCGAGTGAAACTTTCATCATCTATCGGCGTTCTCGGCCATAGATAGAACCCGGCATCCGGACGCTGTACATCCAGCACGTCGCCAAGAATATCCAGCACCGCATCAAACTTGGCCTGGTACTGCTGACGATTCTCCTCGACGTGCTGCTCGTCCTGCCAGGCGGCGATGCTGGCCAGCTGGGTCTGCACCGGCATGGCGCAGCCGTGATAGGTACGGTAGGTCAGATAGGGCTTGAGCAGACTGGCATCACCGGCGACAAAGCCTGAACGCAAACCAGGCAGGTTGGAGCGCTTGGATAGGCTGTGAAAGACCACGCAGCGGGCGAAGTCATGCCGGCCCAACTCCGCGCAGGCTTGCAACAGACCAACCGGGGCGGGCTGTTCCGGCGCGTAGATCTCGCTGTAGCATTCATCCGAGGCAATGATGAAGTCGTACTGATCCGCCAGGTGGATAAGCTGCTGCAGCGTCTCCAGTCCGATCACTGCGCCTATAGGATTGCCCGGCGTGCAGATGAACAGCAGCTGGCAGCGCTGCCAGATGTCTGCGGGCACGGCGGTGAAGTCGGGTACGAAGCCATTGGACGCGTCACAGGCGAGATAGTGTGGCTCCACGCCCGCGAGAAAGGCCGCACCTTCATAGATTTGATAAAACGGGTTGGGGCTGACCACCAGCCCCTGCGGATCGCGGCTGACCGCGGCCTGGGTAAAGGAGAACAGCGCTTCACGCGTACCGTTGACCGGAATCACGTTGGCCTCCGGGGTCAGGCTGCCCGGCTGCAGGGCGAATCGGTGAGTCAGCCAGTCGGCGATGGCTTGCCGCAACTCAGGCGTACCGGCCGTGGTGGGATAGACCGCGGCCTTGTCGAGATTCCGGCTCAGTGCGTCCAGTACGAGCGGCGGCGATGCATGCTTGGGCTCGCCGATCGATAGCGCGATAGGGCGCAGCTGCGGATGGGGTTCGACGTCAGCGATCAACGCACGCAGTTTTTCAAACGGGTAGGGCTGCAAACGTTGCAGGTCGGTGTTCATCCGGAAATATCCTCAGTGCCGGTTCGCGATATCATGCGAGCGGTTATGATCTTGTTGGTAATTGGAGCCCAGGGTCTCGACGATAGTGGCCTGCAGCCGGGCGCAGAGATCGGGGTCCGATAAGGGCTCGTTGTTCGCGTCCGTGAGGACGAAGACGTCATCCACTCGTTCCCCCAAGGTCACGATCTTGGCGTTCTGCACGCTGATATCAAAATCCAGAAAGATCTTGCCCATACGCGCCAGCAAGCCGGGGCGGTCGGGTGCGCTGAGCTCCAGAATCGTGTGCTGGCCGCCGTGGTCGTTGAAGATGGTGACCTCCGGCGGGAAGGCGAAATGCTTGAGCTGGCGCGCGACGCGGCGCTGAATGATCGACGGATAGGAGTCCGGATCGGACAAGGCTTCAATCAGCCCTGATTTGATTTGGCGAATGCGTTCCGGATTGTCGCCAATGGATTCGCCGTCGGCGTCCAGAACGATGTAGTTATCCAGGCTGAAGCGCCCCGTCGAGGTGATGACGCGGGCATCCTGAATGCTCAGATTCAGCTGATCCATTGCCGCAACGGTCACGGCAAACAGGTCGTTCTGCTCCGGGGTATAGATGAAGATCTGGGTAGCACCTTCGAATTCGCGCTGAGCGGTTTCCTTGATCAATACCAGGGGCACGTGTTTGTCAGCGTGCTGGGCGATGGCCTCGGTATGCCAGGCGATATCGTTGGCGGTATGCCGGAGAAAATAGTCCTCTCCCAGCTGCTCCCACAGGGCTTCGACGTCTTCTTCATCGATACCGCTGCGCACCAGAATATCCAGCGCGGCCTGCTGGGTCTGATGAATATGCTCGTCCCGGTTGGGCGGGTTTTCCAGCCCGCGGCGCAATGCACGCTTGGTCTCGGTGTACAGCTGGCGCAACAGGGAGGCGCGCCAGGAATTCCACAGGGTCGGATTGGTCGCGTTGATGTCGGCGATGGTCAGTACGTAGAGATAATCCAGGCGCACCTGGTTGCCCATGCGCAGGGCAAAGTCATGGATGACCTGCGGGTCGGAAATATCCTTACGCTGTGCGGTAGTGGACATGATCAGGTGGTTACCCACCAGCCAGCTCACCAGATGGGTGTCCCAGGCGGGCAGCTTGTGGCGCTTGCAGAACGCCTCGGCATCCACCGCGCCCAGCTCGGAATGGTCGCCACCCCGGCCCTTGGCAATGTCGTGATACAGGCCGGCCATATACAGCAGATCCGGTTTCGGCAGCCGGTTGAAGATGCGCCATGCCAGTGGGTACTTTTCCTGGTAGTCGGAATGCCCCAGCTTGCGCAAGTGCTTGATCAGGTTGAGCGTATGGGCGTCGACGGTATAGATGTGGAACAGATCGTGTTGCATCTGTCCGACGATCTTGCCGAACTCCGGCAGATAACGTCCCAGAATCCCGTAGCGATTCATACGCCGCAGATTGCGGTGGATCCCTTGTCTGCAGCGTAGCAACTCGATGAACAGGCTGGTGTTGCGGATGTCGCTGCGAAAAGCTTCGTCGATAAGATGCCGGTGGTCGCGCAACAGTCGTATGGTCCCGGCGCGCACGCCACGGATCTCGACGTGCTGCGCCATCAGCAGGAAAATCTCCAGCAGGGCTGACGGGGTGCGCTGGAAGACCTGGTCGTCAGTCACTTCGATGTAATGATCACGGATCCGAAACCGCGCATTGAGCGGGGTGATATCGGCGGCCTCGGCATCACGCAGCAGGATTTCCTCGAAGTGCTGCATCAGCAAGTCGTTCAGCTGCGATAGCGACATCACTACCCGGTAATAGCGCTGCATGAAGCTTTCAACGCCGAGTTTGGTGTCGGTATCCTCATAGCCCAGCAATCGCGCCAGTGCCCGCTGGTGGTCGAACAGCAAACGGTCTTCCGCGCGCCCGGCAAGGTGGTGCAGGGCAAAGCGTACCTTCCACAGGAAGGCCTGACCTGATGCCAGAATCTGATACTCGGATTCGTTGAGGAAACCGCGGTCCACCAGCTGGCGCAGATCGCTGGTACCGAAATGCCGTAAAGCGACCCAGCCGATGGTCTGGATGTCGCGCAGACCGCCAGGGGAGCCTTTGACGTTCGGCTCGAGATTGTATTCGGTGTCGTTGAATTTGGCGTGGCGCGCCTGCTGCTCGGCGCGCTTGGCACGGAAGAACTCGGCGTCGCTCCACATCTTGTCGGTACCGATGTTAGCGATCATGGCTTGGCGCAGGTCTTCGCCGCCGGCCAGTGTGCGCGACTCCATCAGATTGGTGATCACCGTGATATCGGCGCGCGCTTCTTCTTCGCATTGAGCGACCGAGCGCACACTCTGGCCCACTTCCAGGCCGACGTCCCACAGCAGCATCAGGAACTGCTCGATTGAATCGCGATAGTCGGCCGCGTTGTCCTCACGCAACAGAATCAACAGGTCGATGTCGGAATGCGGATGCAGCTCACCGCGGCCATAACCGCCGACTGCCAGCAGGGCGATGTCCGGATCTTCAGCGCAGGTCAGCCGGCTCCAGGCCTGGGTTAGAATCTGGTCGGTAAACCAGGCGCGGTCATGCACCAGCTTGCGAATGTCCCGCCCGCCGTTGAAGCGCACCTTGAGGACGTGGTCCGCATGCTTGATAGCTTTCTTGAAAGCCGCCACGGGGCTGCTTTTCAGGGCCAGTTCAGCCTGAAACTGGCCCCGGTCGAAAAGTTCATGGTCCACGGTAGTGCCCTCGGAATGGCGTGCAGCGATTACCTGAAGCTTTCTTCTTTACGCAGGGTAAGTACTTCGTAGCCGTCGGCGGTAACCAGCACAGTGTGTTCCCACTGCATGGACATCTTGCGATCCTTGGTAATGGCGGTCCAGCCATCTCCCAGCAGCCGGGTTTCGGCACGACCCTGGTTGATCATCGGTTCGATGGTGAAGGTCATGCCTTCCTTCAATTCGAGGCCGGTGCCGGCGCGGCCGTAATGCAGTACCTGAGGTTCCTCGTGGAATACCTTGCCGATGCCGTGACCGCAATATTCGCGTACCACACTGTAATGGTTAGCTTGCGCGTGGGTCTGGATCACGTGGCCGATATCGCCCAGGCGAGCGCCGGGGCGCACTACCGAGATACCTTTATACATACATTCCTGCGTCACCCTGGCGAGCCGCTCCATCCATTCAGGCACCTCACCGATCATAAACATCTTGCTGGTGTCGCCGTGGTAGCCATCCTTGATGACGGTGACATCGATATTGAGCGCGTCGCCGCTCTTTAGCGGCTTTTCGTTCGGGATGCCATGGCAGACCACGTGGTTGATCGAGGTGCATATCGATTTGGGAAAGGGGATGCGGTCGGGCGCGCCGCCGTAGTTCAGCGGCGCGGGGATGGCCTTCTGCACATTAACTATGTGGTCGTGGCAGATGCGGTCCAGCTCTTCGGTCGTGATGCCTGGTTTGACATGCTCACCGATCATCTCCAGTACTTCTGCGGCCAGCCGACCAGCGATGCGCATGCCGGCAATATCTTCCGGAGTCTTGATGGTAACTGTCATGTTTGGGCTCTCTCGATTACGACGCCTGAACTGGCGTAGGGACTGGACAAGCCCCACAGTTTACCAGACATGCAGGGCTCTGTTTACCAGACGTGGCGGCCAGGGCCACGGCGACCGTCCGGCAACTTCCTGTTTCCGCAGCCCGCGCGATATGGTATAAAGCGCCGCGCCTGAGAGAACGCAGTTATCTGTGCCCAGGCGAAACTGAAACCGCACACGTATCGTCACATTGTCCTGGGTGCCCTCCGGGGTTGGGCATTGGGATACGTGGAGGCTCAACCCGATATATATTGGAGCTGTCATGACTCAAGTATCAATGCGCGATATGCTGAAGGCCGGTGCGCACTTCGGCCACCAGACCCGTTACTGGAACCCGAAGATGGGCAAGTACATCTTCGGCGCTCGCAACAAGATTCACATCATCAACCTCGAAAAAACCATGCCCATGTTTCACGACGCCCTGAGCTTCGTGGAAAAGCTGGCTTCCGGCAAGAACAAGCTGCTGTTCGTCGGCACCAAGCGTGCTGCCAGCAAGATCATTGCTGAAGAAGCAAGCCGTGCCGGCATGCCGTATGTCGATCACCGCTGGTTGGGCGGCATGCTGACCAACTACAAGACCATCCGCGCATCCATCAAGCGTCTGCGTGATCTTGAAATCCAGTCGCAGGACGGCACCTTCACCAAGCTGACCAAGAAAGAGGCGCTGATGCGCACTCGCGATCTGGAAAAGCTGGATCGTGGTCTGGGCGGCATCAAGGATATGGGCGGCCTGCCTGACGCAATGTTCGTTATTGATGTCGAGCACGAGCGCATTGCTATCACCGAAGCCAACAAGCTGGGTATCCCGGTTATCGGCATCGTTGATACCAACAGCAGCCCGGACGGCATCGATTACGTCATCCCAGGTAACGACGACGCTATTCGTGCGATCCGTCTGTACGCAGCAGCCATGGCTGACGCGGTACTGAGCGGCAAGAACACCAACGGCGGCGCTGATGAGTTCGTTGAAGAATCCGCTCCTGCTGCTGAGGCACCCCAGGGCTGAGGGTTAACGGCGCGTTAATGCCGTACTAAAAAGGGGGCTATGCCCCCTTTTTTGCCATATCTTTTTGCAACACTGATATGGCTGCCTGCGAATCTCCCGGGCAGCTAAAAATCAAGCAATTCAGAGGAATATCTCTATGACACAGATTACTGCAGCCATGGTTAAAGAACTGCGCGAGCGCACTGGCCAGGGCATGATGGATTGCAAAAAGGCACTGAACGCTGCCGGCGGCGACATCGAAAAAGCCATTGACGACATGCGCGCTGCCGGTTCGATCAAGGCTGCAAAAAAAGCCGGCAATATTGCTGCCGAGGGTGCAATCGCGGTCAAGGTTGCTGATGACAACAAAGCGGCAGTGATTGTTGAAGTGAATTCCCAGACCGACTTCCTGGCTCTGCAGGACGACTTCAAAGGCTTCGTCAGCGACAGCCTGGAAAAGGCTTTCGCAGCCGGTTACACCGATGCAGCGCCGTTGATTGCCGATCAGGAATCCGCCCGTGAAGCGCTGGTCGCCAAGTGCGGCGAGAATGTCAATATCCGTCGTCTGGCCCGCGTCGAGGGTGACGTCATCGGCGCTTACCTGCACGGTCACCGCATCGGTGTTGTGGTTACCCTCAAAGGCGGCACCGTTGAACTGGCGCGCGATATCGCTATGCACGTAGCGGCCAGCAACCCGCAGTTCCTTGCTCCTTCTGAAGTTTCTGAAGAAGCTGTGGCAAAGGAAAAGGAAATTTTCATGGCCTTGAACGCCGAGAAGATCGCTGGCAAGCCGGAAAATATCGTCGAGAACATGGTGAAGGGCCGGATCAACAAGTTCCTGTCCGAAGCCAGCCTGGTTGAGCAGCCCTTCGTCAAGGACCCTGAAATCAAGGTCGGCGACCTGGCCAAGAAGGCCGGTGCTGAAGTCATCTCCTTCGTACGTTTCGAAGTGGGTGAAGGTATTGAGCGCGCCGAAGTCGACTTCGCGTCAGAGGTTGCGGCCCAGCTCGAAGCGTCCAAGAAGTAAGATCCGTGCCGTTTAACCAGCGCGCAGCAGTCGCTCGAGCAGGGCAACTGTAATATGGTTGATCAGAGGCTTCCCGCGTAAGCGGGAGGCCTCTTTTTTAGGAAACACTGAACAAGTAATCATCCCGAGTGTCTAGGGAAGCGCTAAACAGCGCTCCCATGGTGAGACTTGTTGAGTTTTTCTCCACCCACAGCAGGAGAGTCAAGCATGGCCCAGGTACCTAGCAGTCGCCAGCCCAAATATAAAAGGATCCTTCTCAAGCTCAGCGGCGAAGCGCTGATGGGCACTGAGGAGATCGGGATTGATCCGAAGGTTCTGGATCGTATGGCCCTTGAAGTGGGGCAGCTGGTCGGTATCGGCGTGCAGGTTGGCCTGGTGATCGGCGGTGGCAACCTGTTCCGCGGCGCAGCCTTGCATGCCGTTGGCATGGATCGGGTAACAGGCGACCACATGGGCATGCTGGCGACGGTCATGAACGGCCTGGCCATGCGTGACGCGCTCGAACGCTCCAATATCCAGACCCGGGTGATGTCAGCCATTACCATGGAAGGCGTCACCGAGCACTACGACCGACGCAAAGCGATGCGCTATCTTGCTGGCGGCGACGTGGTAATATTTTCGGCTGGTACCGGCAACCCCTTCTTCACCACTGACACCGCCGCCTGCCTACGCGGCATCGAAGTGGACGCCGATGTTGTGCTCAAGGCGACCAAGGTCGACGGGGTGTACAACGCCGATCCGATGAAAGACCCGAATGCCGAACGTTTCGACAAGCTGACCTATGACCAGGTCCTGGATCTTAAGCTGGGTGTGATGGATCTTACCGCCATCTGCCTGATCCGCGATCACAAGATGCCGTTACGCGTGTTTAATATGAACAAGCCCGGAGCGCTGTTGAACGCAGTCGTTGGAAGCGCCGAAGGCACTCTGATCGAGGACTAGTAATGATCAATGAAATCAAGAAAGACGCGCAGGAGCGGATGAAGAAGTCGGTCGAATCGTTGGACCACGCCTTTGCCAAGATCCGCACAGGGCGCGCTCATCCGAGCATTCTCGACACAGTAGTCGTTTCCTATTACGGGGCTGATACGCCATTGCGCCAGGTCGCCAACGTGAACGTTGAAGACTCCCGGACGCTGGCACTGACCGTGTTCGATCGCAGCATGATTCAGGCTGTTGAAAAAGCCATCATGACCTCTGATCTGGGTCTGAATCCGGCCACTGCCGGCACGACCATTCGCGTGCCGATGCCGGCCCTGACCGAAGAGACCCGCAAGGGTTTCACCAAGCAGGCTCGCTCTGAAGCGGAGAATGCCCGGGTTGCCGTGCGCAACATCCGTCGCGACGCGCTGAGCCAGCTGAAGGATCTGCAGAAGGAGAAGGAAATCAGCGAGGACGAAGAGCGTCGCGCCGCTGATGATGTGCAGAAACTGACTGACAAATTCATTGCCGAGATCGACAAGGCACTGGAATCCAAGGAAGTGGATTTGATGGCCATTTAAGGTCCTCCTCCCAAGTCATCACATGAAACAGCAGAACGTTATCAGCCCCTCATCACCTGACAATCCGCGGCATGTCGCCATTATCATGGATGGCAATAATCGCTGGGCCCGCAAACGCTTCATGCCCGGCGTGGCCGGTCACAAGGCGGGCGTCGATGCTGTCCGCGCCGTGATTGAGGTGTGCGCAGAGGAAGGCGTCGAGGTACTCACTCTGTTCGCTTTCTCCAGTGAAAACTGGAGTCGTCCTGAGGCCGAAGTAGGCGCATTAATGGAGCTTTTCCTCCGGGCATTGCGGCGGGAAGTGCGCAAACTGAGCGAAAACGGTATTCGATTGCGCCTTATTGGTGATCGTTCCAGGTTCTCGGCTGAACTTCAGCGGGCCATGGCGGATGCCGAGGCGCTGACCGCTGATGGTCAGCGCATGACATTGGTGGTCGCGGCCAATTATGGCGGCAAGTGGGACATGGCTCAGGCTGCCAGGGGGCTGGCTATCGATGCAGCTGCTGGTCTGTTGGACCCCTCGGCAATTTCCGAAGATGATTTCCAGGCCCGCTTGAGTACGGCGGAGTGGCCGCTGCCTGACCTGTGCATCCGCACCGGCGGTGAGCGGCGTATCAGCAATTTCCTGTTGTGGCAGCTGGCTTACGCCGAGTTGTATTTTTCCGACCTGTACTGGCCGGACTTCAAGCATGAAGCGATGCGCGGGGCATTGGCGGATTTCGCCAGTCGTCAGCGCCGTTTCGGCAAAACGAGCGAACAAGTCGCGGCGGAATCCTGATGCTGATGCAACGTGTGATAACCGCGGTGATTCTTGCGCCGCTGGCCATTGCTGGGTTTGTTTTATTGGACGGTGGCTGGTTTGCCCTGTTCGTCGGTGGGATCGTCACGCTCGCCGCCTGGGAGTGGGCCCGCCTTGGCGGCGAATCCTCCAAAAGCGGCCGAATTATCTATGCCATTGCCGTGGCGTTATTGCTCTCCGGGCTATATCGCGACGAATGGCCTGCGCAGTACGTCTTATTGCCCGCACTAGGCTGGTGGCTAATCGCTACGATCCTGGTGATGCGCTATCCCAGAGGCCGTGGGCTCTGGGCCGGATCCATGATCGGTCAACTGTTCGGCTTGCTGGTGTTGCTTCCTGCCTGGTATGGCCTGGTGTGGCTGAAGGCTCAGGACAACGGGTTATGGCTGATTGTGGCGACCATGATACTGGTCTGGGCTGCCGATATCGGAGCCTATTTCGCGGGTAAGACCTGGGGTCGCCGCAAACTGCGTCCGGCCGTGAGCCCAGGCAAAACCGTTGAAGGGTTGCTCGGTGGTGTAGCCCTGACTCAGCTGTTGACCCTGGTTGCCCTGATTTACCTAGGATGGGATTTGCGTTCGGTGCTGCTGGGGTTGCTCGGCGCGCTGCTGGTCGTATTATTCTCCGTGGTGGGTGATCTCACGGAAAGCCTGTTCAAGCGTGAGCAGGGACTCAAGGACAGCAGTAACCTGTTGCCTGGCCACGGCGGCGTGATGGACAGAGTCGACAGTCTCACTGCCGCTATTCCGATCTTTGCCCTGTACTGGCTGTTTGTTGGGAGCACGCTCGGGTGAAACCGACCTGGATCAGCGTCCTGGGTGCCACCGGCTCAATCGGTGTCAGCACCCTTGATGTCATTGCCCGGCATTCAGAGCGCTATAAGGTGTTTGCACTGACCGGCCACAGCCGCATGCGCGAGCTCGCCGAGCAGTGTCTGGCGCATCAGCCACGATACGCAGTGGTGGCTGACCAGGCGCAGGCGCAGGCCTTGCAGGCCAGGCTGTCGGCTGCAGGCTCGCTGACCGATGTGCTGCACGGCGCCGAGTCGCTGGCCTGGGTGGCTGCACATGAGCAGGTTGATGCCGTCATGGCGGCGATTGTCGGAGCAGCAGGTTTGCAGCCGACAATGGCTGCGGCGCACGCCGGCAAAAAGGTGCTATTGGCCAACAAGGAAGCGCTGGTCATGGCCGGCGCCTTGTTGATGGATGCCGTGAAAACCTCCGGCGCGCGGCTGCTGCCAATCGATAGCGAGCACAATGCAATTTTTCAATGCATGCCCGGCCGGTACCCCGATGGGCTACAGCAAGTCGGTGTGCGGCGGATTCTGCTCACCGCTTCCGGCGGCCCGTTCCGTGAATTCAGTCGTAAGGAACTCGAAGGGGTGAGCCCCGAGCAAGCCTGCGCTCATCCGAACTGGTCGATGGGTCAGAAGATTTCGGTGGATTCCGCCAGCATGATGAATAAGGGCCTTGAGCTGATCGAGGCCTGCTGGTTGTTTGATGCGCGACCCTCCCAGGTGGAAATTGTGGTCCACCCGCAAAGTGTGGTGCATTCGTTGGTGGATTACGCCGACGGCTCGGTGCTTGCTCAGATGGGTAATCCCGATATGCGCACGCCTATCGCCCATGCTCTGGCCTGGCCCGAGCGCATCGACTCGGGCGTGAGCCCGCTGGACCTGTTGAGCGTCGCTCGGCTTGACTTCGAAGCGCCCGATCCAGAGCGCTTTCCCTGCCTGCGCCTGGCCCGACAGGCGGCTGAAGAGGGCGGCACCGCCTGCGCTATCCTCAACGCGGCCAACGAGGTTGCTGTCGAAGCCTTTCTGGCACGACGCATTGGCTTTACCTCGATCCCTGTTATTATCGAGCACACCCTGAGTCGCCAGGCTTGCGAGCCGGTGCGGGATCTGGAGCATGTTCTGCAGGCCGACCGTCTGGCGCGGCAACACGCAGCTAACTGGTTGGCCCTCAAAGATTGAACCGGAGCCGTCCGCGCAAGCGGAACCTCCGAAAGAGGCGTTAAATGGATCTGCTTTTCACCCTGCTTGCTACCATCGTAGCCCTTGGTCTCCTGGTTACCATTCATGAATATGGTCACTTCTGGGTCGCCCGGCGCTGTGGCGTCAAAGTGTTGCGGTTTTCCGTGGGCTTCGGCAGCGCACTGTTCCGCTGGCACGATAAGCGCGGCACTGAGTACGTTATCGCCGCCATCCCCCTTGGCGGTTACGTCAAGATGCTGGATGAGCGTGAAGGCCCCGTTGACCCCGCCGAGCTGGATCAGGCGTTTAACCGCAAGGACGTAAAGCAGCGCATCGCGGTGGTCGCGGCCGGTCCTATCGCCAATTTTCTGCTGGCAATCGTAGCCTTCTGGCTCATCGCTGTGTTGGGCGTGACGACGGTCGCGCCGGTTCTGGGGCCGGTCACCCCGGACAGCGTTGCCGCGCGGGCAGGCTTGAGTGAAGGTCTGGAAGTCATAGAAATTGATGGCGCGAAAACGCAAAGCTGGCACGATGTCAATCTGCAGCTGATTCGGCGGCTAGGTGAAAGTGGGCAGTTGCAGTTGCTCGGCAAGGAAGAGGGCAGCAGTGTTACGCAGCGTTATACGCTTGAGCTACAGGATTGGTTGCGTGGCGCCGACCAGCCAGATCCGATCAGCGCACTGGGACTGACCAGCTGGCAACCTGAAATCACACCGCTGCTGGGCGAGGTGAGCGCCGATGGCGCAGCCTACGCGGCGGGCTTACGCAACGGCGATCTGATCCTGACGATCAATGGTCAGCCGGTTAACGACTGGGTGCGCCAGGTAGTGCCGGCCATTCAAGCCAGCGCGGGCGAGCCTCTGACGGTCGAAGTACAGCGTGACGGCGAACGACTATCGCTCGAGGTCACGCCGGCGGTGCGCGAGGTGGAGGACCGGCAAATCGGTTTCATCGGTGCGGGTGTGGCTGCCTTTGAGTGGCCGGATCGCATGATCCGTACCATCGAATACAATCCATTGGTGGCAATCCCCGTCGCGGTCAACAAGACCTGGGACATGACGGTACTGACCCTCGATTCCTTGAAGAAAATGGTTACCGGGCTGGTCTCGGCAAAAAACTTGAGTGGCCCGATAACCATTGCTAAAGTGGCGGGCGCTTCAGCCAAGTCCGGTCCGGAAAGCTTTCTGAATTTCATCGCTTATCTGAGTATCAGTCTGGGAGTGTTGAATCTGCTGCCTATCCCTGTGCTCGATGGTGGGCATCTGGTTTACTACACAGCCGAATGGGTCAGGGGCAAGCCGCTGTCCGAACGAATTCAGGCCTGGGGGTTGCAGATCGGCTTGACGTTGATTGTGGGCGTGATGGTGTTTGCCATCTATAACGACATCAGCCGGCTGGGCGGATGATCAGGAATCCCGCGAAGAATCTGGAATAGAAAGCCGTGCGCGGTGAGGTTTGCCGCAGCATAGGCGGGGATGTCAGGTTCTAAGTACAGCTACTCGAGCTGTCGTACGCGGCAGATAATTTATAAACAGTTAGTCAGAACGGATTTCATGAAACGTTACCTATTGCCCGCGCTACTGATGACACTCCTGGCGCCGGAAGTTTTTGCCGATGCTTTCCGGATCTCCGATATTCGCGTCAATGGGTTGCAGCGTGTGTCAGCTGGCAGCGTATTTGCCGCGCTGCCCCTCAACATTGGTGATGAGGTCGATGACCCAGAGCTGGTCGAGGCTTCACGCTCCCTATTCCGTACCGGTTTCTTTGAAGATATCCGGCTTGGCCGCGATGATGACGTACTGGTTATCACGCTCGTCGAGCGGCCATCGATCTCGTCCATCGAACTCGAAGGTAACAAGGCGATCAAGAGTGAAGATCTGCTCAACGGCCTGACCATGGCTGGTCTTGCCGAAGGCGAGATATTCCAGCAGGCGACGCTCGAGGGCGTACGCAACGAGTTGTTGCGCCAGTACGTCGCGCAGGGCCGTTATTCTGCCGATATCGAGACCGAGGTCGTCGCCGAGCCGCGCAACCGTGTCTCGCTGAAGATCATCGTGGATGAAGGCTCGGTTGCCTCGATCAAACACGTGAACATCGTGGGTAACAGCGTATATCCAACCGATGACCTGGTTAACCTGTTCGAGCTGAGCTCGACCGGCTGGTTGTCGTTCTTCCGCAACGACGACAAGTATTCTCGGGAAAAACTGTCCGGCGATCTGGAACGCCTGCGGTCGTACTATCTGGATCGTGGCTACATCAATATGAATGTGGCCTCGACCCAGGTATCCATTACCCCGGACAAGCAGAACGTCTACATCACCGTTAACATCGATGAAGGCGAGCGCTTCACGGTCGATGAGGTCAAGCTGTCAGGTGATCTGGTGGTCGACGAGGAAGAAATTAACAAACTGTTGCTGGTCGAGCCTGGCCAGGTGTTTTCGCGTCAGGTCATGACCGCGAGTTCTGACTTGATCAGCCGGCGTCTGGGCAATGAGGGGTACACCTTTGCCAACGTCAACGGCATTCCCGAGATCAACGAGGACGACCAGACCGTATCGGTGACCTTTGTCGTCGACCCGGGTAGCCGTGCCTACGTCAATCGCATCAACTTCCGCGGCAATACCAAGACTGACGATGAGGTCTTGCGTCGTGAAATGCGCCAGATGGAAGGCGGTTGGGCGTCTACCCACCTGATTGATGACTCCAAGGTGCGCCTCGAGCGGCTCGGATTCTTCAAGACGGTCGACGTCGAAACTGTTCCGGTACCCGGCTCAGAAGATCTGATTGACGTGAATTACTCGGTGGAAGAACAGCCCTCCGGCTCGATCACCGCCAGCGTCGGTTTTGCCCAGGGCACGGGTCTGATCCTGGGTGGCTCGATCAGTCAGAACAACTTCTTCGGTTCGGGTAACCGCGTCAGCTTCAGCGCGAACCGTTCTGAATATCAGTCCGCTCTGTCGTTCGGCTTCATGAACCCGTACTTCACCGCTGACGGCGTGAGTCTCGGCTATAACGCTTTCTATCGGACTACTGACTATGACGAGCTGAACTATGAGTTCACCAGCTACGCGGTGGACTCCTACGGTGGCGGCTTCAACATCGGCTATCCGATCAGCGATACCTCGCGCCTGTCCTTCGGCCTGAGCGCGCAGAAGGACGATATCAAGGAAGGTATCTATACGGTTAACGAGATTCAGAACTTCCTGAACACCGAAGGCACTTCGTTCACCAACTTCAAGTTCAATGCCTCCTGGTCGCAATCGACCTTGAACCGTGGCGTCTTCCCGGACCGTGGTTCATCCCAGTCGCTGGGTCTTGAGACGACCATTCCTGGTAGTGACCTGTCGTTCTACAAGATTGATTACCGTGGACAGAAGTTCTTCCCGATGTCTGACAGCCTGACGCTGCGACTGCATACCAACCTTGGCTATGCGGAGAGCTATGGCTCAACGACGCTGGTGCCTTTCTATGAGCATTACTATGCCGGGGGCATCGGCTCTGTACGCGGCTTCCGCGATAACTCGCTCGGTCCGCGAAGCACGCCAAACGTCAACGATCCAGACAAGGACCACCTGCCGTTTGGTGGTAATGTGAAAATCACCGGTGGCGCCGAGCTTATCTTCCCGGTGCCCTTCGTTGAAGATCAACGCTCGCTACGCACCGTGCTGTTTCTCGATGCCGGTAACGTATTCGATACCAACTGTTCGACCACGAATCTGGAGTTCGAAGGCGGAGCAGAGAATCCTGGCTGCGGCGATATCGATGCAGGCGAGATTCGCTACAGTGCCGGTGTCGGCCTTTCCTGGCTGACCGCGCTCGGTCCGCTCGGCTTCAGTCTCGGTAGGGCAATCAATGACGAATCCGAAGATGATACCCAGTTCTTCCAATTCACTCTGGGCCAGACATTCTAAGTCGGCTCAAACCAAGCATAACCAGGAGTAGGTCAAGTGCGTAAGTTTCTCAGTGTTGTCGTAATATCAGTCATGGCCATGGCCTCTTTTCCGGCCATGGCAGAAATGAAAATAGCGGTACTGGATTATCAGATGGCGTTGCTCGAGTCGGATGATGCCAAGAAGTATTCCGCCGATGCCGAGAAGAAGTTCGGCACCCAGCTCCAACGTCTGCGTAACCTCGAGGCGGAAGCCAAGCGTTTGCAGGAGCGCATGAAGCGCGATGGCGAGAAGCTGAATCAGACCGAGCTTGAAAAGCTTGAGCTTGAATTTCGTCAGAAGGCCCGTGAGTTCCAGACCCAGTCCAAGGAATTGAACGAGTCCAAGGCGTCGGCGGACCGCGAAATGCTTGATTCGCTCAAGCCCAAGCTGGATAAGGCTGTTGAAGAAGTTCTCAACTCGGGTAACTACGATCTGGTCATCGACCGCAGCGCCGTGGTTGACGTCAAGCCTGAATTTGACATCACCCGTCAGGTGATCGAACGCCTGAACCGTTGAGGCAGTCATGACTGAAGTCACTCTCGCGCGCCTCGCCGAAACGCTTGGCGCGCGCTTGGTGGGAAATGGCGAACGCATTATTCACGGACTGGCGACGCTGCAGGATGCCGGTCCCGGTCAGTTAAGCTTTCTCGCTAACAGCCGTTACCGCAAGATGCTCGGGACGACCCAGGCAGAGGCTGTATTGCTCAAAGAGGCTGACGCTACGGATTTCAGCGGCAATGCATTGGTTGTCGACGATCCCTACCTGGCGTACGCCCGTATATCCCATCACTTCGATCCCAAGCCACGCCGGGCACCTGGCGTCCATCCTTCGGCCTTTGTCGCCGAAGATGCGCAGGTGGATCCGGGCGCGTCGATTGGTCCGGGGGCGGTGATCGATGCCGGTGCTGTGATTGGTGCCGGGGTGACAGTCGAAGCACTCTGCTATGTGGGTGCCCGCAGCAAGATAGGCAAGGGCGGTTGGCTGGGCCCGCGGGTAACGCTGTATCACGACGTGATTATCGGTGAGCGCGTGTCGATCCAGGGCGGCGCAGTCATTGGCTCTGAGGGGTTCGGGTTTGCCAATCATCAGGGTCAGTGGCAAAAAATTGCGCAGATTGGCGGCGTGGTCATCGGCGATGATGTTGAAGTCGGGGCCAATACCACGATCGACCGGGGTGCCCTGTCCAGTACCTCTATCGGAAACGGCGTAAAGCTCGATAACCAGATTCAGATCGCGCACAACGTGCAGATCGGCGATCACACGGCTATTGCGGCCTGTGTCGGGATTTCCGGAAGCACGCGGATCGGCAAGTATTGCACCATTGCCGGTGGCGTCGGGATGGTGGGGCACATCGAGATATGTGACAACGTTTTCATCAGTGGCATGACAATGGTGACCCGTTCGGTTACCGAGCCGGGCGCCTATTCCTCCGGTACCGCAATCCAGCCAGCAGCTGAATGGAGAAAGTGCGCCGCACGCTTCCGGCAGCTGGATTCCATGTTCAAGCGTGTGCAACAGCTTGAAAAAGAGCTGATTGCGGTGACCCCAGGGACTTCGGGTTCATCTGAATCCTGATCAGCGCGGATGCGCTCAATTATTACTGCAAGGCATGCAAATTAATGGATATCAATGAAATACGAGAATACCTGCCCCACCGCTACCCGTTTTTGCTGGTAGATCGGGTGGTGGAGCTGGATCTCGAGGCGAGAAAAATCCGTGCGTACAAGAATGTCTCGGTCAATGAACCTTTCTTCAATGGTCATTTTCCACAGCACCCGATCATGCCCGGCGTGTTGATTATTGAGGCCATGGCCCAGGCTGCTGGACTGCTTGGGTTCAAGATGATGAACGTGAAAAGCGATGAAGGAACCCTCTATTACTTCGTTGGCACCGACAAGCTACGCTTCCGTCAGCCAGTGGTACCAGGCGACCAGCTGATGCTCGAAGCACAGCATCTGAGTAATCGCCGCGGGATCTGGAAGTTTGCCTGCCGTGCGACGGTGGACGGCAAGGAAGCCTGCTCAGGGGAAATCATTTGCGCGGAACATAAGGTATGACTGGTATTCACCCCCAGGCCATTGTCGATCCTGCTGCCAGGCTCGCCGATGACGTTGAGGTTGGCCCCTGGACCTTTATTGGTCCCGACGTCGAAATTGGCGCCGGCACGGTCATTGGTCCGCACGTAGTGATCAAGGGTCCAACGACAATCGGCAAGGCGAACCGGATATTCCAGTTCGCCTCTGTGGGTGAAGACTGTCAGGACATGAAGTACAAGGGCGAAGCAACCCGTCTGGAAATCGGCGACCACAACGTCATCCGTGAGGGTTGTACGCTCCATCGCGGCACCGTCCAGGATCGCGGCGTCACCAGCATTGGCAGCCATAATCTGCTGATGGCCTATGTTCACGTGGCGCATGATTGTGTGGTCGGCAACAACATCATCATGGCCAACAATGCGACCATCGCTGGCCATGTGCACGTCGGTGATGGGGTCATACTGGGCGGTTACACGACCGTCCACCAGTTCTGCCAGATCGGTGCCTGGTCAATGAGTGCGGCCAACAGCGCCGTGTTCAAGGATATTCCCGCTTTCGTCATGGTGGGTGGCAATCCGGCCAGCGCACACGGCATGAATTTCGAAGGTATGCGTCGTCGCGGCTATCAGCCGGAGGTGGTGACTGCCTTGCGCCGCGCCTACAAGCAGGTATACCGCCAGGGCCTGACCTTGCAGGAAGCGTTGAAGAATATCGAAGAAAGCGCGAACACCTTTCCTGAGGTCGCGCTCTATCGCGATTCCATTCTGGCGGCGACCCGCGGCATTACCCGCTGATCATGGTCGGCTCAGCCTCTCCCGGAAAAGCCCCCTTACGTATTGCCCTGGTTGCCGGTGAAGCCTCCGGCGACACCCTCGGAGCGGGGGTGATGCGGGCGCTCAAACAGCACTACCCGGATGCGCAGTTCATTGGCATCGGTGGGCCACGCATGATTGCCGAAGGCATGCACAGCCGGGTGCCGATGGAGCGGCTGTCGGTCATGGGGCTGGTTGAGGTGCTGGGCAGATTGCGAGAGTTGCTGCGCATCCGCAAGGATCTCGTCGAGTGGCTAAAAGAGCAGCAGCCGGATGTGTTCATTGGTATCGACGCGCCCGACTTTGCCCTGGGCGTAGAGCTGCGGCTGCGAGAGGCGGGCATTCCCACCGTGCATTACGTCAGCCCCTCGGTATGGGCCTGGCGCGAGAAACGCGTACTGGGTATCCGCAAATCCACTGACCTGATGCTCACCCTGTTTCCGTTCGAGGAAGAGGTTTATCAGCGTCACGGCGTCGCGGTACGTTGCATAGGCCACACGCTGGCCGATCAGATCCCGTTGCAGCCGGATAGAGCCGCCGCGCGCAGCACGCTGGGTCTGGACGAGGAGATGCGAGTCGTTGCGCTGATGCCGGGTAGTCGTAACGGGGAGTTGCGCAAGCTCGGCCTGTTGTTCCTGCAGACCGCCGCCTGGTGCCTTGAGCGCCAACCCCAGTTGCGTTTTATCATGCCCTGCGCGAGTCCTGAGCGTAAAAGTCAGATGCAGAATATCATCGCCGAAAGCGGCCTGAATCTGCCGCTCACCTTGCTCGACGGTCAGGCCCATGAGGTACTCGCTGCCTGCGACGCGGTGTTGATCGCCTCAGGAACGGCAACACTTGAAGCCATGCTGTTCAAACGGCCCATGGTGGTCGCCTACCGCATGGCTGGGTTAACCTTTCGGATACTCAAACGCCTGGTTCGGGTTGGGCATGTGTCGCTTCCCAACCTGTTGGCGAAAAGGGAAGTGGTCCCGGAATTTCTACAGGACGACGCAAGCCCCGAGGCTATGGGCGCTGCATTACTGGAACGGCTGGGGCCGACGCTTGAGCGTGAGGAGACCCAGGCGGAGTTCATGAAGCTGCACCAGATGCTGCGCCGCGATGCAGATCATTCCGCGGCCGAGGCAGTGATAGAGCTGTTGAAACAAAAGGGCAAGTTGGCATGAATCAGATCGTGATGGACTGGATTATTTCAGAGGGCGAAATCACCGCTGGCGTCGACGAGGTCGGACGCGGACCGCTCTGTGGTGCAGTTGTCACCGCGGCAGTCATACTCGATCCGCTGAACCCGATCGAAGGCCTGAACGATTCCAAAAAGCTTACCGAAGCCCGCCGCGAAGCACTCTTCCCGTTGATCCAGGAGCGTGCAGTGGCCTGGTGCATTGCTCGCGCGGAAGTCGAGGAAATCGACGAGCTCAACATCCTCCACGCCACCATGCTCGCCATGCAGCGCGCCGTAGCAGGCTTGTCGGTCCGCCCGGACCGCGTGCTGGTCGACGGCAATCGCTGTCCGATCCTGCCCATGCCCAGCGAGCCGGTGATCAAGGGTGACAGCCGGGTGCCGGCGATCGCCGCCGCGTCTATCCTGGCGAAAGTCGCGCGCGATCGAGAACTGGTCGAAATGGACCTGCTCTATCCCGGCTACGGCCTCGCCCAGAACAAGGGCTACCCCACTGTGCAGCATCTGGCTGCCTTGAAAGAGCTGGGTGCCACCGAGATACATCGACGATCGTTTGCGCCAGTGCGTGAGGCACTCGACCTAGTGGTGCCGTCTTCATTGCAGAATGCTTGCGCCGAGTTGTTGACTGTGGAATCTGAAGCTACCGATTTGGTTGGCTGATTCACCGAGTGAGCTTGCGCGAGGCGACAGGGCCGCGCCGACACGCTGCAGGTACGTCCCTGTAAGCTCGCTGATGACATCCATGTCATCAAACGGTCAGCGCAACCCCGCCGCCTCGCTTCGCATCAATATTTGAGTTGCCGGATGGCACACCCCAAACCAGGTTTATTCTCCGCATCACGCGGATGCTCGACCGAGCCTGCCGGCTGTCAGGGTGGAGCAAGTGTTGAAAACAGGGATGTTTTCACCAAGCCCCCATGGATGGGTTCACGGCGTCTTGCGCAACCCTGGCAGCTGGTGGGCGACCCGCTCCAGATATCAAATCACATCTTCACGCGACCGCGAAACAGATGAGTCTGGTTCCGGCGTAAATCCGGGGTTAGCTGCCGCGAGGAAGATTTGATTAACTTGCGGGCGCTTGGCTTCAGGACGGCTGTTTCGAGCGCTTGATGCCTGGTCGATGCGTCTGCCGCAGGGCTTAAATCCCCCCTAGCCCCCCTTTGACCAAGGGGGGAATTGGTTTCGTGCGGCTGATGGTTTTGATGCTTCTAGCCACACCGATGCTTGATCGAGCCCGCATCCGTGCCGGATGGAGCAAGTGTTGAAAACAGGGAAGTTTTCGTCAAGCCCCCAGGGACGGGTTCACGGCGTCTTGCGGAATCCGGCGCGGATGTGGAGCGAGCGACTGGCTCCCCAAACACACCTTCAAGTCTCCGGCGATCTTGAATGCGGAAATAAGAGGCAGAACATCGATAGACAAACCAGACCCAAGGTCGCTGGCTCGATTCGCCCCCCACCGTTACAATCGCTCTCTTGCCGTCCGCTTCTGAAACAGGATTACCAATGAGCTTCTCCTTCGTCCATCTGCGCGTCCACAGTGAATATTCCCTCGTGGATGGTCTGGTCAGAATCAAACCGTTGATCAAAGCGGTGGGCGAGGGTGGGATGCCGGCTGTGGCAGTCACCGATCAGAACAACATGTGCAGCCTGGTGAAATTTTACAAGGCCTCCATGGGTGCAGGCATCAAGCCGATTTCGGGCGTGGATATCTGGCTGGTGGGCCGCGATGACGAGAGCAGTCTGACCCGCATGACCCTGCTGTCTATGGATCGGCCGGGTTACCGCAACCTCACCGAACTGATCTCGCGTGGGTATACCGAAGGGCAGAAGAATGGCCTGGTTACCATTCGCCGCGAGTGGATCGCTGAAGCCAGCGAAGGCGTCATTGCGCTGTCCGGCGCGAAGGAAGGTGAGATCGGCCAGGCGCTGCTGTCCAACAATCCGCATGAAGCCGATGAATTGCTCAGCTTCTGGATGGGGGTGTTCCCCGGGCGCTTCTACCTTGAGTTGCAGCGCACTAGTCGTCGCAACGATGAAGAACATGTGCATGCAGCCGTTGCGCTGGCGACGCGACTGGATTGCCCGGTTGTTGCCACCAATGACGTGCGGTTCCTCAAGCGCGAGGATTATGAAGCTCACGAAACACGCGTCTGTATCGGTGAAGGGCGAGCGCTGGACGATCCACGCCGGGTCCGCCAGTACAGCGAAGAGCAGTATCTGAAGACGCCGGCAGAAATGGCCGAGTTGTTCTCGGACATTCCTGAAGCACTCGAAAACAGCGTCGAGATCGCCACGCGCTGCAACATCGATGTACAGCTAGGCACCTACTTTCTGCCGGAATTCCCCATTCCGGCAGGCTTGACCATCGAGGAGTACTTCCGTCAGGTGTCCTTCGAAGGTCTGGAAGAGCGGTTCAAACTGATACTGCCGCCGGATAGCGATGACTACGATGCGCGCCGTCAGGTCTATGTGGACCGACTGAACTTCGAGCTCGACATCATCAACCAGATGGGCTTTCCCGGTTACTTCCTGATCGTGATGGACTTCATCAAGTGGGCCAAGGGCAATGGCGTGCCGGTTGGGCCTGGCCGGGGGTCGGGGGCAGGCTCGCTGGTGGCTTACGCGTTGCTGATCACCGACCTTGACCCGCTCGCCTATGACCTGCTGTTCGAACGCTTCCTGAACCCCGAGCGGGTTTCCATGCCCGACTTCGATATCGACTTCTGCATGGAAGGGCGCGACCGCGTCATCGATTATGTAGCTGAAACCTATGGTCGCGATGCGGTATCCCAGATCATTACCTTCGGCACCATGGCCGCCAAGGCGGTAGTGCGGGACGTGGCGCGTGTGCAGGGCAAGTCCTACGGCCTGGCCGATAAGCTGTCGAAGATGATCCCCTTCGAAGTCGGCATGACGCTGGCCAAGGCCTTCGAGCAGGAAGAAATCCTGCGCGAATTTCTGGCTGCGGACGAGGAAGCCCAGGAAATCTGGGACATGGCGCGCAAGTTGGAGGGCATCACCCGGAACGTCGGCAAGCACGCTGGGGGCGTGGTGATCGCGCCGACCAAGCTGACCGATTTCGCGCCGCTGTACTGCGACGAAGCCGGTGCCGGCCTGGTGACCCAGTTCGACAAGGATGATGTGGAGGCGGCCGGTCTGGTGAAGTTCGACTTCCTGGGGCTGCGTACGCTGACGATTATCGATTGGGCGATGGACACCATCAACCGCGAGCAGGCCAAGAACGGCCTGGAGCCGCTCAATATTGACTTCATCCCGCTGGATGATGCGCCGACCTACCGCATGCTGCAAAAGGCCGAGACCACCGCGGTCTTCCAGCTTGAATCCCGCGGCATGAAGGAGCTGATCAAGAAGCTCAAACCCGACTGTCTGGAGGACCTGATCGCCCTGGTGGCATTGTTTCGTCCGGGTCCGCTGCAATCGGGCATGGTCGATGACTTCATCAACCGTAAGCATGGACGCGAGATCGTCTCCTACCCACACCCGAATTATCAGTATGCGGGCCTCGAGCCGGTACTGAAGCCCACTTACGGCATCATCCTGTATCAGGAACAGGTGATGCAGATTGCGCAGGTGATGGCCGGCTACACCCTCGGCGGTGCGGACATGCTGCGCCGGGCAATGGGCAAGAAAAAGCCCGAGGAGATGGACAAGCAGCGGACGATCTTCCTTGAGGGTTGTACGAACAACGGCATCAGCGCCGATCTGGCGGGTAATATATTTGACCTGGTGGAAAAGTTTGCCGGCTACGGTTTCAACAAATCGCACTCGGCGGCCTATGGTCTGGTCTCCTATCAGACCGCCTGGCTCAAGGCGCACCATCCGGCTGCCTTCATGGCCGCGGTGTTGTCGGCAGATATGCACAATACCGACAAGGTCGTCACGCTGATCGAAGAGTGTCGCAGCATGAAGCTGCGGATGAAGTCGCCGGACGTCAACCTGTCGGAGTACAAGTTCACGGTAGATGAATCGGGCGCGGTGGTTTATGGTCTCGGCGCTATCAAGGGCGTGGGCGAAGGGCCGGTGGAAACCATCGTGCAGACTCGCCGCGCCGGTGGGCCCTTCACCGATCTGTTTGATTTCTGTGCACGGGTGGATCTCAAGCGGATCAACAAGCGGGTGATGGACGCACTGGTCCGTAGCGGCGCACTGGATTCGATGGGTCCATTCTTTGATACCGAACAGGCGGTCTATCTCAAGCAGGTGGATCGTAACCGTGCGGCGTTGGCCGAAGCCATGGAAGAGGCGATGGCGGCAGCCGAACAGACTGCAAAGAGCGCAAGCAGTGGACACGACGACCTGTTTGGCGAGTTACTCGGACCTTCCGCCGATCGTGATGTGTTCGAGCATTATCGCAAAGTGCGCGAGTGGAGCTTCAAGGAGCGTCTGCGCGGGGAAAAGGAAACCCTCGGCCTGTATCTGACGGGTCACCCGATCGACGAGTACGAGAAAGAAGTGCGGCGGTTTGCCCGCCAGCGAATTATTGACCTTAAACCCTCTCGCGAGAGTCAGACTATTGCAGGCCTGGTATTTGATCTGCGGGTGATGAAGAGCAAGCGCGGTGACAAGGTCGGTTTTGTGACGCTGGATGACCGTTCCGCCCGCATTGAGGTTTCGCTATTTGCGGAGGCGTTCCAGGCCGCCCAGTCACTGTTGCAGAAGGATGCCTTGCTGGTGGTGGAAGGCGAGGTCGCCCAGGATGATTTCTCCGGTGGACTGCGCATGCGTGCCAAGCGCGTCATGAGTCTGGAGGATGCGCGCACCAACCTGCTAGACAGCGTCCGTATCAGGATGGATACGCAGCGGCACGGCCCCGATTGCCTGTCACATCTGGCCGGACTGCTACAGAAACACAAAGGGGGTTGTGCGGTCACCATCGATTTTCAGCGTTGCGACGCTACTGCGCTGCTCAAATTGGGAGATAACTGGAAAGTTGAACCCGCAGACGAGCTGGTCCAGAGTCTGCGTGACCAGTTGGGAAAAGACAGCGTCTCTTTGCACTACAGATAACCGCGACCTCGGCCGCCGGCCTGCTCGACGCAGGTCAGGCATTCCCGTAAGGTAACGCAAAAAATTGAATGCCCAGCATGGGCCACGCGGATGATGTACGCCTATGAGCAAAAGTCAGAATTACCTTGAATTTGAACACCCCATTGCCGATCTGCAGGCCAAGATTGAAGAGCTGAGATTGGTCGGTACTGATAATTCGCTGAATATCACCGATGAGATCACCCGGCTTCAGGACAAGAGCAAGTCGCTCACCGAGAGCATCTTCTCCAATCTGTCCAGCTGGCAGGTCGCGCAAATGGCGCGGCATCCGCAGCGTCCCTACACGCTGGATTATATTCAGCACATCTTTACCGATTTCGAAGAAATGCACGGCGACCGGCATTTCGCGGATGACGCGGCGATTGTCGGCGGTATGGCACGTCTGGATGACCGCCCGGTTATGGTTATCGGTCACCAGAAAGGCCGCGCGGTAAAAGAGAAGGTCCGCCGCAACTTCGGTATGCCCAAGCCAGAGGGCTATCGCAAGGCCTGCCGCCTGATGCAGTTGGCAGAACGCTTCAAGATGCCCATTCTGACGTTCATCGACACCCCCGGCGCCTATCCGGGCATCGATGCTGAAGAGCGCGGCCAAAGTGAGGCGATCGCCTGGAACCTGCAGATCATGTCGCGCCTGAAGACGCCTATCATATCGACGGTGATTGGCGAAGGCGGATCGGGTGGGGCGCTGGCAATTGGCGTCTGTGACCGGTTGATGATGCTGCAGTATTCGACGTATTCGGTGATTTCGCCCGAGGGTTGTGCGTCGATTCTGTGGAAGAAGTCCGAGAAGGCTGCTGAAGCCGCCGAAGCCATGGGCATCACCGCTGCGCGCCTGAAGGAGCTGGGTCTGGTGGATAATCTGATCCCTGAGCCGTTGGGTGGGGCACATCGCCAGCCGGAGGAAATGGCAGCGCGGATCAAGGCGCAGTTGCTCGCTGAGCTGGCGGCGCTGGATAATTATTCGCCCGAGGCGTTACTCGACAGCCGTTATGATCGCCTGATGGCTTTCGGCATCAAGTAATCATGTTCACCCCGCAGGCGCTGCATGAGCAATTGGCGCACTGCGCGCAAGCTCCGGTCTGGTGGCTGGGGCTGTCTGGCGGTCTGGACTCGATGGTGTTGCTCGAGGCGCTGACGCAGCTGGGCAAGATTCACTCTCTACCCCCCGTGGTCGCCATTCATGTGCACCACGGCCTACATCCGCTTGCCGATAAATGGGTTGAGCATTGCGAGCAGCAATGCGCCCTGCGCAATATTTCACTGCACATCAAACACGTCCAGCTCGAGCCGGGTGCCAGCATCGAAGCCGCTGCGCGCAACGCGCGCTATGAGGCTTTCGCCTCGCTCATCGGGCCGGAGGATGTGTTGTTGCTGGCGCATCATCTGGATGATCAGCTGGAGACACTCTTGTTTCGTCTCGTGCGAGGCACTGGCTTGCGCGGGTTGACCGGCATGCCGCCCCGCCGCCAGCTGGGAAGCGGTCAGTTATTCCGGCCGCTGCTTGGCTGGCCCCGCAGCGAGCTCGAGGTCTGGGCTCAGCAGCAGGCACTGCGCTGGATTGACGATCCGGCAAATACCGACGCACGGTTCGCTCGTACTACTCTGCGACATCAAATATTGCCGGTATTGCGTCAGCATTGGCCGATGGTGGATGCCAGTCTGATGCGCCTGGTTGAGCATGTGGCCGAGGCCAACAGTCTGCTCGATGAGCGGGCGGCCGAGGACCTTGAGCGCGCGCAGCTATGCGCTGCAGATCCCTGGTTACAGCCCTGGTCGGCGTTACAGCTTGATGTACTGCTATCGCTGTCTCCAGCCCGGCAGAACAACCTGCTGCGCTACTGGTTGCAGCTGCATGGCAAGCGCACGCCCGACCATCGGCAGTCTGCCGCGGTGCTCGATCAGCTCGGCGCGGCAGACGACAGCCAGCCCGTGGTGCAGATTGACGATTATCAGCTGCGTCGCTCCGCCGGACACCTGTGGCAGCAACCGATCACCGGTGTTGCTGCCGGCGTGTCGCAGCCGTTGGCGGCGTTCGGCGATACGCTGCTGGCCGGTGGTAACGGTGTGTTGTGCATGCGGCAGGCCCAGGGCGGCATCAGCTATCGTCCGGGTAACTGGCATATTGGTTACCGCCAGGGTGGTGAACGTCTCAAGCTGACCGGGCGACCCCATCGGTCGCTCAAGCAACTGTTTCAGGAAGCGGGTATCCCTGCGTGGTTGCGTCCTGCGGTGCCGTTATTGTTTTGTGACGGTGAGCTGGTGTCGGTGGCCGGGCGCTGGAATGCCGAGGCGTTCAGCGTCAACGACGATCAATCTGGCTGGCGACTCGAATGGCAGCCAGCCGCGCAGGTGTCGCTACCCTGAGGTCCCGCGTGGCGAAGCTGTGGGGCCTGCCAGAGTCGGTGCTTTCGGATTGAGCAAACCGGGGGCGTCTGGTATCCTGACTTCCCATCTTGACGAGACTTTGGTCTCCCTTCGATTCCCTGCGGTCGCGACCGCCTAACAGTTCAATCTACGGGTTTTTCATGACGCGCTACATCTTCGTCACGGGTGGTGTTGTATCTTCATTGGGTAAGGGCATCGCCTCGGCATCATTGGCGGCGATCCTTGAAGCGCGGGGACTGAAGGTCACCATGCTCAAGCTCGATCCCTATATCAATGTGGATCCGGGCACCATGAGTCCCTTCCAGCACGGTGAAGTCTTTGTCACCCATGACGGCGCCGAGACCGATCTCGATCTGGGCCATTATGAGCGCTTCATTAACGCGACCATGACCCGCGCCAATAACTTCACCGCTGGCCGCGTGTATGAACACGTTCTGCGCAAGGAGCGGCGCGGTGACTATCTCGGCGCGACCATCCAGGTGATTCCGCACATCACCGACGAAATCAAGGATCGCATCATCAAGGGCGCCGGCGATGCCGACGTGGCCATGGTGGAGATTGGCGGTACCGTCGGCGATATCGAATCCCAGCCGTTCCTCGAGGCGATCCGTCAGCTGCGCATTGAAGTGGGTGCCAAGCGCGCCATGCTCATGCATCTGACGCTGGTGCCGTATATCGCGACTGCCGGTGAGACCAAGACCAAGCCGACCCAGCACTCGGTCAAGGAGCTGCGCTCCATTGGCTTGCAGCCTGACGTGCTGATCTGCCGCTCCGATCACCCGATTGATCTGTCCTCGCGCCGCAAGATCGCGCTGTTCACCAACGTGGAAGAACGCGCGGTGATCGGCCTGGAAGACCTCGACAGTATCTACCGTATTCCATCCGCCCTGCATGCGCAGGGACTGGACGATATTGTGGTCGAACGCTTTGGCCTGGAATGTCGCCAGGCTGACCTGTCCGAATGGGATCGCGTGGTCGATGCCAAGCTGTATCCGGACAAGGAAGTGACCATCGCCATGGTCGGCAAGTACATGGAGCTGCTGGAAGCTTACAAGTCGCTGATCGAAGCCATCAGTCATGCCGGCATCCAGAGTCGAACCAAGGTCAACCTGCGCTATATCGATTCAGAAGACATCGAACTGAAGGGCACTGAGCTGCTTGCGGATGTGGATGCCATTCTGGTGCCGGGCGGCTTCGGCCAGCGCGGCGTGGAGGGCAAGATTGCCACCGTGCGCTATGCCCGCGAGAACAAGATCCCCTATCTGGGCATCTGTCTCGGCATGCAGGTGGCAGTGATCGAGTATGCACGGCACATACTTGGCTGGAATGACGCCAACTCCACCGAATTCGACAAGACCAGCACCCATCCGGTGGTGGGCCTGATTACCGAGTGGCAGACCGCCACTGGCGACAAGCAATTACGCGATGAAGCCTCTGATCTGGGCGGCACCATGCGCCTCGGCGGGCAGGAATGCGCACTGGAACCCGGCTCGCTTGCCCATGAATGCTACGGCAAGGACGTCATTGTCGAGCGTCATCGCCACCGCTACGAGGTCAACAATAATCTGTTGCCCGAACTGCAGGCAGGTGGTCTCAAGGTTACCGGCCGCTCGGTTGATGGCGCGCTGGTTGAGGTCATCGAAGTGGGCGACCACCCGTGGTTTGTAGCGTGCCAGTTCCACCCGGAATTCACTTCTACGCCACGTTATGGCCACCCCTTGTTCAGTGGTTTCGTTAATGCGGCGCTGGCCCAAAAGGCGGACAAGGCCAAGGCCTGAGGACTACCGATGACCCAGAAGACAGTGCAGGTCGGCACCATCGACATCGCCAACGACAAGCCCTTTGTGCTGTTCGGTGGCATGAACGTACTCGAGTCCCGCGATCTGGCGATGCGTATTTGCGAGACGTATGTGGAAGTAACCAGCAAACTGGGTATTCCCTACGTATTCAAGGCCAGTTTCGACAAGGCCAATCGCTCCTCGATCAACTCCTTCCGTGGCCCCGGCATGGAAGAGGGACTGAAGATCTTCGAGGAGATCAAGCGCACCTTCAATGTGCCGGTGATTACTGACGTTCACGAGGTGCATCAGGCCGCGCCGGTGGCCGAGGTCTGCGACATCATCCAGTTGCCGGCCTTCCTGTCGCGCCAGACGGATCTGGTGGTTGCCATGGCTAAAACCAAGGCCGTGATCAATATCAAGAAGGCGCAGTTCCTGGCGCCGCAGGAAATGCAGCACATCCTCACCAAGTGTGAAGAAGCCGGTAATGATCGGTTGATACTGTGCGAGCGCGGGTCCAGCTTTGGCTACAACAATCTGGTCGTGGACATGCTCGGTTTCGGCATCATGAAACAGATGGGCTACCCGGTGTTCTTCGATGTAACCCACGCATTGCAGATGCCCGGCGGGCGCAGTGATTCTGCCGGTGGACGCCGCGCTCAGGTAACCGATCTGGCCAAGGCGGGCATGAGCCAGGGGCTGGCCGGCCTGTTTCTGGAAGCGCATCCGGATCCCGATAATGCCAAGTGCGATGGTCCCTGTGCCCTGCGCCTGGACAAGCTTGAACCTTTTCTTTCGCAACTCAAACAGCTTGATGATCTGGTCAAAAGCTTCGCGGTTCTCGAGACCGCTTGAACTTGTCGCGCAGTAGCTGATCTATTCTCGGACGATTAAATGGAGCACGTAGCAAACATGGCGAAAATCATTGATATCAAGGGTCGTGAAGTGCTGGATTCGCGCGGCAATCCGACCGTTGAAGCAGATGTCATTCTCGACGGAAACATCATCGGTAGCGCCTGTGCGCCGTCCGGGGCCTCGACAGGTTCCCGTGAAGCGCTGGAACTGCGAGACGGCGACAAGTGCCGTTATATGGGCAAGGGTGTGCTCAAGGCTGTCGCCAATATCAATGGCCCTATCCGTGAATTGCTGGTCGGCCGCGACGTAGTGGATCAAGCCGGTCTGGACCGCGCCATGATTGACCTTGATGGAACCGAGAACAAGGCCAACCTGGGTGCCAATGCCATTCTCGCGGTCTCCCTGGCTGCGGCCAAGGCAGCGGCACAGTCTAAAGGCGTGCCTTTGTACGCGCATATCGCCGATCTGAACGGCACGCCCGGTCAGTACAGCATGCCGGTGCCGATGATGAACATCATCAATGGCGGCGAGCATGCCGATAACAACGTCGACATTCAGGAATTCATGGTGCAGCCGGTGGGTGCGAAATCCTTCGCTGATGCCCTGCGGATGGGCGCCGAAATTTTCCATCATCTCAAGGCTGTTTTGAAAGGCCGCGGCCTGAGCACGTCGGTGGGTGATGAGGGCGGCTTTGCGCCAGACCTGGCATCCAATGAAGATGCGCTGAGCGCGATTGCCGAAGCCGTAGCGAATGCCGGCTATACGCTGGGTGACGACGTTACCCTGGCGTTGGATTGCGCCTCCAGCGAATTCTACAAGGACGGCAAATACGATCTGGCAGGTGAAGGTCAGGTGTTTGATGCCGCCGGTTTCGCCGATTATCTGGCGGGTCTTACCGAGCGTCACCCAATCATTTCCATTGAAGACGGCATGGATGAATCCGACTGGGACGGCTGGAAAGTCCTGACTGACAAGATCGGGTCCAAGGTTCAGCTGGTGGGTGACGACCTGTTTGTTACCAACACCAAGATCCTCAAGGAAGGCATCGACAAGCGCATCGGTAATTCGATTCTGATCAAGTTCAACCAGATCGGATCGCTGACCGAAACGCTGGAAGCCATCCAGATGGCCAAAGCGGCTGGTTATACCGCGGTCATCTCACACCGCAGCGGTGAAACCGAGGATCACACCATTGCTGATCTGGCGGTGGGTACTGCCGCTGGTCAGATCAAGACCGGTTCGCTGTGCCGTTCCGATCGCGTCTCCAAGTACAACCAGTTGCTGCGTATCGAAGAGCAACTGGACGGCGCTGCGCCGTACAGGGGCCGTGCCGAGTTTCGTGGCTGATTGCTGATCCTTGACGACACCTGACGGGCGCTGGCATTGTTCAGCGCCTCGTCGTTTCTGGCTCGTGTTCCTGGTTCAGAGACTGGTAGGCTGGCAACGGGCGCAGAATAAGTAACGCCATGGGAGGCGACAATACGTGAAGTGGCTCTGGGTAATTGCACTGGTAATGCTGGCTGGCCTGCAATATCGTTTGTGGGTAGGCGAGGGTAGCCTGGCGCATGTCACCCAGCTCAGCCAGCAGATCGCCGAGCAGAAACGTGAGAACGAGCAGTTGCTGGAGCGTAATCGCGTACTGACTGCCGAGGTGATCGAGCTCAAGCAGGGTCTGGAAACCATCGAGGAACGCGCCAGGAAAGAACTCGGCATGATCCGCGATGGCGAGACGCTGTATCAATTGAGTTCCGAGTGACGAATGAGTGATCTGCCGTTCTGGGTCGTCATCCCCGCCGCCGGTATCGGCTCGCGCATGCAGGCGGACCGTCCCAAGCAATACCTCCCCCTGGCTGGTCGCAGCCTCATAGAGCATACCCTTGATTGCTTTCTGAACCAGCCCGGTCTGCAGGGGCTGGTCGTCAGCCTGGCTGAAGATGATCCCTACTGGCCTGAACTACCCTGTGCACAAGACATGCGGATTCGTATCGCCCCAGGCGGGCGAGAGCGCGCCGATTCGGTCTTGAATGGCCTGGACGTGTTGGCTGCTCTGGGCGCAAAGCCTGATGATTGGGTACTGGTACATGATGCGGCCCGTCCCAATCTGGCCGTGACCGATTTGCACAGACTATTGGCAACGCTGGCGGACGATCCGGTAGGCGGTCTGTTGGCTGTGCCAGTGCGCGATACCCTCAAGCAGGCTGGCGCCGATCGCCGGGTGACGGCCACGCCGGATCGCTCGCTGTTCTGGCAAGCCTATACGCCACAGATGTTTCGCCTGGATGCACTGCGCACCGCCTTGTCCGGTGCGCTGGCTGCTGGGGCGACTATCACCGATGAGGCCTCTGCAATGGAGTGGGCCGGTCAGGCGCCGCTGCTGGTCGAGGGGCGTGCTGACAACATCAAGGTCACCCGCCCCGAAGATCTGGATTGGCTTGCCGCCACTAAGCTATCTGATAACGATTGACTCCTGCCTTCAGTTTGCCCGGGGGCCTCTAGCGCCCCGGGCTGCGTTCGAGCTCTACAATGTGCATATTTGAGAACCAGAAACGTCGCGCAGGCGCACGACACCCCCAGGTGGCCGCGTTCAGCGTGAGCCATAGTGAATAGATTCTGGGCCGCTCATCCACTTGCCCGAATTCAGATTGACCCGTAGACTCCCCCTGAATATGCTGTATGCATATACAGTAAAAAGGTGGTCTGTATGCTTCGCTTGATTCCTCATTTCACTCTTGATCTGCTGCGCGCTGATGCCATGCGTGGGGCGTACTGATGGGTGCTATCGTAGCGCTGGATGCTCTGCTGGATCAACGCCGGATCTGGAAAGGCCGGCACATCAGCACCCTCCGTAGCGGTCATCCCACCGGGAATGCGCAGCTGGATGCAATGTTGCCCTCTGGCGGCTGGCCCCTGGCTGCGCTGAGTGAAATTCTGATTCAGGCGGAGGGCACAGGTGAGCTGCGACTGTTATGGCCGATGCTGGCGCGTCTGACCCAGGCGGGAGAAAAGGTGGTACTTGTAGCGCCGCCCCATGTGCCCTTTGCGCCGGCCTGGCACGCAGCAGGGATCGATTTGCGCCACCTGATAATCGTTAACACCCAGGGAACAGAAGCGCTTTGGGCGGCCGAGCAGTGCCTGCGTTCTGGATGCTGTGGTGCCGTGCTGTGTTGGCCGCAGCGGGCGAACGATCGCGCCATGCGACGGTTACAGGTGGCCGCCGAATCCGGCCAAACCCTGGCCTTTGCCTATCGCCCGGCCGAGGAGGCAGTGAATCCTTCCCCCGCCGCGCTGCGCCTGTTAGTCGAGTCGGCGACCAACCAGTTGCGCGTGCTCAAATGCCGGGGCGGTATCGCGCCCGTTACGCCGGTTCCTTTCGCCGCGTGGCATTGAGAATTCATTATGCGCTGGGCTTGTATTCTCTTTCCGCAATTGGCATTGGACGCTGTCCTCCGGGCCCGCGCTGATGCGGATGCGCCACTGGTATTGCTGAGTGGCTCGGCCCAGCGTCGCGTGTTGCAGACTATGAATTCCGCGGCCCGCGAGCTTGGCTTGCGGTCTGGCCAATCCCTGACCGCCGCCCACGCTATAACCCACGCCTTCGCCACGGCGGAATACGATTCGGCCGACATCGAACGCTGGCATCAATTTCTGGCTGCCTGGGCGTATCGCTTCAGTTCGCATGTCAGCGTGCATTATCCGCGTGCCTTGCTGGTTGAAGTGCAATCCAGTTACAGCCTGTTTGGCCCCTGGCCGCGCTTTGAGGCGCTGCTGCGCCAGGAGCTGACCGCGCTGGGCTTTCAGCACCGGATCGTGGTGGCGCCCAATGCCGCGGCGGCGCGAGCCCTGGTGAATAGTCATGATGGATTAGCCGTTAATGATGAGCAGCTGCAAAAGGTTCTTGCCCAGATGCCGGTCGATCGTCTGGGGTTGGAGCGCAGCGCTGCCACCGCGTTTTCGCGAATGGGTATCAGGCTCTTCGGGCACATCCTGACATTGCCCCGCGACAGCATTGCGCGGCGTTTCAGCAAGGAAGTGCTCATGCATGTCGATACCCTGCTGGGTGCTCGGCATCTGGCACTGGATTGTTATGCCCCGCCAGATTTCTTCGACAGCCGTATCGAATTGAATTTCGAAGTCGAGTCCCATCAGGCACTGCTGTTTCCCCTGCGCCGCCTGATTGCTGACCTAGCCGCCTATCTGGCGGGTCGAGACAGTGGGGTGCAGCGATTTACCCTGCACATGGAGCATCGGGGCCGGAATGACACGCTGCTGCCCATCGGTCTGCTGAGTATCGAGCGTGAGCCGTCCATGCTGTTTGAACTGACCCGCGGCCGGCTTGAACAGCTGCAGTTGCCTGAACCGGTGCTGGCGCTGCGGCTGATTGCCCGGGATTTACCTGTTTTTGTACCGGAGTATCGCGAGCTCTTTACCGAGCGCCCGCAGCAATCGCTGCCCTGGGAACAGCTGCGCGAACGCCTGCGGGCCCGGCTTGGGGATAACGCGGTTACGGGGCTGCAGCAGCAAGCCGATCATCGGCCAGAGCGGGCATGGCAGACCGGCAACCAGGCCGGGCAGGCTGCTGCTACCCGGATTCAAGGGCTGCGTCCCGGCTGGTTATTGAATGAGCCGGTTGCAATGCAATTTTCCGGGTTCCAGATCCTGGCAGGCCCTGAACGCATCGAGTCGGGTTGGTGGGATGGCGGCGATGTCCGCCGGGATTATTACCTGCTGGAAACCCAATCCGGTCAGCTGGCCTGGGGCTATCGACGGGTGGGGGACACCGGGCCATTAGTGCTGCATGGGTGGTTCGCATGAGCGACTATGCCGAGTTGCATTGCCTGTCCAATTTCAGTTTTCAGCGCGGCGCTTCCAGCGCGCTGGAATTGTTTGAACGGGCGAAGGTGCACGGCTATCGCGGATTGGCGATTACTGATGAATGCACCCTGGCGGGCATTGTTCGCGCCTGGCAGGCCTCCCGGCAAACCGGCGTACCCCTGATAATCGGCAGTGAAATGCGCGTCGATGCAGGACTAAAACTGGTGCTGCTGGTGGAGGATATTCAGGGTTATCAGAACCTGTGCCGACTCATTACCCTTGCCCGCCGGCGTGCGCCAAAAGGTGAATACAAGGTGCAGCGGGAGGATTTCGATGAGTCACTTACCGGCCTGCTGGCGCTATGGATTCCCGGGCAGCAACCTGACCTTGAAACGGGGCACTGGCTCAAACAGCGCTTTGCCGATCGTTTGTGGCTAGCGGTTGAATTGCATCGCGGCCCGGATGATACGCAGCGGCTGAATCAATTGCTGGCTCTTGCGCAGTCTCTGGAGATTCCCCCGGTGGCGGCCGGCGATGTGCATATGCACGCCCGCGGGCGTCGCGCTCTGCAGGACACCATGACCGCCATCCGGCATCACTGCACGGTAGCCGAAGCCGGGCAGCATCTGTTTGCCAATGGCGAGCGGCATTTGCGATCGACCTTGCTGCTGCCGGAGCTTTATCCAGCGTCATTGTTAGCCGAAACCCTGCTTATTGCCGAGCGCTGCACCTTCGACCTCGGCCAGTTGCGTTATCAATACCCCCGTGAGCTGGTCCCGGAGGGCCAGACCGCCGCCTCCTGGTTACGCAAACTGACAGAGGAGGGCATGCGCTGGCGTTGGCCCAAGGGTGCGGCCGATAAAGTGCTTCAACAAATCGAGGCGGAGCTCGCCCTGATCACGGACATGCACTACGAGAGTTATTTCCTGACGGTGCACGACATCGTCCGTTTCGCCCGCAGTCGCCATATTCTCTGTCAGGGCCGCGGCTCGGCGGCCAATTCGGCCGTCTGTTTCGCGCTGGGTATCACCGAAATCGATCCAGCTCGCATGAATATGCTGTTTGAGCGGTTCATATCGAAGGAACGCAACGAGCCGCCGGATATCGACGTGGATTTCGAGCACGATCGGCGCGAAGAAGTCATCCAGTATGTATTCAACCGTTATGGGCGACGCCGCGCTGCGCTCACTGCGGTAGCTTCCAGTTATCGCGGCGCGGGGGCAATCCGGGATGTGGCCAAGGCGCTGGGCTTACCGCCCGATCAGATAAGCGCCCTGGCTGAGTGTTGCGGCAAGTGGAGCAGTAAGGTGCCCTCCGAAGAGCGGCTCCGTGAGGCGGGCTTCGATCCGGCTAATCCCGTGTTGCACCGGGTATTGACACTGGCGGCCGAGCTTGTCGGCTTTCCGCGGCATCTTTCCCAGCACCCTGGCGGTTTCGTAATTTCCGAACAGCCTCTGGAAACCCTGGTGCCGGTTGAGAACGCGGCCATGGATGACCGCACCATCATTCAATGGGACAAGGATGATCTGGATGCGGTCGGCCTGCTCAAGGTGGATATCCTGGCCTTGGGCATGCTCAGCGCACTGCGCCGGACCTTTGATCTGCTGCGTTTGCATCGCGGACGGGATCTGACGCTGGCGACTATTCCTGCTGAGGATACAGCTACCTACGAGATGATTAGTCGGGCCGATACCGTCGGGGTATTCCAGATCGAATCGCGGGCCCAGATGGCCATGCTGCCGCGACTCAAACCCAGGACCTTTTACGATCTGGTCATCGAAGTGGCGATTGTCCGCCCTGGCCCGATCGTCGGCGATATGGTGCATCCCTATCTGCGCCGGCGAAACGGTGAAGAGCCGGTGACCTATCCATCCGAGGCGTTGTGTCAGGTATTCGAACGCACCCTGGGCGTGCCGTTATTTCAGGAACAGGTGATGGAGCTGGCCATCGTGGCGGCGGGGTATACGCCTGGCGAGGCAGATCAGCTGCGCCGTTCCATGGCCGCCTGGAAACGCCTGGGTGGTCTAGAACCGCATCAGAAACGCCTGACTGAAGGCATGCTTGCACGCGGCTATACACAGGAGTTCGCCTCGCGCATTTTTGAGCAGATCAAGGGGTTCGGCAGCTACGGCTTCCCTGAATCCCATGCGGCCAGTTTTGCCCTGTTGACCTATGCCAGCTGCTGGCTGAAATGTCATGCACCGGCGGCCTTTATCTGCGCACTGATCAACAGCTGGCCCATGGGTTTTTATAGCCCGGATCAACTGCTGCAGGATGCGCGGCGACATAGCATCGAGACCTTTCCCGTGGATGCCCGAAACAGCGAGTGGGATTGCACGCTGGAGCCGGGGCGCGGAGGCGAACTAGCCATACGGCTGGGGCTGCGCATGGTGCGCGGTTTTCGCGAAGAGGATGCTCAGCGCATCATGTGCGTTCGCGCTGATAGAGCCTTCTCGGATACGACTGATCTGATCCAACGCTGCCGTCTGGATAATCGCGCCCGGGAATTGCTGGCCGATGCGGGTGCACTGCGCGGGCTGGCTGGTCACAGGCATAAGGCGCGCTGGGCAGTAGCCGGCGTGGAGCCGCAATTACCGCTGTTTGCTGGACAGCCCGCTACGGAAGAGGCTGGCGTTGCGCTGCCGTTGCCGCAGGTAGGCGAAGACATTCATGCTGATTACGCTACCACCGGCACAACCCTGGGGCCGCATCCGTTGAGTCTGCTGCGCAGGCAACTGAAAGCCAGGCGCTGCCGTAGTTCAAAGGAGTTGAAACAGCTTGAGCATGGACGACCGGTAGTGGTGGCAGGCCTGGTAACCGGCAGGCAGAAGCCCGGTACGGCCAGCGGCGTGATCTTCGTTACCCTGGAAGACGAGTACGGCATGATCAATGTGGTGGTCTGGCACGATCTGGGCGAACGCCAACGCAGGGAGCTGGTTGGTTCACGGTTGATGCAGGTAAAAGGCCGGCTGGAAACCGAGAAGGGGGTGATTCATGTCATTGCTCATCACCTGTCGGATCTCACTCCAATGCTCGATGGCCTGGATGTGCGCAGCCGGGATTTTCACTAACCTCAGTCCTGAATTCTAGAACCAGTTTCCTGGGTTCAATGTACAGGAGACGCTGCATGTAAATGCCTTCGCGCTATGGGGATTGATCGTTTCACTGCGATGCATCGCGCCGACGCTCAGCGCAACCAGAAGAACCAGCGGGATGATGACAATTGAAAACGAACTCATCAGATCAGATTTCATGAGCGGGCCCTACATTGTTGTTTTTGTATTTGCCTTTCGCGTATCAGGTGCGAGGCATATTGATATGTGAAGACATTAGTACAGCTAGCGTAATAAATCCATGCTCGAATCAAACAATTTTGTCTTTTTTTTATGCTGCTTCGCTATTCCAGCTGCCCGGACGTCCGGGCAGCGCCGAGTTCAAAGACTGTAGTGCCGCAGTTCCCGCGCGATCAGCAGGCGCTGAATCTCGCTGGTCCCTTCATAAATCTGCGTAATACGAGCATCGCGATACAGCCGTTCGACCGGGTAATCTTCCAGATAGCCGTACCCACCATGAATCTGGATCGCCTTGGAACACACTTCCTCAGCCATTTCGCTGGCAAACAACTTGGCCTGGGAGGCTTCGGACAGGCAGGGCTCACCGGCGGTGCGCAGCCGCGCGGCATGCAGGATCATCAACCGCGCCGCATTCAGCTTCATGTGCATGTCTGCGAGCATATTGGCGATGCTTTGATGTTCGGTCAGCGCTACGCCGAACTGGGTGCGATCACGCGCGTACACCAGTGCCGCTTCAAAAGCCGCACGTGCGATACCCAGGGCTTGTGCCGCAATACCTATGCGGCCACCCTCCAGGTTGGACAAGGCAATGGCCAGCCCCTTGCCGCGCAGGCCGAGCAGGTTGGCTTCGGGAATACGGCAGTTATCCAGGCTCACGGCGCAGGTATCCGAACCGCGGATGCCCAGCTTGTGTTCCATGCGTTCGATCTTGAAGCCCGGGTTGTCTGTGGGCACCAGAAACGCCGACAGGCCTTTCTTGCCGAGTTCAGGGTCAGTCACCGCGAACACAACTGCCATCCCGGCACGCTTGGCGTTGGTGACGAACTGTTTGGCGCCGTTGATAACCCATTCGCCATTGTCCAGTACCGCTCTGGTACGCAGGTTGTGCGCTTCAGAGCCAGCATGGGGTTCGGTCAGGCAAAAACAGCCGATGGTCTGTCCTGCAGCCAATGACGGCAGCCAGGCCTGACGCTGTTCATCGGTGCCAAACTTCAGCAAGGGCCCGCACCCGACCGAGTTGTGCACACTCATCAGTGCCCCGGTCGCGCCGCAGCCGGCTGAAATCTCTTCCACAGCCAGGGCATAGGCGACGTAATCGGTGTAGCTACCGCCCCATTCCTCTGGCACCACCATGCCCAGCAGCCCCAGTTCACCCATCTGACGCACCACAGCGTCGTCGATCCAGCCGGCCTTGTCCCATTCGGCGGCACGCGGTGCCAACTCGCTCTGGGAGAATTGCCGCGCCATGTCACGGACCATGCGCTGGTCTTCGTTCAATTCAATATCATGCATATTCGATTCCTTTGTTCTGCCGTCTCAGGCTTGCCGACGCAGGCTGGCGGAGCTTGGCTCAAATCCTTCAAAGAAGCTGGCGACCCGATCGCTGTTTAGCTCGGCCAGCGTAGGCGGGTTCCAACGGGGGGACTTGTCCTTATCGATGATCAGTGCACGCACGCCTTCGACAATGTCGCCCTTGGCAAACCATTGGCGGTCCAGATGCAGCTCCAGCTCGAAGCACTGTTCCAGAGTGAGCTCACGGCCGCGTCGAATCATTTCCAGAGTGACGCTCATGGCCAAGGGGGAGCGGCTTTCAATCACGGACAGGGTTTTCTGCGCCCAGTCCATATAGGCGTCGCACTCCTCAGCTGCCAGGGATCCCTGGATATCCAGCAGGGAATCGTGAGCGAAGTGGCGGTTGATAGCTGGCTGGATGGCCTTGATTTCTGAGCCTGGCAGTGAAGTGGAGGCAAATTGCTTCAGCACGGCAGTGAGATCATCGCCAGGCGCATCGGACCAGGTTTGGGTATTCAGCATCCGGTCCAGCTCTGATAGCAGCTCTGTCCCCAGGCAGAAATCTGCCAGACCTGTGTAGAGCGCATCGGCGGCGCGCACCTGAGTGCCGGTCACGCCCAGATAGGCACCCGTCTCGCCGCGCAAACGGGACAGGAAATAACTGCCGCCCACGTCCGGAAAATAACCGATGCCGGTTTCCGGCATGCCCATACGGGTGCGCTCGGTGATCACCCGGTGGGATGCGCCTTGTACCAGGCCCATGCCGCCACCCAGAACAAAACCATCCATCAGCGCGAGAATCGGCTTGGGGTAAGCATGGATGGCTTGATCAAGCGCGTACTCTTCTTCAAAGAAGATAGTATGCAGATCGTCACCCGCCTTGAAGCTGTCATACAGAGCGCGGATGTCGCCGCCAGCGCAAAAGGCTTTCTCGCCATTGGCGCGTAGCACCACCGCGCGAATCTCAGGATCCTGACGCCATTGATCCAATTGCTGCTGCAACAACCGGATCATCTCAAGCGTCAGTGCATTCAGTCCCGCAGGACGGTTGAGAATCAGATGGCCGATCTGGTTGCGTACCTCGACCAGTACTGCAGCCTGTTCTTCATTCATGGGTATCTCCGGCATACAGCTTGATGATGGCGGAGAAATCCAGACCGCCGTTGCCCTGACTGCTGAATGTCTGGTACAGCTGCTGGGCCAGACCGCCGAGGATCACCGGCTGGCGCGCCTGCTTGGCGGCCTCGGTAGCCAGGCCAAGATCCTTGAGCATCAGATCACTGCCGAAACCGCCGGTATAGCCGCGCGATGCCGGCGCGGTATCCAGTACGCCGGGATAGGGGTTGTAGGTGTCCGAACTCCAGCAGCGGCCACTGGATGTATTGATGATGCCGGCCAGTACCTTGGGATCCATGCCCAAGGATACGCCCAGATTCATGGCTTCGGCGGTGCCGATCATGGAGATAGCCAGCAGCATGTTATTGGCGACCTTGGCGACCTGACCATTACCAGCCGGGCCACAATGGACGATGTTCTTGCCCATGGCCTGCAAGACCGGCAGGGCTGCATCAAAATCACTTTGCTCGCCACCCACCATGAAGGTCAGGGTGCCAGCCGCTGCACCGCCAGTGCCACCGGACACCGGCGCGTCGATCATGCGGTTGCCGTTCTTGGCGGCAGCAGTAGCGACTTCTCGGGCGCTCATGGGATCGATGGTTGAGCTATCGATCAGCTTTACCGTCGGCGCCACATTGGCCAGCAAGCCTTCTTCACCCAGATAGACGGACTTAACGTGCTGGGCTGCAGGAAGCATGGTGATGATGAGTTCAATATCGGCCTGGGCCAACGCGGCGATGCTGGGCGCGGCGCTGGCGCCGGCGTCGACCAGACTGGTGACAGCAGCCTGGGACAGATCGAACACGGTCAGTTGATGGCCGGCCTTGATGAGATTGTGGGCCATCGGCCCACCCATGTTGCCTAGACCAAGAAATCCGATTTTCATGTGAGCTACCTCAGTGTTGTTGTCGGCACGCCAGCGGAGTCAGGCGTTTCCTCAATTATTCTTGAAGTTCGGTGTACGCTTTTCGACGAAGGCCTGCATGCCTTCGGTCTGGTCGGCGGTGGCGAAAATGGAGTGGAATACCCGGCGCTCGAAGCGCACGCCTTCACTGAGGCTGGTTTCGAATACGCGGTTGACGCATTCCTTGGTCATCATCACGCTGGGCAGGGATTTTGCCGCGATGACCTGAGCCGTCTTGAGTGTCTCCTCCAGCAGTTGATCCACCGGAATTACACGCGCCACCAGACCCGCACGCTCGGCCTCTGCAGCATCCATCTGGCGCCCGGTCATGCACATTTCCATGGCCTTGGCCTTGCCCAGGGCGCGGGTCAGGCGCTGGGTTCCGCCAATGCCGGGTAATACGCCCAGGTTGATTTCCGGCTGGCCAAAGCGCGCATTGTCTGCGGCGTAGATGAAGTCGCAGATCATTGCCAGTTCACAGCCGCCGCCAAGGGCGTACCCGGCCACCGCGGCGATCAAGGGTTTGCGCCGATTGGCGATGCGATCGGCGGGCGAGAAAAAGTCGTCCAGATACACCTGGGGATACTGCAGATCAACCATTTGCTTGATGTCGGCACCTGCGGCGAACGCCTTGCTGGACCCGGTCAGCACCATGCAGCCGATCTGCGGATCTTTCTCGAACTGATCCAGCGCCTGGTTCAGCTCCTCCAGTACCTGGGTGTTCAGCGCATTCAGCGCCTGGGGGCGATTCAGGGTAATCAGGCCGACCCGGTCGCGCACTTCAACCAGCAACGTTTCAAAGCTCATATCACTACTCCAACCAGACGGGCCGGCCTTTGAGGCCGGCCCGTAAAGATTATTTCAGGGTGATGGTGGTGTTAACGGCAGCTGCCTGCTCGTCATCATCGAACCAGCGTGCGGTAACGGTCTTGGTCTGGGTGTAGAACATGATGACCTGCTTGCCATAGGGACCCAGATCGCCCAGCTTGGAGCCGCGCGAACCGCTGAAGGAGAACAGTGGTACCGGGACCGGGATCGGCACGTTGATGCCCACCTGACCGACGTCGATCTCTTCCTGAAAACGCCGTGCGATGCCGCCAGAGCGGGTAAAGATGGCGGTGCCGTTGCCATTGGGATTGGCATTGATGATCTCGATTGCCTCGTCCAGGCTGTCGGCCTGCATGACGTTGAGCACCGGCCCGAAAATTTCCTGATCATAGACGCTCATGCCTGGCTTGACGCCCGCCAGAATGGTCGGCCCTACGAAGTTGCCATCCTCGTAACCGGGAACACTGGGATTGCGCCCATCCAGTACCAGTTCGGCACCCTCATCGACGCCTTTCTGGATCAGACCGTTAACCCGCTCCAGTGCAGCCGTGGAAATGACCGGACCCACATCGGTACCCGGCTCGACGCCGGCGCTGACCTTGAGCGTCTGGGCCTTGCGTGCCAGTTCCGGTAGCCAGTTGCGGGCTTCACCGACCAGGATGATGACCGGCAGAGCCATGCAGCGCTGACCGGCAGCGCCGAAAGCGGCCCCGACCAGATTGTTCAAGGTCTGTTCCTTGTTGGCGTCGGGCATGACGATGGCGTGGTTTTTTGCGCCCATCATGCACTGCACACGCTTGCCGGCCTGGCTGGAGCGGTTATAGACATGGGTGCCGACATGGGTCGAGCCGACAAAGGATACGGCCTTGATGTCGGGGTGATCACAAACCGCGTTTACCGCATCCACGCCGCCATGAATCACGTTCAGCACACCTGCCGGAATGCCGGCCTCCATGGCCAATTCAGCCAGACGCATGGTGACCATGGGGTCCTGCTCTGAAGGCTTGAGCACAAAGGTGTTGCCGGTGGCGATGGCCATCGGGAACATCCACAGCGGGATCATCGCCGGGAAGTTGAACGGAGTGATGCCAGCGCAAACGCCCAGCGGCTGCAGCAGGGTGTAGGTATCCACACCGCCCGCCACGTTATTGGCCAGCTCGCCGAGCTGCAGATTGCCCACGGCAGAGGCGTGCTCAACGACTTCCAGTCCGCGGAACACGTCGCCCTCGGCATCGGCCAGAGTCTTGCCCTGCTCGGCAGTGAGAATCGCGGCCAGCTCTTTCATGTTCTCGCGAATCAGCTGCTGATACTTGAGGAAAATACGCGCACGGGCGCCAATGGGCGTCTTGCGCCAGGTCTTGAAGGCTTCCTTGGCATTGGCAATGGCTGCGTTGATTTCATCGGGGGTGGCAAAAGGCACACGGGCCAGGACTTCCTGGGTGGCGGGGTTGATCACTTCGCGCCATTGATCGGTTTTCGATTCAACGAACTCGCCATTGATCAGCAGCTTTACGGTAGGAATATTCTTGGTGGTCATGGTGTATCTGCCTCGAGCCGTTACAGCCCTTGTCGTTTGATAGGTCGTACTGGATAGTAGCAGTGCGTTTTTACATTAAACAATTGGCTCATCCGCAACACGGGTCTGCATATATGCACAGGAGTACTCATGGACTGGGATAACCTGCGGTTTTTTCTCGAATTAAGTAGAGCCGGGCGGCTGACGACCGCGGCCCGTCGTCTCGGTGTAGACCACACCACTGTGTCCCGCCGCGTTCAGGCGCTGGAGAAAAGCCTCGGTGTGGCGCTATTCATCCGGGACACCACCGGTTATTCGCTGACCGAGGCGGGCCGCAGTCTGCTGCCTCAGGTTGAGCAGATGGAAGGGGCGAGCGTGAAGATAGAGCAAGCCCTGCCGAATCCCGGCGAGAGCCTGTCGGGGCAGGTACGTATCGGCGCTACCGAAGGTTACGGAACACTGATTCTAGGCCGTCAGCTCAGTGAATTGAGTCAGCGCCATCCGCATCTTCACCTTGATCTGCTGGCGCTACCCCGCGCGGTTCGCTTATCGCGGCACGAGGCGGACATCGTCATCACCCTGGAGCGGCCCGAACGGGGACCGTTCATTATTACCAAGCTGACCGATTACGTCCTGCGGCTGTATGTTGGTAAAGACTATCTCCAAAAGCACGGTCCCATCCGCAACCGCGACGACCTGAGCAAGCATCGGTTCGTCAGCTATATAGATGACCTGGTGTTCAGCAAGGAACTGCTGTTTCTTGACGAAATTGCAGGGTCAGGCGCCGTGGGGCTGCGCAGCACCAGCCTGTTGGCGCAGCAAGAATCGATCGCGGCTGGCGCGGGGCTGGGTATCCTCCCCGCCTTCTCCGCTGATGCGGACACACGCCTGCAGGTAGTGATGCCCGAGCAGATCCGTTTTATCCGCACCTTCTGGATGCTGATGCCCATTGAGTTGAAGGATATTGCGCGGATGCGGGTGACCTGGGATTTCTTGCGGGAGATGGCGGAGCGGGAGCGGGGGAGATTGATGGGAGGCTCACAAAAATAGTGTTGCCCTTAGAAGCAGAGCAGATAAGACAAACGGGCGTAGCCGCTCTAGCACCGTGGTTGTGGTTCGTTAGTTATTGAGGTTCCTCGCTGCTAGTGATTTTCTCCGCTGAAAAGCTTGTGATTTCGTAAAACAGCATGTAGCTTAATAAAAAACGAGTCTGTTGGTTTTTTAAGTGACAGGCCGATTTCTTACAAAAACAAAATTGGAGAGGTGATCAATATGCCTCCTGTGCAGCTGCTTCCTCCGGCTTCAGCGCTTGTCTGTGCTTCACCCGTGGCCAATGCTCATGGTGAAACGGTGTCAATTGATACCTTCACCGGGAAACCTGCACCGTGGATGAGTGAGCCAGTAGCCCGTGTTGATGACAGCATCCTGAATCATACTGCGGGCAGAGTCCCTTCCACGGCATATAGCCCTATCCAGGCTGGTGTTTATCCAACTCCCTTCGCACCCGAATCCTTGTCTGCCAGCGGCAGTCCCCTGGAGTAATAATCATGAGTACAGATGCTGTTTTGAAAGGGAAGGTCGCCATCGTGTTGGGGGCCGCAGGGCGAGAAAACATGGGGCAGGTGATAGCTCGGTATATGGCTGATGCGGGCGCTAAGGTGGTGGTGGCTGGCCGTCATGCCGACGAGCTAGAGCGCATCGCCGGCTCGATCGGGGGCTCTTCGGCCATATGTGACATCACCGATGGACAACAGTTGGCCGCGCTCTTCGATACCACCATCAGGCATTATGGAAAGGTGGATATTGCCATCAACGCCACCGGTTGGGGTTTGCTGAAACCCTTCCTGGAGACGACTGAAGAGGAGCTTGAGCGCATGCAGGATCTGCAGTTCAAGGGCCCTTTTATGTTCCTGCAGCAGGCAGTTAAATCCATGCCGTCGGGCGGGTCCATCATACAGCTGAGCTCTGCGACCGCATCCATCATGTTCGAGAACCATGCGGCTTATATGGGCACAAAGGCGGGGATCGATCACGTAGTGCGTTGCGTCGCCAATGAGTATGGTGTTCAAGGTATTCGTGCTAACAGTATTTCGCCGGGCTTGACCGATACGCCGATGACGGCGCAGGCAAAAGCTGTCCCGGGGTTGTTTGATGCCTTTGTTAAAGGCTACCCGCTTGGCCGCATAGGTACGTCCGAAGATATTGCAGCCGCAGCTGTCTGGTTGGCCAGCGACGCCTGTTTCATGACGGGTCAGAATCTTCAGGTCAATGGCGGTTTAACGTTACGGGCAAACCCAATGCAGGCCGATATCAATGCTGCGGTGGAGCAGGCTGCCCAAAACCCACCCCAATAGGATTGCCGCAGGACGCGCAGGAAAAAGCAACAGCTAGAAGATTTGATCAAACAGTTGGCAAATGCTGAAACGAAGGATGAATTCCATTTCGAACAAATAAAACGATCTGTTCGGTTTTATTGTGTCGGGCCCGGAAGGACTCATTGATAACCCTTGGAGCATGCAAATGAGCGTAAACAAGAATAACAACCGCTGTAACAAAATTGCCCTGTCACGTCTGGCCGCCGGGGTGCTTGCCGCCGGACTCGCATCAACCAGCGGGCAGGTAATGGCGTTCAGTATCGACACGGAAAACCCGGACCTACGAGTGCGCTGGGATAACACAGTTAAATACAATATTGGCTGGCGTATGGAAGGGCGGGATGACCGTCTGGGCGATAACTGGGTCTCGCAGGCGACCAACCATGGTTGGGACAAGGGCGATGTCGTGACCAACCGGGTCGATATTCTCAGTGAGTTCGACATGGTTTATAAGATGAATCATGGCTTCCGGGTCTCTGCCGCTGCCTGGAATGACTTTGCCTTTGATGACGTTGAAGGTAACCCAGCGTACCAGGCGGCCGGTCTGGGCACGGCCTATCCAAACAATCGCTTCACCAGTGACGTGGAGCGCTACTACAAGCGCTCCGGTGAACTACTGGATGCCTTCGTCTTTACTCGGCTTGATGTGGGCACGGTCCCGATTAACGTGCGTGCGGGTCGTCACAACGTGTACTGGGGCGAGTCGATGTTCAGCTTCGGCAACAGCATCGCCTATGGGCAAGGTCCACTTGATCTACGCAAGGCGACCTCTACACCGGGTATCGAAGCAAAGGAGCTGTTCCTGCCACAGAATCAGCTCTCGGCATCGGCGCAGCTGACGGATAATGTTTCGGTGTCCGCCAACTATTATCTCGAGTGGGATGCGCACCGCTATCCCGAAGGTGGGACCTACCTCGGTGGCGCGGACCTCAGTTTTCTTGGCGGAACCAATTATCTCGGCCTGCCTGTCGTGGGTGATCTGGATAGTGGCCCGAGAGAAAAACCCGATGACCGCGGCAGCTGGGGTATCAATACGCATATTCGGTCAGAACTCCTGAATGGAACTGTTGGCTTGTACTATCGGAACTTCGATGACCGCAATCCGGCCATGGTGATGGCGCCGGACTTCTCTTATATGCACAACGCGTATGCCGAAGACGTCAAGTTGTACGGCATCAGCTATGCGCGGCTGTTAGGCGCTATCTCGGTAGGCGCCGAGCTATCCCGCCGGGAAGGCACATCGCTGACGTCTAATGGTATTGGTCTCGCCACAGGTGATACCTGGCATGGTTTGCTCAACATGGTGGCTTTCATAGGGCAAACGCCGGTGTTCGATTCCGCCGTCTTGGTCGCCGAGCTGGCTTATAGCCGGTTGGATAGCGTCGACAGCTCGACTCGTCAGTTTTTCAACCATAAGAGCAGCAAGTACGCGGGATGTGACGCCGGTCGGAAGGGCGGTTGCGCAACCGATGATTCGCTGGGTTTCCAGGTTTCGTTTACCCCAACCTGGTATCAGGTATATCCGGGCATAGACATGACCGCGCCGATCAACTACGGACAAGGCATTACCGGCAATTCGCCGACCCCGCTGGGGACTGCGGAAAACGCCGGCGCCTGGAGCGTTGGGGTGGGTCTGGATATTCATGCCAAGTATGAAGTGGATCTGGCCTACAACGATTACTTTGGTGACTACACCAAGGGCGCTAATCCACTCGCCGGTGTCCCGGGCGTAGAGGATGTGGTCTGGGAGAACAACAGCGGCAGCGGGATCATGCACGACCGCGGCTGGTTGTCCCTGACCTTCAAGACCGCATTCTGATCCAGCTTATTGGATCAGCATAACCATTAGCGAAACGCCGCTCGGACTGACAATGCCAACAGTTTAGCTGGCGCTGTCAGTCCGATGAGGTCAAGTACGGGAGCACTCATATGTTGAGCCTTGAAGCCAGAATTCAGCGCGTTGAAGACCATTTGGCGCTGCAAGAGCTTATTCATTCGTATTGCATTCATATCGATGAAGCAAAAGATGTGGACGCCATCGTTGATTGTTTCGTAATCGATGCAGTTTTGGATTTGTCTGGCTTGGGTCTGCCGGTGGTGACGGGGCATCAGGACATTCGCGAGTTTTTTATCAGCGTGTTGGCTGGAACCGAATGCAACGCCCATTTCAGCAGCAATTTCCGGATCAATCGGCTGGAGCAGGACGAGGCGGACTGCCAGAGTTATGTGCATGCGGTGGGCACGGCCAAGGATGGCAGCGACATTCTGGTGTATGCCAAGCACCAGTATCGCTGCGTCAGAACTGCCAAGGGTTGGAAAATAAAACATTTTTCCGAGCCCTATTTGTTACCCCCTACCAAGGTGATTCCCGACTTCGAGTAAGTATTGCCTGGCAGGATTTTTCTAGAAACCCATGAGACTACAAAAACAATTACAGGCGAGTGACTTATGAAATTGAAAATGACATGCGTAGCGGTATTGGGTGCCATCGGACTGAGTCAGGGCGCGATGGCAGCATTGAATGCCGATGAGATTGCCCGGTTGGGCGACGATCTGACCGTCTGGGGTGCGATTCAGGCAGGTAATGAAGCGGGAACTATTCCGGCATATACCGGCCCTGTTGAGCCGCCAGCGAACTACGATCCTTCCAAACCAGGTAAGCGTCCTGATCCTTTCGCAGACGAAAAGCCAATGTTCAGCATAAGTGCTGACAATATGGATGAATACGCTGATCAGCTATCGGCGGGAACACAAGAGATGCTGCGGCAATACCCCAGCTTTCGCCTGGATGTTTATCCCACCCATCGGACAGCGAGTTATCCGGACTACGTTCTGGAAAACACGTTGAAGAATGCCAAAACCTGCGAGTTGGCTGACAATCTTCTGCAGTTATCGGGCGAATGTTATGGGGGCGTACCCTTTCCGATTCCAAAGAGCGGTTCGGAAGTAATGTGGAACCGGACACTGAAATACGATCAGTATGCCTACGAATCTCCAGCCCAGACCTCGACTCTGGTGGACTCGAAGGGACGTGTGATCGAAACGGGCGCTTTCGAATACTGGCAAACCTTCCCTCATTACGAACCTGGCCGCACAACGCCACTCGACAGTGAAGAAATGCTGGAATACGGCAGGATAGACTGGACTGGCCCTGCGCGTAAGGCTGGTGAAAAACTGGTGATTCACGATAACGTGGATATGCTTAACGTAGGCCGCCGCGCCTGGTCGTATTTGCCTGGCCAGCGCAGGGTCAAGCTCTCACCGGATGTTGCTTACGATACGCCTAGCCCCGCGGGCGGTGGTGTCGGCACTGTCGATGAAACACAGGTGTTTTACGGCTCCCAGGATCGTTATAACTTCGAACTCATGGGCCGCAAAGAGATGTTCATTCCCTATAACACCTTCAAGTTGCACGACAATGAGCAGTGCTCGTCGAGCCAGGTCTTCACCCCGAACCACATGAATCCCGATTGTGTTCGCTGGGAGCTGCACAGGGTTTGGGTGGTGGAAGCTACCTTGAAGGAAGGTAAACGGCATATTTACCCACGCCGAACCTTCTATTGGGACGAGGATATCCCTGCGGTGGGTATGGCCGATAACTATGATGATGCGGGAAATATCTATCGGGTCACCCGTACACATTACTATCCATTCTATGAAACCGACGGCCATAACACACACGAGTTTGCCGTCCATGATCTCGCCAGCGGCAGCTATGTGCGTCAGGCTTACACCCCTGCTGATGGCAACATGATGGTTGTCACGCCCGCAGACAAGGCGCATCCAGCGCGCTTCTATCAGCCCTCCAGTCTTTCCCGCGGCGGCGTTCGCTAGCGGCGCAGTGGGGTCGGTTGTCACCGACCCCACCGGATTCTTAGAGGAGGGCGGGATGAGTCAGGATGAGGTAATTCAACAGATTGTTGCCGAACATCAGATTCTGAAAGCAGTAAAGAGCTATATGCGTGCTCAAGACCGTTTGTTGCCGCAATTGCATCTTTCAGCATTTCATTCTGACGCCTGGGTCGATTGCGGTCTGTTTGCTGGGCCAGCCGACGAGTTCGTCAAGTTTGCACAAGACTTTCTAGCCGATTGTGATGCCACGCAGCATTTGATCGGTCAGGCAGATATTCAGGTAACAGGCGATAGCGCGTCCGGAGAAATATATTTTCTTGCGCATCACCGCATCACTGAAGACGGGCAGAAAAAAGACCTGTTCGTTGCCGGTCGTTATCAGGACGAATATGAACGTCGTGATGGGATCTGGGCGATAACCAAGCGCAAGGAAATCGTCGACTGGGCGAGAACTGATCCGGCGGCTGATGCTTTTCTTGCACAGCAACCGGCTTTAAATATAGCCCGCCGCGGCCCTGAAGGATAACAAGGCAATAACCTTGAGCGCCTTTAAAAACTTCGCCACCCACGAGGCTTGACCTATGAGACTGAACGAGAAAGTAGCACTGATCACCGGCGCCGCCTCTGGTATTGGAGAGGGAATCGCTCGGCTCTTCGCCGCAGAGGGAGCCAAAGTCGTGGTGACCGATATCAACGACGAGGCTGGGCGGCATTTGGCTCAAAGCCTTGGCGGCGATTGTCATTATCATCATCTCGATGTTTCAAAGAAGAGTGACTGGCAGGATGTGGTGGGCTGGACAGAATCGAATCTCGGTCCGGTGGATATCATGGTCCACAGTGCTGGAATTTCATTCCCTGCAGATATCGAGACAGTGGATGAAGAGGCCTGGCACCAGCACATGAACGTACATGGTTTGGGTACGATGCTGGGTTGCAAGGTTATTGTTGAGAGTATGAAAAAGGCGGGGAAGGGCTCCATTATCAATATATCGAGCGTGGAAAGCATTCGCCCCGGACCACTTTTTGTCGCGTATGGCGCAGCCAAGGCAGCAATGGATTCGGTCACCAAGACCGTTGCTCTGCATTGTGGTGAAAAAGGCTACAACATCCGCGTTAACTCGGTACATCCGGCTGCCACACGCACGCCGTTGGTGCAGCAGTATCTGGATGGCGCAGAGGACCCAGTGGCACTTGAAAAGATATACGCCGGCATGCAGCCACTTGGGCGTATTGCTGAAGTAAGCGAGATTGCTTCGGCTGTACTGTTTCTTGCTTCTGATGAAGCAAGTTTTATGACAGGCCATCAAATGTATGTAGACGGTGGGGTTTTGAGCAAGCCTTACCCAGCTGGGGAGGGGGCCTGAACATGGATATGTCCGACACCCTGCTGAGTGAGTTGGCGTTGCTTATCGACAAACAAAAACTGCATGAACTCAATGTTCGTTATTGCATTGGAGTGGATCGTAAAGATCATGCTTTGCTATCCAGAGTGTGGGCCGAGTCTGCGACCATTGATTTTGGTTTATTCAGGGGAAGCGCCAGCGAATTCTGTCAATTGATTGTTCTGGACGATCCAACCGTCAGCATCGCCCATCATTTTGCGTCCAACGAACTGTTTGAACTTCAGGGCGATAATGCCACCGGGCAGAGCTACGTTATTGGCAGCACGGTCAAGCCACACGAAGATGGGTCCCAGGAAAATCAACTGGTGGGTGGTCGTTACCTTGATACCTACATACGCGAAGATGGCAACTGGGTGATTGCCCGTCGCCATTTCGTTGTTGACTGGGTCCATGCGCAAGTCAGTCTCGCAGACTACCAGACGGGAATCGCGGCGGTTGCCACCAATGGCAAGCCCTCGACAGACGACATCTCATACAGTTTCCTAGACGCTACCTTTTTTGAACGGGAGTAAAGTTATGGACAAAGCATTTCACCGCGTTATGTCTACCGAGGAGCTGGCTCCAGGGCAGTCCAAGGCAGTACAGCTGGAAGGCGTGAGCGTTCTGGTTTGCAATGTCAAAGGTGAGTTCCTCGCGGTAGAGAACCGCTGCACTCACCAGGCCTCGGAGCTGGAAGGCGGGAGGATTCGTAACGGCATGATCTCCTGTCCTTTGCACGGGGTGATGTTCGACTTGCGCACCGGCTGTGGGCGAGGCCCCCTGGGCAAGGTACCGCTGCGCACCTTTGTGGTACAGGTAGTAGGAGACGAGGTGCATGTGGGCCTCAACGAGCCGGCTGAAGCGGACAGCTGAGTTTTTACTTGTTAAAAAACAATCAGGACGGCTTTGAATCCGGACGTTTACATCTGTGTTACTGCACAAGCTGGCTGTTACTAGCGGCCATCAGTTCAGTTGGGTGTTTGCATTAGATCATTTGAACGGTAGCAGGGGTAATGAAGTCGGCTGATGTCTGTTCATATTCCGTCGTAAAAAACGCGGCTTGCGGATACCGATGTGTAAGTTGAATTACATACCAAAAATAAAACTATGGAGTACACCATGGAGCTGATAAAGGTTCACCCCCTCACTATGGATGGTCGTGATGCCAGCCTGCTACGCGGGGATCCAATGACCGGTGACCGGTACTATTCACGCGAGTTTGCTCAGCGTGAATGGGACCATATGTGGACTAAGATTTGGCACGTTGCCGGCCGCGTAGCGGAGTTGGAGGAGGCGGGCGACTACCTAGTCCATGATTTCATGCATGAATCCGTCATCGTGATTCGGCAGGAAGACGATAGCTTTAAGGCGTTTTATAACAGTTGTGGTCATCGTGGTCAGCGCCTGGTCTGGGATAACTCACATGCGGGTGCGGGTTTCCATTGCCCCTATCATGGCTGGCTGTGGGGTAGAGACGGGGTCTTGAAGTCAGCACAAGATCCCGATGACTTTCCCGGCGGGAATCCATGTGGGAAGTTGAAACTGAATGAACTGAGGTGTGACACCTGGGGCGGCTTCATCTGGTACACCATGGACGATGATGCACCACCCCTCCTGGAATACCTCGAGCCCATGCCCGAGCTGTACAAGAACTACCCGATGGAGACCGGGGTTCGGGTTTTCTGGATGAAAATCAACCTGGATACCAACTGGAAGTTTGCCACTGATAACTTCAGTGAGTCCTATCACACGCGTACAGCACACCCCCAGGTGCCTCCGTTCATTGATCAGGATGTTGATAGTGCCCGCCATGAGATGTTTCCTCGTGGACATGGCCGAACGGTGCAGCCCATGCGGCCGTCTCTTACTGATCGCCTGCCAGAGGGTGCCCCTCAGCCTTTCGATGACCTGCTACGGCAATGGGACATTGACCCTGATAGCTACCCCGATTTTGAAACCAAGGCTATGCAGGGATGGCTAGACCTCAAGGCGGCCAAGCGCAGGCTCTGGAAGGAAAAAGGGTACAAGCATTACGAGCACATGAATGATGAGGAGCTTACTGATAGTCCACATACGGTGATATTCCCGAACGTCACTATTTCGTTCCTGCCGGATCAATTGATCTTTTTCCGGACCGAGCCCCACCCTGATGATCCCAACAAATGCACATTCGACCTGTGGTGCATGGTCTACCCGGTGGAGGGTCAAACCGAGGTCGAATCGATCATGGCTGGCATGCAACCTCTGGAAGAGGCAGAGCTGCACGTTCGTGACTTCGATAATGGCGCGGGTGTGCCGGAGATCGTGGACCAGATTGTCTATCAGGACATGTTATTGGCGGACGGTCAGCAGCGTGGGATCAGGTCGCGGGGGTACAAGGATACCGTTTTGTGCAACCAGGAGACGCGCGTTCGCTTCTTCCATGAAGTCCTGAATGATTATCTCGAAGGCAGAGTCTGAAAAGGAACGCGAAATGACTGATCTACAATCCATGCAGGCCCAGTTGACCCGTTTGAACGATCTGGAAGAGATCCGCACGTTACGTCACCGCTACGCCTATCTCGCCAATATCGTTGATAGTGTCCCCGGTGACGCGGAGCAGTTTGCCGCCTTGTTTACCCCTACCGGAACATTGGATCTGGGTATGGGATTGGCAACAGGCCACGCCGAGATAGTCGCAATGATGACCTCCGCTACCATGCAGTGGACCTGTGCCATGCACTATATGTTGAACCCTGTTATCGACCTGAAGGGGGACCGGGCGGACGGGAAAGTCTCGGGTCTTTTTGCCTTTACCACGACCGATAATCCGTCACCGATATGGCTGTCGAATATTTACTCGGACGAGTATGTGAGAACGGCGCAAGGCTGGAAGTTTCAGTCGGTGACGATAAAGACAACCTTTGTAGACCCCCAGTTTTTGGAAGCTTACGTCGGCATGATCGAATAATCCCAATGGCGCAGATGAAGGAGCAAACCAGGTCAGTGGTGCCGAGGCATCACCCGGTCAGGCAGATAGCCTACTTTGTCGACGATGCCGCCGGGAGCGCGCAGGACCATCACCTGTTGTTCGGCTCAGGGCCTTACTTCGTAGTCGAGAATATCGAACTGGCAGTATGTCTGCACCGAGGCCAGCCGAGCACGCTCGACCATACCTCTGCCTACGGGCAATGGGGGGGCGTGATGGTCGAGTTTTGTCAGCAGAACAATCCTGGACCCTCCGTTTTCCATGATCATCGCTCCAGTGGAAAAGGCGACATCCATCATGTGGCGATCATGGTCGAAAATCTGCGGACGGCCATCAGTGAGTATGAGGCCGCGGGCTATGAAACGGCACTCTACGCTGAGCTGGTATCAGGGCAGGCCTACGCGATGATCGATTGCACGCAGGCTCTGGGCCACTTCATCGAAATATATGAACCAAGCGAAGCACTTGTCGGCTTCTATTCCCTGGTCCGATCCGCTTCAGAAGGCTGGGACGGCAACGCGGTGATCCGCTCTCTGTCCATGGTTGATAATTAATGAGGAGTATCTGAATGAATAATGTCGTAATTACCGGTGCCAACCGAGGTATCGGGTTTGCCTTGGTCAGAGACTATCTAGTAGCTGGGGACCGGGTATATGCGTTTTGTCGGTCTCCAGGCAGCGCATCAGATCTCGCCGCACTTGCAGAGACGTCTGAGGGGCGGCTGACCGTGCATCAGATGGATATGACTGACGGCGCCTCAGTTGCCAAGAATGTCCAGGCGGCCGTCAAGGATTCGCCGGTTCATGTGTTGTTGAACGTGGCGGGGGTGTTGGGCGGCGAGACTGGACCGTTAACCAGTAAAACCTTTACCGAGGATGATTTTGCCGACTGGCATACCGCATTTGAGGTCATGACTATCGGACCGTTTCGCCTGATTCAGGCGCTATTGCCTAACTTGTTGGCGGCGAAGGGCAAGGCGATGACGGTAAGCAGTCAGCTTGCCGCCTCAACCTGGCCGTACGGCGGCATGTACGCATACGGTGCGACGAAAGCTGGGGTGAACAGAGTGATGCGTAGTCTGGCTATCGACCTGCGCGATCAGGGCGTTTGTGTTGCGACCATCCATCCCGGTTACGTACAGACCGACATGGGCGGCCCCACTGCGGACATCACTCCACAGGAGAGCGCTGCCGGCATCAGATCGGTGGTTGCCAATCTGACGTTGGAAAATAGTGGCGACTTTTTCAAGTGGAACGGAGAACTGCATCCCTGGTGATGCTCCACGGGTCTGGCCACATCTACTTATGTATTCCGACTTTTTGACAACAAGAATAAGAGATAAGAAAAATGAAGAGAGTGAATAATAAAGTCGTGCTGATTACCGGTGGCGCATCAGGTCTCGGAGCGGCGGATGCCAGGTTGCTTGCTGCACATGGCGCACGCGTGATCATCACCGACATCAATCATCAGCAAGGCGAGGCACTGGCGGCGGAAATCCCTGGCTCGCTTTACCTCGCCCATGATGTGGCAGACGAGGCGCATTGGATCAGCGTGCTTGCGGAGGTAAAGAAACGCTTCGGCCAACTCGACGTACTGGTCAATAACGCCGGCTTCGTCAACTTCTCGACGGTTGAAGAGCAGTCGCTCGAGCAGTTCAGGCTACATCTGCAGGTCATGACTGAAGGCACCTTCCTAGGCTGCAAACACGCTATTCCGTTAATGCGTGAAACGGGTGGGTCGATTATCAATATTTCCTCGGTAGCGGCCGTTAAGGGAATCGCCGAGGTATTTGCCTACACCGCTGCCAAGGGAGCGATAGCATCCATGGGGCGCAGTATCGCCATTCACTGTCAGAACCAGGGTTACCGCATCCGCTGCAACACCATTCTGCCGGGCGCGCACGACACGCCCATGACGGTGAAGGCGCTTACCGAGCTGGCGGGCGCAGACACAGAGGCGCTCACTCAATTGCATGATGTCGGCCAGGGTAAGCCTGAAGATGTGGCCAATCTGGTGCTGTTCCTTGCCAGTGATGAGTCTCGACAGATCAATGGTGCGCAGCTGGTGATTGATAACGGCGAAACCATCAAATAGCTGCGTAAGCCTCCGGCATTGGTGGGCGACGACCAACCGGCTTAGTCAGAGTGAGAGCTAACTTATGAATACCCATAATACAAACATACTGAACGGTTTGCCTGGTGATGACATGGGGCTTGCGCCCGGCGAGGCGCGCTGCCCAGGGCGCACCGTGCAAGAGATCATTGCTAGCGATTTGAACCAGGCTCCCGCTATCCTCAAGGAGGAGCGCTATCGTTACGCCGGGAGTGATGACATCGCTTTCTCCCGCTACACCTCCCCGGATTTCTTTGCTAAGGAGATGGAACTTGTCTGGACCAAGGTGTGGCAATGGGCATGCCGCTTGGAGCATATTCCTCAAGTAGGTGATTACTACGTCTATGAAATCGGTCCCTATTCAATTCTGGTAGTCCATACTCCCAAGGGAATCAAGGCTTACCACAACTCGTGTCTGCACCGCGGCACCAAGCTCAAACCAGAGGAGGGCATGGGCTCCAGTAACCAGTTACGCTGCCCGTTCCACGGTTGGACCTGGTCCCTTGATGGCGAAATACAAAGTATTCCCTGTGCCTGGGATTTTCCGCACGTCAAGCCGGAAAATCTCAAATTGCCAGAGGTGCGTGTAGGGCAGTGGGGCGGTTTTATATTCGTTAATCTGGATGATGACGCAGAGGATCTGGAGAGCTTCCTGGCGGAAATTCCTGAGCATTTCAGTGGTTGGGACATGGAAAACCGATTCACCGAGTTTCACGTGGCGAAGGAATTGCCCTGCAACTGGAAGGCGGCCACTGAAGCATTCCTTGAGGCTTACCATGTTATGGAAACCCACCCTCAACTGCTTCCTGGCACCGGGGATGCCAATATCCAATATGATATCTACAGCGATCATGTAACGCGCTTCTATGGTGCAAGCGGGGTCAGTAGCCCGCATCTGGAAACTCCGCTAAGCGAGCAGGAGCTGGTTGATGCAATGCTGGTGGGCGATCGCTCGCTTGTCACGGATGAGCTGGAAGTAAAAGAAGGCGAAACGGCACGAGTCGTCATGGCGCGATTCTTACGCAAGACGTTGGGCGAGAAGTACAAGGTCAATCTGGAAGACGTGTCCGACGCCGAGATGATCGATACCATCGAATATCATCTGTTCCCCAACATGATCCTCTTCCCGGGTTTGTCCTTGCCCATGGTGTACCGCTTCAGGCCGCTGGGCTGCGATCCGGATCGCAGTCTGTTCGAGATCCTCTTTTTGCGCCCGTTGGCTCCCGGTGCAGAGCGTCCCGAGGCTCCAGAGGTTTCCTATATCAAAGAGGAGGAGTCATACGGGCTCGCCGATGGCATCGATGCAGGCATGGCATATGTCTATGATCAGGACACGTCCAATATGCGGGCTCAGCAACAGGGCTTCAAGGCAGCAAAGAAAAAGGGCGAAACCCTGGGTAATTACCAGGAGGCAAGAATCCGCCACTTCCACAATGTGCTCGACAAGTACATCCAGCAGGACTGACTGGGCGGAGGCCAGGGCTGCAAGGCCCTGGCAATAACCATGGCGAAAGTATTTACCCTGTTGCAGCGCAAAGAGGGTTGGAGCCGGTCGCGGTTCAGCGATTACTGGAGCAGCACGCATAAGGAGCACGCTCTCGATCTGGCGCATGCCGGCTTCTTCACCGGCTATGTGCAGAACCATCTTTTAAGCGACTTGCCAGCACTGGCATGCCCGGCCGCTGATGGTATTCCGGAGATCTGGATACCATCGCCGCAATCGTTGACTGACTTGGCTGCTTCGGAGGTGTATCAACAGGGTGCGGCGAAAGACGAGCCTAACTTCACTTCGGGTGAAACTGCATCTTATATAAGCGTTTGTGGGGGCCGGAGCGTGCACTGACGGTCCTGACTTCTCGCTCATACCCTATACGACACCTAGTGTTCCTTCAGGTGATGTCGCCGACACAACGGGAGCGGTCGGTCGGTGTCCTGGAACAATGTGCACAAGGACAGTCTGCAGATGTTTACAGCGCTAACTCTGCTTCGGATGAAAATGTCCGATGCATTGTCTACAGCGGTTTTTGGAATGAGGTTCTGGACGCTCAAAACAACCTGTCTGCCATGGCGGCGACCTTGAAGGCGCTGCCGGATGTGCGGCTCTTGAGCGCTGGCGTGTATGAATCGAGGACGATAGTGAATCCGCTAATTAACTTCCAATAATTCCGATATGGCCACCGCCACCGGCTATAAACCTGAGAGCATAATAATAATGAACGCGACCTTTGACTATATTATTGTCGGTGCCGGCTCGGCCGGTTGTGTGCTTGCCAATCGCTTATCCCTTGATCCATCTATTCGCGTATTACTGCTTGAAGCGGGCGGCAGCAATAATGATGCACTGGTCAATATGCCCAAGGGCATTGCAAAGCTGGTTGGTAGTGCGTCCCATACTTGGCAATACAGCGTTACCCAGCCACGCACGCAGGACAGTGCCACTTCGGAGGTCTGGATTCGAGGCAAGGGCCTAGGTGGATCCTCTGCTATCAACGGCATGATCTGGTCGCGCGGGCAGCCCGAGGACTATCAGCGCTGGGAGCAGATGGGCTGCGAGGGTTGGGGCTGGGCGGATATGAAAACCGCGTTCAAAGCACTTGAAGAGCATCAAGGTCCTCTGAGGGCTGACCCTGGGGAAAGCCGGCCGGTAACCATCACGCCTGGCGGAAATTATCGTTACCCCCTGACAGAAGACATGATCAGAGCCGGTGAGGCTCTTGGTCTGCAGCGCACGGATGATCTGAATGCCGTATCTTCAGAGCGCGTGGGCTATTACAGCCATAATATTCGTGACGGAAAGCGGGTCAGTAGTGCCCATGCTTTTATATCTCCAGCCAGAGCGCGCAAGAATCTCAAGGTACTGACTCATGCGCTGGTCGAGCGCATCCTGTTTACCGGCAAACGCGCCACGGCTGTTGATGTTCGTCTGGCTGACGGCTATCACCGTTTCGAATGTGACAGAGAGATTATTTTGTCGGCAGGTGCGCTGGAAAGCCCCAGGCTGTTGCAGTTGTCCGGTGTTGGTCCGCCGGATGTATTGAGAGACGCCGGTGTACCGGTGATTCAGGAAAGCCCCGCAGTGGGACGCCATCTTCGTGAGCACCTGTCATTCGCTATGCCGTTTAGAATCAACAGTAATGCGGGCAACCATAGGGCATTTTATGGGCTTGGCCTGTTCAAGAGCCTATTGCGTTATCAATTTCAACATCAGGGGCCTTTGGCGACCGGCCCCTTTGAGGTTGGCGCTTTCGTGCGAGTAGGGAAGCAACCGGGGCCCCCAAATCTTCAACTGTATATGGGCGGGTACACTTTTGCGCTGAGTGATGACAACCATCCAGTACCTTTGTCTCGAGTTGATCGCCAGCCTGGGTTGTCTATTTATGGGCAGTTGTTGCAGCTGACCAGTGAAGGTCATATCCGCGTCACAAGTGATGATCCGTCAGCCCCGGCCGAGCTTGTGCCCAATTGGCTATCGACGCCGGAAGATTGTCAGATGGCTATTGATACGGTCCGTTACATAAGGCGCTACGCAGCACAATCTCCGCTTGCCGAACATGTCGTCAGTGAGTTGTTGCCAGGTGCGGAATGCAAAACTGATGAGCAGGTACTCGATGCTTTTCGCCGGCTGTCTACCTCAGGATTGCATGCCACCGGCACCTGCCGGATGGGACCTGACGCCAACGCCGTAGTTGATGATAGGCTTCGGGTTCGCGGTGTCGAAGGGCTCAGAGTTGCTGACTGCTCAGTTATTCCTGTGCTGATCTCGGGCAATACCAACGCACCGGCCATGGCACTAGGTTGGCGCGCCGCCGATATGATCATGGAGGAACAGTAGAGAACGCGGTGTCCATCCAGTCAGAATTAGGTACCTATTGAGAGAAACACACACAGGGCCAGTGGCCCTGTGTGATCTGCCAAATCCTTGGATTCAGCTTTTGCTTGTGCTCAGCTTGGTCAGACCGGCTTTGTAGATCGGCTCACCAATGGCCAGTTTGCTAAACCGGGTCTGAAGAGTGGCTCCCTCCTCGCCGACATTATTCGTTACTGGTGAATCTCCTTCGATGTCAGGCCGTTTCACACGCACGACATCGTCTCCTACGAGTCTCAAGGACAAGCTGCGACGCGTTGAGCCAGGAGCCGTACCGCCGCCGCCGTGAAGAGTGCTGGTGTGAAAAATCAAAACGTCACCCCTTTTTACCGGGCAGGTGATGATGTCCCACTTTTCCCGTTCTGCTTCGATATTAGGCAGTCGTGGCATATCCTTCTCGTCGTAAAGAGGAAGGGTGTCGTCGTCTGCCGAGAAGGACGAGCCATTGAATAGAGGTTGTCGATGCGAGCCGCGGATGACTTCCAGTGCGTGAGCCTCGTCGACGTCTTGCATAGGAATCCAAAGCACGGCGATCTTCTCACCGTCGATTGGCAAGTATGGTGTGTCCTGATGCCAGGGAGTGCGGCGGACCGGTCGATTGTCGCCCTCCTTATAGAACAGCTGGTCCACGAAATACCAGACGTCTTTGGATCCGAACAGCCCAGCCGCGATGTCTGGAATCGGGGTTTCTCGGAACATGGCCTGGAAGGTGGGCTTCTGGCTCGAATCCTCTTCGCACTGCATGAATCTGCCGCCGCCCTCAGGATAGAGATCCTGCGCTAAAGGGCCTGGGTTTTCAAAATTCCACGTGTAGGCTTCCTCGATGACTTTCATTGCTTGCTCATCAAAAGCGCCGCGTATCACCATGGCGCCATCTCGTCGAAATTGCTCATGGAACTCGTCGATTCGGTCCAAGGTGGTTTGAATTTCAGTTACATTTCCCATCAGAGGTGTCCTCACGCGAATCAATTTTTCTTGTGAACTGCCGTTACTGAATCAGGCATGGGAAGTTGGGGTGCCTCGTAGAAGCGCGCGATTTTCCAGGTGTCATTCACCTTACGCAGGCTCAGGTCATAGTACACATAGACCTGCACGTCGATGCCGGTAACGGAGCGTCCCATTCCTACGATATAGGCGTATATATCTGCGGTATCTCCCGAGAGCTTTTTGACCTGAAAGTTCGATAGTAGATGCATGTGATGCGACATATCCTTGAATACATTCGCATAGAACCCTCGGATCTCTTCATGGCCGTGGAAGCGGGGGAGGCCCAGCCCGGTTAAATCCAGAACGGCATCTTCCGTGAAGTTTTCGGTCATGAAATCGAGATCCGAGAGCTTGTCCACAGCTTCACAGTAGCGCAGCACCGCTTCTTCCAGTGCTGCTTTCTCGATAAGGTACTCAGTCGTTACTTTCATCGCGATTGACCTTTGTTTTATTGTATTTAATGGTGGAATTCATAGCGCAATGGCCCTGAGAAACGCGGGTGGTTGCCCTATCCCAGGAAGGATCCTGGCCGTGCGAATCCTCTGGAATCATTATAAACAGTACAGAATGTTTTTTTATGGCGCAAGCCATACATGCTGGATGCCACAAGGACTTTATCTGATCCCAATGTGGCCTTCCTTATGAAGAATCGCCAGCGCCTGACGCGCGATCCGCTAGCCGTCGGGCGTCAGGCGAGTACCGACCATCGAGGGCGTTGGCATAGAGATTGAGAATGCGCTGGATGGCGGCCTGCTCCAGAGTTTCCTGTGTGCTTGTGCTCATGGTTCTCTCGTTACGGTTTTGGAGGGATTGGATGGAAAGCTTCCGGCCAGGTTGTTTTATTTGACCCGGAAACTGGCTCAACTTTCTTGGGGAGGGGGGCTTGTGAATCAGAAGAATCAGTAGTAATTTACAAACGATCTGGTTGGTTTTTTATTTTAGGGTCTGCTAAAAGATCCGCTAAAGGGAACATGATAATTATGAAAACAAGATATTTACCCTTAGCTTTGAGTGTGATGCTGTGCGGTCCGACTATGGCCGCGGTTTCCGAGGAGGAAGCCGCCCAGCTGGGAAATAATCTCACCCCGTGGGGGGCGGAGCAGGCGGGCAATGCCGACGGTACCATTCCAGCCTACTCCGGGGGGATCCAGCCACCGAGTAGCTATGACCCTAGCCGGCCCGGGATACGCCCCGATCCCTTCGCTGATGAGCAGGTCCTTTTTACCATCGATGCGAGCAACTACCAGGAGCATCAGGAGCGGTTGACATCGGCTGCGGTGGCCCTGTTCGAGAAGTACCCTGAATTCAAAATCAATGTTTACCCAAGCCATCGCACAGCGCGCTACCCGCAGCATTACCTGGATGCAGCCAAGAAGAACGCCACCAGCTGCACGCTTGTGGCGGACGGACTGCAGCTGGAAGGCTGTTGGGCCGGCACGCCATTTCCTGTGCCGAAGAGCGGCAGCGAGGTGATGTGGAATCGCTACATGAAGTATGAAGGTCATGCCTTCATGAGCCAGGATCTGAAGACAACGATCGTTGACGGTTCGGGGTCGGTGATTGATACGGCGGGGCAAACCCAATGGAACCAGTATCCCTTATGGGAACCCAGCCGTACCGGACCACTCGACGGCGACGAAATCAATGAGATGCTGCGCGCCGATTATGACTCGCCGGCGCGCAAATCAGGTGAGAAGCTGATACTGCATGATTCCCTGGATATGCTGACCAATGCGCGCCGTGCATGGAGTTATTTGCCCGGGCAGCGCAGGGTCAAGCTTTCTCCCGATGTGGCGTATGACACGCCCTCGCCAGCTGGGGCAGGTATCGGAACGGTGGATGATTCGTCAGTGTTCTTCGGTGCTTTTGACCGATACGATTTCGAATTGATGGGCAAGAAGGAAGTCTACCTGCCATACAACATGTTCAAGATGTACGACACGGAGCAGTGTGGTCGAGACCAGGTATTCACCAAGAATTTCGCCAACCCTGACTGCGTCCGCTGGGAGCTGCACCGTGTGTGGGTAGTCGAAGCGACATTGAAAGAAGGGAAGCGCCATATTTATCCGCGGCGCACATTTTATTGGGATGAAGATTTCCTGGGAGTCGGGATGAGCGCTTCGTATGACAGTACCGGCTCTGTCTACCGCGTGGTGCATTCGGAAAGCTTTCCCAAATATGAGAGCTATGGGCACATTAGCGGCCAGTTCATCACCCATGACCTTGCCAGCGGCGCTTATGCCCGCCAAGCGTATTCCACGGGCCGTTCCGGGTGGCATGACATAGAACCCAAACCAATGAGTTTCTTCTCACCGCAAGCCATGAGTGCTGGCGGCGTCAGATAGCCCCTGTTCGCGCGCTCGAGGAAACAGAGTGCGCGAACAATGCTGTGTCGTCGTATGCGGTCTCCCCGCCCGGTCTTTCCGGATGGATTGGCAGACGGCTTGGGTCACCATCGCTAGCCGTTTTGAGCGGCCGCTGACAAACCTTAATCTATTACGTGCGTGCAAAGTCGGTCCCTCCTCGGTTCGCCAGAACCGCGCACAACCAAAGTCGCTCACAAATAAAAAGAATAGAAGGACCAGTCATCATGCCGTTGCTCAACCGCCAGCTCTGTCTGGAGTCTCGCCCAGAAGGAGTGCCCACCGAGAATAATATCCGGATGCGCAGTTCTCGTCTGCGCAGGCCAAGCCAGGGCCAGGTTCTGCTGCAGAACCTGTATTTATCTATGGATCCGGCGATTCGGGGCTGGATGAGTGATAAACCCAGCTATATGCCGCCTATCGCTCTGGGGGAACCAGTGCGTGGCTCAACTCTGGGTAGGGTGGTGGAAAGCTGTCACCCGGACTTCCAGATCGGAGACATTGCCGTCGGGCTTGCGGCCAATGCGTGGGAGGATTTCAGTCTGACCGATGGCGAACAGCTGGATCGCATTCAGCCCGATCCTCGTTTCCCGCTCAGTCATTATCTGAGTGTGTTCAGTGCGGTGGGTCTGACGCCGTACTTTGGTGTGCTGGATATTGGCAAGCCGAAGCCTGGAGCAACGATGTTGATCAGTGCCGCCGCAGGGGCGGTGGGCTCTCTCGCTGGCCAGATTGCACGAATCAAGGGTTGCCGTACCGTGGGTCTGGTCGGCAGCGATGAAAAGTGCAGCTGGATTGTGGAAGAGCTGGGTTACGACCGCGCAATCAATTACAAACGCTGCGAAGACCTGACCAGTGCGATTGCCGAGGCCTGTCCGGACGGGGTTGATATCTACTTCGACAACGTCGGAGGGGAGATTCTTGATGCGGCGTTGCTGAACATGAACAACTTCGGTCGGGTCGTGTTCTGTGGCGCTATCGCCCAATACAACACCGAGGACCGCGTAGCTGGGCCGTACAACTATTGGCAGGTCCTCGCCCGCAGCCTCACTGTGCGGGGCTTTCTTTCTCCTGAGTTCAAGGATCGTTTTGGCGAAGGCATTGAGCAAATGAGTGATTGGATTGCCGACGGTCGTCTGGTATTTGCCGAGGATATCGTCGACGGATTGGAAAACACCGTGGAGGCTTTTTCTCGCCTGTTCACCGGTGCAAACAAGGGGAAGCTGTTGGTCAAGGTGCGGGACGCCTCCGAGCCTGCACCGACAATGGATGAGATTCGTACCGCCGCGCAAGCGCCTGAGCATTTCTGAACAGACCGTCACTGACATATCCGCATGGAGGTAAGGGCACCACAGAGACCATTCTCGCCACATCAATGAAATAGCGGGTAAAGATACTTGAAGGGCGGGAAGATTTGGGGAAGCAGTTCCATTCATTATAAGAACAAGAGAGATTTGCCATGCCTCAACCCACTACCCAGCGGCGACTGATCCTCGAGCGTCGTCCTCAGGGAATTGCAACCAATGAAGATGTGGTCCTTCGCGAACAGCCGGTTGGCGACCTCGCTGAAGGACAAATCATGGTGCGCAACCACTTCTTCTCCGTCGATCCTGCGATCCGGGACTGGATGTCGGAACGGCCCAGCTATCTGCCGCCCATCCGTATCGGCGACCCGGTACGAAGCACTGTGATCGGCGAGGTGGTGGCGAGCCGCGTCTCCAGCCTGCGGCCAGGACAACTTGTTGTAGGGCTTGGCGGCTGGGAAGAATACTCAATCGCCGAAGCCGCTTATTTCTCTCCGGTCGAACTGCAACCTGGTGATCAGGAGCAGTTCTACCTCAGCATCTATGGTGCGGTTGGGCTCACGCCATACTTCGGCTTGATCGAAGTGGGTAAGCCACAACCGGGTGAAACCGTGCTGGTGAGTGCCGCGGCCGGGGCGGTGGGCTCACTGGTGGGGCAGATCGCCAAGATCAAGGGTTGCCGCGCGGTAGGCATCGCCGGTAGCGATGAAAAATGCCGTTGGATTGTCGATGAGCTGGGTTTCGATGCAGCGATCAACTATCGCACTGGAACCGACATGGTCGCCTCGATTGGTCGGGCCTGTCCCCAGGGCGTGGACGTGTACTTTGACAACGTCGGCGGCGACATTCTGGACGCTACGCTGCTTAACCTGAACAAGGACGCCCGGATTGTTTTCTGTGGCGCTATCGCAAGCTACAACAGCACCGAACCGGTGCCCGGCCCGTACAATTTCTGGCAGATCCTGGCTCGCAGCGCGACCATCGAGGGATTCCTGATTTCCGACTATCTGGAACAGTTTCCCGATGGTATTGCGCAAATACGCGAGTGGGTCGAGGCAGGGCGACTGCAGTTTAAAGAGCAGATCGTCGACGGCCTGGAAAATACGCTGGACGCTTTTAATCTGCTGTTCGAAGGGCGAAACGAAGGAAAGCTGATTGTCAGAGTGACGTCCTGATGCGGTAACACCGAAGCACATATCGAAAACAAAATGCCTTCGACAGCGTGGAATTGGATGCGTCGGCCGCTATGGTTTGGGCGTTACTGGCTGACTTCGCTGACATACAGCGTTGCTGGCCAGGTCCCGCGGGTCTGGCTTCTTATCAGGCCGATGGCTGGATAGAGCTGCTGGAGGATGACCGCTGCCGGCTCAATTATCGCGGCGAATTTACCGCGTGGCCAGACCGGGATCAGGAGGCAGAGGCCTTCTTGTGTGGCGCCTATGCGCTTATGTTTAGCGGGCTTAACCAAACCTGAGGAGGGATGCAGGGAGCGGGTTGACGCGGGATTGTTGCTCCGAGGCTTCCATTGAGTTCGAGACTAGCCTGATTCGATGATCAGGGCTTGCACGGATACCTAAGAGCTAGTACTTTGTTAAAAACCGTCAGGTTGGTTTTTAATTATCGCACAACAAAAATAAACAGGGTCCCTAATGATGAGTCGCGAGCTGCTATCCACGCTTTCCTCGGGTCTGCAATGCCCGGCCACCCGAGCCGGTACTCTCTCACTCCGCTCCCTTCAGAAAGTGGGGGTGGCTGTCTGGTTGCGATGCTGCTTGTTGCTGACACTTTTTCTTATAAGCCTCACAAGCTTTGCGTTCGAAAGCCCCCTGTCGGTATCGGCAGTTGAAAGTGTCAAGGCAGCCAAGAGTCCGCTAACCGCCGTTACCAAGGCCGGTGATGAGCGGCTGGTAGCGGTAGGTCAGCGTGGACATATTCTGCTATCTGACGATTCTGGTAATACCTGGCGCCAGGCCAATGTTCCAGTCAGTAGTGATCTTGTCGCCGTGTCCTTCGCCAGCGCCGAGCGCGGCTGGGCGGTAGGGCACGGCGGCGTCATATTGAAAACGGAAGACGGCGGTCTTAATTGGGCTTTACAGCTCGATGGTCACCAGGCATCGAAACTCGTTCTTGATTACTACACGCGGCTCGCTCAAACCGATCCTGATGCTGAGATGTTTGTGGCGCGTGAGGAGCTATTGATCGAGTTCGGCGGTACGCAATCGTTGATGGATGTGTATTTTGAAAGCGAGCAGGTGGGTTACGTCGTGGGCATTTTTAATCGCCTGCTGAAAACAGTAGACGGCGGCGAGACCTGGGTGCCTTGGGCGCACCGGATAGATAACCCGTACGAGTTACACCTCTATTCCATGAGCGCGGGTAAGGACGGGCTTTACATTGCCGGCGAACAAGGGATGGCCTGGCGTCTGGATGACGAGCAGCAGCAGTTTGCATCGGTTCAAACGCCTTACGACGGAACTCTTTTTGGTGCTGCGGTTGGCATTGACGAAGTGGTCGTCTTCGGCATGCGGGGCAGCGCGTTCAGGAGCACAGACCAGGGTGAAAACTGGACTCGCCTCGAGATTATGTCTGAAGCGGGCATCACCGATGGGATCATCTTTTCCAATGGCGCGATCGCACTGGTCAATCTAGCCGGAGAGCTGCTGGTCAGTCGCGATGGAGGAAGCAGTTTTACCCCTCAAGCCATTATCAAGAGCATGCCTTTCTATGGTCTGGCGCAGATTTCCAGCACCCATCTCACGCTTGTCGGCGCGGAAGGCGTGCAGAACCTCGCAGTAATGGCGCCAGAGAAGTCCTCAGGGGAATCCAGTGTGTCTTTGCTTGAATCAGACGACTTAGCCATTAACGTGGAGCTTCGCCATGTCACCCAATAACAACAATACCGACGCCGGGACACAGGTTGAGGATTTCGATCCAAACTCCGGTGGGATAATTGAACGGCTGGTTTTTAACCATCGCGTTTTGTTGATGCTGTTCTGCTTGATTCTCACAATATTTTTTGGGTATCACCTCAAGGATCTCAAGGTTAGTGCGAGCTATGAAAAGACGCTGCCCCAGAGCCATGAGTATGTTCAGAACTATCTCGAAAACCGCGAGGAATTACGTGGTTTCGGCGACTCGATCAGGGTCGTGGTAGAAGCGAAGGAGGGCGGGATCTTCAATGCCAGTTATCTGGAGACCCTGGCCAATATCAATGACGATATATTTATTATCCCGGGTGTGGATCGGCCGTGGATGAAGTCTATTTTTACCCCGGTCGTTCGCTGGACGGAGGTCACAGAGGAAGGCTTCACCGGCGGTCCCGTATTGCCAAATGACTATGACGGCGGACCAGAAAGTATTCGCAACCTGCGTATCAATATCGGCCGGGCTGATGTCGTCGGGAGCCTGGTTGCCAATGATTACCGCTCCAGCATGATCATTGTGCCGCTGATGGGGCAGGATTCTGAAGGTAATCCGATCGACTATAAGGTGCTGGCCGACTCCATCGAGGACATCCGTCAAAAGTATCTCAACAGCCCTGAGCATGACGTCAATATCTATGTGATTGGCTTCGCGAAACTCACCGGTGATCTGATTGATGGGCTCAAGCTCGTCATGATGTTCTTCCTGATCGCTGCAGTTATCGCGGTGATAATCATCTACAGCTATACCCGCTGCCTGCGCAGTTCACTGCTGGTACTTTCATGCTCCGTCGTAGCGGTTGTCTGGCAACTGGGGGCAGTAACACTGCTTGGTTATGAGCTGGATCCCTTCTCGATGTTGGTGCCATTTCTGGTAGTAGCCATCGGCGTTAGCCATGGCGCGCAGAAGATGAATGGCATCATGCAGGATATCGGGCGAGGCACCCATAAACAGGTTGCCGCCAGATTTACTTTCCGCCGGCTGTTTCTACCAGGTCTGACCGCTTTGCTGGCGGATGTGGTTGGCTTTGCCGTGTTGATGATTATCGACATTCCGGTGATCCGCGACCTGGCGATGACCGCCAGTATTGGTGTCGGCGTCCTGATTTTCACCAACCTTATCCTCATACCCGTGCTGCTGTCGTATGTCGGTGTAAGCCAGAAGGCGGCGCAGCGCAGCTTGGCGATTGAGCAGCGCCGCCCCGGCGCGCTCTGGCGCGGCTTGGCTTTGTTCACTCAACGCAGCTGGGCTACTGGCGCGGTAGTCGTAGCAGCTGTTCTGCTGTCCTGGGGCGTGTACATGTCATCGAAGCTGGAAGTTGGCGACCTGGATGCCGGCGCTCCTGAATTGCGTCCCGACTCACGCTACAACATGGACAATGCCTACATTACGTCCCACTACGGCATCTCCAGCGACGTGTTCGCAGTCATGGTCAAGACTCCCGATGACGGGTGTCGCAGCTTCGAAACGCTGACGGAAGTGGATCGTCTGTCGTGGAGGCTCGCTCAGGTTCCAGGCGTTCAGCGTACTGCTTCGCTGGCTGATACCGTGCGTAATTACACGGCGGGCATGTTCGAAGGTAATCCCAAGTGGGCTACCGTTAGCGACAACCAGGGGCTCATCGACGCCCAGATCGGCAACGCTGTTTCCTGGAATTCAGAGTTTCTGAATACGCGTTGCAACATGACTCCAGTGCTGGCTTATCTGTCTGACCATAAAGCCGATACGCTCGATCGGGTGGTGGCGGCTGCAAGTGAGTTTGCTGAAGAAAATAGTACCGAGGACTATCAGTTCCTGCTGGCGGCGGGTAACTCCGGCGTTGACGCAGCAACTAACATCGTCGTCAGAGAAGCCAACCGCAAGATGCTGTTTTACGTGTATGCCGCCGTTGCCCTGTTGTGCCTGATTACGTTCAGAAGCTGGCGGGCGGTGATCGTTGCGCTGGTGCCGCTGATTCTTACATCCATGCTGGCCGAAACGCTGATGGTGTTCCTCGGTATTGGCGTGAAGGTGGCGACCTTGCCAGTGGTGGCGCTAGGGGTGGGGATTGGCGTTGACTATGCAATCTACTTGTTGAGTACTCAGCTTGCCTTCCAGCGTATGGGGTATTCGGTGGCCGACGCTTACCGCAAAGCTCTCTCTACGACGGGCAAGGTAGTCGCGCTGGTCGCAGTTACTCTGGCGGCGGGTGTTGTCACCTGGGCATGGTCTCCGATCAAGTTCCAGGCGGACATGGGGATTCTCCTGACCTTCATGTTCTCGCTGAACATGATCAGTGCGCTGATCCTTGTACCGGCTCTATCACACTTCCTGTTGCAGGGTGCAACGTCGGCCCCCGTGCGCGTTGACGAAGCTGCGGCAGACGACAGTGATCTGGCAGCTAATCCTGTTTAACACATTAGATATCTGCGACCGAAAGATCCTGCTCCGTGAGGAGCAGGTATCACCAGCAGAAAGAAGATAGGACGCTATGAATAACACTAATCATCCAGACAGCATCAACTGTGTCTTCGTCGCAGCGGGAAAGTATCACGATATAGACTTTGCGCGCCTGGAACTGCTGAAGTTGCTTGCTGAGAACGAAAGGATACGGGTCCGGGTATTTGAAGATTATTCAAATATTGAAGCGATAACGAAAGCAGACTTTCTGGTTACCTATACATGCGAAGTTATTCCCAGTCTTGATCAACAACAGGCATTGCGCCATTGGCTTGAGCAAGGCGGTCGTTGGTATGCGCTGCACGGCACCAATTCTATCTTACGCTTCCTGGACAACGGCCTGGTCGATACCCCTGACTGGGCAAGCCACTTCATGGAAACCCTGGGGAGCCAGTTCGCCTCGCATCCGCCCATTGGCCCGTTCACCGTGCGGGTGGCCAAGCCGGATGATCCTCTAGTAGCGGGGATTGAAGACTTCGAAGTAGTGGATGAGCAGTACCTGGTCGACCAGTGCGCCGATATTGATGTTCTGCTTGATATTGAATTTGAAGGCGAAACGCCTGGCTTCGTGCGCGATCAATGGCTTCCCGAGCGGCATCCTGTTTTGTACCGCAGGCCCCTGGGAAAGGGTGGTGTTCTGTACCTGACACTGGGCCATTGCCGCGGGCATTACGACCTCAGGCCATTGATGGACTATTGGCCCGAGGTGGATAAATGCTCATGGAAGTCCCCTGTTTTTTATGAACTGCTTCGTCGAGGACTGGCCTGGGCCAGTGAACCGGCGCTTGAGCGTCAATGCTGATTGTTAAAACAGCGTAATCATTAGGAGAATGTCATGGAACTAGGTCTACGCGGAAAGAAAGTCATCATCAATGGTGGGAGCCGTGGGCTCGGGCGTGCCGCTCTGGAAATGTATGCAGCTGAAGGTTGTGATATTGCCTTCTTCTCCAGGGACGCCGCTCGTGTCGCCGAGACGGTAAAAGTGCTTGAGTCGCACGGAGTCAAGGTATTCGGTGACGCATTCGACATGAACGATAGCGAAGCCTACAAAAAATGGCTGATCTCAGCGGCAGAGCGATTGGGCGGGTGCGATATCTTCATCCATAACGCGAGTTCTTCCGGAGCTCAGGGTACTACCGATTGGGACATGACCTTCCGGCTGGACATGATGGGCGCGGTAATCGGCTGTGAGACCCTGGAAGAGCATCTGAGTGCTAGCGGTGAGGGGTCGGTGATATTGATGTCCAGTACCGCAGCGGTCGAGACTTTCATGATCCCGCAGGCATTCAACGCCATCAAGGCAGCCATTATCACCTACGGCAAGCAACTGTCGCAGGCCTGGGGAGAGAAGAAAATCCGGGTGAACATGGTTTCTCCCGGGCCGATCGAATATCCAGGGGGTAACTGGTCAGCGATCAAGGAGGCTATGCCCGAGGTGTATGACCAGACGTTGTCGCAAATGGTACTTGGTCGATTTGGCGAGCCAAAGGATGTGGCTGGGACAGTGGTTTTCCTTTCCAGTCCAGCAGCCTCTTACATCACTGGGACAAACGTAGTGATCGACGGCGGCTATACCAAACGCGTGCAATTCTGACCACATGCGGTTGAGACAGGAGTGCATTCATGAAGCTCTATAACTCTATAGGTCCTAATCCTCGCTTGATTCGGCTGTTTGCAGCGGAAAAGGGTGCACCCCTGTCTCGTGTTGAGGTGGATATTGTTGCCGGTGAAAACCGGCAACCTGCCTATCTGGCGATCAATCCCACAGGGACGACGCCAGTGATTGAACTGGACGACGGGTCGCGGATTGCCGAAACCACCGCGATCTGTGAATACCTGGAAGAACTTTTTTCTTCACCTGCATTGATTGGAGCGAACGAGAAGGCGCGCGCGCATACCCGTATGTGGTGGCGCAGAGCTGATCAGATAATCGTTCAGCCTCTCACGGCAGGTTTCCGCGGAGCCGAGGGGTTCGAGCTTTTCAAGAACCGGGTCCCATGTTACCCGGATGCGGCGGAGGACTTTAAACGGGCTGCTCAAGAGGGCTGGAGGTGGTTTGAAGCGCATGGCGAACATGACCAATTCATATGCGGCTCACGCTGCACTGTGGTCGATCTTCTGTTGTTATGTTTTGCGGAATTTGGTGAGCAGGTCGGGCAGCCCATACCCGAAGACTGTGAGCGTCTTGGCGGCTGGTTGGCAATGATGAGGGAACGGTATGCTGGCATCGAATAGTGTCTTTATTGCCACATCTGCTAACGGCCCTTGAAAATAAAAAGCGCGTGAAGAGGAAAGAACCAATGAGCAGTCCAGAGAAACAGCAGGAATACAACCTGATCGCCGCTCGCTTATTGGAGCATGTGGCGAATCGCACTACCGATATGGCCGATCAGCAGATGGCGGTTCCCAGCAGCAGCTACTCAGATCCGGTGCGCTGGAATCAGGAAATAGAATCCGTTTTCAAGCGCTTGCCAATACTTGTTGGGCTATCCGGTGAGCTTCCAGAGCCCGGCTCGTACAAGACCAAGAACCTGCTTGATGTACCCCTGCTGCTTACACGCCTCAAGGATGGCTCGGTACGTGTCATGCTCAACGCCTGCGCGCACCGTGGCATGCAGGTGGCAGAGGGTGAAGGTAAGTGCGACAAGTTCGTGTGCCCCTACCATGCCTGGCTTTATGGAAACGATGGAGCTCTGAAGCGGGTCTATGGCGAAGAGACCTACGGCGAAGTCGACAAGGCTGCGATGAGCCTCACCCAGTTACCTGTGTATGAAAGGGGCGGGCTTATTTTTGCGGTGCTGACTCCAGGTCTGGAGGTGGATTTTGAAGATTTTCTTGGTGGCATGATCGAAGATATCGAGAATCTCGGGTTTGCCGATTGGCATTATTGCGGCCAGCGGGTGATCCATGGCGCGAATTGGAAGGTCGCCTATGATGGCTACCTTGAAGGCTATCATTTCGCCGCAGCACACCCCAAAACCATCAATCAGCGTACCTACTCCAATATCATGGATTTCCGCGGTTATGGCCCCCACCTGTTGATTGCCTTTCCCCAGCGCAGCATCGAAAAGCTGAAAGACGTTCCAGAGACCGAACGCTACAAGCACGAGAACGATGGCTATGACTTTGTGCGGACCATCTTTCCCAACACGTCGATATTTGTTGCCCCTGAGATAACCCAGGTCGCGCAGCTTATCCCCGGTCCGACAGTGGGCGAGAACACCACCATCTTGCATTACATCCATCGACATAAGCCGGAAACCGCCGAAGCGACGCAGAAGCTTGAAGAGATGATGGACTGGCTGCAGGAAGTGGTTCAGACGGAGGACTATGACCTGGGGCTCAAAGTGCAGGGCGGTATGGCATCCGGTGCATTCAAGAACGTCACCTTTGGTAGGAATGAGCGCGGCAATCAGTATTTCCATCGTTGGCTGGATTACTACATGAGTGATGACCCGCAGCGGCAAACGCCGAAACTCTGATCAAGGGCGGTCAGGACGAGCTAATAAATCACTGGCCATCGCTGCGCGCTGAAATAGCCTTCTGACGAGGGCCCTGTCAAAAAGAGCGAGAATCAAATGAATTGGGATATCGAAGCGGATGTCGTGGTAGTTGGATATGGTATTGCGGGCGCCTGTGCGGCTATCGAAGCGAAGCAAGCTGGTGCTGAGGTGCTGGTACTGGAGCGTGCCAGCGGTGGAGGTGGGTCAAGTGCGATGTCATCAGGCATCTTCTACCTGGGCGGGGGTACCCCGGTACAAAAAACCTTTGGCTATGACGATACCGCCGAGGAAATGTACAAGTTCATGATGGCCTCAACAGAAGCCGAGGACCCCGAAGCAATCCGAATCTTCTGTGACAATAGCCTGGAGCACTTTAACTGGCTGGAGTCGCTGGGCGTCCCCTTTGAGCGAAGTGAACACAAGGAGAAGGCTGTATTTCTCAATACCAGCGAATGTCTTTTCAGTACGGGTAACGAGAAAGTCTGGCCGTACAAGCTGATAGCGCGCCCGGCTCCTCGCGGACACAAGGTTGCGGGGATCGGTGAGAATGCCGGTGCCGAAGCCATGAAAGCCATCCTCAAGCGCTGTGATGATCTCGGTATCGACGCCAGATACGACTGCCAGGTGCAATCGGTGATCCGTGATGAGCAAGGTCGAGTGATAGGGGTAGAAGCCAGGCAGAATGGAGAGGTGCTTCGGATCGGTGCCCGCCGCGGGTTGATCATGGCGACAGGTGGTTTCGCCATGAACCGCGAGATGGTTAGTGCAAACGTACCTTTGATGAGTGAGGCGGCTGAGCCTCTGGGTATTCCCTCCACGGACGGCTCGGGCATCATTATGGGGCAGCAGGTTGGTGCCGCGACTGCCGCCATGGACGGGGTGATAGCAACTGCCTCCATCTATCCCCCCGGGAAATTGATCAAAGGCATTCTGGTCAACAAGCTAGGCAAGCGCTTTGTCGCCGAAGATTCCTATCACGGTCGTACCGCGTCCATGGTCATGGAGCAGCCGGATCAGACTGCTTACCTGATCGTCGATGCTGAGGTTTTTGCCTATCCCGAGATTACCTCGGCCCAACACCGACTTGTCGACGGCTGGGACACCATTGAAGAAATGGAGGCTGGCCTGGAAATGCCGGTCGGAGCGCTGCAAGCAACCATGGCTCGGTATAATCAGTACGCAGCAGAGGAAGCAGATCCTGATCTTTTCAAGGCAGCGGAGTGGCTCAAGCCCCTCGATCAAGGGCCCTATGCGGCGTTTGATATCTCCTTCAACAAATCCATCTATCTTTATATGACTCTCGGCGGTCTGAAGACCAACGCCCAGTCTCAGGTTCTTGATCCGTCTGGCTATCCCATTCCCGGATTTTATTCGGCTGGCGCCTGTGCGGTGCACATTCCCCGGACGGGGAAAAGTTACGCAAGTGGTATGAGTCTGGGGCCCGGCTCATTCTTTGGTAGAGTTGCTGGCCGCGAAGCTGCGCAGGCAGCAGGGCAAGGAGCCAATCCGTGAAGTTCAGTTCCCGCCATTGATCCAGCGATCCTGAATATCCGAGCGGGTCGGCATGTGATGCGCCGGATGGAATGGCGGGCTTGGCAGTTCGGAGTTGGAACTGCCAAGTTCGCATATCAACGTACTACAACCGGCGCTCCACTCCAGGGTGTGATGGGGCTGCCGGTTTTCTCCTGATAGGCTTCCGGCAACTCTTCCACCATATCCCACACAGCGCCGAGCCGGCCGAACCCTACACAGAACGCGACCCACACGCCCAGTTCGACAAGCTGAGGTTCGCTGTAATGCTGTCGCAGTTTTTCAAATAGCGCATCGTCGATGCGAAGATGGTTAGTGGCGAACAGATCTGCATATTGCAGCGCAGTCTTTTCTGCTTCGCTGAGGTCCTTTGCCTCAGGTGGGTTTTCCAGCGAGCAGACCAGGTCTTCATCGACACCAGCATCGACCGCATCGCTATAGCGGATAGCCAGACAGCTGCGACATTGGTTGTGGAAGGCAAGCCGCAGGCGCACCAGCTCCTTGAGCCGAGGTCCTAGCGTCCAATCTTTGCTAACGCCCAGGCCAAGGGAAATTACCCCCTGCGCGATGGCGGGGCGGTGGGCAAAGATACGCATGGTTCCCTGTTCCAGCGGTGTTGCTTGCTCCGCACGAAAACGCTGACGCAACTCTGGATGCCACTCAGAGACTGGAAGTTTGGTTATTCTGGACATGGCTACCTCCTTTACTTGGCGTTATTGGTCACGTTTTCGGATTGGCTTGCGGCGTTCGGCTGCAATCCCATATAACGGCAGGCCATGCGCATGGTTTCCTCCTGATAGCGGGGGCTGGCCACGCTGAAGAAGGGGTCATCAGGCTCCTGGGGCATGATGGACCAGATGGCCGAGCCGCGAATGACGTAATGCAGATAGCGCACTGCCGTCGCCAGGTCAGTATGGTCAAACTCACTGATGTGGCGTTCATACAGGCTCTGCATCAGTTGGCAAAAGCTTTCTTCTGCCTTGGCCAATGTCTGGTAAAAACGTATGTCGGCGCCACGGCGCTGCTCTACCAGCCGCAGAAAGCCGGCATCCTCCTGGGAAGAGCTGAACACAATGTCGATATGAAAGCGGATCACTTCAATGGCCTGTGCGGTCTGCCAGTGGGGTTGTTCGACCATCTCCCAAATATGCGCTTCGCGGGCGGTGCGGTAATGCTCGTAAAGCGCTCGGAAAATCGAATGCTTGTCGGGAAACAGATTGTAGATTGACCCTACTGACACGCCAGATTGTCGCGAAATCTGCGCGATAGTAGTCGCTTCGAAACCCTGCCCTATGAACAGATCACGCGCCGTGGTCAGCACCTTCTGCAGGGTATCCCGGCTGCGCTGCTGGCTGGGCGGGCTGATCCAGTCCGTGTCGTTCTTCCACAAGGCTGTCGAAAAACCAACTGTATTTTTTAGCATTCATTTTCCGGTCAGGGGCTTGGGCCGCCCCACATGGGTGATGAAGTGGTGGCCAGTGTCACAAAGAGCTCTCCATGACACAACGCCTGTGGCAGGTTGTTCGTGGGTCGAGCCGCGTCCGGCGCCTCCGGACCAATCGCGTTGACAGCTACCGCATTAAGCAGTAGTTTTGGACTTGTTTAGAATAGCATTCTAATTACTCTCTGTAGAGTGCGTCGATTTGAAAAAAAGGTGACCGGAGCTGCCCGTAGCCCGCGTTCCCGTAGCAAGGGGTCCCCCATGAAAACAAAAATGAAAGTACCAGTCGAAGACCGCATTGCCCTCCAGGATTTGATGACCGAATACTGCTATGCAGTGGACAAGCTGACCGATCTCGCTGATTTGCTTAACCTGTTCACTGATGATGCGGTACTGGATTTCTCTGATATTGGCTTGCAGGCGATGCCCGGTAAGGAGCGGTTCCGCCCGTTCTACGAGAATGTGTTCGCGGATATGACTCACCATACCCACTACATAAGCAATTTCCGTCTGGAGTCCTACACCGGCGAAACCGCGGTGATGACGGCTTATGCAGAAGGGTTGGGGCGTTCCAGGGATGGCAATACCGTGCAGGTTCATGTGCGCTACCGCATGAACTTCCTCAAGATCGCTGATGACTGGAAAATCAGCGCCTATTACATCCTGAAAGGCATGCCGATGCCTGAATCTCTCGCCGAAATTCATCACGATCACTGAGTGCCCTGTTTGCCCTCAAGGGAGTACATAGCATGACCAGCAAATTGAACGATACTGCCCAGACCGCCAGCTACCCGACCCATCCGGATGCCATGCCGCTGAAGGTGCGAGGAGACAAAATTACCGGAGACCGTTACTGGTGCAAAGATTTTGCCAGGCGAGAGTGGGAGCACATGTGGAAGAAGGTATGGCATGTGGGCGGCCGTACTGCCCAACTGGAGCTGCCGGGGGATTACATAGTCCATCGCTTTCGACACGAGTCGATCCTGATCGTCAAACAGAAGGACGAGTCCATTCGCGCCTTCTTCAACGTGTGTCAGCACCGTGGTAATCAGTTGGTGGCAAATGAAGAGGGTGGCATGGATGCCTTTACATGCCCCTATCACGGCTGGCGCTGGGGCATTGACGGAGAACTTCAATGGGTACAGGACGAAGAAACCTTCTCGCAGGGCAGCCCGTGCGGCAAGTTGCGCCTCAAGGAACTCCGCTGCGAAATCTGGGGCGGGTTCATCTTCTGGAGCTTCGACCAGGATGCCAAGCCGCTTCTGGACTTTCTGGATCCCATCCCTGCATTGCTCGGAAACCGTGGTCTGGATGACTATGTGCGTGTGGTATGGCGCAGCCTGAGAGTCAACACAAACTGGAAGTTCGCTTCGGATAATTTCAACGAGGCCTACCACGTTGCGGTGGTGCATCCTCAGTTTGCTCCGATGATCGACGACCACTACGACAATACCCTCAATGAGATGTACCCCAACGGGCATAATCGCATGATCCAGAAGCTGCAGCCCTCGAGCCGGCTTCCAGTAGAAGACAGGACCCAGGAGCTGTGGGTTGAGGTATTGAAGGAGTGGGGGATTGACGCAGAGGAGTATCGCGGCCGTGACCATGAAGCACGCCTGGCGCTACAACAGGCGCGTCGGAAGATGGGACCGCAGCGCGGTTATACCCACTACAGCAACATGACCGATGACGAGCTCACCGATCAGATGCACCATACCTGTTTCCCCAACCTGACGCTGACCGGTACCGCCGAAGGGTTGCATGTGTTCCGTACTGAACCCGACGCGGATGACCCTAATTGGTCAACCTTTGATTACTGGTATCTGGTGCCCAGGATAGAAGGGCAGACAGAGGTGCCCACGTTGTATGGCATGCGCCCGGTAGAAGAGGCCGAGCATGAAACGGATAACTATGCTGAATATGAAGCAGCGATAGATCAGGGCGACTTTCTTACTCAGGACCTTGATCTGGCAGAGACAATGCAGCGTGGGTTGCACTCCATGGGCTTCGAAGATTGCTACCTATCCGATCAGGAAGTTCGGGTACGGCGTTTCCATGAAGTAATCAACGATTATCTGGAAGGGCGCCGCTGATAGCGGCGAACGGAGAGCGGCTCAGTCTGCTCTCCGTGAGCTGCATCAACGTATATAAAAAACAGCTTGTATTGTTTTGTCTTGCAGGATTATGGTGAGATCAATCCAGGCTGGCCGATTCAGCCCCAACTACTAATAAATCAAAATAAACAGGGTATGGAGCCAATATGCAGCAATCCGATCTGGAGCTACTGAAGCAGGTAGAAACCAAGCAGGCGCTTGGCTTGCTTAACACACAATTCGCCCGTGCATTCGACCGTATGGATCGATCTCTGATGGTCTCCCTCTGGGCGCAGGATGCTGAAGTGGACTGGGGAAAACATCAAGGCGCAGCGCAGTCGTTTGTGGAAGCGGTTACCTCGCCCGATGAGAGCCTGGAGCGCACCTTCTCGTCCATTTCCAATGAGTATTATGAGGTCGACGGGGACAGCGCTCGTGGCGAGGTCTATGTCATCAACATCACCACCCTCGTCAAAGATGGCAAAAAGGAAGATCGCCTCATCGGTGGCCGTTTCCTCGATCATTATCGCAAGGAGCAGGGCACATGGAAGATTGCCAAGCGCAGCTTCGTGCATGACTGGAATATGAACCTGCCTACCACCGCCGTCCTGGACGAAGGCTTGTTTGCCCAGTTCCGTCTACGCGGTGAGCGCAGCCAGAATGACCCTGTTTACGCATTGTTCGGAGGTTAGTCATGGAGCTCTCCGAGAGGATACGTGCCATCGTTGATCGCCAGGCGATCAACGACCAGATGACTCGCTATATACAGGCAGTGGACCGCTGCGATCTGGCGCTGCTCAAGTCGGTGTTCCATGCCGACGGTGTCGTCGATTTCGGTGTCTTTGCCGGCAATGCCTGGGAGTTCTGCGAACAGAATATACCCTTCATCAAGGAAAACCTGGTGATGGGTTGGCATCGTTTTACCAATGTGGGTCTGGAACTGGAGGGAGATCGGGCCAAGGCAGAGAGCTACATGCTTGGCAATGCTGCCGTGCGCCTGCCGGACGGCAGTCTGATCAACTGTCCGGATAACATGCGCTATCTCGATGTATGGGAGAAGCGCGCTGGAATCTGGCGAATCTATTCCAGGGATCTGGTGCTCGACTGGAACGCCTCGTGGGCGTTCAGCCAACGATCAGACGGCGAGTTTGAGCAATACCAGCTTCAAGGACGGCGTGATGAGAGTGACCCGGTCTATCAGCTTGATCTGATCCGACCGCTTTAATAAGAAAACACTAATCCCGTTTTTCAACCTGCTATGGCTGAATTCGGGAAGGAGTCTATAGATATGAACGCGTCTTTGTCGTTGGCTGAACGTACCCGTCAAGCACTGGTTGATGCAAAAGAAGTCCTGCGCGGCGACCCGATCTCCGGTGATCGATATTACAGCAAGGAGTTCATGCAGCAGGAATGGGACCACATGTGGACGCGCACCTGGCAGGTGGGCGCTGTAGAAGCGCAATTCCCCGATGCGGGGTGCGTGGTCACACATGAAATTGGTCGTGAATCAATTTTGATGGTGCGTGACGATGAGGGCCGTATCCGGGCGTTCTATAACGTATGTCAGCATCGCGGCAACCGCATGGTCGAGTGTGAAGAGACCAAGGTGCGCCGCCTGGTGTGTGGGTACCACAGCTGGTGTTATGGCCTCAACGGCAATCTGCTGATTGCCAAGGACTCGGAAGACTTTCCCCAGGGAAGCCCGGTCGGCAAGCTCAGTCTCAAGGAGCTTCGCTGTGAAACCTTTGGTGGCCTGGTCTGGTTCAATATGGATCGAGAGGCTAAGCCCTTGCGTGAGTCGCTGGGTGTTGTGGCGGATCAGCTTGAAGCCTATGAAATGGACAAGATGGTCCGTGTCATGCACCTCACTTGCGAAGTGAACTGCAACTGGAAGGTGATTCAGGACAACTTCAATGAGGCCTATCACGTGCAGTCGTTGCACAAGGAGTTGGCAGCCCACATTGATGACCATTACCAGAACACCACCTTCCAGATATTCAATAACGGCCATAGCCGCATGTTGATGAAGGGCTCCTTGCCAGCCGGCGGCGGGAAGACCAAAAAGGTTCAGGCGCCGCTGGACGACATCATGCGCGGGTGGGGGTTGGATCCTCAGGACTTTGAAGGGCGGGTTAATGAGGTCAGGCCTGCGCTGCAGAAGCAGAAACGGGCACTGGGCGACGAGCGTGGTTATGCCCAGTACGCAAACCTGACGGATGACCAGCTATCGGATTATTACCACTACACCTTGTTCCCCAATATGTCTTTCACCATGGCAGCCGAGAGCTATCAGATACTGCGCCCGCAGCCTCACCCGACAGACCCCGAAAAGTGTCTGTTTGATCATTGGTACTTCGTGCGCCCGGCCAAGGGCGAGAAGGAGGCTGTCACTCCGCTGGGCATGTGGCCGATGGAGGCTGCCGCTCATGAGGTATTCACGCATGGGGAAAAATCCATGGGGTTCGTTGCAGACCAGGACCTGAGTGTGGCCATTGCCCAGCAACAGGGATTGCATTCCCGTGGCTACGAGGATGCCTATCTGGCGGGGCAGGAGTCACGAGTGCGTCGCTATCACGAGGTCATTAACGACTATATCGCCGGCAGGGTCTGAGCGATCGTTCAACTGACAGGGGAGGGCGCGGCAGTGCGCCTTTCCTGCAAGGTTGAAATTCTTCTCCCCTCTTTGTGGTCATGTGGATAAGTGCGGCAGGCAGCTTACGCCGCCAGGAGCATCATTCTTATGATTAACGCTGTACACCACGTCGCTATATCGACTGCCAATCTGGACAGGCTGGCCGATTTCTACTGTGCAGGCTTCGGTTTCATCGAAGAGAGTCGGGTTGGCTGGCCTGTAGGGGTTGAGCCTATTAACAATATTATGGGCTTGCCAGAATCTGCAGCCCGCACAGTTATGCTGCGCCTGGGGAGTATGCGTCTGGAGCTATTCCAGTTTGAAGAGCCAGCGCCGCCCGCGGTCACAGCCACGCGGCCCGTGCATCATCATGGCATTACCCATTTTTGCTTTGATGTGACCGATATCGATGCCGTGTATGAGCAACTGGAAACCTTGGGCGCTTCCTTCCATTGTCTACCTCAGGATTTCGGGGAGTCAAAAGCCACTTATGGACGAGACCCTGACGGAAACGTGTTCGAACTGACTGAAATTTTCTCGCAAGCCGGTGCGAAAAACCCACGCAACTACTTACCCAAATAACCCCTTGCTGTTTGTAATTGCCCTAGATAGAATCAATAAAAACAACCTTGTCGGTTTTAATGAGGCGGGGTGGAATTCAAATAATAGAGGTGCACCATGCGAGGCAATCATGACTGATACCAATGCTCCCGACACGGCCACACTGCTTGAAATCTATCGCAAGGCGACGTTGATCAAGATAGCGGATGACCGTTTTATCGAACTGATCAAGGCAGGACAGATCGCTTCGCCCTATTACTCACCACGTGGTCAGGAACTTGTACCCTCTGCCATCTCCGTCAACCTGCGTGCCGATGACTATGTGATCACCACCTACCGTGGCATCCATGATCAGTTGGCCAAGGGCATCCCGCTTAAACCCTTTGTCGCAGAATTCATGGGACGCGCTACCGGTACCTGTAAAGGGAAGGGCGGCCCTATGCATATCACTCATATGGCGTCCGGCTTGCCAGTTACGACCGGGGTAGTTGGTTCGGGTCTGCCGATTGCCAATGGCCTGGCCTGGGCCTCGTTGTTGAAGAAGACCGGTCAGGTCACCGTAGTGAATTTCGGCGATGGTGCCTCGAATATTGGTGCTTTCCATGAAGCGCTCAACCTGGCGTCGGTCTGGAATCTTCCGGTGGTGTTCGTTTGCCAGAACAACGGATATGCCGAACACACCAAATACGAATACGGCACAGGCGCGCGCGACATCGTTGATCGCGCCATTGGCTACGGCATGCATGGTATCCAGTGCAACGGCAACGATGTAGTCGAGATGTGGTCCGCAGCGCGCGAGGCGATTGAGCGCGCCCGTAACGGCCAGGGGCCGACACTGCTTGAAGCCAAGACCTTCCGTTTCCGCGGGCACCTGCTTGGTGACGACGGCCACTATATTTCCAAGGACATCATGCAGGCAGCGGTGGCGGCGGATCCGATGCCATTACTTCGCGCCTGGTTGTGCGAGCAGGGTCATGCATCCGAAGAACAGCTGCAGGCTATTGAAGACACCAATCGGGAGCAGTTCGAGGAAGCGGTGCAGTTTGGTCTGAACAGTCCACCACCCGATGTCTCGGAATTGACCAAGGATGTATTTGCAGAAGGGGCCGGGGTATGAACGACACAAAGAAGAAACGCATGAATATGGCCCAGGCCATCAACCTGGCCATGCACGATGCCATGACGCTGGATCAAGCGGTGGTGACCCTGGGTGAAGATGTGGCCGATCGGGAAGGGGGCGGGGTCTTCAAGTGCACCGCCGGATTGTCCGAGGCTTTCGGCACCGACCGCGTCAAATCCACTCCTATCGCAGAACAAGCCATCATGGGCGCAGCAGTGGGTGCAGCGCTGGCCGGCATGCGGCCAGTGGCTGAGATCATGTTGATGAACTTCATGACCGTGGCGATGGACCAGGTGGTCAATCACGCCGCCAAGCTACGCTTCATGACCGGCGGACAAACCAACGTGCCGCTGACGATCCGCACCGCCACCGGAGCCGGTTTCGGCACGGGCGGGCAGCATGCCGACTATCTGGAGGCCTGGTTCGCGCATACCGCCGGTATCAAGGTCATTGCGCCATCTAATCCTGCGGATGCCTACGGCCTGTTGCTGTCGTGCATTTTCGATGATGACCCCTGCCTGTTCATTGAAAGCTTGCCGCTGTATTTCGCTATGGGTGACGCGCCGCTACAGGGTGAGCGTATTCCTTTGGGCAAGGCACGCATTGCCAGACAGGGCAGTCACGTGACCATCGTCAGCTACAGCCGCACCATGGTTGAGGTGTTACAGGTAGCTCAGGACCTGGAGAAGCAGGACATATCGGTAGAAGTCATCGACTTGCGCACCATTTCACCACTGGATATGGACACCATTCTTGAGTCGGTAACCAAGACTGGTCGTCTGGTGGTCGCCCATGAAGCCCAGGTGGATTTTGGGGTGGGTGCCGAGATCGCCACACGGGTGCACAAGGAATTGTTTGGTCAACTCAAGGCGCCGGTTGCGCGGGTTGGCGCTGCACGTTCGCCGGTTCCTTTCTCCAAGGCCCTGGAAGACGTTTTCATCCCCACCAAGCAGCGCATCACCGATGCGGTACTTGAAGTACTCAAATAAAAACAGAATGGAATGATCTTATGACTACTGAAATTATTCTACCCAAACTCGGATTTTCGGTTAATGAAGCGCTTCTGGCGGAGTGGATGGTTGCCGATGGCGCCGAGGTGTCCAAAGGCGATCCTCTTTACGCCATCGAAAGCGAAAAATCCATGCAGGAGATCGAGGCTCCTGCTGATGGCACACTGCGTATTTTGCAGCAAGCTGGAGAGACCTACGAAGTAGGAACCGTCATCGGGGAGCTGGTCTGATGACCGCGGCAAATAAGGTGGCGCCGGCTTGGCCGGCGAACCTGCCGCCGATGCCTGAGATGGACTTCACCCAGTTTGGCGACGTGGAATTAGCCGACTTGTCCCGTCACCAACAATACGCGGGAGCTTTCCTCGGCCGCAATTGGGCGCAGATCCCACACGTGACCCACAACGACGAGGCGCCGGCTGACAAGCTCAATGCCTTTCGTCGCGCCTATGGTCAGGAACTGGGGTGCAAGTTCACGCCGCTGCCTTTTCTGATCAAAGCGCTAGTCAACACTTTGAAAGAGTTTCCGCTGTTCAATGCCTCCCTCGCCACGGGTGGCAAGCAGGTGGTGATGAAGAAGTATTACCACGTGGGAATCGCGGTGGAGACAGAGAAGGGGTTGCTGGTTCCAGTGATCCGCGATGCCGATCAGAAGTCGATTTCCGAACTGCACGGTGAGCTGGTTGAGACGGCCGCCAAGGCGCGCACCAAGGGCCTGTCTATCAGCGAGATGTCAGGTGGGTGCATGACCATTAGCTCGCTCGGTTCCATCGGCGGCACGTCCTTCACGCCGATTATCAATGCGCCGGAGCTGGCGATTCTTGGCATTACCCGGGAATTCGAAAGGCTGGTGATGGAGGAGGGACAAATCATCAACCGACGGTTCATCCCCCTGTCGCTCAGTTATGACCATCGGGTAATTAATGGCGCCGATGCTGCCCGTTTCTGTCGCTTTTTTGCACAACAGCTGGATCAGCCAGAGTTGCTGGTGTGATTGTCGGCAGTAAGCCTTGAAAGGATAAGAATAATGAAAAAGTTTGTTGATCAGTTTTCCCTCGAAGGCCGCGTCGCTCTGGTGACGGGCGCTGGCTCGGGGCTGGGTGCCCACTTCGCCAAGGTACTAGCGCATGCGGGGGCCAGTGTGGTCTGCGTTGGCAGACGCTTGGGGCCAGTTGAAGAAGTCGCGACGGAGATTGTTTCAGATGGTGGGAAAGCTATCGCCCTGAGCATGGATGTCACCGATCCGGCCAGCATCGATAGCGCCTTTAGTATCATCCAGAAGCAACTGGGATTGGTCGATGTGCTGATCAATAACGCAGGGCTATCTAATCCAGCTCCGTTTGAAGAAATGAGTCGGGAGCAGTGGACCTCTCTGGTAGATGCCAACCTGTCTGGTCCCTTCTATGTGGCACAGAACATGGCTAAGCGTCTGATCGCGGCGGGTAAACCCGGCGCCATTATCAATATCGCGTCTATCCTCGGGCACCTGGCCAGGCCGCAATTTCTGAACTACGGAACGACCAAAGCTGCGGTGATCTCGATGACTCAGTACATGGCACTCGATCTCATGCCATATGGCATCCGTGTCAATGCGCTCGCCCCGGGTTATTTCCCGAGTGAGATGACCAACCCCTTCTATGAATCTGAAGCGGGCAAGCGGGAGGTGGGTGCATTGCCGATCAAGCGCCTCGGACGTCACGAAGAGCTAAACGGGCCCCTGTTACTGTTAGCCAGTGAAGCGGGCGCCTATATGAGCGGTAGCGTATTGACCATCGATGCCGGCCACTCCGTGCGCCTGACCTAGATAACGCCGCTTATAAAGTCTTGTTTGTTTTTTATTTGCTGTACTCGTTGAGGCACTAGACTAAACTGTTCCAACATGGAGTCAGGTTCAGGCTAACGGAGTCAAAGAATGGAAAAGCAGAACGCGATCGAAAAAAAACGCACACCTCGTCGCCCGGTGCGCCGTGGCAAGTCTGTGGACGGCAGCTGGCAGGCAGAAAAGAGCCATTTGATGCGTCTGCACATTCTGGATGCCACCATGCAATGTCTGATAGACATCGGCTATACCCAGACCACGACCGAGAAGATTGCCAAGCAAGCCGGCGTCTCGCGGGGCGCGATGACCCATCATTTCAAGTCGCGGGCGGATGTTTTTACTGCTGCTGCGGAGCATATTACTGATATTCGAGCGCGGGAATATGACCAGGCGATACAAGAGGTTTCCGCGAAAACCGGCAGCTTTCCGACGGTTGAAAGCATGCGCGAAACGCTCACAGCACTGCAGCATTACTATATGAAACCGTCCTTTCTGGCGTTTCAGGAGTTGATCCGTGGGGCCAGGACCAACGAGCAGCTGAACGAGGTCATGGCGCCACTTGAGAGTGCGCTGGATGAGCGGATGTCGGTGAGCATGGTAGCGCGCTTTCCCATCTGGGCCGAGCCTGACATGGCCGAGGCGGGGGAGGTTCTGCGCGATTTGATAATGCATTCCTTGCAGGGTGTGGCATTGAATCCGGCTCCCTATCTCTCGGGTGGACGTCTGCAACGACTGCACGATCTGCTCGCCCGCACCGCGCTCTCCCAATTTGAAGAGCTTCTTGCAAAGCGAGCTGTAAAACTCGCCGCTGCGAAATAAATCCATCGTTGGATCCCTAATAAACGTTGCTATTTAGCTGCCGATATATTAAAAACAATCTTGTCGGTTTAAAACAGGATCAGCCATAATGAATTCCCACGCTACTGTTCATCACGCGACCCAGCATCTCCTGCGTTCGAGCGAGAAGGGACTGGTATTGCTGGGCAGCCGCTGTCAGGCATGCGCTGAGCATTATTTCCCGAGTGCCGACAGCTGTACCCGCTGTGCCGCGACCGACATGCTCGCCTGTGAACTCGGCGCCCGAGGCGTGCTCTGGTCCTGGACAGTTCAAGCATTTCAACCCAAGTCGCCTTATAACGGCGGCGAGGCGGCGGAAGACTTCCAGCCTTATGGTGTTGGCTATATCGAAATGCCCAGCGGCATCAAGGTAGAGAGTCGCCTCACCGTCGCTGACCCCGCCAGGTTACGCATCGGGATGCCGATGCATTTGGTCGAGGCTGATTACGGCGGCGGTGCAGATACCGTCCTGCGTACCTTTGCCTTCGCTCCGTCTAACCCTGCCAAGGAGTCCATCTGATGGAAGATATCGCAATCATCGGTGTGGGCATGCACCGTTTTGGTCGCACTGACGGTGTGTCGGGTCAGGCTCAGGGTGCGCATGCCGTGCGCGAAGCGCTTAAGGATGCGGGCGTTACCTGGGATCAGATCGGAATTGCCTATGGCGGCAGCCAGGACGGCGGCAATGCCGATGCCCTGAGCAATCACCTTGGACTGACCGGTTTGCCCTTTGTCAATGTAGCGAACGGGTGTGCCACCGGCGGCAGCGCCTTGGCCAGTGTAGTTGCAGCGTTGCGCTCAGGCATGACGGATATCGGTGTCGCGGTGGGTTTTGACAAGCATCCGCGCGGTGCCTTCAACCCTAAGCCCGCAGATTGGGGCCTGGAGGACTGGTATGGCGAGACAGGACTCATGCTCACTACCCAGTTCTTTGCGCTCAAGACTCAACGTTATATGCATGAACATGGCGTCTCCGAAGATGCCCTGGTCAGAGTAGCGCAGCGGGCGTTTCGGAATGGCGCGCTTACTCCCCACGCCTGGCGTCAGCGGGAGCTCAGCTATGAAGAAATAGCCGACTCAATGCCGGTCAATCTCCCGTTGCGCAAGTACATGTTCTGCAATCCCGCCGAGGGTGGAGCCGCGCTGGTGCTGTGTCGTGCCAGCGAAGCGCATCGCTATACCGATCATCCGGTATTGGTAAGGGCTGCGGTCATGCGCACCCGCCACCATGGCTCCTTTGAAGTGTTCAGCCCGTCGCTGGCTGCAGAAGCCGCGCCGGCCCCAACGGTAACGGCTTCGCGTGCTGCATATGAGGAGGCAGGGGTAGGTCCGGAAGATATCAACGTAATCCAGCTGCAGGATACGGACAGCGGCTCGGAAATTATTCATCTTGCAGAAAACGGTTTCTGTGAGCACGGCGAGCAGGAGCATCTGTTACGCCAGGGCGAGACAGATATCGATGGACGACTGCCAGTAAATACCGATGGTGGTTGTCTGGCCAACGGTGAGCCAGTAGGCGCATCGGGTCTGCGACAGGTCATTGAAGTGTGTTTGCAACTTCGTCAACAGGCAGGAGCACGTCAGGTTCCGGGTGCGCCGCGGCTCGGTTATACCCATGTGTATGGCGCACCAGGCGTCAGCGCGGTAACCATTCTCGAAGCGCCGTAGTACTTGCAGCAGCGTGTATAAAAATAATGAGGGCGTCAGCATGAGCAACTTGAAGCAAGCAAAATTTACCGTTCTTCCACCGGAAGAAGTGGGCAACCCGAATATGTTCCAGGAGCTCCTGAAACAGGAAAAAGTCCCCGTCCCGGATCGGCTGAAATCCAATTTTCCTGGTTTTTCGGATGAGGACATGCCCATCGAGCGCTATAGCGCGCGCTGGTTCCACGAGCTCGAGGCGGAAAAGCTCTGGACTAAAGCATGGCAGATGGTCTGCCGAGAGGAAGACATACAGAAGCCGGGCGATCACGTGGTGTACGACATCGTTAATGCATCGATCATTGTCATGCGCGGTCAAGACGGCGTCATTCGTGGCTTCCACAACTCCTGTCTGCATCGGGGCCGGGCGTTGCGCATGAGTGGCGGCGCGGTAAACCAGTTGCGCTGTCCCTTCCACGGTTTTACCTGGGATCTGCAGGGCGAATTCAAGAGCATGCCGACGAAATGGGATTTTAAGCATGTCGATCCCTGTGAGATGAAGCTACCAGAAGTGCAGGTAGATACCTGGGCTGGATTTGTCTTTATCAATCCCGATGCGGATGCGCCCTCGCTCACCGAGCACATCGGGGTCATGCCTGAGCACTTCAAGGATTACAGCATGGAGCGTTCGGTATCCATCGCCCATGTGCAGCGGCGTATGCCCTGTAACTGGAAAGTTGCCCAGGAAGCCTTTATGGAATCCATGCATACCCGGGCGACGCATCCGCAAATCATGACCTTTACCGGCGATATCGACAGCCAGTACGACATGTACGGCGACAATATCAGCCGCAGCGTTACGCCGATGGGCGTCACCAGCTCGAACCTGGAGGATGTGGACCAGGCGCTGGTGTTGCACGACATTCTGGAAGAGTCCGGGCGTATGGCCGATGCGGACAGCAGCCGTCACGTCTTGCCGGAAGGGATGTCTGCCCGAGAATACATCGGCGAGATGAATCGTAGGATGTTTGCCGAAGCGTCGGGCGACGACCTGTCCCAGGCCACGCTTGCGGAACTGCAGGACGCTCTCCTGTACTCCATCTTTCCTAACACTCAGGTGTGGGCCGGTTATTTCGGCAACATCGTCTATCGCGCTATTCCTGACGGTGACAACCATGAAAGCTGCATATTTGATATCTGGGTGCTGGGTCGCCATAAGAAAGGTGAGGCCTGTCCTCCTGGCGCTCGATTGACCAGTCTGCCGGATGACGTCGATTTTTCCAAAGCCCCCGAGCTGGGCGCGTTGGGACCAGTGTTTGATCAGGATATGAGTAACCTGGATGCCATGACCAAGGGCTTGAAAGCCTCGACGAAAGGTAAGGTCACGCTTGCCAGCTACCAGGAAAGCCGCATTCGCCACCATCACCTGACATTGGATAAATACCTGGGTCTGGGCAAGTAGCAGCGTGCCCGCTCGGCAGCATGGGCGGGTTATTTTTTTGCAGCAACTGACCGGGCTCGAGAGATGACAATGAACAATAGCGTATTGGACAAGGCGCAACAGCTGCGCGAGGCGGTAAGGCATTTTTACCGCAACGAGATGCCAGCTGGGCTGCGCGATAAATCACACCGGCATCAGGTGCTGGACAAGCAGGACTATCTGCAGTGGATGCAGCTACTGGACCAGAAGGGCTGGGCTGTAGGTCACTGGCCGAAGGAACATGGCGGCCAGGAGTGGTCATTGCTTGAGCGCTTCGTGTTCGAAGACGAACTGGCCAGGCTGGGCTGTCCGTGGGTCATCCCCTTCGGTGTCAAATACGTGGGCCCGGTTATTTACACGTTCGGCAGTGACGAGCAGAAGCGACGGTTTCTGCCAGGCATCGTCAAAACAGAAGAGTTCTGGGCGCAGGGCTATTCTGAGCCGAACGCCGGCTCTGACCTCGCTGGCCTGCGTACCCGTGCAATCCGGGATGGGGATGACTATGTGGTTAATGGCCAGAAGGTCTGGACCACCTACGCCCAGTGGGCTGACTGGTTATTCTGCCTGGTGCGCACGAGCACCGAAGGTAAGCCTCAGAGTGGCATCTCCTTTCTGTTGATCGATATGCGCAGCAAGGGTGTAACGGTCAAGCCGATCAGCACCATGGACGGCTACCACCATGTCAACGAAGTCTGGCTGGAAGACGTCCGCGTGCCGGCGGCGCACCTGGTCGGCGAGGAAGGTGCTGGCTGGACCTACGCCAAATTTCTGCTGAAGAACGAGCGCACCGCCGGCGCCATCGTGGGCCAGGCGAGGCATGTTCTGGATCGACTCACACTGTACGCACGTGAAACCCAGGTTAATGGTGAGCCGCTGATCAACCAGCCGCTCATGCGCAATCGTATTGGCGAATTCGAGTTGCGTTTTCTCGCACTCGAAGTGGCTTCCTATGACGCAGTGATGGCGATGCTCGAAGAGCGTGATAATGGTGGTGAGGCTTCGCTGGTCAAGATTCGAGGCACCGAGCTGTATCAGGAGGTGACGGATGCGTTACTGGATGCCATGGGCGAGGCGGCTATGGTGTTCGACCCAGCTGCATTGCACACGGCTGACGGGCTGCCACCTCTTGGTCCGCAAGATACCGGCGGCATCCTCAAGGAGCACTTCTACAACCGCGCCAATACCATTTTTGGCGGCTCATCCGAAGTGCAACGCAATATTATCGCCAAGGTGGTGCTCGGCCTATGACAACTGATCTTGAAACCATTGGCATGCTGCGCGACAGCCTTGAGCGGTACGCAGCGGATAACTATGCCTTTAATGACCGGCTGGGCATGTTGAAAGACTCCAGCGGGTACAACGAAAAGGTCTGGAACGATCTGGCCGAGTTTGGCTTTCTGACTCTGCGCTTGCCCGAAGATATGGACGGTCTGGATGGCGATGCCAATTCAGTCGGTGCCTTGATGGAGGTGGTCGGGAAATATTTGATGCAGGAGCCATTTCTGATCAGCGGTATCCTGTCTACCACGCTGGTGGCGCGGCTGGGCGATGCTGGGCAGCGTGAGCGCTTATTGCAGGGGCTGGGTTCCGGCCAGATGCTGTTCAGCTGTTCGCTGGAACATGCTGACGATTGTCTGCTGGAAGATAACAGGCTGAGCGGTCGGCTGGATCTGGTGATACACGGCGATGCCGCACATGGATTCCTGGTTGCGGTACGCACGGGCGCCGGTGAAATAAAGCTGGGCCTGGTCAATGCGTCTGCCCCCGGTGTGCAGCGCAATCCGTGCCGCCTGCTGGATGGCAGAGGCGCCGCCAGAGTAGTGCTAGACAACGCCGAAGTGGAATTGCTGGACACGCCTGCGGATGGCCTGAGCATCGAGCAGCACATCGACTTGCTAGTTGATGAGGCTAATGCAGCGTTGTGTGCGGAAGCCTGCGGCATGATCGATGCGTTGTTGAATACCACCAATGACTATCTCAAGGTGCGCACACAATTTGGCCGGCCGCTGGCAACCAATCAGGCGCTGCAGCACCGCATGGCAGATCTGTATTTGCTGCGCCAGGAGGCGTTCGCGCTGACCCGGGCTGCTGAGCGGGCGATCAGCCAGCCTGCTGCCGAACGGTCGCGTATCGTCAGTGGCGCTCGAGCCTATATCAGTCAGGCAGCACGGAAGGTAGCCAACGAAGCCGTGCAGATGCACGGCGGCCTGGGCATCACCGAAGAGCTCAATGTCAGCCATTTCTACCGCCGGATTATGTTGCTCAATAATCTACTGGGCGGACGCGATCAGCATTTCTCGCGTTTTGTTGAAAGCAGCCTGGGCGCTGCCTGACTGATCCTGGAGTGAGAAAAATGCAAAAAGATATCAGCGGCTGGACTGTTCGCCTGGATCAAGAAACGATTGATCGGAATGCCGCAAGTGGTAAGTGGGTCGGCAAGACCATAGCCGACATGGCCAAAGAGATTGTGGCCGAGGACCCCTTACGCATCACCCATGTATTTGAAGGGCAACCCTGCAATATCAGCGGACTGCTAGACGATGCGTTGCTTCTGGCGGGTGCGCTGCAGCGTCGAGGACTGGTTCAGGGCGACGCTATCAGCTTCCAGCTGCCCAATTGGCGCGAAGCAGCAGTGGTGGATCTTGCGGCTAGCTTGCTGGGACTGGTGATTGTTCCTGTGGTATCGATCTATCGCAACGCCGAAGTCGCCTTCATGCTGGCTGATGCAGGGGTGAAAGCTGCATTTTTCCCATCGGTGTATCGCGGGTTCGATTACGCCGAAATGATGCAGGGTCTGGCTGCCGAGCTACCTGCTCTGCGAGTGCTCTGTCAGGTACGAGGCGAGCAGCCGGTAACGGATGATTATCAAAGCCTGCTGGCCGAAGGCCGCGCAGCAACCGATCTACCAGACGTGGACGCCAACTCGGTGAAGCTGGTGCTCTATACCTCAGGCACCACCGGCAAGCCCAAGGCCGTGCTGCACTCGCACAATTCCGGCCCGATCCGGCTCAAGCGCGGCTTTGAGCACTGGGCCGGCGGACACAACGGCATTCTGCTGATGGCTTCGCCAGTGACCCACGTCACCGGATTGAGTGGTCTGGAACTGCCGTTCTACCTGCCTGCCCGGACTGTTTTCATGGATCGCTGGGACGCGCAGGAAGCGTTGGAAATCATTGATCGCGAGCAGGTGACTGTGAGCCTGGGCGCGACGCCATTCCTGCACGAGCTGTTGGCTCAGGCGGAAAAGCATGGTCGTCGCTTACCTTCACTGCGCGCCTTTGCCTGTGGCGGAGCCGAGGTGCCTCCCGCATTGATCTACAAGGCTGGCGAAGTCCTTGAGCAGTGCCGGGCATTCAGGGTTTTCGGCTCCAGCGAAGTCCCCTTGGTCACCCTGGGCTTCGTTGGCGAGGATCAGCTTGAACTGGCGGCGACGACGGATGGCGAAATCATGGACTACGACGTCAAGGTGGTCGATGACGACGGCCGCTCACTGCCTGAAGGCAGCGAGGGTGAGTTGATGATTCGAGGCCCGGCGATGTTCCTGGGCTATGCCGATGCACAACAGACGGCGGCCAGCTTTGATGCAGAGGGCTATTTCGCCACCGGCGATCTTGGCAAGGTGGTACACGGCAACGCCATCGTCATCACCGGGCGCAAAAAGGATTTAATCAATCGGGGTGGCGAAAAAATCAGTGCCAAGGAGGTAGAAGACATTCTGCATCAGGTGCCACAAATAGATGAGGCTGCGGTTGTTTCCATGCCGCATGCGCGTCTGGGTGAAACCCTATGTGCCTATGTCATCCTGCGTGAAGGCGCACAGCTAACGCTGAACGACATGGTGCAGAACGTGCTGAGCGCCGGTGTTGCCCGACAAAAGATTCCCGAACGATTGATAGTAGTCGACGACTTTCCTCGAACAGCGTCGGGGAAAATCAGAAAAGACCAGTTGCGCGCGGATATCCGCCAGCGCCTGGAAAACGATGCCGCTTGATAAAAACAAATAGGATTTCTCCATGGATACTGCCTCTCTGAATGTTCGTATTGCCCGTAAGACCATGGAAGCACTGGATATTACATCTCTGGAGCTGGAGCCCACCGATGGCAGCAAGCTGCCTGGCTTCAGTGCTGGATCGCATATCGACGTGGAAATACGCCCTGGTCTCGTTCGCCAGTACTCGTTATGCAACGACTCCTCTGAAGATCACCGTTATGTGATTGGTGTGCTTCGCGACCCCGCTTCCCGCGGTGGCTCTATCGCGGTGCATGATGAGCTGCAGGAAGGGCAGGTGCTGCGGATCAGCCTGCCGCGCAACCACTTCCCGCTGGCGCACAATGCCCACAAGTCATTACTGCTTGCCGGCGGCATCGGGGTGACCCCAATTCTCTGTATGGCCGAGCGCCTGGCGAAAATCGATGCAGATTTCACCATGCATTATTCCTCGCGCAGCGAAGAGCGCATGGCCTTTGTGAATCGCATCCGCGAGTCAGCGTTTGCGTCCAGGGTGCATTTTCACTTCGACGATGGTCCGGCTGAGCAAAGGCTCGATCTGCCTGCGGTTCTTCAGGCAGCCGGTGAGGATTGCCATCTCTATGTATGTGGGCCCAGTGGCTACATCGATTTCGTTACCTCGACTGCCCGGGCCCAGGGCTGGCCCGAGGAGCGCATTCACTTCGAGTTCTTCAGCGCCAAGCCGGTTGATACCAGTGACGACAAAACCTTTGAAGTGCAGGTTGCCAGCAGTGGCCAGGTGTATCAGGTCGGGGAAGATGAAAGCATTGTTTCGGTCCTTGCTGAGGCCGGCGTCGAGATAATGACCTCCTGTGAGCAAGGCATCTGCGGCGCGTGCATCACCCGGGTAATTGAAGGCACACCTGACCACAGGGATCAGGTGCTCAGCGACTCGGAACGTGACGACGAAGGCTGGTTTACCCCGTGCTGCTCGAGATCCGTCAGCAAGCGGCTGGTACTTGACCTCTAAGCCCGCAGTGCATCTGTCGGTTGCCTACGGTGTGGTAGTCCTTATCTGGGCCACCACACCGCTGGCCATTCAATGGGGCGCTGTGGATAGCGGTTTCAGCTTGGCTGCCATGTTGCGCATGGTGCTCGCGCTGGGCTGCGCTTTGCTTGTGCTGGCGCTTTGGCGGATACCTCTGGCGCTACATCGGCGTGCGATAAGCAGCTATGTGTGCGCGGGGCTTGGGCTATTTCTCGCCATGTTCTGCGTCTACTGGGCGTCGACCCGGATCGAATCAGGACTGATGTCGGTCATCTTCGGCACCTCGCCGCTGGTGACCAGCCTGCTGGCCGCCTGGTGGCTGCAAGAGCGCGCTTTTACTCCCCTCAGGTTGGCGGGCATGCTGCTGGGTTTGGCTGGGCTGGCGTTGATCTTTCTGGATGGCACGCTGGTCATGCAGCCGGGCTTTGCGGCGGGGATAATGGCGTTACTGCTAGGCGTGTTATGTAACTCCGCGTCATTGGTCGGGCTCAAGGTCATCAACGATGACAGCCACCCTCTGGCAACAACGACTGGCGCTCTGCTGGTGGCGGCTCCTTTGTTCACGCTCGCCTGGTGGCTGGATGGCGCGCTCTGGCCCGACGCCTTCAGCCTGCGCAGCAGCGTGTCGATCGTTTATCTCGGGGTACTTGGCTCGGTGCTTGGTTTCGCGCTGTATTACTTCATCGTGCGGAATATGGAGTCGGCCAGTGTCGCGCTGATTCTCGTCATCACTCCGGTATTGGCACTGGTGGTGGGCAGGGTATTCAACGCCGAAGATCTGCCGCCTGAGGTGTGGTGGGGCGCTGTATTGATTGGTCTGGGGCTGTTGCTGCACCAACGGCAAGCCGCCTCGGTGGAGACGGCTACCGGTTGAGGTCCAGGCGGGGCGGGATCAGCCGCGCTTGGTCAGGAACCCCTGCACTGCATTGGTAAAGTCCGGATGCGCGATACATTGGCTGAAGGCCTGTTTTTCCGCTGCAAGCTGACTGACCAGATCCTGTTCCAGGCCGCTGCGCAGCAAGCGTTTGATGTTGCCTGCGGCCAGCGCGGGCAGCTTGCACAAACGTTGGGCCAATGCCTCAGTGCGCTCTGCCAGTTGGTCAGCCGGCACCAACTGATTGACCAGATCCAGCGCTAGAGCTTCCTCTGCCTTGATAGTCTCTCCCAACAGTGCAACAGACATGGCGCGGCGCAGCCCGAGCTGTCTTGGAAGCGTCCAGGTGATGCCCAGATCCCCACTGACGCCCAGTGCCGTATAGGCAAAGCTGAAGCGGGTAGTGTCCGCGGCAATCAACAGATCACATGCCAAGGCCAGGCTCATGCCGGCGCCAGCGATGGGGCCCTGTACGCTGCCGAGCACGATCTTGTCGCACCGGCTGAGCAGGTCGATGGCCTGATTCATCGGTTCGATCAAGCTATCGGGGATGCTGTCGGGATCCGCCGCGAATTGGGCGATGTCCCCGCCAGCCATGAATGAGCGACCTTCGCCGCTCAGAATAATGACTCGAATGTCGGGATCTGCCACGGCCTGTTCGACGGACTGCTGAAAGACGCCGGCCATGGCACTGTCTATCGCATTGAGCGAGGCAGGTCGGTTGAAGCGCAGATGGAGCAGGGCGCCGTCACGTTCAATTTTTAACGGCGAGTTGGGCATTACGGATTCTCTCTGGGTCATGTCCGCACCTTTACGCCGGATACCGGTAGAAGCCGCGACCGCTCTTGCGGCCCAGATAACCTGCCTCGACCATCTCCCGCAAAAGCGGAGCGGGGCGGTATTTGCTGTCGTTGAAGCTGGAGTAGAGCACGTCCATCACCGCCAGCAGGGTATCCAGACCGATTAGATCCGCCAGTGCCAGCGGCCCGATGGGATGGCTGCAGCCCAGGCGCATGCCCATGTCGATATCCTCGGCGCTGGCGATACCTTCCTGCAGGACGAATACGGCCTCGTTGATCATCGGTACAAGAATGCGGTTGACCGCAAAGCCGGCGTGGTTGCGCACGCTGATGGCAGTTTTATGGATGGTCTCGGCAAAGGCGCGAGCCGCATCGTGGGTTTTGTCATCTGTCTGCAGACCTCGAATCAACTCGACCAGCGCCATGACGGGCACGGGATTGAAGAAGTGCATACCGATGAAGCGTTGCGGACGGCTGCTGGCAGCGGCCAATCGGGTGATGGAAATGGATGAGGTATTGCTGGCAATGATGGCGTCGGCAGACACGATCTCATCTACCTGACGAATCAGCGACAGCTTTACCTGCTCGGACTCGGAGGCCGCTTCGATCACCAGATCGGCACCCGCCAGAGCGTGCAAATCGGTATCGGTGTGAATGTTATCCAGCGTCTGTTGTTTATCGCTGTCGGTGATGCTTTCCTTTCGAATCAGCTTGTCGAGACTGGCGTCGATCGTTGACAGGGCTCTGTCCAACGCGGCTTCGGCGATGTCCACCAGGACAACTTTCAAACCTGCGCTGGCGCAAATTTGTGCGATGCCATTTCCCATCGTGCCGGCGCCGATAACGCCTACTGTATTGATCTGCATGGTTGTCTGCTCTTGCAAGGTTGGCTTCACACTCGTTCGAAGATCGCGGCAATACCCTGACCGCCACCAATACACATGGTCACCAGCGCGTAGCGGCCACCGGTGCGGTGCAGTTCGTAAATCGCCTTGGTGCTGATAATGGCGCCGGTGGCACCGACCGGATGGCCAAGGGATATGCCTGAGCCGTTCGGATTGACGATCTCCGGATTGAACTCCAGCTCTTTAATCACCGCGCAGGCCTGGGCGGCGAACGCTTCGTTGGCTTCGATCACATCGATTTCCGTCAGGCTGATGCCCGTACGCTTCAGTACTAGGCGAGTAGCGGGAATCGGGCCTATGCCCATGTAATCGGGTTCGACGCCGGCATGGGCATAGCCCACCAGGCGCGCCATCGGCACCAGATTGTGTTGTTTCACTGCCTGCTCTTCGGCGAGAACCAGAGCCGAAGCGCCGTCGTTGAGACCCGAAGCGTTGCCGGGCGTGACCGTACCGTTTTCCTTGACGAAGATGGGTTTCATGGCGCCAAGCTGGTCTTCACTGACTTCTGCTCGAATATGCTCATCGCTGGCGAACTGGATAATCCCCTTGCGCGTCTTGATGTCCACCGGAACGATCTGATCCTTGAAGTAACCCTTGGCGGTGGCGCGCGCAGCGCGGCGCTGACTTTCCAGAGCCAGTTGGTCCTGAGCCTCGCGGCTGATGCCATAACGCTTGGCGACATTCTCGGCGGTGACGCCCATGTGGATCCGCTGCCAGGGGTCGTGCAGGATGCCATTCATATAATCGACTGCCTGACTATCGCCCAGGCGCGCACCCCAGCGCATACCCGGCAATATGAACGGACCGCGGCTCATGCTTTCTGCTCCGCCGCCAATCGCGATCTCGGCGTCGCCAAGCAGAATGCTCTGGGCAGCCGAGATGATGGCCTGCAGACCGGAGCCGCACAGACGGTTGACGTTGAAAGCCGGGGTCTCTTTGGGAATACCTGAGTCCATCGCGGCTACGCGGCTGAGATAGGCATCGCGTGGCTCGGTGGGAATCACATTACCCATTACCACATGGTCGATGGCATCGGGACTGACACCCGAGCGCTGCAATGCGGCGCTTACCGCAACCGTGGCGATGCTGGTTAGCGGCTGATCCTTCAGGGATCCACCGAAGGTGCCGATGGCGGTGCGCGCGGCGCCCACGACGTAGATCTGACGTTGTGCCATGGATATATCTCTTTTTTTTGCCTGCAAGGCAGGTCATGTTAAATAAAAAAGGGCCAACTGAAATCAAGGAAATTCAGTGACCCAAGGCTGGAACGCGGCGAAGCATGCTTCGCCGCGTCACGGCGCAGCTCATTTAATGCAGGTCATTGGCCAGTATTTTCTTGGCCAGACTCATGCGATGGACTTCGCTGGGGCCATCATAAATGCGAAACGGTCGCACATCGCGGAAAATACGCTCGACAATCTGCTCCCCGGTGACGCCCTGACCGCCAAGTGTTTGCACGCAACGGTCGACCACGCGCCAGATCGCTTCAGAGCTGAGTACCTTGGTCATGCTGGATTCAACGTTGCCGCGCTCACCCTGATCCAGTACCCAGGCGCAATGCCAGATCGCCAGCCGAGTGCTATGCAGGTCCATCTCGTTATCGGCCAGCATGAATCCGATGCCCTGGTGCTCACCCAGCGGCTTGCCGAAAGACTGACGGGTACGTGCATAGTCGCAGGCGATATCGTGGGCGCGTCGCGCCGCGCCCAGCCAGCGCATGCAGTGGGTCAATCGCGCAGGTGCCAGGCGAATCTGAGCGTAGCGAAATCCTTTGCCAATCTCACCCAACACGTCGGTGGCCGGGATACGCAGGTTTTTCAGTTCGATGACGGCGTGCCCACCGGTAAAGCAACTGTCCAGCGAGTCCATCATGCGCTGAATGTTGAAGCCGGGACGGTCGGTATCGGTCAGAAACATCGTGGCTTTGCCATCCTCCATTTTCGCCATGATGATGGCGAAACCGGCGCCGCTGGCACCGGTGATGAACCATTTTCTGCCGTTGATTACATAATCGTCGCCGTCCTTGACGGCGGTGGTATTCATCATCGATGGGTCTGAACCTGCGCCCGGATCGGGCTCCGTCATGGCGAAGCAGGAGCGGATTCGGCCATCAATCAATGGCTTGAGCCAGCGATCCTTTTGCGCATCATTGGCGACCACTTCCATCATGTGGATATTGCCTTCATCGGGCGCATGGATATTCAGCGCGATCGGCCCCAGCGGTGAATAGCCGGCCTCTTCAAACACGATCGCCTTGGCGCGATGGCTGAGTCCCAGTCCACCGAGTTCCTTTGAGGCATGAGGTGTCAGCAGTCCGGCGCGACGTGCACGCTCGACCAGCTCGTTGCGCAGCTCTTCATTTGGGCCATGCGGGGTCTGACGCGAGTCGCGCTCCAGCGGAATGACCTGCTCGGCGATGAAGTCACGCGTACGTTGGCGTAATTCGAGAAGCTCCTGATCTAGGCTGAAATCCATTGTATTTCTCCTGTTGCCGTTGGTGCGTCAGTTGCGCACGGCCTTGGGGTTGCTGATGGCCAGTTTGGCGTGGGTGATCTGCAGCAGCAGCGCTGATAACTGGTCATGTTGATCGAACTCGCCAAGCCGGATGGCTTTGCCGAGCTGTGCACGGAGCTCTTGCATGGAGCGCTGGGAATCCGTGGTGTTCAGCAGAGTCTGCAGGTGAGCCTGTTCCTGTGCGGCGCAAGTCTCACCCAGCTGCTGCTCGCGTACGGCAATGATCATGGCATTGGCCATCATCCGGGCTTCGTAGTGCAGTTCTTTGGGTAACGCCGGCAACAGTTGAGAAAAGAGTGTCTGCCTGGCGGTTTGCAGTAGCGCGGTGGCATCGGGACGACTCATTGGACGGCTCCGGTCAGTAACAGTATTTCCTGTTCCAACTCAGGCAACATGCGCCCGGTCAGGCCCAGCTCGAGAGAATCTTCACCGCCACTCAGATAGCGCTCGGCCTGTTGCAGGGCGATGATAGCCCAGCGCAGATGCGCCATGACTTGCCAATAGGTCAGCGTAGGGCGGTCGATCTGCAGGTCGGAGACGCTGTGGTAGCCGGACAGAAAATCGTTCAGTTCACCAACCCCACCCGCTTCTCGATCCGCTCCGGCAAAGCGCCAGCAGCGTGCGGTGAGCCAGCCGATATCTTCCCTGGGATCCCCCCAGCCAGCGAACTCCCAATCCAGAATCCCGCTCAGCTGCCCATCCGCCACCATGTAATTGCCGGTGCGGTAGTCGCGGTGTATCAGACAGGGCGCGATGGGTTGTGGACGGTTCAGTTCACACCAACGCAAGCCCCATTCCAGCACCGGAAATCTGTCGTTGAGAGTATCCAGGTAGTTGCGATAGGTCTCGATACAGGCTTGTGCGTGATCGGCGGCCGGTTCGGGCAGGAAACCCAACTGCGGGTGCGGCGGCACAATGCGGTGCAGGTTGGCGAGGCTGACGCCCAGCTCATGACACAGGGCTGCACGGTGTGGATCCAGTGATGTATCGCTGGTCAATTGCGGGCCAGAGGCCGTTCCATTCAACGCTTGCATGACAAAGAATTCGCGGCCTGCGACATCGAGATCGGAGCACAACAGTAGAGGCTCGGGGACCTTGGCTCCCGCGTCAAATGCACAGCGCAGCACCGCGAACTCCTGCGCGCGGGTCATGCTCGCTGCGACCCCGGAGGGGGCATCGGTTCGCAACACCCAGCGGTTGTCGCCATGCATGCGGCCACCTTGTTGATGCACCTGCAGCAGCCAGTTTTCCTGTATGGCGCCTCCGGACAGGCGAGTCGCTTCACTGATGTGTGTCGCTTGCGCACCGTAGTGAGTAGTCAGATAGTCCACGATCAGAGGCAGCGCCTGTTTGATACTTGGCACAGTCGCCCCGGTCGGGCGTGCAAGGGTGGCTAGATTCATGGGTATCTCTTTTTTTTTGCCGATCAGGTTCGCTTTGGTGGACGGAATATCAGCCAAGCAGCCGTACGGGATCGGTGCCGTCCCAAGCAGCTGCGGCAGCCTTCATGTCATCGAAGACCGCCAGGTGCTCTGCAGGGAAATCGATCATTTCCACCAACAATCCGCCGGCGTCGACATAGATTGCTTCGCCACCACCTGGTAGCCAGACTTCCTGCATCACCTCGGCACCGGCTGCAGCGCAGGTCGCCCTGGCCTGCTCCATGTTGCCTACCACCAGACATACATGATGCAAGCCTTCACGACCTTCCTCGAGCCAGCGCTGATAGATAGAGGGTGCATCATTGTGCTGGCGAATCAGCTCAATCTGCATGTCGCCCCAGTAGGCAATGGCCACCGAGAAATCCAGATTCACTGGCTGACCACGGTATTTGCAGGCATCAACCTGTATATGCTGCATATCGAAAAAGGGGCCGACCCCCATGGTTTCGGTCCAATAGCGCAAAGTGGCATCGTAGTCTTTCGGTACCCAGGCCAGCTGCATGATGCTGCCAAGTTGAGAAATCAGATTCTTTTGCTTATTGGAAATAGAGGTCATAGCCGGAGCCTTCTTGAGTTATTGTTTTCCGTGCCGCAGAGCGACAGAGCAATCAGCTTGCCCTAAGATCCATATCAGACTAACCTTTGCAATAAAACAAATCAAAATGTTTTTTTACACTTAGTCATTTCCTCGGCGTAGGTGCAGCAAGCCGATCGGTATGGCTTGAAAAAGAGAACTACAACCACACCTGTCGGGAAGGAAAATCAGATGCTTAGAAAAGAAATACGCACGTTTTTCAGGGTACTTATCGCTGGGCTGGTATTGCCGGCCTACGTACAGGCTGAATCAGCGCCGCAGGAGGCAGACGCCGCCCGCGAGCTCCTCACCGAAGCCGTCGAGTACTATCAGGAAAACGGCGATAAGGCCTTGGCCGTTTTCAGCAGGCAAGGGCCCTTTGTGAAGGACGATCTCTACGTCTACGTGGTAAACACTAACGGCATCATGCTGGCCAGCGGCGGGCCGTCGGTGATGTTGACTGGCCGGGACATTTACAATGCGGTCGACGATGATCTGAAGAAGAAATTCGAGGACGCGCTAAGCCTGCCCGAATCCGACACTATCCATGAGGGGGAATACCCCTGGAGCAGTTGGAATACCGCCGGACGTGAGATTACCAAGCACGTCTATTATCAGCGGGTCGAGGACAAGATCTTCGTGGTGGGTTATTACCAGCCTCGAGCGAGCTCTGAAGATGCTCTGAAATTGCTGGATACGGCAGTCGAGGCTGTACGTGCTGATCCGCGGGAAACCTTCAAGGCAGTCAATGCGCTCGATCCAAGGTTCTACAAGGACGACCTGTATGTGTTCGTGGTTGAGCTTGAGAACAATCGTTTCGTTGCCCACGGCTCCAATCTTCGATTGGTAGGGCGCGACTTCAGCCAGTTGACCGACATCACAGGCAAGCCCTTCGGGAAGGAAGCGGTGGACAAGATAGCCAAGTCCGATACGGCGGAGTTCAACTACCAGTGGAAACACCCGATCAGCGGCGACGTCGAAAGCAAGCACGCCTACGCGCGCAAAGTCGATGATTACCTGGTCGTGGTGGGGTACTACCAGCCAGGAAAGGCTGCGGCAGAATAAAATAGGGTTGAGCGCACTGGGCTCGTTCGAGCCCAGTCCTTCAAGCGCAGTGTGCTACCGAGTCACTCCACTGGCAGCACTCAGCGTCTGACACACGCTGTACTTGCCGTTCGTTTCCTCCCGTTCCACCCGGGCTACGGCCACCTGCGGGTCGTGGGTGAAAACCAGTCGGCCCTTTGCTGCGACCAGGTAGTCGAGCAGCGCTTCCTTTTCTTCGATCAGGCCTTCCGGAAACCGGTCATAACCCATGGTGATGGGCAGGTGCACCCAGGGCGCGCCGGGAATCAGGTCGCCCGGGAACACTACCGGGCCGTCGGGCATATCGAACTCGGGAATCATCAGTCCCGGGGTATGGCCGTCGCTGAAACGAAAGCGCCAGTCAGGGCCAAGCGTCTCGGACTGCTCGCCGTCGTTGATCAGTTCCAGTCGGCCGCTGTCTTCCAGCATCGTCAGTAGCTTAGGGATGAACGATGCCTGGTCGCGTGGGTGCGGGCGCTTGGCCCGGCACCAGTGGCGCTGGCCGGTGACGAAGGTGGCGTTGGGAAACAGCAGCTGCAGTGGCTTGTCGGCATCCCACTCTGACAACAGACCGCCGGCGTGGTCGAAATGCATGTGCGTCAGCACTACCACGTCAATGTCTTCATGGCGCAGGCCAGCCGCTGCCAGGCTGTCGAGCAGCACGTGGCTTGATTCCACCACACCATAGCGTTCCTTGAGCCGGGGCTCGAAAAAGGCGCCGATGCCGGTCTCTACCAGGATGTTACGGTCGTCTTCCTGCACCAGCATGGCGCGGCAGCTCAGGCGTATGCGGTTGGCTTCGTCCGTCTCGACCCAGCGCGACCAGAGCGCCTTGGGCGCGTTCCCGAACATCGCGCCGCCGTCCAGGCGTTGGCTGTTGCCCTCAAGAGTGGTGAAGGTGCGCATAGATATTCTCCTTGGCTAACAGCTGCCAGGCGTAAGCCTGGCAGCTGGGATCATGGGGTATCGCGGACTGTCGTCGTGTCGACTGCAGGCTTGCTGGTGTCGGCGTCGGTATTCGTGTCTGTGTCGGTGTCATGCACACTGCGAAAACGCAGGATATGGGTGCGTTCCACCAGTAGGTACAGCACAGCGCCCGCCGCCAGACCCCAGCCCGCGCCATAGACCGCCAACACGACCCCCATGGTGCCAGCCACGCCGCGCTCGGTATTGTTGTTCAGCTGCTCGAAGCCGACCATCAGACAGATATAGCCGGTGAGAATCAGCGTCAGCGATAGAGCGATTGGCAATACCGGCTGGAAAAAGCTCACCAGTGGCAGCATGAACAGCGCCAGGAAGCCGGTAATCCAGAACGTGCCTGCGCCGCTATAGATGGAGTCCATCGCTTTGCGACCATACTTGTAGCGCTCGGCCATGGTTGCGGCGACAGCGGTCCAGATCGGGCCAGCGAGGCCGGGGTAGGGCGCGAAGAAGGCATGCAGACCGTTGCGCAGGGCGGTGACAATGTGCGCGCGGTCGATGTCGTTTTCGATGACCTCGTCCGGGCGCAGCTCATCAGCACGTTGCATCAGTGACTGACCGACGATGATGTCGCCAAAGGCAATGATGTAGGCAATGACCGCGGTCGGCACCGCATACAGGAACACCTGCGGATCGGGAAAGCCGACATTGAACGGCAGGTAGTTCCAGATTTCGCCGAACGCCGGTTGGGTGATGCCCCAGCGCACGTCGGGCATCTTGTATTCACCCACGGCGATGCCGACGATGATCGCTACCAGCATGCCGGGCACCATGCCGTAGTTGACGATCTTGCGCATCATGGGCACGCGTTCGGTGAGTCCCTTGAAGGATACCGAGAACATCAGATACAAGCAGATCAGGCTGCCCAGCACCAGCGAGATCGGCGTATTAGCCAGGCGTCCACCGCTGGAAATCTCGCCCATGAGTGCGGCAATACCCGCGCCGATAATGATGCCGCCCTTCATCGAGTTCGGCACGATGCGCACCATCACGCTGCCGAGTCGGGTCACGCCCAATACCAGGAAGATCAGGAATACCAGAAACTGCAACGCAAACAGTGCCTGAATCGCCTCCGGGCCGGGCTCGAAATCACTCAGAAACAGCAGTACCACTGGAATCGCCGGCGTGATCCAGCCGGGCACCATGGGCACGCCGAGCAGCGCTGGCAACATGAAGCCGACACCACATACCACCACGTAGGCGAGCGCCACGTCATAGGGGAGGCCGAGATACTTTTCCAGCAGCGGGATCATTCCGAGACTGACCACGAACATGATCAGTGCCTGCATCATCTCGGCGGTTTCCCAGCGATAATGAATGAACGGGAGCCGGATCTTGAACGGACCGCAGGCCCAGAAGGGTTGCTCAGCGCCGTGGGCGCGTTTGTAGAGTTGCATGCTGACCTCCGTCAGCCGCCCATGGACGGCTGCTTGTTGTTGTTGTGAAACGGAAATTGGTCGCCTCTGGAAAACTACTGCGCTCGGCCATGCTGCGTTGAAACCTCGCTAAAGATGCTCATTTACAACACGTAAACTCCGCTCTTTCGTTCGGTTTCGCCTTGCCTGACCTTCGCTCGCTACGTTTTCAAGAGACGCCCTTGCTAGAAAAGCTGGACTCAGATGGCCTTCGCCCAGTCGCGCAGTACAAACTTCTGGATCTTGCCGGTGGATGTTTTCGGCAGGTCGGTGAAGACCACCGTCTTAGGCACCTTGAACGCCGCCAGATGCTGTCTGCAGAATTCCATGACGCTTGCCTCGTCAGTCTGCTGACCACCCTTGAGGGTGATATAGGCGCAGGGCGTTTCACCCCATTTCTCGTCCGGTCGCGCTACCACGGCTGCTTCCATCACGGCGGGGTGCTTGTAGAGCGTGTCTTCCACTTCGATGGTGGAGATATTCTCGCCACCGGAAATGATGATGTCCTTGAGTCGGTCCTTGATCTCGATATAACCGTTGGGATGGCACACGGCGAGGTCGCCGGTGTGGAACCAGCCCCCTTCGAAGGCTTCGGCGGTCGCCTCGGGATTTTTCAGATAACCTTTCATCACGGTGTTACCGCGCATGAAGATCTCACCGATGGTTTCGCCATCTGCAGGAACCGGTTTCATGCTGTCCTGATCGGCAACCATCACCCCTTCAAGGGTCGGATACCGCACGCCCTGGCGGGATTTGAGCTGGGCGCGTTGGTCCAGTGGCAGTTCATTCCAGGCGTCATGCCAGGCACATACCGTCACCGGGCCATACACCTCAGTCAGGCCATACACATGCATGACTTCGATGCCCATGGCTTCAACCGCACCAATAACCTTGGCCGGTGGCGCTGCGCCGGCGACCTGGGCTTTGACTGGGTGATCAATCGCGGCCTTGGCGCTCTCGGGCATGTTGACCAGGGCATTCAGGACGATCGGGGCGCCACTCATGTGGGTCACGCCATGGTCGTGGATCAGGTTGAGGATTTTCTGCGGATCGACCCGACGCAGGCACACGTGCACACCGGCCAGCGCAGTGACCGTCCAGGGGTGGCACCAGCCGTTGCAATGGAACATCGGCAAGGTCCACAGATAAACCGGATGTTGACCCATGCTCCAGGTCATCTGATTGCCCAGGGCATTGAGGTAGGCGCCGCGGTGGTGATAGACCACGCCCTTCGGGTTGCCGGTGGTGCCGGAGGTGTAGTTCAGCGAGATGGCCTGCCATTCGTCGCTCGGCCAGTGCCAGGCGAACTCAGGATCACCCTCGGCGAGGAAAGCCTCGTAATCGAGCTCGCTCACAGCTGCGCCTTCGCCGTATTCAGGGTCATCGACATCGACAACAAGAATCGGACGATCGATCAGCTGCAGCGCTTCACGGATGACTTCATGGAATTCACGGTCAGTGATCAATACGCGTGCTTCGCCGTGGTTGAGCATGAAGGCGATCGCTTCAGCATCCAGGCGCACGTTGAGGGTGTTAAGTACTGCGCCGGACATGGGAACGCCGAAGTGCGCTTCAACCATTGCCGGTATGTTCGGCAGCATCACCGCTACCGTGTCGCCTGCGCCCACACCGCGGTTGGTCAGGGCTGAGGCCAGCCGACGGCAGCGCTGGTATGTCTCGCTCCAGGTGCGTCGAATGGCGCCATGAATGATGGCCGGATAATCGGGGTAGACGCTGGCTGTACGTTCAATGAAACTCAACGGCGTGAGGGCAACGTGGTTGACCGGGCCCTGTGAAAGACCTTCTTGAAAGATAGACATGATTCCACCTGCGGCGATGTTGTTATCGACCCCCTGAAACACTACCGCGCTGATCATGCCGCGATGTCAGAGGCTCCTTTGCTCTAGGTCTGGTAACGCTTGGTGCTGTTACCAGCTGCTATGGGGGCTATTTATAGTTATCCAGGATCTATATGGAAATATGACTAAGGTTTTATAGTATATATACTATATTTATCTGAGGGAGGTCCGATGTGAGCAAAAATACGCCGAAGATGCCATCGACTGACCGGGCGACCAGCATCGACGTCTCTCTCTGGATGCTGGATAGCGATCCTCAGCCTGGCGCTATGCTGGACATCGATGGTCGCGTTCAGAGCTGCAATCAGGCGATGCGTGACATGACCGGTGGCGAACAGCCGATGAGCCTGTTGCCGCCGAACGCCGTGCATCTGGCCCGTGCTTGCCTGACGCAGGATCGCGCCATCGTCGAAGTCGAAGCGCAGACTGCTGATGGCCGATTTTTGCTATGGACCTTTATCCCCGTTGCCAGGGTCCAGCTGGTGCTGGTGCGCGGTCAGGACGCCACCGAACGGCTGAGTCAGCAACGCGACGCCACTGTTGCCAGCCGGCTGTATCGGCTGATTATCGAGAACACCACTGATCTGATTTCCCGGCACACACCGGATGGGCGCTTCCTGGATGCCTCGCCAGCGTCCTGGACCCTGTTGGGCTATTGGCCAGAGCAGTTACGCGGCAGCTCTATCCAGGCGCTGTATCACCCACTGGAAAGTGAGCGCTTGCTCAAGCGCTACCGGGATGAGTTGGAGCAGGAGGGCTATCTCACGGCCACCTATCGCATTCGCCACCAGCAGGGACACTACCTGTGGTTCGAAACTGCCAGTCGGGCGATCCGCGACACTTATACCGGCCGGGTCGTGGAGGTGGTCAGCGTATCGCGGGATATCACCGAGCGCATGCATACAGAGGAAAGCAATCGTCGATTACAGGACGAGCTTGCGCATGCCGCGCGGCTGGCGACCCTTGGCGAACTGGCTTCCGGGATAGCGCATGAAATGAATCAGCCCCTGGCTGCGATCGTTAATTACGCCAGTGCCAGTCAACGCTATCTGACCGGGCTGAACCATGTTGATGGCCGGCAGGAGAAGGTTCGGCAGGGTCTGGAACGCATCGCCGGCCACGCCGATCACGCCTCCAAGGTCATCAAGCGCTTGCGCGCCTTTCTGCGCAAGGGGCCGCGTAAAGTGCAGCGGGTAAAGCCGGCAACGCTGGCGCGGGAGGCTGTACGCCTATGTGCCTGGGAGGCGAACCAGCATCAGGTACATATCGTCGAACAGATCCCCGACGGCTTGCCTGACGTCTATGTCGATCCGATCCTGCTTGAGCAGGTTATGCTTAATCTGCTGCGTAATGCTATTGAAGCGAACAGGGAAAACCACCCAGCTAGCGCCTCGCAGATCACGCTCAAGCTTGGCATTACGTCAGGGAAAGTCGAGATTGAGGTGCTCGACGAGGGGCCGGGCGCAACCGCAGAGCAGCTCGCGCACATGTTCACGCCCTTTTATACCAGCAAGGCTGAGGGGCTGGGCTTGGGCTTGTCGATGAGTCGCGGTATCGTGGAGGACTTTGGTGGCGGGCTGAGCGCTGAGCCTGCCCAGGCGGGTGGTCTGCGGCTGTATTGCTGGCTCCCCGCCGCAGAGAATCGATAACACCATTCATATTTAAGGAGAAGTGCAATGCCGGGGACGCCACAACAGGTGGTTTATGTAGTGGACGACGACCAGGGATTGCTCGACTCAACGCTCTGGTTGCTGGAGTCGGTCGGCTTGCAGGGCGTTCCCTTTACCAGCGGTCGCGCTTTTCTGGAAGCCTGCGAATCGCATGTGCCGGCGTGCGTACTGCTCGATGTGCGTATGCCCGGGATGGGCGGGCTTGCCGTACAGGAGGCCATGCGTGAACGCGGTATCGAGTTGCCGGTGATATTTGTCAGCGGCCACGCCGATGTACCGCTGGTGGTGCGCGCTTTTCGCAGCGGCGCCGTCGACTTTATCGAAAAACCCTACAACGAGCAGCTGTTGCTGGACAGTGTGCAGCGTGCGCTCACTCTTGTTCCTGTTGATCGGCGTTCTTCAGCGCTGGATGAGGTGCGATCCCGACTGGACAGTCTGACGCCCCGCGAGCGCGATATTCTTCTGCCGCTGGTGCAAGGCAGTAACAATCGTGAGATAGCGGAGCAATTGGGTATCAGTGTGAAAACCGTTGATCTGTATCGGTCCAGAGTCATGAAGCGCATGCAGGCAGACAGTCTGCCGGCTCTGGTAGGCATGGCAATAGGAGTAGGGCTGGTGGACGCTTTCAGTCTGCAGGCGTTGTAGTCAGGTCAAGAAAGTCAGGGCAAGCGGGTGAGGGCGGCGACTTCAGGTCCCGCCAACGGTAACGCGAAGAGAGTATGGGATGTCAGCGAAAGCAGAACACAAAAAAGGCAGATCAATTTGAATTGATCTGCCTTTACTTGTCTGGTTGCGGGGGCAGGATTTGAACCTACGACCTTCGGGTTATGAGCCCGACGAGCTACCAGACTGCTCCACCCCGCGTCTGTGGCGGCCATTCTACGGATTAACGCGAAGCTGTCAAGCATTTGAACTAAAAAGAATTTTTTATACGGATAATGTCCTCGGATCGGGCCTCCCTCGCTGCTGAAAGCGGAGGTCCAAGCCAACGGTTCGTCTATAAGATTCCAAATAGTCCTTCTTGCTTATGGCGCTTGGCCGGCACTTGACGGATACTTTTGCAACGGCGAACCCGATTCGCGGCCCATCTGTAATGGCCAGGAGATTTCACATGGAAGTAACCAGCAACCGCTTCAGGATTTCCCCGTTTTTGGGTGAGTTCCGGGATTCGGCGGAGGAAAGGGCGTTCCGCCAGCATATGCAGCCTGCCATGGTTCGGCATACGCGCATCGCGCTGAAAGCGTGGGCTACTTGCCTGCTGCTGTTCGGCTTTCTGGATTACCTGGGCCTCGGAATGTCTCCCGTGTTCCTGACATTGATGGGTACGCGGATATTGATTGCCGCGCTTATCTTCGCCTATGGATATGTCCTGCTCAGCAAGCCGCATTTGGCCACAGCAGGGCATTGCACTATGGCCTTGCAAATCTTCGGCTTCAGCTTTTTCTATCTCATTTATGTCCTTCGCCCAGAGGTCGCTACCTTCACTGTTGGGGTGATAGGGCTGCTGTTTATCTCGATGTTCATCTTTATTCCGAACAGGCTTGTCTACACCCTCATTGCCGCACTGACTGGGCTGATTGGCACCCTGTTAACCATGGTTATGGCGGGTCGACCAACCGTAATAGTTTTTGGGGCGTTTGTGCTTCTTATGTCGCCGATATTGGTGGGTTTTCTTGCCACCCAGCGACTACAGATCGTGCAGCGTCAGCAATACGCAATGTTTACTCGAGCCAATGATGCGAACAAAGAACTGCAGGCCGAAATCGAGCGCCGCAAGGTGCTGGAACAGGAGCTGAGCCGCCAGGCCACGACCGATCCGTTGACCGGTCTGTTCAACCGGCGCCAATACGAAAGTCTGTTTGACCGCGAGCGTGAGCGCAGCAAGCGTAACGGCGGCCATCTATCGCTGTGTGTTGCGGATATCGATTTTTTCAAACGGGTTAATGATGAGCATGGCCATGATGCGGGCGATCAGATGCTCAAACATGTTGCTGGTCTGTTCACCAGCGCTCTGAGGCAATCCGACATCGTCGGGCGTTTTGGTGGGGAGGAATTCATTTTGCTGCTTCCCGACACCAGCCTCGATGATGCGGCAGTGGTGGTCAATCGTCTTCGGCAGAAATTGTCAGCATCGCCTCTGGCGGTCGCCGATGGTCAGATAGCTGTCACGGCCACCTTCGGTCTCACAGAAGTCGGCAATAGTGACTCAAGTATTGAAGATGTGATCCGGCGTGCCGATAAGGCTCTTTATGAAGGGAAAACCGGCGGGCGAAACAAAGTGGTTCCGGTGCCCTGTTGAAGTCTGCTTAAGGTTATAACTGGGTCAAGCAAGGACGCGGAGCTCGAATGACGGATGTCGAAGCAATACCCGATGCGGTTGCCACCCAGGCGCTAGAGATGGAAGCCGGAGGCATTGATCCGCGCTGGAAAATAAATGGTTGGACCGGAGAGTTTCGCGACCCTGACAGGGAGCGCGCCTATCTGGAAAAAAATCAGCATGCCATCGCGCGCCAGATGACGGTGGCGCTTGCGGTATGGGCTGCGCTGGTACTCGTATTTCTACTTGCGGACCTCGAATCGCTCATCGATAGTGCCGGTTTTTGGGTAAGTACAGTCATCCGCCTGAGCATGGTAGCCGCCCTCGTTTTTTTCGCCTGGAAGATCAAGCGTCGGCCGATGCTGGCTACGCAAGCGCGCTGGATCAGTGCTCTTGAAGTCATAGGGATGACTGCTTTTCTCGCGGTGTACCTGTTCCGCCCGGAAGTCTCACATTGGGCTTTCACGCTGACGCTGATCATGCTTGTGACAACCTTCGTGTATATCCCGAACCGCATCCCGGCGATTCTTGCCGTGACCTCCTATATGGGTGTGTCGACCGTAGTCATTCTCTACCACGTTGATTCGTTGGTCCCGTCTCAGCTAGTCAGCATTTCAATCGTGACATTGATGCCAATAGGGCTGGGCTGGGGCACCGCAGCGCGTACACAGGTACTGCAACGCACGCAGTTTGCGTTGTGGCAGCAGGCGCAGGAGGTCAACGCCAGGCTGTCGCGCGAAGTGGAGCAGCGCTCACGGCTCCAAGCGGAGCTCGTCCATCAGGCCACGACCGACGCGCTGACCGGGCTGAACAACCGCCGCCAATACGAATCCCTGTTCCAGCACGAACTTAATCGCTCGCTGCGCACTGGGCAGCCGCTGACCCTGTGCATTATCGATCTGGATCATTTCAAACAGATCAACGATACCTGGGGGCATGCCGTGGGTGATGAAGTGCTCAAGCGGGTAGGGCAGCTGTGCCGCGACTCCTTCCGGGCAACCGATATCCTTGGGCGTCTGGGTGGCGAAGAGTTTGTGGCATTACTCCCCGAAACGGATCTGCCGAGTGCATTGATGGTCGCGCAGCGGTTCGTCGACAAGCTGGCCGCGATAACCGTCAGCGAAGAGGTTCCGCAGCTGCGTGTTACTGCCACGGTTGGGGTGGCGCAGCGAGACAATGAAAACCATCTCGATCCACTGCTCCAGCGCGCCGACAAGGCGCTTTATGCAGGAAAGAACGCTGGGCGCAATCAAGTTGTCACCGGCTGAAGGGCTACCGTCCTGAGGCGAATTGGCCCGACGCTATACATCTTCATCCTCGCGAACAGGCCGGTATCATCCTCATCTCTTGGGTGTTTATTCGAAAGACGGCAGGGTCGGCGTGACCACGGTTTTCCCCGCTTCGCACCAGGCATCGAAGCCCCCTTGTAATGACAACACCTGCAGGTAGCCCATCTCCTGCAGCGAGCGGGCGGCCAGTATCGAGCGCCCGCTGGTTTTGCAATAAAGGACTAACTTGCGGTCGCGCGCCGACAGTTCGGGGTCATTACTGAGTTTGAACTCCAGCAGGCCGCGGGGAATGTTGATGGCGCCTGGAATATGACCAGCCCGAAACTCATCGGCTTCACGCACGTCGATCAGCACATCCGCCTCGCGAATGGCCGCTTCGGCAGCGGCCAGTTCGGCTTCACGGATCTGAGGCTTGGCATCGGCAACTAAATCATGGGCAGTTTTCATAGAGACTTCCTGTGCGCAGCAGGCTGCGCGGTGGCGGGCGGATTAACTGGCCGCAGGGTGTGCTGCGTGACCTGCGGAGCCAGGGTTTTCAGAGCTTCGAACTGACTAATGAACACCTGCCCTCCAAAGCTTTCGAGGAAGGTCGAGCGGCGCAGCTGGTCCATCACCGGCCCTTTTACTTCCGACAGATGCAGTTGCACGCCGGCTGTTTGCAAACGTTCGACGATGGTCTCCAGCGAATCAAGCGCGCTGGCATCAATCAGGTTGACGCCAGAGCACATTAACACCAGGTGGCGAACCTGTGGGCGGGTGGCGATCAGTTCGCTGATACGGTCCTCAAGGTAGCGGGCGTTGGGGAAATACAGGCTCTCATCGACCCGCACGGAGAGCACGCTGGGCGACTCGACCACGGCAAAGCGCTCGATATTACGAAAATGCTCGCTGCCCGGGACCTGGCCGACCACGGCCATGTGCGGCTGGCTGGTGCGCCAGAGAAACAGCAACAGCGACAGGCCTACCCCGATCAGAATGCCCGCTCCCACGCCAATCAGCAGTACGCCGAGCAGGGTAGCCAGTTGTGCGGCCCCATCCTGAGGCGAGTAGCGCCAGGTGCGGCGCAGTGAACCGAGATCGACCAGGCTGAGCACGGCGACGATGATGGTCGCGGCCAATACGGCGTGGGGCAGGTTATGCAGCAGCGGGGTCAGCAGCATCACACTGAGGGCGATGCCCATGGCCGTGAATACACCGGCCATGGGCGTCTGCGCGCCGGCATCGTAGTTGACCACCGAGCGGGCAAAGCCGCCGGTAATCGGGAACCCGCCGCTGAAGGCCGCACTGAGATTGGCAGTACCCAGGCCGAGCAATTCGTTGTCGGGCTCGATGCGCTGGCGGCGTTTGGCGGCCAGCGTCTGGCCGACAGAAACCGATTCGACAAAGCCCACCAGGCTGATCAGCAGCGCTGCGGGTAAGAGTTGTATTGCCAGCTCCAGGTCCAGTGTGGGCAATGCCAGGGCTGGCAGGCCTTGCGGGATTGCGCCGACCACTTTGACCCCGGCCTGATCCAGCTGCAGCCAGGACACCACCACAATCGCCACGATAATCGCCAGGACCGGCCCAGCCTTGGCCAGGTTGCCAGCCGTTTGCGCGGACAATCCCAGCCGTTGCAGCGCCGGTTTTAGCCGCTTGCGCGCCCACCACAGCCAGGCCAGGCTGAATACGCCGATCAGCAGGGTTTGCCAGTGTGTGGCCGGCAAGCCTTGCCAGAGTTGCGGGATAATCTGTAGCAGGCTTACTCCCGAGGTCGAGATGCCGAACAGGTGCTTGAGTTGGCCGATGGCGATCAGAATGCCGGAGGCGCTGATAAAGCCGGAGACCACCGGGTGGCTGAGAAAGTTGGCAAGAAAGCCCAGACGCAAAAACGCCATGGCGCTAAGCAGCAAACCGGACAGCAGCGCCAGGAGCATGGCCGCACCGATATACGCTTCGCTGCCCGCCGGGAACAAGGGTGCCAGCGCTGCCGCCGTCATCAGTGACACCACGGCCACCGGGCCCACTGCCAGCGTGCGGCTGGACCCGAACACTGCATAGGCCAGCAGCGGCAGGATGCTCGCATACAAACCCATGACCGGCGGCAAGCCGGCGAGCATGGCGTAGGCCAGGCTCTGCGGGATCAGCATCAGCGTCACGATCAGTGCGGCCATACCGTCCTGGGTCGCGCTGCTGCGGTTGTATTGCCGGCCCCAGGCGAGGCAGGGCAGCCAGTGGCTGAGTTTCATTTAACCGGTTCCTTGCCAACATCACAGGCTGCGGACGGTTCAACGGCAACAGGTTCATGCGGCAGGCGCTTGGGCTTGGCCATCCATTCGCGGCCACGCAGCATCATGTCGAAGTAGATACTGGACATCAATTGCACCTTATGGCGCAGGGTCTCGTGATCGGCTGCAACCCAGCCCTTGGCATTCGCAATAGAGGAACTTAGGTGCTTTAGCGAATCCATGGTCAGTACCTCAGAGTACGTCGAGGGGGATTTTCAGGTAGCGGATACCGTTATCCTCTGCCGGCGGCAGTTGACCGGCGCGCATGTTGATCTGCACCGACGGCAGGATCAGCGTCGGCATGTCCAGAGTGGCGTCGCGGGCGCTGCGCATGGCAACGAAGTCCGACTCGTTGATGCCCTCATGCACGTGCACATTGTGCGCCCGCTGCTCCGCGACGGTGGTCTGATAGAGGAACTCGTCGCGCCCTGGCGCCTTGTAGTCGTGGCACATAAACAGACGGGTTTCATCGGGCAGAGCGAACAACTTACGAATCGATTGGAACAGCGTATGTGAGTCGCCACCGGGGAAGTCACAGCGCGCGGTGCCGTAGTCCGGCATAAACAGCGTATCGCCAACAAATCCGGCGTCGCCGATCAGGTAGGTCATGCACGCCGGCGTATGGCCGGGGGTATGAATGGCGCGGGCCTGGATGTTGCCGACGTGGAAGGTATCGCCATCCTTGAACAGGTGGTCGAACTGGCGGCCATCGGTGGCGAACTCTGTGCCGGCATTGAACAGCTTGCCGAAGGTATGCTGCACGATGGTGATGTTCTCACCGATCGCCAACTGGCCACCCAGCTCGCGTTTCAGGTAGGGCGCCGCCGAGAGGTGGTCGGCGTGCACGTGGGTCTCCAGCAGCCAGTCCACCTGCAATTGCTGGTCTTTTACATGCTGGATCAGGCGATCAGCACTGTCGTGCGACGTTCGCCCGGAGGCGGGATCGTAATCCAGTACCGAGTCGATGATCGCGCAGCGTTGGGTGCAGGGGTCCACCACTACGTAGCTGTAGGTGAAGGTGGCAGGATCGAAAAATGCTGTGACGACTGGTTGCATGGTCTGGGCTCCTCTTTCATATACCCCTAGGGGGTACTTTGTCTCTTGAGGAGCGTAGCGATTTTTTTAGTTCTATGCATAGATTAAAAAAGAATATGTCGAGACGGCGACCCGCTTGGCGGCCATATGTCCTTGTAACATCCTCCGCATCGTTGATCGACACAACAGAGCACCGCTTACAACTCACAGCTCCAGAGTTCCAGGGTCGGCCGGGTCGCTTGGGGCGGGCCGAGCCAGTGGCTCATCGAGCGACAACGCTGGTTGAAACACAGTTGGTAATCCCCCGCCTCGGGGGTCCGCCCCAGGCGCAGCGGTTGCAGGGGAGCCAGCTGGCGTTGGTAGTGCCAGCTGCCGTCACGCAATTGGGCATCGGCCGGAATTTCCATGCCGGCACCAGACCCCTTGACCCGCGCCTCGCCGAGCAGCAAGCCCTCTGGGGTGACGCGGTAGTCTTCTTCCCAGCGGACTTTTTCAATCGTGTGTTGCCAGGCCAGGGTGAACTCAGGCACCGGCAATTCAGCCCACACCACGCCGGCCAGGCCTATGCACAATCCGATCACGCCACTGTCGCTCTGGCACGCCGTCGGCCACGCCAGAAATGCTGAGCGAGGAACAATGCCACCAGGGCGAAGCCGATTTCATCGCTCGTAGGTGTGGCCAGGATCAGACTGGCACCCGCCGCGAAGCCCAGCGCCCGCTCCCACCACGCCATTTTCCAGTGCAGGAAACTGGTGAATACCGCACCCCAGATACCGATCGCCATAGCCGCCTTGAACAGCACATACACAGTGGTCAGCCAGCTATCCCCTTGTAACATCAGAGCCGGTTCATACACCGCCATAAAGGGGACGACGAAACCGGCGACGGCAATACGTATGGCCCACAGGCTGATCTTCAATCCGGTTTCCTTGGCAATCGGCGCGGCAGCGAAACAGGCCAGCGCCACCGGTGGGGTGAGGTCGGCCATGATGCCGAAGTAAAAAACGAACATGTGCGAAACGATCAGCGGCACGCCCAGCTCCAGCAGCGCCGGCGCGGCAATCGAGCTGGTGATGATGTAGTTGGGAATGGTCGGAATGCCCATGCCCAGTACCAGGCAGGTGAGCATGGTGAGGACCAGCGAGAGGAACAGGTTTTCCTGGCCGATGGCGAGAATATAACCGGCGAAGGTCGACGCCACTCCGGTCAGTGAAACCACGCCGATGATCACCCCGACCAGGGCGCAGGCGATGCCCACCGGGACCGCATGGCGCGCACCCTCGACCAGCGCATGGAGACAGATCACCAGGGTGTCGCGGCCGCCCTTGATGAACCAGCAGATCGCTACCAGTAGCCCGACCACGCCGAACACCACGCCGATGCCGAGCTGGAAGAAGCCGGCGCAGAGCACGCCAAGGGCGACCCAGAATGCTATGCGCAGGGCAAAGGAAGACACGCGCAGGATGATCGCCGATCCGAGGATGACGATGGCGGTCAGGGCCAGGCCGACCATCCCGGAAAACAGCGGCGTGCGCCCGGAGAACAGCAGGTAGATGAGGACGAACAGCGGGATTAGCAGATACCAGCGCGCCTTTACCGCCGCCCAGGGATTGGGGCACTGGTCTTTCGGCAAGCCTTTCAGGTTGGCGCGTTTGGCTTCCAGATGGACCATCCAGAACACCGAGCCGAAGTACAGCAGCGCCGGCATCAGGGCGGCCTTGGCTACCTCGATGAAGGGCACATTGATGGTCTCGGCCATGATGAACGCCACGGCGCCCATGATCGGCGGCATGATCTGGCTGCCCATGGAGGAGGTGGATTCGACGCCGCCAGCAAACGCCGCCTTGTAGCCGAAGCGCTTCATCAACGGAATGGTGAACTGGCCGGTGGTGACTACGTTGGCCACACCGGAACCGGTAATAGTGCCCATCAGCGCCGATGAGACCACCGAGACCTTGGCCGGGCCGCCGAGTTTGTGGCCGAACAGGCCCATGGCGAAGTCGGTGAACAGCTTGATCATGCCCGCCTGCTCAAGGAACGAGCCGAACAGGATAAACAGGAAGATATAGGTAGCCGACACATAGGTCGGGGTGCCGTAGAAGCCTTCGGTGCCGAAGGCCAGCTGGTTGACGACCTGATCCAGGCCGTAACCACGATGGGCCAGATCCCCGGGCAGGTATTGGCCAAGCAGGGCATAGGCGAGGAACAGCCCGCAGATCAGTGGCAGTGCGATGCCCATCACGCGCCGCGCGGCCTCGAACACCAGCACCGTCAGCACCAGGCCGACGGCCATGTCGGCACTGGTCAGGTCACCGGAGCGCTGAATCAGGTCCGCCTCGAACACCCACTGGTAGATCGCCGTACCCATACCGGCCAGGCCGAGCAGCCAGGCCAGCGGTTGCCGGGGTTTGTGCTTGCCGACCAGCGGGATGCTGAGAAATACCACCATCAGCAAGAAGCCGACATGCATCGCCCGCAGTATCTGGCTGGACACCGGGTGAAAAGCCGCCGTGGTGATCTGGAAGATCGAGAACAGCAACGCCACGTAAAACAGCGCTTTTGGCCATTCGCTGGGACTGGCTGTCAGGCCGTGGTTTTGTTCCGTCATGGAGCCTATGCCCTCATTGCATCTCTACATAACCTATGGCGCACGGGTAGCCGCACAGGATGGGTTAGCCGCGTAACGACTGACCCCTCGAGCTCTGGTCTGCCCAACCCATCGGCCTCAGGTTGGGCGAAGCCCGGGCAGCGCGTTTTACAGTGCGCCGACTTCCTTGTAGTAGCGCTCCGCACCCGGATGCAGTGGAATCGGCAGGTCCTTGGCGGCGGTTTCCAGCTTGATGTCCTGGGCCGCGGAGTGGGCGTTGCCCAGACGCTCGAGGTTGTCGAATATCAGCTTGGTCATCTGATAGGCCACTTCCTCGGATACGCCGTCATGGCTGACCAGAATGTTGGTGATCGCCACGGTCTCTATATCGGTGTCCTGACCGTCATAAGTGCCGGCCGGAATGACGGCTGGCTGATAGGCCGCAACACCGATCTTGTTGGTGACGTCCTCCGGGATCGCGACAAAGTTGATCGGCAGGGTGGCGGCCAGATCACGGATCGCAGCCATACCCAGACCCGAGGATTGCAGGGTGGCATCCAGCTGACGGTTCTTGATCAGCTCGACCGACTCGGCGTAGGGCAGGAACTCGACCTTGCCCATGTCTTCATAGCTCAGACCCGCCGCGGCGAAGATTGCACGGGCATTCAGCTCGGTGCCGGACTTCGGCGCACCGACCGAGATGCGCTTCCCCTTGAGGTCGGCCAGAGTGTTGATGCCGGCTTCCTTGTTGGCAACGATCTGGATGTAGTTCGGGTAGGTGCCGGCAATCGCGCGGAGCTTTTTCAGCGGTGTCTTGAAGCCGGCGTCTTCCACCCCATTCCAGGCATCGGAGACCGAATCCCCCAGAGCCAGGGCCAGTTCGCCGCGACCGCTCTGCAGCAGGTTGAGGTTTTCCACCGAGGCCTTGGTTGCCTGCACCGAGGTTTTCGAACCTTCGATGCCATTGTTGTAGAGCTGCGACAGGCCCACACCGATCGGGTAGTAAACGCCGCTGGTGCCACCGGTGAGAATGTTGATGAAGGTGGGTGCAGCAAATGCGGCAGTACTGACCGTCAGGGCCGAGGCGGCCGCGAAGAGGCTGAGTCGTTTGATCAGTTGCATGAGAGTATCTCCGTTGTTGTTGTAGTGAACGCTAGAGTAACGGGGGCATGGTCAACTAACGTATGCAGGTACAGCGCGAGGCCTGCTGGCCGCCGCAATGTGATGAGGCAGGAAAGCGACGGGAATGTTGTCGGAAGCCCAAGGATCAAGGTGATCGAATGAGTACAATGGGCGAATCCTGGGGCGGTGTCGCTGAGCATAGGTTTGCCTTCGTTATCTGTTGTTATTGTAGGTCATCTCTTCAATTGAGTAGGGCGGGTATCAGTTGGCGTCGTCTTTGATCAGTAAACATAAAATCAATAGCGGATGAAGCAAAGAAAAATCATCCACGTTGACTGTGACTGTTTCTACGCAGCGATTGAAATGCGTGATGATCCGCGCCTGCGTGGTCGGCCATTGGCCGTGGGCGGTGATCCGGGTAAGCGCGGTGTCGTAGCCACCTGCAACTATGAGGCGCGCGCCTATGGCGTCCGCTCTGCCATGGCGTCCGGCTACGCCAAGAAGTTATGTCCGGATCTGCTCATTGTCCCGCCGCGCATGGCTGTGTATCGCGAAGCGTCCATTGCCATTCACGCCATCTTTACCGACTACACGGCGCTGATTCAGCCATTGTCGCTCGATGAGGCCTACCTCGATGTTTCCGATAGCAGCGCCTGTCGAGGCAGCGCCACGCTGATCGCCGAAAGCATTCGTCAGCGGGTGCGCGATGGGCTGGGCATTACCGTTTCAGCCGGGGTGGCGCCGAACAAATTCCTGGCCAAGATCGCCAGCGACTGGAACAAGCCGGACGGTCTCAAGGTGATCTTGCCGGACGAGATCGAGCCCTTTATCAAGACCCTGCCGGTGGAACGTCTGCATGGCGTCGGCAAGGTCACCGCTACGCGCTTGAGAAAACTCGGCATCGACCTGTGTGGCGAGCTGCTGCCCTGGCGCAAGCAGGATCTGGTCAAGGAATTCGGCAGCTTTGGTGAGCGGCTCTGGCAACTGGCGCGGGGCATTGATGATCGACCTGTGATCGTCGAGAGCGTGCGCCAGTCGGTCAGTGTCGAGAATACCTATGATCAGGATCTGCCCGATCTGGACGCCTGTTTTGATGCGCTCGGTCCGCTGCTGGAAAAACTGGCCCAGCGTCTCGGCCGTTTGCAGGACGGTTACCGGGCGAGCAAGCCCTTCGTCAAACTCAAGTTCAATGATTTCACCCAGACGACGCTGGAGCAGGCCGGCGCGCCGATCACACCGGAAGGCTATCGCGAGCTGACCGCGCAGGCCTATGCACGCGGCCTCAGGCCGGTGCGGCTGATCGGTGTGGGGGTGCGGCTGGATAACGCCAACAGCCTGCTGGGTGAGCAACTGACTCTGTTTTAGCCGAGCTAGCCTTCGGTCGGCGCGCCGGATTTACGCCGTCAGGGTTGTTGGGCGTCAGCCTTGCGTGCACAGGCCGGGCACAGGTGGTTCTCACCGCGGGGCTTCCAACCCAGTTCGCCGATGCGTTTGACTGCTTTGGCGGTGCGCTGCTCGAGCCCGTCCCGCTCTTCGATCAGAAATTCGAAGGCCTGCTCTTTCTCGCATGCATCGCATTTGACCGACCAGCCCAGCACCGATTTTCCCCGCAGGTCCGGGCCTTTCGCGGTAGCCGTCCATTGACCGGGCGGGCTCAGAAGATAGCGCACCTTATCGGCAATCAGCGGCAGCGGCAGATCACGGCTACCCTTGATGGTGCAAATCAGTGTGTCGCCGCTTTGAACGCCACCACCTTGTCCTGTGACCTGATACAAGCCGCTGGCGAGTGTGCGGCACTCGACCAGTGTATGGGAGGAGTTCAGCGCAGTGCGCCGGAAGTCATGTTCAGCCATGTCGGTTCCATAATTGATTTGGTAAGCATGATAACACCGGTGCAGGGCGGCATATCACCAGGCTCACTAATGGTCGGTGGCCGTTGCTTTGGCGTATATGCTCACACGCTATCCAATAACGCATACAAGAGGGCTCGCCATGAAAGTAATGGAACTGTTTGATCTGACCGGCAAGGTTGCCTTGATAACCGGCGGCACCAAGGGGCTCGGCCTGCAGATGGCTGAAGCGCTGGGTGAGCAGGGCGCGAAAATCTTTATCAATGCGCGTAACGCCAGTGAAGTTGAAGAAGTGGTGGCCCAGCTGAACGCACGGGGCATCGAGGCGGGCGGCATCGCCTGTGATCTCGGCAAGCTGGACACCGATCCGGTGACGACGCTGGTGGACGCGGCTGAAGCCCGTTTTGGTACGGTGGACATTCTGATCAATAACGCCGGTACCAGTTGGGGGCAGCCTGCGGCAGAGCACAGTTATGAAGGCTGGCAGAAGGTCATGGGGCTGAACGTCGATGTGTGCTTCCTGATGGCGCAAGAGGTGGCGCGCCGCTTCATGATTCCACGTCAGTCCGGCAAGATCATCAATATCGCTTCCATCGCCGGCTTCAAGGGCAATCGTCCGAACACCGGCATCTTCACCGTCGCCTACAACACCAGCAAAGCGGCGGCGATCAACCTGACACGCGCCCTGGCCGGCGAATGGGGACCGTACAACATCAACGTCAATGCGATCTGCCCTGGTTACTTTCCAACCAAAATGGCCAAAGGGCTGGAGCGGGTGACCGAGGTGATCAAGCAGGGAACGCCGTTGGGTCGGGTAGGTGGGGAAGATGACATCAAGGGACTAGCACTGTTTTTCGCCAGCGAAGCGTCTCGCCACGTCACCGGTCAGGCCGTGGCGGTTGACGGCGGTAATTCGGTCGTCTGATCCGCGCGCAATGGGGCAGGCGCTGCCTGCCCGTCCAATCAGGAGGGCGCAACGCCTGTACTGAGTTGACCGGCGGCGCGTTCCACCTCGTCTTTATGCTGTTGCTCCAGCGCCTGCATCTGCTGTTCGTGTTGCTGGCGCTCGGTGCTGGGCAGGTCCTTCCATTGCTGGTGCGTCGGTATATGCGCGGTGGCATCGTAGATGACCTCGAATACGCCGACGTTCAGATCGGCGCGCCGAGGACCACTGTAATTATCCAGCAGGACCTTGATGCGAATGGAGCCTTCCACCAGCGGTAACTGACCGTTGACCAGGCTCTGCGCCAGAAACTGGATATCCTGCGCGAGCCGTTCGTTGCGTTCGCGCTCCTGTTCGGCTTTCGCCTCGCGCGCAGCCCACACCTTGCGCCAGAGGACAAGCGCATAGACAGCCAGGGCAATAATGAGGATCAGGCCGGCTACCAGCCAATACGTTGAATTCATAAATCAGAATCTCATGTCGGACGGGTCAAGAGTCCCGTGTTCTTGCAAGGTCAGTTTCGGGCCCCAGAACCTGCCGGTGCTGATATGCCCCTCGATCCGATAGCGGACCGGCTGTTGGCGTTCGACCAGCTTGATCAGATCGCCAAGATGTCGCCACAGGTTCGAGCGTACATCCAGTTCGAAGTATTCCGAGCCATAAGCCGGCACGTCGAAAGGCTGATTTGTCACCCCGGTGGCCAGTTTGGAGTCATTGAGGTAGACGCGATAATGCATGCCCCGGACGGGTAGGTTGCGATCATTCGGATTGTCCACGCGCAGACGCAGACGGAACGACTGCTCCCACAGATTGCTCTGCAGCATTTCCAGATTCGCCAGATGAATTTCCGGTTTGGTATAACCCTGACTGAACACCGCGCAGCCGGATAGCCAGAGTATGCTGGCCACCAAGCCCATCCTGCCGCAAAGACGCATGTACATTGTCGACTCCTTCATGTGGATCTCGGGCTGTCAGCGGTGTTGTCTGGCGGCCCGCGCCTGTCCATACTAACCGCTAATCACGGCCAGGGAGTGACAATATGCCGCTATTCGAAATCGTATTCCAGGGACAGGTCAAGGCAGGTGTGGCGCCGGAACAGGCGCGGTTGAGGCTCGGCCAGTTGTTTCAGGCCGGCGATCAGCAGCTGGATATCCTGTTCTCCGGTCGCCGAATCGTGATCAAGCAGGGGCTCGATCAGGCCTCAGCCGAAAAGTACCGCCAGGCCATCGAGCGGGCCGGAGCGCTATGTCTGGTGGAACCCATGCGCGAGGAACCGACGGCTGACGCGCCGCCGGCCAGTCCTGCACCCGCGGAGCCATCCGGTAGCAAAAAGCTCGTTCCACGGGATGAGTACATGGCGGCCTTCAGCGACGTTGAGGCGCCCGATTTCGGCATCGCGCCGCTGGGTGCCGACATGCAGGATGAGTACCGCAACTTCACGCCGCTGCCGCTTGATCTGTCAGCCTTGAGCCTGGCACCGCCGGGCGCGGATCTGGACGAACTCAAACGCAACGAACAGGCCGTAACGCCGCGTATCGATCATCTCAAGCTGGTGGATTAGCGCCCGCAACACTGTTTGTACTTTTTCCCGGAGGCGCAGGGGCACGGGTCGTTGCGCCCGGTCTTGACCTTGATGGTCGGGTCAACGAAGTACCAGCGTTCGTCGAGACGAATGAAATCGGAGCATTCGCGGTGACTATGGCGATGGCCTTGTTCGTCGGCCCATTGCGCGGTGAAAGTGACCTGAGCTCGGGTGGAAGCGGCTTCCGCCGAGTGAACCTTCTCTACTGTGAGTCCCAGCCAGTGGCTGGACTGGCTCCAGTCGGTCATCGCGGCGTGGTCCAGTTGGGCTTGCTGCGAGGGCAGGGTGGTTGCCACCAGATAATCAATCAACCCCAGAGTATAGGCGCTGTAGCGCGAGCGCATCAGCTGCTCGGCAGTCGCTGCAGGCTTGCCCTCGTGCAAGGGCAGGCAACAGGCTGCGTAGGGCTTGCCGCTGCCGCAAGGGCAGTCGCCGGTATGTTCCATGATCACCACCAGTATTTTCCGAAGAGTTCGGGATTGGCCCAGTACCTGGAATTCAGCCAATCCGGTACGGTCTTGTATTGCGCGAGATCATAGGTGAAAAGCGTCAGGCTGTGGCCGTCGCGCTCGAAATGCCCGTGGCGCTGAAAGGCCAGGCCAAAGAAATCATTCTGCTCCCAGCCCGGCATGCGCTGCATGTCCACCAGCACAGCCATTCGGCTGGCCAGCAGATTCCGTATGCCGGCCAGCAGCTCCATTCCCTGACGTTTGTCGAGGTGCTCCAGTTGATCGGCCACCACTGCCAGATCGTAACGTTGGGTCGCGAGCTCGGGTGACAACGGCACAGTGTCCGTTTCAACGCGCGTGCATTCAGTGTGCTCGGCACAAAAGACTACCGCCGCCGGTATCGGTTCAGGGCTCACGCACAGTAGTCGCTGTGGTTGGTAGTGTTCGAATATGCCTAGCAGGGCTGTCGTCGGGCTATCGGACATTGGACCGTCCATGCTGAAAATGTTGGGCGAGTAGCTTCGATGCTAGCGCAGCCAGCTTCAAGCGGAAATTGATCAGGATGCGCGATCGTCATCGGTCCGACGCGCCGTCGAGCCGTCCGCAAAATGGTATGATGCCCGCCTTCCCGGGAGCCCGCATGCTGAACGACGACCTTAAAGGCCAGATCCAGACGGCCTATCGCACTTTCCTCGAAAACAAATCTCTGAAGCCGCGTTATGGCCAGCGGGTGATGATTGCCGAAGTCGCCAAGGTATTCGGCGGTGTGGACCTGGATGACGAGGGCCATCGTGACGGCGAGCCAGCGGTGGCGGTCGTCGAGGCGGGTACGGGCACCGGCAAGACGGTGGCCTATTGTCTTGCCGCCATTCCCATCGCCAAACACCTAGGCAAACCCCTAGTCATTTCCACGGCGACTGTCGCGCTGCAGGAACAGATAGTGCTCAAGGATCTTCCCGATATCCAGCGCAATGCCGGGCTGGACTTCCAGTTTTCTCTGGCCAAGGGCCGGGGGCGTTACGTGTGTCTGTCCAAGCTGGACCAGCTGTTGAATGACAATCAGCAAGCGGCCAGTCGGCAGCAGGGCTTTGCCGACGAAGGCTTCCGCATCGATATCGACGAAGCCGGGCTCAAGCTTTACACCAGCATGGTCGAGGCGCTGGGCAGCAATAAATGGGATGGCGAGCGCGATTCCTGGCCGGCGGCGCTGGATGATCAGGACTGGTCGCGCCTGACCACCGACCATATCCAGTGCACCAACCGGCGCTGCGGACACTTCAATCAGTGCGTGTTCTACAAGGCGCGCGAGGGCGTGCAGAAAGTTGACGTCATCGTCACCAATCACGATCTGGTGCTCGCTGATCTCGCCCTGGGAGGCGGGGCGATTCTGCCCGACCCGCGCAACTGCCTGTATATCTTCGACGAAGGGCATCACCTGCCGGACAAGGCGATCGCCCACTTCGCCCACCACACCCGCATGAACGCCACGGCCGAATGGCTGGACCAGCTGGACAAGAATCTGTCCAAACTGTTGGCGCAGCATCCGCTTCCCGGTGACTTTGGTCGGCTGTTGGAACAGGTCCCCGCGCAGGCGCGAGACCTGCGTCCGCACCAGCAATTCATGACCCAGGCACTGGCCGAGGCCGGCGATTTCGCCAATATCGAAGACCTGACCGGTACCATGCGCCCGCAGCACCGCTTCGAGCATGGCGTGGTGCCAGAGCACCTGCGGGAGATGGGCACAGAGCTGAAGGGTGGTTTCGGCCGCATCACCGACCTGCTGCAGCGGATGGTCGATATCCTCAAGGAGGCGATGGATGGCGAGGCCGTCGGCGTGCATCAGACCCAGGCGGAGGAGTGGTATCCGTTATTCGGGGCGCTGCTGGCGCGGTCCGAGGGCAACTGGACGCTGTGGACCAAGTTCTGCCTGGAAGATCCCGAGGACAAGCCGCCCACCGCGCGTTGGCTGACCTTGACTGAGCAGAACGATATCGAAGTGCATGTCAGCCCGATTTCGGCGGCCGATACCCTGCGCCAATTTCTCTGGTACAGCGCCTTCGCCTGTCTAGTGACATCGGCCACGCTGACCGCACTGGGACGCTTCGATCGCTTCAGCCACCGCGCCGGCCTGCCGAAGAGTGCGGTGTGCACCTTGGCGCCGAGCCCCTTCAAGTACGCCGAGCGCGGGGTGCTGCGGATTCCGGATCTGGGCGCAGATCCGCGTGACAGCGCCGGGCACAGCGCGGCCATCATCGAGCGCATGCCGGCTATGCTCGACGATGCCGCCGGCAGCCTGGTGCTGTTTTCCTCGCGCCGGCAAATGCTCGAAGTGTATGCGGGCCTACCCAGTGCCTTCCGCGAGCGCGTGCTGGTGCAGGGTGATCTGTCCAAGCAGGAACTCATCCGCCAGCATCGCGAACGGGTCGACAACAAACAGCAGAGCGTGATTTTCGGTCTGGCCAGCTTCGCCGAAGGCGTCGACCTGCCGGGCGCCTATTGTGAACACGTGGTGATCGCCAAGATTCCCTTTGCCGTACCGGACGACCCGGTGGAGGCTGCGCTGTCGGAGTGGATCGAGCGCAACGGCGGCAATCCCTTCATGGAGATCGCCGTGCCCGATGCCTGTTTACGGCTGGTGCAGGCCTGTGGTCGCCTGCTGCGCAGCGAGCAGGACAGCGGTGTGGTCACCTTGCTGGATCGCCGGCTGGTCACCCAGCGCTATGGAAAAGCCATCCTCAACGCGCTACCACCGTTTCGCCGCGAAATCGAATAGCCTCTGCCTAGGGCGCAGCGCGCCTGCGCTACGCCAATCTCCCCGCTTCACGGAGCCCCGTCCGTTAGCAGAAACATCAGCCCCACGCATAAATCCCCGATCGCCATGCTTATCAGCGCTGCATTCTGTCGTTGACTGCGCTTAAATAGCCGCACAACAACAGGCTGACCGGGAGCATGGGATGAGCAAGGTTCAAGGGTACTTCGACCCCCGTTTTGAAACCGTACGGGAAATTTTCGCCGAGCAACTGGATGACGAGCAGGCCCGCGGCGCGGCGCTGTGCGTCACGGTCGGTGGAGAAACCGTGCTGGATCTCTGGGGTGGCGTGGTCGACAAGGACAACCAGCAGGTCTGGGAGCAGGACACCCTGGTCAACGTATTCTCGGCCACCAAGCCCCTCGGCGCGGTAGCGATGCTGCAGCAGGTTGCGGCCGGTCGCATTGGCCTGGATACGCCGCTGGCCGAGGTCTGGCCGGACTTCGCTTCCGCCGGTAAGGAAAACGTGACCCTGCGCCATGTGCTCGGCCACCGGTCCGGCTTGTCGGCGATCAGTCAGACGCTGCCGCCTGAAGCCCTGTTCGACTGGCAGGCAATGTGCAATGCACTGATCGCCCAGGCCCCCTGGTGGACACCCGGCGAATCGCATGGCTACGCGCCGCTGACCTACAGCTGGCTGCTCGGTGAGCCGTTGCGCCGGCTGAGCAATCAGCGTCCGGGAGCCTATGTCCATGAGCATATATGCCAACCGCTGGGAATGGACTTCTTCGTCGGGGTACCCGACGTCGAGTTGCCGCGCCTTGCCCACGTCTCGCGCTTGCGCAACCAGTTCGGTGACGATTACGCCAAGGCGCTGTTCATGGCCATGGGCAAGCCGGACGATTTGCCCTTCAAGGCCTTCGCCAACCCGTCTAGCCTGCTGACCAGTACCAACCGCGTTGAATGGCAGCAGGCAGAACTGCTGGCCGCCAACGGCAGCGGCAACGCCCGGGCGCTTGCGCGTTTCTGGCAGGTGATGGCGCACGGTGGCTCCTTTGACGGCGTGACCTTGCTCAGCGATGAACTGGTCGCGTCGATGCAGCAGGAACACAGCCAGGGCATGGATCGTACCTTGCGCGCCCCCACCCGTTTTGGCCTGGGCGTCATGCTTGAACAGGATTATGAAGGCGGCTCTTTCGGTATGGGACCAACCGCGTATGGCCATCCCGGTGCAGGCGGTACGCTGGGCTTCTGTGATCCAGAGGCGAAAGTCGGCTTCGGCTATGTCACCAATGCCATGGGGCCCTACGTGCTGATGGATCCGCGCGCGAGCGCATTGAGCCGTGCGGTCTATTCGGCACTGCGCAGCAGGGATTAGTTGTCCCAAAGCAAATAAAGCAGAGCTTGCTGGTGCTAGGATTATCCAATCAGTAAAGGAGCCTTTTGATGAAGACCAGTATTGCCGACCTGCGCCGCAACTATACCCGTGATGGATTGCTCGAAAGCCAGGCGCCGCAGGAGCCTTACAGCCTGTTTGCCACCTGGTTTGAGCAGGCTGTGGAGATCGAGACCACCGAGGCCAACGCCATGATGCTGGCCACCGTGGATGACGCCGGCCAGCCACATCTGCGCACCTTGCTGCTCAAGGGTGTGGATGAACATGGTTTCGTATTTTTCAGCAATTACCAGAGCGCCAAGGGCGAGCAGCTGCGCACGCATCCCCGGGCGGCGATGACCTTCTGGTGGCATGACCTGGAACGTCAGGTGCGTATCGAGGGGGCAGTCGAGCGGGTCAGCGACGCCGAATCCGACGCTTACTATCAAAGCCGTCCGCTGGGCAGTCGTCTGGGTGCCTGGGTGTCGCCGCAGAGCCAGATGATCGAAGGTCGCGAGGTGCTGGAACGCAAGCTTGCCGAGCTGGAAGAGCAGTATGCCGACCAACCTCCACCGCGTCCGCCACACTGGGGTGGCTACCGCTTGCAGCCGCAGCTGATCGAGTTCTGGCAGGGACGCCCCAGCCGTTTGCATGATCGGTTGTGCTATAGACTGGAAAACGGCATATGGCAGCGGAAGCGGCTGGCACCCTGAGTATGGAGGGTGGCGCGGCGCCTGGTAGCGGCTGATCATGGGCACTGCTTGCACATGACCGCGTTCTGTCCCAATCTGCTATGAAAAAGCAGGGCGGAGAGCGCACATGTCCAAGGGGCAGTTCTATCAGAAAGTGGTGGTCATCACTGGTGGCTGCGCCGGCATCGGGCGTGCATTGGCGCTACGTTTTGCCCACGCTGGCGCGCGCATAGCGATCCTCGATATACAGGACGAGACCCTGGTCGCCTTCCGCCAGCAACTGACAGACAAGGTCAACGCCGAAGTGCTGGCACTGCATTGCGATGTCGCCAATGAGCGCCAGTGTGAAGAGGCTATTTGTCAGGTGATCGAGCATTATGGCGGGATTGATGTGCTCATCAATAATGCCGGCATTACCCAGCGAAGCCTGTTTGCCGAGACCGACCTGGCGGTGTTCCGGCGCATTATGGACGTGAACTACTTCGGCGCGCTGCACTGCACCCATTTCGCTCTGGACAGCATTCTCCAGCGACGCGGGCAGATCATTGTGCTCAGCTCGCTATCCGGTTTTGCTCCGATGCTCTACCGCAGCGCGTACAACGCTAGCAAGCACGCCCTGCACGGGCTCTTCGAGACGTTGCGGATGGAAGTGCAGGAGCGCGGGGTAAACGTCATGCTGGTAACGCCCGGTTTCACTGCTACCGATATCCGCAAGAACGCGCTGGTAGGCGACGGCTCGATCAGCGGCCAGAGTGTGGCACCCTCGTTCAAGGTCTCCTCGCCGACCGATGTGGCCGATGATATCTATCACGGCGCCTGCAAGCGCAAGCGGCTGATGATTCTGTCCAACGTGAATTGGCGGGCGCAGTTGTTTGCCCGCCTGTTTCCTCGGGCCTTCGAGCGCTGGATGGTGCCGAGACTGTCCGGCGTCAAGCCGGCTGACCGATCCAGTTGAGTGCGCCAAGCGCCGCGTGTCGGCCGCTGGCAAAACAGGCGGTGAGCAGATAGCCGCCTGTTGGCGCCTCCCAGTCGAGCATTTCGCCGGCGCAGAAGGTGCCGGGCAACGCGCGCAGCATCAGCTGATTATCCAGTGCCGAGCGGCACACCCCCCCAGCGCTGCTGATGGCTTCATCCAGTGGTCGGGTGCCTGTCAGGCGTATCGGCAAAGCCTTGATACCAGCGGCCAGACTGGCGGATTCGGTGATAGCGTCTTTGGCGAGGCATTCATGCAGCAAGGCAATTTTCACCGGGTCCAGCCCGGCTCGCTTGCGCAGGATCGACGAGAGCGACTGGCCTTTTCTCGGTTGCTGCAAGGCTGCGCTCAGCTCGGCCAGGCTGCGGTCCGGCGCCAGATCCAGGGTCAGTCTGGCTTCGCCGCAGGCTGAGAGCTGATCGCGCAATTCGGCGGACAGTGCATAGATCAGGCTGCCTTCAAGGCCGTCGTGGGTCACCACACATTCCCCGCGCCGCTCAATAAAGGTCTTGTCCGGCGCGCTGACGCTGGCGATCACCTGCTTGAGCGGCGCCCCGGCGAAGCGGTTTTGCATGTGCGCGCTCCAGTCGGCGGTAAATCCGCAGTTGGCCGGCAACAGTTCACGAATCGTTACGCCCCGGGCGCTCAGTAGCGAGGTCCAGGCGCCATCCGATCCCAGGCGCGCCCAACTGCCGCCGCCGAGCGCCAGCACAACGGCACTGGCGTGCACGGATGTGATGCCCGCAGGGGTGGCGAATGAGAGGTGCCCCTGTGCATCCCAGCCCAGCCAGCGATGCCGGGTCTGGATGTCGACCCCGGCTTCACGTAGCCGCCGTAACCAGGCGCGCAGCAGCGGCGCAGCTTTCATCTCTACCGGGAACACCCGGCCTGAAGAGCCGATGAAGGTGTCGATATTCAGATCGTGAATCCAGTCACATAGCCGGTCCGCATCAAAGGATTCCAGCCATTCGGCAACCCAGGGACTGGCTTCGCGGTAACGCTGGATGAACGCGGCTTTCGGTTCCGAGTGAGTAATGTTCATCCCGCCGACGCCGGCCAGCAGAAATTTGCGTCCTACCGAGGGCATGGCATCGTAGACGGTAACCCGGGCGCCGGCGCGTGCCAGGGTCTCGGCGGCCATCAGGCCCGCCGGGCCGCCGCCAATAATGGCAACTGACGAATCAGCAGAAATGGGTTGGCTGTGCACGATAGTAGTCTCTGTCTGACGGCGGGGCGCTGCAGTTTAACCCTGGAGTCAACTATTCTGATAATGAGGTTGAGTGTTTTAGTCCTGTTTGCCGCGCCATACTCTAAGTGCGTGAGGTATGCAGGCAATGTAAACTCGCCTCCCCAAATTGCTGCGACACGGAGTCGCGGCAGCTCTCTCAGTTGTTCAGGCTGCGGCCGATGTTGTCGAGGAATGTAACCTATGACCCAGATGCTGGATGATCTGGTTAGCCTGTTGGCGCTGGAAAAAATCGAAGAGAATCTGTTCCGTGGCGCTAGCCAGGACCTGGGCTTTCGCCAGTTGTTTGGTGGTCAGGTATTCGGCCAGTCACTCTCGGCGGCGACCCAGACAGTGGATCCCGAGCGCCACGTGCACTCGGCCCACGGCTATTTTCTGCGCCCTGGTGACGCGACATTACCGATCGTCTATCAGGTGGATCCTGTGCGTGATGGCGGCAGTTTCACTACGCGCCGGGTGCAGGCCGTACAGAAGGGTAAGCCGATATTTACGCTGATCTGTTCCTTCCATGGCGAGGAGGAAGGCTATCGCCATCAGACAACGATGCCTGATGTACCTGGTCCTGATGACCTGCTCAACGAAACACAGCTGACCCGCCAGTATCGACATCTGATACCGGAAGCGTTGCGTGACAAGGTGCTGGTCGACAAGCCGATCGAAATCCGGCCGGTGGGCATTTTCAATCCGTTCAATCCGGAGCCTGCCGAACCGGTTCGCTATATGTGGTTCCGCGCGGACGGCAAGTTGCCTGACGATCCGCAACTGCACCGGTATCTGTTGGCCTATGCGTCGGACTTCCATTTGCTGGGTACTGCATTGCTGCCCCATGGTATCTCCAGCTGGGGCGGGGAAATGCAGGTCGCCAGCCTCGATCACGCGCTGTGGTACCACAATCCGCTGCGCATGAATGAGTGGTTGCTTTACGCCATGGAAAGCCCGGTCGCCAGCGGCGCACGGGGCCTGTCGAGGGGCCAGATATTCAGCCAGGACGGCGTTCTGGTGGCATCAGTGGTCCAGGAATCCCTGATGCGCAAAATGCCCGGTTAACCCATGAAAGATTTGCACGGATGGATCTTCGATCTGGACGGCACGCTCACGGTCGCTCAGCACGATTTTCCGGCGATTCGCCGGGAACTGGGTATTCCGCCGGATGAGGATATCCTCGGACATATCGCACGGCTTCCGGTAACGCACCGGCAGGACCTGAGTGCACAGCTGGATGCCATCGAGCTGCGTCTGGCCGCCGGTGTGCAGGCAGCACCCGGCGCCGCAGAGCTGATCCGCCATCTGCATGCACAAAATCTGCAATTGGGTATCCTCACCCGTAATCTGCAGTCGGTAGCAATGGCTTCGCTCGACATTATCGGCGTGCTCGACTGCTTCCAGCCTGAGTATGTGTTGGGACGCAATGAAGCGCTGCCCAAACCCGATCCGGATGGTATTCATCAGTTGCTGGAGGCCTGGCGACTGCCCGCATCCGAGGTGATCATGGTCGGCGATTTTCGTTTCGATGTGGAGACTGGTCGGGCCGCGGGCTGCCACACTTGCCTGGTGCATCCGCAAAACAGCTGGCCAGATCTGACCGACTGGCATGCCGCTGACTGCCTGAAGCTGCTTGACCGGATTCGTTGCCTCGCCGAGGCGTGACTGGGTCGCGTTGGAACGCGCTGGACGGCATGCTGCCGGTCAACTCCCGGTTGCCTGCTGACAGTCAGCGGCTGTACAGTGCCGAGCGGTTCAGCCGGTACCATTGTCTGCATGGCGGACAGCTGCCGATGGTCGACCCAACAACGCTTGCGCCCGGACTCGGTGGGAACGGAACGCTTTACGCTCGCCATGGGCGTCCTCGCCCGGTTTGAACAACGGCAAGCCTGACCTCTCGGGTGGCCAATAGAGACTATTTTAGGAGCCAATATGGCCTGGTTGCATTCACGGCGCCTGCACTATTTTGTGGGCGGAGTGGCGGTTCTGTTTCTGCTGCTGGTGGCGTTGCGCGGCATCTTTCTGGTGGCGTTCTCGTCGGTGGATCCAGGTGTTGACCAGCCCTGGGGCCTGGTACTCGAAACATTGGGCGTCGGCGTTCGTTTCGACCTGCGCCTGGCTATCCTGTTAATGCTGCCGACGATGTTCCTGGCCTGGTTACCCTACTGGAACAGCTTGCGCTCGAAGCTGCTGCGCTGGGTGGGTCGCACCTACCTGCTGCTCGCGTTGGCGGTCATCCTGGTGATCTATTTCCTCGATTTCGGACACTACGCTTATTTGGGCGTGCGTTTGAACGCCTCGGCATTGAAGTTTATCGCCGACGTGCAGATTTCCCAGCAGATGGTCTGGGAAAGCTACCCGGTGGTGTGGATTACTCTGGGGTGGCTGGCGCTGTTGCTGCCGGTGTTCTACGCACTCTGGTCTCTGGAAAAGATCACCCTCAATCGCCGGGAGAAGCGCATCAGCCTGTGGTCGCGGATCGTCGGCAGCGTGGCGATGGTCATTGTGGTGTTCCTGGCGCTGCTCGGCCGTTACAGCAACCTGAACCTGGAAAACCCGGTGCCGCTGCGGTGGAACGATGCGTTTTTCGCCGGCGACACGCAACTGGGTGCGCTGGGTTTGAATCCGGTGATCTTTTTCTACGATACCTTGCTGGTTCCGCAGGATCGCTATGACCTGGAGCAGGTGCGCGAACATTATCCCCAGATCAGCCAGTACCTGGGCGTGGCCGAGCCGGATGCCGAGGCGCTGACGCTATCGCGCCAGGTCGCGCCGCACTCGCATCAGCTGGCTGCTGCGCAGTCGCCTAACGTGGTGTTCGTGATGCTGGAGTCCCTCGGCACTACCGCAGTCGGTGTCTACGGTAACCCGCTGGACCCAACCCCGAACCTGGACCGCATGGCCGGTGAAAGCTGGTTCTTCCGTCACTTTTATGTGCCGGTCACAGGCACTGCCAAGACGGTCTGGGCCAGCATTACCGGGATTCCGGATGTGTCGCGCCAGGAAACGGCCACGCGCAACCCCTTGATCACCAACCAGCACACCTTGATCAATGCGCTACCCGACTATCACAAGATCTACACCATCGGCGGCAACTCCGGATGGGCCAACATGAACGCCCTGATCCGGCAGAGCATAGACGGCATCAAACTCTACGAGGAGGGCGGCTGGCAGTCGCCGAATGTTGATGTGTGGGGTATTTCTGACCTGGACCTGTTCAAGGAAACCGACCAGATCCTGCGCGACCTGCCGAAGGACAAGCCGTTCTTTGCCTATATCCAGACAGCTGGTAACCATCGGCCTTTTACGATTCCGGAGAATAATGACGATTTCCAGGTGATCGACAGAACACTTGAAGAAGTCCAGGCGGCGGGCTCGCGCAGCGTGGAGCAGTACAATGCCGCACGGCTGCTGGATTACAACATCGGGCGCTTCATGGAGATGGCGAAGGAGAGCGGCTATTTCGAGAACACCATCTTCGTGCTGTTCGGCGACCACAATACGCGTATTGCCAACATCGATTACATGAAGCCCGCCTTCGACAAGCTGGGTCTGGAAAGCAACCACGTGCCGATGCTGATTTACGCCCCTGAACTGTTGAAGCCAAGAGAGTTTGAGGAGGCCGTGGGTCTGGCCGATCTGCTGCCCACCGTGGCGGGCTTGCTCGGCCTGGACTATGAGAATCGTACGCTTGGGCGTGATCTGCAGATGCCTGCACCAGAAGGAGAAAGGGTTGTGCCATTGGTGCTGCGTGAAGGCTCCTTCCCGCTGATTGGCGCGGTGACCAAGGATTTCCTGTTACAGATGAACTATGACGGCAGCAATCCCAGCCTGCATGATCTGGACTCGGACACGCCATTGGATAATGTCGCTGAACGCTACCCCGAGGAATATCAGCGGCTGCTGCCGCTGACGCGCGGTCTGTACGAAACATCGCACTATATGCTTTACGAGAACGTGCGCGACTGAACCAGGTGGCCGGCGCAATGCCGGCCGTTCCTTACATGGTCAGGCGCATCGACAGGTCAACGGCGCGGACATGTTTGGTCATGCCGCCGATGGAGATGAAGTCCACGCCGGTTTCGGCGATGCTGCGCAGCGTCGCCTCGGTGATTCCGCCGGACGCTTCGAGCTTGGCTTTACCTGCTGCCAGCCCCACCGCTGTACGCATGTCCTCATGGCTCAATTCGTCCAGCATGATGATATCTGCGCCACCATGCAGTGCCTCTTTCAGTTCCTCAAGGGTTTCCACTTCGACTTCCACCGACTTGTTCGGTGCCAGGCTGCGCGCCTGCGCAATGGCCGCATCAATCCCGCCACAGGCGGCAATGTGGTTCTCCTTAATCAGAAAGGCATCGAACAGGCCGATCCGGTGGTTATCACAGCCACCACAGGTCACCGCATACTTCTGCGCCATGCGCAGGCCGGGTAGCGTCTTGCGGGTGTCCAGCAGGCGCACGCCGGTATCTTTGACCAGGTCAGCGTAATAGCGGCTGCTGGTGGCGGTCGCGGAAAGCGTCTGGATGAAATTCAGCGCCGTGCGTTCGCCAGTCAACAATCCGCGCGCCGGCCCCTCGAGCTTGCAGAAGGGCTGGTTGGCTTCGATCCGGTCGCCATCGCTGGCAAGCCACTGCACCCGGATAGTTGGGTCGATTTGGCGGAACACCTCGTCGGCCCAGGCGGTGCCGCATAGCGTGGCCGTCTCGCGGGTGATGATGGTCGCGTTGGCGTGCCGGTCGGCGGGGATCAGTGCAGCGGTGATATCGCCGTCACCGACATCCTCGGCCAATGCGCGCCGCACATCCTCTGGAATGATGGTCTGCAGGCTTTCGAGGGTCAGGTTGGGCATGAGATAGGGCTCCGTCGCACGTAATTGATGGCGGCGAGTATACCCGATTGGCAGGCGAAGCCCGTCCCGGGCGGGACGGGCTGTTTGCTTATCGCTTACTGTGTATCGGCAACTGCCGCTGGATTATTGAAGTAATCCTTGGTCAGTCGGAAGACTACCGGGCTGAGCATCAACAGTGCCAGCAGGTTAGGAATAGCCATCATCGCGTTCAGGGTGTCGGCCACTAGCCAGATGGTGCCCAGATCGATCATCGGCAGGGTGCCGAGCGGAATCGCAATGACCCAGAGAACACGGAAGGGTATGTTGGAGCGCTCACCGAACAGGAACTGGGTGCACTTTTCGCTGTAGAAGCTCCAGCCGATGATGGTGGTGAAGGCAAAAATAGCCAGACCGATACTCACAATGTATTGGCCCCAACCACCCGGAAGGCCCAGATTGAACGCATGGGCAGAGAGTGATGCACCATTTTCGCCACTCTGCCAGGCACCGGTCACCATGATCACCAGTCCGGTGATCGAGCAAATGATGATGGTGTCGATGAAGGTGCCGAGCATTGCAACCGTGCCTTGGCGGATCGGATTGTTGGTCTTGGCTGCGGCGTGGGCGATAGGTGCACTACCCAGGCCGGCTTCGTTGGAGAACACACCGCGGGCCACACCGAAGCGAATTGCTGCCCAGATGGTTGCACCGGCAAAGCCACCGGCTGCGGCGGTCGGGTTGAATGCGTGGTAGAAGATCAGCCGCAGTGCCTCGGGAATCTCGCTGGCATGGGTGATGAGAATGATCAGACCACCCCCGACATAGAAGATCGCCATGATCGGGACCAGCTTGCCAGCAACCTCACCGATACGCTTGATGCCGCCAATCAGTACCAGTGCAACCAGTACGGCGATGACCAGGCCGGTGATCATTGGCTGAATGCCAAAGGTGCTCTGCAGTGCATCGGATACCGAGTTGGACTGGATGGTGTTACCGATACCAAAGCCCGCCAGCATACCGAAAATCGCGAAGAGCACGCCCAGCCATTTCCATTTGTGTCCCAGACCATTACGGATGTAATACATAGGCCCGCCGACGTGGTTGCCCAGTGCATCCTTTTCACGGTAATGCACGGCAAGTACCGCTTCGCAGAACTTGGTGGCCATGCCGACTACCGCGATGACCCACATCCAGAACAGGGCGCCCGGCCCGCCAAAAAAGACGGCGGTCGCCACGCCAGCGATATTCCCCGTGCCGACGGTAGCCGACAGGGCGGTCATCAAGGCGTTAAAGGGGCTGATGTCGCCTTCCTCGGTGCTTTTCCTGCCCCGCCACAGCATGCGGAAGCCATAGAACAGCTTGCGCTGTGGAAGGAGCTTGAGGCCTAGCGTCAGGTACAGGCCCGTTCCCGCCAGCAAGGCCAGCATGGCCGGTCCCCAGACCACGCCGTTAATGGCGTTGATGATGGATATGAGTGATTCCATTTTGTTGGGCTCTCCAGAGAATTTTAGGTATTCATTTTCAAGGCATGGTCCAAGCGCATCTCAAGAACAACGAGTTTCTGCATGCCTGCTGCAACGAAAAGACACAAAATTGCCAGCAGTTCGAGCATAAACCAGAATGCCAATATGCGCTGCAAACGGCGCGCCAGGATTCTGATCTTTTTGGTCGCTGCGTCTCGGCTGCTCGGAGTAGGCCTTGAAGACAAGGCTGCGGACCGAGAGTGAGACGGGCACGTGAAACCGAGAAAAAAGAAGTTGAAGTCCCCCCAGATCAGACTAGAATTAATTGACGCCAATTTAATGCCGATGCGAGATTGTCGAATAGCGTTGCGTGCCTTCGAATATGACTTCCCAATTTCAGGCACGGGCGTGTAGCAAGTCGACCGGGAGTAGGGCACTCCAGGCTGGCGTCATCCAATAGAGCAACGCGGCTCGCGACCAACGTCTTGACCAGTCGGTGCCGCCAGGAGTTTTAAGATGTCCAAGGATCGCAATGTTATTCCGATTGGTACGGATTCCCGGCGAGTCTCGCAGCCAGTTGCGCGTCCCTCTCTGCTCCCGGCGTTGCTGCAAAGCACGCGTGACCAGGCTGTGGTGTTCTATAAGTCGGCCCTCGCCGAGCTCTATGATAAGGCCGATGACAGTCTGTTCGAGCTCGCCGATAAAGCGGGCAGCAATGCCGAACAGGGCATGTTTTTTGAAGTCATGCGCACGCTGCGCCTCAAGCGCGGCGTGCTGATCGGCAGCTGCGCTGATGGATTGCTCGAGAAGTTCGACCAGTTAGGTCGAGGGGCGCCGCCCCCTGACGAAACACCGCAACCCTTTGCTGTCGATAGCCTCAGCCTGGTTCAGCCAGACGACCTCGAGCAGTCCGTCGCGCTCGACGGCATGGTCGGGCGCGCTGCTGCGCGAAACCAGCTCGCGTTGCAGCATCTGGCCATGCGAATCAATAGCCTCTCGAAGTTGCAGGTTAACGAGCAGAACAATCCACTGAGCCCGTCGGTCCTGGCAGAGTTGTTTGCAGACAGCTTCGCCGCGCTTGATCTGGATATAAAGGTGCGGTTGATCATCCTCAAGCTCTTCGAGCGTCATCTGTGTAACCGGCTGGATGACCTGTACGCAGAGGTGAATGCACTGCTGATCCAGGCCGGCATCCTCCCCGATCTGAAGCTTGGCAGCGTTCAACAGTCGCGGCCGGCGTCGCCTGTCATCCGGCGCGACGCCGCGCCAGGTGATAGAGGCACCAGTCGAAATCCAACGCCAGCTGATGGCTTTGGCTCTGGCGCATCGGCGAGTCATCAGGAGGTGCTATCGGTTTTCAGCCAGCTTATCGGCAGCTGGCGTCATGCGAGCGGCGATACGGCGTTGTCCAATCCGGGTGTGATCGGTGCCGAGCCGATGCAAAGTGACGAGTTGCTCGATCTGCTTGCACACCTGCCCGCCGAGCAAACCCAGGCCGGTGGTCGCGATATACGCCAGAATGTCTACCAGCAACTGGACAGCCGCCGGCATGCCACAGGCAAGGCGCAAAGCCTGGATCGCGTCGATGACGACGTCATCAGTCTGGTGTCCATGCTGTTCGAATTTATTCTGGACGACGAACATCTGCCCACCGCAGTCAAAGCGCTGGTGGCGCGGCTTCAGCTTCCGGTACTGCGCGTGGCGATTGCAGACAAGGAATTTTTCAGTCTGTCCCGACACCCCGCGCGGCGTTTACTCAATGAGCTTGCGCGCGCCACGGTCGGCTGGAATGACCAGGACGATTTGCGACGTGATCAGCTGTATATCCTGCTGGAGAACATGGTCGCACGCCTACTGATCGAGACCTGTCCCTCGGCCGAGCTGTTCGATGATCTGCATGCGGAGCTCGCCGGTTTCGTCAAGGTCGAGCAGCGCCGTTCCGGTCGCCTGGAGCAGCGCACGCGCGATGCCGAGGAAGGCAAGGCGAAGGTGGAGGCAGCGCGCGCTCAGGTCGCCGACCAGCTCAACGCCTTGTTGCTGGGTCGAACCTTACCGGTAACGGTTGTGGCCACGTTGCGGGACACCTGGAGCCAGGTCATGCAAATGACCTGGCTGCGTCAAGGCCCGGATTCGGATGCCTGGCGCGGAGCAATGGATACCGCTCAGCGGCTGGTTGCGAGCGTAGAAGCGCCGGCCGAGGGCAGGGGGCTCGGGGAGCTGACCGCGGACAATCAGAACGTACTGCGTGACGTTGCCGAAGGCTTACAACTGATCGGTCAGGATGAGCAGCAGAGCGCACCGCTGCTGGGGTTGTTGTCAGAACTGCAATGTGCCGCTGCTGAGGTGTTGCGGACCGCTGTTGAACCAGCAAGGCAGCCGCAGGAGGGCCCCGTCCCCGCTCAAAGCCCACTGCGTTCTGCGGCACGTATCTTCCGCAGCGCACAGCCACAGCCTGCGCCTAGCGCCGCGGCAGCTGCCATTACTGAAGCCGTGCATATCGCCGATCCGGTGCTCGAGTCAGCCTGTGTGGAAGAGCGCATCGAGCTGGTTACCGACCTGCCGAGTGCGAACGCTATCAGCTGGGTGGCGGGGTTGCATGCCGGAAGCTGGTTTGAACTGAATCCCAGTGAGGGGCAGCCGGCCCAACGCTGCAAGCTGGCTGCCATCATCAGCTTCAGCGGCAACCATATTTTCGTCAACCGCAGCGGTGTGAAGGTGGCGGAATATCGGACCCAGGCCTTGCAGAAACACTTCGACCTTGGGCTGATCCAGCTAGTGAATGACAACCAGCTGTTCGACCGTGCACTGGAATCGGTTATCGGCAACCTGCGTCAGCTGCAATCCGGCAGGTCCCGATAGTCACAGCGGCAGCATGCCTGCTAGCATGGCGTTTTTTGCCGGTGGGATAGCATGCTCAGAGTTGCGCAGGATGGATGGCTGGCCCAGGCACGTGCATTACCCTCTCCGCATTGCAATGCGCGGCCGGTGGGTGAAACCATTTCCTTGCTGGTGATCCACAATATCAGCCTGCCGCCGGGACAGTTTGGCGGCGGCTTTGTGCAGCAGCTCTTTGCCGGCGAGCTGGATCCGCACTGCCATCCGTATTTTGCATCGATTTCTTCCATACGCGTGTCGGCGCACTTTCTGATCGAACGAGACGGATCACTGTTCCAGTTCGTATCCTGTCTGGACCGTGCCTGGCATGCCGGGGCTTCGCGTTTCGGCGGCCGCCCCGAGTGCAATGATTACTCGATAGGTGTTGAGCTCGAAGGGACCGATACAGAACCCTATACGCCCGCGCAATATGCCGCGTTGATCGAGCTGACCAGAGCCTTGCAGGCTGCCTATCCGGCAATCACGCCCTATCGGATTACCGGTCATGAGTTTATCGCCCCAGGCCGCAAGACCGACCCCGGGTCGGCATTCGACTGGCGTGGGTATCTGCGCGCTCTGACTGGCCATCTCGACACGCCCCATTTCGCCCCAACCACTCAACGGAGCCCCGCATGAATTTCCTGGTCTTGCTGCTCGTTGCCATCATTTTACGTTTCACCCCGTGGCGCGGCGGTTTTCCGATCGATGTCCTCGGCTACTGGTCCGACTGGGTGGCACGCGTCACACAAGGGCGTTCGAGCTGGCTGTTTCTGATGCTGCTGATGTTGCCGTTACCGCTGCTGGGCATGGTGCTCTGGCTGGTCACCGGCATTGCCTATGGCGTATTCACCTTGATTCTCCACACGTTGCTGGTGCTGCTGTGTGTCGGTCGCTCAGATCCGTTGGGGAGTATGACCACTGCCGTCGGTGAGGCATGGCAGCGTGGCGACCATGAGGCCGCCAGCGTGTTGGCCGAACGCGATTTCGGCGTGCTGGGGGATGATTCAACCGAGCTGTTGCAAGGGCTGCGCGGGCGCATGGCGGCAGAAGCCTGTCATGGCTATTTCGTTCCGGCCTTCTGGTACGTGCTGCTCGGACCGCTGGTAGCGGTAGGCTATCGCCTCGCCTGGCTGGCGAGTCAGCGTAGTGATAGCGGCGGAAAGGCCTTTGCAGGGGCGCTGGCGCACGCAGTGGAATGGTTGCCAGTGCGCCTGATGGGGCTGAGTTTCGCGCTGGTCGGGCACTTCGATGCGACTCTGCATGTGCTGCGGCGCGTCCTGCTGCAATGGGAGCCGCGGACGGTGCAGCTGGCGCAGTGGTTCACCACCGCCGCGTTGACCGAGGACCCTGCAGCGCCTGCACTGCAGCCGCTGGATGTGATGCGCACTTTCCTGCTGCGCGCTGTGCTGGTGTGGGCGGTAGTGATCGCCTTTATTTCTCTGATGGGCTAAAGAGTCTTGGCTCAGGGCCGATAGTTCTGGTGCACTCGCCGCGTTGGTTGTGGCGGCAATCCGTCCGCGCGCCTTGAATTCGCCTGACACCATCTGTCCCAGGGAGAAATACTGTGAATACCCTCTTGGCTCCTGCCATAGCGCTTATGAACAGACTCCGCTACGGCATGAAATTCTGCCTGATCAGTCTTCTGTGTTTTGTTCCCCTTGGCACCATGGTGGGATTCCTGGTATTTCAGCAGTTCGAACGCGTGCAATCGACAGAGCGCGCCTTGGACTCCATCGGGCTGATGCGTCAGATGGTGATTGTCCTGCAGGACGCCGAAACGCTGCATGATCTGGACGAAGTGAATTATCAGTTCGGCCCGGGCGATAAGGCTCAATCTCTGGATCAGCGCACCCAGACCCTGCGCACGAAAATCATCGGCGAGCTGCAAGGTCTGCAGCTGGATGCGGCTGACCCACTCGCCGCGGAACTGATTGAGGCGCGGGATTTGCAGGTTGATGCCTATGGCCGCATCGCTGAGGCATCATCGCGCAACCGCGCGGATATGTCGGCACAGGCGTACGGTGGGGTGCGCTCGCTCTTGTCGATGATGGCGGGTTACGCGGGCTTGTCGCAGGATTTCGATCCTGCAGTGCGTCAAGTGACGTCGGTGTTGGTGGACGTTGTGCCCGAGGTCACGGGCACCCTGGCTCAAGGTCGCCGGCTGGGCTCAATTGCCCTGGGTCAGGGCTACCTGAGTTCTGATGGCAGTCGTGCGATGGACAGTCTGCTGGACAAGATTCCCCGGTTAACGACTGACTATGAGCAAGCCCTGGGGTTGATCGATCAGCAGGTGCTTTCCGAGCTCAGCGTTCCCGCTGAAGCCAGCGTGACGAGCATTGCCGACAGCTCGCTAGTGTTTGAAGACCGGATCATCTTCTCCAGCGATCTGTCCGGCGACTGGAGCGCCTATTTCGGGCAAATCAGTGCCGAAATCGACAAGAGTTATGAGCTTGGCGGCGCCATGGTCGAAGTGTTGCACGACAAGCTCGAGCAGCGTCTGGCGAGTAACTGGCAGGCCATGCTGCTGCTGATTGGAATCATGCTCGGATTGTTTCTGCTGATCACCTATCTGTATGCCGGCTTCTATGTTTCCACGCGACAGACCATCGGGCGGCTCTCGGAGCTCATGACCAGGGTTGCCGGTGGCGACATGACCGTGAGTACCTCGGTCGACAGCCGCGATGAACTCGGTGCGCTCACGCGGGATTTCAATGAAACGATTGCGCGCATTCGGGAGCTGATCCAGCGGGTCAGCGCGACCTCTGGCCAGGTATATGAGCAGTCGCAACAGGTCGAAAGCATCTCCGCGCAGAGCAGTGGGGCGGCGACCGATCAGCGAAGTCAGATTGAGCAGGTGGCCACGGCAATGAACGAAATGGCCGCTACCTCGCAGGAAGTGGCGCGCAGTGCAGCTTCGGCGGTGGTTAATGCTGAGCAGGTGAACACCGAAACGCTTAATGGCCGGCGTCTGGTCGAGAGTTCTGTGGACGGGATCGAAAGCCTCGCCGGGGAGATAGAAAAATCCGTCGCGGTGATCAATCAGCTGGCGGAAGACAGTGTCTCTATCAGCCGCGTTCTGGATGTGATCAAGGGGGTTGCTCAGCAGACCAATCTGCTGGCGCTGAATGCGGCGATTGAGGCAGCGCGGGCCGGCGAGCAGGGCCGTGGCTTTGCTGTCGTCGCTGACGAGGTGCGCACGCTGGCGCAGCGTACGCATCAATCGACTGAAGAGATCGAGCAGATGATCGGCCGTCTGCAGGGTGGCGTGTCGGCGGCGGTCACGGCGATGGACGCCAGCCATAGCAAGACTGCAACGGCGGTGGACGCTTCGCTGCAGGTGCAGGCTGCTCTCGACAACATAGCGCGCGCTGTCACCCAGATCGTCGACCAGAGCCAGCAGATTGCCGCTGCGGCGGAAGAGCAGACCGCGGTAAGCCACGATATTGATCAGAACATTGTGCAGATCAACCAGACGGGCGAACGCACGGCGCAGGGCGCCTCGCAAACCGAGGAGTCCAGCAAGCGCATGGGCGCCCTGGTGAAGGAGCTGCAGGCCATGCTGGGCGCATTCCGCGTCTGAGCCCTTCTAGCCGACGCGTTGGCGTTGCTCCGCGACGTCAGCAGCGCCTGGTTATTGTGGTTTCGGTTTCGGTTCCCAGAGCACTTCCGATGTGTTTTGTAGCCGGGCAATGGTGCGGGCGACGACAAACATCAGGTCGGAAAGCCGGTTGAGATATATCAGCGCCTGTTCGTTTACTGTTTCTTCGGCCGCCAGGGTGATGTTGCGTCGCTCGGCTCGGCGGCAGACGCCGCGCGTCTGATGCGCCTGGGCGATGGCGCGGGAGCCGCCGGGCAGAATGAAGTTGGTCAGCGGTTCCAGTGTTTCGTTGAATCCGTCGATCAGTTCCTCAAGCCGGGTGACGTCCGCTGCATCGATGATATTGCAGCCAGGCACAGCAAGCTCGCCTCCCAGGTCAAACAGGCGATGCTGGATAGGCGCCAGGGTGTCGCACAGTTCATTCAATCCATCGCTCTCTAGGTCGGCGAGTAACAGCCCCAACTGGCTGTTCAGTTCGTCAACGCAGCCGATTGCTTCGATGCGGGGGTGGTCCTTGTTCACACGACGGCCGTCAGCCAGACCGGTTTTGCCGGCGTCACCGGTGCGTGTGTAGAGTTTGCTCAGGCGAAAGCCCATGTTGAAAGCCTCTGAATATTGGTTCGCCCGCAATGAACGCTGGCGTCGGAACCGCCAGCCTAGCGCGATTTGCTTCGATGACAAGCCCCGGAGCTACTGTGATTAAATCGCAAGCCCTGACGTAAGGCAGTAGAGCCTGATCAGTCCGCTGGCAAGCCGAGTGAGATGAGCCGATCGCCCAGGTCGGTGTAGAGCTGACCCAGGATCGGCAGTTTCAGATTGGCAGCCTGTGCCTGCCTGACGGCGTAGCCGAGAATGAAGTCGATCTCCGTGCGCCTTCCGGCATGTACGTCCTGGCGCATTGACGAGCTATTAGCAGCGGTATTGCTGATGACCTGCTGTATGACAGTGTTCAGCTCTTCCAGAGCAAGCGAGCTGCCATAGTGAGTCAGTAGCTGATGCAGTTCCGGAATGAGCTGATCCAGCCGGGCTCCAACGTGACGCGGTACCTCTCCGTTGGGGCAGTCATACAGCACTGTGAACGGGTTGATGGCACAGTTGATCGCCAGTTTCTGCCAGAGTACCTGCTCGATGTCTGCTGTCCATTGGCAGGCGATCTCCGCCGCATTCAGATCATTCAGCCAGCTGGGCGCGTCGCCGCCTGCGGGGTCGCCGATACGGTTAATTCCTTTGCCGGCCCACACAACCTGACCAGGACCGCTGATCCAGGCGCCGTCGGTCACACTTGCATAGAGCACGCGTTGCGCTGGGTAACTCAGGCTGGCGGCCTGCTGGCTGCCGAGTCCGTTCTGCAGCATGAGGATCTGTGCGCCAGCCTTGAGGCGCGGGGCAATACTCGCCAGTGCTGTCTGTGCGGAATAGGCTTTGGTGGCAATGATGAGGATATCGATAGCGTCACCCGCCGAGGCCAGCTCGGCGGACACTTCAATGTGCGAGTGTTGGATCCCATCCGTCAGGCCAACCAGTTGATGCCTGTCGTGCCAAGCATCCAGAGCAGCCTGGTCGCGCAGAATCAGACGGCAGGGCTTGCCTGCCCGAGCGAGACGGGCGGCCCATAACAGGCCGAGACTCCCAGCACCCAGTACATGAAACATCTAGATCGGCGTGGTACGTCTGACTTCCGTGATCAGGTTGGTGGCGTAGGCATCTTCCAGATGCTGCTCGACTGATTCGAATAGTGCTTCTGGCTCTGGCATCGCTTGATGTGCGACCACCGACCCAAGGGCCATGCCGGCTCGTACGCTCAGATAACCCTCAGCCGTCTTGAACGCTTTGAGATTGAGGCCATCGTGCAGGCGCCTGAAACTGTTCGGTTTGCATTCGTTGGGGTCTTCGACCAGCGTCACGATGGCGAAGGTGTTATCGCCCACCCGTGCGATAACATCTGCCGGCCTGACCAGTTGTTGCAGCCGCCTGGCGATGCCCTTGAGGAGCTCGTGTTTGACGGTTTCGCCATGCTGCTTGTGCATTTCCTCAAGATTCTGCACGCCAAGTATTACCAGGCAACAGGCGCCGCCCCGCGAATCAACATTGCGGATAGCATCGGCGAGGCGACGCAACAGATAGCGGCGGTTGCCCAGCGCTGTCTGCGTGTCGATAAGGTTATGTGCTTCCAGCTGGGCATTGTTGTCGGCCATGAGCTGGTTTTCTTCGAGCAGCCGATTAATCAACTGCGAGATGCGGTCTGCGGCATAGATGCGCGGGAGAAGTTGCTCATTCATGGCGGATTTGCTGATAAAATCATCTACGCCGCGATCAAAGGCCTGCCCCAGAACGTTGTCGCCTTCACGCGCTGTCAGCAATATTACATAGGTGTAATGGCTGCTCTGCTCGTCGACCTGGCGGATGCGCGTGGTGAGTTCGAGCCCGTCCATTTGTGGCATCAACCAATCCGCAATCATCACGCTTGCAGGGATTTGCTCGTGCATGGCCAAAGCGTCCATAGCCGAGCTGGCGTAGCGGATGTTGATATACCCGGCTCGGGTAAGGGCGTGGCCTATGACGGCACTACTGAACTTGGTATCGTCCACCACTAGAATGCTGAGTTGCGGATTGGGCATGGCTGTGCTCCCTGCAGCTGACTACATGTTCTCTGACGTTATAATGCCATGAGAGCATATCCGTTGTTCGGCCCGTTATGTCATAAAAATCACATTTATTCGAGGTAAAGATGCCGTCTTTTGATGTCGTGTCCGAATTGGACAAGCATGAAGTCACCAATGCTATAGACAACGCCATGAAAGAGCTTGACCGCCGTTATGACCTGCGCGGAAAAGGGGATTTCGTGTTCCGCGAGAAGGATCTGACGGTCAATCTCACCGCCGATGCAGAGTTCCAGCTGGAGCAGATGCTGGAGATCCTCAAGATGAATCTCACTAAACGCAATATCGATATCAAGTGTGTGGAGATTAAGCCCCACTTCGCTTCTGGTAAACAGGTGAAACAGGACGTCATCCTGCGCGAAGGCATCGACAAGGAGATGGCCAAGAAAATCGTTGCGCTGGTGAAAGAATCGAAGATCAAGGTTCAAGCCGCTATTCAGGGCGAGCAGGTGCGTATCACCGGCAAGAAGCGAGACGACTTGCAGCAGGCCATGGCCGTGCTGAAAGGGACGACGCTGGAACTTCCGTTGCAGTTCAATAATTTCCGTGATTGATCACGATTGACTTAGGGATCCTTATTTAATGGACGATATGATTATTCAGCTGGAAGAACTCCAGGACGCCTGGCTGCCTCTGGTAATGCAATACGGCAGTCAAGTACTGCTGGCGCTGGTAACGCTGTTCATCGGCTGGTGGATTATCGGACGCCTCACCTCCGGCGTTCAGGCGCTGATGGAGAAACGCAGTGTTGACCGTACGCTGCATGGTTTCGTGGGTGCGCTGGTAGGTATCGGCCTGAAGGTTCTGTTGCTGATCAGCGTGGCGGGCATGATCGGCATTGAAACAACATCCTTTATTGCATTGATTGGTGCTGCGGGCCTGGCGGTTGGTCTGGCCCTGCAAGGCAGCCTGGCAAACTTTGCTGGCGGCATGCTGATTATCATGCTGAGGCCGTTTCGTGCGGGTGAGTTCATCGAGGCCCAGGGGGTAATGGGCACGGTCGATAGCATTCAGATTTTCCACACGGTACTCAAGACGGCAGACAACAAGACGGTAATCGTGCCCAATGGCAGTCTGTCTAACGGCAACATCATTAACTATTCACGTCAGCCAACACGCCGGGTGGACCTGAATATTGGTATCGGCTATGACGATGACGTGAAGAAAGCCAGGCAGATCCTGCTTGGTCTGGCTGCGGCGGATGAGCGTGTGCTCAAAGATCCCGAGGCAGCAGTCTGGCTGGTTGCGCTGGGTGACAGCTCGGTCAACCTGTCGCTGCGCATGTGGGCGAATAATGCCGATTACTGGGGCGTGTTCTGGGATATTCAGGAGCTGGCCAAGGAGCATTTCGATCGCGAAGGCATTACGATTCCATTCCCTCAGCGCACGTTACACGTTATGGCCCCGGCCCCGGCCGCGGCCGCCAAGCCGGAAACCGCCACAGCCACGGCAGACTGATTTCCAGCTGTAGTGCGTATCTGAACCATAGGCCCGGCTTGGCCGGGCTTTTTTTGGCCTGTTCCACATCCATCATTTTGCCGTTATGTCTGCAGCATGAGTCAGTTCAAGCGTTCGTGTTCTTCATACTTCACCTGAGGAGTCAGGGCTAAGCCGATGACCAGTCGTGCCAATATGCAAAAAAATATGAACAGGGCTCTGGTCTGCTTGTCAGACAGTACACGCAGTGGATTCCGCTGCGAGATTACAACCTTACTGAACAAAGGGCAGAGACATGAAAAAACTCTTTAAAACCTCATTGCTTCTTGCGGCGATGGTGCCAGCAGTTGCGCTCGCCCAGCCGTCGGCCGGGGATCAGGAAATCACCCTGGGTGGTGCAGGCGGCAGCGACAAGGACTTCGACGATTCAGCTATCTCAGTGCAGGGTAGCTGGGGCCAGTATCTCAGCGAATCCTCCCTGTGGGGTGTTCGTCAAACCGTCAACGCACGCGATTCTGAAGGCGAAAGTGTCCAGTGGGATGGTTCTACCCGGGTTTTCTATGACTATCACTTCGGTAGCGGCAATGGTCGGCCTTTCGTGGGTGCCAGCGTAGGTGGTATTTACGGTGATGGCGTAGACGAAACCTTCATTCTCGGTCCGGAAGTAGGCTATAAGCATTGGCTGAACGATTCTACCTTCGTTACCGGTATGGTCGAGTATCACTTCCTGGTTGACAGTGCTTCCGATGTAGATGATCGCTATGACGACGGCGCATTCTTCTACAGCGTCGGTCTCGGCTACAACTTCTGATCGACTCCTGCTGATCGACCCTAAAGCGGCGCCTGTCCAGGCGCCGCTTTTTTTTCTTCATGATCTCTCGCTTTGCCCCGTTCTGAATCCCTTCTGCGCGCTTCAATCGATCCCTGGTCGCCGTAATTTGTCGGGATGAGCCTTCTTTATCAGTAATGCCGCCAGAATAATGGCCGGTAGCCCGGTAAAGGACGTCAATACGAAGAAGCTGACCCAACCGACGTTGGCAGCGAGCAACCCGGTAAATCCGGCGGCGAACTGGCCGGGCAGCGTCATTAGCGAGCTGAACAGTGCGTACTGGGTAGCCGTATAGGCGGTGTTGGTCAGACTGGACAGGTAGGCAATGAACACCGATATCGCCAACCCACCGGTAATGTTGTCCGCAATGATTGCCAGCACCAGTCCATAGGTTTCCGGGCCTATGAACGCCAGCCAGGCGAAGGTGAGATTGGTCGCAGGCGCCATAAAGGCCGTCAGCAGCATGATGGGCGCGATGCCATAGCGCGCCACCAGCAGGCCGCCTAATGCGGCCCCCAAAAGCGTCATTCCCAGTCCAAAGGCCGCCGCAATGTTGGCGATCTCAGCTTTGCTGAAGCCCAGATCCAGATAAAACGGGTTCGCCATGACGCCCATGAATATGTCACTGATACGAAAGGTGGCGATGAAAGCCAATATTAGTAACGCGACCTTGCCGTAGCGCTGAAAGAACTCAGCGAAGGGGCAGACCATCGCGCCTATGAACCAGGCCGTCAGGTTGCGTCGCCAGCCCTGGTGGACGGTGCTGGCAAGGTACGCCTGGACACGCTGTTCCAGTGCATAGGTGCCCTGGGTGACCTGTACCTCAGGCTCGGCAATCACCAGCGTAGTGATCATTCCGACCCCCATCAGCAGGGCCATGCTGCCGTAGGCGAGCGTCCAGCTGTCCATGTTCGCCAGATGCAAGGCCCCGGCACCTGCGGCCAGCAGTGCGACGCGGTAACCGGTCACGTAGGTCGCCGCCATTGCCCCCTGGCGGTGCTTGGCCTCAGCCTCGACACGGTACGCATCGATGGCCACGTCCTGCGTGGCCGAGCCGAACGCTACCAGCACCGCGCAGAACGCGACGAATTGCAGATGCTCCCGCGGGTCGGTGACGGCCATGCCGAATAGCCCGGCTGCAATGATGCACTGTGCGAGTAGCATCCACGCCCGACGGCGACCAAACCAGCGCGTCAGCAAGGGCAGGGCGGCGCGGTCGATAAAGGGCGCCCACAGGACCTTGATGGAATGCGCCATGCCGACCCAGCTGAGAAAGCCAATGGCGGCCAGCTCTACGCCAATGTCCTTCAACCAGGCGCTGAAGGTGCCGCCCACCAGCAGCAATGGCAAGCCTGCGGAGAATCCGAGAAACAACATGCCGAGCACGCGGGGCTTGAGGTAGACGCGCAAGCCTTCGTGGGACTCGACCTGCTCGGCCGAAGAGTTACTCATGAGATTCCTGTGATTGTTCTGATGAATCGGGCCAGCCAAAGCGCGCCATGTTAACCCGATGGTTGATAACTGCTACACCTTCGCTTTGCAGGCGCTGTTTTTGCTCTTCTCCGGCTGCAGAGCATGGCGATAGTGACAGCTGGCCCCGACTGTTGACCACCCTGTGCCAGGGCAGATTACTGCCCTCGGGCAGTTGCGCCAGCCAGCGCGCCGTTAAGCGCGCCCCGCGTCCAAGGCCGGCGAGCTGCGCCAGGCGGCCGTAACTGGTGACGCGGCCGGGCGGAATAGTGGCCAGTATCTGCCAGAAATGTTCCCGCGGGGTGAGGAATTCGTCAGCTGCATTGGGCTTTGTCGTCTTCACTGGCAATCGCTTCTCATTCATGGATAATGGCGCCTTTTACGCTCTATTTGAAGGTTATTCTGATGTTATCGTGCCGCTATGCTGCTGCGTTTCTGTTGTGTTTTCCCGTGTTTGCGAATGCTGACACCGTCTGGCTGGATAACGGGGATCGCCTCACTGGAAAGATTGAACTGCTGGACCGGAAGCGGCTTGTTATTAAAACCGAATTTGCCGGTGAAGTGACGGTCAAGGTTGGTCGGATTCGTACGATGGAGACCACTACGCCGATGCTGGTCAAGACCGAAGATCATGCCGAGCGGGCGCTCGCGATCAGAACCTCCGAGACAGCTGGCAATGTATTGGTATTCAACGGCTTGCCGGATCCGATCGAGATGCCACTGGCTAACATTATCCAGCTCATGGAGCCGCAGCCATTTATCGAGGATTGGCTGTTGGAGGGTAACGCCGATCTGTCCTTCGATATGAAAGACGCCTCGCAGGATGAGGAAGACCTCGCCTTCCGGTTCAATACCCGCGCGCGGCACGGTGACTGGCGTCATGATCTGGACGCCAACTTTGAACGTGACTACCGCGATGATTTGCGCAGCCGCCACGTGCTCCAGACTGAATACGACCTGAGCTGGTTCTTCGGCGAGCAGTGGTTCTGGCAAACCAGTCTTGATTACGAGCGCGACCATATTGGTGATATCGCTCGACGTGCACAAATCGGTGCGGGTCCCGGTTATGAGTGGTGGAACACGACGCTCTCACGCTTCGAGACTTCGGCGCGACTCGATCATCTGCGGCTGAAAGAGCGCAGCGGAGTAGAAAATGAATTTGAAGCGCTGGGTCTCGAGTATGACTACCGCCGATTCATGTTCGGTAAGCGCGTGGAGGTGTTTCACAACACTGAAACCCAGATCCCCGATGACCGCGACGTTAAATACATCCTCGATACCGAGTTGGGTATTCGCTACATGGTCAATAGCTGGGCGTCGCTGAGTCTGCTGACCGAGTGGGATTATATCGAGAGTGATAATGCCGAGCAGGCATTGAATGAAAAGCGCTACCGCGTGGGATTCGGGGTGAGCTGGTAGGCCGGCTGGTGCCGGCCTGAAAGTTCGACCTGGCAGTTAGAGCCGCAGGCCGCCGTCCAGCTCGAGAATACGACCGGTGAAATAGTCGTTTTCAAACAGATAGGCGGCGGAGTGGGCAATCTCGTTGGGTTGTCCCATGCGCTTGAGAGGGATGCCAGCAGTCATCTTCTCGAGTGCTTCGGGTTTCATGCTGGCAGTCATCTCGGTTTCGATGAAGCCCGGTGCGATGGCTGCTACCCGGATGCCATGGCGAGCCAGTTCTTTAGCCCAGCCGACGGTCATTGCAGCTACTCCGGCTTTTGCCGCTGTGTAGTTTGTCTGGCCGATGTTGCCGGCGCGTGCGATAGATGAAATGTTGATAATCAGTCCTTGGCTGCCGAGCTCGACCATCTTGACTGCCACTTCACGCGTGCTCAGGAATACGCCGGTCAGATTGACGTCGATAACCGACTGCCACTGAGTCAGACTCATTTTCTGAATCTCGCCGTCCTTCTTCTTGAGCAGCAGTCCGTCGCGCAGGATGCCTGCGTTGTTGATCAACCCATTGATAGTGCCGAAGTCGTTCGCGACCTGGCTGACCATCTCAACTACCTGTTCTTCGTTGGCCACGTTGCATACATATCCACGGGCGTCACCACCTGCGGATTTACAAGCAGCGACTGCTTCGTCCAGGCGGTCCTGACCAAGATCGACCAGGGCAAGGCGTGCGCCCCGAGCAGCCAGATATTCAGCCATGGACCGACCCAGCCCTTGACCGCCGCCAGTAACGATAATAACGCTGTCTTTCAATTGCATTCCGGGTATTCCCCTATCTGTTTTGATAAAGCGAGCAGGTTTGAATCGTCGTCGCTCGCGTTCAAGCGCTGAGCACGCAACCGGCATGCTTATGTCGGCTCCCTGGGCATTCCCGCTTGCCCTATCTTTAATACGTGTTCGGCTGGCCATCCTGTTTAGCCCGCGCAGGATGCATTATTTTCCGCAACGAGTGAACGCCAAATATTCAGAATCCCCATCGCAGGATCAATGGGTTGGGCGTTGGACTTATGTCTATCTAACCGAAATGACTACGGACTCTATGATGGGCCGCGCGTTGAAATACATGGACTATCATATAGAACAGCAATGTCGCTCAGTAAAATCTTGTATTAATGCTTGTTGATTAGATCCGTATTAACTATATTCACGGCGGAAATACGTACTGCCTGATGGAATGATTGCAATAAGTAGTTCCGCACTGCGAAACATGTCGCGTAGTTTCGGCGGCAGGGTTCACCATCAATAATCACAACGAGGTTGCGATGAAAACAACAAAGGCGTTGTTCGCCACTAAGCCACTGGCAAAAGCTATTGCCTGTCTGAGCGTTCCGGTCATGTTGCTGGGCGCTGCACCGGCGTTTGCGCAGAATTCCGAAATCGAGGAGCTGCGTCGTCAGCTCAAGGCGCTGGAAGCGCGAATCGAGCAAAGCACCGCACGTGCCGAAGCCGATGCTGCCCAGGCGCGGGAAGAGGCTGCTCAGGCCCGTGCCGAGGCACGTGAAGCCCGTGCGCAACTGGCATCGACCCGTGACGAGCCGCGTCCAGAGACAGCCAAGGCAGATACCGACTACATCGTGCGCGATGGCAAGGGTATCAAGATCGGCAACACGACAGTTACCGTTGGTGGCTTCATTAAGGCCGACGCAGTGCTTGGCTCCGGTGGTGACGGCAGTGCCAACAACCGTACGCTTGGACAGGCCACGAACTTCGCTAACTTTGCGGACCCGACCCTCGGTAACCCGGATGAGTGGCGGTTTGGCTCCAGTATCCGTGAAAGCCGCATCGGTCTCCGTACCAGTACTGCGGACGTCAACGGCCATGACCTGATTACTTACCTCGAAATGGACTTCCACGGCTCGGAAGACGGCGCCAACGAGTTCGTTTCCAACAGCTATAACCCGCGTATTCGTTTGGCTTATGCCCAGTGGGCGGATTGGACTGTGGGTCAGGACGTGACTACCTTCAGCGAGTTGTCAGCCCTGCCCGAAATTCTGAACCAGGGCAAGATGGCGGCGTTTATTTACGCCCGTCAGCCGCTGCTGCGCTATGGCATGGATGTTCCGGGTGGTCGCCTGTTTGCCGCGATTGAGAACCCCGAAGATGGTGGCTTCGATCAGGCTTACCCTGACGTAGTGCTGCGTTATCAGGTCAAGAATGATTATGGTGTGTTCGCTCTTGCGGGCATGGGGCGCACGCTCGAAGATGACAACGAGCGCTCGCTCGAGGGCGCTGTATCGTTGTCTGCTCGCATCCCGACCATCGGCAACGATAATCTCCGGTTGCAGTACAGCTACGGAGCTCTGGGTCGCTATGCTGGGCTGAGAACCTTTGGTGATGTCGTTGCTGCCCAGGATGAGCTGGTGCCCATGGTTTCACACGGGACTACAGTGTCTTATCAGCGGCATTGGGCACCCAAGTGGCGCTCGAACCTGTCGTTGTCGCATCTTGAGGTGGAGACAAATGTTGATCGAGTTGGTCTAGGCACTACAGCAACAGCTAATAGATATTTTGACACGTCTTCATCCGCACACCTCAACCTGCTATACCAAGCAACTAACACCATTACTCTCGGTCTGGAATATGCGTACTGGGACTTCGGCATAGTCGATGATTCTGGCTCCAACCAGTATGAGCAGGTTATGGCATCAGCTAAGTTCGACTACTGATAGTCCGGTCGTAGCCTAGCTACGGCGACGGATTACTTGCTCCTCGGCTCGTGATGAGTCGGGAGAGCAAGTCCAAGACCTGAGTCCGGTATATACCGGGCTCAGGTTTTTTTTTGCCTACCGGGAGGTGCTTGTCATGGGGCTTCCGCCTACCTGCCGTCAGGATTGCGCAAGACGCCGTGAACCCGTCCCTGGGGGCTTGGTGAAAACATCCCTGTTTTCAACACGTGCTTCACCCTGTCAGCCAGCAGGCTTGAATAAACATCTGCGTGAGGTGGAGATCAGAACTGCTCCGGTCTTCCCATCAGACAGCTCCAATGTTCGTGCGAAGCGAGGCAACAGGGCTGAGCCGACCGTGCGATGACAGGGATGTCATCGACGAGCTTACAGGGACGTACTTGCAGCGTGTCGGCGCAGCCCTGTCGCCTCGCGACAGCTGACTCCGGACCAGGCAAGCCTGCGCTCAAGACGTTTTAACGGGTGGCAGGAGCTATCGAGAGGGAGTATTAAGCGGGCAGGGGATAGGTATTAAGCAAACCGCCTGCGGCCCGGGTTGCGGGTCGCAGGTGGCTATAGAGCGCTAGAACCAGAGATTTGGCAGGAAGGTGACGATATCCGGGAAGACCATCAACACGATCAAGCCAACGATCTGCACCAGCACGAAGGGGATAACCGAGGCGTAGATATCTTTCATGGTGATGCCCGGCGGCACTATGCCCTTCAAGTAGAACAGATTGAAGCCGAAGGGCGGCGTCATGTAGCCGATTTCCATGTTGATCACAAACAGGATGCCGAACCAGATAGGGTCGAAACCGAGGGAATCGACAATCGGCAGGAACACCGGAAGGGTGATCAGCATGATGCCTACAGGATCGAGCACCATGCCCAGCAGGAACACGATCACCATCATGGCGATAATGATGCCCCATGGGCCGCCTGGGATCGCCATCATCAGGCTTTCGATGAACTGATGTGCTCCCATGCTCTGATAAGCCGAGCTGAAGGCGTGGGCCGCGAACAGGATCCAGACGATCATGCCGGTCAGCTTGAAGGTGCGGATCGACGCTTCGCGAATCATGGTCATGTTCAGTTGGCGGTACACGGCTGCAGAGATCAATGCACCCAGTACACCCATGGCGGCGGCTTCGGTCGGCGTGGTTATACCGCCGATGATCGAGCCCATGACCATTACCACGACCATCACCGGCAGGATTACCGAGCGTACAGCTCTGAACTTGTCCGGCCAGCTTCCGCGTTCGGACGGAGGCAGGGCAGGCCCAAGGTTCGGTTGGATATAGCAGCGGATGGTCACGTAAAGCACGGTCAGGATGATCAATACCAGACCGGGCAGGATGCCGGCCGCAAACATCTTGCCCACCGATACGCCGGAAATCAGCGCATACAGGATCATCATGATGCTCGGCGGTATCAGTACACCCCAGCCGCCACCGGTATTGATTACCCCCAGGACCATGCGTTTGTCATAACCCCGTTCGAGCATCGAGGGCAGGGCGATGGTGCCCATGGCCACCACTGCAGCGCCGCTGATGCCAACCATGGCCGCAAATACCGCGCAGATGCCCAGGGTCCCGACCGCCAGGCCGCCACGCATACCACCGCACCATAGGTGCATCATGCGGTACAGGTCACGCGCTACGCCGGTCCGTTCCAGGATCATCGCCATGAACACGAACAATGGAATGGCCAGGAGTGTGAAGCTGCCCATGGTGCCGTAGATTTGCGACGCCACCATGTAGAAGGAATCAATCCCCCAGGTGAAATAGAGGAATACCACGGAAACGCCGCCGAGTACGAATACCAGCGGAACGCCCATGAATATGAAGAACAGCAGGGCGCCGAAGAACAGCAGAGTCAGGGCTTCAATACTCACAACTCATCTCCCGTTTCGCCTTCTTCAGGCTTGTAGTAATCCAGGTTCAACGCGATGGCGATGTCTTGCAGAAGCTTGACGATGCCTTGCAGCAGAAGCAGCGTTGCTCCGACCGGAATGGCCACTTTGATCGGCCAGATGGGCGGATTCCATGCGGAATAGGACGTTTCCCAGCTGCGGACCGATTCCTGCGCCATGTCGTAACCGAAATAGAGCAGCGCCAGGACAAAGATGAAGAAAATGATGGAGCCGAGGATATCAATCACAGCCCGCACTCTGGGGCCGAATTTTGAATGGAACAGGTCGACGTTGACGTGCCCCCGATGCGCAAGGATGTAGCCACCTGAGAGCACCGCGTAAGCACCGAATAACATTTGCGTCAGTTCATTCGTCCATACGGTGGGCGAATTGAACATATAACGCAGAAATACCTCTAGCATCAGAAACGCGAAAATCGGCAGGATCAGATAGGCAACTGTTCGCCCGATAACGTCATTCAGTTTGGTAACGCCATTCATGAATGCAGTGATTGCACGCATCACACCCTCCGGGCATACCGCTATGGCTCAATAGAAAACCCGGAGCCATAACGGCTCCGGGCGGTGTCGCAGTAAAACTTACAGGTAGCCGAGTTCGCCGAGGAATTCCTTGAGCATGCTCAGGGCCTTCTTGGTGTTATCGCTACGCTCACCTTCCTTGTCCCACTGCTTCATTGCAGCCTGGGTCAACTGAGCCTGTACGTCGTCAGGCAGGGTGTTAATTTCCACGCCCTTCTCCTTGACGGCCTTGGCCAGGGTCACGCGCTCCTGGTACTGATATTCATTGGTGCGGAACCAGAACTGCTCTTCAAGCGCCTGTTTGACGATCTGCTGAAGATCTTCGGGCAGCTTGTCCATCGACCGCTGGCTGACGATGAATACGTCGGTACCGGCGATATTCAGTGCAGGCTTGACGTGATACTTGGCGACCTCATAAAGGGCCATGCTGTCAGCGCCCTGAGAAGCGCCCCAATGCGCACCATCGACAATGCCGGCATCCAGTGCGGAATACAGCTCGCCACCCGGAATATAGGATGCAGTGGCACCAGCATCGGTCAGGAAGGTCTGCAGCGAGCCGGAGGAACGAATCTTCAAGCCCTTGAAGTCCGCCATGCTGTTAACCGGACGCTTGATGACCATCTCAGTGGGATACACCTTGTCGGTGGCCCAGTAGACATTGTGCTCGGCTGCTTCGGCCCGCAGCATTTCTTCAAAGCCCATAGCCTGATGGAAGTACGCAGCCTCCCAGACGTTACGGAAAGCGAACGGCAAGCCCGAGGCGATGCCGGCCAGGCTGATCTTGTTCTGGGCGTAGGAGGGCGAGATCGTGCCCATATCAAGAATGCCGCGGCTAACGGCGTTGAACGTCTCCTGAGCGCTGAACAAGGAACCGGCTTCAAAAAGCTGCAGTTTCAGTCGACCATCGGAGCGCTCTTCCAGCGTATCTTTCAGCCGGACCAGACTATCCTTGTAAGACGAGCTTGCGCCCGGCCAGTGGGACTGGACACGCCAGGTAGTGGTTTCTGCCGCTGAGGCGACGGATGGAATCAGAGTGGCTGAGGTGGCCAGAGCGACAGCTGCCGCCACGGTGCCCAGTTTCTTTCGCAGATTTGTTAACATTTTCGTGCCTCGTTGTTGTTCTGTTTAACTGTTTCGCTGTGCAGAACTGTCGTCTGCACAATGAGTCAGGCTTTTAAATTTAACACACGAAAGGGTGATTGCAATACTCATTGCTCACCGGATCGAGACAGCCCAAGTGTGACGCGCTGGAGAGGGCCTTAACGAGTATAGATCATCCTGAAAATCGCGGTGATATGGCCGATTCAAGGGCTTTGCGGGAGAGGGGAGGCGAATCGGCGCGGCTCGTCGAGCATGGATCACGGGGTTGAGCGTGAGGAGAAAAAGCGATTCAAGCCCCATGCGCCAAAATGATACGAGTGTTTTAGTATGCGGTACTGACTTTCGTAGCGTTGACTTCGAAACCGATCGGTTGTCCAATTGGATCCCCCTGGCGCTTGGATGTGGAAGCTGCGGCTGCAGTGCCGAGTCTGACGCCTACGCTGGCATGGCGCCTCCGTCAGAACAACGGAAGCCCTGCATCGTGCTTATCGCTGTGCAGCCCTGGGGCTGTTCGGTTTACCGTATATTAGGACAATAAACATGTTTACGAGACATTATGGCGTTTGGCCGAAGGGCTTGTCCAAAACCATGACGCTGCCGCAAACCAGCCTCTTTACCAACCTCGAAATCTCCGTCCGGCGGTACCCTGATCATCCCGCGATCATTTTTTATGATACCCGTATCACTTATACCGAACTGCTGCGCGACGTCGAAGCCCTGGCCGGCTGGCTGCAGGCGCAAGGCGTGAAGAAAGGCGATCGGGTACTGCTCTACATGCAGAACTCGCCGCAGTACGTCATCAGTTACTACGCGATACTGCGCGCCGACGCGGTGGTGATCCCGGTCAATCCGATGAATCGCCACGCCGAACTCGAGCATTATATTGCTGATACCGGTGCTGAAATCTGCCTGGCGGGCCAGGAGCTGGCTGAATACATCATGCCGATGCTGGAGCACACCGCTCTCCGGCAGGTGGTCGTTTCAGCCTACGGCAGCTGTCTGCGCGAGCCGACCGATCTTGAGCTTCCTGTCGAAGTCACACTTCCGGAAACGCCGCTGCCTGAAGGCGGCACACGGTGGGAAGCTGCACTCGCTGCCGGCTATCAACCAGGCCCGCATACGGTGGGGCCGGACGATCTGGCGTTGATTCCTTACAGCTCGGGCACCACAGGCGCACCCAAGGGCTGCATGCATGTGCATCGTGCGGTCATGGCCACTGCAGTCCACCGCTCGGTCTGGAATCTCGCCACTGCCGATAGCGTGCAGTTGTCGACCTTGCCGTTCTTTCATGTCACCGGCATGCAAGCGTCGATGAACAGTCCGATTTATACCGGCTCGACTTCTGTGATCATGACTCGCTGGAACCGCACTGTAGCGGCCAAACTGATCGAGCGTTACCGGGTGACTGGCTGGGCGAACATCGTGACCATGGCGGTCGATTTTCTGTCGAATCCCGATCTGGTCAACTATGACATATCCAGTTTGCAGACCATTGGCGGCGGCGGCGCGGCGATGCCTGAAGCCATTGCCGCGAAACTGCATCGGCTCACGGGTCTGTCCTATATAGAAGGATACGGCTTGTCAGAGACCATGGCTGCCACGCATATCAACCCGCCGGAGCATCCGAAAGCGCAGTGCCTGGGCATTCCAGTGTTCGATGTTGATTCGCGCATCATCGATCCAGATACGCTTGAAGAAATGGGCCCTGGTGAAACCGGTGAGATTGTCAGTAATGGCCCGCAGATTACCGTTGGCTACTGGAACCGTCCGGAAGAGACTGCTGCGGCCTTTATCGAACTGGATGGCAAGCGGTTCTTCCGTACCGGTGATCTGGCCCGTTACGACGAGCAGGGTTACTTCTTCATGGTCGATCGAATCAAGCGGATGATCAATGCCTCCGGCTTCAAGGTCTGGCCGAGCGAAGTGGAAAGCATGATGTATCAGAACCCGCTGATCCGCGAGGTGTGCATCATTTCCTCGCCCCATCCCAAGCGGGGTGAAACGGTCAAAGCCTGTATCGTCTTGAGCCCTGAAGCGAATCCGGCCACGGCGGAGCAGGAGATCCTTGACTGGTGCAAGGCCGAGATGGCGACCTATAAAGTGCCCGCGATCATTGAGTTCATGACCGAGTTGCCCAAATCGCCTTCCGGAAAGCTGATGTGGCGCGAGCTGCAGGCACTGGAGTGGAGCAAAGCCGCTTCTTGATATATCAGGAGCGTGCCGTTGTCAGTGCACGCTCCTGACCCACAAAGCAAAAGTGGCGATCAGCTGCCCAGCGACTGGATATCCCCGGCCAGGATCACCAGCTGATGGGCGATGTCATCGCGGATTTTTTCCTGCGGTACAAGGTAGGAGGGCGCTGCGCAGGTCAGCGCCATAGTATTTCCATCTGCCAGGGTTATGGGTACCCCAGCGGTGTTCACATTGCGGTCCCAGTCCCCGAGCGACAGGCAGAACCCGTGCTGCTGATAATCCCTGACTGCCTGCTCCAGCCCAGCGCGTTTCTCAGGCCACAGCGCTTCACCGTAGCTTTCAGCTAATGCGTCCAGTAGTTGCTGGCGCTCATCTTCCTGCAATGACGCGCAGTAGGCGCGCCCGGCTGCGGTTGTGGCCATGGGCAGCTTCAAGCCGATTTCCATGCGCAACAGCGAGGCCTCGGGCGGCAGGCGGTTTTCCACATAGATCATATGGAAGCGGTCGCGGCAGGTAAGGCCTATCGAGGTATTATTCAGTCGGGCAAATTCGTCCATGTACGGCCTGGCCAGCTGGCGGACCCGCAGATTGGAAACGTAGGTATGACCGAGCGCAAGCACGCCGGCGCTGAGCTGATATTTTTCCAGACGAGCGTTGTAGCTGAGATAACCCAGAGTGGTCAGGGTAAAGGTCATGCGCGAAACCGTTGCCTTGGGCAATTGAGTAATGCGCGCGATTTCCTGATTACCAAGGGTCACCGAGCCTTCGCCGAACGCTCTCAACACATTCAAGCCCCGGGACAACGATTCCACGAATCGACGATCCTTCGTTACGTCGCTGGGGAACATCTGTTTGGACACGTCCTTATCTCCATTGTGGTGTGGTCCGGGAGTCTATGTACGGGCTCTTGGTTCTCGAGCCTACCCCAGAGATTCGCGACCTACCCGGCATTAGTCGATCAACAGAGACCTGCGTCACATTTCTGCCTGGGTGGGTGGGGTGAAGATTAAGCCTTTACTAGCGCTGGCGATAGGCAGCAGATCGGAATGGCGGGTTGCACGCAGGAACTGACGGGAATGATCGCTGACAGGGTCAAGCTGGTGCTCGACCCTGTGGAGTACCAGGCCCGGCTTCAGTGCACTTTGAACTGGGATACAAGCCGGCGCAGATTTTCACCCAGCCGGGCCAGTTCGCTACTGGCGTCGGAGGTCTGGCTGACTCCCGTTGCGCTTTGTGCTGCTGCGTTGACGATGCTGACGACGTTGCGATTAATGTCTTCTGCAACATGGCTCTGCTGTTCGGATGCTGCGGCGACCTGAATTATCTGGCCTCGAATCATCCCCACCGATTCTTCGATCGTCTGCAGTGAGCCGGCTGCTTCGTTGATCGCGCCCACGGTCTGCTCGGATTGCGTCTGGGCGCTTTTCATCTGGTCGGCGGCAATTTTCGCGTCATTCACGTAGCTTTCAATCATCGATCGGATCTGGGTGGCCGACTCACCGCTGCGGCTCGCAAGCTGGCGCACCTCATCGGCGACCACGGCAAAGCCGCGACCCATCTCTCCCGCGCGTGCGGCCTCGATCGCGGCATTGAGCGCCAGCAGATTTGTCTGATCGGTGACATCGCGAATTACATTGACGACGGACTGGATTTCATCGCTCTTGGCGGCCAATGCTTCGATCATTCGAGCGCTTTCCTGCAGCGTTGCAACCAGCTGCCGAACCGAGTCCTGGGAAGAGAGCACCGTGCTGCGGCCCAGGCGCGATTGCTCGTCCGCGATGGATGCGGCAGTTTCAACCTCGTTGGCATTACCGGCAATTTGCAGCACGGTTGCAGCCATCTCGTGGATGGCCGAGGCTATCTGGTCAGTTTCGCTTCCCTGGAGTTCCACGGATGCCTGGGTCTGCGCTGCGATATGGCTAAGCTCTTCTGCAGCCGACGCCAATTGGTCGGTGGTGTCGCCTACCTGCACCATTGCGCGCTGGATCTTTGCGACGAACGCGTTGAATTGACGCCCCAGCTCGCTCAGCTCGTCATTGCCCTGATCAGGCAGGCGCTGAGTCAGGTCACCATCGCCCTCGGCAATTTCCTGCATTATGCGCGTAGCGCTATTGAGCGGACGGGTAACAGTGCGCCCTACGAAGACGCCGAGCAGTGTTGCGACGCCGACAATGAGGACAGTGATCCATAGGATGCGGCTCAGCGCGGCCGCGACATTCGCGTCGATTTCCTGTTGGGCAGCCACCACCGCTTTCTCGACATCGGTGACATAGATACCGGCGCCGATTACCCACTGCCATTCAGGCAGGTCAATTGAATAGGAAATCTTGGGCTCTGGCTGATCGGTGGCCGGATTGGGCCAGATGTATTCGTGAAAACCCTGTCCACTTCGCCCACTTGAAATCAGATTGCGCAACAGCTCCTTGCGCGCTGGCGTAGAGTTCAGCGAGGGACCTTCTGCGCTGGGCTTGGGGCGAAACGCCAGGTTATGCGAGTCATAAGTCCACGCATATATATAGTTGTTATCGCCGAAGCCCATTGAGCGGATGATGTCCCGCGCAGCGGTTTGCGCGCGGCTCCTTTCAAGGTATGGATCGGTGTAAACCTCTTCAATAGCGGTGCGCGCTGCTTCAACCACCTGCTTGAGCCCGGTTTTGTGAGCGGTAAGAAGCTGAGTGCGCAGCCGCTCCACTTCGGCGGCGCCTTGCTGCTGGATCTGATTGGTTGTGAGCCAGGCGATTACGCCGGCAGTCAATAGCACGGGGAGCAGAATTCCGATCAGCAAACGCGAACGTATACTGAGGAGTGAAACAGGGTTCATGAATTTTCCTTACTGGCTTTCGGGCGGAACGGTAGCTGGGTTGATTACCTGGGTGCGTTATCGGCAGGCCGCTCCGCGCCTGAAGTGCCTATTTCGCACATTTGGACGCTTTTTAGCCTATTTAGCCTGAGCTTGCCGGCCTTCACAGTCCGCGATCGGAGCTTCGGAACCATCGGACGGGTTGAAGTCTTCACCCGAGCACCCCATATAGTTTGTTTGCCAATTCATGCGAGGCTTTCATGCCGCTGATTCGAATTTTGTTATTACTCATCCCGCTGATCGAGCTCGCCGGGTTGATATTGCTGGGCCAGGCGATAGGTGTCGGATTCACCTTGCTCTGGGTCCTGGTGAGCGGGTTGCTCGGGGTCGCCGTGATTCAGCGCCAGGGCTGGGGCATGCTTCAGCGCCTGCAGGCGCAGATGGCGCAGGACCGTGCGCCATTTACGGTACTCAAGTCGGGGATGTGGGGCGTACTGGCTGGTGTGCTACTGGTTATCCCGGGCGTCGTGACCGACGTGTTGGCCGTGCCGGCGTTGATACTCGCGCTGCGTAATCGCAATCGTCCAGGCCCAGGCGAGCCAGGTGGTCCGACCGTCTGGAAGCGCGGCGAGCACCACATCATTGAAGGCGAGTGGGAGGCCGACCGCAAGGAGCCTTCCGGGCCGGATCAACGCATTGATCGCGAGTGATTCTGAGCAGAATTTTTTTACTCCCGGGGCTTGAAAAGCTTTTGCAGGGCCCCATTAAGGATTCACCAGTTTTGGCAAGCTCCCCTTGTTGGGTGCAGGCCCTGAACAAAGACATGCTTCGGCATGTTTGTCAGGCTGAAAGGCCTGTTTTTCTTGGAACGCCGGCATGCCGGCTTATAAAAAGCTAATTGGAGACTAAACACGATGAAAATTCGTCCGTTACACGATCGCGTCGTCGTTCGTCGCAGCGAAGAAGAAACTAAAACCGCTGGCGGTATCGTTCTGCCTGGCTCAGCCGCAGAAAAGCCGAATACTGGCGTGGTAATCGCTGTGGGTACCGGGCGTCTGCTGGACAACGGTGAAGTGCGCGCGCTGGCCGTCAAGGAAGGTGACAAAGTTGTCTTCGGTCCCTATTCCGGCAGCAGCACCATCAAGATCGACGGCGAAGACCTGCTGATCATGAGCGAATCCGAAATTTATGGTGTGCTGGACTGATCTGCGATCTGCTGACGTCCTGCATTTCTCCAACGAATATATGAAGGAAAGCGATAATGGCTGCTAAAGAAGTTAAATTCGGAATCTCCGGCCGCAACAAGATGCTGACGGGTGTCAATACTCTGGCTGATGCCGTCAAGGCGACTCTGGGACCGAAGGGTCGTAACGTGTTGATCGAGCGCAGCTTCGGCGCGCCGATGATTACCAAGGACGGCGTATCCGTCGCCAAGGAAATCGAGCTGAAAGACAAGTTCGAAAACATGGGCGCTCAGCTGGTCAAGGACGTAGCGTCCCGCGCCAATGATGACGCTGGCGACGGCACCACCACTGCTACCGTTCTGGCCCAGGCCATCGTCACTGAAGGTCTGAAGTCGGTCGCTGCCGGCATGAACCCGATGGATCTGAAGCGCGGCATCGACAAGGCAACTATCGCCATTGTTGCCGAGCTGAAGAACCTGGCCAAGCCCTGTGCCGATTCCCGCGCTATCGCTCAGGTTGGTACCATCTCTGCCAACTCTGATGAGTCGATCGGCAAGATCATTGCTGACGCGATGGAAAAAGTCGGCAAGGAAGGCGTTATCACCGTTGAAGAGGGCTCCGGCCTGGACAACGAGCTGTCTGTCGTAGAAGGCATGCAGTTCGATCGCGGCTACCTGTCTCCTTACTTCGTCAACAAGCCTGAAACAATGGCTGCCGAACTGGACAACCCGTACATCCTGCTGGTCGACAAGAAGATCTCCAACATTCGCGAAATGTTGCCGGTCCTCGAAGCAGTGGCCAAGGCCGGTCGTCCGCTGATGATCGTTGCTGAAGACGTTGAAGGCGAAGCGTTGGCGACTCTGGTTGTCAACAACATGCGCGGTATCGTCAAGGTTGTTGCGGTCAAGGCGCCTGGCTTCGGCGATCGCCGCAAGGCCATGCTGCAGGATATCGCTATCCTCACCGGCGGTACCGTGATCAGCGAAGAAGTTGGCCTGAGCCTGGAGAACACCACTCTTGAGCACCTCGGCCAAGCCAAGCGCGTTCAGATTAACAAGGACAACTCCACCCTTATCGACGGTGCTGGCACCCAGATCGATATCGAAGCGCGTGTTTCCCAGATCCGTAAGCAGATCGAAGACACCACTTCCGATTACGACCGTGAAAAGCTGCAAGAGCGTCTGGCCAAGCTGGCTGGCGGTGTTGCGGTTATCAAGGTCGGTGCGGCTACCGAAGTTGAGATGAAAGAGAAGAAGCACCGCGTTGAAGACGCTCTGCACGCAACCCGTGCGGCCGTCGAAGAAGGCGTGGTTCCTGGCGGTGGTGTGGCTCTGGTCCGCGCTCTGCAGGCTATCGAAGGCTTGACTGGCGCTAACGACGAGCAGACTGTCGGCATTAACCTGCTGCGTCGCGCTGTCGAAGCACCTTTCCGTCAGATCGTGACCAACGCTGGTGACGAAGCTTCCGTCGTACTGGACAAGGTCAAGGCCGGTACCGGTAACTACGGCTACAACGCCGCCACCGGTGAATACGGTGACATGATCGAAATGGGTATCCTCGATCCGGCTAAGGTTACTCGTGCTGCACTGCAGGCTGCTGCCTCTGTTGCCAGCATGATGATTACCACCGAAGCAATGATTGCCGAACTGCCTGATGACGACAAGCCTGGCATGCCTGATATGGGCGGCATGGGTGGTATGGGTGGCATGGGCGGCATGATGTAATTCTGCTGTTGCTGCTACAGAAAAACCCGGTCCATAAGGACCGGGTTTTTTTATGCGCGGCATATGGGTCTGACCCAGAACGGCGTGTAAGTGATTGCCTACACGCTACGTAAGCGATGTACGTCAAGTGCTGTCAGTGCGGCAGTCTATTGCCTGTATGAAAGTATCTAACACTTTGATAATAAATGAATTTATTGTCCGTGCCGCTGATCGGGACCCGATTGTTGTCAGTTGATTCCGCGCGGGTTGGACGTATTATGTATCCATGTGTGACGGATCACGCACCCCGGCAGGATGCCAGGGAAGGGATTTCCAGGAAGGTAAAGTCAGGAGGACTTGGACACGGATTGCACAAATGGAATGAAGAGTGGGCGGGTTAATCCCGCCCCTTTTTTTGCCTGCGATTTGGGTTTTTTACCACCTGCCGCGTTTAATCCAATACCTTTCCATTGCGCGGGCATAAAAAAGGCCGGCACCAGGCCAGCCTTTCTTATTCGATGCATCTCTTTCGGTGCGCTTAGCGCTCCAGATACTGCAACTTGTCTGGCACGCCGTCCCACTCTTCAGCATCCGGCAGGCCGTCTTTCTTCTCGGTGATGTTCGGCCAGATTTCCGCCAGCTCAGCGTTCAGCTCGGTATATTCCTGCTGATCGGCGGGCACTTCGTCTTCGGAGAAGATGGCGTTGGCCGGGCATTCAGGCTCACACAGGGCGCAATCGATGCATTCGTCCGGATGGATGACCAGGAAATTCGGGCCTTCGTAAAAACAATCGACAGGGCAGACCTCAACGCAATCTGTGTATTTGCATTTGATGCAGTTGTCGGTAACAACGAACGTCATTGTAGGTCTCCATCAAGATCAGGCGAGTACGAAAGTGGCGCGTAGTTTAGCAGTTTTTTTCTGTGGGTACAGGGAGTTAGCCGACCCGTACCCATAATGCGCTGTTATCCGCGCGTTTAATGAAAATCACTCTCATTTAGGCGCTGATCAAAGCATCTGCTCTTTCCATTGGTATAGCAGTTCAAGCGCCTGACGTGGGGTCAGGTCATCGGGTTTGATGCGCTGCATCTGCTCTATAAGCGGGTGCGGCGCGCTGGCGAACATGTCGCTCTGCATCGGCTGGTTACCCGCATTAAGTGTACTCGACTGCTGGTTGAGGCTCTGACGTTCAAGGTGCGCAAGATGTTGCTTGGCCCGTTCTACCACTTCCCGGGGTACGCCAGCCAGTTGTGCGACCTGTAAACCGTAACTCTGGCTCGCCGGACCTTCCAGTACGGTATGCAGAAAGACGATGCGCTCGTTGTGCTCGGTGGCATTGAGGTGCACGTTGGCTACGCCCGGATCGGTATCAGGCAGCCCTGTGAGTTCGAAATAATGCGTGGCGAACAAGGTGAAGGCGCGAATCTTGGCCAGGTATTCAGCAGCGGACCACGCAAGTGACAAACCGTCGAAGGTGCTGGTACCGCGGCCTACTTCATCCATCAATACCAGGCTGGCGGCGGTCGCATTGTGCAGAATGTTGGCCGTCTCGCTCATTTCCACCATGAAGGTGGAGCGGCCACCGGCGAGGTCATCGCTGGAGCCGATACGGGTGAAGATGCGGTCCACACAGGACAGTTCAACCTGCGCTGCCGGTACGTAGCTGCCGATATGCGCAAGCAGCACGATCAATGCCGTCTGACGCATGTAGGTCGATTTACCGCCCATATTGGGGCCGGTGATCACCAGCATGCGGATGTCATCGTTCAGGCACAGCCCGTTGGCGACAAAGGGGGTATCCAGGACCTGTTCGACCACCGGGTGACGGCCCTGGCGGATGATGAGCTGGCTGTCTTCGACGAAGCGCGGCAAGCAGAAATCCAGAGTGGCAGCGCGTTCGGCGAGGTTGGCCAGTACATCCAGTTCCGCCAGGCTCGCGGCGCTGTCCTGCAGCGCCGCCAGGTCTTCATTCAGACGATCGAGCAGTTCTTCATACAGCTGTTTCTCCCGGGCCAATGCGCGGCTGCGGGCAGACAGCGCCTTGTCTTCGAAGGTCTTCAGCTCAGGGGTGATAAAACGCTCGGCACCTTTCAATGTCTGTCGGCGGATGTAATCGGCCGGAGCCTTGTCTGACTGACCGCGCGACAGTTCGATGAAATAGCCGTGCACACGGTTATAGCCGACCTTCAGAGTGGACAACCCGGTGCGCTCGCGCTCTCGGGTTTCCAGGTCGAGAAGGAACTGCCCGGCGTTTTCACTGATGTTCTGCAGGTCATCGAGCTCGGCATCGAAGCCGGCCTTGATGACGCCGCCATCGCGCATCACCGCTGGCGGATTATCGATGACCGCGCGTTCCAGCAGCGCAGCCAGTTCCGGATAGGTGCGAACCTGTTCGGCCAGGTAACGCAGATGCGGGGTCTCGGTAGTGGCGAGTGCCTCTTGCAGCTGCGGCAGGACCGCCAAGGCGTCGCGCAGGCGCGCCAGATCACGCGGGCGGGCAGAGCGCAACGCAATCCGCGCGAGGATGCGCTCGATGTCGCCGATGCCCTTGAGTATCGGTTGGATGTCCTCGTGGAAGTGCTGATCGAGGAAGGTGGCAATACCGCTCTGCCGTGCTTCGAGCACCGCCATGTCCCGCAGGGGGCGATTCAACCAGCGCGCTAGCAGGCGTCCGCCCATGGCGGTCGAGGTCTGGTCGAGTACGTCGAGAAGCGTATTGTCGCGACCGCCGGACAGGTTGCTGTCGATTTCGAGGTTGCGCCGGCTGGCGCTGTCGATGATCACGCTGTCTTCAAAGCGCTCGCGCAGGATGCCGCGAATATGGGGCAGGGCGGTGCGCTGGGTTTCCTTGGCGTAGCACATCAGCGCGCCGGCCGCGCCGAGCCCGAGCGTGAGACCCGCACAGCCGAAACCGGCCAGGTCTTTGGTGCCGAACTGGTCGGTCAGCGATTTGAAGGCACTGTCCTTGTCAAAGTCCCAGGGCGCGCGCCGGCGAACTGCACGGCGCCGCTCGATAGGCGTATTGCTTTCCCAGTCATCCGGAATCAGCAGCTCGGCTGGCGCCAGGCGTTCCAGCTCGCCGAGCAGGGTTTCCCATCCCTGCAGCTCCATGGTGGTAAAACGGCCGCTGTTGATATCCAGGGTTGCCAACCCAAAGCCGCGCTCGCTTCCGACCAGTGCCGCGAGCAGGTTGTCACGCCGTTCATCCAGCAGTGCCTCATCACTGACCGTGCCGGGAGTGAGGATGCGCACTACCTGACGCTCAACCGGGCCCTTGGAGGTCGCTGGATCGCCGATCTGCTCACAGATCACCACTGATTCGCCCAGCTTGACCAGCTTGGCCAGATAGCCCTCGGCCGCGTGGAAGGGGATGCCCGCCATGGGGATCGGCTGGCCGCCCGACTGGCCGCGCGCGGTGAGGGTTATATCGAGCAGGCGCGACGCCTTTTTTGCATCGTCGTAGAACAGCTCGTAGAAATCGCCCATTCGATAAAACAGCAGTTGATCAGGATGGTGCTGTTTGATGCCGAAGTACTGCGTCATCATGGGGGTGTGGCTGGCGGACTTCTCGGCGCGGCTCATGCAGGTCTCTGGGGTCGGTGGCGTGGGATGAAACGGTAGCCGGGCATAGTCTACGCAAAGCGGTCTCGGCTTTTAAGCGCAAAATGCAGCGCTGATCGATCCCGACTATAACCCCTTCTCTTGCAGGCCAACGCGTCGCGGTCGGTTCGCCCAGTCTGTAATCCAGAAAATTCCATTATTCACCACCTGAATCATGCGTTTTCAACCAATCGGTATGGTCTCTCCGCTGTCTTGACACAGGCCGAGCAAGGATCGTAGCTTGATGCTGACAGTTGTCAGGGAGGGGCGACGAGAGAGTATTTGTTCGTGCCGTGCGCACAATAATTCCAGGAAGCTGCATGTGAATAATAATAAAACGCCGACTATGCTTGGCTGTCTGAACTGCGTGGTATCGCCATGATCCTGACCGACTTGCCCGACCATAACCTCGCACGCTTTGGCGAATATCCTTTCCTGTATTTTAATGGTCAGCCGCTGAGCAATCGCCAACTGCTGGACATGGCCAATCGTCTGGCCGCCGGGCTCCAGGCGCAGGGAATCAGACCGGGCGACCGTGTGATGGTCTGCATGGCGAATGCCCCTGAAGTGTTTATTGCCTACCAGGCCATCATGCGTGCCGGCGCGATTGTGCTGCCGGTGATGCATGTGCTGCATCCGAAGGAAATTGGATTCATCGCGCAGGTGTCGGAGGCGAGGGCGATCATCACCCAGCGTTCGATCCTTGCGAATGTGCAGCAAGCGGTGGCGGAACTCGATGCGCCGCCGCTACTGCTGGTGTCGGGCCTCGACGACTCGACCACCGAGCCTGCGGGGACCGCGCAGGTTGTTGATCTGCAGGCTCTGATGCAGGGCGGTTTCGGCCCTTTCGAGGCGGCTCAGCTGCAGCTGGACGATACGGCGGTGATTCTGTTTACCTCCGGTACAACAGGTCAGCCCAAGGGCGTGATGCTCACCCACCGTAATCTCTACAGTAATGCCGCCTCGTCAGCTTCCCTGGCAAACCGGGAGGGTGAGCCTCCCGGGACCACGCTGGGCGTTCTACCCCTGGCACATATCTACGGTTTCACTCAAGCCAACGCCCTGTTTCTCATAGGGGGCGCGATGGTGATACTGCCCAGGTTCGGCGTCCAGGAAGTCTGTCAGGCCATCCAGGAGCATAAGGTCCGCCGCTTTGGCGCAGTGCCCGCCATGATTCATGCCCTGGTTGCCGATCCGGTCACACACCAATATGACCTGTCGACCCTGGAAATAGTCGGTTCCGGATCCGCGCCCCTGCCCGTATCACTGATAACGGCCTTCAAAACGCGTTTTGGTGCGGATATCTACGAGGGTTATGGCTTGTCCGAAGCAGCGCCGACGGTATCTGCGCACCGTATCGGCGAGGTGCTCAAGCCAGGATCCGTGGGTCGCGCTTTTCCGGGTGTGGAATTGCGCATTATTGATGAATCCGGCCGCACGCTGCCAACAGGCGAAATAGGCGAGCTGCTGGTTCGGGGCGAGAACATTACGCCGGGCTACTACCGCAACGAGGCGGCAACCAACGCCGCAATCCGGGACGGCTGGCTGCATACCGGTGATGTTGCGCGTCTCGATGCAGACGGCTATCTCTATATCGTCGACCGTCAAAAAGATCTGATTCTGCGGGGCGGCTTCAATATCTATCCGCGAGATCTGGAGGAACTGATCTCTACGCATCCGGCGGTGGCGGAAGTCGCCGTGGTGGGAGTGCCCTCAGAGCGCATGGGCGAAGAGGTGATTGCGGTTGTCGTGCCTGCCAGGAATGCCGCGGTGACTGAATCCGAGCTATTGGCGTTCTGCCAGGCGCATCTGGCGAAATATAAGACCCCACGCGGCGTCATCTTTGTTGAGCAGATGCCGCGCAATGGCGTCGGAAAAATACTGAAGAAATCCTTGCGCGAGCACGTGGCGGCAATGGCTGCAGAGCTGGACCTGGTGTAGGTCATACTGAATCCGTAGAGAGCGTGTGCGCAACGGGTCCAGCTCAGGATGCTTGCCTACCGCGTCGCGGCAAACAATAACAAAACCGGAGAAATTTCCCATGAAGATCAAGTTGCTGAAAACCATGTTGAGTGCAGGTGTGTCTCTTGCGGCTGTGCTTGCGTTGGGCAGTGCCAGCCTGGCTCATGCCGATGAATACAAGATGCCGCGGCTGCTGGCCATAGGCACATCTGGCACCTCCAGTGGCAGCTTTGCCTCGACCAATGGCTGGGGCCCGGTTTTTCAGAAGGAGACTGGCTCTAACGTACGGATTGTCCCGGTAGACAACGAATCACAGCGGTATCAACGGCTGACCGATCGCCGGGATCTGATGATCAGTTCGGTCTCATCGGCTGAGATGCGCTTTCAGATCGAAGGCATCGGTAGCTATGCCGGCAGCAAGCCGGTGCCTCAGCGCGTGATCTGGCACCATAACGACACGCCCTGGGGTTTCGTCGTGGCAGGCAACTCTGATCTACAGACCATGGAGGATCTGAAGAAGCGAAAAATCACCGTGTCGCAGGGCGAGTTTTCACCGCCTATGGTGGTCGCCGTGACCAAAGCGCTGCCCGCCTACCTGGGCATGACCGATCAGGAAGTCACCGAGAATTTCTCCTTTGTGTCTGCCAGTAGCTATGCGCAAAGCTGCCGCGCTGTGGTAGAGGGCAGGGCTGACGTGGCTTATTGCGCGCCCACCAGCTCGATTCTCTCGGAAATGGAGGGCGCTCCGGGTGGTATCCGCTGGTTGAATATGGACCTCGATAACAAGGAAGCTTGGGACCGGTTCCTCGCGCACCGCACCATGGTCGTGCCCACCAAAATCGACCTTGGCGTGTCGACGGCAAAAGGCGTCGATGGCCTGGCATCCAACTTCCTGTATTCCGTACCTGCGGATGCTGACGAAGAGTTCGCCTACAACATGGCCAAGTGGTTCCATCAGTCGTTCGATAAATACAAGAACACGCATCCGCTGTCCGCCCGGATGGACCTGCCCATTTTCCGCGAATACCTGGACCGCTCACCGTTGCCGATTCATGAAGGCACCATTCGCTACCTGAAAGAAGTAAACGCCTGGACCGCTGAGGATGATCAGTGGAATCAGGCCGCAGTCGAGAAGATGGACCGCTGGACCAAGGCGCGCCAGGCGGCGCTGGATGAAGCAAGGAAGGGCCGGATTGAAGCGAGCCATAACAACGAAGAATTCATGGCAATCGTGAAGAAGCATACGGAAGGTCTGGAGCCGTTCCGCACCCGCCTCTAACCAATAGGGCGTGGGTCAAACCACGCCTCACCACCTTCTTTTATCTTTGGAAGCCAGTTCCATGAAACCTGACGCCGCAGCTCTTGAAAGTGTTGAGCATAAATCTGAAGTGACCCGGCTGGGCGACGCCAGCTCATGGCAAAGCATCCTCTTTGTCGTGCTCTGTGTCGCCGGTCTGTTAGCCGGCATTGCCTATATTTTTGGACTGACCTTTGCCGGCCATCGCCTGCTCGAAGGGGAATATTACTGGATCTTCATTGGCCTTTTCGGGGCTGCAGCGTTTGTCGCGCTGCCCGGGAAATCAAGTCAGCACAAGGTGCCCTTTTATGACTTGATCGCCGCCGTACTGATCATCGGCGTTAGTTTTTACTTTGCCGTCAATGCCTGGGATATGGCGCAGGCAGGCTGGAGTAACATGTACCTGGGCGTGGTGGTCTGGCTGCTGATGATGGAGCTGGCCCGGCGCAGTGGCGGTATGCCTTTCCTGCTGGTGGTCGTGCTCATCGGCCTGTATCCGCTGGTCGCTGACTATTTTCCCGGCTTGTTCATGGGGATTCCCTACCAGTTCGACCACATGATAGAAGCCCACATCTTCCGCACCGAAGGGATGATGGGGATCACCACCAAGATTGTCGCCGAGATTATCCTGGGATTCCTGGTGTTCGCCGGTATTCTGCTAGCGACGGGCGCGGGTGACTTCTTCATCGATCTGGCCAATGCCAGTTTTGGCCGTTATCGCGGCGGGCCTGCCAAGGTGGCCGTGGTCGCGAGCGCCTTCATGGGCAGTTTGTCCGGTTCGGTGTTCTCCAATATTGCAGGTACGGGCTCAATCACCATTCCAACCATGAAGAAAGCCGGCTACCCGGCACATTACGCTGGCGCTATCGAGGCCTGTGCTTCGACCGGTGGCGTGGTGATGCCCCCGGTGATGGGCGCGATTGCCTTCGTCATGGCGATTACCATCGGCGTCGACTACGCCGTAATCATGATTGCTGCGATCCTGCCGTCACTACTGTTCTACTTCGGGCTGATCCTGCAGGTGGATGCCTACGCCGCCCGTACCGGTATGAAAGGTATGCCCGCAGAGGATATTCCTTCCACGCGCAAGGTCCTGATGCGCGGCTGGCCTTTTATTCTGGTACTGGTGTTCCTCATCTGGGGACTGCTGTATATGCGCTGGGAGTACTATACGCCCTGGTACGCGTGCATCCTGATGATCGGCCTGTCCTTTCTGCGTAAAGAGACACGCCTGACGCCAACTCGGCTATACAGCGCGATACGGCAGATAGGCGTACTCATCACCCAGACCGCCGCAATCATCCTGCCCATCGCCTTTGTCGTGAGCGCCTTGACCATTACTGGTGTCACCGGCTCCCTGACCTCAGGTCTGGTGGGGCTTGGCGGCGACAACGTGTTCTTGGTGATTCTCTTCGGCATCGTCGCCTGCTTTGTCATGGGTATGGCGGGTCTGGCGATCGTGGCGTACATCTTCCTGGCGGTTACTCTGGCGCCGGCAATCATCGAGGTCGGAGGGCTGAACACCATCGCGGTGCACTTCTTCATCGTGTATTACGCCATGCTTTCGGTGATCACACCGCCGGTAGGTGCGGCAGCATTCCTTGCCGGCACCATGGCCGGGTCGTCGCCGATGAAGACGTCATTTACTGCCATGCGTCTGGGCATCGTCATCTACTTTATTCCGCTATTCTTCCTGTTCCAGCCGGCGCTGGTGCTGCAGGGCGATCTCACGCCGCTGTTCTATGTGCTGCCGTCGATCATCATCGGCATCATGCTGATATCGGGTGGTCTGGAGGGTTACTTGTTGGGGGCCGGGATGGTGAAGCCCTGGCAGCGGCTACCGCTGCTGGTCGCCGGCTTTGCCTTCAGCTTTCCCGGTTTGATGACAACTATCTTTGGGGGGCTGGCATCGGCGGTATTGATAGCGCTGGTGTGGAACCAGAACCGCCTTAAACCTAGTCTCGCCTGACGGCGGGGGCTTCAGATAGGAGAAATAGAGTCCGGAGCCACCATGGCTCCGGCTTTGTTTCTGGCCGGCCTGAGCTAGCCGACCTCAGGGCGGGGAGGGCGCGGGTGTTGTGCAAGGGTTTCGACCATGGCAGTAATGCCTGCGGCAACCGTATCGACGATGATTTCGTCGTCAATATCCTGATGCAGCCAGTCGCGCAACGGTCCAAAGCCGGCAAGATAGATAACCACGTTGGCAATGATTTCAGCCCTGGGATCGTCGGCTGCAAGACCTGCCCGATCACGGAATTTCGTGGCCATTTCGCCGATCACCAGGTGGTCGCGGGACCTCATGGCGTCGCGGTCGTCCTTCTGCAAGTGAGGAACCGAGCGGTAAGCGAGCAAGGTTCCCTTGCGCTTCTTGGTCCAGGACTCATGCAAATACAGCCTGACGCATTCCTTCAGTGGGCCCTGAGGATTCCGGTCCATCAATTCATGCAAATTGGGGGCGCCGGACCGAAACCAGAGCTTGTTCAGTAACCGTCGAAGAATGTCGTTCTTATTGGCGATATAGTCGTAAATGCTCGCCTGATTCACCCCGGATGAAGCGCATATGTCGCGAACGGTGGTGGAGGCAAAACCTTTCTTCAGAAAGAGCTCAAGGGCCGCCTCGCATATCTGGTCCCGGCGCTGTTCGGCGAGAGAGGTGTCCTGAATGCCTTCAAGTCTGGCTTCGAACAATTGGTCCGCGGGCTGTTCCGTCACTGCGGAATCGTTTTTGTTCGTGGGCATCGCTTAATCCATCGCAGGAAGATTCAACTCGGGCGGAGATCGTACTCAGGCTGGCAAATAATGCTGACGATCCCCCTGTTCGCGAGTCTACCATGCGTAGTGTGGGAGAATATTTGCCTCCCGCGCTATATACCAGAGCATCTGGCTGGAAGAATTTCTCGACACGGCTCATGCAGGTTTCTGGGGTCGGTGGCCTTGGGGTGATACGGTGGCCGGATAGTCCCGGCTTTTAAGCGCAAACATGAAAGAGGTGATCCACGATGTCTCAATACGACCCCTTGATCGACTCCGTAGCGGCCCGTCTGGGTAATGGGCTGCGGCGTCTGGGGCTCCAGGTCACGACCGCCGAGTCCTGTACCGGCGGTGGTATTGCTGAAGCTATCACCCGGGTCAGCGGCAGCTCCGCCTGGTTTGAAACCGGCTTCGTTACCTATGCCAATCGCAGCAAAACGCATTGGCTCGGCGTCCCCGAGGACATACTGGAAACGCACGGTGCGGTCAGCGAGCCGGTGGTGCGGGCCATGGCGCAGGGGGCGCTGCAGGCGGCGGATGCTGATCTGGCTGTGGCAGTAAGCGGTGTGGCTGGCCCGGATGGCGGCACACCGGAAAAGCCGGTTGGCACCGTCTGGTTTGCCTGGGCCATACGCGGCAAGGGTGTGATCAGCCACTGCAAGCGCATGCAGGGCAATCGCCGTGAAGTGCGTGCACACACGGTACTGAAAGCATTGGAAGGGTTGGTGATTGAAGTCGAGCGTCTCGCTGCGAACCGGTCATCATCAGGGGGGTAGGCGAGCTTCAGCAACTGTGGAATAATACTGACCAAATATACAGTAGTTATTCAGTAGTCCGGGCGCTACCGCTCCCGCCACTCCAAGAGGATGCACAATGGACGACAACAAGAAGAAGGCGCTTACGGCGGCTTTGAGTCAGATTGAACGTCAGTTTGGCAAGGGCGCGGTGATGCGCATGGGCGATCAGGAACGCCAGGCCATTCCGTCGATTTCGACCGGTTCGCTCGGGCTGGACATTGCCCTGGGTTTGGGCGGCTTGCCTAAAGGCCGGATCGTTGAGATCTATGGTCCGGAATCCTCCGGCAAGACCACGTTGACCCTGTCGGTCATCGCCCAGGCACAGAAGCAGGGCGCCACCTGCGCCTTCGTCGATGCCGAGCACGCACTGGATCCGCAATATGCCGAGAAACTGGGCGTTAAGGTTGATGACCTGCTGGTATCCCAGCCCGACACCGGCGAGCAGGCGCTGGAAATTACCGACATGCTGGTGCGCTCGAACGCTGTCGATGTAATTGTTATCGACTCCGTTGCTGCACTGGTACCCAAGGCCGAAATCGAAGGCGAAATGGGCGATCACCACGTCGGGGTACAGGCCCGTCTGATGTCCCAGGCACTGCGCAAGATCACCGGTAATATCAAGAATGCCAACTGTCTGGTGATCTTCATCAACCAGATCCGCATGAAAATCGGCGTGATGTTTGGCAATCCTGAAACCACGACTGGCGGCAACGCGCTGAAATTCTATTCGTCCGTGCGTCTGGATATCCGCCGCACCGGCGCGGTGAAGGAAGGCGATGAAGTCATCGGCAGTGAAACCCGCGTCAAAGTCGTCAAGAACAAGGTAGCGCCTCCGTTCCGCCAGGCTGAATTCCAGATCCTTTACGGACAGGGCATTTATCACAACGCCGAGATTATCGATCTGGGTGTGCAGATTGGCCTGATTGAAAAGGCCGGTGCCTGGTATAGCTACAAGGGCAGCAAAATTGGTCAGGGCAAGGCAAATGCTGCCAAGTACATGGCCGATAACCTCAAGATTGCCGAAGAGATTGAAAAGGCGATCCGTGAGAAGTTACTGCCGAAGCCAGTGAAGCCCGGCGCCGTGGTTGAAGACAGTGCCGAAGCGGATGCCTGAGCCGAGTTGTTGCTGAGGAATGTTTGGCCGAAAGGGGCTTGAAACGTCGTTAGCGATACGCCGCACAGCGCTGGATCTGCTGGCGCGGCGTGAACATACCCGCCTTGAACTGCAACGCAAGCTGCTTCAGCGCGAAGCGGTGAGCGAGCTGTTGGAGATTGAGCTGGACCGCCTCGAAGAAGACGGTCTGCTCAGCAACGAACGCTTCTGTGAAGCCTATGTGCATGCCCGTCACCAGCGTGGTTACGGGCCAATGCGGTTACGACAGGAGCTGCGCGAGCGCGGCGTCGCCGAATATCTGATTGACGCGATATTGCGTGACCCCGCTTATGACTGGAGCGCGCTCGCCCGCAAGACCTTCTGCAAACGCTTTCCCGAAGGTGTGGCAGCTGACCCCAGCGAACGCGCCAAGCAACTGCGCTTTATGCAGTATCGTGGTTTTGCTGGTTATGAGGTTGATTGAGCACGTCGATCAGTACGCGTAGGCGTCCGTGGTCGCGGCCATTGAACACGAAACACAGCCTCGCCAGTTGATTCAGCTCCGGCTCGTCCGATTCGCTCGAGGCGTCGTAGGTTTGGGAAAATCCCGGTTCGCGGCAGATCCCTGCAAATTCCTCTTCTATCTGCGCCATCGCCGCTTCGGTTAACGGGCGATACAGCCGGATGACGTACTGATCGTCCACCCAGCGCGCAGAATGATAATTGCTGTAAAACCGCAGAATATGCTCTATGGCCTCTTCGGGCGAGTGGGCAACCGTCATCAGATTCAGGTCAGATTCGGCGATGTAACCGGACTCGCACAGCTGATGGCGAAAAAACTCCACCAGGGCAGACCAGAAACCGCCGTCGGGCAGGTCCAGCAGGATAACCGGTACCACCGGACTCTTGCCGGTCTGGATCAGAGTCAGCAATTCCAGGGTTTCATCAAGGGTGCCAAACCCACCGGGACACAGCACCAGCGCATCGGCTTCCTTGACGAAGAACAGCTTGCGCAGGAAGAAGAACTTGAACGGCAGCTCATGATCGGTGCCGCGCACGATGTCGTTCGAACGCTGCTCGAAGGGCAGGGTGATATTGAACCCGAGACTGTTATCAAGACCGGCACCCTCGTGCGCCGCTGCCATGATGCCGGCCCCCGCACCGGTGATGGTCATGAAATCGTTGTGCGCGAGCGCAGCGCCCATCTGCTTGGCCAGCATATACAGATCATGGCTTATCGGCGTGCGGGCGGAGCCGAACACGGTCACCTTGCGCCGTCGCTTGAACAGGTCCAGTCGTGCAAAGGCCTGTTCCAGCTCACGTATGGTCTGCAGCATGATCTTGGCATCCCAGCGGTCCCGGTCAGCCTGTGCCATGCGTACCACGGTGAGCACCATGTCCTTGTATAACGAGGCATTCTCGGCGCTGCCCTGGCAGGCATTTATCAGCTCATCGACTTTGTCCTGGATACGGGCATCCCCGGTGCGCAGGTGCCGGTTCAGATACCCTACCGAGTTCAGATCATCGGACATGGATCACTCCTGCCAGGTCAAAAGGTGATTGTTTGTCCCTGCTCCGGAAGTTTGACGTCCCAGCCCAGTTGTTCCTTGATGGCAGCTGCGAGGAGGTGGCTTTTTTCTTCCTCGCCATGCACCAGATACACCTCGGGCGCGTTGGTGAAGTGCTTGAGCCAGCCAATCAAGTCGCTCTGGCCTGCATGGGCCGAGAAGCCGCCCAGGGTGTGCAGCTGAGCATTAACCGCCAGGCTCTGATGCACGACTCGGATCTGTTTCTCGCCATCCACCAGCCGGCGGCCGACGGTTCCCTTGGCCTGAAAGCCGGGGAAGATGACATGGCAATTCTTGCGCCACAGGTTGTGCTTGAAGTGGTGGACGATACGCCCGCCGTTGCACATCCCCGCGCCGGCAATGATGATTGCGCCGCTGGTCACCTTGTTGATCGCCATCGACTCGTCCGGGGTCTGGGTGCACTTGAGTATGGGCAGCCAATCCCTGAGCGTACCTTTGCCGTTGCCCTTGATCAGCGCCTTGTCTTCCTCGCTGAACTGGTGATGGTAACGATCGTATATTTTGGTGGCGGCGATCGCCATCGGACTATCCAGGTAGACGGTGTGCTGCTTGAGCAGGCCTGCCTGGTAGAACTTGCCCAGGTAATAAAGCAGGTCCTGGGTGCGGCCCACGGCGAAGGAGGGGATCAGCACGTTGCCGCCGTCCTTCCAGGCATGCTCGAGGATTTCCTGCAGCTCGACCAGCGTGTCCTCTTTGTTCCGGTGATCGCGGTCGCCATAAGTGGACTCCATGAGCACCAGATCTGCTTCCTCAAGGAACGCCGGATCGCGCAGTAGTGGGGCATTCTGGCCGCCCAGATCGCCGGAGAACACCAGACGCCGGTTGCGCTCGCCGTCTTCATGCACTGTGATTTCGACAATGGCCGAGCCAAGAATGTGTCCCGCCTCGTGGAAGCACACTTCAATACCGCGGGCCACCATGGTCGGTTGCAGGTACTCAGTCGGCTGGCATAACGCCAACGCCGCATCGGTGTCGGCCTGAACGTACAAGGGCTCCAGCAAGGGCTTGCCGGCGCGCTGGCGCCAGCGGTTTTCCCACTCTGTGTCGCGTTCCTGCAATCCCGCTGCGTCCTTGAGCATCAGCCCCAGCAAGTCGGTGCTGGCAGGAGTCAGATAGATCGAACCGCTGAAACCTTCAGCCACCAGCTTGGGCAGCAATCCGGAGTGATCCAGATGGGCATGGGAAATGACCACAGCGCTCAGCGCAGCAGGATCAAACGGGAAGCGGTTGCGGTTGTGTAGCTCGTCACGCCTGCCGCCCTGCGTCATGCCGCACTCGAGCAGAATCTGTTCGCCGTTGGCTTCCAGCAGGTAGCAAGAACCGGTGACCTGACGAACTGCGCCGTGAAACGTGAGTGAAGCCATAGAGATCATCCTTAATTCGGGGAAAGTTGATTATCAACGCTTCCAGATCCGTCTGCCATGACCTGCGTCATGTCAGTTTCAGCTCACAACGACTGACAATGCTCAGCGATAAAACGTTGTGTCAGAACCGGCTGCGTGGAGTCGGTCAGGACAAAGTGGTAGGTCAGGGTAGCGCCCAGATCCATCAAGCGACGAAAACGTTGGTTGGCGCAGACGCTGGCCTGCAGCTGGGTGCGAACCACAAGTGGATCGCCCTGCAGTTTCTTCGCATAGTCGGGCTCGACCGATAGGACATTGACCAGCTGTTTACCATCGACGGTAAACCCTTCGTCGGTGATCTCTTCATTGATGGCGCGTGGCGTCCCCTCACTGCTGACGATCGCCACCTCTTCCAGCATTTTTTGCAATTGCATGTCGCGAAGTGACGCCCCGTGCGCTGGCACGACTGCGGACAAGACTAGGACAAGACTTAACCAACGCATGAGATCTCCACCTGCTTATAAGAAAGTTCTAACTGTCGGACCACGTGCCAATGCAGTGGTTCGTCATTGTGATCCGCTTCGGTTGCGTTGTCTTGTCTTGCCGGCTTGAGGCGCGTAGGTCAGCCAAAGGATGAGCGCACCAACGAACGTACGGTATCGGCCAGTGCTTGCAGCTTGGGCAGGTAGTCCTGAGTCAATACCTCCATGGACACCCGCGCTGCATTAGTGCTGATATTGATGGCGCCCAGCAGGTCGCCGTTATTGGCAAAAACAGGCACGGCCACCGACCTCAGCGCCAGATCAAGTTCCTGATCCAGGACTGCATAACCCTGTTCGCGAGCCTGTACTATCCGTTCCTGCAGCGCAGCCCGGGTGGTAACCGACGACGGCGTATGGGCTTCCGGCTGCACGCGATCAAGGAAGGCCTGCAGCTCCGCTTCGGGCAGTTGCCCCAGCAGAACCCGACCCATGGATGTATACGCCGCTGGCAAGCGCGTACCCACAGACAGCGTGATACCCATCAGGCGGTGGGGCGCGGCTGAACGCAGCACGTATACCACCTCGTCGTTATCGAGCACGGTCAGCGAGGAGGATTCGCCCAGCTCGGCGGTGATGTTCTGCAGGTAATGCTGGATCACGTCGCGGTGCTGGTTGGAACTCTGGTAGGCATAGCCCAGTTGCAGCACCCGTGGCGTCAGCTCGAATAGCCTGCCGTCCCGGTGTATATAGCCGAGCGCGTGCAGGGTGAGCAGAAAGCGGCGGGCCTTGGCCCTATCCATTGCCGTACGAGCGGCCACTTCGCTCAAGGTCATCCGCGGGCAGTCAGAGCCAAATGCCTGCAACACCTGCAGCCCCGATGCCACAGCCCCGACAAAATCCCGATCTCCTGGTTTAAGAATATTCTCCACAGCGCTTTCTTCCTCAGACCCCCTAATGGCGAGCACGACAATACCAGCCGGTCGGCGTGCACACACTCATCTGACATCGTTAGTAAGACTAAAGATGCGTTGACGCAGTAAAAGCCTAAAGGGCATCATGTTCGTGTAAAAAACATATGTTCGCACACCGAACATCTTGTGGCTAGAGTCTTGCCATCTTGATTTCCAAACTTCAAAAACAGCGGGGCCTTCCTGATGGAAGCTTTAACGAACTTTTCTGTGAAAATTGTTCAGCGTTACCTGCCAAGTGCGTTCGTACTGGCGGTACTGCTGACTCTCGTCGTGGTGCTGATGGGGATGGGTATCACCAGTCAGACCCCGATGGAGATGGCAAGCTATTGGGGTAACGGTTATTCCAAATTGTTCACCTTCGGTATGCAGATGGTGCTGGTGCTGCTGACGGGCTATGTGCTCGCACTGAGCCCGATAGTGCAGGCCATGCTGACGGGTCTTACCAAGCATGCCAGCACGCCGAAACAGGCGCTGGTGCTGGTGATCGTCGTCAGCTTCGTCTGCTATTACCTGAACTGGGGTTTTGGCATGGTGGTGGGCGCTATCCTGGCCAGGGAAATGGGCCGTCGCGTGGCTATCCACTTTCCGTTGTTGGTGGCAGCCGCTTACGGTGGTGAGCTGGTTCGCGGGCCTTCCTCGTCGATCCCTCTGGTTATTGCCACCCCCGGCCATTTCATGGAAGAGGCAATCGGCATCGTCCCGGTATCGCAGACGCTGTATGCCAGCTGGAATATATTTCTGACGATAGCGCTGCTGGTGCTACTGGTCAGCTTCTTCATGTTGCAGAAGCAACCCAAGGACATCATCCAGCTGCAGGACGATGGTTCAGATGATCTGGATTATGGTCCCGTCGACAAGACCGGCATGAGCCCCTCGGATCGTCTGGAAAACAGCCGCTGGCCGATATTGCTGCTGGGCCTGTTGGCCGCGGCCTATCTGGTGGGTTACGTCACGGATTCGGGCTTTTCGTTCAACATCAATATCGTCATCCTGATCTTCCTGGCGCTGGGTCTGTTGCTGCACAAGAGCCCTGCCACGTATCTGAAAGCAGCGGGCAAGGCAGTCACGGCAGCGCAGGGGATCATCGTGCAGTTTCCGCTGTATGCCGGCATCGCCGGGATGATGACCGGCTCCGGGTTGGTTGCGGAGTTCTCCCAGGCGATGATCACTATCTCCACACCAGAAACCTTTCCGCTGCTGACCTTTCTGGCTGCCGGCATCGTGAACTTCTTCATCCCGTCCGGCGGTGGTCAATGGGCGATTCAGGGCCCGATCATGATGGAAGCGGCTTACGCCCTCGGTGCTGATCCGGCGCAGACCATCATGGCCTTTACCTGGGGTGACGGCTGGACCAACCAGATTCAACCCTTCTGGGCGCTACCCTTGCTCGGTGTGGCAGGTCTCTCGGCGCGGGACATCATGGGCTATCTGTTGATCTGGCTGGGCATTTCCGGCGTGGCGATCAGCGGCACCTTTGTCCTGGTGTCGATGTTCACCTAGCACCACGCAGTTGCGTTATCGAATCCCGCAGCGGGCACACCGCTGCGGGATTTTTTTATTGGGTGCAATCTGATCACCTCAATGGTGACCCGCTGGCTCCTGCTGTACCGGTGCGATGGCCCGGCGGCGTTCCAGGTAGATGGGTACGAGCTGGGCCAGCAGCATGCCGGTCAGCATCAATGCGCAACCAATGAAGCCGCGCAGGCTCAAGGTCTCGCCGAGGATCAGCCAGGCGGCCAGCGCTGCGAACACAGCTTCCAGGCTGAGGATGATGGCTGCGTGGGAAGTAATGGCGTCCTTTTGTGCGACGACCTGCAGCGTGAACCCGATGCCGACTGCCAGCAGCCCGCCATACAGAATCGCCGGTGCAGCCAGCACGATGCTCGGCCAATCGAATTGTTCAAAGATCAGTGCGAGCAGCAAGCTGATCACGGCGCACACCACAAACTGCAGAAAGGCCACGCGGATGGGGTCGTAACGGCTCGCCAGCGCGCCCACCAGCAGCACGTGAACGGCCCAGCAGGCGGCACCGACCAGTTGCAACCAGTCTCCGGGTGCCACGCTATAGTCGTCATTGATGCTCAACAACAACATACCCACCAGTGCCAATAGCGCGCCGGCCCAGGTACCTATCCCGGTGCGCATGCCGATGAACAGGCCGAACACGGGCACAAGAATGACGTACAACCCGGTAATAAAACCGGAGTTGGTCACGCTGGTGAACATCAAGCCGATCTGCTGCAGGTTGATGCCCAGTGTTAATACCGTACCGAGCAGCAAGCTGCCGACCACCATGGGTCGACTAAACTGGCGGTGAGGCTGGTCAGTTTGCGGGCGCGCCAGCAGCACCAGCGGCAGCACGACCAGCGCGCCCAGTAGAAAGCGCAGGCCGGTATACAGGAAGGGCCCTATATGTTCCATGCCCAGACTTTGCGCGACAAAAGTACTGCCCCAGATCACGGCAGTAATAAGCATCAGGGCGTCTGCCCGATAGGCTCGAGGATTCATGAGCGACAACCACCCGAAAAAGGCGGAGAGTATGAACCTCCACACGCCCATATAACAGATGCCGTCGTGTTGCGAATCCAGCAACGGTTTGTGCCGAAGCGATTTGACGCCGATGGCGTCAGCTGGCACGCTCTCGCTGCTGTTTGAAGGACTACTAACAATAACAGTTCAATTGGAAATCCAGGTATGGGCCCCACTTACGATATTCTGATCGCTGACGACCATCCGCTTTTCCGTAGCGCACTGCGTCAGGCACTGAGCAGCGGCCTGGAGGCTACTGTGCAGCTGACCGAGGCCGGCAGCATCGTCGAATTACAGTCGCTGCTCGAAACGCGCAGGGACTGGGACCTGGTACTGCTGGACCTGAACATGCCCGGCGCCTATGGCTTTTCCGGCCTGGTATTACTGCGCGGGCAATATCCGCATATCCCCGTGGTGGTGATTTCCGCCCAGGAAGAAGCCTCGGTCTACAAGCGTGCCAAGGATTTTGGCGCCAGTGGATTCATCCCCAAGTCCTCGACCCTCGAGGGTATTCAGCAGGCCGTGCAGGAAGTGCTCGATGGCGGCGTAAGCTGGCCCCCCGCGGTGGATGACGCCGGATCGATATCCGATGAAGAAAAAAACATCAGCGCCCAGCTCGCCAGTTTGACACCCCAGCAGTTCAAGGTGCTGACCATGGTCTGCGACGGCTTGCTCAACAAGCAGATTGCCTACGAGCTCAGCGTGTCTGAAGCCACCGTCAAGGCGCATGTGACGGCGATCTTTCGCAAGCTTAATGTGCGTACTCGCACCCAGGCGGCGCTCGCTTTGCAGCATATGGAGCTGACGCGCGCCGCTCAGTAGGCAGGATTGATAATGGAAGAGAACCCTCACAAGGGCGTGACAGGGTTGCGCCGTGTATGGCTTGCTACCGGTTACTCACTGGACGGCCTGGCAGTTGCCTACCGCGGTGAGGCGGCATTTCGGCAACTGGTGTGGCTGGCCGCCGTGCTCATTCCGGTGGCGCTGATTTTGCCATTGGACGCTATTTCCCGCGCATTGCTGATCGGCAGTGTGCTGCTGTCGCTGATTATCGAACTGCTTAACTCCGCTATCGAGGCAGCTATTGACCGCATTTCGCTGGAACGTCACCCGCTCTCCAAAGCGTCCAAAGACATGGGCAGCGCCGCGCAACTGATCGGTCTGATCATGATTGCGGTGGTGTGGGGGCTGGTCCTGCTGGGCTGAACTGCCTGGCCAGGCAACACGACCTAGGTCTGAATAATGCGCACTGGGCAAAGCCAGACGGCGCTGCCAAACTATCATTTTGCACAACAGGCCTGATTACTGCTCATGATGCTCACCGGCGGATTGGTCGCCACGATTTTCATCTTGTACATCGTCCTGCTGTTCGCAATTGCGTTCTGGGGTGACCGACAGCCTGGCGAGTTCAATCCGCGCCTGCGGGTGTGGGTCTTCGGCCTGTCGTTGGCCGTCTGGTGTACCAGCTGGACCTTCTTCGGTGCCGTGGGCATGGCGGCCGGCCAGTTATGGGCGTTCCTGCCGATCTATCTGGGCCCGGTATTACTCTTTCTGTTTGGCTGGCGCCTGTACGCGCGCATGATCGCCATCAGCAAACAGGAAAACATCACCTCCATTGCCGATTTTATCGCCTCCCGCTATGGCAAGTCGCAGGGGCTGGCGGTGATGGTTACCTTGTTGTGTCTGGTCAGTGTGCTCCCCTATATTGCCCTGCAGCTCAAAGGCATTGTGCTGGGGTACAACCTGCTGACTGCGTCCTCACCTGCCGCCGGGCTGGCGGCCGGGGAGGCTGGCGCCGCGGAGGACACAGCACTGGCCGTTACCCTGGTGCTGGCGCTGTTCGCCATTCTGTTTGGTACGCGCAGCCTGGATGTCACCGAGCACCACCGCGGCATGATGCTGGCCATTGCCTTTGAGTCGCTGGTGAAGCTACTGGCCTTTCTCGCCGTCGGCGCCTTCGTTACCTTCAGTCTCTATAATGGTGTCGGCGATCTTTTGGAGCGCGCATCGAACAGCGCCGAGCTGGCCGAGTACTGGGAACGCGAGACGCTGTACACCAGCATCCTGTTCCAGACCTTCATTGCGATATTGGCTTTCCTGTGCCTGCCGCGTCAGTTTCAGGTGGCCGTGGTGGAGAATATTCACCCTGGGGATCTGCGCCTGGCACGGTGGGTATTTCCCGGCTACCTGATCCTGGCAGCGCTGTTTGTCGTGCCCATTGCCCTGGCGGGGCAGATGACCCTGGGACCGGCAGTGTCCGCTGACTCCTATGTCATCAGTATTCCCTTGACCGAAGGCCGACCGGTGCTGGCGATGCTGGCCTTTATCGGCGGTGCTTCAGCGGCAACCGGCATGGTGGTAGTGGCTGCCATTGCGCTGAGTACCATGGTCTCCAATGACGTGGTCATGCCTTTACTGCTGCGTAGCCGGCACCGCTCTGCGCAGTCCTATGAAGAGTTCCGCGGATCGCTACTCAACGTTCGGCGCACCAGCATTCTGGTGATCCTGTTGCTGGCGTATGTCGTCTACCGGTTGATCGGCTCGGCGGGCAGCCTGGCCAATATCGGTCAGATCGCCTTCGCTGCCATCGCTCAACTGGCCCCAGCCATGTTTGGCGCGCTGTTCTGGAAGCAGGCCAACCGTAGCGGTGTATTCACCGGGCTGACCATCGGTATCACTCTGTGGCTGTACCTGCTGATTTTCCCGGCAATGGGCACCGGGTTGGGGCTGAATTGGCAGGGATGGCCTTTGCTGGCGCAATTGCATGGTGACTCCTTCGGCCTGCCAATCGATAACATCACGCTGGGCAGTCTGATTGCGCTGGCCAGCAATTTTGTCGCCTTCGTGCTGGTGTCCCAGTCAAGCCGCACCCGTGTGCTGGAGCACTGGCAGGCCAGTCGTTTCGTCAGCGAAGACGGCCAGATGTGGGCCAACGGACCTAGCCGCTCATTGTTGCGGGTAACGGTGAATGATCTGCTCGAGCTGGCCTCGCGTTTCGTCGGCGAAGAGCGTGCCTACTCCAGCTTCGAACGCTTTGCCGCAGGTCAGAATACCGCGTTGGTGTCCTCGGTGGCGGCCAACAGCGGCTGGATAACGCATACCGAGCGCCTGCTGGCAGGCGTACTCGGTGCCTCCTCGGCGCGGGTTGTGGTGAAGGCGGCGATTGAAGGGCGCGACATGCAGTTTGACGATGTGGTGCGCATCGTCGACGAAGCAACCGAGGTGCTGCAATTTAACCGAGGGCTGCTGCAGGGCGCGATCGAAAACATTACCCAGGGCATCAGCGTGGTGGATAAGGAGCTGCGCCTGGTGGCATGGAACCGGCGTTATCTCGAGATGTTCCAGTACCCGGAGGGGCTGATTGTCATTGGCCGACCAATCGCCGATCTTATTCTGTGCAATGCCAGGCGCGGGCTCTGTGGCCGGGGCGATGCGCAATCCCACGTGGACAAACGCATCAACTGGATGCGCCGCGGCACCGCCCACCGTTCAGAGCGCTTGTTCCCCACCGGCCAGGTGATCGAGATCATCGGTAACCCGATGCCCGGCGGCGGCTTTGTCATGAGTTTTACTGACATTACCGCGTTCAAGAAAGCCGAACAGGGACTCAAGGAAGCCAACGAGAGCCTGGAGCAGCGTGTGGCCGAACGGACGCGGGAGCTGTCGGAGCTGAACAAAGCGCTCATCCAGGCCAAGGCGCAGACCGAGCGCACCAGTCAATCCAAGGGCCGCTTCCTGACCGCCGTCAGCCACGACCTGATGCAGCCGATGAACGCCGCGCGGCTGTTCTCGGCGTCGCTGGCCCACCAGCACAACCTGCCCGCCGAAGCCCAGGAACTGGTGCGCCATCTCGATACCTCCTTGCGCTCGGCTGAAGATCTGATTTCCGATCTGCTGGATATGTCACGCCTGGAAGCCGGTCGGATCACACCTGAGTGGAGTGATTTTCAGCTCAATGAGCTGCTCGAGACCCTGCGCATAGAATTCGGCGCACTGGCGGCGGAGCAGGGCGTCGATCTGCGGGTGCGCAGCAGTCGCTTGCCGGTGCGCAGCGATCCCCGATTGCTGCGCAGAATATTGCAGAACTTCCTCACCAACGCGTTCCGCTATGCCGGTGACTCGCGCGTGCTTATTGGCGTCAGACGCGCCGGAACCCAGGTCCGCATCGAGGTATGGGATCAGGGCCCGGGGATTCCCCGCGACAAGCTGGAAGTGATTTTCGAGGAATTCCAGCGTCTGGACAGCCATCGCGTTCAGGCCGAGAAGGGACTAGGACTGGGCCTGGCGATCACCGATGGACTCTGTCGAGTGCTTGGGCATCAGCTGGCCGTTCGCTCCTGGCCGGGGCGCGGCAGCGTATTCAGCGTCACCCTTCCGATTGCGCGCTCCAGCGGGACGCGCAAGGTGTCCAGTCAAACACAGGCAGCCCCTGCGGTCAGCGGGGCGCAGGTACTATGTATCGACAACGAGCCGAACATTCTGGCCGGCATGCGCAGTCTGCTAGGTCGCTGGCAATGCAACGTCGTGACCGCCCGCAACCGCAGCGAGATAAGCAGCATCCTGGAACAGGGTTTCAGACCGCAGTTGGTGCTGGTGGATTTCCACCTGGATGATGGCGACACAGGGCTTGAAGTCATGCAGTGGCTGCGCGAACAGCTCGGCGCTGACTTGCCGGGGGTGGTTATCAGCGCCGATGGCCGCAACGAACTGGTGACCCGCATACGTCTGGCGGGCCTCGATTTCCTGCCCAAACCCGTCAAACCGGCAGCAATGCGGGCACTGATCAGCCGCTACGTGACCTTGCAATAGCGCCACACCACGCCTTAACCTTCCCGATTACCACGCAGAGTTATGTATCCATGTCGTCGCGTTTCAAGCAGGCGCTACTGGGCGCGCGGGATACCATCCCCATGCTCGTTGGTGCGGCCCCCTTCGGAATCATCTTTGGAACCCTGGCGGTCTCATCCGGGTTATCGGTGGCTGCAACCCTGGCGATGTCGATCTTCGTCTTTGCCGGTTCAGCGCAGTTCATTGCCGTCAGTCTGATCGCATCCGGTACCGGGTTGGCGGTCATTCTGGTGACAACCTTCGTCGTCAACCTGCGGCACATGCTCTATAGCGCCAGCCTGCTGCCCTACGTCAAACACCTGCCGCAGCGCTGGCGCGTCCCGCTGGCCTTCTGGTTGACCGATGAAACCTACGCCATCGTGCAAAACCATTACCTGCGCACGCAGGTGCCGCTCGAGCACAAGCATTGGTACTTCCTTGGCTCCTGCCTGGCGATGTACAGCAACTGGGTGGCCTGTACGGTGATCGGCGTGCTGCTGGGCAGTTCATTGCCGGGCATGGCGGGGTGGGGGCTGGACTTTGCCATGGTGGCGACCTTCATTGGTATCGTCGTGCCGTCGTTGCGCAGTCGTCCCATGGTGGTGGCAGCACTGGTTGCAGCCGCTGTGGCACTCCTGGCGCATCCCTTGCCGTACAAGCTGGGGCTGATACTGGCGGCGCTGGCGGGCGTGATAGCGGGTCTGCTGGCGGAACGGCTTAATAGCGCAAAGCCCATTGATCTGGAGGTGCCCAATGAGCAACGCTGAGATCGTGCTGATTGTTGGGATGCTGTTGATCACCTTTACCATCCGCTATGGGCTGTTTGCGGTGGGTCACCGTGTGCGCTTCAGCCCGTTGCTCAGCCGAGCCCTGAGTTATGTCCCGGTGGCCGTGCTGACCGCCATTGTCGCGCCAGCGATGTTCATGCCGGACGGGCAGCACTGGCACCTGGCGCTGGACAATGCCTATCTGTTTGGCGGCCTGGCGGCGATTGCCATCGCTGCCGCATGGCGCAATCTGCTGGCGACCATTGCTGGCGGCATGCTGGTGTTCGTTCTATGGCGCTGGCTGTTTGGCTAATCAGCTCAGCTCAGCTCAGCGTCACGCGGCCGCTGCGCACCGCCACGACGATCAGGCCAAATGCGGCTGCCGACACCACGACCGTGAAGCCTAGAATCGAATTGCCCAGACCAATCAGATCACTGAGAAAGCCCAGCGTCAGCACAACGGTGGCCATGGTCAGATACGCCAGCAAGTAGAACGCCGAGGTAATACCCCCGCGGTCAGCCGGCGGCGCGACTTCACTCACTGAAGCAATCGCCACCACGCCGGTAGCGCCCGCGCCAAAGGCCGTAGCCAGGGTGGCAAAGGCGAAAATCCAGGCTGAACTGAACAACACCGCCGCGGCCATCGCCAGCAACCCGGCCATCAAGGTAGAGGGGCCTAACAGCAACATGCGGCTGACCGGTTGGCGCTGACAGGCGAACTGGCTCATGCCCGCCAGCAGCTGCCAGGCTGCGGCGAACAAGCCCGCCGTGGAGCGGTCACCGATACCCACCAGATTGGTTGCCAGTGAGGGCCCGAGGGAGCCGTAAAGGCTGCCGGTCGACCACGCCAGACTGATGGCTGCGCCGGCAAAGGCGAACACGCCGAGCATCTCTCGCGGCATCTTGATCCTCGTGGGCCGCCAGGTCCGCCAGCTGAAATCTGCGCGACGCTGTCCGAGATGCGTTGGCCAGGGCGCTGTAAGCAAGAGAGCAATGGTGGTCATGCTGAGCAGAACAATTATTACGAAGGGCCAGAGGCCGGCGTCGATACCCCAGCGCAAGGCCAATGAACTCACCGTGGGTCCGGCAAAGGCGCCCAGGGTGAAAAACAGTGCGGACAGCGTGGCGCCCCGGGCCCAGTTGCCATCCGGCTCCATTTCCACCACGGCAGCCGAAGCCGCGCCGGTGATGACCCCCGTGCCTATCCCGGTGAGTATGCGGGCAACGCCTAGATCGACAATATCCTCGGCAAACATGAACATCACGGCACTGATGATCGTCAGCAGCATGCCCGGCACCAGCACCTGCCGGCGGCCCAGCTTGTCCGATAGCGAGCCCAGCGTCAGCAGGGTCGTGGCCACACCGAAGACATAGACAGAGAACACCGCGGTCAGCGCCATGGAGGAGAAGCCCCACTGAACCTGCCATACGGCATACAACGGCGTCGGCAGGTTGCTGGCGAAAATGGTGGTGAAAATCGCCATCAATGCCGCCGCCATGGCCAGCCTGTTTCTACTCTGCGGGATGGCCTGAACGCTATCGCCTATTATCATCGGAGTGCCTGTGTGCTGCGCAAAAGCGCCGATTATCGCAGAGTGCGGAGCGGGACGCTTCAGTCATCATTGCTTGCTGAACTGCTTGTGGCCGCAGGTTGGTCCATATCAGCTGCCAGCGCGGCGATCGATAGCGCGTACTCCTCGTCGAAGGCGCGGCGCTTGAGGTCTTCCAGTCGCGACCAATCCGCGTCGGACTCTGGCCAATACTCGACATGCTCGATGGGCTCGAATGTGCCTGAGTCAGCGTCGCGTGTTGCCAGCGCAAAACGGAACGGGTGATAGCCCGGCATACCCAGGCGCAGGTCGGTCACTACCCAGTCATTGCCGATCAGGTCATAGCGCAGCAGGCCCCGGGTAAACCAGCGCAGCCGTTCGTGCTGCGGAGAATCGCGCAACGCCGGCTGCGCCGCACTGGCATTGCGCGGTAGCCGTTCAAGCGCCGGCGGGCTGGAATCGAGCCAGCTGACCAGGCCTTCGTAATAGTCATCGCCATCCACCGCCACCACACGCCAGAGCAGGGTATTGAAAGGCGTCGGTGCGATGAAGGTGTGCTGTGGTGCGATATCATCCCGCTCGAGCGCTTGCTCCAGATTACGCTCAGCCATCTGCTTGCCTAACAGGGTGCTGGCCAGATACAGGCTGCTCAGGCCCAGCACCCAGTACTGCAGGTGGATGCCCCGGCGCCGCAAGCCAAACAGCAGACAGCCGACTACTGCCAACAACAGCGGCACGGTGTACAGCGGGTCGATAATGAAGATGCTGGAGATCGCCACCGGCGGCGTGGTTAGCGGCCAGAACAGTTGCGTGCCGTAGGTGGTAAAGGCATCCAGCAGCACGTGAGTAAAGAGGATCAGGGCGATGCAGGCAAACAGCCTGCGCCCCGAATACTCGGCATGCGGCCACACTTTGCGCACCAGCCAGGCGAGCAGGGTAGCGACCACGGCGAGGACAAATACCGAATGGCTGAAGCCGCGGTGGTACGTCATATCCGCCACCGCGTCGCCAAAATCAATCACCACATCCATATCGGGCAAGGTGCCGAGCATTGCGCCGTACATCAACGCCTTGCGTCCCTGCCAGCGACCCAGCACCGCGCCCTGAATGGACGCTCCCAGCATTGCCTGCGTTATCGAATCCATATTGCCCAGCCGTTATGACGAAGCGGACAGGATACTCAACCCTGAGTGCCGGCGCAGCGTCAGCCTAATACAGAGTGTTGACGGTCCAGTTCGATAGAGCGGTCGAGCAGCTCCAGCAGTTCGCGGCGCGCCTTGAGTTTGGTGTTGCGGTGAGCGGTCATGTTCAGTGTCCCGAGCTGACGAGCGACCTCCAGGGCGCGCTCCTCAAGCTGGTCGGCCGATACGACCTCGTCGAGAAAACCTGCGGTGACCGCCGTCTCCGGCGCAAACATTTCGGCGTTGATCACCGCGCGGTTGAACGCAGCGGGCGTCAGACGTGCCCGCGCCAGTTCGGTGCCGGCGTGGTGCATGGTCATGCCGATGGCAACCTCGTTCAGGCCCAGCTTGAACGGGCCTTCGACGCCAAGTCGATAGTCGACTGACAGCAGCAGAAACGCGCCCTTGGCAATCGCATGCCCAGTACACACCGCCACCACGGGGAAGGGGTGGGACAGTAACCGGCGCGACAATGTCGAGCCCAGTTCAACCAGTGCTTTGGCCTGGTCCGGCCCGGCAGTCATTACCTTCAGATCATAACCACCGGAGAAAATCCCCGGCTTGCCGCTGATTACCACCACCGCACGGTCAGCCTCGGCCTGATCCAGCGCCGCATTGAATGCCGCGAACACATCCGGCGACAGGGCGTTGGCCTTGCCGTTGTCCAGATTCAATCGGGCGATACCCTCAGCAAATTCGTAACTAACCAGAGCGCTCATGCATTCATCCTCATCGTGGGTGTGGCATCCAGACGCCACGTATGACGAGCAGTGTACCAAGTTAAATTTGACCGGCGAGTCTCACAGGTAACGACCAAATTTATAGTGGTATCAAGCAAATAGCGTTTGCCAAAGCAGGGATGTTTCGGTAAATTAGCGCGCCTTGGACACAGGGGTTACCCTGCCTTCAAGATCCGGAGAGGTGTCCGAGTGGCTTAAGGAGCACGCCTGGAAAGTGTGTATACGTTAATAGCGTATCGAGGGTTCGAATCCCTCTCTCTCCGCCAGATGAAAAGAATGGGTGCATTTTCGAGTCAAATCAATGACTTAGGGGGTGCGCCCATTTTTCGTTTTACCACCTCTGTTTACCACCTCTGATTCGATCCCTTTGCGCTGTGTACCTACCCAAACTACTTGATGCTATGTTTGGCCCTTCTATCAGGAGGAGGCACGATGAAAAGGATCGGGATCGTAGGGCTGGCTATGGCGATGCTCGCGCTTGGCGGTTGCGCCGGGACGGGAGGAGGGATGGGGAGTGTCGAGAAGACCAATGCGCTGATTCCCGGCATGACGACCGAAGAAGTGCGGGCCGTTCTCGGCCAACCTGCTCAGTCCCAGTTCGTTGAGGGTAATCTGGTGTGGAAGTACTCGCTTCACCAATACTGGAAGGGATACGTTCCGTACTACCTTGTCTTCGATGAGGGTAAGCCGCCTACGCTCCGGGGATGGTTTGCCAACGAGCAGGAATACGCTCGTCAACAGCAGCTCTGGATGCAAGCGATTCCGCCTACCCAGCGATATGAAGTAGACATGAACGTACACTGATCAAAACCGCGGTCCGGTCAGTTGCATATAAGCACGCACAAGCAAGCACCAGGGTGTCTTGGGAGGGGGAGCGACATCCCCTCCAGTTCGGCGAAGATCGATTAACACACAGTTATGGAGAATCAGGACTTCGAGTCGTGATCTCTGGATCCCCTTAACTCATGTGTCTGTCGCAAGGCCGAACCTCTAGGATGCTTATCCATGTCATTTCACACTGCAACACCTCTTGTCCGTTTCAACCTTCATCTTCACCGCCTCCACATCACCCCGCTTATCCGTATTGCAGACCGACTCGCTTCAGAGAAGGGCCGGGACGTCCGTCTCGGAGAAGCTCTGGAGCTGATCCTCAATGCTGGCCTGTCGAGAAGCGATGATGCATTGCTGGCGCTCGGTAAGCGTCCGGCAATCCCGTC